>NZ_UNRC01000003.1 GCF_900537065.1 Sphingorhabdus sp. Alg239-R122 | reverse complement strand
CCTCGAACTGCTCACGTGACTTTTTGTCAATGTGCGGTCCGCGGTTCACGGTAAATTTCTCAATACGCGTCGGTAGAGGAATTGGTCCACGAATGAGAGCACCTGTGCGGCGTGCGGTGTCCGCGATATCGCCAGTTGCCTGATCGAGTACGCGGTGATCAAATGCCTTAAGGCGAATGCGAATATTTTGCGTTTCCATGGTTTATACCAAATCCCGTATTCTATCGATGCGAAAGAGCCAAAAATAAACCGCCCCGATTTTGCGTTCCAAACGAAACGCCAAGCCAGAGCGGCAAAAAACTGGCTGCCCGAATCAAAAGATCCGGGCAGCGATGCGTCCTATATTACGCTTTGATCGTGCTGACAACCCCTGATCCAACAGTACGGCCACCTTCGCGGATAGCGAAGCGGAGACCCGCATCCATTGCGATAGGTGCAATCAGCTTCACGCCGATTGTGACGTTGTCACCAGGCATGACCATTTCCGTACCCTCTTCAAGGATAACTTCACCCGTCACGTCCGTTGTACGGAAGTAGAACTGTGGGCGGTAGTTGGCGAAGAATGGCGTGTGACGGCCGCCTTCGTCTTTTGAAAGCACGTAAACTTCAGCGTCAAACTCTGTGTGCGGTGTGATCGAACCAGGCTTACAAAGAACCTGACCACGCTCAACTTCCTCACGGTTAACACCGCGGATCAGCGCGCCGATGTTATCGCCAGCTTCACCCGAGTCGAGCAGCTTGCGGAACATTTCAACACCGGTCACGGTTGTTTTCGAAGTATCTTTGATACCCACGATTTCAACTTCGTCACCAACATTTACAACACCGGTTTCAACACGGCCTGTAACAACGGTACCACGGCCAGAGATCGAGAACACGTCCTCGATTGGCATCAGGAAGTCTTTGTCAACCGGACGGTCAGGCTGCGGGATAAATTCATCAACAGCTTTCATCAGTTCAAGAATTTTTTCTTTACCGATATTGTCGTCACGGCCTTCAAGCGCAGCAAGAGCTGAGCCAGCGATGATAGGAATATCATCACCAGGGAAGTCATATTCGCTCAGAAGTTCGCGAACTTCCATTTCAACCAGTTCAAGCAGCTCTTCGTCGTCAACCTGATCAACTTTGTTCAGGAACACAACCATCGAAGGCACACCAACCTGACGTGCGAGCAGGATGTGCTCTTTCGTCTGTGGCATTGGGCCGTCAGCAGCGTTCACAACCAGGATAGCGCCGTCCATCTGCGCAGCACCGGTGATCATGTTTTTAACATAGTCAGCGTGACCCGGGCAATCGACGTGCGCATAGTGACGTGCGTCGGTTTCATATTCAACGTGTGCCGTTGAAATGGTGATGCCGCGCTCACGCTCTTCAGGAGCTTTATCGATGTTTGCGAAATCAACAGCTTCGCCGTCACCAGCGTCCGCAAGCACTTTAGTGATTGCAGCTGTCAGTGTGGTTTTACCGTGGTCAACGTGACCGATGGTTCCGATGTTGCAGTGCGGCTTGTTCCGCTCAAACTTAGCTTTACCCATTTTATCCTACCTTTACTTAACGTAACTAAAAATTCTGTGCCGCGCTTTGGCGAGCATAAGACAATCTGTCAACACCCGTTAGCCGCTTTGGCGTTCTTTCCCGACAGAATCGAGAGAAGGAAGCCGCGCGTATAACGATGTTTATTCGATTATGCCAGCTTCTCTTTCAATTCTTCGGCAACATTATTTGGAACTTCATCATAATGTGAGAAGTGCATGCTGTATTGCGCGCGCCCCTGTGTGAATGAACGAAGCTCATTAACATAACCGAACATATTGGCGAGAGGCACCATTGCATCGACAACCTGCGCGTTACCACGGCTATCTGTACCCTGGATCTGTCCGCGGCGAGAGTTCATGTCGCCGATTACGTCACCAAGATAATCCTCCGGTGTCACAACTTCAACCTTCATCACAGGTTCAAGCAGTTTGATCTTCGCTTTCTGGGCCGCTTCACGCATAGCCGCACGGCCAGCGATTTCAAAAGCCAGAGCCGAACTATCAACGTCATGATATGCACCGTCATAGACACGAATATCAAAATCGATGATCGGGAAGCCGATAAGCGAACCGGTTTCGGCTGTCTCGCGCATGCCTTTTTCAACGGACGGAATATATTCTTTGGGAATATTACCGCCTTTGATTTCATCGCTAAACGTAATGCCGCTGCCGCGCTCACCCGGGGTAACTTCAAACTTGATACGCGCGAACTGGCCGGAACCACCGGACTGTTTCTTATGCGTGTAATCAATGTCAGCCGGATTGGTGAGTGACTCGCGGTAAGCAACCTGAGGCGCACCAACATTTGCTTCCACTTTAAATTCACGTTTCATGCGGTCAACCAGGATGTCGAGGTGAAGCTCACCCATTCCTTTGATGATCGTCTGGCCCGATTCATGGTCGGTCGAAACGCGGAAAGATGGATCCTCAGCCGCTAGGCGGTTGAGGGCAACACCCATTTTTTCCTGGTCGGCTTTTGTTTTCGGTTCAACCGAAAGCTCGATAACCGGTTCAGGGAATTCCATACGTTCAAGAATGATCGGTTTGGATGCATCACACAGCGTATCACCGGTGGTGGTGGCTTTCATACCCGCAAGAGCAACAATATCGCCCGCCATCGCCTCATCAATGTCCTTACGGTCATTGGAGTGCATTTCAAGGATACGCCCGACTTTTTCTTTCTTGTCCTTGACCGAGTTCAGCACCGTACCTTTTTCCAGCTTGCCCGAATAGATGCGGACAAAGGTCAGGCTGCCCACAAACGGGTCATTCATCACTTTAAATGCAAGCGCGGAAAATGGCTCGTCATCGCTGGATGGACGTGAATCCTGGGTCTCGCCATCAACAGACACACCCTCAATCGCCGGAACGTCCAGCGGGCTGGGCAGATAGTCAACAACTGCGTCAAGCAGTGGCTGAACGCCCTTGTTCTTAAATGCAGAGCCGCAAACCACAGGAACGAAGTGATGCTCAAGTGTACCCTTACGGATAAGACGCTTCAAAGTTGCAACATCAGGCATATTGCCTTCCAGATACTGCTCCATCACATCATCGTCATTTTCAACGGCGAGTTCGATCAGCTGCTCGCGGTACTGCGCAGCTTCTTCCTTCATGTCGTCAGGAATTTCACCATATTGATATTCCGCGCCCAAACCGTCATTTTCCCATGTGATCGAACGTTCGTTGACGAGATCAACCAGTCCAACCAGATCAGCTTCGATGCCGATAGGGAGATATAGAACGGCAGGAACCGCGCCCAGACGGTCAATGATCGACTGCACGCAATATTTGAAGTCTGCGCCGGTACGGTCAAGCTTGTTGATAAAGCACATACGCGGCACTTTATATTTGTCTGCCTGACGCCATACGGTTTCAGACTGCGGCTCAACGCCGGCAACGCCATCAAAACAGGCAACCGCGCCATCAAGCACACGCAGTGAACGCTCAACTTCAATCGTGAAGTCAACGTGGCCCGGTGTATCAATGATGTTGATCCGGTGTTCCGGACCATTGCGGTCGTCGGCATTCCAGAAACAGGTCGTTGCAGCAGACGTAATCGTAATGCCGCGCTCCTGCTCCTGCTCCATCCAGTCCATCGTCGCAGCGCCATCATGCACTTCGCCGATTTTATAGGATTTACCGGTATAATAGAGAATGCGCTCTGTCGTCGTGGTTTTACCCGCGTCGATGTGCGCCATAATGCCGATATTGCGATATCTTTCCAATGGATGGCTGCGTGCCATGATGTTCTACTCCGAAGATGTAGCCCGGA
Source organism: Sphingorhabdus sp. Alg239-R122 (assembly GCF_900537065.1). GTDB lineage: Bacteria > Pseudomonadota > Alphaproteobacteria > Sphingomonadales > Sphingomonadaceae > Alg239-R122. The sequence continues at coordinate 333,042 of NZ_UNRC01000003.1, read as the reverse complement.
AGGGCTATTAAAGTTGGCTGCGATATAGGCAAAGGGGCCAGTTTGCGCCAGCCCCTTTATCCTGTTTCAGTCACCGCGTGATAAACCTACCAGCGGTAATGTGCGAACGCACGGTTGGCTTCGGCCATTTTGTGCGTGTCTTCACGTTTCTTCACGGCATTGCCGCGGTTATTGGCTGCGTCCATGACTTCCGCTGAAAGGCGGGCAGACATGGTGGTTTCGCTGCGTCCACGCGCAGCAGAAATCAGCCAGCGAATGGCAAGAGCCTGTGCACGCTCAGGGCGCACCTCTACAGGAACCTGGTACGTTGCACCACCGACACGGCGGCTGCGTACTTCGATACCTGGCTTGATGTTGTTCAATGCATCATGGAACAATTGCAGCGGGTCGGTCTTTGCCTTTGTCTGCACGGTGTCCAATGCACCGTAAACAATACGCTCGGCGGTTGATTTCTTACCGTCCAGCATAAGGTTGTTCATGAATTTCGACAGAACCTGATCACCGAATTTGGGATCAGGAAGGATGATACGTTTCTCTGGTCTTCTACGACGTGCCATTTCTTAATAACTCCTGATCTTATTTCGGACGCTTGGCGCCATATTTCGAACGCGACTGCTTACGATCTTTAACGCCCTGGGTATCCAGAACACCGCGAAGCACGTGGTAACGTACACCGGGAAGATCGCGAACACGGCCACCGCGGATAAGCACAACAGAGTGCTCCTGCAGGTTATGGCCTTCGCCGGGAATGTAGCTGATAACTTCACGCTGGTTGGTCAGGCGCACCTTGGCAACCTTACGCAGAGCGGAGTTCGGCTTTTTCGGAGTTGTTGTATAAACACGGGTACAAACACCACGCTTTTGCGGGTTCTGTTCCATTGCGGGTACCTTGGACTTAACTTTCTGCGGTACCCGGCCCTTGCGGACCAGTTGGTTAATCGTTGGCATAAATTCTTCACCTTAGAAGTTTTTGCGTTGCGGTTACTCATATCAGGAGATGCGCGGATATAACGGAGGCTCAGCCTTTTGCCCGTCCGCACCAAACGATATGTGTTTAGCCTATGTAAGTTTTCCGAAAGTCTGCGTGTTTCACATATATCTATATATAAAGCACAGCGGCCAAAGGTGTCCCCACCCATTCAGAAGCGCGGCCTTTAACGGGGATTCGGGAAGAGGTCAAGGGATTTGAACCACGTTCCTGTCGATGATCACAAAGCCCAAGCGCAAATTTTATCCGGGACCTTCCAGCGTCATTGCTCTGTTGACTTAGCGCGCGTTTTTTACAACCTCGCCGCCTTTCATCACAAAGCGCACATTTGTCATGATGCTGACATCCTGTGTGGGGTTGCCCTGTACGGCGATAATGTCGCCATACCGGCCCACCGCAATCGCGCCCACGTCATTTTCGCGGCCCAGCGCCCTGGCCGCTTCGGACGTAGCCGCTTGCAAGGCCTGCACCGGCGTCATGCCGAAACGCACCATGACGGGCAGCTGCCGGGCATTAAGGCCGTGCGGGAAAATGGCGGCGTCCGACCCGAACACGACATTCGCGCCCGCCTTCACGGCCTTGCGGAAGCTTTCGCGCTGGATGCCGCCCACCTGCCGTTCCTTGGCGAGTGATTCTTCCAGCACGCCGTTCTTCTCGCCCTCAGCCAGCGTATATTCGGTGTTGTAGATATCCATCGAGAACGCAACGCCCGCTTCTTTTGCCATGCGTATCGCCTCATCATCCAGATAACTGGCATGTTCGATGGTATCGACCCCGCCGCGTATCGCCGCCTTGATACCGTCATTGCCATGCGCGTGCGCGGCGACTTTCATGCCCAGTATATGCGCGATCTCGACCACATCGCGGATCTCGTCCACGGTCATCTGTTGTTCGCCCACGGTCGTGCCCTTGGAAAACACACCGCCTGTCGCGCAGATCTTGATGACTTCAGCGCCATATTTGCGGTGTTCGCGCACTCTGGCTCTCAGCGCCGCCTTGCCCTCTGCCAATGCCTCGCTTTTTGCATCATAGGATGGTGGCAGGAAATTATTGTCGCAATGTCCGCCTGTCACACCGATAGCATAGGTTGCCGGCACAATACGCGGCCCCGGCACAAGCCCGCGCTCTATCCCCTGTTTCAATGCGACATCGGCATAATCGGAAGACCCGAGGTTGCGCACGGTGGTAAAGCCTGCTTCAACAGTGGCGCGCGCATTGGCGACGCCCGCCACGGTCCAGAATGCATCGGTATATTGGAACGTGCGGTATCCACCGATTTCGGCAAGCCCGGTCAGGTGCACATGCATGTCGATCAGTCCGGGCATAATCGTCATGCCCGGCAGGTCAACGCGCCGCACGTCATCCCCAGTTTCCGGCCCGGTTTCCGGCGCAGTGCCACTGGACACGGAAACAATCCGGCCATCGGTAACCGTGACAACCGGGTTGTCAGTGACAGTCCCGTTCAACGTATCCACCATATGACCTGCGGTAACGACAACCGTATCCGCATAGGCCGCAGGTGCGTGAAGCGCGAGCCCAGCCGCCGCGATATATGCCGTCCACCGGCCTGTTTTCAGAATATCAAGCGCACGCACACCACATCCCCTTTGCATAGATCAACCTTTGCACCCTTCACCATAAAGCAAGCGGGCTATCCGGCAAGTCCATATTGGCAGACAGTCCTGCCAATCGAAAAGGCCGGGACATCGCTGCCCCGGCCCTATCTTATAACTACTTCGTCACGATCAGAACCCGATTGCGACGCCAACGCGTCCGCCTGTTGTGCCTGGCGCTGTGGAACCAGCAATACCGCCGGAAATATACACCTTTTCGGTAACCTTGCCGACAATCGTGCCGGAAAAGCCCTGCTCTCCCTGAAATGTGGAAACATTGGCGTTGAGTGACCAGTTACTGTCGGGAACAATGATCGTTCCCGACATCGCCATCGATGCCGCGATACCGCCATTGGCATGGCGGCGGTTGAGCGCAAGCCCGCCTTCGAGCAAGCCCACCCTGCCTTCAAGCGCGCTGGTGCGTGTTTCCAGCGCCGCCGTGCGGCCTTCAAGGGCGTTGAACATGCCCATGTCCACCGCGCTAATGCTGTCAGACAGGCCCGCCGAAGCGATTTTCAAAGCCCCTGCCTGCGCCACGCTATCGAGTGAGGAGTTGATCGAGGAGCGCGCCACCGCCGTGCGCTCTGACGCTTCCACCGTATGCGGCGCATCAATGGCACTTGCGGTCACGTCACTGTCAACTGTACCGGAAACAGTGGCGCTTGCACCAGAGGCCAGGTCGCGCTGTATCTGCGCCGCCTCGCTGGATGCAAGGCCCGTACCACCTGTTGGAGTGGGTACAGCAGCTGCGCTGTGTGTTTGCACAGGAGCTGTGGAAGCTGTGGCCCCAAGCGCAGACGGCGCCTGTGCACTGGCAGGCGCGCTGGCAATAGGTTCAACCGAAACCAGCCCCGTGCTGTCAATGACAAGCGTGCCAGTCTCACCACCAGCCAGCAGGGAACCAAGACCTGGAAGGTAATAGCTGTTGTTGCCTGTGCCGATTACAATCGTGTTGTTGCCCAATGTCTGGGCCCCGAAACCGATGGCGATCGAATTGGTGTGGAGCGCCATGGAATTTGCGCCAAGCGCGAGTGACCTTAGGCCAATTGCCTGCGCGGAAGAACCAATTGCGCTGGCAAAGCCGCCTGACGCGCTCGCACTATGGCCAAGCGCCATGGACTGGCTGCCGGAAGAGGTACTGAACGGGCCGATCGCCGTGCTGGCCGACCCGCTGGCGTTCGAAAGACGACCAATGGCAGTCGAAGTAGTGATCGCAGTCGCACCCGCGCCCAAAGCCATCGCGTTGGTGCCGGTTGCCGCCGCATCAAGGCCAAGCGCGATCGAATTGATACCCGACGCCTCCGCCCTGGAACCGACGGCAATACTGTTTGAACCGGAAGCCAGTGCCTCTGCGCCCACGGCGACCGTCCGCGCGTTGGAAGCGACAGCGTCCGCACCAAATGCGCTGGCCGCCGTGCCGCTGGCTTCGGAGTTCTCACCAACGGCTGTCGCATCATTCTCAACCGCTTCCGCATTGTCGCCAACCGCCGTGGTCCTGCTGGCGGAGGCAAGGGCAGCATTGCCGGCGGCGAGAGAGGAGAGTCCTGTTCCATCAAGCTCAGGGGAAGCAGAACCTGATGCTACCGACACAATTGCCGCATCAAGCTGCGCTTTGTTAACAGCATCGGTGTCTGCTATCCCAGTTGCAACGTTTGTGATGCGGCGCTTGAGTGTATTATTTCCTACGGAAACAATGTTTACGTCATCCGCTACCGACAATGCCCCAATTGCTACAGCGTTTTGTGCGGAGACAACCGATCTTGATCCAATTGCTGTACCATTGGTTTCTGTGACACTTGCCTGTGAACCAATCCCTGTACCCTGCACTGCAGTCACATCTGCTGAGATTCCCACTGCGGTTGCAAATTGTCCAGTTGTTTCGGAGAATGATCCAATTGCGAGACCGCCCGAACCTGATGAAGTTGCGTTAATGCCAATGGCGATCGCATTATCATTTATGGCTTCTGCCGACTCACCAACCGCGACTGCACCAAGATTGGCTGCAACACTTTGAAAACCAATGGCTGTTGAAAGCTCACCAGTCGCCTGTGCCATGGTACCAACCACAACTGTCTGGCTCCCGCTTGCTGTAGAAAAATTCCCGATTACGGTACTTCGTTCCCCTGTTGCGGTCGCTGCAGTTCCGATGGCAAGTGTCCAAAAATTATCCGCTAGAGAGTCAGCTCCTATAGCGATACTATCTTCAAAAGTGGCTTTCGCCCCAAAAGGTCCAAAATCCAGACCATCTGCACCTATAGCGATCGATGATCTTGCTGATGCCTCGGCCAATGTACCAAGACTGATCGTATTACTCGCTTTAGCCATCGTTTGATAGCCGATTGCAACTGAGTCCGAGCCCGTTGCCTCTGCCGCAGTGCCAAGGGCAGTCGCATTTTGCATAGTTGCTGTGCTGCCACTGCCTAAACTGGTTGTTCTATCTGCGATAGCCTCTGCGCCATCTCCGAGTCCTGTACTTCCATTTCCAGACGCTCTGGTGCCTACCCCAACACTCACAGCCCCACCACCCGTTGCCTGCGCGTTAAACCCCACTGCTGTACTCAAAAACCCATCAGCAAGACTATCCCCACCAATGGCAACTGTTCCGCCACCTTGTGCTTGCGCGCCAAAAGTGCCTGCATCATTACCATCTGAGCCGATCGCCACTGCAAATTGTCCAGTCGCTTGCGAAGAATTGCCGATTGCTACCGCTGCAGCTCCTGTGGCCGCCGAGTCAGTCCCACAGGCTAGAGTCGCATCGGTCCCATCCGATGTCGCTCCGCCATCGGTATCGGTAGCATCAGGCACACCGTCATCATTGGTGTCGAGCAGGCATTCTTCCGCCTGTGCGGGCATGGCGATGCCGATTGCGGTAATGCTCGCGGCGAGCAGGAGCGAGTGGCGGATTGCGTGGTGTGTTTTGGTCATATGATGGGTTCCCTCTATTGAAAAAGACTCAGATGCCTTGTCGGCAACTGGCTGAACAGTATCGGGAAAACCGGTATCCACAAACCGTTAATCGGAACTCTATTGTCACGCAGACAGCGTGGTGGGTGCAAAACCCCTGATCCACACTGGGTCGTTACTGCGCTGCAAAATCAGGTTGACTCATTCTGTTTAACAGATATGTTAATTAACATAAGTAGGAAACAAGGGATTTCGATGTACGACCTTACAGGCAGTTTTGCCGCACTTGGTGATGCCACGCGATTTGCCATTGTCGAACGGCTGCTGACCGAAGGGGAGCTGAGCGCCGGGGCGCTGCAATCGGGTACAGGCATTTCGCCACCCGCGGTGTCACGGCACCTGAAAGTGCTCCATGATGCCGGGCTTGTGGATCGCCGGACACAGGCGCAAAGCCGCCTTTATTCGGTCAAACCGGAAGCGATGAAAGCGATTGACCAGTGGATTATTGACCACCGCGAATTCTGGATGGCCAGCCTTGACCGGCTTGAAGATGCCTTGGCAAAGGAGACAGGAAAGACATGAGCACGTTAGAGATCAAACGCCACTTCAAGGCCGATCCGGCCACCGTCTTCGCCTATGTGACACAAGGCGAACACCTGATGAAATGGTGGGGGCCGGAAGGAATTTACATCACCGACAACAATCTTGATCTGTCCGCGCCCGGGCCATGGTTTTCTGTCATGGAAAGCGACAAGGGCGCGCACCACAAGGTATCTGGCGAAGTCGTGAAGGTCGAACCCGGCAAGGCAGTCGAATTCACATGGGGCTGGCATGACGATGACGATGATGCACGCGGCCATGAAAGCACCGTCCGTTTTGAAGTCTCCGCCGCGGCAGATGGCGGCACTGACTTTGTGATGGTCCATTCCGGCCTTGAAGACGAAACCAGCGCGGAAAACCACAATGGCGGCTGGTCATCATCGTTCAACAAGCTGGAAAAGCTTGCCAGTTGATACAATTTTCCAACCCCAAACCACCCCCAAAAGGAGAGAAACATGCCCAAGTACATATTTGCCTATCATGGCGGAAAACCGCCTGAAACACCTGAGGAAGGCGAGAAGGTCATGGCCGCATGGGGCGAATGGCTCGGCGGCATGGGCGATGCCGTGGTTGATGGCGGCAACCCTGCTGGTCCTTCCAAAACCGTATCCGCATCAGGCGTGGCCGATGATGGCGGCGCGAACCCGCTGTCCGGCTATTCGCTGGTCAATGCGCCCGACATGGACGCCGCGATCGAAATGGCCAAGGGCTGCCCCGTGCTGAACCATGGCACGGTCGAAGTCTGCGAAGCGGTCGAGATGTAGGTTTCCCGGGAGGGGTAGACAGGCCCCTCCCCCTAAAACGCATGTCCCTGCGCCTTGGCGATAAAACGCATCAGCGGGGCGGCCGTTTCAAACTGCGCTGTCACCGCATCGGCAAACCCGTCTGATGTTGCCAGTGCCTCATCGCCATCGGCCATCAGGAAGAAGCTCTTGAGCCGCAGGTCCTCAATCATCGGATGATCGCGGTCAAAGTCGCGCGGCGCGGTTTTCAGGCGTTCGCCCTGCACCTCCATGCCATCTGTCGCGGCCTGCCATTCCTTCGGCTTGTCCACGATCCGCTGCCGAATTGCGCGCAGTGCGTCCGATTTAGGGCCCCAGACACCGCCGCCAAAAAACACCCTGCCTGGTTCCAGATGCATGTAATAGCCGGGCGCATGCGCGTCTTTACCGGCTTCATGCCGGAACTGCGCACCCACATGGGTTTTATACGGGCTCTTGTCCTTGCCGAAACGGGTGTCACGGTAGATGCGGAACATTGATCCGCCATGCGGCCTGGGATCAACCACTATATGTTCGCTGATCGCCGCCACACGCGGCGCCATGGCGGCGATAAAACCCGTCACGCCTTCCACTACATCAGCTACATATTTCGGCTTATGCTCTTGAAACCATTCACGATTATTGTTGGATTTCAGCTCACGCAGGAACGTAAACAGCTCTGGCCCTATCATCTCACTCTCCCGTATCATGTCGCTGGCAGTCGGGGCCATGCTAGCGCATGCCGCGCAAAAAAAACAGGAGCGTGTGGCGCCATGCCACCGCTCCCGTAATTGTCACTTTCAAAGGCCTTATTTCAGCTGAAGCACCTGCAGCATTGATGTTCCCATCACCCGGCGTATTTCCAACCGGTTGCCGCTTTCCTCATTCAGCCTTGCCACTGATTTCGATTGCCATTCGAAATATTCCTTGCGTTGCTGGATACTCTCTGCCCCGTTCGGCATGTCATCATACATGGTGACCAGGTAAAGGTCCGGCTCCCCATCGCGCGCATGCAGGTTGCTCAGCACCTTATAGCCGGTGATCCACCCTTTCGACTTGGCGAACTCCTGGTCCTTTTTCCATTCTGCGGCCAGCCATTTAACATAGGCAAAGCCGCCTCCATCCTTGAGCTCAATCCCGGTCACGTCCCAGAATTGACCCGGATCGGCCGGAAATTCCTGCGCCATTGCCGGCATGGCAAAGGCGGACGCGATCAAGGCAAGCGGCAACACAGCGGCGGTTGCCCGCCGTACAAGTACATGTTTCATAACTATTCCCCTGTATTCATACAAAGGCTTACGTGCTTCTCAGCAATACGCACGGCACGTCAAAAGCCAACATATCATGCCGCCATATTCGCGACTCTCGATTAGGTCATGGCAGCTGGATTTACATAGCGTATCACGCATTTTACATAAAACCAAAGGTACCAAACCCCCTTTTTAGCCAACCCATTATAACCACAGTGTAAAATTTTCTGTCCTACATATAACCATATAGGTTATATGCAATACCTCTTTACAACCACGATCGGATCCTGTCATGGTCAAAACTGCTTCCTCCCCCTCCCCACTCACCGATTTCACGCCCGTCCCCATACGCCACCGCCATGATGGCTGGACACCCGAGCGGCAACGCGAGCTGATCGCGGCAATGGCGGCGCATGGCACGGTTCGCGGGGCGTGCCGGGCAATGGGCATGTCGGACAGCGGCGCGTACCAGCTGCGCCTGAAAGCAGGGGCAGAGGAATTCTGCCGCGCCTGGGACCTGGCAGTGGCGCAGGGGCTGATGGTGATGGAAGATATCGCCCATGACCGCGCATTGAGCGGCTGGGAAGAACCCATCATGTACCATGGCAAACAGGTTGGTACCCGCACGCGCCACGACAACCGGCTGCTGATGTTCATGCTCGCCGCGCGCAAGCCCGCCACCTATGCCCGGCGCACGCAGGGCGGCGTGGGCAAGGCCGAAATTGCGAAGCTGAAAAGACAGTGGCACGCCGAATGGGAAGCAGAAAAAAAGACGGAGGAAGAAGCAGCGCGGGGCAAGAGCGATATCCGTATGAAGCTGGACAAGCGGCTGGCCGACATGCGGCAGCGCCTGATCGAAAACAAGCCTGACATGCGCCGTTACATGATGCACCAGAGCCTGGAAACCGCCGAAGCCAACAAGGAACGTTACCCCGAAGATTACGCCTTTGTGCAGCGGTTATGGGAAGAGGATGCCGCCGAAGCGGCAGCGAAAGAGGACACCGCAGTAAAGCACAGTGCGGACAAAGACTCCCGCGAAAACGGCGCTGATCCACCGCCCATCCACTCCGGCCTGCCCGGCGGTGAACCACAAAAACCACGCGGTCCGGCGATACACATGCTGTGAGGTCAAAAGGCCCCCCTTAACATTTTGTTTACGATGTTCATGGCAAAAGGGCGCTGAAGAGCCAAATTCCGGGGGACATGATGGATAACAGCGCAAAAATCGAACGCGGCGTGGAGCTGGAAAGCCTGCACGATTTCGCCATGGATGAGTATATGGGCGGTGACTATACCGAAGACGGTGCGCAGCCCGGCGCAGCGCCAGATGGTGAAAGGCGGCTGCGGCTACAGGCTTATAATTACTGGACCTCGATGCTGAGCGACAAGAATTTCCCGTCGATCCGCGATATTGACTTTGACGCGTTGCCCGATTTCAAGAGCAACTCGATCCTGCTCAATTTCGGGGCCGGGCTGGACAATCCGGCAATTGAATATGTGGGTGAGGCGCTGGCCACGCAATGCAGCATAGAGCGTGATATCCGCAGCCTGCACGATATTCCCTATCCATCAGTGCTGTCACACATCAACCACCATTACATGCAGATTATCGCCAGCCAGGCCCCGGTAGGCTTCGAAGCGGAATTCGTGAATTACCAGGACAAAAAGGTGCTGTACCGCAGCATCCTGCTGCCGCTGTCATCGGACAATGAAACGATCGATTATATCTGCGGCGTCATCAACTGGAAAGAAGTGCCTGTACGCAAGATATTCCCGCGCCAGATGCGCCATGTTGGCGGCAACGCGGTGGATAGCGTGCGCCCCTGCCCGCCAGGCCCGCGCACACCGGCGGCCACCCGCTCAAACGTCCCGCTATTCGGCGAGGTCGAACCCGATATTATCGGCGAAATCCTGACATACTACTGCCCACAGAAATAGGGGGTGGGGTTTTCAGGATAAATCCTGGAACAGGAATCGCGAGCTAAGCACGCAAAGATTCACTTTTTGTTCTTGTACTCTGGGTGGAATTTTGTCATACCGCCAAAAATCGACACAGCGATTGGCGGTAAAAATGGCAAGGCTTTCTTTTTCTGAACTGAGGCAATCTGCAGGAATGACTGTGGAGGAAGCAGCCAGGGAGCTTGGCTACTCAACAAGTACCGTATATCGCTGGGAACGAGGTTCTACCAAACCCAAACCACCCGTTTACAGGACACTTGAAATCATGGCCCAATTTTCCACCGAGAAGCCAGCGATGAACTCGAAAGATAAAATTGCATTCCGTTTCATTGATCTGTTTGCAGGAATTGGCGGTCTGAGAATAGGTTTTCAGGGAATAGGCGGGCATTGTGTTTTTACCTCTGAATGGGACAGGTTTTCTCAAGAAACCTATCGCTACAATTTCAGGGACAATCATCCCGTTGCTGGCGATATCAGGGAGTTCTCGGACAATCCTGACCTTGTACCCGAACATGACATTCTTCTGGCCGGTTTCCCCTGTCAGCCTTTTTCCATCGCAGGTGTTTCGAAGAAAAATGCTCTGGGTCGTCCACATGGCTTTCTGTGCGACACACAGGGTACGCTCTTTTTCGATACTGCGAAAATAATCGAGCACCACAGACCCGCAGCATTTGTTCTGGAAAATGTAAAAAATCTTGAGCGTCATGATGGCGGACGTACATTCAGGACAATCCTGAATGTACTGGAAAACGAACTTGGCTATCATGTACAACACCGGGTAATCAGTTCTGCGCCATGGGTTCCGCAAAAGCGCGAGCGTGTTTTCATAGTCGGTTTCAGGGAGAAAACGGAGTTTAACCTGAAAACCCTCGAACTACCTGCCATTGATGAAGGACCAAGGCTGCGGAGCATACTTGACCGCAACGAAGACGTTGACCCGAAATATACCCTGACACCCAAACTCTGGCAGTATCTTCAGGATTACAAGGCGAAGCACGCTGCAAAAGGAAACGGTTTCGGCTACGGCCTTGCAGGCCCCGATGACATTGCCAGAACCCTGTCTGCCAGATATTACAAGGATGGCTCAGAAATACTGATCGCTCAGCCTGGAAAACGTCCAAGGCGGCTTACGCCACAGGAATGCGCCCGCCTGATGGGCTTTGAGCGTGATGGCCGGAAATGGCATATCCCCGTTTCGGACACCCAAGCCTATCGCCAGTTCGGCAATGCGGTTGTTGTGCCGGTAGTGGAATTCCTCGCCAACGCCATGAAGCCGTATATTGGCACGGCACTGACAAACAATCAAAAATCATCAGTTAACAGCGTGAGCAAACCTGTTCTGGAAGCAGTCATTGGCTGATATCGTCTCTCCCGAAGTCCGCAGCCGTATGATGCGGAATATCAGGGCCAAGGACACAAAACCGGAAATGATCATCCGCAAAGGACTGCACAGACGCGGTTTCAGATATGTGCTTCATGACAAAAGGTTGCCTGGGAAACCTGATATGGTCTTTCCGAAATACCGGGCTGTAATTTTTGTTCATGGATGTTTTTGGCACGGACATGATTGCCATCTGTTCAAGTGGCCGAAAACTAGGACCGAGTTCTGGAAATCAAAAATCATAGGAAATAAATCTAGAGATTATGAAATCGAAAACGAACTTTTGATACAACACTGGAGAATATGCAAAATTTGGGAGTGCTCTCTAAAAGGCAAAAAAAGACTAAGCCTCGAAAGTTGTATGCGGTCAATTGCAGACTGGCTCCGCTCCGATGCCCATAGGTTCACAATGACTTCTGAACTTTAATTCTCTTTCTCCACAATAGCTCTTCGAAGAACTTCTCGCTTTTCTAGACGTTGGGCACCAAAATGCAGTTCTCTATGGCACATCGGGCAAAGCGCCGCTGCGTTTATCATCGAATCCTCTCCTTCTTCGGCCAAGGGAGTGATGTGATGTACTTCTAAAAAAGTGCTGCCATCTTTTCGTTTGAACAATTCTACCTTGCATCCTGGCATTTCACACTCTTCTTCAGCACGACTCAGGACACCCGCTACTACAGAAGCATTTCTAAGAAAATCGCTAACTATTCTATCTTGCTTTGGCGGCTTGCCTTTGCTCTTTCTGGCTTTAGCCAACAAATCAGTTTGGTTTGCTTCAGTAGCTACATTGTTGCCTAATTCATTCAGCATTATTTCTGCTTCCTGAACTTTCCATGTGAAAAGCTTATCGCCAATATTAGCTATCGCAATAAGATCACCTTGATTCATCCAGTGAACAATGTCTCGCCCCATTCTGGTTTCAGGACTTCGTTTTGGGTCCTGCCGAATAGAATTATAGTATGAAATTTCTAACTTGAGGCCGTCAGGATCATATGGCGCATCCAGAGATAACAATAATGCATTTTCACCGCCTTTCCCTGGTTCAAAACCGGCCGCCGTCATCACATCCTTCTGGTCTTCATTCAGAACAAATGCACTTTTATCCTTATCGGTCTTGCCGACTTCTTTGATGCCGATATTGTCGAACAAGTCTTCAGCGAATTTTATCATCGTTCCTACCCCAAATTGACGAATCAACTACCCCTCGTCCCCCATCCTTAGTGCGGCGATAAACGCTTCTTGCGGGATGGACACATTGCCGTATTCGCGCATTTTCTTTTTGCCCTTTTTCTGCTTGTCGAGCAGTTTTTTCTTGCGTGATATGTCGCCGCCATAGCATTTTGCGGTGACGTCCTTGCGCATCGCCGCGATGGTTTCGCGGGCGATGATCTTGCCGCCGATCGCAGCCTGCACGGGAATTTTGAACAGGTGGCGGGGGATCAGGTCTTTCAGACGTTCGCACATATGCCGCCCGCGCGCCTCGGCGGCGTCGCGGTGGACGATCATCGACAATGCATCGACCGGTTCGCTGTTCACCATGATGTTCATTTTGACGAGATTGCCCTCGCGCAGGCCGATCTGTTCATAATCAAAGCTCGCATAGCCGCGGCTGATCGATTTGAGGCGGTCATAAAAATCGAACACCACCTCGTTGAGCGGCAGTTCATAGGTGAGCTGCGCGCGGCCACCCACATAGGTGAGATCCACCTGTATCCCGCGCCGGTCCTGACACAGTTTCAGGATCGCGCCCAGATAATCGTCGGGGCAGTATATAGTCGCCTTGATCCATGGCTCGTCAATCTGCGCAATCTTCATGATATCGGGCATGTCGGCGGGATTGTGCAGGAATTGCTCGCTCCCGTCATTGAGCAGCATCCGGTACACCACAGATGGCGCAGTGGTAATCAGGTCGAGGTCATATTCGCGTGACAGCCGTTCCTGAATAATTTCAAGGTGGAGCAGGCCGAGGAAACCACAGCGGAACCCCTGCCCCAACGCGGCACTGGTTTCCATTTCAAACGTGAAACTGGCGTCGTTCAGCCGCAGTTTGCCAATGCTTTCGCGCAGTTTCTCGAAATCCGCGGCATCGACGGGAAACAGCCCGCAAAACACCACCGACTGCACTTCCTTGAACCCTTCCAGCGGCTCGGCCGCGCCACCCTTGACGGTGGTGATGGTATCACCCACGGCGGTCTGCGACACTTCCTTGATTTGCGCAGTGATAAAGCCGATTTCACCGGGGCCAAGCTCGGGCAGGTGCTCGATTTTCGGGCGCATACAGCCGACCCGGTCGACCAGATGCTGTGATCCTTGCTGCATAAACTTGATATTCAGGCCTTTTTTCAACACACCGTCAATCACGCGGACCAGGATGACGACGCCCAGATACGGGTCGTACCAGCTGTCAACCAGCATCGCTTTGAGCGGTGCGTCGCGGTCGCCGCCGGGCGCGGGGATTTTCTGCACAATCTGCTCAAGTATATCCTCAATGCCTATGCCAGCCTTGGCCGATGCCAGCACGGCATCATCGGCGGGCAGGCCGATAATATCCTCAATCTCCTGCTTGACCATGTCAGGTTCGGCAGCCGGCAGGTCAATCTTGTTGATGACCGGCAGGATTTCATGGTCATGCTCGATCGACTGGTAAACATTGGCAAGCGTCTGCGCTTCCACGCCCTGTGCCGCATCAACCACCAGCAGAGCGCCTTCGCACGCGGCGAGCGAGCGCGACACTTCATAGGCGAAGTCGACATGGCCCGGTGTGTCCATCAGGCTAAGTTCGTACGTCTCGCCATCCTTGGCGGTGTAATTCAGCCGCACCGTCTGCGCCTTGATGGTGATGCCGCGTTCTTTTTCGATATCCATATTGTCGAGTACCTGCTCGCTCATCTCACGCTCGGTCAGCCCGCCGGTATGCTGGATCAGCCGGTCGGCGAGTGTCGATTTGCCATGGTCGATATGCGCGATAATCGAAAAATTACGGATTTTGGAAAGGTCGGTCATGGGACGCTCTCTATCCGCTTGATCGCGCCGCGGCAATAAGTGTGTTCTTCTCTGGTCAGAGTTTTATTACTGCATATGTCATCCGCCAACATAAATTTACGGACTTTAACTCTGACCCCTCGTGAGTTTGGGAAGCAGCAACAGCGTCTAGACACAAATACGCCGCACAAACTTACAATGACTTTTGGTGCAACATAGTTCGAGAAAAATGGCCTGACACCTTAACACTACGTGCGTGGGTGCCAGGCCGATAAATTCAAGTAATTAATCAGTAATATGCACAATGCTTATCTTGCCCCGTGCACTTCCGCCAGATGCAAAGCGATGGCGCAAGCGGATAAAACGATTTGCGACCGGTGCAAAATCCTCCACCGTGACAACGCGCATCTTCTGCACTCCATTCACAGAATCATCATATGAAATCAGCCAAAGCTGTTCATTAGAAGACGTCAGGATCATTTCTGCATCGAGGTAAAATAGCTGGCCTGTCTGACTGGCCGGAAGATCTATCTGCCCCAGATTGGTGCTGCCTTGATATATCCGAAAATAGCGATTGCCAGTAGCTGGAGTTGTGTATTCGAATTTCTGCCTTACTTTCACGGACTGCCCCACTTCCAGCGCGTGTGTGGGAAATAATGTTTCGTGAAACAAAATCAGTGTGTCACTATCGTCATCCAATTCTGCATATTTTTCGACACGGCCTATCGGTTGGGGCCCATCAATGCTGCGCAATTGCAAGTTACTTGTTACATGCTTTCGTTTCTGTACAGGTACGTTATTACCAATGACCCTGACTTTTACCGGAACGTCGCGAACAGTATTAGACGCAAAAGCAGGCGCTACAATGGGTGTTTCCAGCGTCCGGACTTCAATGTCATTCATTTCGGCAATTTGCCCGCCTTCATCGGCCACATGGACGTGATAATTTGCTCGGCACCTAATTTGCCCTGTTATCCGGTTGCCACTCGGATAGTGGTAGGGTGTTCCACCAATTACGATGCCATTACAGTTCGGGCTGTTCAGATCAATCTCAAAGCAATGATTAATACCATCTGACAAGCTCATTGTCTGGCCTGTTGTCTGGAACGGGTTATTGACGGCTATACGGCCGTAACCGCCCATTGACCTCTCGCCGACAAGCACTGCCGCAATCGGATCATTCGTGACCTTATCCGCAACAATATCGACACTATAGTCTTCACAGCCATAGGCAGCGTCTATAACCTTGCGCGTTACCGTTCCCCTGCACTTGAAATGGCTTTCCACAAAGAGGTTGGAGATCAACATCGAAGCAGTGTCAGGGCCGGTTCGGATATCCAACTCACACTGGAAAGCAGCACCAAATGCCATAATCCCCCGGTTCGAATTGTTGGGCCGGTGGGAAAATGTGAGACCCTTGATGGATGAACGCTTCACAAAACCCGCCTTGTTACCAACTGGGTCGGTAACAGTACCACTGGGCACCAAAAGCTTTGCAGTGCCATCAAAGGGCATAGTGGTCGGCCGGTGGAGGGTTAGTTCATTTCCGGAAATGCCAACCACTTCGCGCGTGTTAAGATAGTCTGCTCTTTTCCGGTTGGTGCCGCTGCCAGTCAACCACGTGCCTTCAGACATCAATATGACAACATCGCCTACAGAAATTTTTGAAGCGTCCCCAGCATTTGACAACGTAACGTTACTGTTTCCAACTGGCATATCCTCAATATCAATGAAAGCGGATGAAGGTTCGGCGAAAATGGAATGAGTGTCCGCTCCTGAGTAATTACCCATCAAAAAACAGCATGTCGAACCGCTTGCCGCCTGCGTAGTCAACATATTTCGGATGTGGCCATGGCCGCAGATATGTATATGAGAACGCATGAGAAAAGGGCTGTTTACACCATAGATATTGCTTTCATCTTCAAACCATAGTTCTCCACCGCCAAGGAAATGCAATAAATCGAGTGCTGCCTGAATTTTGGGTTGGTTATCTGTGCCGGAAACCGAAAGCGAACTATCCGCTTTTCCACCGAACATTTCGATTTTCAGCCTGTCATATTTGCGTACCCATGCACCGGATGCACCGTCTTGCACGGAATCTTTGGCCACAAATATTCCTTTTTCTGTATCTGCCGCTACCTCACTCGATAGATCGGCTGTTAAATATACAAATTCACCCTCTCGGCCTGCTTCTGTTAGGTACCCACAATCTAGATTGTCTGCGGTATCGCCAGCACTGGCAAGTGCGGCTAGTGTTGGATAGCAATGTTCCATGGTTCTTTCCTTTAAAATTGATTCAAGAAATTTTGAATCGACACACTAATTGTTCATGTTTTGTTTCATGTAGGAAAGTTTTTTAGGCCACTAGTTTACAAAATGCGTGCACACCCCAAACATCCTGTCAATTCCATCCAATTCCCCACCAGCCTGCCCTGCTACATGTAATTCCATGTAAAACGAGGGGTAAACGGGGACAGGGGCCATGCAATATCCTTTTGACAGGTTTCAGGCGCGCATAATGCGTACGCTCACAATCACATTGTTTGATGAAAGCCGGATGGTGATTTCACCCGACCAGGTCGTGGAAAACATCCAGCGGCAGTTCGTACCGGTGAACCGGGCGAAAACGCGCGAAATCGGATTGTCGCTTTATGCCATCATGATCCTGCTCGGCGGGCCGTTTTTCCTGTGGGGTTCGCACGCTTTCAGGCGGCGGCGGGTTGAGCGGCGGCTGCAAAAGACCCGGATCGACCTGTTCCAGGATATCGCCCGGCTGCGCGGGATTATCTATGCCGGCTATTATGGCCATTGGCAGGGCGCATCGGAAGATGACAATGTGGGCAACCCTGTGCTGGACTCGCTCGGCTACACGCTGCCGGGCCACCGGGTCCGGGATGAGAGCGACGACTTGCCTGTTGAAGAGCGAACCGACAAGGACCTGCCCGGCCATGTTTTCGTTCCCGAAGGCGCCCTGCCCGATACGGCCGAAGTCATAGTCATCGGTTCCGGCGCGGGCGGCGCTGTCGCGGCGGCAAACCTTGCCCGGCAGGGATATGAGGTACTCATCATCGAAGCCGGCAGCCATTATCCCTCGTCACGCATCAGCCTGGAAGAATCGCGGATGACCGCGCGGCTGTTCAAGGATGGTGCTGTCCAGACCAGCCGCAACCGCGATATTGTCGTATTCCAGGGACAGGTTGTGGGCGGATCGACTGTCATAAACAACGGCATCTGCCTGCGCGTGAAACAGGCCGGGATGATACATGAGGAGGCCAGTGACGTGCTCGCCAACTGGGCCGCACTGGGCGCACCGGTCCCGGAAAGCGAACTCACATCGGCCTATGCGGATGTGGAGGGCACATTGGGCGTCGCGCCGCTTGATACGCGTATGGGTCGCCATAATGGCCATCATCTGCTGGGTGCCTGGCACAGCTACGCTGCGGCTTCATCCAATCCGCTGGATAGTGCAGCGCCCGCCATGTGGTTCAAAAAGAACTGGCGATCCGACGCCCCCGGCAACAAGTGTGTGTCGTGCGGATATTGCAACACCGGCTGTCCCTATGGGCGCAAGAATGCCATGCCCGAAAGTTACCTGACCATCGCAACAGGCCATGGCGCACGCATCCTTGCCGATGCCAGCGTGTCGCGCATTTTGTGGCAGGACCATCACCGTGCACGCGCCACTGGCGTGGAACTCAGCGTCAATGGCGGACGCAAACAGACCATCCACGCCACCAAAGGCGTGGTCGTGGCGGCGGGCGCGATCGCATCCAGCAATATCCTGCGTGAAAGCGGCCTCAAGCATTCCGGACACGGCATGTCGCTCAATATCGCCTGCCCTGTTCCCGCGCTGATGCCCTATAACGTGCGCGCCTGGGACGAAGACCAGATGGCGACCTATGTCGATCGTGCCGATTTCCTGATCGAAAGCCATTTCCAGCCGCCCATGAGCATGGCCACGTTGGTTCCCGGCTGGTTTGAGGACCATTTCGACCGCATGCTGAATTACAACAAGCTGGCTTCCGCCGGCGTGCTGTTTCCCGCCGACAGGCTGGGCCGCATCAAAAGGGGCAAGCTGCGCTTCGAACTGGGTGATGCTGAACTGGACGTGCTGAGAAGCGCACTGGCCACGCTTACCAAGGTGCATTTTGCAAACGGGGCGCTGGAAGTCTATCCCGCGCTGCTGGTCGGACAGACCCTGCATGCCGGTATGCGTGATGCGGATATTGACGATTTTTACGCGCGCGCAATCGTAGAACCTGACGATGTGGTGCTCTCCAGCTCGCACCCGCAGGGCGGCAATGCCATCAATGCCGACCCGGACAAGGGCGTGATCGACCTCGACCACCGCGTCCATGGCACCGACAATGTCTATGTGTGCGACGCCAGTGTCTTTCCCAGCTGCATCCGCGTCAACGCGCAGCTCACCACCATGGCCATGTCCCACCGCGCCACGCACGGAAAAGCGATTTTCGGTTAAACGTAATAGCAGCGCAAGCCTGTCTTTTCCCTTTCGCCGTCTCCATTGGCAACATGAGCAAAACATGGCATGGCTGTAGGCCAGAATGATGCATTGGGAGGGAAAATGAAATGACTACTGAACTTACTTATCTCGCTTATACCGCACTGCTGACGGCATTGCTGTGGATTCCGTATATTATCGGGCTTGCTTCCAATCATCCCAAGCCCATGCCCGAACGGTTTGCCGATCCGACACTGCCCGAACTGCCAAACTGGGCCAAACGTGCCAACCGCGCGCATATCAATGCAGTCGAAACACTTGCCCCTTTTGCGGTGTTTGTCCTGATCCTCGCCGTTACCGGACAGTTCAATGCAATGACCGCCTTCTGGACCATGCTGTTTTTCTGGGCACGGGTAGCACATGCAGTTATCTACTGGACCGGCATTCCCTACCTTCGCACGCTCGCCTTTCTGGTCGGGTTGATCGCGACAATCGGGCTGTTCTGGGAAGTTGTGAACTAGGAGCAGGGTAACCTCTCCCCCGATCATCAATTGCCAATAGCCAATTACCAATCACCGATTGATAGCGCACGGTAAACGTGGCATGTTAACTGGCTGATGAAACTGTGATGACAATCGCGCGGGGAGAGATACATGTCCAAAAACACATCCAAGCTGGAAAATGAAGCGGCGGAATCCACTATGGCGCTGGGGCCGCTGGTGGGACTTGCCCGTGAAGATTTTGTGGGTGCGATTGGTGTATTGCTACGCGAAACTGCGAGCGATCCTGCGCGCACCATGCGGCATGCGCGAAGTTTTTCAGAAGATGTTGTGAAAATCATGACCGGTAAATCGGACCTTGCGCCTGACCCGAAGGACAAGCGTTTCATGGATGCGGCATGGCAGTACAATCCCTTCTACAAAGCCGGTGCGCAATATTATCTCGCGGTGCAAAAAGGCGTGCACAACTGGATTGAAGAGCTGGAGCTTGACGCTCTGGAAAAGGACCGCGCAAATTTCATTTCCAATATCGTGCTGGATTCACTCAGCCCCACCAACACATTTATCGGCAACCCGAGCGCACAGAAAATGGCGATCAACTCAGGCGGGCTGTCACTCGTGAAGGGCCTGAAAAACGCCTATAATGACATGATGTATAATGACGGCATGGTGTCCCAGGTGGACAAGAAACCGTTCAAGCTGGGCGAAAATATCGCCATTTCACCGGGCAATGTCGTATTCCGCAATGAAATGATGGAACTGGTGCAGTATGCGCCCACCACCGACAAGGTGCATGAGATTCCGCAGCTTACTATCCCGCCGCAGATCAACAAAATGTATATCAACGATCTCAGCCCCGAAAAGAGCATCGTCAAATGGCAGGTCGATAACGGCATCCAGACTTTCGTCATCAGCTGGCGTAATCCGTCCAAGGAGCAGGGTCACTGGGACATGGCGGACTATATCGCATGCTGCCGTGAAGCGATTGACGTGATCTGCGAAATCACCGGCAGCAAAAAAGTGAATGTATCGGGCGGCTGTTCGGGCGGACAGACACTGTCTATGCTGCTATCTAAAATGGAGGCGGAAAAAGACGACCGCATTAATGCGGCGACCATCATGGTCTGCGTACTGCATCCGAAACAGAATGATATTGAGGCAGGGTCGCTGGTCAGCGAAAACGGGCTGGAACTCGCCAAGCAGCGCGCCGCGAAAAAAGGGATTATCGAGGCAACATCGCTGGCTCGGTCCTTTGCATGGCTGCGCCCCAATGACCTGATCTGGAACTATGTCATCAACAACTACCTGCTGGGGCAGGATCCACCGGCATTTGATGTGCTGTACTGGAATGCGGATGCCACCAACCTCTCGGCAGCGCTAATGGGCGATTTCCTGAATATTTATGAAACGCTGGCTTTCGTGAACCACGGCCAGGTCGAGATAGTGGACCATAAGGTCGACATTTCCAAAGTGAAGAATGACCTGTTCATCCTGGGCGGCGTGACTGACCATATTACGCCGTGGCGCGCGACATATCGCTCAACACAGCTATTTGGATCGAAGAACATTGAATATGTGCTGTCGCAATCAGGGCATATGCAGGCGATCCTGAACCCTCCGGGGAACCCGAAAGCGAAATATTTCAAATCGAAAAAGGCGAACCATACGCCTGCCAAGGTTGATGACTGGCTGGAAAGCACAGAGGAAGTCGCCGGCAGCTGGTGGCCTTACTGGATGGAATGGATTCAGAAACGTTCTGGCAAGAAAGTTGCCGCGCCGAAATCAACGGGCAGCAAAAAACACAAGCCGATGGAAAAGGCGCCTGGCACATATGTGGCGGAAGAGGTTTAGCGCTCCCTCCGCTTTTTCCACATCCCCTTTTGACATCGGCCAATTACCTGTTAACCATTCGCTTAAATAGAAACAGATCAACAGGGAAATTATGGCCGCCAAAAAAGCCGCACCGCGTAAAAGCAAGCCTAAAACCAAATCCAGGGCCAAGAAACCCGATCCGTTGCAGGTCACCATGGAAACAGTCGATGGCCGCACACTCAGGGTAGCGCGCTGGCGTTGCCGCCCCGGTGAAAACCCCGAAGGCCATTTACCGATCCTGTTTTTCAATGGCATTGGTGCTAATATGGAAGCGGTCACACCCTTTGCCGAAGCATTGTCCGAGCGGCCCTTCATCATGTTCGACATGCCCGGCACCGGCGGCTCACCCGATCCTGTCATCCCCTATAACGCCATCATCATGGCGCGCATTACCGATGTACTGCTGGACCGGTTCGGAGTCGAAAAAGCCGATGTGGTAGGTGTCAGCTGGGGCGGCGCGATGGCGCAGCATTTTGCGCTTCAGCACCCCGGCCGCGTGAATAAACTCATCCTGATCGCCACCACGGCGGGCATGTTCATGGTGCCCGGAAATCCCAAGGCTTTAAGCAAAATGGCCGACCCGCGCCGCTATATCGACCCCAATTACATGGAAAAGCATTTTGAAACGCTTTACGGCGGTTCACACAAAGGCAAGGACGGTCATGTCTCGCGCATCACGCCGCCGTCCAAACGCGGTTATTTCTATCAGCTGCTAGCCATGCTGGGCTGGACAAGCGCGCCGTTCCTGCCTTTCATGAAGAAGCCAACGCTGATCATGATGGGCGATGATGACCAGATCGTCGTGCCCGCCAATGGCAAAATCCTGAGCAGCCTGATCCCTGACAGCGAACTTGTCATGATCCATGGCGGCGGCCACCTGTTCATGCTCAGCCATGTTGAGGAAACCCTCTCCATCATCCGCGAATTCCTGGACCGGGATGAGAGCGAAGACAAAAAGGCCGCGTGATTACGGGACTTAAACAGCCTGTCTCCCCATGGATGAGGTTTTCTGGCATATAGTGATAGTGTTGTAACAACCCGGAGCAAACCACACTATGCGCCTTCTTTCCCTACCCATCGCCATCGCTCTCCTCACCGCCTGCACCACAGGCGATTCTGCCGCTTCACCACCTGAACCGCGCATGGATATTTCCGGCATGCTTGTGGTCGGCAACAAAGGGGAGAACACCGTCAGCTTTATCGACCTGCAATCCGGCAAGGAACTGGCGCGGGATGCAAGCGGGCCGATGCCGCATGAAATTGCGATTTCACCCGATGGGACGCAGGTCGCGGTGGTCGCCTATGGCGGCAGCAGTATCGATTTTTACGATGCCGCCACGCGCAAACGCACATCGACACTCGATATCTCCCCGAACAGCCGCCCGCACGGCCTTATCTGGCTCAGCGATGGCCGCATCCTCGCCACGACCGAAGGCAGCACGACACTCACCGTCATTTCCGCCCCGGATGATGGGGGAAAACGGCAGATCACGGGCATTGATACAGGCGATGCGGGACATATGGTCGCTGTCACGCCGGATTACGCATATGCCTATACCGCGAATCTTGGTGACGGAACGATCTCGATGGTGAACCTTGAGACAGGCAGCCTTGTGCGCACCGCGCCAGCTGGAGCGGGCGCGGAAGGCATTGCCGTAACAGCCGATGGCAGCGAAGTCTGGGCCTCGGCGCGCGAAACAGATACGGTCTATATTTATGACGCCGCCACGCTGGACAAAAAGGCCGAAGTGAAAGTCGGCCGCTTCCCACTGCGTATCATACGCAGCCCGGATGGCCAGCACATGGTCACATCGAACCTCGCCGATGGCAGCGTGAGTGTCATCAATGTGAAAAACCGTCAGGTCGCACGCACCATCGCGGTTGCGAAAGGCCCGGACAGCAGGCAGGTCACGCTCCTGTTCTCCCGCGATGGTACACGGCTCTATGCCGCGCTCACCGGCCCTGACAAAGTCGCGGAAATCGACTTTGTCAGCGGTAAAGTGGTGCGCCTGCTGGATGCAGGCAGTGACGGTGATGGCCTCGCGATCATTCCCGTCAGGTAAACCGTATCATAGCCCGCGCGCGCGTAATCCACAGGCCCCCTTTCCTTTTTCAAAATAGCCGCTAGCATTCCTTCCGAAAACATGACGGGGAGAGCGTGTATGCGGCATCTGGCGATTATCGGGTCGGGCCCGGCGGGTTATTATACCGCCGAAGCGGCACAGAAAGCCTTTGGCGATGATGTGCATATCGACATTATTGACCGCCTGCCCGTCCCTTACGGCCTGATCCGCTTTGGCGTCGCCCCTGACCATCAATCGATTAAAAACGTGTCGCGACGTTATGAGAAAGTCGCGCTGACCGACAATGTCCGCTTTGTCGGCAATGTCAGCGTCGGCGATGATATCTCTATCGCTGAGCTACAGGAACTCTATGATGCGGTTATCCTCGCCACCGGTGCGCCCAATGACCGCACGCTGGAAATACCAGGCAGCGAGCTTGACGGCGTGATCGGCAGCGCCGCGTTCGTCGGCTGGTATAACGGCCATCCTGATTTTACAGAACTCAATCCGCCACTCGACGGGAAAAACGTGGTGGTAGTCGGCAATGGCAATGTCGCGCTTGATGTCGCGCGCATCCTGGCCAAGACCGAAACCGAATTTGCGGGCAGTGATATTGTCGGCCACGCACTTGAGGCACTCAAAGCCAGCAATGTCGAGAAAATCACCCTGCTCGGCCGGCGCGGGCCTCATCAGATCGCGATGACACCCAAGGAACTGGGCGAACTGGGCAAGCTGACACGTGCCTGCCCGCGCATCAACCCCGATGACATGCCCGATGAAGGCGATGATGCCATGCTCGAACCCGGCATGCGCAAGTCGGTCACACATTTGCGTGCTTATGCTGCAATCCCCGAAGAATACCGCGCCGACAAAAGCGTCGAGATCGACTTTGATTTCTTCGCCATGCCGGTGGAGATACAGGGGGACGGCAAGGTCGAAGCAGTGGTGGTCGAAGAAACCGAGCTCGATACCGATATGCGCTCAAACGGTACCGGCAATCGCACCACCATCCCCTGCGACATGCTGATCAGCTGTATCGGCTATCGCACTCCGCCAATCGAGGGCGTTCCCTATGAACATGGCCGCGGCCGATTTGCGAGCGATGAGGGCCGCATCATGCCCGGCCTCTACTGCGTCGGTTGGGCGAGGCGTGGGCCGACGGGTACAATTGGCACTAACCGGCCCGACGGCTATGCAATCGCCGACATGATCGCCGAAGATATCGGCAATGGTGCAGGCAAACAGGGCCGCGAAGGCCTCGACGCGTTGTTAAAATCCCGCGGCACTGACCTCGTCACCTTCCGCGACTGGAAAAATATCGAACAGGCGGAAATCGGACGCGCCCGCGACGGCGCCCCGCGCGAAAAATTCGTCGATGTCGAGGATATGATCAAGGCACGGGGGGTGATGTGACACGCCGCCGTCTCATATTATTGCTTTTGTGCCTGTTCATCGCCATCAGTTTCCTGGGCGGGTCGGCGATATGGTCTGTTCTGGGTCTGGCTGATGACCTGGATATTGACGGCACGGCAGAAACCGTACGTGCCGCACCGGATCATCTGGGCAATGGATGGGATGCATATGGCGGAGACGGGTTTGGCAACCGCTATTCCAGGGCAGCGGATATTACGCCTGATAATGTCCAGGACCTGGAAGTGGCATGGTCATTCCAGACAGGGGCCCTTGAAGGGCGCAGCGAAGCCGCGCTCCGTCGGGCCGCATTTGAAACCACGCCGATCCTTGTTGAAGACAGTCTGGTTTTCTGTACCCAGTTCCATGAAGTCATAGCGCTTGATCCGGCAACAGGGGCGGAAAAATGGCGCTATGATGCTGCCGTACCCACAGACGGCAAGCCCGCAAACCAGTTTACCTGCCGCGGTGTTTCTTACTGGAAGGATAGCAAGCAGGCTGCGGCGACCCCATGTTCGACGCGCATATTGATGGGAACGGTGGACTCGCGGCTTATTGCCCTTGACGCCAAAACGGGCCGGAAATGCACCGGTTTTGGCGAAGAAGGTGAAGTACACATAAAATCCAGCGTCCCGCTTCGCTGGCCCGGCGAATTCCAGATCACATCGGCACCCGCAATTATCGGCGACACGGTCGTGACCGGTTCCGCAAT
The DNA here is from genome assembly GCF_900537065.1 of Sphingorhabdus sp. Alg239-R122. Taxonomy (GTDB): domain Bacteria; phylum Pseudomonadota; class Alphaproteobacteria; order Sphingomonadales; family Sphingomonadaceae; genus Alg239-R122. The sequence goes on along the minus strand of NZ_UNRC01000003.1, from coordinate 307,585 downwards.
AGGTGACAACCTGCGTACCCGGGCGCCGCTCGGCACTGTCCATGCCTTTGACATCAGGACCGGAAGGCTGAAATGGACCTTTGATCCCATACCCCGCGATGTGGATGATCCCGCACGGGCATCCTGGGCCGGGAATTCTGCCGATGAAGCGGGACATGCCAATGTCTGGTCCACCATCGCTGTGGATGAAGAACGCGGCCTCGTCTTCCTTCCCACATCCAGCGCGAGTCCCGATTACTATGGCGGCGACCGGGTAGGAGACAATCTCTATGCCAATTCCGTGGTTGCCCTGAACGGGGAAACGGGGGAAGTCGCCTGGCATTTCCAGACAGTCCATCACGATCTGTGGGATTATGACCTGCCTGCCCAACCCGGCCTGTTTGAAGTCTGGCGCGATAGCAAGGCGCATGATGTCGTCGCACAGGTGACAAAAACCGGGCTGGTTTTTGTGCTGGACCGCGATACAGGCAAGCCTTTCCTGCCGATTGAGGAACGCCCGGTTCCACAGGGCGGCGCTGAAGGCGAAACACTTTCCCCCACACAGCCATTTCCGGTGAACACACCGCCTGTCGTTCCGAGCCGTCTGGACCCGGCCGATGCGTTCGGGATCACCCTGTGGGATAAAATGGCTTGTGCAGGCCAGATCAGGGCGCTTCGCAAGGAAGGGCTATTCACACCACCTTCCGAGCAGGGCACACTTGCCTATCCATTCACGGGCGGCGGCGCAAACTGGGGCAGCACAGCGTATGACCCCACACGCAACCTGCTGGTTGTTAACATGAGCAACATTGCCAGTTTTGTGAGGCTGACAAAGCAGACTGGCATGGAGAATCAAGCAGATTCCATCACCGATGGCGCGGAATTCGCACCCATGGAGGACGCCCCCTACACCATGCAGAGGGGGCCGCTTCTTTCACCGCTTGGCCTGCCATGTGTACCCCCGCCATGGGGCGTGATTGCCGGTGTGGACCTGTCGAGCGGTGAGATAGTCTGGCGCAAAACGATCGGCACGACACAGGATCTCGCACCAGGCGGCCTGGCTCTGCCGCTTGGTACACCCAATTTCGGCGGCCCGGTCATTACCGGCTCGGGGCTTGTCTTTATCGGTGCGGCAATGGACAACTACCTGCGTGCCTTTGATGTCGAAACCGGCGCGGAGCTATGGAAAGGACGCCTGCCAGCAGGCGGACAGGCCACGCCGATGACATATGAATATGGCGGGAAGCAATATGTTGTAATAGCCGCAGGTGGGCATAGTTCATCAGGGACAAAGCAAGGCGACCATATCATTGCCTATGCATTGCCGGATTGATTAAAAGCCTGCCCAAACGGTATTTCGACAACACTGCTGCTTGCCGCTATAGTCCATCCAAACAAAAAATCCGGAGACACACGATGCACGACCTTATCATTACCGGCGGGACGATTGTCGATGGCAGCGGGGGTGCGCCGTACAAGGCGGATATCGCGATTGACGGCGACCTGATCTCCCGGATCGGCAGCGATCTGGGTGAGGCGCACGAGGTGATTGACGCGGCGGGGCGCATTGTCACGCCGGGCTTTGTCGATGTGCACACCCATTATGATGGCCAGGCGACCTGGGACGATGAAATGGCTCCGTCAAGCTGGCACGGCGTGACAACGGTGGTGATGGGCAATTGCGGCGTCGGTTTCGCGCCTGCAAAGCCCGACAAACATGACTGGCTGATCGGCCTGATGGAAGGGGTGGAGGATATTCCAGGCGCCGCCCTGTCCGAAGGGATGAGCTGGAACTGGGAGAGTTTCCCCGATTATATGGACGCGCTGGAAGCTATGCCGCGCACCATCGATATCGCCACCCATGTCCCGCACGGCGCGGTGCGTGCCTATGTGATGGGGCAGCGCGGCGCGGACAATGAAGAGCCCACCGAGGACGATATCGCCGCCATGTCGGATATTGTTGAGGAGGGCCTGCGCGCGGGCGCGCTCGGCTTTTCGACATCGCGCACCGTGCTGCACAAATCAATTGATGGTGAGCTGGTCCCCGGCACCACCGCAACTGAGCCCGAACTGGTGGGCCTTGGCCGCGCGATGGGCCGCGTGGGATATGGCGTGTTCGAGCTCACATCCGACCTGCTGCCCGAATGGGATGAATTTGGCTGGATGGGGCGCCTCAGCAAGGAAACCGGGCTGCCGGTAAGCTTTTCGATGCTGCAATCGCCAGTCAAGCAGATGTCGTGGCAGGACCAGATGGCCTCGACCAAAGCCGCCAATGATGATGGCGCGAATATTGTGGCGCAGATTGGACTGCGCGGCATTGGCGTTATCATGAACTGGCGCGGCACCGTGCATCCCTTCATGATGAAACCGAGCTGGCAGGAAATCGAAAACCTGCCCTGGAAAGAGCAGTACGCGAAACTTTCCGATCCGGCATTCAAGGCGATCCTGCTGGCCGAAGAGAACCTGCCGCCGCCCTCCCCCGATATGGCGGCATTTTTCATGCTGGTGACCGCGGCATGGGCGATGCAGTTCCCGCTCGGTGAAGACTTTTCCTATGAACCCACCCGCGAGGAAAGCGTTTTCGGCTTTGCACAAGGCGCGGGGAAAGACCCGCAGGCATATGCCTATGACCAGCTGATGTCAGATAATGGTGATGGCCTTATCTACCTGCCGATCCTGAACTACATGGACGGCAATCTCGATTTCACCCGTGACCTGCTGGAACGGGAGGATATTGTCGTTTCGCTGTCCGATGGCGGCGCGCATTGCGGCACGATCTGTGACGCCGCGGCGCCAACATTCCTGCTTAGCCACTGGACACGCGACCGCGACCGCGGGACGGTAGATATGCCACTGGCTATAAAGCGCCAATGCCACGACACCGCGCGGCTATATGGCCTGAATGACCGGGGCCTTTTGAGGCCCGGTTATCTCGCCGATATAAACGTGATTGATTATGCGAACCTGCGCCTTGAAAAGCCCTATCTGGCATTCGACCTGCCCGCGGGCGGCAAGCGCTTCCTGCAAAAAGCGAGCGGCTATGACGTGACGGTAAAGTCAGGCGTAGTGACATTCTGCAGCGGTGAAGTCACCAAGGCCCGCCCCGGCGGCCTGATCCGTGGTCCGCAGAGCGTGGCAGCGAAAGAGGCGGCGGAGTGATGTAAACCTCTCCCACAGGAGAGGTGCCCTTTTTATACCCGCATAGGCATTAGCACATACAGCGCTTCGGACTTTTCATTTTCGCGGATCAACGTGGGTGCGCTGGCATCGGCTAGATGAAGCTCCACGCTGTCGCTTGCGACTTCGGCCAGGATATCAAGCAGGTAGCGGGCGTTGAAACCGATTTCAAAACCGTCACTCTTGTAATCGCCTGACACTTCTTCTGCTGCCGTGCCATTTTCAGGAGAGGTGACGGACAATGTAATCTTGTCGGTATCCAGCGCCATTTTAACCGCGCGGGTTTTTTCCGACGCAATCGTGGCGACACGGTCAACCGAGGCCTGCAGCGCCTTGGGATCAATCTTGAGCAGCTTGTCATTGCCGGTCGGAATAACGCGGCTGTAATCGGGGAATGTCCCGTCGATCAGCTTCGATGTCAGGATCGCGCTGCCCATGGTGAAGCGGATCTTGCTCGCCGATAGGTCAATCAGGACGTTCTTGTCGCCCCGCTCACCCAGCAACTTGTGCAGTTCCGCCACGCATTTGCGCGGCACGATCACATCGGGCATGCCGTCGGCGCCATCGGGTCGGTCCAGCGTTACGCGCGCCAGACGATGGCCGTCGGTCGCGGCGGCTTTCAGCACTGCACGATCGTCATCATCGGCGACGTGCAGGAAAATGCCATTGAGATAGTAACGCGTTTCCTCGGTCGAAATCGCAAAACGCGTTTTTTCGATCAGGTTGACAAGCTCCGCCGCCGGCAGTTCAAAACTGGTCGGCAAGTCGCCTTCGGCAATCATCGGAAAATCGTCGCGCGGCAGGGTCGGCAGACTGAAGCGGCTGCGGCCCGCTTTTACCAGCATCTTGCCATCCGCCGCATCAAGCAGCACTTCGCTGCCTTCGGGCAGCTTGCGGGCAATTTCAAACAATGTATGCGCTGACACGGTAATAGAACCTGCGGTTTCCACCGCCGATGCGCTCATCGTTTCGACAATCTGCAGGTCAAGGTCAGTCGCCATAAAGCGCAGGCTGCCATCCTCACCCGCTTCGATCAGGACGTTGGACAGGATAGGAATGGTGTTGCGCCGTTCCACAACCGACTGCACATGGCTCAGGCTCTTGAGCAGTGTCGCGCGTTCAATTGTCGCCTTCATGGAAATCCCCTAGACTTAAGCTTTCATCCGGCCATTTCATGCGCCGAACAATGAATATGGTGTGCAGGCTCGTTCCCATCAAGAGAATCCCGCATGGACATCCTTACCAACTCTGCTTTTCGGGGCAAGCATGTAGCCGCGATATGGCGAGTTAATTGTGGAAAAAACCTTTATCATGAAACTGTGGCAACAAAACCCTCTATCCGCCAAGGAAGAGAGGTCTATATCCACAATCGCTGTTGCAATTTGGTGCATAGGCCGCAAAAGATGGCAGCATGCCATCTCCTTCCCCCTATCCGGTCAAAGGCCGCTTCTTTATTGCCCGTCATGGTGAAACAGTCTTCAACGCTGCTGCGCGGTTGCAGGGTGATGCGCTACACACGCCGCTGACCCGTGCAGGCTTTGTGCAGGCCGATACCATGGGCAAAGAGCTGCGGGCATATCTGGGCGCCACACCCGATATCGAACTGCATGTCTCCAGCGCCGGACGCGCGCTGCAAACACTTGCAATTATTGCCGAACATCTGGAACTTGACTGGCACAGCGCGCGGGGTGATGACCGGCTGAAAGAGATTGGCATGGGCAGCTATGGCGGCAAATATTACGCGTATGTCGCGGAAAATTACGGCGATATTATAGACCGCGAAACCATGTTGCTACGCCCCGCTCCCGATGGCGAAAATTACGTGCAGATTGCAGACCGCCTGAAAGGCTGGCTCGGGTCGCTGGAGGACAATGCCGCTGACCGGTTGGTCATCATGCACGGTATTTCCAGCCGTGTGCTGCGCGGGATATTATGCGGCCTGCCAGGCAATCCCGATTATGGCGCACCAATCGCAGGCAGCCTGACCCAAGGGTCGGTCGTGTGCATTGAAAATGGCACAGAGCGGGTGACTATCGAAGGCCAGGGCGGGCAGCGGGCATGAAGAGACGGTTGCTCCTTGCATTTATCGCCATATTGGCTTCTTTCGCCCCCGCGCTTGCAAAAGATAATCTGGGAATATTCGAAAGCTGGGGCGCATTTCGCGATGCGGGTGCACCGCGCTGCTATGCCATTGCGGAGCCGCAGCTGTCGCGCGGGAAAGCCGCCTATACCCCCTATGTGTCGGTAGGATACTGGCCAAAACGCGGTGTGCGCGGGCAACTGCATTTCCGGTTGAGCCGCAACATGGCACAAGGCGCGAAAATCGACCTGCGCATCCGAAACAAGCATTTCACCCTGACCGGTGGCGGCGCCGATGTCTGGGCGGCGGACAAAGCCATGGACGCCGCGATTACCGCCGCAATGCGCTCAGGCGGTAATATGCGTGTGCTGGTCCGCGGCGCAGATGGCCGTATGGTGCGCGATGACTATAGGCTTCGCGGTGCAGCCACCGCTATGGATGCCGCCGCGCTGGCATGCGCCAAAACACGCTGATATCTTTACACAGGTATTTTCACACTGGCATATTACTGGGCGTTTTGCGGCAGGCCATCGCCGATATCATAATAATCACCCTTGTCCGCGACATAGATATGCGATTCCAGCTGTGTACCACTTGGTGTATCAAACGCGCCCATTGCTACAGCGGTGCGTGGATGGTGGATTGGGTCCCAGAAAAGATAGGAACCACAGGTTTTGCAAAACCCGCGGCGCACCTTTTCGGACGCCTGATACCAGGTAATATTGTCCGCCCCAGTGATGGTCAGCCGCTCTTCCGGAACATCGGTTGAGGCCCAGACATGCCCCGACTGCTTTCGGCACTGCGAGCAATGACACGCATCGGGCGGCGCGAGTTCGCCCTCCACCTTGATGGTAATGGCCCCGCACAGGCATGATCCTTTTGGCATGTTTGTTCTCCTATGTACCGTAACCTGTTACCTGCCGAACATTGTCCCTATGAAAATGCCCCGCTCAATGCAGTCGCTGCAGCAACCAGTAAGGCCCATAGATGGGCTGGTTTCAGTGCTCCTACCAATTCTGCTGTTGTCATCGTTGAGGGATCAAAATTGTCATTAGGGATCTTGCCACCTTCTTCTTCCAAATTCAGAAGTGACAGACGTTCTTGCCAACTTCCCATAAGGCCAGAAAAGGCAGCTGAATTCAACGACTCCGCGGAAATATCAAGGCTATGGACGTACCAATCATTGCCTTTTTCCAGTAACCCCTCACATTTTAGTTTCTCATCAACCAAAACCAGAAGCGGTAGTTTACGGCTATATGCCATCGCGGCTTCTATCTGATTCCAAGCCGTTGGAAAGCTTATTGCTTTTAACTCTTTCTCCCTGTCGGAATCTGGTCGTTCGACGCCGTTGGGGAAATGATACCTTTCAAGGGCAAGAACAACAGCTCCTGCGCATTTGTCCATCACTTCTGATACGGCTTTCAATGGCGCTTCAGTACTGAATGTGTTTCTACCTATTGTATGCGGGTTTAAGCCTGCAGCTCTAAGCCTTGCTTCAACAAGACTCACAAATTCTTCCTGCTTAGCGCTCAATCCTGTACCCACACTCACGAATACATCCATTACAATCTCCTCTGCCGGGCTATTATTATGGCATACAGGCTTACTGCATCAAATTTGTTTTTCTGCATCCCCGCGTCTTCATGCGCAACATTACACACCGCTTCCATTTCGCCACCCCCTCCCCTATATGCCTTTCATGCAGATTCCCGGCCATATCGACCCTGTTCCCGTACCCCGTAATGTCACGCCCCGCGCTGACAGGCGAGTGGACCTGATGGGCCTCGCCAAGGCGCAGATACGCGAACTGTTTGCCGAGGCGGGTCTGGACGCAAAACAGGCCAAGCTGCGCTCAAAACAGGTGTTCCACTGGATATACCATCGCGGCATTTCTGACTTTGAAGCAATGACAGATATGTCCAAAACGTTGCGGCCGTGGCTGGATGCGCGCTTTGTGATTGATCGGCCGGAAGTGGTCGAAGCGCAGATTTCCGAAGACGGCACGCGCAAATGGCTGCTGCGCACGGCGGACGCCCAGGATTATGAAATGGTCTTCATTCCCGATGCGGACCGCGGCACTTTGTGCATATCCAGCCAGGTTGGCTGCACGTTAAACTGCACATTTTGCCACACTGGCACGATGCGGCTGGTACGTAATCTGACCCCCGGTGAAATTGTCGGACAGGTGATGCTGGCTCGTGATGCGCTGGGCGAATGGCCGCGCGGCAATATGGATCTGAGCGAGGATGAGAGCGAGGATACTTATCGCGCCGACGGCCGCATGCTCACCAATATCGTGCTGATGGGCATGGGCGAGCCGCTTTATAATTTCGACAATGTCCGCGACGCGATGGCAGTGGTGATGGACGGTGAAGGCCTGTCGCTGTCGAAACGCCGCATCACGCTTTCGACCAGCGGTGTGGTGCCGATGATGGAAAAGGCGGGCGAAGAAATTGGCGTGAACCTCGCTGTCTCCCTCCATGCTGTGACCAAGGATATCCGCGACGAAATCGTGCCGATTAACAAGAAATACGGGATTGAAGAACTGCTCGAGGCATGCGCCGCCTATCCCGGTGCCAATAATGCGCGGCGGATCACGTTCGAATATGTGATGCTGAAAGACAAGAATGACAGCGATGAGGACGCGCGCGAACTGGTGCGGCTTATAAAACGCTACGGCTTGCCCGCAAAGGTCAACCTGATCCCGTTCAATCCATGGCCGGGTGCGGTGTATGAATGTTCGGAGCCGGAACGGATCAAGGCGTTTTCCAAGATTATCTTCGACGCCGGTATCAGCGCGCCGGTGCGCACACCGCGCGGCCGCGATATCGACGCCGCGTGCGGGCAGCTGAAAACCGCCGCTACCAAACTGAGCCGCGCGGAGCGCGACCGGCTGGAGACCGAAGCAGCGGGGTAACTATTTGCCCCTGCCAACCAGTTCGTCATTTGCATGATTTCTGATCCGCTGTAACCAACCACTGGAAATCACCGAATAGCCCACTATGCTGGGGAAGATGGATAGCGACATGAAACAGCCGCACAGCAGGGCAGAGCCGAAACACCGGCTCATGACGCGGCTGTGGCACTGGGTGAACGCGGCGGCGCTCATCATCCTGTTTATGAGCGGGCTCAATATCTTCAATGCGCATCCGCGGCTTTACTGGGGCAGCTATGGTAGCTGGGGCGATCCGGCCTGGTTGCAATTGTCGCGCTTTCCCGGCTGGGCGACCATTCCGGGTTATTACAGCCTGGCCGATGCGCGGATGTGGCATTTTTTCTTTGCGTGGGTGCTCGCCCTGTCGCTGCTCGTTTTTATGGTCGTATCGCTTATCAACCGGCATTTTCAGCGCGACGTGCATATCACGCGAAACGAATGGCGCTGGTCCACGCTCCGCAGCGATATTGCGCAGCACCTGCGCGGAAACTTTACCCATGGCGGCGGTACATATAACGTGTTGCAGAAAATCACCTATGCGGTGGTGCTGTTCGTGGCGTTGCCACTCATGATATTTACCGGCCTCACCATGTCGCCCGCCATGGCCGCGAACTGGCCATGGCTGCTCGATATATTTGGCGGGCGTCAGTCGGCACGTTCAATTCATTTCATCGTGACATGGGCGCTGTTCGCGTTCTTTGTGCTGCATATCGCCCTGGTGTTGCTGTCCGGTCCGCTGCGGCAGGTGCGGGACATGATTACCGGCGGCACGCGCGAACCGGAGGAGCACATATAATGGCCCGGCACCTGACCCGCCGAACGCTGCTCACGTCTTCCGCGCTACTGGCCGGCGGCATGCTCAGCGGATGCGGGCGCGAATTTCACAAAAGCGAGACTGTACGCAAGATATTGGGCAGCGCAGAAAATGCCAATTTTGCGGTGCAACGCGCGCTGGGCGACCGAATGCAGCTTGCCCGTGAATATGACGAAGCCGATATCTCGCCCGATTTTCAAGGCAATGGTACCACCAACCCCGCCACGGCAGAATATGATGCCATGGCAGCAAATGGCTTTGCGGACTGGCGGCTGGAGCTGACCGGCCTGTTCACACGCCCACAGGCTTTTTCCATGGCGCAGCTGCGCGCCATGCCGCAGCGCACCCAGATAACCCGGCATGACTGTGTCGAAGGATGGAGCGCAATCGGCAAATGGACCGGAGTGCCGCTCAAGCTGTTGCTGGATAAGGCGGGGCTGGAAAAAAGCGCCAATTACCTTGTCTTTCACTGTGCCGACCGGTTGTCCGGCGTGCGCTATTATGAAAGCATCGACCTGATCGATGCCTATCACCCGCAGACTATCATGGCGCACCGGCTGAATGACGCGGAAGTACCAGTTAAAAATGGCGCACCATTGCGGCTGCGCGTTGAACGGCAACTGGGTTACAAGCACGCCAAATATGTGCAGCAGATTGAGGCTGTGGAAAGCCTCGGCAATATGTACGGGGGCAAAGGCGGCTATTGGGAAGATGTCGGTAATTATGCATGGTATGCGGGGATTTAGGAGAAGCCGGAAAACTATGCTAGGCGTGTGATTCGATAGAATTTTCCGGGGGGAGTATCGCTTGAGTATTATCGGCAAGTATCTGGGTTCGGTCATCAAAAAGGGTGAACTCACCCTCACCCATGCAGATGGCAGTCAGGAAACATTCGGCGCACCGGCAGACGGTTTTCCAAATGTGTCCATCCGCCTCGCCGACAAGGGTGTCGTCCGGCAGATCATGCTTGACCCGCGCCTTGGTGCTGCGGAAACTTTCATGGACGGCCGCCTGATCATCGAACAAGGCGACATCATGGAACTGATCCAGCTATTGCGCAGCAATACGCCATGGGAACGTCACGGCGTGATCAGGGAATCCTCCCCGCTAACCCGCATAAAAAACACCATTGCCGCAAAGCTTGACCAGTATAACAAACAGGGTCGTTCGCAGAAAAACGTTGCGCACCATTATGACCTTGGCAATGACCTGTACCGGCTGTTCCTGGACGAAGACCTGCAATATACCTGTGCCTATTGGGATTTTGACCGGCACGGGCCGGACATGACGCTCGAACAGGCGCAAGCGGACAAGAAAGCACATATCGCCGCAAAGCTGGACCTGAAACCCGGACAGCGCGTTGTTGATATTGGCTGCGGTTGGGGCGGACTGGCGCTTTACCTGCACAAAAAAGCGGATGTCGATGTGCTGGGCATTACACTAAGCGAAGAACAGCTTGCGCTTGCACGGCAACGCGCCGAAGCTGCGGGTGTGGCGGACCGCGTCAAATTCGAGCTGATTGACTATCGCGATCTTGCAAAACGCGACGCAGGCCAGTTTGACCGTATCGTTTCGGTCGGTATGTTCGAAGCGGTGGGAACTCCGCATTTTGAAGAATTCTTCCGGTCCGTGGCGAATTTAATGACCGACGACGGCGTGATGCTGCTCCACACCATCGGCCGCATGGGCGGTCCTGGCAAAACCGATGCGTTTACCCGCAAATATATCTTTCCGGGCGGTTACATCCCGGCGCTCAGCGAAACATTGGCGGCCAGTGAGAAAAGCCGGCTGATTTCCACCGATATTGAAACGCTCAGGCTGCACTACGCTTATACACTGCGCGAATGGTATAAACGCACCGTGGCACAAAAGGACGAAATTATCGCGCTGTATGACGAAAAGTTCTTCCGCATGTGGACATTCTATCTGGCGGGCGCCACTGCGGCTTTTGAAAGCGGCGGCATGTGCAATTACCAGATACAGTTTGCCCGTGATCGCCACACCCTGCCGCTCACCCGCGACTATCTGATGGAAAATGAGAAAACACTGCGCGGCGAATAATTTGACCGGATGCAGGCGATATTCGACCGGTTACATTGCCTTTGCATCCCATTCGGCTACCATTTGCATGAAACGTGTATCGGAGAACTGCAATGCGTAAAAGACTTTTGGTCATATCACTTCTCTGCGCTGCGCCGCTGTGTACTGCCAATAGCGGAACGGTCGCCGCAACAGCGCAAGACGAGGCCAGGCTGAAAGAAATCAAGACCACGGTGTGGCCCGCATTTTACAGATCACAGGATGTCGATGGCCTGGGCCGTTTTCTAGCTCCTACTTTCATCAATATCAGTCCGGATGGCAATGCCTCAACGCGTGAGGCAGAATTGAAAGGTGTCGCCGAAAATACCTGGGATCCCGTCAATTTCCGTTATGTTGTAAAACGTATCGACTGGCATGGCGCAAATCTGGTCACTGTCACCGGGCGCGGTATCAGTGAAAGGACAGGCGATAACGGCAAGCCGTGCCTGCACAGCTATACTTCTTCAAACCTGTTGAAACGCGCACCGGATACGCAATACGGGTGGCAGGCCCTGTCCAGTCATGTTTCCGGTATTCGCTGCGATGTGCTACCTGCCGGCTGATTTCACTCCGGATACATCTCCGCCATATTCCGTACATCCTGCCGGATCAGCTCTTCCAGTACATCCATATCAACGTTTTTTAGCCGTGTGACATAGAGGCAGGATTTGCCCATCTTGTGCTTCCCGAGCCGCATCAGTAGCTCTTCGCGTTTTTCCAGTGCCGCCCCGTCCTTGCAGCTACCCATGATATAGATCGACATGTTCGCCTTGCGCGGGCTGAATCCGGTGCGCAGGAAATCGCCTTCACGCCCGCTGTCATATTTGTAATGGTAGGTGCCATAGCCGACAATACTGTTACCCCACATTTTAGGTTCCTTGCCCGTCACACGCGCAAACAGGCCCAGCAACACCCGGGCGTCTTCCCGGCGGCCTTCATGCTCGACCGCATCAATAAATGCTTTGACATCGCCGTCATTTTCCGTGGTTTTGTTTTGCGCCTGCGCCATGGCTCGCTCCTTCCGATAAAATCCGCCAGGATATTATCAGTTTCATTGGCATTGCGCCAGCCGCCCTGCCCTGTTACCGGCAGGCCAAAGCCATTTTACAAGGATTCGCGTCATGACCGCTGCAGATGCTCCCAAACGTGTTGTTCTCGCCTATTCAGGTGGCCTCGACACCAGTGTAATTCTGAAATGGCTTGAGGTGGAATATGGCTGCGAGGTGGTGACCTTCACCGCTGACCTTGGTCAGGGTGAGGAACTGGGCCCCGCGCGTGACAAGGCGCTCGCCATGGGAATCAAGCCCGAGCATATCTTTATCGATGATCTGCGCGAGGAATTCGTACGCGACTATGTATTCCCGATGATGCGCGCCAATGCGCTGTATGAAGGGCTTTACCTTTTAGGCACATCGATTGCCCGCCCGCTTATATCCAAACGCCAGATCGAGATCGCCAAACAGGTCGGCGCCGATGCCGTCAGCCATGGCGCCACCGGCAAAGGCAATGACCAGGTGCGCTTCGAACTCGGCTATTATGCGCTCGACCCGGACGTGAAAGTAATCGCCCCGTGGCGTGAATGGGATCTGACCAGCCGTACGAAGCTGATCGAGTTTGCCGAAAAGCACAATATCGATGTGCCCACTGACAAGCGCGGCGAAGCACCGTTTTCCACCGACGCCAACATGCTGCACACCTCGTCAGAGGGCAAGGTGCTGGAGGATCCGTGGACCGAAACGCCCGATTATGTGTACTCACGCACCAACCATCCCGAAGATGCGCCGGACACGCCCGAATATATCGAGATGGATTTTGAAGCCGGAGATGCGGTGGCAATTAATGGCGAAGCCATGTCGCCTGCAACCATCCTGGAAACGCTCAACGACTATGGCCGTACACACGGGATCGGGCGGCTCGACCTTGTCGAAAATCGCTTTGTCGGCATGAAATCGCGCGGCATGTATGAAACGCCAGGCGGCACGATCTATCTCGCGGCACATCGCGGTATCGAACAGCTGACACTCGACCGCGGCGCGGCGCACCTGAAAGATGAACTCGCGCCGCGCTATGCGGAGCTTATCTATAACGGTTTCTGGTTCTCGCCTGAACGTGAGATGCTGCAGGCCGCGATCGACCATAGCCAGAAAGACGTGACCGGCACGGTGCGGCTCAAGCTCTATAAGGGCAGCGTGAATGTCGTGGGCCGCAAGGCGGACGTGCAGTATAACCTTTACAGCGAGGACGTGGTCACATTTGAGGATGATGCCGGCGCTTATGACCAACGTGATGCGGAAGGCTTTATCAAGCTCAACGCATTGCGGTTGAGACTGCTTGGAAGAAGGACTCGGGATTCGCTATTGAACGACGAGTGATTCTTGGCATACAGGCGGCAGCTTTAAGTTGCTGATTTGAATCAGATAATTACGCAGCTCTTTCGGCTTGTTACTGTCCACAAGTTATCCACAGGACGGTCCACGCATTTCGGCGCTCTGGGTGGATAACTCGTCCCAATTTACTTGCATGAGCCAGCCTGCCATGACAGTTTTAAGTCATCGGAAGGAACAAAGACATCCGAATGTGACATGGTCAGCAACGGCCAAAGAGCAAGAAGGTAGAAACAAAGCGTAAGCGGAGTGGAAACTGAAAGAAGTCTGTAGTGGCAACATTATGGAATTCAAAAGATGAAAATGAACCGGAAGATTGTTTGAATTATATCATTAGATTGTCGCAAGACAGGATAAAGAAATAAATTGAACAGATGCCAGATGATCGCAGATCATGGGCGCGCCACGAAAGATAGGCCTGTCAAAGGGCAAATTGGACGAGGCAAGCGACGGATCAGCGGGATGGTGTCAGGCAAGCGTCCGTTTTCTAAAGCGTGCAGCGAAGCAATTCAAAGCACCCACCTGAAAGCGGCGCGAGCCAGACGCAGGAAGAAAAGGCGGCCAGATCGCCGGACCGCAAGGCCCCCAAGGGTGACATGGTCTGAAATTTACTCTCGCAAGAGCGCAAAGGTCAGGACATCCATCCAAAAGGAGTGCGATACCCAAACGGGTTCGCCCGAGTATTCAAGCGCAGTGGGCGCTGGCAGCAATGCCAGCGCCCGTTTGCGTTTTGGGTCCTGCCCTCATCATTGATAATTCTGCATGATGGTATCAGATGTCTTGAGCGCTGCGTTCTGCACTTCTTGCGCCAGCTCTGAATCCGGCAGTGTCCGCGCGAGTATCATGCCCCCCACACATAGCGCTGCAAGAGACAAGGCATCTTCTCGCGCTGACTGCCCTTGCCCGCCCAGCCCAGTCTCGAACAAGCCCACCATCGCCTCAAGCAAGGTTTGATACGATGATTGCACTTCAGCATTTGCACGCGCCACATCTGACGGCAGGGCAATCATCGGGCACTGACCATCAATATCGCCCAAATGCTCACTCGACAGATAAGTTAGCACCATCTGGCGGGCCATGTGCGGGTTCAGTCTAGCCGGATCTATACCTGCATCTGTCCGCCACACAGCGCCCCGCCCCATAAGAAAGCTTGAAACAGACTCACTATAAAGCGCTTCTTTACTCTTGAAATGATTATAAAAACCACCGCGTGTCAAGCCCGCTTCTTCCATTATCCGGTCAATAGTAACGCCTTCAAAACCATGCCGGTTAAATAGTACACGTGCAGTTTCAATAATCTGCTTACGCGTCTTCAATTTATGCTGCGCACTATAGGGCATCCTGTTTCTCCTCACATCTGGTCATAATGGAAATTTAAATATGTTCTTTAACATATTTAAATAACTGCGATAGCCGCAATGACATCACAATCAAAACAGGAGAATATCATGTCCAAATTTGTACTCGTCTATCATGGCGGCAAAACATCCATGTCACCCGAAGAAGGCCAACAGCATATGGTGGAATGGATGGCATGGATGGAAAGCCTGGGTGATACTGTTGTCGATCGCGGGCTGGCGGTGGGCAAGTCCAGCACCGTCAGCTCGGCCGCTGTGGAGGATAATGGCGGCTCCAATCCCATTTCTGGTTTCACTGTGCTGGAAGCAGATGACCTGGATGCAGCAATAGCGATGACAAAAAAATCACCGCATCTGGACATTGGCGGCACGATAGAGATTGCGCAGGCCATGGATATGGAAATGTAAGTGACAATAATTAAAGGATAATGTTGATGAACTCGCTTTTTGAATCACTGCCATATTTAACGGCCTATCACCCCGCCTTACTGGCCCTAGCCTTATTATGTCTCGCCATATTAATTCAGGCTATATTAAATGCACCGCTCGGTTTTGCCAGCGGCGAGCAGGAACCGGGGCGACCGCTTAAAGGATCACATGAACAGCTGAGTTTTCGTGTGCTCAGAACCTATATGAATTCGGTGGAAAATTACCCGGCCTTCATCGCCGCTGTACTGCTGGCAATCATTGCCGGTATCAGCCCGGTCTGGGTCAACTGGCTCGCCGGATTACACCTCGCTTTCAGGCTTGCATTCTGGGTGGTTTATTATGGCGGCATTGGCAAGGTGGCTGGCGGCCCACGAACACTGGCTTATGTTGGTGGATGGCTAACCAACAGCATACTAGCCACGATGGCGGTATATACGCTGCTTATCAGTTGAGTAAGCGTACGATCATACCAAAAGCCCCGCTGGCAGCAATGCCAGCGGGGCTTTTGCGTTATGGGGTTTGGATAGTTCTACCCCTTCACAATTTAAACGTTCCCCCGTTTGCTCAATCCTGCAGGCAAGGCAGCTCAATGCCTCCAGCTTAAAACAAAAAGAGAATATGGGTAAATGCACCTTAAACCTTATGCCCTGGCCGAATACCGGACGATCTGCAAAGAAATAGGGATCATTTTCCAGTCAAAGCCATATTGCAGGACTTTCTGCAAGTATATAAGCTTGCCAAATGGATATCCTGAACGACATACTCGACACGCTCAACCTGAAAGGCGCGCTCTATTTCCGCACAGACTTTTCTGCACCCTGGTCTGTTACAGTGCCTGTGCTGGAACAAGCCGCCCGGTTCCACCTGGTTGTACAGGGACAATGCCATGTCACCCTGCCTGGTGATAATCATGTATTGCTCAATGCTGGTGACCTGATTCTCATTCCGCGCGGACAAACTCATATTCTTTCAGACGGGCCAGTCGAAACTGCCCCTTCTCTTGAGACTGTTCTTGATGCCGTCCAATATGATGGTGAAGGTGTACTCGTGGTAGGTGACGGCGAGACAAGCGCTGCGACGCAACTCATCTGTGGGCATTTCACCTTTCGCAAAGGTGCTGACCACCCTGTATTACGGGCCTTGCCAGATCATGTCGTAATCACGGCGTCAATGCGCGCCCAGAATCCGTGGCTAGACGAGATCCTGCGTATGAGCTGCCACCGCATGTTCTCCGATACTATCGGATCCGATGCCTCGGTGCGCAGATTGTCTGAAATGATGTTCATAGAGGTCCTGCGCATGGGTATAGAGGACACAGATGGTATTCAGGCTTTGTTACATGGATTCCAAGACCCCCAGATTGGAAAATCGCTTGAACTTATCCATAAGAATTCCGGGATGCATTGGAGCGTGGAAAGTCTCGCAGCAGAAGTGGGAATGTCCAGAAGCCGTTTCGCAGACCGGTTCGGCAGCCTGATCGGCCAAGGACCAATGTCATATCTGTCCGACTGGAGGTTGCAAAAAGCACTTTCACTTCTCGATGAAAGCAATTGCTCAGTCCAACAGGTGGCAGTTCAAACAGGATATCAATCACCGGCTGCATTTACACGCGCATTTGCCGGGAAGTTTGGCATAGCGCCTACAAAATACCGTCAATCTTTATAATAAATTTGCATATCGTCCCAATAGATTTGCATAAAGTCGGTAATTAACGTCATTATATTGCCAATCTGTCTCAGATAGATATCTCGGCTTCAGCAGCGATGCAAACAAGGAAGCGATCATGCAGTGCATAAATCAAATCAGCAAAACCAGCGATTCATCACAATTACTGTGCCTGCAACTGCGATCACCATCCTTGTAACTCTTCCTCAAAAATTGATGTTGAAAGGAAATACCAATGACTAAACGATTTACCCTTCTCTCTGCGATTGCTTTATCCGCTATGACAGCCACACCTGCGACAGCGGCTGATGAATACAATGTGTCATCAGGGCTGACAGCGGCAAGCGCTCCACTCGCATTACACGGGGTGGACACAGTCGCATTCATCGACACAGGCAACCGAATCCAGGGGTCGGCAAAATACACTGCCGTCCATGATGGCGTAGCTTACTATTTCTCTACTCAGGCTAATCTGGACAGCTTTACTGCGGCCCCGGGTCGTTACATGCCTCAAAACGGCGGCTTTTGTACATTTGACGTATCGGTTGGCAAAAAATTTGACGGCGATCCACGCTGGGCGGATGTCCGTGACGGCAAGCTATATGTCTTTTTGAGTGAAGCTGTCTTCAATGCCTATCTGAAAGACCCGGAAGGCGCCATAGCCAAGGCTGAGCGCAACTGGAAGCAAATCCGGCATACTGCAGCAAAAGACCTTTAACCCGCCAACTTCAGGGACAGGTGCTTGTCGCCTGCCCCGTATCGGGAGATATTCTCATGGAAACAGCATATTACTATCTGGCACTAAGCGGCCTTCTTACTGTCCTTTTATGGACCCCCTATATTCTGGCGCGAATGTTCATCTGGGGCATTCCAGCATTCCTTCATAACTATCCTGAAGGCTTTCCTGCGCGCGAACCTGAAACGCCTTTATGGGTGAACCGAGCCAAACGGGCCCATCTGAACATGGTGGAAACCATGCCAGCTTTCATTGCGGTTGTAGTTGCCGCCGGCCTCATTGGCGATGCTTCAACAGGAGCCACAGTAGCGCAATGGGCAAAGATATTCTTTTTTGCCCGCATCGCACATGCCATTGTTTACATTCTGGCCATCCCTGCTTTGAGAACACCCGTTTATCTAGTTTCCTGGGCGGCCATACTGGTGATAGGCGCGCAGGTTATCTTGTAAGATATTGATCTTTTAGACACCAAAAACCCCGCCGACAGCAATGCCGGCGGGGTTTCCTGTTTTTTCCTCCCCAGGAAAAACTCGTGATGGATACGGTGCGTGGTGCCCCGCGCCCGGTTATCCGAACTGGTTCATGGTGTTGTGGACGCCGCCAGCCTTCAGTGCGGCGTCCCCGGCGAAATATTCCTTATGGTCATCGCCAATGTCGCTGCCCGACATGTTCTGGTGCTTCACGCAGGCAATGCCTTCGCGGATTTCCTTGCGTTGTACGCCCAGAACGTAGCCAAGCATGCCCGCATCGCCGAAATATTCTTTCGCCAGGTTGTCCGTTGACAATGCCGCGGTGTGATAGGTCGGCAGCGTGATCAGGTGGTGGAAAATACCTGCGCGCTTGGCGCCATCCGCCTGGAACGTGCGGATACGCTTATCCGCCGCTTCACCCAGCTCTGTATTGTCATATTTCGCGTCCATCAGGTTGTCGCGGTCATATTCAGACACGTCCAGCCCCTCGGCCACCATCGCGTCATAGACCTGCTGACGGAAATTGAGCGTCCAGTTGAACGATGGCGAGTTGTTATAGACCAGCTTCGCATTCGGACATACTTCGCGGATCCGGTCCATCATCCCGGCAATCTGTTCAACATGAGGTTTTTCGGTTTCGATCCAGAGCAGGTCAGCGCCGTTTTGCAGGCTGGTGATGCTGTCGAGAACACAGCGGTCTTCACCGGTGCCCGCACGGAACTGGAACAGGCCCGATGGCAGGCGCTTGGGCCGCATCAGCTTGCCGTCACGGTTGATGACAACATCGCCATTCTGTGCCGTGGCAGGGTCAATTTCTTCGCAATCAAGAAAGCTGTTATATTTGTCGCCAATATCGCCCCGCTCTTTGCTGACCGCAATCTGTTTTGTCAGGCCTGCGCCGAGTGAATCGGTACGTGTGACAATAATGCCGTCCTCAATGCCCAGTTCCAGGAACGCATAACGGCATGCCCGGATTTTCGCGAGGAAGTCTTCATGCGGCACGGTCACTTTACCATCCTGGTGCCCACACTGTTTCTCATCCGACACCTGGTTTTCGATCTGCAATGCGCAGGCACCCGCTTCGATCATTTTCTTGGCCAGCAGGTAAGTAGCCTCTGCATTACCGAAACCGGCATCGATATCGGCGATAACCGGCACGACATGCGTCTGATAGTTTTCAACCTGATCGAGCAGCTCTTTCTCACGTGCCGCATCGCCCGCTTCGCGCGCCGCATCAATGCCGCGGAACAACAGGTTGAGCTCACGTGAATCTGCCTGACGCAGGAAAGTGTACAACTCTTCGATCAGCGCCGGCACTGACGTTTTCTCATGCATCGACTGATCCGGCAGCGGGCCGAATTCACTGCGCAATGCCGCAACCATCCAACCGGAAAGGTAGAGATATTTGCGCTTCGTATCACCGAAATGCTTTTTGATGGAAATCATCTTCTGCTGCGCGATAAATCCGTGCCAGCAACCCAGTGACTGGGTGTAATTGGCAGGGTCAGCATCATAGGCCGCCATATCTTCGCGCATGATTTTCGCTGTGTATTTCGCGATATCCAGGCCGGTTTTGAACCGGTTCTGCAGCTGCATCCGTGCCGCAGATTCGGCATCGATGCTGCCCCATGTACCGTTTTTACCGCCGATCAATCCTTCATTGGCCTTGATTATTTCCTGATATGACATGTTTCTTTCCTTATCCGGGGAGTATGTAAATTGGTGTATTGTGCGGCGCAATGTCAATTAATTTGCACCCGTCACACCTTGAATGGACGGAAAATAGCCAAATATCCAGAAAAAGTTGAATAAATTCTTGTCATGTTGATGTTTGGAGACGTGCATTTAATGTAAAGTTGTAAATATATTTACAACTTTCTTCCCTGCCAAAAACCAGGTAATAAAAAGGCCGGCAAGGTTCCCCTGCCGGCCCAATCTATATGTAGTGCAAAGCGGGAATATCCCCGCTATCGCAATATCCTGTCTGGGCTCAAGCCGCTGACAGGTTGGCGGCAGCCATTTTGCCGCGACGATCTTCCTGAAGCTCGTAATTCACGCGCTGGTCTTTTTCCAGTGTGCGCATGCCCGCTGCTTCAACGGCCGAAATATGTACGAATGCGTCATTGCCGCCTTCTTCAGGAGCGATGAAACCATAGCCTTTGTCGGCGTTGAAAAATTTAACTGTGCCTGTTGGCATAACTGTATTCCTTTAATAAACCGCGAGCACCCCGCACGCCGTGGATCGGCGCAGCATTGGTCCCGCGTAACAAGTGCCAGAAACGTATTCGGAAGAGAGAGTAGAGCAGCAAAACGGCCATATTCAGTCACCTAGGGCGACATCCAGCACGGCTTACATAGGAGCGCATCACCGCAATAGCAAGCCGTGTCCGCAAACTGCGCCTCAATAGGCGCCGAAACGGGCAACTCATGGGCCGGATAGCGGGAGAATACCCGCCCTGCTTGACATGGACCACCCACCGCCTTACCGTGTTAATTAAATAACACAGTAAGGAGTATCCCCATGCGCAAATTCTATATCCTACCGCTTATCACCCTGCCCCTCACACTCGCCGCCTGTGAGCGCGTGCAGGAAAGCGTTGAAGAGAAGATTCAGGAGACGGTCGAGGAAAAAACCGAAGTGTCGATCAAGACCGGTGATGGCAGCGAGGATGGCAAGACCAATATCTCGATTAATGCCGAGGGTTTCAATCTCGACCTCGATATCCCTGATCTCAACATCGACGCGCGCACTGACAAGAGCGACAAAATATATCCCGGCTCCAAAATCACCGGACTGAACGTCAACGCCAACAAGAAAAATGGCAAGGGTGATGCCAAGGTCGAGCTGCGCTTCACCTCCCCCGCCGGCAGCGAAGAAGTCGCCACCTGGTTTGCGGACAAAATGCGCGAAGATGGCGGCACCGCCACCATTTCCGGCAACACCGTCACCGGCACCAGTGACGAGGGTAAGGAGTTCACGCTAACGCTCAACGGCGATGGCGACACCACCAATGGCACGCTGAACCTGACGGAGTAGGTCCGCACGGCGGACAGAAAAGAGATTGCGAAGGCAGGCATGCTGAGAAACCCCGATTCCCCTTTCGTGCTGTTCCACATATTTGCCGGCACCATCCTGCTCGCAGCGGGAATTGCCGCGCTGCTGCTCACCAAGGGGTCGCGTCCGCACCGCATGGCGGGGCGCATCTTCACCACCTGCATGGTGCTGGTATGCCTGGACGGCACGTACCTTGCCGCAATCAAGGCAGACGCGTCGCTCGCCACGCGGACAGGGACGATGATTATCGCCCTCACCGCGCTCTATCTGGCCGTGACCGGATGGGCGGCGGCAC
Source organism: Sphingorhabdus sp. Alg239-R122 (assembly GCF_900537065.1). GTDB lineage: Bacteria > Pseudomonadota > Alphaproteobacteria > Sphingomonadales > Sphingomonadaceae > Alg239-R122. The sequence continues at coordinate 286,129 of NZ_UNRC01000003.1, read as the reverse complement.
GGCGCGATGATGGTGAAACCGGGTGGATCGAACGCATTGCCATGCTCGGCATATTCACACTCGCCGCCATCAGCGTCTATATGGGGCAGCTGATCGCAGGGCGCAGCGACCCGCTCGACCTGATGCCGCCCTCTGTCTATTACGTGCTGGCGGGCATAGCCGCATGGCTGGGCGCGCTTGATATCAGCGTGCTGGTGCGCGGCGGGCTTAGCGGGCGGCACCGCATCGCGCGACATTTATGGCGGATGTGCTTCGCCTTTTTCTTTGCCGCGGCGATACTGTTTGTCGCCAATGACCATGTTTTTCCGCAAAGCTGGCGCGACAGCGGCCTGCTCCGCCTCATCCCGCTCGCGATCATCGCCATCATGCTCTTCTGGCTGGTGCGCGTACTCTTCACCCGCTGGTGGAAAACGCCGCATGACGGGCGGATACAGGCTATGTGAAGTCCACTGCATTCGCTGCTGGTTAAGCCAGACGACGATTGAAGGCTTTGCCTGCCAAAAACTGTGCGATATGGTCAGCTATGCAAAATAAAGACGATATAGCATCATCAGGCATCACACTGTCCGGCCTTGCGCTTCATGTACATAGCCCGGACGCACTGGCGCGTTTTTACACCGAATATCTGGGCATGCAGGCACAGCAGGCCGGCGATGAACTGCGCGTCGGATATGGCCCGCAAAGCGCCTATATGGCGCTGCGTCCGGCGTCGGACAAGAAACCGTACCGCCACGCCCCGAATGACCGTTACTGGAAAATAGGCATTACCCTGCCCGATCTGGATATGGCCTATCGCCAGCTAAAGGAAAAAGGCGCGCAAATCACCACACCGCAGCAATTCGGGGATATCGGTTACCTGTGCCATGTCACCGACCCGGAAGGGTTTCAGGTTGAATTGCTGCAACACAGCTTTGCAGGGCAGCCAAAAACTGTAGGCGGAGACAGCACCCTGCCCCTTGGCGGCGGCGCGATGATCGCACACATAACGCTACGAACCAGCAATATTGATGCCGAGCTTGCCCATTACCGCGACCAGCTGGGCATGCGACTGCTGTCGGTGCAGCCCGTACCAGACTATAATTTCACGCTCTATTTCCTTGCTTTTACCGGCGACACCCCGCCGCATGAAGACCTGACCGCTGTTGAGAACAGGCCCTGGCTGTGGCAGCGCCCCTATGGCGTGCTCGAAATCCAGCACCGCCAGGCGGACGACACTAAAATTAGGCAAACACCGGACAACCAATGCGGCTTTGCCGAACTTGTTATCGGCTAAACACCAAACCAATCACAATGCGCGGCGCGCGCATATCCTAAAACATCCCGTTATCGTGCAGCGCGGCTTCGGGAACGATCTGCAGCACGTCCCAATGCTCGACTACCTTGCCGTTGCTGTCGAAGCGAAAAATGTCGATCCCCGCATATTCCTGCGCCTCTGAGGTCTCCGTCGCGGGCCAGGTCTGGAGGCAATGCAGCACCACCTTGTCCCCCTCGGCGACCGTGCGGACAAACTCCACCCGCTTGCCCGGATAGTCCTTCGCCATGCGCTCAAAATAATCCACAAACGCCTGCTTCCCATCCGCAACATCCGGATTATGCTGAATATACTCCGCCCCCACATAAAGCCCCACCGCCCGCGCAGGCTGGCACTGGTTAAACATAAGGTCATAAAATGCCTTGGCGGTTTCGGTGTTCTGGGATGGGGTCATGTGACAGTCCTTTCGCACTTCTGATATGAATAATATTCTACCTACAGTAGTATCATGCTATCTACCCCAACATCCCCCGCAAATACCCCCCCGTAAAGCTCCGCTTATTCGCGGCCACTTGCTCCGGTGTGCCTTCCGCGACGATTTCTCCGCCCTTCACGCCGCCTTCGGGGCCTAGGTCGAGTATCCAGTCGGCGGTTTTTATGACGTCGAGATTATGTTCGATCACGATCACGCTGTTGCCCTGTTCGACCAGGCGGTGGAGGACTTCGAGGAGTTTGCGGACGTCCTCGAAATGCAGGCCTGTGGTGGGTTCGTCGAGGATATAGAGTGTTTTGCCCGTTGAGCGCTTGGAAAGTTCCTTCGCGAGCTTTACGCGCTGCGCCTCGCCGCCCGATAGCGTCGTTGCCTGCTGGCCGACCTTTACATAGCCTAGGCCGACTTCGTAGAGCATCGCCATCTTGTCGCGGATCGGCGGCACCGCCTTGAAAAACTCGACCGCGTCCTCGACCGTCATGTCGAGCACGTCGGCGATCGACTTGCCCTTGAATTTTACCTCCAGCGTTTCGCGGTTATAGCGTTTGCCGCTGCATTCCTCACACGTCACATACACATCGGGCAGGAAGTGCATCTCAATCTTGATCAGCCCGTCGCCGCGGCAGGTTTCGCAGCGTCCGCCTTTCACGTTGAAAGAGAAACGCCCCGGCTTGTATCCCCGCGCTTGGCTTTCGGGCAGGCCGGCAAACCAGTCGCGGATATTGGTGAACGCACCGGTATAGGTCGCCGGGTTGGAGCGCGGGGTGCGGCCAATGGGCGACTGGTCGATATCAATCACCTTGTCACAATGTTCGAGCCCGGTCACGCGCTCATGCTTGCCCGCAATGATGCGCGCGCCGTTCAATGACCGCGCGGCGGCAGCATAGAGCGTGTCGATCGTGAGCGAGCTTTTGCCGCTGCCTGACACGCCGGTGACACAGGTGAAGGTGCCGAGCGGGATTGAGGCGGTGACGCCGCGCAGGTTGTTCGCCTCCGCGCCATGCACGGTGAGCGCTTTGCCACTGCCCTTGCGGCGCTTTTCGGGGACTGCGATCTTCTTTCGCCCCGTCAGGTAATCGGCGGTGAGCGACTTTTTTGATTTCAGGATCTGCTTCAGCGTCCCCTGCGCCACCACTTCGCCGCCGCGCACACCCGCGCCGGGGCCAAGGTCAACCACATGGTCGGCATTGCGGATCGCATCCTCGTCATGCTCGACCACAATCACCGTATTGCCAAGATCACGCAGCCGTTTGAGCGTTTCCAGGAGCCGGTCATTGTCGCGCTGGTGCAGGCCAATGCTCGGCTCATCGAGCACATAGAGCACGCCGCTAAGCCCCGAGCCGATCTGGCTGGCGAGCCGGATACGCTGGCTCTCCCCGCCGGATAATGTTCCCGATGTTCGGTCAAGGTTGAGATAGTCGAGGCCTACGTTATTCAGAAAACCAAGCCGTTCGTTGATTTCCTTCAGAATCGCTTTCGCAATCTGTTGTTGCTGGTCGGTCAGGTGGTCGTTCAGCCCCGCGAAAAACTCCACCGCGTCTCCGACGCTGAGCCGGGTTGGCATCGAAATGTCCTGTCCGGCGATCTTGACCGCGCGCGCCTTCGGGTTGAGTCGTGCACCGTCGCACACTTCGCACGGTGCCGCCGCCTGGTATTTCGACAGCTCCTCACGCATCCACGCGCTTTCGGTCTGCAGCATGCGGCGGTTGAGATTGCCAACCACGCCCTCGAACGGTTTTTTCACTTCATAGGATTTGCGCCCGTCCTTGAACGTCAGCAGCACTGGCAGGCCGCCCGTGCCGTTCAGGATCACGTCCTGATGTTCCGGCCGCAGATCGCGCCACGGTGTATCCATTGCAAATTCGAAATGCCGCGCGAGCGACCCCAGCACCTGCATATAATAAGGGGATGGCGGGTTGGATTTCGCCCAGGGCATAACCGCGCCCTTTTTAAGCGACAATTCGCCGTTGGGCACGACCAGTTGCGGGTCGAAATATTGTTTCTCACCCAGGCCATCGCACGCGGGGCACGCTCCTTGCGGAGCGTTGAAGGAGAATAGCCGTGGCTCGATTTCCTCAATCGTGAAGCCGGACACCGGACATGCGAACTTTTCGCTGAACACGATGCGGTTATCGGGAATTCCGGCGCCTTTCATCGCGCCGCCAGCTTCTGTGTCATCCTCACGCCCCGGCACGGCGCCATCGGCCAGATCAACATAGGCAAGCCCGTCGGCGAGCCGCAGCGCAGTCTCAAAACTATCCGCAAGCCGCGTTTCCATGCCGGGTTTCACGCCGAGCCGGTCGACCACGACTTCAATGTCATGCTTGTATTTCTTGTCGAGCGCGGGAGCATCCTCGATATCATAAAATTCGCCATCAATGCGCACGCGGGTAAAACCCGCCTTGGTCCATTCGGCCAGCTCCTTGCGATATTCCCCCTTGCGGCCGCGCACCACTGGGGCGAGTAGGTAGAAACGCGTCCCCTCCGGCATGGCGAGCACACGGTCGACCATCACTGACACGCTCTGCGCTGTAATAGGTTCGCCGGTCGCGGGGCTGTATGGCACGCCCACACGCGCCCAGAGCAAGCGCATATAGTCGTAAATCTCCGTCACCGTCGCCACGGTCGAACGCGGGTTGCGACTGGTGGTTTTCTGCTCAATCGAAATCGCGGGCGACAGTCCTTCGATATGCTCGACATCAGGTTTCTGCATCATCTCCAGGAATTGCCGGGCATAAGCGCTAAGGCTTTCGACATAGCGCCGCTGGCCTTCTGCATAGATAGTATCAAACGCCAGCGACGATTTGCCGCTGCCCGACAGGCCGGTCATGACAATCAGGCTGTCACGCGGCAGGTCGATATCCACGCCCTTGAGATTATGTTCGCGTGCGCCCCGGACGCTTATCTTGGTCAACATTCAGAAGAAACCTTTATATGAGTCAGAGTGGCAATCCGCTTGTTCCATATTTGTTCCAATGAAGCAAGTCCATCAGTACCTATATTTCGTTCCCCATATGGCGATCCGTGACTAATGTGCAAATGTGTATGTTCCTAACCAATAATTAACCATGTCTACCCTATGCCCGGTTCAAGACCTTAGGAGCATTGCATGACCGCGCAGACACTTAAAATCGATGACACTATTCTGGCCCGTGAAGAGGCACGCTACAGGCAGTATTTTGCCGACACGCTGACGCTTCATAATTCGCACGGTGATTTGAACCGGGTGGGCGCGGAAATGTTTGCGCGCATCGCCGATGATGCCATTGAAATCGGTGAAGCTTTCTGGGGCTTCTGGAAAGACAAGGGGCATGACATTACCGATCTTGCCCGCGGAGATGTAGAGGCACGGATCAGGGCCACGCCCGAATATATCCGTTCGCGCTATAGCGAAGTTGAAAATGGCGCATGGATCGAAAATATCCACGAAACTGCACGAATTGCGAACAGCAACGACATTCCGCTAAACCTATTTATCGCCGCATCAATGGCAGGGTCACAAAAATGCATGGAAATCATGCAACGCAATGTGGCGGCAGATGACCCGGCCTATGCCGATTACCACCGTGTCATAACATCAGTCGCGGCGCTGGAAATCACCATCCTCACCTATTGCTATGACATGGTGAAACAAGCCATGGCGGAAACGCGGCAGAATGAGAGCGGCGACCATTTCACCCACGAAATAGCCAGCACCATTGATGAAATTTCGGGCAATAGTACACATCTGAAAAAACAGGCGCAGCAGGTATCCGAGCGGACGGCGCGGATGCACGAAAAATCATCCGAAGTGGCATCTGCCGCAGAGCAGTCAGCCATAGCTATGCGCGAAGCCGCGACAACCACGGCCGGGCTGATCCGTGTGATTGAAGATACGCGTCATGAAGTTCAGGGCGCTGCTGAAATCGCAACACAAGCCGCAGAGCAGACACAGGAAGCCGCCAATGTTTCCGCCACACTAGCGGGTCACGCGGAATCCATCGAATCCATTGTCAGCCTGATTCAGGAAATTGCAGGTCAGACCAACCTGCTCGCGCTCAACGCCACGATAGAAGCCGCACGCGCAGGTGAAGCGGGGCGCGGATTTGCGGTCGTCGCGCAAGAAGTCAAGAGCCTCGCCAGCCAGACCGCCAAGGCCACAGGCGAGATTGCGACAAAAATCGGAGCGATCCAAAGCGCGGCTTCGACCAATGTCGAAACCAGCCGGCAAATCCGCGCGACAGTCGAAAATGTACAGGCATCAGCCACGCGTATCCGCGAGGCGATGGAACAACAGGCACAGACCGTCACCACCATCACCGCCGCTGTTGATGAGACCGCCCTTGCCGCTGACAGCATGTCGGGTTCGATCGCAATTATCCGCAGCGATACACAGGATGTGAACGACGATATCGAAGCGCTTGAAACCGGCTTTGGCAAGGTGGACGAGAATATGGCCCTGCTCGGCAAGCGCAGCAATGAATTTGTCGGACGGCTGCGCAAAAGCTGGAACGCATAGGCGCGGAGCCATCCTGCCATAATCGAAACCTGTTCGCACTTGGTCGAGCCATATTTGCCATGGTAGCACCTCCTGCCGCATAAGATGCCCACACTAATGGGGGACACTATGGCTTATTCACAAAATATCAGGGCGAAAGCATGTATCGCGGCGGCATTGTTTTCACTCGCCTGCCCGGCAATCGCGCAGGAAACCCAGAACACACCGCCGCCACCAGCACCGGCGCAGACACCCCCGTGCGACACGCCAGAGCACAAGCAGTTTAATTTCTGGCTGGGCACATGGGATGTTACCCCGGCGGGGCGGGATGCGCCGAGCGCCACCAACATCCTGACATCTGAGCATCTGGGTTGCGTAGTGAGCGAGGATTACACAACCAAAGGCGGCTATACCGGCATGAGCATGAGCTTTTACGATGCCGCACGCAAAGTCTGGCATCAGACATGGATCGGCCGTGATGGTGGCGCGCTGTTTATCGAAGGCGGCCTGAATGACAAAGGCGAAATGGTGCTGGGTGACAAAGGCATGGCCCACAAGGCAAAAGACGCACCCATCAGCCGTGTGACATGGACGCCGAATGCCGACGGCAGTGTGCGCCAGCACTGGCAATCCAGCCAGGACGACGGCACAACATGGACGACCGTTTTTGACGGGCTGTACACAAAGAAGATGGATACAAAAGCAAAAACCCGCTAAATTCAGGCCTGGTCATGCGGGGCGCTATACAACAGTTTCTGTCCGTCACCGCTTTCCAGCCACCGCGCATGCACATGATACACATTTTCGATATTCTGCACTGATAACGCATCGGCAGGCCCGCCATTTGCAGCTACCATGCCGCTGTCCAGCATGAGCACATGGTCGGCGAAGTTCATGGCATGAGACAAATCGTGCAGCACCATGACAACACCCATACCGCCATCATGCGCCGCCTTTTGGAGCGCGGCCAGCATGTCCAGTTGATGCGCGATATCAAGGTTGGCCAGCGGTTCATCGACCAACAGCCAATCAGGCTGTGTAGCCAGTACGCGCGCCACCAGTACCCTTGCACGTTCACCGCCCGACAGACTGTTCACGCTGCGGGCCGCAAACCCTGTCACATCCATAGCTGCCATGGCATCATCAATCGCGCTGCGGTCCATCTCGCTTTCACCCGCAAAAGCGCCGCGATGCGGAAAACGGCCTATCGCCACCAGCGCGCGCGCATCAATGTCCCAATGCACATCCTGCACCTGCGGCAGATAGCCGAGCCGCTGTGCACGCTGTCCGGGCGGAATATCAGTCAAGGGGGCATCATCCAGCGACACTTCACCCATATCCGGCACGCGCAAGCCTGCAAGGCAATCAAGCAGGGTCGATTTGCCGGCGCCATTGGGGCCGACTATCGCACTCACCTGCCCGCGCGCAAAAGCCGCGTGCACGCCTTCCAGTATCTGCGTATTGCCTAGCCGGACGCTGATGTCTTGCGCTGCGAGCGTCATGCGAGCTTCCTCCGCATCTGGATGAGGAGCGCCAGGAAAAATGGTCCGCCGATTAGCGACATGGCAATACCAAGACGCAGCTCGCTCGCCATTGGCAATATACGGACCAGGCTATCCGCGGCGAGCAGCAGCACTGCGCCTGCCAACGCCGAAGGGACAAGCAGCGAAGATGGCCTGCCATCTGTGAGCGGGCGTACAAGATGCGGCACAACCAGTCCGACAAAGCCGATTATACCCGCCACTGCCACCGATGCACCGACGCTCAACCCGATGCCGATGATAATCCACCATTGCAGTCGCACCATATTCACGCCCAGCGAACGTGCCGCCGCCTCGCCCAATGTCAGCGCATCCAGCGCGCGCATTGTCATCATCAGGCACACCATGCCAAGTCCAATAAGCGGCGCGGCAATCCAGACATCGCGCCAGCTTCGGTCAGTGAGCGCACCCATCAACCAGGTGACGATTTCGGTCATGGCAAAAGGCGTGGGCGCGAGCGATATGGCGAGCGAGGTAAAAGCGCCAGCAAGGCTGGCAATCATCATGCCCGCAAGCGTGAACAGGATAATGCTCGCGCTGCGTCCGGCGATCAGTGCCAGCAGGAACATCGCTCCACCTGCACCGATTAGGGCGAATATAGGCAGCAGCCACGCGCTGGCCGCAAAACCGAAATAGAGCGACAGCACAGCACCCAGCGCAGCACCCGGTGAAATGCCGAACAGTCCGGGATCCGCCAGCGGGTTGCGCAGAAAACCCTGCATCACCGCACCCGCCATGCCCAATCCTGCACCAATCACAATCGCCAGCACCGCACGCGGCAGGCGTAGTTCCGCCAGAATGATAGCCGCTGTGCCACCTGCGCCCCATTCATCAAATGGCAGCCACACCTTGCCCGCCAGCAAAGACAGCACAAAAGTCACGGCAAGCACAAAAATAAGAAAAAGGTTGAGGCGGGTATTCATTCTTTTACCTCCCGCCTTATCGCCGCCAGCCGCTCTGCTGCGCGGATAATGGTCGGCCCGCCACAAAAAATCAGGCTTTGGTCAAACTGCGCGGTTTTCATCTGTCCTTCAAGATGCTTCAGCGCCGGATGGCCCAGCATCCTGTCCTCCTGCGCCACGGAACCCGTTGACGAAAGCAGCACCCGGGGCGGATTATCGACCAGATATTCAAGGCCCAGCACATCCCACATGGCAAGCCCGTGATCCTCCGCCACATTATCAAAGCCGGCGCGCGACAGCAGGTCGTCGATCAATGTGCCGCCGCCCGGTACAAGCCCCCCGCCCTGCCAGACCAGAGCAGGCACAGGTCCGCCAGACTGCGGTGCGTTTTCGTCAAGCGCTGCGGCAATACGCCTCACCAGCTTTTCTCCCTGCTCCGTCCGTCCAATGGCGGCTGAAATAGAACGGATCGCGGCATCGCTTTCTTCGACGCTGTTCGCAACCGGGGCCTGTACAAGTACAATCCCGAGCCGGTCCAGTGCGTCAACCGCGGCTGGGCTGACATGCCCGCCCGCGATGACAATATCGGGCTCAAGCGCTAACACTTCTTCGACACTGCCCGAAATGGCGGGGTAGCGCCGTGCAATCTCCAGTGGCATCGAAGCCGCCTGCGGATCATGTGAATAATGGCTGATTGCCAGTATCTGCGCAGGGTCGGCCACCTCAGCCAATATCGCATCGGTGCAGGGATTGATCGAAACAATGCTAGGCAGCTCTCCTTCCGGTGCTTCTTGCCGCTCACCACCCGAACAGGCGGTGAGCAGCAAAGATACCGGAAGGAGAAGCCGTTTCATCAGAAACGAACCCTTGCGCCGATTGTGCCCGCACGGCCGGCTGTGCCAAAATTGGCCACGGTCTGGTAATCGACATCAAACAGGTTTTCGATACGGCCATATAGTTCGAACATATCACCGAATGGCACCGATGTACGCAGTGTCAGCAGCGCATAGCCGTCGAGCAGGACGGAATTGGGCGCATTGTCGAAACTGTCGCCGACCAGCCGCATATCCGCACCGATGTTGACGCCCTCACGCGTTTTGCTGCTGTTCCAGTCCGCCGAAAGTGTCAGCGCATGTTTCGGCCGCCGTGCCAATACATTACCGAAATTGGGCGAAGCTTCGCTTCGGTTTTCAGTGTCGATATAGCTATAGGCCGCACTGGTGCGCAGCCGGGCCGATACATCAGCACCCAGCTCCGCTTCAAACCCTCGCGCCCGTGCCTTCGCCACATTGTCATACGTGCCAAACGGGCGACCAGTGCAAATAGGATCAACCACGCCAAAACAGGACACAAAATCAATCTGGTTCCGGGTATCGCGCTGAAACAACGTCAGCGCCGCATAAAACCCCGCTTGGCGCAAACCATGTTCAATACCGATATCATAGTTCTGGCTTTTTTCTGACTGCAGCGACGCATTGCCAAAATCGCTCAGCAGCTGAAACAAAGTGGGTGCCTTGAAACCTTCGCCATAGCTGGCCCGGAAACGCCACTCACCGACGATATCGAAACTGCCATTGGCACCCAGTGTCACTTCAGACCCAAACTGCTCATGGTCATCTACGCGTAGACCCGCCGAAAGGTTGAGTGGTCCGCCCGAAAAACTCAGCAGGCCATAGCCGCTGTCAATCCCCGTTTCTGCGGTCGCCCCGGTATTAAATTCGCTGTTCTCACTTTCCGCACCGAAAGCAAAAGCGAATTGATCCGTAATATACCAATTACCTTTTAATTCAAATCTTTCTGTACGACCTTTGGCAAAGAAACTAGGATTATTCCCGAATGCTGGATTGAAATTCGTGCGATCAATATCGCTGATCGAATAGCCACCCCGCAGGGAGAAACTGTCGCCCAAGTAAGCCAGCCCGGCATAGCCCGACCATTGCTCGGTATCCTGAAACTCGGCCGTATCTGCAAAGGCGAATAGCGGTGCGGGGAAACCGTCAATCTCGGTGCGGCCATCGGCATATCGGCCACGCATTTCGGCGCTTAGGCCGTCGGTGATTTCCACATTGGCCCGCGCATTTACATAGGCCTGGTCAAAACCATCAGCTTCGGTTCCACCCGCAAAGCTGGAATAGCCATCCGTCTGGTAATAACCGCCGCTTACGCCAAGAGACAACGGGCCGATATCACGTGATACATTGCCGGAAATATTGAAGGTATCAAAGCTGCCATATTCACCGCGCAGATTAATGGTATCGCCCTGCCCGCCGGTCGTGATAGCAATAACACCGCCCACAGCCTGACTGCCCCACACCACGGAGTTGGGCCCGCGCAATAATTCGATTTTTGAGATATTGCCCGCGAGTGCATTACTGAAATCAAACCCGCCACCCGGCGACGATGGATCATTCACCCGTACACCATCGATCAGCACTAGCACCTGCTCCGCTTCGCTGCCGCGGATGCGAACAGCGGAAAATCCCCCAACAGGGCCATTGCGAGAGACTGTAACGCCGGGCGCGCGTTCAAGGACTGGCAAGATATCTGCGGCTTGGATGCGCTCCAGTTCTTCTTCGCCAATGACAGTGATGGCCTGGCCTTGCCGGGTGATTTTCTCTCTATTGCCAGTAGCGATTACGACTATCGATTCTTCTGCCGGCAAACGTAGGTCCGCAATTACGATCTTATCGCTATACTCTTTTGCACCTGCAACATCCTGCGCCTTTGCGATATCAGGCACGCTTACCAAAGCCAGGACAGATAACCCGCCCAGCAGCGTATTTCTTCGTAGTTTTTTCATGGGTTTTTCTCCTTCACCATGACCGTTTCACTTAACGCCGTCATGCGAAGGGCTGGTTTCAGAACGCAGCACCATTGCCGCACCCAAAACCATGCTTCGTCCGTTCGGTACACCTCGCCCGTGCGGAAAAACGACCGTTACGGGCTGGTCTCCTGGCTCCCGGGTCCTCATTTCCGCATGCCTTCCCAGATTGCTCCAGTGGCTTGATATGCAAAAACTCGCCGGTCACAGTTGCGAGGGCAGCTTTGGTGCAGCTGTGTGCCTAATGCACGCAGCCATGTTCCAAATTCCCAATTCACGGACGTTTCCGCCCGACCTGTAACGTGAAACGGGCTTTAAAAGCCTATGTACATTTGTGCAAGCCCCTGCGAACAGATGCACGAACGGATATTGAATGCCAGAAGTCGTTAAACGACGCTTATTGCTGCTAAACTAAACATAGCTGGCATCACCGCGCGCGATGCAGTAGCAACCGGCAAGTTCATCCAGTGCCTGAATCGGTTAAACCCAGTATCGGTTAAACCCAGTATCGGCTAAACTCAGTATCGGAAAATTACCATCACACAGACCCCCGACGATGAATTGCCCCATGCGCCGATCGGTAGCGCCACCGGCGCCAGCGAGGCTGGTATGGACAGTGAGCTCGGCCATGACGAGGACAATGCCGCCAACAGCAAACAGGCCCGCTTCCTGACTGGCAATTTGATGCATCATGTCGCGGTTATGACGCTGACCTCATCCTTCGGCCTGCTCGCAATGTTTCTGGTCGATTTTGCCGACCTCTATTTCATATCGCAACTGGGCGATGATGCACTCACTGCCGGCATGGGCTTTGCCGCAACCCTGCTGTTTTTCAACAGTGCGCTCAATATCGGCCTGATGATTGCCATCAGTGCACTTGCCGCACGGCGGATAGGAAGCGGCGATGCGGAGGCCGCACGCGCGCTGCTAACCCATATCGCCCTGCTGGGTGTGGGCCTGTCCATACCTGTCACTATCGCATTTTGGGTATTTTCGCCGCAGATAATGGACCTGTTTGGCGCAAGCGGCGCGGCAAAGGATGCCGCTGTGCAATATATCCGCATCGTAATGCCATTCACGCCGATAACGGTGCTTGGCATGGTCTGTTCAGGCTTTTTACGCGCGCATGGAGATGCAAAAAGGGCGATGAACACCACACTTGCTATGGCGTTTACCAATGGTATCTTCGATCCGATTCTGATTTTCGGTGTCGGCCTTGGTTTTGCAGGCGCGGCCTATTCCACCGTGCTGTCCATTTTTGCCATGGCCGCGTTTGGCCTTTGGCCGGTGCTGCGCATATATGGCGGATTTGCGCCTTTCCGTAAGGAAGAGTTCCAGGCCAACCTGCCTGCCATATGGGACATTATGATCCCGGCGGTGCTGACCAACCTCGCCACCCCTGTGGGCGGTGCAATATCGTTCCGCTTCATTGCCGAATATGGCGCCGCGATCGTGGCGGCCTATGCGCTGATCGGGCGGATTATTCCGGTGGCTTTTGGCCTGTTCTTCTCCCTCTCCGGTGCGATCGGACCGATTGTCGGGCAGAATTTCGGCGCAATGCGGCTCGACCGGGCGCGTACAGCTATCAACAATGCCGTGCTGTTTGCCGCTGGTTACCTGCTCATCATCTGGCCATTGCTTTACCTGTTCGCCCGCCCGATAGCGGCGCAGTTCAACCTGAGCGAACAGGGGCAGGACCTGGTCGCCCTGTTTGGGTTGGTCGTTACCCCGCTCTTCCTGTTCAACGGCATACTCTATATTGCCAATGCGACATTCAATAACCTGGACCGCCCGCGTTGGGCGACATGGCTGAACTGGGGCCGCAATACTATTGGTGTGCTGCCCTTTGCCTGGGCCGGCAGTCATTATTATGGCGCAGAAGGCGTCCTCGTCGGGCCCGCCATTGGCGGCGTGTTATTCGGCCTGCTTGCCTATTGGATGGCGTTGCAGCTCGTCACCCGTCAGCATGCTGCGCAGACCGCTAAGGCCTGAACATATCTCCTTTTGTTCACATGCATGGTTAAATATGCCGGGAAGATTTTAACCAATACTCCCAATTCAATATTAGCCCGTGGGCGGTAACAGTAGCGCATCCCGTTACTCCCATCGCGATGCTGTCTTCTGCATTACACTTTTTGCATTACAAGGGCTTATACCATGCACCCATTTTCTTTATCGCATACCCGATCTGCCAAACTGCCACTTATTTCGGGATATGATTCAGCCCATGGTCGTGCCGCAAACGACAATGCCCGTTTTGAAACAGCTGCGGATGCGCTGCGCAGCCATTATGTCCAGTCCGCGCTGCGCCTGCTCGCCAACCATGGCCTGAACGCAGCTGAACATGCATACCATATGGCTGAAAGTGAGAGGCAGTCCGGCACACATCAAAAGGCGCAAGAATGGATGCAGATATGCAGTATTCTGGACCGCCGACTGATCCAGAGGATGCGTCACCGTAAACCACCGGGCCGCATAGCGGAATAACAGCGAGAGCGTCACTTTTGTCTAAGATACAAAGACACGCCCTGGCATGACAAAATGTTAATTTTTGCGCCGAAAGAGAGGATTTTCCGGCGCTTCAGAGTAGTTTTGAATAGGTTGCCTGTGTTACAAAATATTGTCGTTAAAGGAAAATTTACCAATAGATACACGCAATGAAATTATTACCTGGCCGTTAACCTTAAACTTACAGATTTGTGCAAATATGCACTGTCGACAATAAAAGGAGCCGTCCAATCGTCATTTCGCATTCTTTTGTCGGGAATGACCCCAATGTGTCCATGAACACGCGTACCGGTGCATCTGCGTCATGCATTTGCATTGTGTGTGATAGTGCATCATGGCAGGGAAGGCGCGTAACATGGTGACTGTCCGGCATCATATATTCCGCTTCCGGCGGATGCTGCGAACTATCCTGCAAAAAAGCCGCAATGTCATGGTCTGGGGTCTGCTCACTGCCGTTTTGATAGGCGTCAGTGACTTTGGTGCTCCGCTGGAAGACAGTTTTCAAGCGGCCCGCAACAAGGCACGCAGCCATGATGCAAGCGGTGAAGTTGTCGTGGTCGGCATAGATACATTGGCGGTCGAGGGAATTGGTGACTGGCCTTGGTCCAACGGACAACTCGCAACCTTGGTAAGCAGCCTTGATGAAGCAGGCGCAAAACGGATATTCTTTGAATTCCCAACACAGGCAGATAGATCTGATAGTGAAAATGAAGCTTTCGTGAAAGCTCTTGCATCAAGTAAGGCAAAGGTCTTCCTGAATGGACGCTTTGAAATTGATCCGGTTACAGGCCAGCGGGACGATATACTTCCCCCACCCGAGTTCAGCCAGCACGCCGGTCTGATAAACACGAACTCACCCATTACCGGTTATAATAGCATACGCGATATGCCTTACGGCGTGTTGGTATCTGACATACCTGTTCAGTCTATCGCTTCCAAAATATCCGGTGTTACAGGTGATGTTGGCAGTACTTTCCCGGTGGATTATTCCGTAAGCACGTACACTCTGCCCTATGTAAGTGCATCAGATGTCATAGCAGGCACTGGTGACGTGAATAAAGTTCGCGGCAAAGATATTATCATCGGTACCAACGGTGTGGAGCAGGAACAGAAATACTGGATCATTGGTAGCGGCCCCAGCTCGGGTGTATTTATATCTGCACTTGGTGCGGAAACTTTATTGCACGGGCAGCCATATAATATGGGTTGGGTGGCGCCTCTCTTAGCCATAGCATTGCTGGTTATTGGCATCCAAAAAACAACACGCACCGTAGTACGCCGTACAGCTAAGGTGACGGGACTGGCCGTTATTCTTACAGGTCCGATTTTTCTGGAAGCGCTGAATATCTTTCTGCAGATAATGCCCGCACTGACATTCTTTGGGTTGGCAATGATAGCGGGTCTGTACCAACGCTATAGCCAATCATACAAACTGCGCGGCACGCGCAATGAATTATCCGGTCTGCCCAATTTAAACGCATTGCGCGAATCCAGCCTGCCAGACGAATATCTTCTGGTCGCGGCACGTATCCAGAATTTCGTTGAGGTGGCCACCGCCCTGCCCGCCAATTCGGAAAAGGACTTCGTAAAACAGATTGCCAGTCGCCTGTCTTTCGGGACCAGCGGTGAAACCCTTTACCAGGGCGACGAAGGTATTTTCTTCTGGAGCCTGCCAGCGGCACAGAAAGACGACCTGACCGACCAGCTATCGGCCCTGCAGGCGATTTTCCGTAACCCTGTGCCAGTGCAGGAACGTAAATATGACCTTGATATCTGTTTTGGCATAGATGTCGATACCGAACGCTCGCTTTCGAGCCGAATCTCAAGCGCTTTGCTTGCGGCCCAGGGCGCACATGAGAGTAGCGAACAGTGGAAATTTTATGATCCCTCCGACCAGCAGGCAACAGCATGGAAACTTTCCATGCTGGGCGAACTGGATGATGCGATTGAAAACGGACAGCTGTGGGTCGCTTTTCAGCCCAAGCTGGATATTCGTAATCAGCGCATTTGCGGCGCGGAAGCATTGGTGCGCTGGACCCATCCTGAACATGGCGATATCAGCCCGGAAGATTTTGTGCTGGCCGCCGAAAAGCATAACCGTATTGGCCGCCTGACCGAATTCGTCCTCGGCAAGGCGCTCGATACTGCCGAACAGTTCTCAGCATTGGGATTGGACATCAAAATTGCGGTCAACCTGTCACCGCGCCTGCTAGATCAGCAAGGCCTCGCAAAAATGATAGGCCGCGCCTTTGTTGGCCGTGAAGTGGATAAAAGCCAGCTTATCCTGGAAGTCACTGAAACCGCGGCTATGTCCAGTTCAGAAACAGCGCTCAAGCAACTGCATGACATCAAGGCACTAGGTGTGGCAATTTCTATCGATGATTATGGCACCGGCTTTTCCACGCTTGACTATCTCAGAAAATGTCCTGCCAGCGAGGTCAAGATTGATCGCAGTTTTGTGCAGATGCTCGCACAGAGCAGTAGTGACCGCATCATGGTCAATTCGACAATCGAGCTTGCCCACTCGCTTGGCCAGAAAGTCGTGGCTGAAGGTGTTGAGGACACGCAGACTCTGCAGCAGCTTACCGAAATGGGCTGTGACATCGCGCAAGGCTATCTGATCGGACGCCCTATGCAGCTGGACGCGCTGCGTGATTTTCTCGCCAACTATAAGAAACGCAACGCCGCATAACATGCGTCCCCTTCGCGTTTAATCCCGAAATCTTGCTCTATTGAGGACGCTCCTATCCCAAAGTACGCGTCAGAAAATGGTTAATGTGGATTTAACTGAAAAGGTTAACGACTTGCTAACCATAAATGTAAAATGTAGTATACCCTCCTAAATGCGCGTCAAAAAGCGCATGATAATAAGGAGGCTTTATGAAAAAGCGTACACAACAACAGGGCCGCGGTTTCTGGGAATGGCTTCTCGGAAGCGGGTGGAAATAACCCAGTCCTTAATGAATTTTGCCATATGGCTTAATGAGAAGAGCTCCGGATTTTCCGGGGCTTTTTTTATGTCGGTATATTTTACATTAACTTTATATTAACCATTTATTTTAAATATTTATCGTCCTGTAAAATCGGGATCGCGTTTTTCCAAAATGGCGGCAATCGCCTCGCGATGATCGTCCATTTGCTGGAGCACACCCTGCAACATTGCTGCCTGGTCCAGATTCTCTTTCAGCGTCATATCACGCGCATCTTTCAGCAAGCGCTTCGATTTGCGAATCGCCTGTGGCGGAAACCCGGCAACCGATTCGGCGATTTGATTCGCACGGGCCAATAGTTGCCCATTTGCAACAATTTCCGACACCAGGCCATATTCGACTGCACGGTCCGATTTTACAAATTCACCCGTGAATAACATCTGGCTGGCACGCGCCATTCCGACAATGCGTGGCAACAGCCATGCTCCGCCGTCCCCCGGAATGATGCCGACACGCAGAAAACTTTCTGCGAATATGGCATTTTCATCGCAAATCCGGATATCACACATACATGCCAGGTCGCAGCCTGCGCCAATAGCATGGCCATTTACCGCAGCGATTATGGGAACGGACATGGCATCCATGGCAAGCGGAATTCGCTGTATACCCTCGCGGTACCATTGTTCGATTTCCAGCGGACTCATATCCTGCTCTGCCGTCATGGCACGGATATCCTTGATATTGCCCCCGCTACAGAAACTGGTCCCCCTGCCCGTCAATATCACGCAGCTAATGTCAGGATCCGCCTCCGCACGTTCCAAGCCCTCCACCAGAGATGCGATAACATCATCGGCCAGCGCATTGCGGCTGCCAGGCCGGTTAAGCGTAATAGTGGCAACCTTGCCATCCACCTCAAACAGTACGGGTGTATCGTCACGAACAGCATCACCTGCAGGTTCAATTTGTGTTGTTCCTGAATTTTCAGCCAGTGGTGGACGCTTTTTCTTGTCGGCATAATCACCGCCATGGAACAGCAATGGCGGCTTATCGGCATGGTCGTAATCAATCACTTCACCCACGAAAATCACATGGTCACCGCCATCATATTGATTGCGGGTGCGGCACAGGAATCGCGCGGTGCAATCTTCCAGCAATGGCGCGCCTTCCTCGCCATGTTCAATCCCCGCGAATTTGTCGATATCGCGCGAGGCGAACCGATTGGACAGCGCATCCTGGTCACTCGCCAGAATGTGTACGGCAAAGCTCTCCGCCTGTTCGAACACTTTCATCGACCGTGAAGACCGCGCCAGTGACCAGAGCACGAGTGGCGGGTCCATCGACACCGAATTGAAACTGTTCGCGGTTACGCCTACCGGATGTCCATCGGCGGCGCGTGCCGTAACAATCGTCACACCAGTTGCAAACTGGCCCAGAGCATCGCGGAATGAATGGGGGTCAAAATCAGCCATAACCGGCATTTAGCGGCAAAAGCATGTACGATGCAATCGGCTAAATAGCGCCCGGCTGAGCACGGCATCAAGGCCAGTTACCAACCAGTCGGCCTGCCGAGCCCGGCAAAAGCCACCTTTTCGACGCCCGAATCTTCGACCAGCTTCATATGCTGTACAAATACATCATAGCGCGTGCGCGGATCGGACTGGAATTTCAGCAACGAGCTGTCATGCGCCGACAGTCCTTCCAGCCTGGGCTTAAGCTCTGTCATGGTGACATTTTCTCCGTTCCAATATGCTTTGCCCTGTGCATCCAGCCGCAGTACATATTCGTCGGTTTGTGGAGGACCGGCCGGCCCTTGCGGCAAGGGGACGGTGAGCTGGTGCGTCGCAATGGGTATCGTCATGATCATCATGATCAACAGCACCAGCATTACATCAATCAGCGGCGTGATGTTAAGATCGCTCATCGGCCTGTGCGCCGCCGCGGCCTGCGCGTAGCGGTTTCGCCGTGCCTGTAAATGTGTCTTATACGCCATGATGCTTCTCCCTTCGCAAATCACTCCCTTATTATGTTATGTGATAACATCGCATGTTTAACGCTACATAAAAAGATACCGTAAACGTCAATGCATTTTAGCATTGGCACTTGCCCCTCGCCTGCTATGCTGAAAACGGCGCAGGGGCGGGAGAATATTGCCATGGGCGATGAAATTGATGCAATAGGCACGATGGCCGAAGGGGCACTTGTCGCCCGCGCGGTCGAGGACAAGGCCGGTGAAAAGGCATCAGGCCATGATAGCGCTGCCTGCCTCAATTGCGGGGAAATCCGCAGCGGCAATTATTGCGGGAGCTGCGGACAGTCCGCGCATATCCATCGTTCAATTGGTGCCTTCTGGCATGACATATTGCACGGTGTGCTGCATTTTGAAGGCAAGTTCTGGCGCACCATGCCCATGCTCGCATGGAAACCAGGAGAGCTGACGCGGCGTTATATCCATGGCGAACGCGCCCGGTTTATATCCCCCATGTCGCTTTTCCTTTTTGCCATATTCATGATGTTCGCGATCTTTTCTTTCATGCCTGGCAGCGGCGACAGCATTGAAGATTATATGAACAGCGAAGAAATAACCAAAACCGCCGAAAAGCTGGATCAGCAGATTGCGGAGGGTATAGACAGGCTGGAGGCATCGGGCGAACTGTCAGCCAAAGAGCGGGAGATATTGGAAGAGCAGATTGACGACTGGAAAACCGAAAGCAACGGCATTTCCTATGTCCGCACTGGCAAACCCAAATATGCCGGCTCTGAATCAAAAATTGATGCGGACGGGCTCAAGATCAGCACTGGCAACGGACTCGATTCCGGTTGGACTGCGCTAGATGATACGGTAAATAAATTTGTCAAGAAAACTCAGACAAACCCGGACCTTATCCTCTATAAACTCAAATCCAACGGCTATAAATTCGCGTGGCTGTTGATACCACTTTCGATACCCTTTGTCTGGCTTGTCACGATCGGCGTGCGCGGCCACCGTTTCTATGATCATGCGGTTTTCACCACCTATTCACTCGCCTTCATGTCGCTGGTGTTTATCGCCGTGGTCTTGCTCGGTGGCCTTGGTGTCGAAACTGGCCTGATCATCCCGCTCGCACTGGGGTACGCGTTATTCCACCTTTACCGGCAGTTGCGCCATGCCTACGCACTCACGCGTATAGGCGCATTGATCCGTCTGATCTTCCTGCTCGCCTCTATCGTGATCGCGCTGGTGCTGTTCGCTCTGATCCTGTTGGTGCTAGGGATGCTGTCCTGAGCGTGAGAGTGCCTAGCTGGCCGCCGCGCAGCTGCCCATAAATGCGCGTTTGATATCCTCGGCCAACCTCGCGGGGCGGAGTGTTTCGGCATCAACGCAGCACCAGCTGGACTTGACCTCGGCCAGCACTTCCTCGCCGCGCGTAATGACCGTATCGTAAAATGCGCGCGCGCCGTGCACTTTTTCCAGAATCACCGTGGCTATCACCTCATCGTCCAGAAACGCGGGCTTGCGATAGGTAATCTCATGCTTGAGCGCGACCCACAGATGTTCGGCTACAGCTTGCGGCGGCGCAATTTTCTGCCAATGCGCAATCACGGCATCCTGCACCCAATTGAGGTAATTGGCATTATTCACATGGCCCATAAAGTCGATATCGGACGCCTGGACAGAAATATTATGATCGTGGATCTTGCTCATGATGCTGACATTAGTGTCAGCGGCAGGAGATTCATAGGTGAAAGCGGCGAAATGATAATATTTTTATATCTTGCGCAACATTTACACTACCCATCCAAGACGATAGGAGAATATGGAAGCGTACAGGGGATAAATCATGGCTGTAATGGCAGAAAAACTGGCAAGTCCTTTTTGGACACTCACTTGTGCCGTCCTGCTTTGTTTAGGGCTGTCCCTGCATGCTGCACCTGCAAAAGCACAGGCAGACAACAATAGGCAGTCCACTGTCTCCAGCGAAATTCAGAAAATCAGGCAAGAGGCGTGGGATGCTGCCGAAAAAGAAGATTATGAAAGTTCATTTCGCCTGTATAAACAGCTGGCAGATGCTGGTGATGTAGAAGGAATGTATGGCCTTGGCGTGTCATATGGAAAAGGCCATGGTACCGCACAGGATAACGAAAAAGCCGTGCAATGGTATCAAAAGGCGGCGCAGCTCGATCATGCTGCATCCATCACCGCACTGGGCGTTTATACAGAACTTGGAACAGTGTTGCCCAAGGATGCTCAAAAGGCAAACATGCTTTACGAACGCGCTGCAAACCTAGGAAGTGCACGTGCGGAATATTATATCGGATACAATTATTCCGAAGGAATTGGATATCACGAAGATGATGCCGAATCTATAAGATGGTATCAAAAAGCGGCAGCAAAGAATTATGCCCGTGCTATGACACAGTTGGGCCTTGCCTACCGTAGCGGTGAAGGAGTTGAGAAAGACGCTTTACTGGCTGCAGCATGGTTCATGAAAGGCGCAAGCCTGGATGATAAGGACAGCCTTTTCAATCTGGGACTGACGCTTGACCAGGGGCACGGCGTTGCAGTCAATTATGCACAGGCTGCTTTCTGGTATGAAAAAGCGATCGAGGCCGGCAATATTCAGGCATATAACAATCTCGCCGTCATAAAAGTGGATGGTGTTGGTGTGGCAAGGGACATCTCACAGGCTATAGAACTGTACAAAAAAGGCATTGCAGCCGATGATGAATGGGCGATGGCCAATCTCGGCTTTCTGTACCTGAAGGGGGAGCATATAAAACAGGATGTCGAAGCAGGGCTCAAGCTCATAGATGTTGCTGTCGAACGAGATCTGAACTGGGCAGTTACGAAACTGGGCGTAGCCTATGAGGAGGCTAAGGGTGTGCGTGTTGACCGGCATAAAGCAAATAAGCTGTACCGCAGGGCTGCTACCAACGGGCATGCAGAAGCAATGCGCTATCTAGGTCTAAACTATGAAAATGGGATTGGCGTGCTAAGAGACCCTGTCGTGGCAGAGCAATGGTATACAAAAGCCATCGAGGCAGGTGA
Organism: Sphingorhabdus sp. Alg239-R122; assembly: GCF_900537065.1. Classification (GTDB taxonomy): domain Bacteria; phylum Pseudomonadota; class Alphaproteobacteria; order Sphingomonadales; family Sphingomonadaceae; genus Alg239-R122. The sequence goes on along the minus strand of NZ_UNRC01000003.1, from coordinate 264,182 downwards.
TGAGAAAGCCAAAGAGTTGCTTCAGAAAATAAAAACTAAAAATACAAAGCTTTGAACCTGTAACGAAGCAGGTTAAATCACCCGCGCCCGCGATAGCCGGGAACGCCCTGTTCAGGGATCCACAGGCCTTCAGGCGGCGGACCGGATTGCCAGAACACGTCGATGGGAATGCCGCCGCGCGGAAACCAGTAGCCGCCGATACGTAGCCAGTGGGGTTCCATTTCGGCAAACAGCCGCTGACCGATACCCACCGTGCAATCCTCGTGAAACGCCGCATGATTGCGGAAAGAACCGAGGAAAAGCTTTAGCGACTTGGATTCGACAATTGTCTCATCCGGCGCGTAATCAATCACGATATGCGCAAAATCAGGCTGGCCAGTAACCGGGCAAAGCGAGGTGAATTCCGGCGTCACGAACCGCGTCATGTACAGACTGTCCTTGCGCGGGTTGGGCACATAATCGAGCACCGCCTCTTCGGGCGTGGTCGGCAAAGGCGTGTCCTTGCCAAGGAATTTCGGTGCGTCTGGTGTATCTGTCATATCCGCCATATAGGTGAGTGGAGCGCCATTGTCATCCGCAAGATGCAGCGAAACTGATTGGTTCAACAAAACGCTGGTATGTAAAATGTTCAGCCGTTATTCACTGCCATCCGCTAGTTTGAAACGTTAAAGTCTTTCACAAAAACTGCTATGCTTGGAATCATGTCCCGTTTGCGTATCTTTTCCTGCACTTTGTTCACAGCAGTCAGCCTGACCGCTTTACCAGCGCAGGCACAAAATCAGTCGCCTCCACCCTTGCGTGATTTTTCGTTGGAGCCGCAGCCCAAGCAAGAAGCACCCAGCAAGGTTCAGGGACCTGTTGTAGATGGACAACGCCCACGCGATTTGAGCCAGCCGCAACAACAAAGTGCGCCCTCACAAACCTCGCCGCAGGTGCAATCGCGCCGTCCAGCGCCATCATCTTCATCGCCTGCAACAGTACAGCCGCTGCCTGAGCAGACGCGTAACACACCATCACGCACCGCCCCCGCGCGTACCGCCGCTCAGGCACCAGCACGCCCACCGGTCACACCAGAGCAGCAGGATACTACGCCCGCACAGCCAGCCGATGGCACTGTAACTGCTACACAGGAACAAGGTGTGCCGGGCGAAAGCGCGGCGCGCCCTTCACCCGCTATAACTGACACTGGCAACGCCGCCGCACCTGAACCAACGGACAATGACACTGCCAATAACAGCATAGCTTCATCTCTACCGCTTTGGGCTTATATGCTTGGCGCGCTGGTACTGCTTGCCGCAATGGCATGGCTTTACCTGCGCCGCCGCAAGAATGCACCTGTGCAGCCCATGGCGCGGGAAGACGAACAGGCCGTTTCCCAGCAACCTTCCCCGCCTGTCACGCTGAACAAGGCACCCAAGAAGCCAGCCCCGGCACCGCAAACGGAGCGCAACCCTGCGCCGCAGCCTGCCCCTGCCATGCCATCACCCGCTTTTTCAAGCGTGGCAGGCAGTGATATGCCGGGCAGCAGTCTGGCCATAGAATTTATTGCCGAAAGCGCCGGGGCGACACTCATGAACGCAGTGCTAGGATACCGCATCACTGTCCGCAATGGCGGCGAGATGGCGACAAAGCTGAAGCTTTCCGGCATAATGTTACAGGCCGCAAATGGCAGCGAGAATATGCCGGACGAGCTATACCAGCCTTTGCATGAGCTGGAAAAAATTGATGGCCGCGGGGAAGAAGAACTAAAAGGCGAGATCCGCCTGCCGCTCACGCAGATACGCCCCATTACCTATAACCGGCAGGCTTTATTCGTGCCGGTCGCGCATTTCGTGCTCGAATATACCGATGGCAAAGGTGAAATTCGCCGCGAACGGCACAGCTTTATTGTCGGGCGCGAACATGAGCCGCCACGTGCAAAAATGGCACCATTCCGCCTCGACCTGGGGCCACGCACATTCCATGGTGTCGGACAAAGGCCACTGGCAATATAATTCGCGCAGCTTTCCAGTGCTTAACCAGGCACACAAACCACCGTGCGATAAAAATCACTTTTCATGCCATTGCCCTCTAGCCGAGACCAGAATCAGGCGATAGGTTGCGATTTCGCAGTGCAATAAAGCGTCATGGAGTCGAACATGGAATCATTAGTAACAACCGAATGGCTGGCCGGTGAAATGGGTGCGTCCGATCTCAGGATCGTCGATGCCACGAAATTCCTGCCTGATGCGGGGCGTAACGCTGCCGCTGAATATGAAGCTGGCCATATCCCGGGCGCCGTGTTCATGGACCTTGGCGAACTGACTGATTCAAACAGCGATATCGACAATATGCTGCCGCCGCCGGAAAAATTTGCCAGCCGCATGCAATCGCTTGGCCTGGGTGATGGCAGCCGCATCGTGCTTTATGATGACAGCCCGCTCAAGTCATCCGCCCGCGCATGGTTTATGCTGACCATGTTCGGCGCACATGAAGTCGCCATGCTGGACGGCGGCATTGCCAAATGGAAAGCCGAAGGCCGTCCGCTTGAAACCGGCAAGGAAACATTACGCCACCGGCACTTTACCGCATGGGCCGATGACAAGAATGTCCGTACCAAGGCTGATATGCTGTCGAACCTGCACAGCCAGGGTGAACAGGTTGTCGATGCCCGCCCCGCAGCGCGTTTCAGCGGTGAGGAAGCCGACCCGCGCGATGGCATCGCATCAGGGCATATTCCAGGTTCGGTTAGTCTGCCGCATGGAACATTATTCAACGGCGATGGAACGTGGAAAACCGGTGATGATCTGAAAGCCGCATTTGAAAGTGCGGGCGTCACTCTGGACAAAGCCATGGTCACCACATGCGGATCAGGCATGACCGCCGCAGTGGTCGCATTTGGCGCGCACCTGCTCGGCAAAACTGACGTCGCACTATATGACGGCAGCTGGTCCGAATGGGGCGCTGACGGCAATACGCCGAAGGAAATGGGTTAGCCTGAAACCCTATACGCATCTAGATGGTAAAAAGGCCGCCTCCCATATGGCAGAGCGGCCTTTTTAATGCCTGCTATTTTCAACCGAAACCAGAACCAGATGATCCCGGTTCCCCGCACCTGATCAGCCGCGATGTCTGCACGGCGGCCTGCCGATGTACCACGGCTTTGCGGTATTCGGGGTCTGTCACCATTTCCATGAAACATGATGCATCGGGATAACGCGCGATAAACACAGCGTCCCAGCGCTCGTCAGATGGGCCGATAACCACACCCTCAAAATCGCCGCGCCAGATAATTTCGCCGCCTACGCGGGCGAATATCGGGCCGGTTGCCTGTCCATATGTTGTATAGGCCTCCGCCCCTGTCAGGTCTTTGCCGTGCAGCTCATGGCCTTCGGGATATTCCGCCTCGGCCTTGAAACGCACAAGGTTGAGCATATTAATGGGCCTGTCACGCGGCAGATCCTTGAATGCTGCAAATTGTGCTTCCTGCGGATCAACATGATTTTCTGTCGTCATATGGAACGCTCCTTATTTCTTGCACGCCATTCATCGCGCGTCTGGCCATAACTGTCGACCCTGTGCTCATGGAACGGTTCGGGCATCTGCGTCGGGCCCTGGTTATAGGAGCCCAGACGTTCGGCCAAGGCCGCGGACGCATGATTATCGGGTGCAATGCAATGCATCACCTCATCCCAGCGCAGCACATCAAATACATAGTCGAGCGATGCACAGGCGGCCTCATAAGCATAGCCCTTGCCTTCAAATTCAGAAAGAATGCCCCAGCCGACTTCCTTGCCCGGCCAGCCTTCGGGCTCCCATGGCCCTATCCGGCCAATCCATTCACCAGTGTCACGCAAGATCAGCGAAAACATGGCAAAGCCGCGAATATGCCACGCGCCTGACATACTGCACAGGCCGCGCCACGCTTCGCTGCGCGCCTGCACTCCGCCCAGATGCTCCATGGTTTTGGGGTCGGCATGGAATCTCGCCCAGCCGTCCATGTCTTCGGGGCCGGGTGGACGCAAGATCAACCGCTCCGTTACCAGTATCGGTCCGTTTATCATGATGATCGCCCCCTCAAAAAATCGCGGAAAAGCGACCATAGGGGCAGCGGCGCAAAAGGCAAATAAAACAGGGCCAGCCGATCCGGTATGGATGGCTGGCCCTGATGGTTTGCAATATGGTGAGGGGATGAGAATTCTCGTTACATATCCCCTCACCCTTTGCGACCCGGCAGGCTTTGCCGGACCTTATCACTGCCCCACACACTGGCGGGGCGGTAATCCGTTAAAAAATCAGCGGCAGCGGTAATTGCCACGGTCAATGGCACGGCCAAGGATCGCACCGCCCGCAGCGCCCAGTATCGTACCCAGCGTCTTGTCACCGCGGCCCGCAACTTCATTGCCAATCAAACCGCCGACTGCGCCGCCAATCAGCAGGCCGGTCGTGCCATCGTCACGGCGACAATAATAACGGCCATCACGGCGATCGCGCCAGATGCGTGTGTCACGGCGAATCTGCTGGTTACGGTAATAGGTACGGCGATCCTGGCGGTAACGGCGTTGATCCTGACGGTATCGTTTTTGGGCCCGCTTATACCGTTTTTTGGAACGCTTATAGGCACGTTTGTCACGGTAGCGGCGGTCACGGCGGTAATCATCATCGTCGTCATCGTCATAACGATAGCGACCATAGCGGCGGTAACGCCGGCCATCATCGTCATCATCAAACATAGCTGCGGACGCCATGGCAGACGGCATATAGGTTGGAGCCGTATCGGCGATAAGTACAGTAGAATAGCCTGAAATCGCGGGGGCCGCCATTGCTGGCGCGGAAACGGTCATGGCACCAATGGCCAACGGTGCGGAAACTAGTGTAAATAACGCCTTATTCATTTTTCTCTCTCCCTGGCAAAATCCGTATGAATCACTTTGCGCAATTCGTATGTTCAGAATTACGCCCCGTTTCCTGAACATTTTACAACCAGTCCGACAGATGGAGGATTTTCGCGACGAACCGTTTACATTTCAGCTTTTCCTGTCCCGCAGGTGAATAAAATCACGTTCTTGTGCGGAAATTCACACCATTTTTTGGTGCCGCCTATTGCAGAATATGGCTGCATTACCTATATAATACACATGGCTAATATAGTTTCTCTTATTATCGGCATTTTCGCTTTGATACTCGCAATACCTTCTTTCATACCGCTGCTTGGCTGGGGCAATTGGCTGGTTGTACCCATCGCGCTGGTCGGTGTCGTCTTTGGCGTTATTTCCAGTTCGAACACGGGCCGCAATTTGTGCCTGATCGTGGCGCTGGTTGGCATCATCCGGCTATCTTTGGGTGGCGGCTTCATCTAAAGCGCGTGGATGAACAATGATTCATCCGCATCTTCATCAAAAACCGGCCTGATACAGGCGGTCATCACCTATAGCATCTGGGGTTTCATGCCGCTGTTTTTCAAACAGTTACAGCATGTTTCTGCACTGGAAGTTGTGGCGCACCGGATTGTCTGGTCGGTCGGCATGCTATTGCTGATATTATGGATGCTGGGCCGGATGGACGAATATCGCGCCGCGCTCGCTGAACGGCGAACACGCAATATGCTGTTTTTCAGCTCGTTCCTGATCGCGGCCAACTGGCTAATCTATATCTGGGCGATTTATCATGACCAGATTCTGGCGGCGAGCCTCGGCTATTATCTCAACCCGCTATTGAACGTAGTGCTGGGTGCGCTGTTCCTTGGTGAGCGGCTGCGCCCTGTGCAGTGGTTGTGTGTGGCGCTCGCCGCCATCGGTGTCGCCGTGCTCGCTTCGGAAACGCTGTCGACCATTTGGATTAGCTTTGCGCTTGCCCTCACATTCGGCACCTATGGCCTGGTGCGTAAGGTCGCACCTGTCGGTTCTATCCCGGGCCTGACCGTGGAAACCACCCTGCTCTTCCCGATTGCACTCGGCTTTGCCGCCTGGGCCTGGTTTTACAATGCCAGCCCCGGTTTCGGCTATGACACACGCACGGATATCTACCTGATTGCCGGAGGCGCAATTACCGCAACACCCTTGCTGCTATTTGCTTCTGCGGCCAAGAAACTCACGCTCGCGACGTTGGGTTTTATCCAGTATATCGGCCCCACCATCCAGTTCCTGCTTGGTGTATTCCTGTATAAAGAAGCGCTGACACCAGCGCACCTGATCTGCTTCGGTCTGATCTGGGCCAGTCTGATTATCTATTCGGGCGATGGATGGCTACGCTCACGCAGGCAGGCACAGCCCGTTTAGTCAGTGACTATCCGCCAGTTCAGCTTTTCACCTGCATGGAAAGGTACGATAGCGCCACCTGCAAGCGTAATACGTTCGGGTACATCCGTGACCGCACGTTCAAGCGTGACCGTGCCATCGTTCAGTGGCAGGCCATAAAAAAGCGGCCCGTTTTTCGAAGCAAACGCTTCCAGCCTGCCCAGTACGCCTTCCTCATCAAACACCGCAGCATAGCTTTCCAGCGCATAGGGCGCGTTGAATATGCCCGCACAGCCGCAGGCGGATTCCTTTGCACCCACTTCATGTGGCGCGCTGTCGGTGCCAAGGAAATATTTAGGAGAGCCTGACGTTGCCGCTTTGCGCAGCGCCAACCGGTGCTCTTCACGCTTGGCCACCGGCAGGCAATAGGCATGTGGGCGGATGCCGCCGGCGAAAATCGCATTGCGGTTGATATGCAGGTGCTGCGGCGTGATGGTCGCGCCCACATTATCGCCCGCGCCATCCACAAACTGCACCGCGTCGCGGGTAGTGATATGTTCGAACACCACTTTCAGCTGCGGCAGGCGCTGTATCAGCGGAGCCAATATGCGCTCGATAAACGCTGCTTCGCGATCAAAAATATCGACATGCGCTTCGGTTACTTCGCCATGCACCAGGAGCGGCATGCCGATGTCCGACATACGTTCCAGCACGCTCATTATGTTAGCAATATCGGTGACGCCATGCGCGCTATTGGTTGTGGCATTGGCTGGATATAGCTTGGCAGCAGTGAAAACACCGCTTTCAAACCCGCGCGTCATATCATCCGCATCCGCATCATCGGTCAGATAACAGGTCATCAGCGGGGTAAAATCACTGTCTCCAGACAGCGCGCCCATGATCCGGTCGCGATAGGCAGCCGCGGCCCCCGCGCTGGTCACGGGTGGCGACAGGTTCGGCATGACAATCGCACGTGCAAACTGCCGCGCGGTATAATGCGCTACAGCACCCAGCATATCGCCATCGCGCAGATGGACGTGCCAGTCATCAGGGCGGCGGATCGTGATTGTGTCGGTCATAGAGATAGCTTTCTTTTTGATCGCCTCACGGCGATAGTCGGGAACAGGCCGGTACCGACTTGTGAGAAAGAGCGAACCAAAAAGACTCTACCCCACTCACTTCCATTTCCTTATCGCAACTCCTACCTAATCAACATGACCAACACCACCCTAATCCACCGCGCTCTAATCAGAATTTCCCCCATGGACGCGCCAGACGGCACACGAGAGGATATCCGTGCTTTTCTGCAAGGTCTTGTCACGCAGGACATGACCGCCGTACAGCCAGGCGCGCCGCAATGGGCAGCATTACTGAGCGCGCAGGGCAAAGCACTGTTTGATTTTATCCTGTGGGCAGATGGAACCGATGACATACTGATCGACTGCGAGCGCGAAGCGGCAGGCGACCTGGCCAAACGGCTGACGCTCTATCGCCTGCGCAGGAAAATCGCGATTGGCCGGGAGGAAACACTGTGCGTACACTGGTCCCCTGACAGCGAGCAGGGCACAAATGATCCTCGCCTCCCCGCGCTTGGCAAGCGCTGGCTGGCGCCTGAGAACCCGGACGATACAGATGAAACCGATACGGCATGGAAAGCGCACCGCCTGTCACTAGGCGTGACCGAGGGGCAGGCTGAACTGGGTAGTGACAAGACACTATGGCTCGAATGCAATGCGGCGGAACTGAACGGCGTGAGCTTTACCAAGGGCTGTTATGTCGGACAGGAAAACACTGCCCGCATGAATTATCGGCAAAAAGTGAACCGCCGCATAGTGGTTGTCCCGCTGGATCAGGCTGAGGAAAAGCGGCAGCGCACCGCTTATGCTGATCTGGGCCTGTCGGTCGAGCATCGCCGGGTGGATGATTTGGGTGGACTTGCCCTGCCGGACTGGCTCTCAAATGCGATTTCAAACGGTAACACCGCTGCCGGTGCATAAAACGCCTTTCTTGTTGCAAAAATCATAATTGATAATTTTACTCAATTATCATATAACTGTCTTACTTACCTATTGCAGATACTTACTTACCTATTGCAGATAGAAGACAGGAACCACATATGGCACGCCCCCAAGTCGATATGGAAGTCACCAAAGCCAAGCTGCTCGAAACTTGCGAAGACATGATCCGCGAGCGCGGCGCCGTCAGTTTCACCATGACAGATATTGCGCAGGCCGCCGGCATGTCACAGTCCAACGCATACCGTTTCTTTGCCAGTAAGGATGAACTCGCCGAGGCGATGGCAGGTCGGTGGTTTGAGGAATTGACAGTCATGATGGAAGACGTCGTGGCATCGGACCTCCCCGCACGTGACAAGATGTATCAGTTTTTTGCCCGCCGCCTCGAACTCAAGCATCAACGGCTGAACGAGGATCCATCGCTATTCGCGGCCTATATGGAGCTGGGTGATGAGCATTTTGAAGTGGTCCGCGGCTATATCGATCTGGCCGATCATTATATGGCAACCATCATTGCCGAGGCGATGGAAGAAGGGCATTTCAAAGGGCTGGAAATTGACGAGACTGTCTCGCTGATCAACACAATGGTGCAGCCGTTTTGCAACCCGACCCTGATGATGCAGCTTCACACACTCGCCAATACCGAAAAACTGGCCATGGTGATCGACACGATTTTCCGGGGTCTTCACAGAGACGGTGATACTAGGGTTTTCACGCCGGAATTGCGGCAGGTCAGCTAGGCACTAGCCCTCTGCATCGCGTGAGGCTTTGACAAAACGCACACGCGAATCGTCCATGTCCACCACATCGTTCAGCTCGTAGATATTGCGATAGCCATAGCCGTACAAGTTAATGAATGTCGGGATATTGAGTGCGAGCGGCGCACGTTTAGTCACGACAGGCGCGCGGTCATTGCTGAAATTATTGTTGCAGTAGATCAGGATCGTGCGCCCCGTATCGCCAATCACGTTGGCCAGCTTTTCATCGGTGAAATCGGGAAAAGGCAGGTTGACCGCACCCTCAATATGCCCGGCGGCAAAAGCAGCGGCGCTGCGCGTGTCAAGCACCAGAACGCCCTTCTGCCCAGCCAGTTTCTGAAAATCATCAAACCCGACCAGCCGTGACTGGCGATATCCGGCAATATTCGATGCCAATTCCGCAAATGCTGCATAATCCACCTGTGGATTGTCCGGCAGCGGCGCTACGGTCTGGGCATACCCAGCGGCGGCGGGTAACAGCGCGAATAGCGCGGCGGCAAGACGTATAGTCAGCATGATTGCTCCTCCACTATGGTTGGAGGATAGGCTTTTCCTCATAAACGCGTGCTGAATGAGCTGGCTACGCCTGAAATCAAGGCGCAGTATCTTCCTCAAGCACCGTGTCAGGCGGCAACCAGCTCAGCTCCACTCGTCCGCTGCTCCCGCTGCCTCCCGGGCGGACTGCAGAGGCGATATCCTGTGCCCGCAGCAGCTCCAGAACGCGCCGGGCATCCTGCCCGCTGCCCTGTATGCCCAGCGGCGCGTCAATGCGCTGCGCAGCCCAGGCCGCCAGCACGATATTGCGCGCGCCCACAGCAGATGGCTCACCGTCTTTCATCTCAATCACTGGCAATTTGCTCGCGGGCGGTTCGATTATCACGCTCCAGCCCTCTTCCAGCGCCTCAGCCCTGCGTTCGAGAGCATAATAGGTTTCCAGCGTGGCACCAGGCAGCTTCTTCGCTTCCACCACTGCCCGCTTGGCCTGTCGGTCGATAATGACATCCTGCGCCGGCACACCTGCGACCAGTGAAAGCCGTTGCGCCAGTTCGGTGATTTCCTGTTCCTGCGCCGCTATCTGTTCATTCGCCTTGGCCGCCGCGATTTCCGCGGCCTCCGCATCGCCCGTATTGGTACCAACTCGGAACTGGCTGATCTTTACATCGATATCCTGCCCCAATTGCACTTCCATCAGCTTTTCCGAACGCCGTTCGGCATCAGGCTGGAATTCCGGCGTGAGCACGGTCGCATTGACCGCAAGCGGATGTGCGCTGAAGTCGAGATCAATCTGGCTGAGCCGTGCGCCGCTCCCAAATTCATCCTTCACCACGCTGGTTGCAATGCGGGTGGCATTGGATTCCCAGGCAATCTGCCGGAGCGAATAGCCTAGCGGAACGGCCAGTGCGATAAATATAATCACTGTGACAGCAGCCTGCAGCTTGGTCTGCTTGTCCGACAACCGGCTACGGAAACCGTACAGCCGTGCCATGATCGCAGCAGTGAGCGCGATGGTCATCAGGTTGGTGAAGTAAAGCAACAATGCCCCGCCAAACACGGTCCAGTTAAGTGTGGCCAAGCCAAAGCCCACCACGGCAAGCGGCGGCATCAACGCGGTGGCAATCGCCACGCCCACAATCGTGCCTTCGCGCCCGCGGATCATGGAATAGGCGCCGGCCAGCGCGGAAAACAGCGCCACGCCAAGGTCGAACAGGTTCGGCCGCGTACGTGAGGCTATTTCGGGGGTTACATTCTGCAACGGTGATAGCATGACAATAAATGCGCAGAACAGAATTGATATGATTGTCCCGACCGCAAGCGCATAGGCCGACTGCTTGCCCCAGTTAAGATCGCCGATCGCCAGTGCAAAGCCCGCGCCCATCATGGGACCAAGTAGCGGTGAGAGCAGCATCGCGCCGATCACCACCGCGGGTGAGGACAGCAGCAGGCCGAGTATGGCGATACCTGCCGACATCAGCAACATGAAGGCATAGCGCAGCGACCAGCCCGATTCCTCACGGACCTTGTCAACCACCGCGCGCTGCTTGATTTCCTGCCGCACCCCCTTGCGCCACCAGTTCGCAAAGGCATCCCAGCTCGCTTTCAGCGGATTGCTGGATATTTCCTGCGGTGAAGGTTCAACGGCGGGCTTACGGTTCGAAATAGGCATAAGAGGCAAGTTAGCCGCAATTTGAATGGCATGGAAGTGGGTTTGGGATATGCCCTATGCCTTATGAAATCACGGCCCCGGACATCTTGTGTCCTAGATGTCCGGGAATGCATAAATTCCAATAGCAGTTTACGGTGCTTTGCGTACCTGTCGGATCACAGCCATTGTTCCGCCCATGGCCACCAGAAAAGCGAAATATCCGCCGTGACCGGGTTGCCAGATGATATGCAGGTTTCCTATCATTATGGCAGCCAGGACTGCGATAGCGGCCTGTTTGGCAATCTCGTGCCAGACAATCGCCCTGGCATCCGGCAACGCGCTTGTCCGGCCAAGATGCGCTTTATATACGTCGCCATGCCGGTGGCGCAGTTTGCTGTCCTGCATCACCAGGCCAATCACGGACAGTAACGAAAAACCCGCGAAATAGACGCTGGTTGCCAGTGTGGAGGATATGAGGGCATGGGCGCCCGCCCAGATTGCCAGACCAGTGAAAAAGGGGTGCCGGGTGACCCGCGATATTCCCTTTGGTCCTGCCAGCGGCTTATGCAGTGCAGCTCCCTGCAGGCGCATTCTCCGTCCCAGTACGGCCATGGCCGATTTCGCATAATCCATCAGGCCCAAGAGCATCAACACCATGCCCAGGAACGAGGCACTGCCCAGCACAAGCCACCCCACCGGGTGCTTCCCCCATGCGAGCCCCGCCATGCCTGATCCGCCATGCAATATTGCCGTCACGCCAAGCAGGCTGAGGCTAAATGCAGCAATAAGGGCATAGAGGCCAAGAAACCTCTCTGATCCGACCCGATCCGCCAGATACGTGCGTAGCGGCGTGCCGCTGAGTAGCAGATGGCTTCCCCCGAATAGCAGCCAGGCCCCCAGGACGGATAGTACAGGCGTCATGCATCACCGCCTGTCAGTGCCATCGCGGCATGGAAAGTCGCTTCGACCAGGCTATCCACCAGAGGCGGAGGGGTGCCACCTTTTTCCAGATAAGGGCGAACAGCTCCCATCGGCGCTTCAACCATTGCATAGCACAGGATACGCATCGTCTTCCTGTCGTCACGGCCGGTAAGTTTCCGGCAGAAGTGCTGCTGCGCAGCCTGCATCTGCCTGCCCAGCATTTCAGCCTGTTCCAGCATCTTTACAGGCCATCCGGGCACAAGGAAATCCTCGCGCCGATGCAACAGCATCAAACGTGCCTCCGCAGTATTTTCACGTACATAGCGCGGAACGAACAGCGCCGCGTCAAGCGCTGCACGTTCCACATCAGAACCATCCAGAAGCTTGATATAGGCATTTTGAAAGTCGGTGACGGCCTTCAACCACACCTCTCCGAGCAACACATCGCGGGAACGGAAACGGTGATATATTGATCCAGTCGGCGCATCGGCCTGTGCAGCAATTTTCGCAATCGAAGCACCAGCCGGGCCTTCCCGCGCAGCAACAGCCAGCGCAGCCTCTATAATATCTACATCTTTGAAACGGGCAGGTCGCATAGTTTTAGAATATATATTCTAATTACTTTGTCAACAGGATATTCTACTTTGCGCATACAAAAACGGGCGCCTGTAAAGACGCCCGTTCATGAACTTCGCATTTGGCTGTTCCTACTTCGCCAGGTTCCTTGGCACGTAATGCAGGATACCACCGTTCAGGAAATATTCCATGTGGGGCATGGTCAGTCCCGCTTTACCCGCTTTTCATCCCTAATCACACCATCCGCGACGGAAAGTGTCGGGATTTCCCCATATGGCTCCTCCCTGACATACCAGCTAAATACGGCACGTTGTGGAGCGCGGCGCACTGTCTCCCCAGATGAACGGTCAACCCAGATTGCATCGAAGCTACCTGTTGTCGACGCCAACCCACGCCACATGACCGGACCAGAGTCGAAATAGGCCTCACCAGCATTCCAGTAACTGCGCTGCCCGATATGCTCAGGTAACTGAGCAACAATATCGCTACCGTTTACAACGGTCAAAAACACAGGCTCGGCAACATGCTCGACAGAACGTGTAGTCCCGTCGACACTGCGCGACAGGCCCCAACCTACACGGATCGGTTGCCCTGCCCTCACTGCGCCGAACAGTCTTGCTTTTGAACCTTCAAGCGACTGCCCATCAGTGCCACTGCGATAGACCATTGTCCATGCGGGTTGTCGCGCCAGACACCACAAGGTCCCGACCTTGCGACTGCGCACTTCATCGCTACCTTCCATCCGTCCGCTGATGACGCCGTTGCTGCCAACCAAGCCATGCCAGGCGGAAAAGCCCTCAGTAAGGGCAATTTTTGCCTCCCCTCTCACCGGCCTTTGTCTGTGGATGGATTGCACCTGGGTAAATATTTCTCCCTCGAAAACGGACAGGAAGGCTGCCGCAGACCAGTGAGACAGATCCGTCGCGCCATCGCCGTCAAAATCTATAAACCAGCCGACACGTATCGGCTCGCCGCGCTCTGTTGCAGCAATCAGCGTCTCCTTGGAACCGCTGACCACGGAACCATCAAGCGCGGTTTCCAAAAGCGGCGCACTGCACCCCCGGTCATGCGGAAGTTCGCTTTCGGTCGCAGACGCGGTGGCAGCAGACAGTGATATTGCCATCACCGTCATGAAGAAAGTTACAGACATTACATTCTCCCTGAATATGGGATATAAAACTGTAACTACCTAGCATATTATAGCGATGGCGATAAGTAACAGCCTACTTCGCCAGGTTCCTCAGCACATAGTGCAGGATACCGCCGTTGAGGAAATATTCCATTTCGTTCGCAGTATCGATGCGGCATTTGGTCATAAAGGTCGATGCCGTGCCATCGGCGCGGGTCATTTCGACTTCGACTTCCTGCAATGGCGTAAGCTCCGACACACCCTTGATAGAGAAGCTCTCCGTCCCATCCAGGCTCAATGTATTCCGGTCCACGCCTTCTGCAAATTGTAGCGGCAGAACGCCCATGCCAACCAGGTTCGAACGGTGGATACGCTCATAGCTTTTCACAATCACGGCTTTCACACCGAGCAGGTTCGTGCCCTTCGCCGCCCAGTCGCGTGAGGAGCCGGTGCCGTACTGTTCGCCGCCAATCACCACCAGCTGCGTGCCATCCGCCTTGTGCCGCATTGCCGCGTCATAGATCGGCATGATTTCACCGTCATATTTGGTGTAGCCGCCCTCTTTACCTTCCGCCATTTCGTTCTTGATACGGATATTGGCAAATGTGCCGCGCATCATCACGTCATGGTTGCCGCGGCGTGAGCCATAGCTGTTAAAGTCCGCCTTTGCGACCTGATGCGACATGAGGTATTCGCCCGCCGGGCTGTCCTGCTTGATCGCGCCCGCAGGGGAAATGTGGTCGGTGGTGATGCTATCGCCGAGCAATGCCAGCACTTTGGCATCGGCAATATCCGCCACCGGTGCCGGGGTCATTTCCATGCCTTCGAAATAGGGCGGGTTGGCCACATAAGTGGACCCCGCACGCCATTGATAGGTATCACCGCCGGTCACGTCGATATCCTGCCACGCGGCATCGCCATCATAGACATTGGCATAGCGGCTTTCGAACATTTCGCGGCTGACCGCGCCCTGCATGGCGGCTGAAACCTCATCATTGGTGGGCCAGATGTCACGGAGGTACACATCTGCGCCATCGCTGCCCTGCCCGATCGGCGTTTCATACATATCCTCGCGCACCGTGCCTTTCAGCGCATATGCGACCACCAGCGGCGGCGATGCGAGATAGTTGGCCTGCACGTCCTGTGACACGCGGCCTTCAAAGTTACGGTTGCCAGACAATACCGACGCCGCGACCAGGCTATTGTCGTTAATCGCTTTTGAAATCGGTGCCGGCAAAGGCCCCGAGTTACCGATACAGGTTGTGCAGCCATAGCCGACCAGGTTAAAGCCAAGATAATTGAGATCCTCGCTCAACCCCGCCTTGTCCAGATAATCGGTCACCACCTGTGACCCCGGCGCGAGCGACGATTTTACCCAAGGTTTCCGCTGCAGGCCGCGTTCACGTGCCTTGCGCGCCACCAGGCCCGCGGCGATCAGTACGCTGGGGTTCGATGTATTGGTACAGCTGGTGATGGCCGCAATCGCCACGTCACCGTGCCCGAAATCATAATCCGCACCATCAACGGCAGCACGGCCCTTCGCATCGTCTGCACCAAATACTTCGCCCAGATCGCGGTTAAACCCTTCGTCCAGGTCCGCCATCGACACGCGCTGTTGCGGCAGTTTCGGACCCGATAGCGAAGGCACAACGCTGGTCATATCCAGCTCAAGCGTGTTGCTGTAAATCGCGTCCGGCGTGTCATCGAGGCGCCAGAAACCCTGCTCTTTCGCATAGGCTTCGGTGAGCGCAATATCGTCTTCGCTACGGCCCGTGAGGCGCAGGTAATCAAGCGTCTTGTCATCAATCGGGAAATAGCCGCAGGTCGCGCCATATTCGGGCGCCATGTTGGCGATGGTCGCACGGTCGGCGAGCGACAGCGCCGCCACGCCGGGACCGTAAAATTCCACAAAGCGACCCACCACGCCCACTTCGCGCAGCATCTGTACACAGGTGAGCACCAGGTCGGTCGCGGTAATGCCCTCGGCCAGTTCACCGGTCAGTTTGAAACCCACCACTTCGGGGATCAGCATCGACACCGGTTGCCCCAGCATCGCCGCCTCTGCCTCAATACCGCCCACGCCCCAGCCAAGCACGCCCAGGCCGTTGATCATTGTCGTGTGGCTGTCCGTGCCCACGCATGTATCGGGATAGGCCACGCGCGCGCCGCTCGCATCTTTCGATGACCACACGGCTTTCGCAATATTTTCCAGATTCACCTGATGGCAAATGCCCGTGCCGGGAGGAACAACGGAGAAATTGTCAAACGCTTTCGACCCCCATTTCAGGAATTCATAACGTTCCATGTTGCGCTGGTATTCCAGTGCCACGTTATTCTCGAACGCCTGCGGCGTGCCGAACTCGTCGACCATTACCGAGTGATCGATGACAAGATGCACCGGCACCTGCGGGTTAATTTTCTGCGCGTCACCGCCCAGCGCCTTGATCCCGTCACGCATCGCGGCAAGGTCGACCACGGCGGGCACGCCGGTAAAATCCTGCATCAGCACGCGCGCCGGGCGATACTGAATTTCCGCATCGGAGCGCGCGTTCTTCTGCCAGTCGACCACCGCCTGCGCATCATCGGTGGAAACGGTATGGCCCCCATCCTCAAAGCGCAGCATATTTTCGAGCAGGACTTTCAGCGTAAACGGCAACCGCGAAATATCACCCAGCTTTGCGGCGGCTTTAACAAGCGAATAAAACGCAACGCTCTCCCCGCCAACGTTCATAGTATCGCGTGTGCCAAGTGTGTCCTGTCCGGTAGTCGTCATAAAATGTCCTCGTCTTAAAGTTCGGTGTTTTAAGCCGTTTTGGGGAATGTGTGCGAAGGCAGCGAAGACCGCCAGCCAAGGCGCACAAAACGGGCATAAAGCCATGTGAATCGATGGTTCGGATGTGGTTTAGCGGAACTGTGCGGGGAGTGGAAGGGCAAAGCACCCAAAAACCACTCCCCGACAGTCGTTACCAAAAGGCATAGCGACTATATATTATTAAATTTCATATTCCATGGTCTCGAACGAAACGACATATTTGGATCCGCCGTTTCGTGCTTCCAAATATAATAGCGCGGTTGGGTCGTCCGGGTCCGCTTTATGACATGAAACAGTGGTCTTGCCATTCGTGCCGGTAGCGCCATTCAGTAGGCTTGTCGAAACATCCATATCACTGCCGGACTTGATTTCCTCTATGTCTCCCGAACGGGCGTCAAAGCGAAAATAACCCCAATGATCAAACTCGCCTGCGTTGGTACGTGTCACTTTCATGTAACCCACTGGCATTGGCGGGGTAATGATCTCGGCAGTGTCATCGGGCAGTGAAAATAGCTGGAGGTTCCAAGCCGTGCCATTGTGCACAATGGGGAAACCTTCCGCCGTACCATCTACGCCGTCCCTTAACACTGTCCTGCAGTTGGGTGATGTTGTGATATCCTTAAAATCAGTCCGCCTGACCTGCCCCTTGACCAGCTTGACGCAGCGCTTCGACGCGGGGTCAGCAGTGAACGGTGCCAGCGCGCTAAATGCATCACATTCAAGAATACATTCTGTTGCACCCGCGCCAAAATGGACCAGATTGCCAGCATCGGCAAAGGTGGGATTATGACAGCTCACCTCGACAATCACATTATCCGCATTTTCAAGATAGACGAGATCACCTTTCATCGTTTTCATATTGCAGTGGATGTTGCGGAAAAAGCCTTGATTTATGCGCGCGTTTGTACCGCTATTGTTCACAATGCCCGACACACGGGCCCAGTAATCCCCAAGATCAATAGTCTCAACAACCTGGTCCGCAATGTGGAACTGGAAATCTGCGCCCGGTTTTTCATTGAATATATCGATTTGCGCATATTGGCCGGACCGGATTACTGCATTGCTCGACCCGATAATGGTTTTTGCACCGCGCACCGTGCAGTTATCGAGCACCAGACCGGTTCCGCCGGTGTTGAGTTTCAGCCCCCAGTCGCTGAATGCATCGATATCACAGTCGCGTAGTGCCCAGGAATAAGCCAGATCGGTCGGATTTCCGACATCGTTACCAAGCGTGATGCCTTTTTTCGCACTGTTAAGACCCTGCAGCTTGACGCGTTCAATAATGCCATATGCTGCATCATCAATTTCGATTGCAGAGGCGTCATGATCCCCGTCATGAATAAGTTCCTGATCAAGGATTTGAACATAATCATAGCGACTGGGCGCGGATTTCCCTTCACCCAGAACCTGGATAATAGGCGCATCGACCGTATTCGTGATCACGGTATTGCCGATCCCCCTGCCCGTCAGCCGGTCACCGCGGCCCAGGGACAGGTTTGTCTCGCCGCCATAGAACCGCCATTCCAGCATATCATACTGCCGAACCCAGGCACCTTCTGATCCATCGTCCTTAACAGCCTTGGCGATATAAATCGCTTGATTAGGGTCAGCCGTCACTTCATCCGAAAGGTTAGCTGTCGAAAATATGAATTTTCCTTCGCGTCCCGGCTCACTCAGATAGGCATCTTCCAGATTGCCTGCCGTGTTACCTGCGGCGGCCATTGCCGCAATTGTCGTATATCCTGTACCCATGTTGTAGCTCCTGTAAAATGCAATTGAGAGGAGCTTGATATCAGCCAGGCATATTTGTAGGACAGCAAAATATTCACTTAAGCTGTTGATAAATATCCAACAAACCCAACATTGGCAGTCTTATCGCTCGACCCTGGTACTTCTCACAAACCCCTGTCCTACACATCTCGGCATATGCTAGTCCCAAGGCGCTGATGTTTCCTCGTGCGAACCGCTGGCTCCGGCTCCCTTCGAAAGGCTTTCATATTGTTGCCCACTCCCTTTGGCGCCCGCCTGCGCGAGTGCACAATTACACTAACAGCTCACTTACCCCCCCAAATATGTTGGATATCTCCTACACGATTATCCAACAAATGGCGCAATCAACACGCTCCTGGGTGCGAAGCTAAGGGAAGTTAAGGAATGGCTGGCCCTCTCCCCATCCCCGTTTACCCATAATTAACCATGTTCGGCGATACCGGTGTCATGAAATGTAAAATGACTTTGCGGGCCGCATGGATGCGCGGTTTGCAAGGAACTGATAAACGGGGAAATATCATGTCGCACATGGATAATACGCACATTCGCTATACCGCGCGCAGGGGGGATATCCGGGCGCTGTTTGGCTCTGTGGATAGCAGGCGGAGCACGCTGTTTTATGCGGTCGCGCTGGGCCTGGCCGCCTTGCTGGGTTCCGCCATGGCGACGTCCGCAGCGGCACAGACGGCAGCTCCCACGGGGGCAAAGGCCGTGCAGATCAGCTCTGAAATACAGGTTGAGCGCACAGATGCGAATGGCAAGGCAGAGCTGGTCGCACCCAGCGATGTGACCGTGGTGCCGGGCGACAAGCTGCTTTTCACCCTCACCTACCGCAATGCAGGCTCCACACCCGCAGGCAACTTTGTCGCGGTCAACCCGGTGCATAAAGCTGTCCGCTTCACCGGTGTGGATGAGGATTGGGCCGCCGTGTCAGTTGATGGCGGCAAGACATGGGGCAAGCTTTCCGCGCTGACCGTCGATGACGGCGCAGGCGGCACGCGCCCTGCACAGGGCGGCGATGTCACGCATATCCAGTGGAAATTCGCGCAGGCCATCCCGGCGGGCAAGAGCGGAAAACTGCGCTTTCGCGGGGTTGTTAAGTAAGAAAGAGCTTTATAAAGCCACTTGCTCCGGCTCCGCCATTTCCGGCCGCCGCCGGGCGACGATCAAGCACCCACCGACGATCAGCACTGCGCCGATCAATGTCGCTGCGGTCACCGGTTCGGCAAAGAATATCCAGCCGAAAATGATGGCCCAGATAAAGGCGCTATATTCGATCGGCACCAGAGCCTGTGCCTGCTCCCGGGCATAACCCCAGCTTATCAGCAACAGCGAAACAAGCGCCAGTGCCGCTGCGCCTACTATCGCGGGGCCATGCTCCGCAAAGTCGGGTACGACGGCAAAGAAAGGCGCGAACAATAGCAGGATCGCGGTGACGATGCCGTTCTGGAACAGGCCGATTTCGACAGGGCTGGCAATCTGTGCCTGCTGCCGCTGCAATATCAGGTTGAAGGCATAGAGCACTGCGGAAGTCAGGATCGCGGCA
This sequence comes from Sphingorhabdus sp. Alg239-R122, assembly GCF_900537065.1. Lineage (GTDB taxonomy): Bacteria > Pseudomonadota > Alphaproteobacteria > Sphingomonadales > Sphingomonadaceae > Alg239-R122. The sequence continues at coordinate 244,297 of NZ_UNRC01000003.1, read as the reverse complement.
ATGCCCCATTTCGCGTCGCTGTCAAAATCCTGGCCCAGCTTGCCCGCGACAATCACGATCACGCCCGACAGGCCCAGGACCGAGGCGAATATCGATGACCGCCCCACCCGCTCGCCCAGCATGACGGCAGCGAGATAGAGCGCGATGATGGGTGCGATAAAACTGATCGCAATCGCCTCTGCAATCGGCGTGCGCGCCAGGCCCCAGAAGAAGGTGAAGGCCATGACCGACGTGATGCTGCCGCGCAGGACGTGCAGCCTGAGCGCCGCTTTCTCGGGCCATTTGCTGGGGCGGATGGCGAACAGGACCGCCGCCATGACAACTGCGGCACCGCACCGCCACAACAGCGCATTATAGGTGCCCAGCGCCAAAGCGAGCCCCTTCATCAACGCGTCCATGCCGCCGAATGTGGCAATACCGGTCGCCACCGCGAGGAATGGCAGTATCGCATGGTCACTATGGCGGGCAGCGGTGTTCATACACGCAGCCTATCGGCGCGTGAGAGCAGATTGTCCAGATGGCAAATTGCCAAATCTTGGCGAACGGCTATAGTTACGCGCAGCAACAAGGATATTTCCTGATGAACCGCAGCTCCGCCGCCATTGCCGCCATGTCGCTAACCTGCCTTGCCGCATGCAGCATGGGCAGCACGCGCGAACCCGATATTGCGATGGATGAGCCTCCACCGGCAACAAGCAGTCCGGCCACACCGCCGCCGCTCACCCGGACTGAGGTGGATAGCGCAGAAACACTTGAAAAGCTTACAAATGCGCGCGGCATGACGCTGCAATGGATCAGCTGGGACTATATGGGACCGGTCGCTGTATCAGATAACAGCGGCGTGATCCGCATTTCGGCGAGCCAGAGTGCGCGCAGCGGTGATGGTAAAGCAAGCATGCTGGGCGATATTGTACGCATCACAGATAACGAATTCGTCTTTCGCGGCCGTATCGCCATTATCGACACGCCCGATGCGGGGCGCGAATGCATACTCGACAGCGCCACCGCAGGCGACCAGATTTTTGCCATTACACAGAACCGGCAATACTGGCGGCTGCGCAATTTTGAATGGTGTGATGGCCTGACCGACTATATCGATATCTATTTTTAACCGGCAATCGGGGGCAATAAAGAATGACTGAGAAGAACTGGTGGCGGCTATGCGCATTGGCGGGGCTGGGCGTGATGACAGTCAGCTATATCATTGGCACTATTCCGAATGTGAATACAGCGTGCGGGGGCTCCAGCGAATTGCGCCCCATATTGACGTTCGAATTTGCCCGCACACCCGCGGATATCACCGCGCTGTTCGGTGAAGACCCGTGCCGCAGCCAGCTTGTCCGTGCGATGGATACGCTCAACACCGTCGATGTCTTTGCCTTTATCCCGCTCTTTGTCGCGTTCCTTGTCACGGGCGCAATGGCAGTCAAGGGGCATGGGCGCACGCTTGCTTTAACAGCTGCAGCAATAGCAGTCATCGCCGGGCTGTGTGACCAGGCGGAGGACCAGATACTGTTCGCCATCACGGCGGACCTGCCCGGTACACAGCCGCAGCTCAGCTGGCTGTTCTGGTTCGTGCACATCAAATTTGCCGGACTGGCGCTGGCGGGCATGGCGATTGGTTGGCTGGCGCTTAAAGACACTATATTCGGCAAGGGGGTAGGCCTGATAATGGTGCTTGGCGGGTTGGTCAGCCTGTTTGGCCTTGCAGGCGCCAGTTATTGGCCGCTTGCATCGCTGGGCCTGGTGCTCGCCTGGCTGCCGCTCTGGGCCTATGCCATCTGGAACGGGTTTATCCGCAAGTCTGCAGCGTAACGCGCGTTATTCCAATCCGTCGAAATAAGTGAAAATTGCGTCTTCGCTGCGGCTGGCGGCGTTGCGCCAGCTTTTGGCATCTTCCTCGCTGTTGAGCAGGGTGCCATCGGCGGAGAGCACCAGCACCATTGGCGTGTTTTCCTGAGATTCAATGCCAAAGCGCTGGGCAATTTCTATATTCCGCCCCTCGCCTTCCTGTGGCATGCCGACATTGACATAAACCGTTTCATATTTGCCGCCAAGCATGTTCGAAAAACGCGGTGTGGCGAACCAGCCCGCAAGCCCGCGGCTATCATGGCACCAGTTTGCGCCCATGACCACGATCACGCGCTTACCGCTCTCTGCCGCACGCACCAGTGCCGCATCAACATCGGCCATCGCGCCACCGCTTTCCTGATAGGGCCGCGCTTCGGGATGCGCATCCATAGACGCGCTTTCGATATCGCTGTCGAGCAGGTCCTGTGAGGGCGCCGCGGCCTCTGTCTGTGCAGAAAGTTGATCTGCAGGAGAACAGGCAGAAATTGCCAATATTCCAGCTGATACCGCTGTCAGATCAAATACTGTCAAACGCATCACGCCGCCTGTTCCTTCGCGTCATCGGCGCTGATCGCATCGCCTGCTTCTATTTCCGCTGCCTTGGCCTCGACCAGTTTCACGATATGGTCGACCATATCGTCATCCGCGACATGGTGGTCGGTGACGCCGGAGAGATAAACCATGTGTTTGCCCTTACCGCCGCCGGTCAGGCCGATATCGGTTTCACGTGCTTCGCCAGGGCCGTTGACCACGCATCCGAGCACCGACAGTGATAGCGGTGTGTTGATATGCTGGAGCCGTTCCTCCAGCGTCTGCACGGTGCGGATCACATCAAAGCCCTGCCGCGCGCAGCTGGGGCAGCTCACCACACGCACGCCGCGGGTGCGCAGGCCGAGCGATTTCAGCATTTCATAGCCGACGCGCACTTCTTCTTCCGGTTCAGCCGACAGGCTCACGCGGATCGTATCGCCTATGCCCGACCAGAGCAGGTTGCCGATACCGATCGATGATTTGACTGTGCCGCCAATCAAGCCGCCTGCCTCGGTAATGCCCAGATGCAGCGGGCAATCAACCGCATCGGCGAGCTCCGCATAAGCCGCCACAGCCAGGAACACATCCGATGCCTTTACCGCGACTTTATATTCGTGAAAATCATGGTCCTGCAGCAATTTGATATGATCCAACGCGCTTTCCACCAGCGCTTCGGGGCACGGTTCGCCATATTTTTCGAGCAAATCACGCTCGAGCGAACCTGCATTGACGCCAATACGGATGGCGCAGCCATTGGCCTTGGCCGCATCGACCACTTCTTTCACGCGGTCCGCGCTGCCGATATTACCCGGGTTGATGCGCAGGCAGGCCGCGCCTGCTTCGGCGGCTTCGACCCCGCGTTTATAATGAAAATGGATATCGGCCACGATCGGTACACGGCTGGCGCGGACAATCTGTTTCAGCGCCGCTGTGCTGTCTGTATCCGGGCAGGACACACGGATAATATCCACGCCCGCCTCTTCACAGCGGCGAATCTGGTCAATCGTCGCCTTTGCGTCCGATGTCAGCGTATTGGTCATGGTCTGCACGGTGATCGGCGCATCGCCCCCCACAGGCACGTCACCCACCATGATCTGACGGCTTTTTCGGCGTTCAATATCACGCCATGGACGCAGGCTAGGATTTTCGGTTGTCATTCGCAGGCTTGCTCCGCTATTCAGGGGGACGAACCAACTATATAGCGCCGCACCCTGCGATATGCGAGGGTTGAAATTTGCGGTGACGCAAAAAACCGAGGTCATAGAACAGGGAAAAGGACGCACAACCATGCCAACAGTTTTGATCACCGGCGCCAATCGCGGCATAGGACTGCAATTCGCGCGCGATTATGCCGCCGCAGGCTGGGATGTGATCGGCACATCGCGCAATCCCGACCGTGCCGATGATTTGCGCGCAATCAGCGGTGCTACCGTAATGCGCCTGTCGGTTGCCAATCCGCACAGCGTCGACAATTTTTTTGACGAGCTGGGCGACCGCCAGGTGGACCTGTTTATCAGCAATGCAGGGTCCTATGGCAGCCGCGACCTGGACAAGGATAGCTGGATTGAAACGCTGGAAATCAACACGATTGCCCCCACGGTAATGGCAACCCAGCTCAAGAAAAATATGGAACAGAGCGATGTAAAGAAAATGGTGGTGCTTTCCAGCCAGATGGGCAGCGTCAGCGATAACCAGAGCGGCGGTTCAATTATCTACCGCTCCTCAAAAGCCGCTGTGAACGCAGCATGGAAATCGCTCAGTATTGATTTCAGGGATGACGGTATTGCCATCGGCATATTGCACCCCGGCTGGGTCAAAACCGAAATGGGCGGTGAAAATGCGCTGATCAATACCGAAACCAGCGTGGCGGGCATGATGCAGGTCATCGAAAACCTGTCACTGGAAAATAGCGGTGAGTTCCGCGTTTATGATGGCAGCAAAATGGGCTGGTAACTCACCGCTTGCCCACTACCGAAACGCCTCCTAGCCTGTCCTGACCTCGACTCAAGGAGAGACACACATGATCCGCTTCCTCACAGCAATAATCGGAGTATTTCTTATGGCGACTGGCGCACAGGCACAGGGCAGTGACACCACAGACAAAAGCTGGTCACTGACCATCCACGGCGGCGCGGGCGTCATTGAACGCGAAAACCTGACCGAGGAAAAGGATCGCGAAGTCCGCGCAGCGCTAACACGGGCGCTCGAAGCCGGATCCGAAGTGCTGTCAGGCGGCGGCACATCGATGGACGCGGTTCAGGCGGCCATTATCGTGCTGGAAGATGATCCGAATTTCAATGCCGGGCGCGGTAGTGTTTTCACTTATAAAGGCCGCAATGAAATGGACGCGGCGATCATGGATGGTAAAACACTTGATGCAGGCTCAGCTGCTGGTGTGACTGCCACGAAAAATCCTATCAAGCTGGCACGTGCAGTCATGGAACAAAGTCCACATGTGCTGCTCAGCCGTGACGGCGCCAATGAATTTTCGATGGAGCAGGAGCTGGAACAGGCCGGACCGCAATGGTTTGCCACAGACGAACGCTATCGCCAATTAGAAGAGCTGAAAGCACGGCAGGCAGAAGACGAAGCCAGCGGCAGCGGTGCCAAAACCAGCTATTTCGATATTGATATGAAATATGGCACGGTCGGCGCAGTGGCGGTCGATATGGACGGCAATATGGCGGCGGGCACATCAACCGGCGGCCTGACCGGTAAACGCTGGGGCCGGATTGGCGACAGCCCGATTATCGGCGCGGGCACCTATGCCGACAACCGGGCCTGCGCTATCTCCGCCACCGGAGCAGGCGAATATTTCATCCGTCTGGGCGTTGCGCATGAAATCTGCGCACGGATGCGGATGAAGGGCGAAGATGCAAAGACTGCCGCCGATGCTGTTATCAAGGAACTGGGCGAACTGGGCGGCACAGGCGGCGTGATTGTCGCCGCGCCTGACGGCACTGCGGCCTGGAGTTATAACACGCCCGGCATGTACCGCGGCCGCGCCACCAGCGCTGGCATGAAACAGGTCGGCATTTACGGTGATGAGGAATGAACTGACCGAACGCCTCTGATAACGAAGAGGCATTGATACATATATTGGCACCATTTTTGACAATTCCTTGACTTTATGCTTCACTCTAGGAAGTAAATGGGGGAATATAATGAAAAACCGTATAGCCAATTGCCAGTATAAAAAGTTTTTTACTTTAACTGTCTTACTAACCGCACTTGCTGCATGCACACCATCGTCTGATATCACTGATCCTGACGAGCATGAAGATTATGATGACGATGGTGTAATAGGGCCTGTAGACGACAATCCTCCATTGACTCAGGATGACCCTGCACTCGTAACCTGCCTTTTGCCAGAGCTTGTCAACAATCCGCCTGCACCAAGCGACAAATGTTTCAAAAAAGCCAGTGACGGGTCTGACAGCTACACCGCAGCCAGTTGCCAAATATCCGCAAGGCAGGACCAAGCCTGGGTCAAAGCGAAAAGCCAAAGCTACTATAATAGCTGGGTATTGGTATCGGAATCAGATCCAAAACTGACTATCGGTATTTCAATGCCCGGTAATGTGCGCACTGTATCTTATGCCCCTGATATTATCTATGATGGAGATAGAAACACGTTTAGCCATAAGGAATGTGATTTCACAAACCTTACACGGCAACAATGTCCTGTTCCTGATGCAGATAATAATTGTTTGAGGGCAGTTGAAGGCGATCCCAGCGTAATCGATCAAGGAGGGAGCGCAGCACAGACTATTCCCGAATAGCGCAAAAGCCGCCTGTTTGTGACATGCTCGAATATTAATGGCAAATTTCTGTAATGGATATTAGCCAACCCAGTTTCTGGGGCCGGCATATTATGCCGCGTCTTATCTGTTATGCCTGCGGGCAACCGCAGATTATGAAGCGGCGAGCGCAGATAGTGCCCAAAGCATCAGGTAAAATACTCGAACTGGGCGCGGGCGGCGGGATTAACCTGCAATTTTATGATCCGCAAAAAGTGGATCACGTAACGGGTATCGACCCATCGACCGAACTGATCAACCGTGCAAGGCAAACGGCAACACGGTCGCAAACACCGTTTGATATTGTCGGCGGGGTTGCTGAAGATATGCCGTTTGAGGAGGATAGTTTTGACACGGTTCTTATCACCTTTACGCTGTGCACCGTTACCAATCAGGCGCAGTCATTACGCGAAGTACGTCGTGTCCTGAAGCCCGGCGGAAAACTACTCTATCTGGAACATGGCCGCGCACCGGATGATGCTGTACATATATGGCAACAACGTGTGGAGCCCATGTGGAAACGCATGGCCGGCGGATGTCATTTGACGCGCGGTATTAGCAGCGCTATCGAAAATGCCGGTTTCTCTACCACTGCAACAACTGGCGAATATATGCCCAAAACACCGCGTATATTGGGTTGGATCGAAAGCGGCGAGGCAAGCATAGTGCAATAGCCAGGCAGACAGGCGCAATGCGTTTGTCGATTAACACTTGCCGGCAAGCGTGCTGTCGCTAGAGGAGGCATATGATGAAAAAGCTGTTGATCCTGTTCGCCGCGCTGCTGGCGCTTCTCCCTGCCCCCGCACTGGCATGGGGCGAGTATGCGCATCGCACCATTGCGGAAATTACCGGGCAGAATATCAAACCTTCGACAGCAGCGAAAATCCGTGAACTGCTGCGTTCCGAGGCACTGCTGGGGACGCCCGAATGCGACCTTAAGTCTATCAGTGATGCCAGTGTCTGGCCTGACTGCGTACGCCGTGACCGGCTCCGCTGGGGCTACACCGCGCCATGGCACTATCAGAATGTCGATATCTGCAAGGATTTCACCCTGCGCGGTAATTGTCCCGGCGGCAATTGCGTATCGGCTCAGATTGACCGCAATGCCGCGCTCCTCGCCAATAAAAGCCTGCCCGCACATGTTCGTCTTGAAGCGTTCGCCTTTCTCGTCCACTTTACCAGCGACTTGCATATGCCACTCCATGCCGGTGACCGTTCGGACCGCGGCGGCAATGATGTTTCCGCCGCTTATGGCATTGTCGAAGGCCGCATGAACCTGCACTGGCTGTGGGATGGGCCATTGGCCGAGCGCGCCATTACCGATGGTGCCAATATTGTGCGGCGCTACAGCGCATCTGAGCGCGGCGAAATGAGCATGGGGACGAGCGAGGAATGGTCACGTGAGGCTTGGGAAATCTCACGCGATTTTGCCTATCGCACTGCCGAAGATGGGAAAGCATGCGGCCCAAAAATGGAAAGCAGGGCTCAGGTCGACAATGATGAAATCCGCGCCCTTGTTCCAGTGGCCCGCCTGCAAATACAGCGCGCCGGTCTGCGCCTCGCGCGCCTGCTGGATGAAGCGCTGGTCTAGAGCGAAACGCTTTTCTTCACAAAGTCCGCTATTGTTTCAACCAACTCGGCCGAGACAGGCAGGTTCGGGTCTGTATAGGTTTTCTGATTAGCAGCACGATCATCGCTATCCACAGTTTTCAGCGTATGTGTCATTTCAGCTATCAGTTTCAGTGTCGCTTTTGGCTGAGCTGCTGCAATTCTCTGTGCATCTGCGACTGAAACCTGAATATCACGTTCACCCTGTACAATAAGCAGGGGTTTCCTCACGCCAGCCGCCAACACAGCTGGATCCTGTGCAAACAGGCTGATGATAAAGTCCTGCACGGCTGGTGCAAAAAGCGGCATGAGAGGCGCCGGAATATCCTTTGCATCAACACGGTTGCCTGCCTCCAGCACCTGCATTATTTTTTCCGATGGTTCCAAAAGCGAGGCATTAGCCGGGTTGGCGCGCAATTGTTCGCGCAGAACATCCGCTAGCGCACGCCCCGGTGCTGCCATTGTAATTACACCACAAATTTCCGTATTATCCTGCGCCGCCGCCAGTACCATGAGACCGCCTTCGGAATGTCCGGCAATCCATATGCAATCGCGCCCTGTATTTTGCCTGACTGTCTTAATCCAGCTATTGATGTCGTCAACATACGCCCCAACAGTCACCTTGTTGGCATCTACGACTGCTGCCGCACTGCCAAACATGCCTCTCTTGTCAACACGAAGCGTGGAAACATTTTTCTGCGCCAATTCTTCGGCCAATAATTTATAACTTGCCGCTTTCAAGGAACGAGGGTTGTTGCCGTCACGGTCAGTCGGGCCGGAACCTGGAATGATCAATATAAGCGGCGTATCCGGGCCTGCATCAATCATAGTGCCAGCCAAATCGCCTTCCGGACCAGGGGCAGTTATTTCCTGTGTAGTAGTTTGTGATAATGTGACACCTTGCTTATCCGCACTACTTGCATAAGCGCAGCTTGATACTGCAAACAGAGCCAGCGCAGCGACACCCGAATAAAATCCAGTCATGATAATCCCTCTTCCAATATGTTTTGTCGATGCCTTATTTTCCCCAACGCCAGCGCCAGCCGCCTTCAGTTTTCTTCCACGTGCTGAATGTAAACAGCGCTGTTACAATGATGATTACGGCCCACCATAATATTGTTACTTCACCACCATAGCGCGCTGCGTACATTCCCATGCCAAGCATGAAGGCCAGATACAGTCCCACAAAAGCCCAGCCCTGCCATGTATGGGGATAGGAACCTAGGCCATATTTTTTAGAACGAAACCAATACTTCTTATCAAACATCATATGTAACATACTCTCTAACCTTCATTTTTATTCTTAGTCGGCCTACCTCTCTTGCGTTTTTCCGGCGGAGCTACCTTGACGCCGCGGCGCGCAAGTGCCTCGCGCAGCAGTACTTCGACCTCCGCATTCACGCTGCGAAACTCGTTCGCCGCCGCCCGCTCCAACGCTTCGTAAAGCGCAGGCTCCAGCCGGAGTGGGAATGCTTTTTTGGGTTTCGCAGTCATGACCTGCTCCCGGGTTTCAGGTTACTGGTAAAGCGAACCGGTATTGACCACCGGCTGGGTATCACGCTCACCACACAGCACCACCATCAGGTTCGATACCATGGATGCCTTGCGCTCATCGTCCAGATTAACAACGTCCTTTTCAGACAGCATATCGATGGCCGTTTCCACCATCCCGACTGCGCCCTCGACAATCCGCTGGCGCGCAGCAACCACTGCATCGGCCTGTTGCCGTTTCAGCATCGCATGTGCGATTTCCGGCGCATAGGCAAGGTGCGTAAGACGGCATTCATCAATCGTCACACCCGCAGCAGCCACACGTTCCTGCAACTGCTCTTCCAGCTGGTCGCTCACCTCTCCAGTATCACCGCGTAGCGTGGTCTGATCATGTTCAAAATCGTCATAGGGAAAGCGGCCGCCGATGACGCGGATCGCGCTTTCGATCTGGATATCGACAAATTCTTCATATTTCTCGACATCGAACAGCGCTTTGGCCGTGTCCGACACACGCCAGACCACATTGGTCGCTATCTCAACAGGATTACCGCGTAAATCGTTAACCTTGACTGTTTCCGATGTCACATTGTGCACTCGGGCTGATATTTTTTGCCGGGTCAGCCAGGGCCAGCGCCAGCGCAGTCCGGTATTACGGTCCGTGCCCTTATATTCACCAAATAGCTGGATCGCCGCCGCCTGATTGGGATTGAGGAAATAAAATCCTATCGCAACAAATGAAAACGCGAATATACTTACCCCCATGGCGAATATGCCAATTTCTCCCATCCGATCAATAATGAAGATCGACATCACCATCGCGGCAACTGTCAATAACAGGACCAATAACATGCCATAACCGCTTACCGTCGTTGATTCGCGTTCAGAACTGGCGGTCATCTCGCGTCTTTGCCCAGAATCCTCACCCGGGTTAACCATATCTGTCATTATTTTTCTCCTCGAAATTAATTATGATATCATCATTATATCATTAACCAATAAGAAGCAAGCATATTCGTGCTCGCGGGACTGAAATTACCGTGCAGTTTACATCTAAGTCCATGTATTTTACATATTATAACACTCACTGAACACCTGCTTCCCATTGCGTTCATGTGGAAAGTTGCATATCCTCTCATCGACTGTGGAACACTTCTCGTCGTTAACGGTTGTTTCCATGTCACAGGGAGAAAAGACAATGACGGTTCAGATACCATCTAAAGATTTCGCTCAGCAAATGCCTTCGCGCGGTTTTATGCCGCTCTATTATGCAGGTGAAAACAACTATTGCCCCGGCTGTGGTGGACGCCATTGGCATGTTGGCCGCATCAGTGCACAGTGCGCGCACTGCGACACTGCACTGCCCATTGCGATGGCGGATTATGACTTTGACGGTGAGGTACTCGCCGCCTGATATTTATAAGCAAACCGGCTGTGAACCAGTTATAACTGACTAGCCGGATTATGCTGCAAAGCTTTTTAGCGCAACCCGGGCTATAGGGTCGCCCCATTCCTGCACAAAATGCCCTCCATCCTCGATCATCATCGGGTCAGGACATCCTTTTATCATTCTTTGCAAACTCTTCATTGTGTCCGGGCCAAGTACCGGATCGAGCACACCCACGGCCATAAAGCTTTTGCCGCTCCACTTCTCTGACCAGAAACGCGCCGCAGCCAGGCTGACATCCACACCTTCCATCTCAGGTGATACAGGGACCAATGCAGGGAACACCTGCGCGCCTGCCTTATATTCGGGCGAAGGGAACGGTGCATCATAAGCCGCGATTTCAGCCTCACGCAGATGTGGCGTGCCGCGGGCGATCAGGGAACCGATCGGCAGATCAGGTGTTGAGAGTGCATAATTTTTCCATGCCATAAAGCCCTCACCGGGCGCTTTGCCAATGCCCAACCCCGTGTTCATCACTATGAGGCGCGACAGCCGGCCTGCAAAATCATTGTCTACCGGCAGCGTCAGGCCAAGGAGCCCGCCCCAATCTTGTACCACCAGAGTAATATTCTTAAGATCCAATCTTTTCACAATTTTTAACAGATAGTTACGGTGAAAATGAAAGGAATAGTCTGATTGTAGTGCCGGTTTGTCAGAGCGGCCAAAGCCAAGCAGATCTGGCGCTATGACCCGCGCGCCGTCTTCCAGAAAAACTGGTATCATCTTGCGGTAAAGAAACGACCATGACGGTTCCCCATGCAGGCACAGAAATGTGTGTTCTGCGTCTTCTGGTCCGGCATCCACATAAGCAATGCGCAGGTCCTGATAGTCGGGAAGGTCATCGACATATTTTACCGGAAAATCAAAATCGGGAATACCGGCAAACCGTTCCTCGGGTGTACGCAATGCTTTCATAGGGGCTCTCCTTTTCAGTTGCTGATTGCAACTATGCGGTGTTGGCACGCAAAAGAAAAGGGGCGAGATACCCCGCCCCTTCTTTCCTTAAGTGTCATGCCTGCTTATTCGCCCGGCACCGGGAAGCCGCGGCGACGCAGCAACGCGTTTACATCAGGGTCACGTCCGCGGAACGCGCGATACGCATCTGCACGGTCTGTTTCGTTACCGGTGGACAAAAGCACCTTGCGGAACTTGTCTGCCACGGTACGATCCCATGGACCATCCGCCTCTTCAAATGCTGCCCATGTGTCTGCATCCATGACTTCAGACCACAGATAGCTGTAATAGCCAGCAGAATAGGCATCCGAAGTGAACAGGTGGTTGAACTGCGGCAAGCGGTGGCGCATCACGATTTCGCGTGGCATACCGATTTCTTCCAGCGTTTCACGCTCAAACTTATCCACATCGGTGACAGGATCGGTGCGGTTGTGCAATTTCATATCGACAATTGCACTAGCCATATATTCGGTTGTCGCAAAACCCTGATTAAACGTGTCGGATTTGAAAATCTTGTCGACCAGAGCCTGCGGAATAGGTTTGCCTGTCTTATAATGCTTGGCATAGTTTTTCAGCACATATTCGGTCATCAACCAATTCTCATTCACCTGGCTCGGATATTCCACAAAATCACGCGGTGTGCCGGCAAGGTCGGGATAGTAAACATCCTGCAACAAGTAATGGATGCCATGGCCAAATTCATGGAACAGCGTGGATGCGTCATCCAAGCTGATGAGTGTCGGCTCACCATCTGCGCCTTTGGTAAAATTGTTATTGTTCGACGCAAGCACATTGTCTTCACCGCCCAGCCCTTTCTGACTGCGGTACGTGGTCATCCACGCACCCGAGCGTTTGCCGTCACGAGCGAAGTTATCGAGATAGAGCACGCCGATATTTGAATTGTCACGCTTGTCGAATACTTCGAACGTGCGCACATCGGGGTGGAACACCGGTATGGTTCCGGTATTTTCTTTGAACCCCATATCATACAGCTTGCCAGCAGCATCGAACATGGCATCCACCATATTATTCAGTTCAAAATACGGCTTGATCTCGCTTTCATCGAGATCATATTTCGCTTTGCGGACTTTTTCGGCGTAATAGCGGTAATCCCATGGCTCAATGGTAATGCCCGCACCTTCTTTGTCGGCAATCGCCTGCATATCAGCGACCTCTTCCTTCACTCGCGCTTTTGCGCCCGGCCAGACTTTCATCATCAGGTCCATCGCCTTGTCCGGGTCTTTCGCCATGGTATCGGCCATACGGTAATGCGCATGCGTTTTGAAACCCAGCAGTTCAGCGCGTTGCTGGCGCAGTTTCAGGATTTCCTCAATCACCGCATTGGTGTCATTGGCATCGCCATTATCGCCGCGACCCGCATAGGCTTTGAAGACTTTCTCACGCAATGCGCGGTTATTTGCATATTGCAAGGTTGGCTGCATCGAAGAACGGGTATTCTTGATCGCCCATTGGCCAGGTTTACCCGCGGCCGTTGCCGCGCTGGCAAGTGATGCCTTGAACGCATCCGACAAACCGTCCAGTTCAGCTTCATCGCTAACAAAAATGTTGGTCTGCTCGTCTTTCAACACACGCCCGCCAAAATCAGTGAACAGCTCGGATAAACGGCTGTTAAGCGCAATTAGTTGCTCTTTCTGCGCCGGCGGCAGGTTTGCGCCGTTGCGCACAAAACTGTCATAGGCGCGCTCGACAATACGCGTCTGCTCAGCATTCAGGCCAAGCGAACTGCGCTTTTCATATACTTCTTTATACCGCGCAAAAAGCCGCGGATCGAGTGTCAACTTATTATAAAAAGCCGAAATCTTAGGGCTCCACTCGGCATCGAGTTCACGGACACGATCGCTGGAAAGATTGGAAGTTTGTACACCCCAATAGGAGAACAGCCGGTCCATTTTTTCACCTGACAGCATCACCGGAACGAACACATTGTCAAATGTCGCCGGCTCCGGATTTGTCACAACCACCTCAAACTGCCTCTTAACCTCGGCCATGGAGGCCTCAAACGCTACCGGGAACAATTCTGCATCCAGCTTGTCCCACGCGGGAACACCTTCAAAGGGACCCGTCCATTCTTCGGTCAGGATATTGCCAGCAGGCTGCACCATTTGCGGATCAGCCGATGCAGTTTGAGTATCAGACACAGATGCTGTCTCCTCTGTATTGGGCACGCATCCCGCCACACCCAATGCAAGGGCAAGCGTAGATACGGTAGCAATGATTGATGTATATTTGGGCGACGAACGCATAAATGTCTCTCCTAATTATAGAACGCAAACCTTTACCAGGCGCGAGATGAACGGAGGTTTAGCCATATTTGCGCGCCAGCGCAAAGGCTGGATGCATATGCAGCGATCAGTAAACCATATATTTCGACAAAAACCGGCAGAATGGCCTATTTGGGCCGCTCGGCGATCAGGCTGCGCACCAGAGGTTGCATTTTCGCATCATAACGGGCCAGCATTTCATGCTCTTCGGCTGTATTGAAATGACTGATAAGCTCACGCCCATTCCACCAATGCAGCGCATAGGCGGGCGGCGCGGCGACTATCATGTCGCGGTTATCCGGTGCCTCTGGATCAATCGGTTTCAGATTCAGCGCCACCTGCGGTGCAGTGGAAGGACATACGGACAGTGCCATCCCTTCCCATTTACTCATGATCGGCCGATGAACATGGCCGCATAGCATGGCAATCACATTATCGCGGCCTTGCAGGCATTCAGAAAGCCGTGCCACCCACGGCTCACAAGGATGTGTATTCATCCAGGCTATGCCCACCTCAACCGGCGGGTGATGCTGTACAATGATGGTCGGTATATTTGCCTTTTCGGACAACCGCGCATTCAACCAGTTGGCCCGTGCCTGACAAAAAGCGCCGCCATGGCGGCCTTCCTCCAGGGTATCAAGCACCAGGAAGCGCAGCCCATCGGCGACAATTTCATATTGCAGATAATCATCATGAAAGCCCTCGTCGCCAAACACCTTGCGGAAATTAAACCGCATATCATGATTGCCCAGACACATGTGCACTGGAAAGGGTAATACTAAAAAAGCCTCCTGCAGACGGTGATAGCTTTGCTCATCACCGCGATCGATCAGGTCGCCCGTGGCAAAAAGAAGATTCGGCTGCGGATCAAGACTGACCAGTTCAGCGAGTGTCCGGTCGAGCCGTTGGCGGTTAAACTCGCGTGGGTTATCGGGGTCAAAGCCCAGATGGATATCAGTTATCTGCGCGATTAACATGGCATCGTCTCGCGCCATATTTCATGCCATATTTCATGAATATCAGCCTCCCGAACGATCATTTCGCACCCCCCCCTGTCTGCGCGCCACTTTTTCGGTCTGGCCGCGCGGTGCGGCCTTTTTATCTGGTGCACTGATTGTTTTCGGCTTGTTCTGATTGCGGATCAGCCATGGTGCGCCTTCATCGGCGTGATAGTCATGGCACATGGCGCAGCTTGATGGCACGTCGCTGCTGGAAGCTTCACCACCATGGCATTCGCGGCAGGTGGAAATGCCGGGCAACAACAGGTCGCTTGCCTTGCCCGATGTCGCGGCCACATGACAGCTTTCACAGCTTTCGTCATTATGCGCCTTATGGCTGAACCAGCCCTTGTGCATATAGCGATCTGTCTGACTGACCGGCATGATGCCATAATTGAGCCCGCTGCGCGATGTTGGCTGCGTCACTCCGTGACAGTCATAACAGGCACCCCCGCGCGAAAATACCGCACGGATGGCCTGTGCCGCCCGTGTTGGACGGAAACGGACAGCACGTGCATAGTCGGACGCCGTACGCGCGGCATTCACGTCTCCGGGTCTTCTGCGCGGATTATTGCTATTCCCGCGGCTACCCAGGTTGATGGGCCGGTTGGGCCGGGTGGAGCGGAAATAGGCGCGCAGGTCCGCGCGCACCAGATCAGGCTTGCCATGTGGAAGTTGCCGGAATGTGCCGCCAATCTCATCAAAAGCAAGGCTGTGGCACATTGAACAATTCTTCTCCATATCCACTGGCTGGAAACGCACATTGTCATTGTCGGGCGTATGGCAATCCTTGCATTCAAGTGATGCGCCAAAGCCATATTTGCCCGCAAGCCGCCGTCCCATCTGCGCAACACCACCGGTTTTTGACAGATGCAGGTTATGCGGGAATTTCAGGCCATTATCCTCGGTAGGATTATCATCGAGTGAAATACGGCGAGTCGGCGGATTATCTCCACCTGGCTTTGTCATCACCGCAGGACGGAATTGGGGATGGGAATCCCCGAAGTCTGCGGCATTGAGAAGCTTTGTATCTGTCAAACGCGTATCCATCCCGTCATGGCATTCAGCGCAAAATTGCTGCGCAGTGGGTTGCATAGCACCTGCACCCTCATGCTCGGTGTGACATTCCACACACCTGCCGGGTGGTTTATTGAATGTGATGGCCACGTTGCGGCGGAATTTGGCAAAGCCTTTCAGCTCACCACGGCTCACAAGCTGGCGATCAGTGGGCGCATGTTCATGCGCATCTTCTGTATGGCAAGTCAGGCAGGCATTGTCGCGCACCGACACGAACGCATCGACATGACATGCCTGACAGTCATCCTTCAGGCTTTGGTGCGCCAGGCTCAACTTGCCGCTCGACCACATGGTGTCAGCATGGAATTTGTCCGGGCGTTCCTCGACCCCGCGATATGTCGCCCATGTGTAAATCGGCCAGGCCAGACAGGCCGCAAGCACCAGTATCACAAACCCCCATGCGCTCAGCCGCTTGCTGGGCAGCTTGCCGGTCAGTGAATATATTTTCGCCTGGTCCTTTTCTTCCGCGCTGTCAGACAATGCCTCGACGCGGCGCACGGTACAGACAATACCGCTTGTTTCCGCATCTTTCCCCACCGCGATCACATGCCCGCCAAAACGCAGCTCCCCACCGCGTGCCGGGTCAATTGTACCTTTGGAGACACTGCGGCCATTCAGTTCAAATTTCAGATCAGAAACAGATTGAACCTGTACTTTGCCATCATCATCGCGTGTGATGGAAGCATGCACCGGATTAACGGCAAGATCAGGCAAATGAATCTGGTTTTCGCTACTGCGTCCAACGAGGATTTCATCCTGCACATGGTTTTCGGCACGGACAATTTCACTGCCATCGCTCTTGAGCGCAATCTGGCGGACGATGAAGCTCATGCCGCCCTTCCCCGCTTCATGCTCCATAAAGGGTCATATGATATTTTCTTCATAAGCCCCTCACCAATAGAAAAATACGCTGACAATATGCGCTGACAGCGCCGCGATCAGCGCAAATGTCATTGGCACGTGGATATAAAGCCAAACCTGCAGCATCGCTTTGATCTGCAGGTGTTTGCGCAGCCGCCACATCGTGTCTTCCTTGCGCTCCAGCAACTGTTCGACTTTTTCGGTCGGATTATCATCAGTGCGCGGCGCATAGGTGCGCGCGCGGCGCAGCTCAGCAATGGCATAGCGCGTCTTGCAGCCCGGATATTTACCGGTAATCCGCTTGAAGAACCCACCGCTGAACGGATCCTGTTCAAGCGAACCCTGCACCAGTGCGGCATGCTCCGGTTCCAGCGGCTGCGCGGCATCATGCAGCTGCCGGTCAAATGACCGCAGCGCCTCAATCATCTGCGTTTCGGTCATCTCTTCACGGTTGCTGCTGAGCTTTTGTGGCTGTGTCGCATAAAGATAGATGCCAAACATGCCCGATATGATGACAATCATCATCAATGCATAAGCAAGCGTGTGGATATTCCAGCCTAATTGGAACCCGGTGTGCAGCGTGCCGATAACGATCAGACTAAGCCCCAGATAGACATGCGCGGAAGTCCATGCCTTTAACGACCAGCTACCCGCAGTCATCGCACGTTTGCGAAGGCCCAGCATGGTGAGCCACAGGATCAGCAGCGCGCCGATCGTACCCAGCGTATAGCCGTACCAGCTGCCGCCATTATGACGCGGCTGCACATCAATCCAGAAATAGCTGGCAATCGAGACAAGGCAGATCAGCACAAATATCTTGAGCCAGCGATAACCTGCATGGCGCAGGAAACCGTCATGCGCACTATTACGCTCACGGCCTGCGGTTTTTTGCCGCTTTTTCGGGCCAGTCAGATTGGCGAACAAGCTAGCCATTAGCCATCCTCCCTTTCCAGTCGCGCAACAGTCAGGAATTCATCGGGTGCCACGCGGATAGCCGCGCCGGTCGGGCATGCCCGTACACAGGCCGGACCACCGCGTATTCCGGCGCACATGTCGCACTTGATCGCCTTTTTGGGCTTTTCTACGTCAGGATCGGATTTCTTTTTCACCCATGCCTTGTCCGGTTCACCAGGGCCCGGGCCAAGGCCAAAGAACAACCAGTTGAGCAAGCCCGGTTTTTTGGGCGGCACCTTGTCCATGCGGATCACACCATAGGGGCAGTTGCGCTGACAATTGCCACAGCCGATACAGGTATCATCAATAAAGACTTCACCGTCGGGGCCGCGGTGAATGGCATTGGGCGGGCAGTCGGCCATGCAGTGCGGATGTTCACAGTGACGGCAGCTGGTAGGCACATGCAGGTGCGCATAGCTGCGCCCCGCTTCACGGTCGAGCCGGGACAGTCCTTCATGGCTGTCCGCACATGCTTTCTCACAGTTGTCACAGCCGACGCACAGGTTTTCGTCGATCAGCAGCACATCGGTCGCTTCACCTATGCCATTTTCAACCAAGAAATTGGCAACTCCCGAATACATGTCAACAACGCCCGAAAAACTATCCTTTTTGGATTCGACATAGGCATTGATGTCCTGCCGCGAAGCCATATCCCGTTTCGCACGCTCCATAAGGCCGGGATGCTGGTCGAGCACTTTTTGAAACGCCTCTCCGTCAATACGGATGACTTCGGACTTGATAGCCGCTTTCACAGTCGCCGTGCGCTGCCCGCCCGCGATCAACGCCATTTCACCGACATAGGAACCGGCAGGAAGATAGGAGAGGAAGACCGGTTTGCCGCCAATTTCCTTCTCGACAATCATAGAACCGACGCGGATCACGTAAATGTCTTTACCTTCCTCGCCTTCCGTGATGATTGCCTCACCTGCTTTGACCTGCCTGATTTCACTGGTGTCCACCACTTCGGCAATGTCATCTGGCGTCAGGCCAGAACCAAACATCTGAAGTAATTGCCTTTCCGTCGAAATCCGCTCAATCGCCGCTTTTGCTGCCGGCACCTGGCTTTGCAGCTTCAGCGCCGCCGTGCGCGAAATTTCGACACAGACACAGTCTTCAGCCGCTACAATGGTCGCCCCGCGTTTCCGCCCGGAAATCAGGCCGACTTCGCCAAAAATAGACCCTTGTTCAATCGGAACCGTTATAGAGGAGTTTGTCAGATCAACCTGTACTGCAACGCTACCGTCAGCAATTCCGAACAGTGATGAGCCAGGTTCATTGCGTTTGAAAATTACATCGCCCTTGCGATAATAATGGACGTTGCTGTCAAGCATGAATTCACGCATTTGCAGCGGGTTCATGCCGTTCAATATGCTCACGTTCTCGCGCAAGAATTCCAGCCATTCTGCCACGCCCCGTTTGCCAGGAAGATTGGCAAACTTTTCCTCAAGTATCGGTTCATCCGCCGGTTTCAGTTCGCTATTGCCATTGATGAACTCGATAACATCATAGCCCTGGTTCATGCAGTGCTTGATCAATGGATAGCCAGCCAGTGCACCAATGATAAAAATGCCTGGCGCAGTCGATTCAAACACAGGCGAGAGCTTCGGAAAGGCGAGACGGTCATCGCTGGCAAACTCAATGCCGCACTGTTCGACAAAGGCACGCGGCGGGGCAGAGCCAATCCGCGCAATTACCCGGTCGCACTGTATTTTTTCTTCACCATCTCGGGTGTTGAGCGTAATCCAGCCCGGCTCAATCGACGCGGTTTCGGTTTCCAGGCGAACGTTAAGCCTACCCGCCTCACCATCGGCCAGAAGCGCCTTAACATTGGCGTCCTTTGCCGTAGCAAAATCGGTCTTGCGATTGAGAATGGATACAATATTGCGCTGCGCAGAATCTTCGGCCAGCCCGCGCGCATTTTCGATACCCGCATCGCCCGTTCCCACCACGATAATATGCTCGTCAATATATTCGGTCGGGTCATCCAGCTGATACTGCACATGTGGCAGGTCGCCGCCGGGACAGCGCATACGATTGGGATTGCCCTGCGTACCAATCGCAAACACAACGGTCTCGGCAATGATTTTTTCACCGTTCGTCAGTTCCAGCTCATACGGTGCTTCGTGCCGCTGTATCTCCTGCTCGTTCGTGCTGCCATCGCGTTTACGTGTCACGATTTTATGGATGCTGCCGGGGATTGCCGGTCCAGTGCCCCGGATCGCCTTGACCTCGGCACTATATTTCACATTAACTTTCAGCGCTGCTGTCTGTTCATCCCAAGCACCCAGAATTTCTTCACGCTTGCCAGCATCAAAATCCATGTCAGAGCGCAGGATGAGCTGACTGGGCGTCGCCATCACATGCTTACCCTTTTGATATTTATAAATTGTATCAGAGAGGTGGTCGGTCTTTTCAAGCAGGATATGCGGTATGCCAAGCTCAGCTGCGCGGCCTGCGGCACTCATGCCCGCTGGCCCCGACCCGATTATGGCAACGCGATATATCTCGCTCACAAGTCCGCATCCCCCAATGCCCTGTCAAGGGCGCAAACACCGGCGCTATTGCCAGCTCTTGGCCCTTCAGTCCGGTTTTCCGGATACTGGGCGGGGCCAATCCAAATAATATCGTGCGAACCCTAGAGTGCTTTTTTACTGCAAAATGTGATCAATGCCACTTATTATTTTACAAGTGTCTCACATAGCCGGTTGTCAGCCGCCGCAAATTGCGGGATGTTAGTGGGATACAGGTCATTTGAACATGACCGTTTACAGGAGCAAGAAATGGCGAATGAAGAAGGTGCATCAGGTATAAAAAGACCATCTTTGGGCCTGATAATATTGATTATTGCTGCCCTTGTGGCAGCGGTGGCAATAGCAATCGCCCTTACCCGTAGCGATGATATTACACCTTCTGATGCTACCGCAAACGCTCCTGCGGCAGAAGCCCCTGACGTGGATACAGTCATTGCAAACCTTGAAAAGAAATTACAGGAAGAGCCGGATAATGCCGAAGGCTGGCGTATGCTGGGCTGGTCCTATTTCGAAACCGAGCGGTTTGCCGAGGCAGCCACTGCAATGAAGCGGGCCACCACACTTGACCCTGAAAATGCTGAATATTTTTCCATGTTAGGCGAAGCACTGGTTCTAGGCGGCAATAACCCCAATATCGCGCCTGATGCTCGCGCCGCCTTTGCCCGCGCGCTGGAACTTGATCCGGAAGATGCCCGTGCCCGGTATTTTGTTGCTGCCGCGAAGGATATTGATGGCAAGCATACAGAAGCAATAGACGACTGGTTTGCGCTGCTCGCTGATACACCGGCTGATGCACCCTATGCTGAGGATATTCGCCGCGTCATCCGCAATGTCGGCAAAGAACGTGGTATTGAGGTCGAAAAACGCCTTGCGGGAACCAGCAATGCGCCGCCCCCGCCGCCTTTCAAAACCACCGGCCCGGATGTGGCAACGGGCGCTATTCCGGGACCAACACAGCAGCAAATGCGCGATGCCGCGCAATTACCGCAGGGACAACAGGAAAAAATGATCCGCGACATGGTGGAAGGCCTTGATACGCGTCTTTCGAAAAATCCCAATGACGCACGCGGCTGGATCATGCTGATGCGCAGCCGGGTTGCGCTGGGTGAAACAGCCAAGGCACAAAAAGCCTATACAGATGCGCAACGTACCTTTCGAAACAATGGTGCTGAGTTGAAACAGATAAAGGAAGCTGCAGCGGCTCTCGGAATCGAATAGAACTCGCTATTTTTTGGGGACTTTACGAACTTCTTCGCCTGCACTGCTTTTCCATGGCAGCGCCGCCATATCCGACTTGGCCAACTGATTGACAAAAGCCTGCGCTGTGCGAGCATCTTCAAATGGTCCGGCAAGCAGGCGGTTGGTCTGGTTGACCGGCACCATCCAGCCTCCCACACCCTCAAACGCCTCCGGTGCCTTGCGTGACAGGCGGCGCCATTCAGACGGAAAAAGCGATGTTTTCTGGCCTATGGCTATCTGTACCCAGTGCCGCGCAGGATGTTGTGGCGGCGCAGTTTTGGCAGGTACGGGTTTTGGTTTCGGCTTGGGTTTGGCCGGCGTGATAGTCGCAAGATCAACAGCCCGGCTATCGCGCTTCAACTCTGTCTCAGGCACATTTATATCCGACATAAGCGTTTCGAAACTGGGGCGCTTTGCTGCCAAAGACTGTTCGCGTTTAACTTTATCCAGCGCAGAAGCTGACGGAGTGTAACCCGCATTCGTGCTGGAACTCGGTGTAGTTGCGAGATCAAAACTATTTGCCGAAGAAGCTACTCTGACGCCGGACGCCACCGGCTTTTTGCCTGCACTTTCGTTGCCACGCTTTACGGTCTGTGCAGTCTGCACTGCTTTGTTTTCAAAGGGTTTATCCTTGACAGCCGCTACTGCCTTGGCAAGATCATTGTTCGGTTTCGAAGCTGTGTTGGCATTCTCCGTTACCGGTTTGTCCATGACATCAGCAACAGCAGTGGAAAGCGATTTCGGTTTTGCAATAGCCTGACCCGGTGGCGGCACTGGAACGGTTGTGGCTACGGCCGCTGTCTGCTGCCTATTGCTGCGGTTCTGCTGATTGGTTGACCGTGTACTTTCGCTCTTGCTGCGCCGCCAGCTTGCCCGGCGATCACGCCCAGGTCTGCGCCGTTTCTTCTTGCTTGCCTTTTTCTTTGCGTTCCGGCCCTTTGGATTTGCTCCGAGCGGTTCACCGGCGGGTATCAATCCGGCATCGGCACCGGTTCCGCCGCGCACACCCGCATATCTGGCATTACGCGGATCTTGCCGGCCTATATTTGCGGTTTTCGGGAAATGGCCAAAATGCGCTGCTGCTGCCTGCTGCGGTTTGGTCAGTTTCGGCATATAGTCAAGATAGGGTTGAACAGAGGCGGCAAGACGCGGGGGCATAGTCCCGCGTGCCACCTTGCGGGCTTCGCGGCGATCGCCATTAATCGCCAATATGAATGCGCGCATACGCCAGGCCGCAGCGTTATTTTTCCGCAGCATGGGGTTGAGCAACCTTGCGGCACCATCTGTGTCTCCGGTTATGCCCAGCGACAGTGCATAGCGCAGCTTGACCTCGTCCCCGCCCCCGCGGTTAAGTGCAAGCGTATAATCGCGCTGTGCCTGCGCATTATTGCCAACCAGGTCATAGGCTAGCCCGCGATCCGCAGCGATAAAGCTTTCTGCCATGCCGAGCCGCAATGCCTCGTCAAACAGCCGCAATGCTTCATATGGGTTTTCAGTGCCGAGCAGCGCCGAAGCAAGCCCTGCTTTCACGCGCGCATTGCGCGGATTCAGTCGCTCTGCACGCGCAAAAAAGCCCAGCGCTCCATCTGCATCCTTAAGGCGGAGAGCGGCATTGCCAGCATCAATCAGCGCATCCAGGTCTTTCGAATTACGAGCAAGGCGATTCAAGGCATTGCTGAGTTCGACAGTGCCACTACCCTGAACAAGCAGCACTGGCAGGGCAGGCATATTGCTTTGCTGTGCATGGAGCGGCGCAGAAGTAACTGCGGCAACACCTGCCATTAACAGTGCCGGCTTCCATCTGCCTTGCCTAATAATCTGCTGCAACTGCATAAATCCCAATACCCATATCGCCTTAGTGCGATAATCCTGAAAGATTCACCCTGAACAATCGCTGAGTCACCGCCATATGATCGGCAGTCTCACACGATATTCCATGTTTCTTTTTCAAATAGAGAGGGGGCCGCAAAGCCCCCTCCCCATATACTCTTACTGGTTGTTTTGCCGGTTAAGGAAGCGCGGGATATTGAGCGGATTGTCGTCATCGCTGTCTTCCTCATCCTTTTCCGCTGTCTTGCTGCCACCGCGTGACAGATTGGCCATTCTTTCAAACAGAGTGCCTCCGCCAGAGTTGCCCGTATTTATGCGCGGAGCGCGGGGCTCTTCAACCGACTGGGATGCGTCAAGCAGGAGGTCATCGCTATCGTTTGCGCTGCTTTCTTCCAATGCATCATCAACATATGTCGCAATGGCAGGTTTTTCAGTCTCTGCTTCAGCTTCAACTTCGTTTGCAGCTTCTGTTACAACACCTTCATCTTCCGCATCATCCGCCGGAAATGTAAGATCAAGCGGTTCTTCCTCACCTGCATTGTCCAGTGACTCCATACCTGGTGCAGCAGTTTCGGCTTCTTCCGCAACCACTTCGGGCTCGTCCAGACTTACAGGCTCATAATCACTCGATACCGTCTCATCAGCGGGCATGTCATCAAGAGACGTCTCCGGGGCATTCAATTCCACCATTTCCGGTTCGGGAGCAGGTGCAATTACCGGCTCCGGTTTCTCTTCGGTTTTTGTACCGGACATGCTGTTAAGTGAAAATGCGCGCGCAGGTTCAGCCTGCACACTGCCATCATTATCAATGCCGGTCGCCACAACAGACACACGAATTTTACCTTCCAGATCATCATTAAAGGCACTACCCCAAATGATGTTTGCATCGGCATCGACCAGTTCACGGATATGGTTGGCAGCTTCGTCGACTTCCATCAGGCGCATGTCCTCACCACCCGTAATCGAGATGATCACACCTTTGGCGCCCTGCATCGACACACCGTCAAGCAATGGGTTGGCAATGGCTTTTTCGGCTGCTTCAAGCGCGCGGTTGTCGCCTTCGGCTTCACCTGTACCCATCATCGCCTTGCCCATTTCACGCATAACCGAACGGACATCGGCAAAATCAAGGTTGATAAGGCCTGGCATCACCATCAGATCGGTGATCGAACGTACCCCCTGCTGCAATACTTCGTCCGCAAGGTGGAATGCTTCCTTGAACGTGGTGTTCGGGTTGGCAACCAGGAACAGGTTCTGGTTTGGAATGACGATCAAAGTATCGACATTTTTTTGCAGCTCATCAATGCCTGCATCTGCCGAACGTGCACGGCGTGTGCCTTCAAACGTAAACGGCTTGGTCACAACACCGACAGTCAATATGCCTTTTTCGCGTGCCGCCTTGGCAATCACAGGCGCTGCGCCAGTGCCAGTGCCACCGCCCATGCCAGCAGCGATAAAGCACATATGCGCACCTTCCAGCGCGGCATCCACATCAACAATGGTCTCTTCTGCAGCTGCACGGCCAACTTCCGGCCGCGATCCTGCGCCTAACCCCTGTGTTATTTCAGGGCCAAGCTGGATCCGCCTTTCGGCAGGTGAACTGTTCAGTGCCTGTGCGTCGGTATTGGCAACGATAAAATCAACGCCTTCAACGCTGGCGGCGATCATGTTGGCGATGGCATTACCACCCGCCCCGCCAACGCCGATTACGGCAATGCGCGGGCGCAATTCATCAACTGTGGGTGGTCCGATATTGATACTCATGTGCTCTTTGTCTCCCCTGCTTCAGCTATTCATACGAAGCAAATTTTTTACAGTCCCTTATTGGCACAGAATGATTCACCGAATCACCTAAAAAATTAACCTTTTTTACAAAAACCGGCTTTTTTCCCCAGTTCATCGGCGAACCGTTCAAAAATAGGCCTTAATCGCATTCAACACACGCTGAAAAAGCGCACCGCCAGCCATTTTATGAACGGATTGATATCCCTTTGGTATCGTGCGGATATCAACCGGCGCATGAACCGCGAACTGCACCAACCCGGCCAGGGTTGTGAAAGCAGGACCGCCATGCGCTTCAGGCAATCCGCCAAGCCCGCGCGGCCTACCCACACGCACAGATCGGTCAAGTGCCGCCTGGACGTAATCGGCAATGCCTTTCATTTCCGCACCGCCGCCTGTCAACACGATCTGCCGGCCGCCATTTCCGGTAAAGCCCAGCTCTTTAAGGCCTTTGCCAATTTCGCCTATGAGATAATCCAGCTGTTGCTTGATAACTGAAATAAGCTCTGCACGGGCGATGCGGTTCTGATCGTCGCCGGCCGCCACCGGTTCATTGGGGCCGCCAACGGGTATCATGTCACGGTGGTCGGTACGGCTGGATGTAGCCGAACCATAAAAACACTTCATCCGTTCAGCCTGATTGCGGCGAATACCAAATGCCGATGCAATCGCATCCGTAATATCGTTGCCTCCATAAGGAATGGCGAAAAGCCCGACCAGCATATCACCCGCATAGAGCGAAATATTGGTGATACCGGCACCCATTTCGACCAGCGCGACGCCAAGCTCACGTTCTTCTGTACTTAGGCTAGCCATACCTGCCGCAATTGGCGATGCGACAATCGACTCCACGTTCAGATGCGCGGCGCGAACACATGTGTCCATGTTACGCAGCGGCGCGCCATCAGCAAGTATCACATGGATATCAACTCCAAGTTGATCGGCATGCAAGCCTTCAGGATTTTTCACACCTGACAGGCCATCCAGCGTATAAAGCGTAGGCTGTGCATGCAGCACCGTGCGACCGGCAGGGTCAATTGTTTCACGCCCGGCATCAAGCAGCTGGTTGATATCGTCTTTTTCAACGCGTCCGCCGCCCAGGTCAATCTCAACACTGGCCACGCTGCTTGACAGGCCGCCGGAGGAGCAGCCCACCCAGACGTCCTCAATATTCACGCCAGCAATTCGTTCCGCCTGCTCCACAGCCGTGCGCACAGCCAGCTCGGTGCGTTCCATATCGGCAATATAACCGCGCTTCACACCTTCACTCGCGCGCTGCCCGGTGCCCAGCACAACCAGTTCACCGCTATCTGTCTGCCCCGCGATCATCGCGGACACTTTGGATGATCCAATATCCAGTGCCGTAAAAATCTTTTCAACGCGCTGCGTTGCCATTTGCCCTTACCCCTCTTGCGTCGTTTGCGACCGGCCTGAACGTTTTTCCGGCGCCTTATCATCTTCTTTTTCCTTGCGCGGCATCCGCAGGTAAGCGCGCTCCGGATCGCGCAGGTCGAAATACGTCACACCCTTGCCCAAAAGCCGGTTTATTCCATCCATCCGTGCAAAATTAATCCATGCGGCGGCGGCTTCCGCCCTGCCCTCTGGCAAGGCCAGCGTTTCGCCTGATTTGAAACTGATATTCCAGCGGCGATTGCCAATCCATTCGGCCTTTGTAACCAGTGGAATAAGCGCGGGTGCTTCTTCAAGCAGCGCGGACAGGTCCTCTGCTCGCTCATTTGCGCGGTAACCGGCGATAAGCGGAAATTCGCGCGCTTGCGCCGCACTTACTTCGCCCAACACCGCCCCGCCCTTGTCGATTAACGTCAATGACTGGCCATTATCCCATGCTGCATGCGGCACACGCTCGACAATATCGACAATCAGTGTGTCGGGAAGCTGGCGTGACACGCGTGCATCCTTGATCCAGCCAAATTCCATCAGATCACTGCGCAGCTTTTCCACATCAACCAGCGGCATGGCCCGATCTTTTTCATTCAACACGATTTCATAGACTTTAAGCTCGTTGACACGGTCCACGCCGCGTACTTCGATACGTTTGACTTCAAACCCTGCACGGCCTGCGGCTTCTGCAAATTCCTGACGTGCAGCTGCTGGCGCGCCAAAAAATTCTGCCACACCATAACCGACAACAGCAATCAGCAGCAAAACACCCCAGGTCGCGCCGCGCTGTATCTGGCTTTCTGTGAAAGGCAGCATCTGCAGCAGCTTGTCCAGCGGTGAAGCCTTCCGGACCTTTTTCCTGGGCGCTGCACGTTTACGCGGTGCGACTTTCTTACGGGTGGTCTTCGCCTTGGCCATATGCTTTTGCGTCACGCTTTCGCGAGCGCCTCCTCCACAATTGCCTCTACCAGATCGGCATAGCTCATACCCATATGCTTCGCCTGTTCAGGCACAAGGCTATAGGGTGTCATGCCGGGCTGCGTGTTGGTTTCCAGAAGGAACAGACCGTCTGATCCCAGTTCATCATCCCACCGAAAATCGGACCTTGAAGTACCTTTGCACCCAAGTAACCGGTGGGCCTTCAGTGCATATTCGCGGCACAGCTCCGCTATATCTTCGGGAATATCCGCCGGGCAGATATGCTCGGTCAGTCCATCCGTATATTTGGCATCATAATCATAGAAGCCCGATTTGACCTGCAGCTCCGTCACGCACAATGCCTTGTCGCCAATAACAGCGGTCGTAAGCTCACGGCCCTTAATGAAAGGCTCGGCCAGCAAATGGTCAAAATCCTGCCATGGTCCCTTGCTGTCACGCGCAATAGGAGAACCGTAATTGCTGTCATCACGGACTATCGCAATGCCGACAGAAGACCCTTCATTTACGGGCTTAAGTACATAAGGCCGTGGCAGTGGATCGCCCTTGTACAGCGTCGCGCACTCCACAACCTTGCCTTCGGGCATGGGGATACCTTGCGGCACCAGCGCCTGCTTGGTAAGCTCCTTGTCAATCGCAATCACTGATGTCACCAGCCCGCTATGCGTATAGGGGATCTGCATCAGGTCGAGCATGCCCTGCACCGTGCCATCTTCACCCGGCGTACCGTGCAGCGCATTGAACACCGCATCGGGTTTTATGCCATCCAGCACCATGGCCAGGTTGCGGTCCATATCGACCCGCGTCACTTTATGTCCGCGCGATTCCAGTGCATCGGCCACACCATTCCCGCTCATAAGCGACACTTCACGTTCGGCGGACCACCCCCCCATCAGCACTGCGATATGCAGTTTGGAAAGGGTCATGGCTTTTCCCCCACACGCTGGATTTCCCATTGCAGTTCAACGCCCGAGTGGGCTTTGACGCGTTTGCGCACTTCCTCACCCAACGCCTCAATATCCGCCGATGTCGCTTCGCCCAGATTGAGCAGGAAGTTACAGTGTTTTTCCGATACCTGCGCATCGCCAATCCGCAGGCCGCGGCACCCGGCCGCGTCAACCAGCTGCCATGCCTTGTGTCCCTCAGGGTTTTTGAATGTCGATCCGCCCGTGCGCGAGCGCAGCGGCTGCGATGCTTCGCGTTCGGCGGCGATGCGGTCCATCTCCGCGCCGATTTCTTTGGGGTCGCCAGCAATCCCTTTGAACGTTGCCCCCGCCACAATCGCGCCCTTGGGAAGTTCGCTATGGCGGTAGCTATAGCCCATATCTTCCAACTGCACCGTGGCCAGACTGCCATCGCGCAGCACCAGATCGGCACTCACCAGTATGTCGCAGACTTCACGGCCATAAGCGCCCGCGTTCATGCGCACCGCGCCGCCCACCGTGCCAGGTATACCCCGCAGGAATTCAAGGCCCGCAATGCCATTGTCACGCGCCTTGCTTGCCACCGAAATACCCGGGGCTCCTGCGCCGCTAGTCAGTACAAGCTCATCCGCGTAGCTCGTATCAATAGCAGCAAAAGCTTTGCCGAGCCGGACCGTCACGCCGCGCTTGCCGCCATCGCGAATAATCAGGTTGGAACCAAGCCCCAGCGGCCACGCCTCAATATCATTATCCAGATTGGCAAGAAAATCCTGTAAATCAGCCACGTCTTTCGGTTCAAACAGCCAGTCCGCCCGGCCGCCGCTTTTGAACCAGACAAGCGGTGCAAGCGGGGCTTCCGGCTTTAACTTGCCGCGCACATCGGGCATAAAGGCGGTATCAACACTCATCCGCGCTTCGCCTTGATCGCATCGGCAAGGCCTGCCGCCCATTTCGTGATATCCCCCGCGCCCAGGCACACGACCATATCACCTGCCTGCACCGTATCGGCAAGCTCTTTGGCCAATGCATCAGCATCGGCTATGGTTGCCGCCGAACGCAGCCCACGCTGTTTCAGGCCCGCAACCAGAGCTTCGGCATCAACACCTTCAATCGGATCTTCGCCCGCTTCATAGACTGGCGTTACATAGACAATATCAGCATCGTTAAAACACTGCTGGAACTCATCCATCAAATCACGCAGGCGGGTATAGCGGTGCGGTTGAACCACAGCGATAATGCGGTTTTGGGCGCCCTCACGCGCCGCGGCCAGAACGGCTTTAATCTCGACCGGGTGATGGCCATAATCATCAATAATGACTGCGCCATCCACCTCACCCACTTTGGTAAAACGGCGCTTGACGCCGCCAAAAGTGGCAAAGCCGTTCTGCACATCTTCGTCGGACATGCCCATTTGCAGGCCGATCGTGACGGCGGCCAATGCATTTTGTACATTATGCCGCCCTGGCATCGGTAATTCGATGCCTTCAATCTTGCGGCTGGTACCATCTGTTTCACTCACGGTCACATCAAACCGGTTGCCGCCCGGAATTGGTGTCACGTTTTCACCGCGCACATCTGCCTGCGCACTAAAACCATAAGTGATAATCCGGCGGTCTTTCACTTGCGGCAAAATCGCCTGTACTTCGGGATGATCGAGGCACAATATGGCTGCACCATAAAAAGGTACGTTCTCGACAAATTCGATAAACGCCTTTTTGAGGACATCAAAGCTGCCATAATGCTCCATATGTTCAGGATCGATATTGGTGACGACGGCGAGCGTGCCATCAAGCCGCAGGAAACTGCCGTCGCTTTCATCAGCTTCAACCACCATCCAGTCGCCATCGCCCAGCCGCGCATTGGAACCATAAGTATTGATGATACCGCCATTGATAACCGTCGGATCAATCCCGCCATGGTCAAGCATCGCCGCCACCATTGACGTCGTTGTCGTCTTGCCATGCGTGCCCGCGATGGCAATGGTAGATTTCAGCCGCATCAGCTCGGCAAGCATTTCCGCCCGCTTCACGACAGGGATGCGGTTTTCCAACGCATAGACGACTTCCGGGTTGGTACGCTTGATCGCGGTGGATGTGACAATCACCGCCGCGCCTTCGACATTTTCGGACCTTTGCCCGATCATCACCTTGATGCCGCGATCGCGTAAACCCTCGACCACATAGCTTTCGGCTATATCGCTGCCCTGCACATCATAGCCAAGATTGTGCATGACTTCGGCAATGCCTGACATGCCTATGCCGCCAATGCCCACAAAATGGATTGTGCCAATATCGGTGCCTACCGCCTTCATGCGCTGTGTCCTTCAACTGTATCTTTTGCAAGTGACGGGCTACCGGTAGCGCGCCTCTCGCGCTCCGCTCCGCTTATCCTGATCACATCTGTAAGCGGTGCACCACCCATGCTTTCCACCAGATCGGCAAGGTCGCGCACCGCATTGGGCAACCCGCAATTCCACGCCCCGCGCGCTGCATTGGCCAGTGTTTCGGGGTTAAGCGCCATCTTCTGTATCTGCTTGGCAAGCTCGGTCGCGGTAAAATTGGGTTGCCGGATCGCGCGCGCACCGCCTGCTGCCACCATTTCGCGCACATTGACAGTCTGATGGTCATCCATGGCACCGGGCAGCGGGATTAATATCGCAGGACGCCCCGCGGCCGTCAGTTCGGCTATGGTCGACGCGCCTGCACGGCCAATCACCAGATGCGACCAGCCCAGTTTGTCAGGCAGGTCCTCAATGTAAGTGGCAAGCTGTGCTGGAATATCATGATCAGCATATTTCGCGCGAACTGCTTCGATATCCTCAGCACGGCATTGCTGTGTCACCTGCAGCCGCTGCCGCAGGTTTACAGGCAGCATGGCGAGACCATCCGGCACAACCTCTGATAAAATTTTTGCGCCCTGACTGCCACCTGTTACCAAAACGCGAAACACACCGCCTTCAAGAAACGGCGGATAATCTTCACCGCGCAGCGCCAGCACTTCTTCACGCACAGGATTGCCGACAAGATGTGTTTTTGGCAGATATTTGACGTCAAGCCGCTCGACATCCTGATAGGACGTGGCAATTGCATCCACCTTGTGCGCCATGAAACGGTTCACCCGGCCCAACACCGCATTTTGCTCATGAATCACGGTCGGGATTTTCGCCTTTTGCGCGGCGAGTAGCGTTGGTAGCGCCGGATAACCGCCAAAACCCACTACAGCAGAGGGCTGAAAATTCTCAAATAATTGCCCCGCCATTTTACGACCCGCCATAATGCCGCGAAAGCCGCGCAACCACCCGAGCAGGCCACCCGCCATCCGGCTTTCAGGCAGGATATGCATTTGTCCTTTTTCAAAAATCCCAGGGATCTTGGCGCCGCGATCATCGGTCATCAGTGCGACATGGTGACCGCGTTGCATTAGCTCCGCACCGAGTGCATAGGCCGGAATCATATGTCCCCCGGTCCCGCCTGCCGCTAAAACAAAATGCTTTGTCACTGTCATTTTGATTCCCCGCTCGTTTGGCCGCTTATATGACTGCCTTTCTGGCCATTCATCTGAAATCCATCTTTCGCATAGGATGAACGGTTCAGATAGGGGTTTCGCCGCGTCAGCGCCAGCAGCAATCCAGTGCCAAGGCACAAAGCAATCATTGAAGAACCGCCATAACTGATGAATGGAAGCGTCATACCCTTGGATGGGAACAGCTGAAGGTTGACGGCCATATTGATAATCGCCTGCCCGCCCAGCTGCGTTGTCAGGCCCGTCACTGCCATAATCGTGAACACATCTTCTTCATCAAGCAACCGCATCAGCACGCGCGCGATGATGGCAAAAAATACAATCGCAACGCCTGCACAGGCCAGCAAGCCAAATTCTTCGCCGATGACTGAGAAGATATAGTCAGTGTGCGCTTCGGGCAGTTTGAATTTTTCCGTACCCATGCCTGGGCCCTTGCCAATAAAACCGCCACTGGTCAGTGTACGGTGTGCAAAGGCAACCTGGTCATATTCCCCGCCGCCAAATATCCATGTATTGATCCGCTGTGTAGCAACAGGATAAAAGAAATAGGCGAGCACCAGCCCACCTAGCCCGCCGGCAATTGATATACCTATAATCTGCGCCGACAGGCCCGCGAGCAGGATCAGCACGAACCAGATGCCGCAAAAAATAATGGTCGCACCCAGATTGGGCTGCATCATCAATAATATACCAATCGTGCCGGTCAGGATCATCGACAACCCCACTACAGGCATAGTTGCATCCTTGGCCTTCCAGGATAATACCCATGCCAGCGTCACCGCGAACACAGGCTTCAGAAATTCTGAAGGCTGAATGGTCAGGCCATAGCCGATCCAGCGCCGCGCGCCATTGACCGATGTCCCGATAAGCGGAACGAGCAGCAGCAGAAACAGGAAAACCGCACACAATATTATGGCCAGACGCCGCGCCTGTGTCTTGGGCAGCATGGACACGAACAGCATGACCGGCACACCCAGGATAAGCCAGACAAGCTGCTTATAAAAATAGAGAAGCGGATTGAGCGTGGTTGTCGTATCGGACAGACGCTGAGCCGTTGCGGGAGATGCAGCGGCCACCGCAATCAGGCCAATCGCCATCAGCACGAATATGAAAGTCAGCAGCACACGGTCAAGTTCCCAAAACCAGACCGCAAGGTGTGACCGGTCCGAGCGTCCCAAACGCCCCGACAGGTTAAGCTTGCGCTTATATTTGAGGACGGGAGATTCAGGGGCAATTGTATGTTCAGGGGCGCTGGCCATTATGCCGCTTCCCCATTTGCCGACCCATTTATTGGCCCCGGCATTTCGCCATCTTCATCCGGATTGATCAATGCATTCACAATCTGCCGGAAATGCTCACCGCGCGCCTCAAAATCGCGGAACTGGTCAAAGGATGCACAGGCGGGCGATAGCATGATGACATCACCGGAGGATGCATTTTCCAACGCCTGAATAACCGCCGTACACAGCATTTCGGATGCGTCTACCGCAACACCTTTCTGCGCCAGTAGCTTTGCATAGGCCGGACCCGCCTCACCAATCGTATAAGCATGTTTCACATTACCAAAATATGGTTCGCACTCATCAAGCCGCTCACCCTTGGGCAAGCCTCCGACTATCCAGTGTATATTTGTATAAGCAGCAAGAGCCGGCGCGGTGGAGGCAGGATTTGTCGCCTTGCTATCGTTGATAAACAAGATGCCTTCATGTTCCGCCATACGTTCCATGCGGTGCGGCAATCCAGTGAAGCTTCCCAGCGCTGGCCGCCACTTTTCCTCACCTATGCCCAGCGCCTCTGCTGTGGCAATAGCAATAGCAGCGTTTTCAGCATTATGCGGTCCCTGCAACGAAGACCATTCATCTTGCCCCTTGAGAGTATCGGCGTTGATACGCGTTACTTTGGGGTTCTGTTCGCGCGCTGCGACGTCCGCGGCAATGCCCTGTGTTACATCGTCTCCATTACCGAATATCGCGTTATGGCCAGAAGACTGCATATCAAAAAGCCGGGCCTTGGCCGCTGCATAATCCTCAAAACCATCATAGCGGTCGAGGTGATCAGGCGTAACGTTAAGCAATACCGCAACTTCACAATCCAGCGTCCGGGTAATGTCAATCTGGTAGCTCGAAAGCTCAAGTACGTAGACACCGCCATCAGCAAGCGGCTCCTGACTCATGATCGGCAGGCCTATATTTCCGCCCATCAGTGACGGCACGCCCGCTTCTTTCAGAATGTGATAGATGAGCGCAACCGTGGTCGATTTACCATTAGTGCCTGTTACGCCTACCACGCGATGCCATGGCAAGGCTGCGCGTGCCTGCGCAAACAGTTCAATATCGCCAATCAATGGCACACCGGATGTTTCGGCCTTCTGCGCTATCGGGTGTGTGTTGATCGGAACACCGGGCGATACGACTATGCCATCATAACCTGTCAAATCTGCCGTTAATGGATCTGCAATCTCAGCCTTACCTGCAGCGGCTTCACGTGCTTCCTCCCGGTTATCCCAGGCCATGCAGTGTGCGCCGCTCGCCACCAGCGCATCAAGCGTTGCCATGCCCGAGCGCGCCAGCCCCAGCAGGGCATATTTTTTATGGGCAAAGGCGAGGCTGGTAATCATCTGAGCTTCAGCGTCGCCAGTCCGGCCAGTGCAAGCACAAGTGAAATAATCCAGAAACGGATAACAACAGTAGATTCCGCCCAACCCAACTGCTCGAAATGATGGTGAATAGGGGCCATTTTGAAAACCCGCTTACCCGTACGCTTGAAATAGAACACCTGGATAAAGACCGACACCGCTTCCAGAACAAACAGCCCCCCCACAATGGCCAGTACGATTTCGTGGTGCGATACCACAGCAATGACGCCCAATGCCCCGCCCAGTGCCAGACTGCCGGTATCCCCCATGAAAATCGCAGCGGGCGGTGCGTTGAACCACAGGAATGCAAGGCACGCGCCAATAACTGCAGCGCAGAATATCGCCATCTGCCCCGCGCCTTCCACATAAGGAATGCCTAGATATTCGGAGAAGTCCTCACGCCCGACAAGGTAAACAATCGCCATGAAAGTGCCCGTTGCAATCACAACTGGCATGGTCGCAAGGCCATCTAGGCCATCAGTCAGGTTGACGGCATTGCCCGCGCCCACAATCACGAACGCAGCAAAGGGTATGTAGAAATAACCAAGATCGATCGAAATATTATTGAAAAACGGGACATAGAGCATGGTGCCTGTCTGCCGCAGGATGAACCAGCTGGCCGCACCTGCGATGATGAATTCCAGCAGTAATCGAGTTCGGCCTGAAACGCCCTTATGGCTGTTTTTCGTAACCTTGTCATAGTCATCCATAAAGCCAATCAGGCCAAAACCAAAAGTCACCGCGAGGCAGGCCCAGACAAATGTGCTGGTCAAATCCATCCAGAGCAGGACAGAAATAACCAGTGATGTCAGTATCATGAGTCCGCCCATTGTCGGTGTACCCACTTTTGCAAGATGCGTTTGCGGACCATCTTCGCGGATCGGTTGCCCCTTACCCTGACGCACACGGAGCATGGAGATAAAGCGCGGGCCGATAAACAGGCCGATAATGAGCGCGGTGAAAATCGCCGCACCGGAACGGAAGCTCAAATAGCGGACAAGGTTGAATATCCCTTCAAATTCCATCCATTCGCCAAGCCAATAGAGCATATCTTTCCCAATCCTATCCCGCGCGCTTCAGGCCCGCATCTGTTAGCGAACCGACCACAGCTGCCAAACCCATGGCATTTGAACCTTTGACCAGCAATGCATCCCCGGCGCATAATTGAGTTTTCAACAGCTTTTCTGCTTCCAGCGCGTCCGCGACATGCACCGCCTTGGTTGCATGATCCGGATCCGCGGCAATGGTGTCCGCCAGGATTTTCATTTCATCGCCGACCAAAATAGCAAGATCGACCTGCGCCGCACGGAGCGGCACGGCGAGTTCGGCATGATAGGTATCGCTGGCCGCACCCAGTTCCTTCATTGCACCTAGTAGCACGATCCGCCGGTCAGCGGCCTCTGCGCCCAGTGCGGCAATGGTCACGCCCATCGACGCCGGGTTGGCATTATAGCTTTCGTCAATGACAAGTGCCGTGCCGCCTTCAATTGCGATTTTGTGCCGTGCACCGCGCCCTGCCATGCCGGGAAGTTCTGCCAATGCAAGGCCCGCCGCAGCCATATCGCCGCCGACTGCCTGCACCGCCGCCAGAACGGCAAGTGAATTGAGAACCCAGTGCTCACCCGCCTCTGCTACTGTATAGCAAAGATTGGCGTTACGGATTTTCGCGGTTACGAGTGTGCCACCACCTATCGCGGGCACCATATCTATTGCGCGCGCATCTGCATCAGCATGCAGGCCAAATGTGACGACTTCGCCAGCATGCTTTTCCGCAGCCTTGCGCAGACGTTCATAATGCGGACTGTCGTGCGGGATAATGGCAGTGCCGCCTTCTTCAAACCCTTCAAAAATCTCTGCTTTCGCGTCCGCAATTTCCTCTTCGCCCGAAAAGTGGCCGATATGTGCGGGGGCAATGGTCGTGACTATCGCGACATGCGGCCGCACCAGCTTCGTCAACTGAGACAGTTCGCCTTTATGGTTCATGCCCATTTCGAAAATGCCGAAGCTGGTGTCAGCGGGCATACGTGACAGGCTGAGCGGGACTCCCACATGGTTGTTATAGCTCTTAACTGAACGGTGCGCTTTGCCGTGCGAGGAACGGTTGAGCGCAGCAAAAAGGGCTTCTTTCGTGCCAGTCTTGCCTGCAGAGCCCGTCACGCCGATAATTTTGGCATTAACACGCGTCCGCGCGGCTTTGGCCAGATCATCCAGCGCTTTCGTGCTGTCCGCCACACGGATATGCGGGTGCACGCAATCCTGCTCACTCACTGCGCCATTGGCACCATTTTCAAAAGCTTTGTCCAGATAGAGATGCCCATCGCTCTGTTCACCTTTCAGCGCCAAAAACAGATCGCCTTCGCTCACTTCGCGTGAATCAAATTCCACACCGGTTACATCAAAATCCATGCTGGCCTTTCCATTTATCGCTTTTTCAATGTCGGATGATTTCCATAGAGTCATTGCGCGTCATCCTTATCAGAGCGGGATGCAGCACCACTCCGCGCAATCTCCATCAAGCCGCGCAACGGGAGCGTCAAAAGGCCCAGCGCAGTAGTTGCACGGCGCACACGGCCCTTTCTGATTTCCGAACCTTTTGGATAGGACGCGTAAAAATTATATTCCATCATGCCGCACACTCCCGCGCTACTTCCACGTCATCAAACGGGAGCACACGGTCTCCCACAATCTGTCCCTGCTCGTGCCCCTTGCCCGCCAGCAAAATGATATCATCGCCTTGCGCCAAAGCGATGGCATGCGCAATCGCCGTGCGGCGATCAGCAATTTCCTCTCCATTGGTAACCGCCGCCATGATTTCGGCGCGTATGGCCGCCGGATCTTCACTGCGCGGATTATCATCAGTGACAATCACGACATCGGACATTTCACTGGCAATCTTGCCCATTTCGGGCCGCTTGCCAGTATCACGGTCGCCGCCAGCCCCAAATAATGTGATGAGCCGCCCTTTCACATGTGGACGCAGCGCCTCAATGGCGGATTTGAGTGCATCGGGCGTATGTGCATAATCGACATAAACAGGCGCGCCTGATTTACAGATAACCGCACGTTCGAGCCGCCCGCGCACCGGCTGCAGGCGGCCAACATGGTCGAAAACCTCATCTGCCCTGCCGCCTGTTGCCAGTGCCAGTCCTGCCGAAGTCAGCGCATTGGCGGCCTGATACGCGCCGATAAGCGGCAATGTGATACGCCGCGTTTGTTCCTCGTGCTCAACCATCAGGACCTGGCCCAATTGTGTCGGCGTACGCGACAAAAGCTGGATAGTGTCGCCTTTTTCGCCAACCGTAAGCAGCTTCAGTCCATGATCTTTGACAATATCAATAACCTTGTCCGACCATGCATCATCGGCCCAGATGACCACGCTGCCATTATCCTCTACCACTTCACGAAACAGCCGCATTTTTGCGTTGAAATAACTGTCCATATCGCCGTGATAATCGAGGTGATCACGGCTCAGATTGGTGAAACCAGCGGCATGTACCGGCAGGCCTTCGGTACGATATTGCGACAGGCCATGGCTTGACGCTTCAAATATCGCATGGGTCACGCCTTCGCGCGCCAATCCAGTCATATTTGACAGGAAAGTGACAATATCTGGCGTGGTGAGGCCCGTGTAATTTTGGTCCTTGGACGTGGTGATGCCCAATGTACCGATGGATGCCGCTACATTGCCGTCCATGTGCCAGAGCTGCCGTGTCATTTCCGCGCAACTGGTCTTGCCATTGGTACCTGTAATCGCAGCGGTCATTTTCGGAACTGGTGTGAAAAAGCGTGCAGCCAGCTGTGCAAACGTACGGCGCGGTTCTTTCGAAGCAATATGCACCGCGCCTTCTACAGTAGCTTCCGGGCGTGCGATAATGGCAATTGCACCGCTCGTTACAGCCGCCTCTATAAAATCTTCGCCGTTGAATTTTGCACCCTGAAATGCGCCAAATACTGTGCCCGGTGCAACTTTCCTATGGTCAATGGCGAAACCGGTGACAATGCGTTCGGCATCATCGCCAATGGCCAGCGATGACAGGCTCGACAGTTTCATCAGCTTTCCCCTTTTGGCCGCCAGAGCAGCGGGGTAAGCTCAGACACATCGACATCGCGGCTTTCATCAGGCACAACGCCCAGCATCGGCCCGATACGCGGCACGAGGCGCTTTACAACCGGTGCGGCAGTCCAGCCTGCCGTGCGCTGGCCAAATGTCTCGGCAATACCCTTAGGTTCATCGAGCATGGTGATGACCACATATTTTGGATCGTCCATCGGGAACGCTGCCGCAAAAGTCGATACCAGAGAGCTTTTGCTGTAACCGCCACCTTTGGGCTTTTCGGCAGAGCCTGTTTTGCCGCCAATCCGGAAACCAGGTGCATCCGCCTTGCGACCCGTGCCGTCGGACACGATCATACGCAGCAGCTGCCGTATCCGAGCGCTGGTCGACGCCTTGAACACACGGCGGCCCGGATCGGCTTTGTCAGGACCCACTTTCTCCAGAGTAGCGGGACGCCAGATACCGCCATTTACCAGCGCAGCATAAGCGCTCGCCAAATGCATGGGTGTAACAGCGATGCCATGCCCATAGGACACGGTCATGTTTGTGACACGGCCCCAGTTTTGCGGCCAGAGCGGGCGGCCTGCTTCAACCAGTTCAATTTCCGGACGATCATCGAAATCCAATTTGCGGAACATTTCCTCCATCCGCTCCTTGCCCAGATTGTCCGCCAGGCGCGCCGTCACAATGTTCGAGCTGTGCACGAGCGCTTCAGGAACATTGAGATAGCGCCCCTGCGCGTGGTCATCCTTGATCCGGAAACGACCGACTTTGAGAGGTTCAGTTGCATTATAGCGTGTGGCGAGATTGGTCACGGTCCCAGCGTCCAACGCGGCCGCTACTGTAAGCGGCTTGAATGTAGAACCAAGCTCATACACGCTATAGGTCACGTCATTGACCTGATGGCGCAACGCAGTCGCATCAATCTTGTTGGGGTTGAATTCAGGCAGCGAGGCCATCGCCAGCACTTCACCAGTATGCACATCCAGCACAACACCGGTCGCGCCGCGTGCCGAGTGTTTTTTCATGGTTGCGCCCAACTCGCTTTCCAGCGCGGCCTGCACGCGGATGTCAATGGAAAGCGCCGCTGGCTCAGCCAGCTTGGCAGGATCTACAAGGCGTTCTTCCAGTGCTTTTTCCATGCCCATAACGCCCTTGCGGTCAGCATCGACATAACCCAGTACATGCGCGGCCAATCCATGCTGCGGATAGAAGCGCTCATCCTCACGCGGGAATTCAAAGCCGACTTCGCCGAGCGCATGCACTTTATTGGCATCCTCTGGCACAAGACGGCGACGCAGATAGCTGGGCCGATCCTTTTTCATTGCCTTTAGGAAGGTCGAAGCAGGTGTATCCGGAAAAATCTCGGCCAGTTGCATAGCCAGCTTATTCTTGTCCCCCAGTATCTTTTCGGGAATGACACGCAATGCACGCATTTTCATATTGCGCGCCAGCGGAACGCCATTGCGGTCCACAAGGTCAGCCCGCACCGGAATGACATCGGTGGAAACCAAGCTACGCTGAACCTGCCCTTCGAAAGCACCATAATAAAATAGCCGCAGCAGCAATGTTGTGATCGCCAAGGCGAAAAGGCCCAAAACGACAATCAGCCGCACTTGCGCGACCAATGTGACTTTCTGTTTGATGTTGGCGAGGCGGGGGCGTCCGCCATTCCCGACCAGCGCCGTCATTCACTAGTCTCCTTTTCAAGAGGAGAAGGTTTTTGCGTCAGCAGGTTGATATCCATCTTCGCGGCAAACTGCTCGCGCCGCTGCGTCGCCTTTTGCGCTTCAGTAAGCGGCTCTGCTTTTGGCGCCTCGGCCTGGATGACCTCAGCCAGATCCCTGCCCACCACATCGTTCGTATCCGATGCGGTGGGCGTATCGGCCACAACCGGCGCAGAATCGATATCTACACCGTCCCCAAAAGGAGAGCCGATAATGCCCGCGGGGCTAACGCCATCAAGCGTCAGCGATGCGACCCGGACGGGCTTTTTGATATTCTCATGCCCCTGCCCCAGATTGGCAAGCGCGCGCTCGCCATCCAGATATTGCGCCGCAGTGGGCGCGACATATCCATAATCCAGCATGTTCCACTGCTCGAGCTGTTGCATGCTGGCGCGGGTGGCAAATTCGGTTTCAAGGTAGCGCATTTCCTTTTTCACACGCACTATCTCTCGTTCGGTCTGGCGCAGGTCACTGCGCAGCGCCCCCACACTAAGCGAAAGCGGATAAAGTGAAATGAGCACAATGGCGACCAGCGCAACCCAGCCAAGGTTTTTCAGGCGTTTCACTGCAAGTATCATGCTGCCATCCTTTCACTGTCATTTGGCTGTCCATCCCACGGCGCAGCGTCACTGCGCACCGCCCAACGCAAGGTTGCTGAACGTGCACGGGGGTTGCGTGCGCATTCACCCTTGTCGGCGCGAATAGCCTTGGAAGGTTTTTCAAATGTCGGCGCAGGACCAGCGTCCGCCATGACCGGCATATGCCGCGACTGATTACCGGTGGAGCCGCTGCGCATGCGCAGGAACCGCTTGACGATGCGATCTTCAAGGCTGTGGAAACTCACCACAACCAACCGGCCACCAGGACGCAGCATACGCTCAGCCGCCTCCAGCCCCTGTTTCAGTTCATCCAGCTCCTGGTTGATATGAATACGAATGGCCTGAAATGTCCGGGTGGCAGGATCCTTGGGTGCGCCAGGGCGATGTCCGAGCGCTTTGCGCACGACATTTGCCAGCTCGCTCGTGCGGCCAAGCGGACGTGCAGCGACAATTGCTCTTGCCACACGCCGTGATTTACGTTCTTCGCCATAGAGATAAATAATGTCGGCAATTTCGCTTTCGTCAGCTTCATTCACGAAATCCGCCGCGCTCATGCCATCCTGTGCCATGCGCATATCGAGCGGTCCATCTGACTGAAACGAAAAGCCCCGCTCGGCCTGGTCAAGCTGCATAGATGATACGCCAATATCAAATACGATGCCATCAACCTGCTCAACACCTGCTTCCTCAAGCACAGTGTCAAGGCAGGCAAACCGGTGCGGGTGGAGCACCAGTTTGCCGTCTCGTGAAGCGGCCAAAGCCGCGCCGTTCGTTATTGCATCAGGGTCACGGTCAAATGCGTGCACCAATGCACCATGATCCAGCATAGCCAGCGTATAA
This sequence comes from Sphingorhabdus sp. Alg239-R122, assembly GCF_900537065.1. Taxonomy (GTDB): domain Bacteria; phylum Pseudomonadota; class Alphaproteobacteria; order Sphingomonadales; family Sphingomonadaceae; genus Alg239-R122. Next base: position 202,427 of record NZ_UNRC01000003.1, on the reverse strand, counting down.
CCGCCTGCACCGAAAGTCGCGTCAACATGACGCTCGCCAGGGGTGATGGCGAGAGCGTCAAGCACTTCTTCAAGCAAGACGGGAATATGCGGAGCATCTGTTTTAGGCATGTGCGTCATTTTTTCTTCTTCCCGCCTCCGGAAGACTGGCCAGCGAGAAACTCACGCACATTCATCATCGGTCCCGCATACGTTTTCTCATCCTGCTGCAGGAAAATTTCGGGATTCCAGATGGTGATGGTTTTCATGCTGCCAAGGAAAACGGCCGTTTCGTCAATATTGGCAAGCTTGCGCAGCAGCGGCGGGAAGGTGAATCGGCCGCTGGCATCAAAGCTTACTTCTTCGATCATCGAACCCATATTGATTTCAGCGGCGTCACGGTCAAAATCGAGGCCCTGCGCAATCGCGCGCGCTTCTGCCTTGTCAATCTCCGCCTCCATAAAGCCGATATAACTCTCGCCAAATGCCGTCAGGCAGGGCTTATTGGGGTGCTGAGAAAGAAAAAGATAACGGCCGCCGCTGCTTTCAGTGACAATCTTGCGGAAACTCGCAGGCAGCACAAAACGGTCTTTTTCCCCGCGTACGGAGAAACTCGTGCCCGTATAATTATGCTTCCTTTGCTGCACTTACCAGATCCACCCCGAATACAGGCGAACTTCCCCGACCGGAAAAGCGCAGAAACACGCTTCCGGCACGCCCGTCTGGCATGCGGAAATATTCACCCCTTATTTAAGTTAGGGGTATCAAGTTATGGTGCGGGATAAAAGGGGAAAATCTGTGAAACTACGTTCTGAAATTTTAACACATTGTTTTACAACAAAATTTATTTTCCCCGTTTAAAGGGTTTTACAGTTAGATTTGTACGTTCGCATAATGTTCTATATGTTTCAGGTGCTTGCTGGAAATTCCTGCGACTGTTTTTATAGGGAAACAGGCGAATCATGGGAATCCCAAAAATAGGCAGTATTAAAATTCAGGCCGGCTGGCTGTCCTATTTGCTCTTGTCTGCGTCCATCTGCACTTCCTGCAGCAACTGTGCGACAAAAGCACCATTGTCGGATCGAGCCATCAGCTCGTTATCAAGCATATCAGCATCAGCAACCAAAATAACCCTGCCCTTGCCGATATCGCAGCGTGCCATCACAGCGAGAGAACCGACCTGACAATCGGCAATTGTGATATCCTGCTTGGCACGGCGGACATAGCCACCGACATCGACTGCAAGTATCTTATGGGGTCCGGCTTCCAGGGTGATCGGGCCCGTACCCTTCACTTCATCAAATACGAAATCGAGACCCCAGCGCTTAAAAAGTGGGGTCATCAGCGAAACAGCCTGTGGGCGGCGCTTGTCTCCAATTGGATAACGGCTTTCCATGCGAAGCATCGGATCCGCGAAGATCAATGCCCTGCCCCCGGAACGCACCCAGCCATCAACTGCCACCAGCTCTTCAGGCGTCAACGGACGCGGCTGCGCCAGCAGCAATACGTCAGGATTGGATACTGCCAATTGATAGCCACCCTCAACCAGGCTGTCGGTAGGTGTTACGTCATAATCCTGGGATAACTGGGTATAAAAAGGATGCTGCGTGGTATCGCCAGACAGCATTTCTTCCATACTTTGCGCCTCGCCCCATATGAGCGGCAGGCTGGTCATTAGCATGAGACTGGATTTGGCACCGCCATTCGTGGCAGGTGCGCCGCGTACAGACATATGGTTATATAGCCCGGCCAGCAACGCTATGCCCGCCAGTATAGCCAATATCCAGATTGCCCTGACACGCATTAGAGTGTCAGCCACCCGTTATTGCGGGTCATTGGCTATATCCGATTTCGGTTCCAGGTCGGGAACCAATTGGCCACTTGGGATAGCTTCCTCCTTGGAAGCTTCCTGCTCCTCTTCGCTCGCGGGCAGGTCAGGCACCACGCCCAGTTCGGCAAGCGGTTCGGTATTGCCATCATCCTGCGCAACCGGATTGGGTTCTGTCGCCGTTCCGCCATCGCTGACCGCAGTTTCAAACGGTTCCTCATTGCTGGCCCGGTTCAACAGCATGGATGCACCACCTGTCAGGACAGTTACAATCACAAGCCCTGCGATACCGATGCGCAACCTGTGCATCGCCTGTCCTTTGGGTTCACTGTCACCTTGTATATTAATAGCCATATCAATCCTTAGAGCTATCTAGAGCCATGGCAGCACGGGCAGGTTTTTCGACTTGAGCCAGTCTGCATTATAAAGTGTCGACAGATAACGAAATCCCGTATCGCACAATATCGTGGCAATGCGCTTGCCGGGGCCCAGCTGCTTTGCCAGTGCCACTGCCCCTGCAACATTTATACCCGATGACAGGCCCAGACACAAACCTTCCTCAGATAGCATGCGGCGGACCCATTCCAGGCCTTCCTCATCACTAATGCGGAACTGTGTATCTATCGGTGCACCTTCCAGGTTGGCGGTTATGCGCCCTTGTCCTATGCCCTCTGCAACGGAAGAACCTTCCGATTTCAATTCCCCATTGGCAAAATATTCATACAGAGCCGCGCCATGCGGGTCGGTCAGCGCTATCGTTACTTTTTCGTCTTTTTCTTTCAAACCAAGTCCGACACCCGCAATCGTACCACCTGTGCCCGCTGCACAGGTAAAACCGTCAACCTTCCCGTCGAGCTGGGTCCAGATTTCCTGCGCAGTTGTTTCAATATGCGCTTTGCGATTGGCTATATTGTCAAACTGATTGGCCCAGACAGCTCCATCGGTTTCCTCGGCGAGACGGCGTGAGGTATGTACGAAATGTCCAGGATTGGCATAGGGAGCCGCCGGTACAGTTACCAGTTCCGCGCCCAGCGCGCGCAATGTATCCATTTTCTCTTTCGACTGCGTTTCCGGCATGACAATAACGGTTTTATACCCCAAAGCATTCGCCACCAGCGCCAAGCCAATACCAGTATTTCCTGCCGTCCCTTCAACAATCGTCCCGCCGGGCTTGAGAAGGCCGCGCGCTTCTGCATCGCGCACGATGTACAGCGCGGCCCGGTCTTTTACCGAAGCGCCCGGATTGATATATTCGCATTTGCCGTAAATGTCACAGCCAGTTTCCTCACTGGGCCCTTTCAGGCGCACCAGCGGCGTATTCCCGATCAGGTCCAATGTATTTGATATCATATTCATGGCATCAAGATAGGCGCCGCACGCAGCAGCGGCAAGCTATCATCTCTTTGGACGGACCAAAGTTCAGCTTTCTGCACCAGCCACCCAGCGCTCAAATACTGCTATTTCCTCATCGTCCATATGCAGTCCGCATTTGGTACGCCGCCACAATATATCTTCGGCATGACGCGCCCATTCATGGGCCATCAGGTAGCGCGCTTCGGCTTCGTACAGGCCCGCACCAAAATATTGACCCAGCTGCCCCGCCGATGTGCAATTGCCAATCACCGCATGCAGCCGCGTGCCATAACAATGCGCCATACGTTCGAGATGCGCCGGGTTCATCCATGGATAACCCGTTTGTACCTCAGCAAAAAATGCATCAAAGTCGGCGTTCGGAATATGCCCACCGGGCAAATGTGCCTCCGATGTCCATGGTTCACCGCCATCGTCCAGATAGACACCCAGTTTCTGCATCGCATGTTCGGCAAGGCGGCGGCAAGTCGTGATCTTGCCGCCAAAAATTGAGAGCAACGGCGCGCCCTCGCCATCTGTCTCGCTGTCACGCGTGTTGAGATCGAACACATAATCACGCGTCACGGTCGAGGCATTGTCGCTCTTGTCATCATAAAGCGGCCGTACCCCGGCATAGGTCCATACTATATCACCGCGCGTGACTGGCTGTTTGAAATATTCGCTCGCCACGTCGCACAGATAGTCAGTTTCTGCTTCGGAGATTTTAACTTCTCCGTCCGAGAGTTTGTATGGCGCATCGGTAGTGCCGATCAGTGTAAAGTCATTCTCATAGGGAATGGCGAACACGATCCGCTCATCGGCATTCTGGAACATGTAGAGATGGTCACCATCATACAGCTTGCGCGTGACGATGTGACTACCCTTCACCAGGCGCAGGTTCTGTCGTCCGTCGCCTGGAAGTGCGCGGTCCAGTATATTGTCCACCATCATCCCTGCCGCATTGACGGCGATGCGGGCACGGATTGTTTGCGCTGTTCCGCCTGGCTGCATCAGTGTTGCCGTCCAAAGTCCTTCCTCACGGTGCAGCGCGGTGCATTCGGTCCGGGTCCGGATCTGCGCACCTTTTGCATGCGCATCAAGCGCATTGAGCGCCACCAGCCGCGCATCATCGGCCCAGCAATCGGAAAACTCAAAACCTTTGGTGAGCCGGTTCTGCAATATCCCAGCATGGGGCGCTTTGGACAGTTTGACTGTTTTTGTGCCCGGCAGGATTTTGCGCGTACCCAGGTGGTCATAGATAAACAGACCGAGCCTGAGCAGCCAGGCAGGACGCAGCCCCTTGTCATGTGGCAGCACGATACGCAGCGGCCAAATGATATGCGGCGCAGACTTGAGTAATATCTCACGCTCCTGCAGTGCTTCGCGCACCAGCCGGAATTCCATATGCTCCAGATAGCGAAGTCCCCCATGCACCAGCTTACTGCTTGCCGAGCTGGTTTCCCCTGCCAGATCGCCTTTTTCGCATAGCAGCACGGAAAGCCCGCGCCCCGCCGCATCGCGTGCGATCGCTGCGCCATTAATGCCACCGCCAATAATCAGCAGGTCGTAAATTTTATCTGTCATATCATTCCCGTAATGCACGTATCGCCGCGCCTGCTGCAAACGGCGCAATGGCAACAAGCACCAGTGACGCCGCCGCTAGCAAGAGCAACCCGTTTTCACCGTCCGGGAGCACGCTTCCCGCTCCGAAAATCAGCATTGGCACGGCAAGCGGCAACAGCATCAGCCCGCCCAGCGCAGATCCGCCCTTCAGCCCCGCAGTCAGCGCCGCAATCATCACGCCCAAAGCCGCCAGGCCAGGTGTCCCAAGCGCCAGCCCGGCCTCCACAGTGCGCAGCTGCGCTGCATCCAGCCCAAGCAAGCCCGCAGCGATTATGGTCGCGAGCATAAGCGGCGGCCCGAAAGACAGCCAGTGCGCGACAATCTTGGCCAGCATAATCCATTCTTCTGAAAGTCCGCGCACTGCCCACTGGTCGAAAAACCCGTGCTCAACGTCAGGCTGAACTAACCGGTCAAGCGGCAGTATCGCCGCCAGCAATGCCGCAACCCATATCACACCGCCACCCGTGCGCGCCAAAAGCTGCGCATCCGAACCCACGGCAAAGGGATAGATGGCTGCCACCGCCAGAAAGAATATGACCGGCAATATGAAACCGCCACGCCGCGTCCCGGCTTTTGCTCCCTGTGAGCCGCCAAAGCCATAAGCATGGGAAAGGTCACGCCAGATCAATATGCCAAGCAGCTTCATCATGGCCGGAAATCCTCAAGCGGAAGCTGGATCGGATGGGCCAGCGGCAATGGCTGATGCGACGCGGCGATTATGATGCCGCCACCATCCAGATGCGCCTGCATGAGCGTGCCCAGCCGCTCCACTGAAGCAGTGTCGAGCCCGTTGGCAGGCTCATCAAGCAACCAGATGTCCGCGCCGCTCACCATCACCCGCGCCAGTGCCGCGCGTTTGCGCTGCCCCGTTGAGAAATAACGTACGGGTACATCGGCAAGGTCCGGCATATCAACGGCCTCAAGTGCTGACGCAATTTTCATTTTATCCGCACCATCAATCTGCGCCCAGAAGCCCAGTGCGTGTTCCAGTGTCCAATGCGTGTCGAGCGCCAGGCGTTCATCGCTAAGCGCCAGTGGCCCAGCCGTATGCACAGCCCCTGCATAGGGCCTCAGCAGGCCAGCCAGAAGCCGCATCAGGCTGGATTTACCCGTGCCATTTGCGCCCGTAACATGCAGCGCGCTTCCCGCTTCACAGGTAAAATTCAGGTCGCGAAAAAGTAGCTTTTCGCCGCGTACACAGGCAAGGTTTTCGGCCGCAATATGCGCGCCGCCGCTGCTTTCGCCCTTGGCAAGTGAAGACAAATTCCCCATGTCTGTGACGCATAGGCCGAAACATGTCGGCGCGACAAGACAAGACAGCATGGCGGAGAAATTTAATGGTCACAAAACTTGACGATGCAGCACGCAAGGCGGCCTTTGCCGAACTGCCTGATTGGACGCATGAACCTAACCGTGACGGCATTACCCGTACGTTTGAATTTGACGATTTCGTGAACGCTTTCGGCTTTATGTCATCCGTCGCGCTGCTGGCTGAAAAAGCCGATCATCATCCCGAATGGTCGAACGTCTATAACCGGGTCGAAATACTGCTTACCACCCATGATGCCGATGGCCTGTCACAGCGTGACATTGACCTGGCCCGGCAGATTGAGGCGTTGGTTTAGGGCGTATCGCTTTCCACCACATCTTCAAGCCCGCTTGCCAGTCCTGCAGCGCGTTTGCGTAACAATTTGGGGAACCAGCGCGCCATGAATGCAAGCTGTTTTGCGGTTTTGTTGACAGTCGTGTGCAATTTTTTACCATGTACCGCATCCCATGCTGCCTGACCGATAATTTCGACCGGGCTGACTTCAATGCCCACCGATTCCAGTTTTTCCTTGCCTGTCTGGTTGCTGCCATTCGGCACTGCGCTCAGGATATTGGTGTCAATAAAGCCGGGCATCAGCGAGCGCACCTTGATGTCAAATGGCTCCCATTCAATATCCCATGCCTCGGTCATGCCGCGCACCGCGAATTTCGTGCCGCTATAAACGCTCAGCCCTGCCGAACCGTAAATACCCGCTGCCGATGCGGTGTTGAGCAGGCATGATCCGGGCGTCGCCTCAAGCATTTTGAAACAGGCTTGCGCACCGCTCACCACGCCAGTGAAGTTGACCGCGATCATTTTATCGATTTCTGCCGGCTCCATATCCTGAATCGGGCCACCGCTACCAATACCGGCATTGTTGAACATGACATCCATACGTCCGTTCGTGGCGGCACCAAATTCCTCCACCGCACGCGCCCACTGGTCCCGGTCAGTAACGTCGAGCAGATGCCGTGAACTCATGCCATCCGGTAGCATGGCCGCGGTTTCCGCTATGCCCGCTGCATTGATATCGGCAATCCCGACAAACCAATCCTTGTCCGCAAAATAGCGCGCCACTTCGCGGCCCAGCCCTGATGCGCCCCCGGTGATAAAGATGGTTTTTGTAATGGACATCGGCATGCTCTCATTTTGTTATTAACACTGATGCAAGTATCTATAGGCTAGCCAGCCGCACACGACAATGGTTATAGTGCCGCTCACATGCCGGACACACTCCTAAAAAAACGCGGACCTTCGCTCGAATTTATCGGACTGTCACGCCATTACGGCAATGTTGTCGCAGTCGACAATATCAGCCAGCATATCGAACCAGGCGAATTTATCGCGCTCGTTGGCGCATCGGGATCAGGCAAGTCCACGCTGCTCAAAATGGTCAATCGCCTGATCGAACCGACATCAGGCCAGGTCGAAATTGGCGGTGAGGATGTGACGACGCACGAAGTGCATGAGCTACGCCGTTCCATCGGTTATGTATTCCAGAATATCGGCCTGTTCCCGCATATGGATATTGCGCATAATATTGCCATCGGTTCGCGTATTGGCAGCCGCCCGGTCCTGCCCACAGGTGAAATTACCGAGTTGCTCAAACTCGTAGACTTGCCCACTGAAATGGCGTCACGCATGCCCGACCAACTTTCCGGCGGGCAACAGCAGCGCGTCGGTGTGGCCCGTGCACTATCGACAAAACCGGGATTAATGCTGATGGACGAGCCTTTTGGCGCGCTTGATCCGATTACCCGTGAAAATCTGGCGACAAGCTACCGCGCACTGCATGACCGGCTCGGCCTCACCACCATCATGGTGACGCACGACATGGCCAAGGCCTTGCTTATCGCAGACCGTATCTGGGTAATGTCAGCAGGCAAGATTGCAGCTGATGCCAGCCCCGCGCAATTGCTAGCGGGCGGATACGGAGATGAGGCCGAAAGCCTGGTTGCGGTGCCGCGCGGACAGGCCGAACGATTGCTCGCCAGAAAGGCAGACGGCTGATGCATGAATGGCTGAATAATATCGCTCCCGCATTTCAGCGTGTACCCGAATTGCTCGCACAGCATCTGCAGCTCAGCTTTGCCGCGCTCGCGCTGGCACTGCTTATTGCGCTGCCACTGGCGGTCTGGGCCTCGCGCAACCGGCATGTCGCGAATGTCGCACTCGGATTTGCCAGCCTTGTTCAGACAATCCCCGCACTGGCCCTGCTTGCCCTGTTTTACCCACTGTTGCTCGCCCTCACTGCCCTGTTTGGCGACCTGATACAGCCGCTTGGTTTCCTGCCCTCCCTGCTTGCACTGACGCTCTATGCCCTGCTGCCCATATTGCGCAACGCAGTGACTGGCCTGAACGGCGTGGATGCGGCCATTGTTGAGGCTGCGGACGGGGTCGGCATGACCCGGGCACAGAAATTGCGGTTGGTCGAAGCACCGCTCGCCGCACCCACCATCATGGCAGGTATCCGCACGGCGGCGGTATGGACCATCGGCGCGGCCACGCTGTCCACCACCGTAGGCCAACCGAGTCTGGGCGATCTTATCTTTGCCGGACTACAGACACAGAACTGGTCGCTGGTACTTGCAGGGTGCCTGACATCGGCGGCGCTTGCCATCATTGTCGACATGCTGCTCGGCACAATCGAAAATGCGATTGCCACACGGCGCAAACGCCGCGGCTGGACCGCGGCGGCATTACTGGCGGGCGGGCTTGTCTTTGCGCTCGCGCCTATAGGGGCCAGCGGCGATGGTAAAGATACTGTCATTATCGGTTCAAAACGGTTCGGCGAACAATATATATTGGCCAAACTCATCGGCCATAGGCTGGAAGATGCGGGCTATAATGTGCGTTACCGCGAAGGCCTGGGTAGCGCAGTCATGTTCCAGGCGGTAACCAATGATGACGTAAATATCTCGATCGACTATGCTGGCACGGTCTGGACCAATGAAATGGATCGGACCGACAGCGTACCGCGGCCCGAAATGATCGACACCATCACTCGTTGGTCGCGCGACACATATGGCGTCAATGTTGCAGGGCCACTGGGTTTTGAAAACACCTATGCGTTTGCGGTGCGCCCGGATGATGCAGAAAACCTCAATATTAAAACAATGGATGACCTTGCCCGTGTCTCTCCCGATTTCGTATTCGGCACTGATCTGGAGTTCCTGGAACGTCCTGAATGGCAGATGGTGAAAGACGCCTATCCACTCCGGTTTAAAGGTGAACGCGCGTTTGAACCGACATTTATGTACAAGGCATTGTCGAGCAGGCAGGCAGACGTCATTTCCGCCTTTTCCAGCGACGGACGTATTGCCGCCAATAATTTTGTCGTGCTGGATGATCCCAAAGGCGCCGTGCCCGCTTATGATGCATTACTAATGGTCTCCCCCAAATATGCGAACGATGCAGAATTTATCGCCACTATCCAGCCGCTCTTAAATGCGATTTCAGTGGAAAAAATGCGCAAAGCCAACTACATGGTCGATCGTGAAGATGACAAGAAAAGCCCCGCCGAATCTGCCCGCTGGCTGGCGGGACAACTGGAAAACAAGGAATAATATGCGCACCTGGATTTATGCTGCCCTGATTTTACCGTTTCTGCTTTTTGCACATACGGCGCATGCAGCTGTCACCATCACTTTTTACAGCCATGATTTTGGCAGCCACTTTCCGCACGCCTTTATCGTACTGAAAGGTACTCTCGACAGCACGGGTGAGAAAGTGGACACCAATTACGGCTTTACCGCCGTCAACATCTCCCCCGGAATCCTGTGGGGCCGGGTCAAGGGCAAGATAGAAACTTCCAAACCCAAATATGTTGCGGACAGCAACCGGCATTTCTCCATCGTGCTCACCGATGCACAATATGCCCGCGTCATTGCCAAGGTTGAGGAATGGCGGAATAGAAAGCAGAAAAGCTATAGCCTGAACAAAAGCAACTGTGTCCATTTCGTAGGTGAGGTCGCACGGTTATTGGGCCTGAAAACCAACCTGAAAAGCAAGTATTTCAAAAAGCCCAAAACGTATCTGCGCGAAGTGGAAAGCCTGAATCCTGATCTCAGCACCTAGGCAGGACAAACCTGCCTAGGCAAAGCCGCGCCGCACCGACACTACTGTACCCACAACAAAATATACGGAAAGCATAACGAGAACGACATCAAGCGGATTGAAGCTGATGCCGAAACCGAAAATTGACGCTGCAGCCCATAAAATAATGATCATTTCAATCAATATGTAGGAAATACCAGCGGTTTCACGCATGATAGCTTTGTATAATTCATCGTGCCGTATCCATAATAATATATTTACACCCAACTGCACTGCAACCATGACCGCAATGATCAGTAGATGGCCCAGATGCGAAGAACCATTCACATCACCTGAAATAGTGCTGAGCAGCCACAATATGACGGCATATGCGCTCATGGCCAATGCACTCAGGCGGAGCATGGGAGTCATTTCCTTCAATTCGGCTTCGTCCAGCTCTTCGCCATCGGGCAGGTTTGCAGATAGGGCTTTTGCGCTAAAACTCAGTGCCAGTAAAATAACTGCAATGAGCACGAACAGCACGGACATCAGCATCGCCAGAAGCTGGGCGGTGGAATAGCCCTGCATAGCTGCCTTTATGTCTACACCAACGACATTATCCAGTAACCAGATCGCGGAATAGCCGAAAATTGCACCAATTATCATCGGGATCAACCATCTGCGCAGCCACGACTTTTTTGTGTTCTCGGTACTCATCTCAATCCTCCTCAGGCTGCCAGTAGTCGATGAATATTTCATCAACAGGCACACCGAATAATTTTGCCATATGCAAGGCGAGCGGCAGGCTGGGATCATATTTGTCGGTTTCCACCGCGTTGATCGTCTGGCGCGATACACCCAGGCGGCGAGCCAGTTCTCCCTGGCTCCATTCCCGCTGCATGCGCAGATCTTTCAACCGGTTTTCCAACCTGACCTCCTATCGAATCGACCTGTAAAGAGTTCTTTACTGTAAAGAACTCTTGTCTGTCAATAACTCTTTACAATCACTATGCTTGGTAACAGTAACTACAGCGCCGGATTATTATAGCTGTGCCAGGTGAATATCGCGACTGCCCCGCGGTGCGGAGACCAGGGTTCAGCAAGCGCGCGCGCTTCCTTTTCGCTGGGGCGTTCGGGCAGGTTCAGTATTTTACCAATGCCCGCCTGCACGGCAAGATCACCGGCGGGCCATATGTCGGCACGGCTTTCAGCAAATAACAGGTAAATTTCAGCGGACCAACGCCCGATACCCTTCACTCTGGTCAGATATTCAATGGCCTTTTCATCATCGGCCGGCAGATTATCCAACGGCAATTCACCCGTGGTGATAAGCTCCGCCAGCGAACGGGCATAGCCCTGTTTCTGGCGTGACAGACCGCAGGTGCGCAATGCATCAAAATCGGACTCCAGCACAGCTTCAGCCGGACAGCCATCCCCCAGATGCGCCTCCAACTTGTTCCACACTGATGATGCCGCCGCGACGCTAACCTGCTGACCCACAATGGTGCGTAGCAATGTCTGGTATCCCCGCTCCCTGATACGCGGCTCAGGATAGCCGGTGCGCTCAATCGCATCCGCCAACAAGGGTTCGTTTTTGGAAACTGCGGTTAAACCGTCAATTATCTGTTGTTTGCTGAGCCCCATTGCCTTGCCTTTCCCGGCACAAGACACTCTTGCCATTTGCCGCACAAAAAGTCATAGCAGCGGCAAGTACGCAATTGAAACTTTATTCGAACAAAGGCCCAACCATGCCCAATATTATCGTCGTCAGCCGTGACGGAACCGAAAAGACAATCGAAGCCGAAAACGGCCTGAGCGTGATGGAAGTTATCCGCGACAATGGCTTTGATGAGCTACTTGCGCTGTGCGGTGGCTGCTGTTCCTGCGCCACGTGCCATGTCCATGTGGATCCGGATTTCAATGACAGGCTGACACCCATGGACGAAGACGAGAATGACCTGCTCGACAGCAGTGACCACCGCAATGAACAGTCACGGCTGAGCTGCCAGATCACGGTCGAAGATAAACTCGAAGGTTTGCGTGTGCAAATTGCGGAGGAAGATTAAATTCCGTCCGGAAAAGTCTCATATCCGTCGTCATTCAATCCCTTGATAAGCGCGATCAAGCACGCTTCCATATCGTCTTGCGAGGTCGAACGGACCACGAAATTGGCACCGACCTTACCTTCGCGAAAGAAGGGGTAGCTGCCGATCTGGCATGTTTCATACGCTTTTTCGGTTTTGCGTAGCAGGCTCGCCACTTCACTTTCAGGAATCCAGCAACCGACCGTGGCGGACAATAGCGGTGCACCGCCCTTCAGCTTGCCAGTAAGGGCATCCAGCATGCCTGCCGTGATATGCGGTACACCTGCCATGATAAACATATTCTCAATCTGAATACCCGGCGCACCCGACATGCGGTTTTCAATGAGGTCGGCGCCATCGGGCACACGCGCCATACGCAGACGGCCTTCATTCACACCGCCCTTGTCAGCATAATATTTTTCCAGCACGGCCACCGCTTTTGGATGATGCACAACATCCACGCCCAACGCTGCAGAAACAGCATCCACGGTAATATCATCATGCGTCGGTCCAATGCCGCCTGTCGTGAACAGATAGTCATTGCGCGCACGCAATATGTTCACCGCCTCGACAATTGATTCCTGCACATCAGCCACTACCCTTACCTCGGCTAGACGGATGCCCTGTACATTGAGCCAGGTCGCAATCTGCGCGATATTCTTGTCCTGTGTCCGTCCGGAAAGGATTTCATCACCAATTACGATCAGTGCGGCGGTGTAGATGCGGTGTGCTGTCATGCAGTGACACTAATTAACCCATGCACCGTGGTAAAGCGCCAAGTGCATTTACCGTGCACGATAAAGTGGATACGAATGCACCCCCACCTACGCTGCCTGTCAAAGCTGTCAGGGCGTTATTCGGTGTCCTGGCGCACAGCCATCAGGATAGCAATGCCGCCGATAAAGGCCGCTGCCGTGCCCGTCGCCCCTGCCGGGAAAACCAGCCCCGTTCCCTGCGGCAGGGCAATGATATTGACAATTGTGGCAGCAACACCGCTGAGCAGCGCCAACCCGCCAACAGTTTTGGCAGCGATGCCCGCACTGCGTAGCAGGGACATTCCAAATCCGGCGGCGGCAAGGCCGATGAGCACTTTGGCAAGAAAGTAAAAGAAAAACGCACCGGCCACAACAACACGAAACAGCGGGAAAAATTCTTCACCTGCACTGATTATGGCAGGGAAGAACGATAGGCCCATGGCAACCTGTATCGCATTGAACACACCTGAAAGCGCCAGTGCCGCCCATGCCGCTGGCATAGCGCATTGTCGTGCCAGAGCGGTCAGCGCCGCGACTGTCACAAGCGTGAACGCGGCAAGTTCAATCATCCACACCGTGCCAATTTCAGCACCGCGCTCCGCAAAATAGGCTGTATAACCGGCATGCGTAGGCTCATCTGCCCCGCCCAGCGTCATCATGTAAACAATCTGCGTAACAACACTGACAATCAGTGCACCACCCGTTAGCAAGCCTGCATTTTTTAAAGTAGACGACATATTCCCTGCTCCCCTTATAATGTTTGGTCAAAGTTATTCGCTCGCTACGGCGCGATGGTTACAAAGGGTACATAAAACCGGGCGAGCCATCCTGCGGTCAACATGTCTCCATTATCACATAACTATCTTCTCGCAATTCGTGCGTAACGGCATTATATCGCTTGGCATGAACGAATATCAGATTGTAGATACAGACACCGATGTCACCCGTGATGGGACCATTAAACTGCACGGACCAGACGGTTTTGAGGGCATGCGCAAGGCAGGCCGCCTGGCCGCAGAAGTGCTCGACGCGCTGGTCCCGCATGTTGTCCCCGGCGTTACCACAGGTGAGCTGGATGACATGGTGCGAGACCATATGCTGCGCGAAGGCGGTGCACCTGCAACGCTCGGCTATCGCGGCTTCACGCATAGTTGCTGCATCTCGCTTAATCACGTTGTCTGCCACGGCATCCCGTCTGACAAAAAACTGAAAAAAGGCGATATTGCCAATATCGATGTGACTGTCATCATTGATGGCTGGCATGGTGACACTTCGCGGATGTTCCTGGTGGGTGATGTGCCGATCAAGGCACGGCGGCTGGTCGATGTGACCTATGAAAGCCTGATGTTGGGCATAGAGCAGGCCAAGCCCGGCAACCATCTGGGCGATATCAGTCACGCAATTCAGACATATGCAGAAAAACACCGTTATGGCGTTGTGCGTGATTTTTGCGGGCATGGCCTGGGCCGCCTGTTCCATGATGCGCCCGAAGTGGTGCATGTGGGACGGCCAGGCACAGGGCCCGAGCTGAAACCAGGCATGTTCTTTACAATCGAACCGATGATCAATGTCGGCAAGCCGGGCGTCAAATTGCTGGATGATGGCTGGACAGCGGTTACGCGTGACCGCTCGCTGTCTGCGCAGTTTGAACATAGCATCGGCATTACTGAAACCGGCTGTGAGATATTTACCGAAAGCCCCAAGGGCCTTCATAATCCGCCCTATTGAGCGTTGCTGATCTGGCAAGTGATAGCGGTGGATAATGTAAAATAACGGCTGGACCTTTACCCCGCATCATGGCTAAGCTTTTCCCCTGAAACACAGGAGAAGCAGGCATGCCCAGCGGGCGCGGCATTTTAGTTGGCATGATGGCGGCGGCGCTTGCGCTGACAGGCTGTGAAAAAGTACAGCAGACACAGCAGGAACGTAGCGAAACCACCACAGTCGATGCTGCTTATCTTGCGAATCCAGGTGATGGCAAAAACTGGGCAGCGACCGGTTACAGCTATGATGAACGGCGCTATAGCCCGCTGACGCAGATCAATACCGACAATGTCAGCGAGCTTGGCATAGCATGGTATGCTGACCTGCCTGATGCGCGCGGACAGGAAGCCACGCCAGTCGTAGTGGATGGCCGGATGTATATTTCCACTGCCTGGTCAAAAGTGTTCGCCTATGATGCAAAAACTGGTGAGGAACTATGGTCCTATGATCCCGAAGTGCCGGGTGAAACGGCAGCCAAGGCGTGCTGTGACGTTGTCAATCGCGGCGTCGCATTCTGGAAGGGCAAGATTTATGTCGGCACGTTGGATGGCCGGCTGATTGCGCTCGACGCGCTCACTGGCGCGCAGTTATGGGTGAGTGAAACGACGCCAGAGGACGGCAATTACACCATCACCGGGACGCCGCGTGTGGTGAAAAACATGGTGCTGATCGGTAATGGCGGCGCGGAATTTGGCGTACGCGGTTATGTCAGCGCCTATGACGCGAATGACGGCACACTCAAATGGCGGTTTTATACAGTTCCCAATCCGACCGGCGAAGCCGATGGTGCGGCCAGTGATGATGTATTGCAAACCGCACGCAGAACATGGTCGGAAAGCGGCGACTGGGTTGAATCAGGCGGCGGCGGAACGGTGTGGGATGCCATCGTTTACGACCACAAACTGGACCAGATCTATATCGGCACCGGCAATGGTAACCCATGGAATCACGGTGCACGCTCCAATGGCGAAGGTGACAATCTTTTCCTCTCTTCCATCATCGCGCTGAACCCTGAAACCGGTGAATATATCTGGCATTATCAACAGACACCGGCAGACAGTTGGGACTTCACCGCTACCCAGCCGATAATCCTGGCCGACCTTACCTATGAAGGCGTGGCCCGCAAGGTATTGATGCAGGCACCCAAAAACGGGTTTTTCTTTGTGCTCGACCGCGCCGATGGATCGCTGGTTTCCGCCGAACCGTTTATCGACGGTATCAACTGGGCGACAGGATATGATCTGGAAACCGGACGCCCCATCGAAAACCCTGATGCGCGCTATTACCGGACGGGCAAACCTTTTCTGGCCATGCCGTCCGCGCTTGGCGCGCATAACTGGCATCCAATGAGCTACAGCCCGGACACAGGCCTAGTCTATATCCCGGCGCAGCAGATTGCGGCGGCATACCTGCCGCCGATGAATGATCTGGACAAGGCACGCAAGCCGATCGGTTTCAATACCGGCGCGAGCGGCGAAGGCTTTACCCTGCCCGATGACCGTGCCGCCGTGAAGGCTGCTATCGCGGCAACAACAGGGCGGCTGGTCGCCATCAATCCGGTTACAGGAGAGATAGCATGGAAGGTTGACCAGGAAACGCCATGGAACGGCGGCACCATGACAACAGCTGGCAATCTGGTGTTTCAGGGTACAGCGCTGGGTCAAATGCGCGCTTATGCGGCCGATAGCGGTGAACAGCTCTGGTCCTATAACGTACAATCGGGCGTGCTGGGCGGGGCATCCACCTATATGGTGGACGGCGAACAATATATCGCTTTTCTGACCAGCAAAGGCGGCGTTTATCCACTCACTATCGGTGAAGGCGGCGGCGCGGCCAATGCCATTCCCAGTATTCCGCGCCTTATTGTCATGAAGCTGGGCAGCAGTGCCCAATTGCCTGCCCTACCCGCGACTGAACCTGCAGAATGGAACCCACCCGAACGGATAGGCGGAGATGCACAGGTTGCACAGGGACGCCAGTTATATATGCGTTATTGCTCGGTATGCCATGGCGGCGGTGCAGTAGGCGGCGGCGTGCTTCCCGATCTGCGTCGTTCAGGTACGCTTGCCGATAAAGACACATGGGACCGCGTCGTGCTGGAAGGGCTGCTGAAACAGGGCGGCATGATCAGTTTTGCCCCGGTGCTGTCAGAGACAGAAAGTGAGGCAGTGCGCGCCTATGTCATTGACCGCGCTCATTACGGCGCTGAGCATAGCGAAGCACCGGCCGCAGAATAACACATATCCCTGCCCAAATAATAGGCAGGGATAGGATATGACTGCCTATTATTCGTGCACAAAATCCATGTATCAGAGCCCGAAACCCTGCATTTCCGCTTACCACGCATTTGGCATGCTATTTGAAAGGGAATGACGCATCAGGCGCGGGCGCTTCATGCGCGCGCGGATTTTTTGCAAGATTCGGGCGGCTGCGTGGTTGCCACATAGAGAAACGAGGCCATCAGATGAAAAAAATTGAAGCGATCATCAAGCCATTCAAACTCGACGAAGTAAAAGAGGCGCTGCACGAAGTCGGCGTGTCCGGCATTACCGTGACCGAGGCCAAGGGTTTCGGGCGACAAAAAGGTCATACCGAGCTGTACCGCGGCGCAGAATATATTGTCGACTTTCTACCCAAGGTAAAACTTGAGGTTGTGGTGGATGATGAACTTTCCGAACGTGTTGTCGAAGCCATCGCAAATGCAGCGCAAACCGGGCGTATCGGTGACGGCAAGATTTTCGTGATTCCGATCGAAGCCGCCATGCGCATCCGCACCGGCGAACGCGATTCCGACGCAATTTAAGTTTCCAAATCTCAACCAGCAGGCAATGCCGACAAAAAAAGGCACTGCACAGAAAGGGCTAACATGGGCAAATCGCCAGCAGACATAGTAGACTTGATCAAGGAAAATGACATTGAATGGGTCGATGTCCGTTTCACCGACCCGCGCGGCAAGTGGCAGCATCTATCTATGTGCGCGGATGCCATTGACGAAGACGCGCTGGAAGATGGCCTGATGTTCGATGGATCCTCCATCGCAGGCTGGAAAGCGATTAACGAATCCGACATGATCCTGCGCCCTGACCTGGATGCGGCCTATATGGACCCGTTTTCTGCAACGCCAATGCTTATCCTGTTTTGCGACATTGTCGAACCTGGAACCGGACAGCTTTACGCGCGCGACCCGCGTTCCACCGCAAAACGTGCAGAGGCCTATCTCAAATCCACCGGGATTGGTGATACAGTCTATGTTGGCCCTGAACCTGAATTCTTTATGTTCGACGATGTCCGCATCGAAGATGGCTATGCGGGGTCGGGCTTTCAGCTTGACGATATAGAGCTGCCGACCAACACGGCTACCGAGTATCCGACCGGCAATATGGGCCACCGCCCGCGCGCCAAGGGTGGATATTTCCCGGTCGCGCCTGTTGACAGCGCCGTTGATATTCGCGGTGAGATGGTTGCGACCATGATGGAAATGGGCCTGCCGATGGACAAGCATCATCACGAAGTCGCCGCGGCGCAGCATGAACTCGGCCTGACATTCGGCACACTGGTTGAGACCGCCGACCGTATTCAGGTGTACAAATATGTAGTGCATCAAGTCGCCCATGCTTACGGTAAAACCGCGACTTTCATGCCTAAGCCTATCAAAGATGACAACGGCAGCGGTATGCATACACATATGTCGATCTGGAACGGCAGCAAGCCTCTATTTGCAGGCAATGGCTATGCCGGCCTGTCCGATATGGCGCTGCATTACATTGGCGGCGTGATCAAGCATGCCAAGGCATGTAACGCGTTCACCAACCCCGCGACCAACAGCTATAAGCGCCTCGTTCCAGGTTTCGAAGCACCGGTGCTGCTCGCCTATTCGAGCCGCAACCGCTCGGCCTCTTGCCGCATTCCCTATGGCAGCGGTGAAAAGGCCAAGCGTGTCGAATTCCGCTTCCCTGATCCGCTGGCTAACCCCTATCTTTCCTGCGCCGCATTGCTGATGGCCGGGCTGGACGGTATCCAGAACAAGATTCATCCGGGCGAGGCAATGGACAAAAACCTGTATGATCTGCCGCCTGCTGAGCTGGCCGAAGTACCGACTGTATGCGGTTCTCTCCGTGAAGCTCTTGAAGCACTCGAAGCCGATCATGAATTTCTGCTCAAAGGTGATGTATTCACAAAAGATCAGATCGATGCCTATCTCGAACTGAAATGGGAAGAAGTCAGTCGGTTGGAAACAACGCCATCACCGGTTGAATTCGATATGTATTATTCGTCGTAAGCACGGCATTACCTAATATTGAAAGGCCTCGGTTTGCATTCTTGCAGACCGGGGCTTTGCTTTGTCACGCTTCATTCTTTGGTACATATGCCATGGACAAGACATGCATACACGGTTTATCTTCTTTACACGCATTAAGATGCGTGGGGGTACAGATGGGTATTTGGAAATATGCGATTACCGGTGCCGCAAAATCAACCATGGCAGCCGCGCAAATGCCCGATTTCAAACCGCACCCGTTTTTGACCTTTGATACGGCGAAAAACTACACTGTCGATGTCGAATTGGCCGACGTGGATGGTGATCTTGACATCTTGGCAGCCCATGGCCGCCATTATCGAGGGCAGTGAACTAACCAACGCCTCTTGAACTTGTTATTCACTATTCTCTGTAAAATAACAGTTATGATTATAAAGTAGTTATTTAAATTTCATTACATAGATAAATATTCACATAGCATGAAGTATTATTCTATTTTTAAATAACATTAAAAATTTTTAATTAAATGTTATGTAAAAATACGATTAATAAGGATTATGTTATGCATGACATAACTTAAATTATAAAGAAAATCATTCAGGTCGCATATTAAAATTAATTTAGTCAGGAGAATTACCTTGTCTGAATTCGATGATTTGCGCGAATGGTCTGACGTACAAGAAAAAGACGTTTTGGTACTTAATACTACCATGACATGTCCGCTTAGCTGCGATTTTTGCTGCTATGGCTGCAATCCTAAACGTAAAGAGAAAATGCCTCTCGCAGAAGCTTTACGGCTTATCGATCAGGTTGCTGAACTGGACTGCTTTTCATCGATAGGTTTCACTGGCGGTGAACCATTATATTACCTGGACGAGTTCCTTAAGATGACCGATCGAGCTGCGCTGCATGCCATTCCCTACACTGTTGCAACATCTGGTTTTTGGGGGGCGGACTCTGCACAGGCAAAAATAACTGCAGCTCATTTGAAAGCAACTGGCTTACGCCGCCTCAATATAAGCTGCGATCCCTCCCATGCAGAGTTTGTTACGCCTGAAGCGGTTAGCACCGCAGCCAAATTGGTCGCCGCAACTGGCATCCCTGTTTATATTGTAGGAACTTTCACAAACCCGGAAGATACCCTAAAGAATTTTGTGCCTGATCTGACCGAAGTCAATAATGTCCATCTGGTAGACAAGATCGTTGCGAAAGTGGGCCGCGCTACCAAATGGGACGTTAATTATGGTGCAGCCGCCACAGATAAAGTGAAGACATGTTACCGCAGAGTATATCATGATCTAGTAGTTTTTTGGGATGGGAAAACCTATCCTTGTTGCTCGACATTTAATCGAGCAACACCAGGGCTCGTTGTCGGCAATGCATTTGAAGAAGGCCTTTCGGCGATCAGAACACGGGTTGAGGCCTCGCTCCTGTTCCGGGTTATCAAACGCGAAGGTTTTCCTGAACTCTACAAGATAATCAAACGACTTGATCCTGAGCTATTTGCCAGAATGCCAAAATTCGATGAATATCCAGGAGCTTGCAGTGCATGCAATGCCATCTTTAAAAAAGATGATATCGCGCAGAGGGTTTACAAGGTTTTTGATCTTTATCGTACACAGGAAATCTTGAAATCAATGGACAAGGTTGACCAGATTCTTGGGAAGGAGAATGCTGCTGCCTTCTTCGAGAACATGTTGGTTGAATGCAGCTGATTACACAGGAGAGAAAAATGTCTAGATCACGGAAAATATTGCGTACAAAATTGGAAACAAGCCCAACCGCCAGAGTAACGTTCATGAGCAGTTTTTTGAACTTGCTCAAAGAGCAGGGTGTCGATGTCGATGATGATGCGACAATAGCTGACTTTGGCCTGCATTTGGACCTGACAGACGGCAAAAGATGGTTCAATGGCTCTGCAGCATCATCAGCTATCATTACGATAACCGAATAATGCACCTGAAGCAGAAAACCTGAAATACGCCAGCTATCAGTCTATTATTTCTGTACATATATAGACGGCGTACCAATATCGGCGGCACCATGGTTAAACGATGCCAATCCAGGATACGGGCCGTAGTTCGTATGAAAACCGCTGGCGAGTTGAAACAAAAAGTCCGGAACACAGCAATGTGAACCGGGTTTTTTGCATTCTTGAAACCTGATACTATCCCACTAGAGTCATGCCGGTGACGGGTTAATGTCGCCTTCGTGTCGTGGTAGGCGCACGCTCCAAAAGTCATAAGGTTTGCACCAGCACAGAAAGGTAAAACCGATGAGTATTCAAAAACGACGTCTTGATAGCGGGTGGTCACAAGAAGACCTAGCCCTGCATTCCGGCCTAAGCGTGCGCACAATCCAGCGTATCGAGAACGGGAATCATGCGAGTCTGGAATCTCTAAAATGCCTAGCTGCTGTTTTTGAAACCAGCGTCAGCGAACTGATACAGGAGCAAACCATGACGAATACATCTATAGCCAATCAAATTGACACGCAAAAGACCGAAAAAGAGGCCATAACCTATGTGCAGAATTTAAAGGCATTCCATATGAATTGGATTGTCTTTATCATCTTGATGCCGTGCCTTTACATTTTGAACATCAAACTCAGCCCTGACTTTCTCTGGGTCATAATTGTGGGCTTGGCTTGGGCTTTTGCAATTGCACTACACGCGCTTGTGATATTCGGTCTATTTTCAGTGTTCAACGGAAAATGGGAACAGCAGCAATTTCAAAAGTTTATGAGCTCGCGTAAAAATTAAACTTTCATCACAAATGCGGCATATATCGCAAGGCAAGGTCCGCCAGTAATATTACTGGCGGACCTTGTCATTTATTCGTGACCTGGATGATTATGCTAGATCAAAACGGTCCAGGTTCATCACCTTGTCCCATGCCGCCACAAAAGCGTGTACGAATGCTTCTTCTGCGTCCGCTTCGGCATAGGCTTCGGCCAGAGCGCGGAGCTGTGAATTGGACCCGAAAATCAGATCCACACGGCTGGCACTGTGCTTTTGCGTGCCATCCTTGCGGTCATGCGCGGTAAATGTGCTGTCATCCTGCGCTTCCCATTTCATGCTCATGCTGGTTTCCAGCAGCTTTGCAAAAAAATCGTTGGTCAAAGCGCCGGGACGATTGGTGAACATGCCAAGGTCACTGCCACCATGGTTGGCGTCCAGCGCGCGCATACCACCGACAAGAACGGTCATTTCCGGCGCGGTGAGCGTCAGCAACTGTGCCTTGTCAACCAACATTTCCTCTGCCGAGCGACCAAGAGCATCGCCGCCAGCCCGCATGTAATTGCGGAAACCATCTACTTTGGGCTCCATTACGTCAAAGGATTCGGCATCCGTCTGCTCATCGCTGGCATCGGTACGGCCCGGCGCGAA
The DNA here is from genome assembly GCF_900537065.1 of Sphingorhabdus sp. Alg239-R122. GTDB lineage: Bacteria > Pseudomonadota > Alphaproteobacteria > Sphingomonadales > Sphingomonadaceae > Alg239-R122. Next base: position 180,055 of record NZ_UNRC01000003.1, on the reverse strand, counting down.
CGGGACAGTCAGGTCATAACCCGCATCTTTCGCCGCTTTCTCCACCGCCGCACAGCCGCCAAGCACAATGATATCTGCGAGCGATACTTTCTTGCTGCCGCTTTGTGCATCGTTAAATGCCGTCTGTACGGCTTCCAGCTTTGCAAGCGCATCAGCCAGTTCAGCCGGCTCATTGGCTTCCCAGTCCTTTTGCGGGGCAAGACGGATACGCGCGCCATTGGCGCCGCCGCGCTTGTCACTACCTCGGAAGGTGGAGGCAGACGCCCATGCGGTTGCCACCAGACGCGATACAGATAGGCCGCTATCCAGCAGTTCCGCTTTGATATCCGCAATGTCGGCATCGTCGATGAGGCCGTGATCTACCGCTGGTACAGGGTCCTGCCAGATACGTGCATCGGGCACTTCATCGCCCAGGCAGCGTGACACCGGTCCCATGTCGCGGTGCGTCAGCTTGTACCAAGCCTCCTGATACGCGGTGCGGAACTCGTCCGGGTTCTCATAAAAGTGGCGTGAGATTTTTTCATATTCCGGATCCATGCGTAGCGCGAGATCCGCTGTCGTCATCATCGGCGCATTGTGTTTGTCCGGGTCATGCGCGTCGGGAACGGTGCCATCGCCTGTCGCGCCAACGGGCTTCCACTGTTGCGCACCGGCAGGGCTTTTTGTCAGTTCCCATTCATAGCCGAACAGGTTTTCAAAAAAACCATGGTCCCATTTCGTCGGGTCGTTGGTCCATGCGCCCTCGATGCCACTGGTGATCGTGTCACCGGCATTACCGCTGCCTATGGAATTGAGCCAGCCCTGCCCCTGCGCTTCAATTGGCGCGCCTTCGGGTTCAGCGCCCACATATTTACCCGGATCGCCCGCACCGTGCGCCTTGCCAAACGTATGTCCGCCCGCAACCAGCGCCACGGTTTCATAGTCATTCATCGCCATCCGGCCAAATGTGTCGCGGATATCATAGGCGGATTTGAGCGGATCTGGTTCACCATTCGGGCCTTCGGGATTGACGTAGATCAGGCCCATCTGCACGGCGGCAAGCGGTCCGACCATTTCACGGTCGCCTTCATAACGCTCATCCTTGGTGGCGAGCCATTCATTTTCCGGTCCCCAATAGGTGTCGGCTTCCGGTTCCCACACATCTTCGCGGCCACCGGCGAAACCGGCCATTTCCAACCCCATGGATTCATGCGCGACATTTCCGGCAAGCACGAGCAGGTCGGCCCAAGAGAGCTTTTTCCCATATTTCTGCTTGATCGGCCAAAGCAGCAACCGTGCCTTGTCAAGATTGCCATTGTCGGGCCAGCTGTTGAGCGGCGCAAATCGCTGCTGCCCCGAACCTGCGCCACCGCGGCCATCATGCGTGCGGTACGTACCCGCCGCATGCCACGCCATACGGATGAAAAAACCACCATAATGGCCCCAGTCGGCAGGCCACCAGTCCTGCGAATCCGTCATCAGCGCGGTCAGGTCTTTCTTGACCTCGGCAAGCGGAAGTTTGCTGAACTCCTCGGCATAATTGAACTTCTTGTCGGTCGGACGTCCCTCGACCGGGTTCTGATGCAGCACCGACAGATCTAGCCGATTCGGCCACCAAAGTTCATTTGTCATTTGCGAAACCACGGCGTTGATGCTCGTTCCGTGACCCATCGGGCATTTGCTTTCGGCGTTCATAATGTCTCCAATCCAGCTAGGGGTTTTGTAATGATGACAAAATGGAGCATATACATTGATTTGTCCAATCACTTAATTTTGTGATTGTAATCGATTTTATGAAAGTCATTTCCTTCAAGATGCAGCGGCCACTGCACAGAGATGCAGTTTTCTGTGCAATACGGCTATGTAGGTCATGGTAGAATCAGAGTGTTATTGCTGCCAAGAAAAGGACTCTCGGTAGCCGCTCAGCAAATTGTCAGGTGACCTTGGCCGCTTCGCTATATTGCGGTTTCTGCCACTCGTCACTATCCATAATCCCGCCAAGAATATCCACCGTGCGCCAGATATCTTCGAACCCCAGGTAGAGCGGCGTCAGGCCAAGACGGAGTATGTCGGGCGCACGGAAATCGCCAATCACGCCATGCGCGATCAGGGCATTGTTGATCGGCCATGCATGTTCGTGCGCAAAGCTGATATGGCTGCCACGTTCAGCCGCATCGGTTGGTGAAACCATCTGGAACTGCGGGCAGCGTGCCGCCATGAGGCCGGCCATGTAATCGAACAGCGCCTGCGATTTCTCCCAGAGCGCCTGCATATCGGCGTCTGCCATAATATCCACGCCTGCCTCCATCGCCAGCATCGACAATATGGATGGAGTCCCCACCAACATCCGATCCAGCCCGGATGCGGGCTCATAAGCATCTTCGAACGCAAATGGTCTTTTGTGCCCCATCCAGCCCTGCAAAGGGGAGCGCAGCGCTTCCTGATGGTCCTTTGCCACATAGATGAAAGCGGGTGCTCCCGGACCGCCGTTCAGATATTTATATCCGCATCCCACGGCATATTGTGCGCCATCACGCGGCAGGTCGAGCGGGACAGCGCCGGTACTGTGGCTCAGGTCCCATATAACCGGTACGCCTTTTGCCTTTGCAGCAGCCGTCACGGCCGCCATATCAAAACGCGTGCCGGTTTTATAATGGACATGGGTGAGCAGTAGCATCGCTGTATCATCTGCGATGGCACTCACAATCTCGTCACGTGGCAAAAGCTTAAGTTCCAGCCCCAATATATCTGCCGCACCCGCCGCGACATGCGCGTCTGTCGGGAAATTGCCGGTCTCACTGATAATGTGGGTGGTGCCGCCACGCTGCCGGACTATCGCGGTAATCAGCTTGAAGATATTGACCGACACACTGTCGGCGACAATCACCTCGCCCGCTGCCGCACCAATCAGGCCCGCAATCTTGCCGCCAATACGTTGCGGCGCGCCAATCCAGTCATTGCTGTTCCAGCTGCGGATCAGGTCATGACCCCATTGCCGCTCCACTGCATCCTGCATGACCGATTTCGCCTTTCGGGGAAGCGGCCCAAGCGAATTGCCGTCAAGATAAGTCACATCTTTTGGCAGTTCGAAATGCTTCCGCCACTGGCCCAGCGGATCTGCTGCGTCGCGTGCTCTTGCTTCTTCCAAGCCACTCATTTCAGGCCATATTCCTTCAGGATAAGTTCGCGCTGCCGGGCCCAACTTTCGCTATCCGGCGCGACCAGTTCGACATGGCCTTCATCCGGCGTTTCAATAAGTTCAGGAGACGCACCATCCAGCAAGCCAATATAACGCTGCGCAAACTGTGGTGGCGCAATCTTATCCAGCGTGTTGTGGAACAATACCTGCCGCACATCCCCCTGCGCCATTTCCGGCGGCGATGTCAGCGCAAATTCACCTGCTGACATCTTTGCTGGTGCTTCCGTACCGCAAGGATGGCCTTCACGCTTCATACCTTCACGCAAGTCAGGCAGACCGCCCTGGCTGATGGCAAGGTCCAGCGTTACCGGGGCATCACCGCGCAATTGACCGGCAGGCATGGCAGGACGGTTGGCGAGCCAGAGCGTCAGGTGCCCGCCCGCACTGTGGCCAATGCCGATAATCTTGTCGGTGCGAAGACCATATGCTTCCGCCTGTGCCACAAACATGTCAGCGGCTAATCCCACATCCTCGAACGTGCCCGGATATCCGCCGCCATCCCGGTCCACGCCGCGATATTCGATATTCCACACGCCCACGCCATGTTTGCGCAGGTCGTCGGCAATCCAGTTCATGATATCACGCTCGGCAATGTCGGTCTGCCAGCACCCGCCATGGATCATGATGACCGCAGGGTGCGTGCCCTTGCCTGCCGGTTTCCACACATCAATCAGCTGTAATGGATCATCGCCATATTTTATGGTGTCGTCAGGCTTGGGCTGCTCCCGCTCCAGCAGGTCCGGCCATTCCATGATCGCTGTTTCCGCTTCTTCCGCCATCGGCTGCCCCCTTTCTGATCCACCACATGCTGATAACAAAGCTATCGGCAGCAATAGATGCCAGCAACGCATATCAGTAATCTTTCGATATACGCACATTGACGCTTTCCCGGCCCAATGTCGAGATGCTGGACAGGATGGAAAGCCAGCGGGTGATCTGGAATTCTACCTGTGTCGCACTGTAACCGCGCCCGTCCGTTACAACCTCCACATAGGCGCGGCGGGTAATATATTTACCCGCCGCGATCGATGTTTTCTGACCTGTCGCGGCATCGGCGCCAATGATGCGCAGCCGGTCCAGGCCAACGGCGGTACGCAGCTGATTGATAGGATCAAGCCCGCCACCTGTACGCAATGAAGCCACAGCGGCGGCCAACTGCACCGCTTCGGCGGCACTGATATCGTTGATGGACGTGCCAAATAGCAACCTTGCGAGTAACTCTTCCTCAGGCATGGCAGGTACAGAGTTAAACGTTATTTCAGGGCGCAATCCCGTGCCATTTACATTGATGGTAGCGTCCAATCCCTGCACATCAGCAATGGCAACAATGTCCAGCCGCGGATCGGGCGGAGAATTGCTGCGGAATGAAATGCGCCCGCGTTCCAGTTCAAAACTGCGTCCGGCAAAGATGTAATCACCACGCACAAGATCCGCCCGCCCGCTTATACGCGGCGCATCCACCGTACCCTTGAGCCTGATATCCGCACCCCATTCACTCTCCAGGCCAAGGCCCGTGACATCCAGCCGGTTGCGTGCCTTGGCGGTAATATCATAACGCCATGGACTGCTGGCCACTCGCGGTGGCAGTTCGTCAGCACGGCGATTGACTTCGCGGTACGCAATATTGGGTAGTTTATTTTCAATTTCCGAATTGCCCAGCCGGAAACGACCCTTGTTGATCGTCACATTGCCGCCCAATACGCCGCCATTGCCGCTGGACCTGACTGTGATTGGCCCGGTGACAGTCGCGGCAATATCATCGCGGTTCAGCAGCTGGGCACGATTGGCACGCAATGTCAGGTTGACGCCCACACCCTGCTCGGTGCCCAGATCGACAGTTCCGCTGCCTGTAACAGTACCGCCGCCGGGGGCGGAGCCTGTAAAACCTGTCAGGGTCAGTACGGACCCGGAGAACCGGCCGCGTGCCTTGATATTCTCAACAACCGTGCCGGAAAGCGCACTTTCCAACCGCGCATTGCCTGTGGCAAGGGAGCCTCGAATTTGCGGGTTTTCCAGGCTGCCCGTAACATCTGCCGCAAGGTCGACCTTACCTGTCAGGTCGAACACTTCAACTTTGACCAGCCGCCATAACGCATCGGCTGGGCCCGCATAACGCACCTGGCCAAATAGGCGTCCACGCTCCAGCCGCTGCACCAGCGAACCCGAAACAGGCAACGCCGAAATCCGCGCCTGGAAACGGCCCAGACTATTGTCCTTGTCGCGCAGCACACCCCGCAATGACATAGCGTTTGCTCCCAACGCGGCATTGACCGCCACATCCACAGGTCGCGAAGTGAGCACCAGGCCCGAACGCGTAAGCTGCTTAATCTGCAGCTTGGCCGTACCGGTCGGCGCCGCGCCATTTTCCTGTCGGTATTCAATGATACCCGAAGCTGTGCCGCCCAGCCCAAGTTCGGCCACGCCCAGATCGGCCAGCGCAAGCGGCATTTTCGACATCTGAAAATCCATATCGGTTACACCGCCGCCAAAACGCCCGGAGAGCACCGTTGCCCCCTGCCCTACATTGATACGGGTTTGCGCAAGATTCCACCCGCCATTTTTCAATCGGCGCAGCACACCGTTGCGCGGCATGGAAATCTTGCGGCGGCCATATTTCCCGTTCGCTGTGAACCGGACGGTGTTCGGCGCAATATTCGCGGCGGTGCGCAGCTCAAAACGGCTTCCACGACGCCCGGCAATATTTGCCGTCACACGCCCTGCACCATTGGTGAGCTTTGCCGCAGCATCCACCTTGCCGATAAACAGATTGCCGCGCCTCAGACCCTGAGCGTTCAAGGTGGCGTCAATATCGCTGCGTCCTGTAACCAGAAATGCAGTGGCATCCAGCTTGCCCTGACTCACTGTGATGGGCGTATCACCTTCAAATCGCGCGTTGCGGGCTGTTAAATCAGCTGTGATACGCTGTCCTGCGCCTTGCGGACTGATAGCCAGATTGCCATTGATCCCGCCGCCCGATGCAGCCAGATTGCCGCTAAGTGCCATGCCATCAGCAATCAGATCGCCGCGCAGCCGGGTTTTTGATACCAGCAGATTATCAATACGGATCAGCGTTTTGCCCTGTGGCTGCGCGAATATCTGTGCCAGGCCGCTGAAAGGTCCCAGAGTTGATCCACCTTTCGCGTTGATTTCAAATCCATCTGCAATCGGTGCCAGTGCCAACCTGACCTGTTTAAGACCAAGTGAAGGCAGTGGGTCGTCAAGCAGCAACTCCGCATTCGCCGTATCGGGCTTACCCGCAAAATTAAGCGCGAATGGGCCATATTGTTCATGAGTGCCCTTGGCGACAAGCTCGATATTGCCATCTGCAAGGCGGCGTCCAGAACCCGTTGCACGCAATTTGCTTGCCGATAGCCGCAACTGATCCAGAAGCAGCGGCAAGCCCTGCCCAATGTTGAAATTGGTTGCAATACGAATATTTTCTCCCGCAATGCTGACAAGTGTCTTGTTTTCTATCCACTGCATCAATGCAGTGGCATTACCACTGAGCCTCCATGGATTTCCGCCACCAAATACCAGGCGCAGTTGGCTGTTCACGTTGGCTGCACCCACATTTTCGATTGCCAGCGCCGGGAACAATGCATTGCCCGAAAGCGCATAGGCACCGCGGCGCTCCATGCCCCGTAGTTTCAGGTCCGCTTTCATGCCCTCTGCCGTGACCGCGATATTGTCGGACAGGAACCGCCCATTTCGCCAGATAATATCACCCTGTGCGGCAAGTCCGCGCAAAGTGCGTTCCACAAGTTCATTATCATTCCCGACGCCAGCAGAACGCAGTTCCACGGGAATAAGTGCCCGGGTCCCGTTCCAGTTCGCCGTCCCGCTGATAATAGGCTCTGTCAGCACAAAACCCGAAGCCTCCAGTCCATCTGCACGCGCCGTATAATCAGCATCCAGGTCACTAAAAGGTCCGTCCAACACAGCATCAAACCGGGTGCCGCGCAGTGCAATGCCCTCTCCCAACAGGTTTTCACCGCGCAGCCGGCCGTCAACCTGCATGGCGTCAAAAATATTTTCGCCCAGATCTACGGCCCCGACAGCGCGGGCGACCAGAGCTGGTGACTGGATACGCATCGTACCATCCAGAACACGGCCCTCTATCGTGCCAGTGCCATTGAAGCTCACCACCTCGCCCAACAATTGCTGCGTCACGCCAGATACAAATGACCGCGGATAGGCCTGACCAATAAGCTGCCCTTCGCCATCACGCAGATAAAGCTTGGCCGCAGTGAGCATGGCCGGGCCGGAATCAATACGGATTGCCCCTTCCCATTGTTGCCAGTCTCCATCACCGGTGATACGGCCGCGAAAGCTAGCATCCAACCCTGCTATCGCACCGATAACACCGCCCTTTGGCGCATTTACATCCGCATTCAGCGACAGTTTGTTGGCATCAGGGACAGCGTCAAGATGCACCAATATGCGATCATCGCCTCCCTCCACACCGGCCAGCACATTCATCCTGACAATACCCGAGGCAACTTCTGCACTAATATCTACGTCCGCAATCTGCCTGCGGCCGGCGACCTGCTCTTCAATCACAAGATCTTCAGCATGCAGTTTTGCTATTGATATATCAAAACCCGGTAATAGCGGGCTGTCTTCATCCAGAACGGTGAATTTAGGACGCTTGACCAGACGTCCGCGATCAATGATGAGTTCGCGGATATCAAGTTTATTGCCAACCCAGGCCAGCGGCTTCCAGTCTAGCTGCGCACCTGGCGTTTCAAAAAACAGTCCTTCCGGGTCATAGGCGCGTACACCTTTCAGCGTGCTCTTGCCATAAACCGAGCCGTTAATTTCATCGATTTCAATGCGCAATCCGTTGGCAAATTCATAAGAACTAAGCTGTTCTGTCAGGAAACGGCGGCCAATGGAGGTATCAAGTAACAGGGCCGCTGCAACAAGCAGGGCAAGCGCCATGAACAATGCAACAGCCAAACGCCTTGGCCAGCGCCACCAGCTTTTGGGCGGCTTTACCTTTTCAGCATCCGTATATCCCATCAGAAAGCTTGCCCAAGCGAAATATAGACGCCGATACGGCTATCGCCAGGTTGCGGATTAATGGGTGTTCCCACATCAACGCGGATGGGACCAAAGCTGCTATAGTAACGCACGCCAATACCGGCGCCGAAGCGCAGGCTGGCCTTGTCGGGGAAAACATCGCTGTAGATGTTGCCCGCATCAATAAATGGAACCACACCAAAATTACCGAAACGCACCCGCGTTTCAAGCGAGAATTCCACCAGGCTACGCCCTCCGATCGGGTCATTGTTTATATCGCGCGGGCCAATCTGTTGAAACCCGAAACCACGCACTGACCCACCACCGCCGGCGTATAGCCTACGCGACGGGGCCACCTGTAAAAGATCTGCGCCGATGATACTCGCCACACGCGCGCGCCCTGCGATCACGACATTGTCAGAAACCGGTTGGTAATAGCTCGTGTCCAGTTGTGCTCGTACATAGGTGAAAGTTCCGTCCTGCAGCGAAATTTCGGGTGACAATTGCCCGCCTAAGCGAAAGCCTGTAGTCGGATCAAGCAAGTCATTACTGCCATCATAATTGAGTGTCGCCGGTAAAGCGCCGATGAAAAATGTCTTGCGCTGCGTCCCCAGATTGTCCGCCGTGATGTCTCGTTCATCAGTGGCCAGAATTTCAGCTCCGATCGACCATGTCCACTTTTTCTGGAAGATCAGGTTAGTCTGCCGCTCAAGCCCGGCGCGCAGCAATATGGTACTTGCTTCAAATGCATCGCGGTTGATATTGCTTACCAGCAACTGTGCCGTCAGCACTTGGTCGCGTTCCTTGAAATTATTACGCCGAAATAGCAGGCTGACCAACTGTTCCTGTGTACCTGCAACGCCGCGCGCGCGCACCAGGCCTTCAGATGGGAAGAAATTACGGTGCTCCCAACTGACTTCGGCCCGGAATCCTTCACCCGAACCATAGCCGAGCTCCCCCGCAATTGTCCGCAGCGGCGCTGCGACCGCATCCACCTGCACATTGACGGTTTTTATATCGCCTTGCGTATTGCTGTCTTCAGACTTTACAGGCGTAAGTGTCAGTGAAGATACAAGGCCGGTTGCCAATATGGCACGGCGCAGGTCGTCCATGCGCGAACGCTGATAAACATCCCCCGGCTCAAACCGCGCGATCCGCTGATAATGCCGCGCACTCATCAAAGTTTCATCAGGCGCAATTATCTGCCCGAACTGATATTTATCTTCCGGCGTTACGGGCACCGTCAAATCACCTGTGTTATCCGCATGGTCAATCAGCAGATCTGGTTCACCAATAGCCGCAAAGGCATACCCATTTTCCGCCAGGCTTTCGTCAAGCCGCAAATTGGCGGCTACAATCTCGTCTGAATTAATCGGTGTGCCGGATTCAAGGCCAAATGCGTCACGCAGCATAGGGTAATCATCTTTGATGGTGAGCAAGCTGCCGAGGTTAATGTCGTCCAGCGTGTAAACCGGCCCAAGTTGCAGGCCAAACTCTACTTCGAGTTCACCCGCTGTGCCGCCGCGTTCGATCAGCTGGTAAATTTCTGAATCATAATAACCATAATTACGCAACAACTGGTCCAGCAATTTGCGATCTTCACTCGCGCGGCGTGAAATTTGCGCAATATTAGCATCGTCATCATCAAGATTGCGTAATTTGGAGAGCTGGTTGAACCGGCTTTCAAACTCGCCACGTTGATCGGCCACAAATTCGGTGGAATCGAGATAATCGAATTTCACCTGGTAACTCAGGTTGCTGTCACCCAAATCCACAAAATTGGCCGCGCTGGCCGCTTCTTCGCGCTCGCGGAAGCGTTCCTCCTCCTCAGTGACAAGCTGCTCCACAGGCTGATCAGTTTCTATTTCACCTGTTGCATCACTCTCATTTTCAGCCAGCGGCTGCGGACCAGGCAAAGGCGGCAGATCCTCAAAACCAGGCCAGTCCACTTCCATGTCGGGCATCGGAGCCAAAGGCGCATCGGGATCAAGCGCTTCAGACAAAAATGCTTCATCTGAGTTATTCAGCCTGTCCTGTACTTTGTTGTTTTCGGTTTCTGTGTCGGTGGCCTGTTCTTCAACCGCCTGTTCCTGCTGAGCAACCACCATTGACGGTGTCACCAGTGCCCCACCCCAAACAGCGACAGAAAGCGCGCGCATCGCAGCAGATGCGTATAGAGATTTCGGGAATGTTGACGTGATAATTTTACTTCTTCCCGATTATGGCCAGAAACTAGTCCCTATTGCCATCTGCAAAAGGATGCCATCCTTCCGGTCCCAGCCTTTCAAGCGGCTTATAGCGCGTTTTATATTGCATCCGCGCTGCCCCCTCAACCCAGTAACCCAGATAGACATAGGGAAGTTCTGCCTGTGCAGCACGTAAAATATGATCAAGAATGATAAAATTGCCCAGGCCCGAACGCGCAGGATGGTCCGGATCAAAAAAACTATAGATCATCGAAAGGCCGTCACCCTGCCTATCGGTCAGACAAGCACCCACCAACCGTCCGGCTTCACCATTCTCATCTGGTTCACGATATTCGATAATATAGCTGCTGACTGGGGTTTGTTCGACCATATCGGCATAATCGACATCGTCCATTTCCGTCATACCGCCACCCGGGTGACGTGCCTCCAGATATTCCTGCAACAACGCATATTGTTCCTGTGTCGACCATGGTTTGCATGCCGTTGCAATCAAATCACTATTACGGCGCAGCGCACGGCGCTGTGATGCGTTCGGCCTGAATTCATCCGCAACCACACGCACGGAAACACATGCCTTGCAATCCACGCAGCTTGGACGATAGGCCACGTTCTGGCTGCGGCGAAACCCGATCCGACTGAGCGCATCATTCAGCTCATCCGCATGTTCACCCGACAGTTCGGTGAATACCTTACGCTCGCTTTTGCCAGGCAGGTACGGGCATGGACCCGGACTGGTCACGAAAAAACGGGGAAAACGGGCAGGTGCACTCACGTAATTTTCAGGCCTTATTACTGTTGATGTAATTGTTAAGCATCAAAACAGCCCTGCTTATGGCAAAAAATCAATTCCGCGCAAAGCGGATTAACCATCAAATCTGCATTTGGTGCGACCAAATAACAGGGCATCACGCAATGATTAATCTATATCAACGCTGCGTTATGCCAGTTCAACCTGTGTGACACGGTAATCATTATCACGCAGCGCCTGGATCAGGCCGTCAAGCTGCGCCTTGTCACGTGCTTCGCACTCAATATCGGTGATCAGGCCTTTGGCCGGCAGGTTCGTAAAAACCCGTTGGTGATAAATTTCGATGATATTTACATTATGCGCATCAAATTGCCGCATCACACGGAACAGCGCACCTGGCCTGTCCTGCAGCTGAATCTGCAACCGGGCGAGACGACCCGACCGTGCCAGGTCACGCAACAGCACATTGGCAAGCAACCGCGTATCAATATTACCGCCGCATAGTACAATGCCAACCTTTTGCCCTTCAAAAATGCCGCGATTGCTCATCACAGCGGCCAAACCCGCGGCGCCCGCACCTTCAACAACGGTCTTTTCAATCTGCAGCAACAAGCTGACGGCAGTTTCCAGCTGGCTTTCGCTTACCAACACAATGTCATCGGCCAGGCTGCCCACTATTTCAGACGTGAAGCTGCCCGGTTTTTTCACAGCAATACCTTCGGCCAGCGTATCGCCTTCACAGGCCATGTCCCGCCCCTTTACCTTGGCAAACATGGAAGGATAGAGCTCTGCCTGAACACCGGTCAGGTTGATATCAGGGTTGATCCCGCGCGCCGCCGTACCCATGCCTGAAAAAAGCCCTCCGCCGCCAATCGGGATAACCAGATGGTTTAATTCCGGTTCATCTTCCAGCATTTCTAGTGCGACTGTCCCCTGCCCTGCGGCGATTACCGGATCGTCAAAGGGGTGCACAAATGTCAGACCGCGTTCTTTTTCAAGTTCACGGGCATGTTCATAGGCATCGTCGAATTTCTCACCGAATAAAATGACCTTGCCGCCATTGGCCTCTGTCTGCTGCACTTTGATTGTGGGTGTGGGTTTCGGCATCACGATTGTCACCGGTACACCAAGCCGCGTGCCATGATAGGCCAAGCCCTGGGCATGGTTGCCAGCTGATGCCGCAATGACCCCACGCGCACGGCTTTCTTCGTCCATCTGGCTAAGGAAATTGAGCGCGCCGCGCTCTTTATATGCTGCCGTAAACTGCAGATTTTCGAACTTTAGGTAAATCTCGGCACCGGTGATTTTGGATAGCGTTTTGCTGTGCAGTGTCGGCGTGCGTACAATGGAATCGGCAACGCGTTTATGCGCATCACGAATATGGTCCAGTGTCAGGCGAGAGGCAGGTTCGGTTTTCATGGGAAAATGCCCTATCTTATGTGGCACTTTTTGCAAACAGTGTTTAAGCATGCCTCATGGCAAGAATAGCTTTTATCGGAATCGGAGTCATGGGCGGCCCCATGGCGCGGCATTTATCCAACGCAGGGCATGAACTGGTGCTGTTCAACCGGACACGTTCCAAATGCGAAGATTGGAGCGTGCAAAATACAGATACCGAGGCATCCATTGCAGATACACCTGCAGATGCAGCACGCGAGGCCGAAATCGTAATAAGCTGCGTCGGCAATGATGACGACCTTGCCGATGTGATTTTGGGCCGTGATGGCGTTTTCAAAACGTTGAAACAGGGCGCACTGTTTATTGACCACACCACCGTATCAGCGCGAATCGCTCGGCAAGTCTCCGTAGAAGGAAAATCCGTAGGCGTGCACTGCGTCGATGCCCCGGTTTCAGGTGGCCAGGCAGGTGCCGAAAATGGCCAGCTTTCGATCATGTGCGGCGGTACTGATAAAGCCATGCAGGCGGCACGTCCCATCATGGCCCCCTATGCCGCGCGCATAGTTCATGTTGGTGGTCCAGGTGCGGGGCAGCAAACGAAAATGGCAAACCAGATTGCCATAGCTGGTATATTAGGTGGCCTGTCAGAAGCGCTGCGTTTCGCACAGGCGAGCGAGCTCAATATCGAAAAAGTGTTTGAGGCAATTTCCGGCGGTGCGGCGCAAAGCTGGCAAATGGACAATCGCTGGCATTCAATGGCGGAAGACCGCTTCGATTTCGGTTTCGCCATTGACTGGATGCGAAAGGATCTGGGCCTCGCACTGGAAGAGGTGCGCAATGTGGGCGGTAGCGCGCCTGTCGCCGCGCTGATTGACCAATTTTATGCCGAAGTACAGGCCATGGGTGGCAACCGGCAGGATACGAGCGCACTGGTGCGCCGGATGCAGCATAAGGGAAAATGATGAAAACGACATTCACCAGACAGATGCACAAGCTTAAGTGCATCGCTTCATTATGCATAGCTATTGCCATGGCAGCAGTGTCCGCCCCTGTGTCTGCCGATACACTGGTCGACAATGTCAACGGCTTTACATTGAATGAAAAAGGCGAAACTGTCGAATTTACCGGGCTGATCATCGACAATGAAGGGCGAGTGAAGCAGCTTCTCTTGCGCAGGGACAAAAGGCCGAAAAAAGTGACCTATACGGTCGATGGCAAGGGGCGGAACCTGATGCCCGGCCTTATTGACGCGCATGGCCATGTCATGGGTATTGGTTTTCAGGCACTCACGCTAGACCTTTCCGGCACAAGATCATTGGCAGATGCTCAGGCAAAAATTGCCAGCTATGCCGCCGAAAATCCTTCGCTGCCATGGATATTGGGTAGTGGCTGGAACCAGGAGAAATGGGGATTGGGCCGCTTTCCCACAGCGGCGGAAATTGATGCGGTGGTGCCGGACCGTCCCGTATGGCTCCAGCGCATTGACGGACATGCCGGCTGGGCCAACAGCCGTGCAATGTCGACCGCAGGTGTAACTGCAGCATCAAAAAGCCCGCCGGGCGGACGCATTGAGAGGTCGGGTGGGAAACCAAGCGGCATTTTTGTCGATGCGGCCGAAACACTGGTGCAAAAAGCGGTCCCTGCCCCGCGCCCCGCCGACCGTGACCGTGCTTTGGCAAAAGCACAGCAAATCCTGCTCAGTCAGGGCGTTACCGCAATTGCCGATATGGGCACTACGATGCAAGACTGGCAAAGTTATCGGCGCGCTGGCGATAATCGTTGGCTGCGTATCCGCATCATGTCCTATGCTGCGGGAATCGAGCAGATGGTGGCCATTGGCGGGACCGGCCCTTCACCGTGGCTTTATGATGACAAGCTTCGCCTGAATGGTGTGAAGCTTTATCTGGATGGTGCCCTTGGATCACGCGGAGCCTGGCTCAAGCAACCCTATGCTGACAAGGCTGGAGAAAGGGGGTTGGCCTTTACCGACGACACCAAGCTGCTCAACCAGATGAGCCGTGCTGCAATGGATAATTATCAGGTCGCCGTGCACGCTATCGGCGATCAAGCCAACGCGCAGATATTGGGAGCGATTAACGAGCTATCACAAAGTTTTCAGGGTGATCGGCGCTGGCGTGTTGAGCACGCGCAGATTGTCGAGCCTGCCGATATTGCCGCTTTTGGCCGAAACGGAATCATCGCCTCTATGCAACCTGTGCACCAGACATCTGACCGCCTGATGGCTGAAGCGAGGCTGGGCCTCGAACGACTTGCCGGAGCTTATGCATGGAAATCAATACGCGACGCGGGCGGGAAGCTGGCATTTGGCTCAGACGCGCCCGTCGAATCATCCAATCCCTTTCCGGGAATCGCAGTCGCCATGACCCGCGAAGATGCAGATGGAGAACCGTTTGGTGGCTGGCAACCACAGGAACGGCTTACCCGGCTACAGGCACTAGCAGGCTTTACGCATGATGCCGCCTATGCCGGATTCGCCGAAAAACGATTCGGTACATTAATGCCAGGGATGCGCGCAGATTTCGTAATTGTTGACAATGATATCCTGTTCGCATCACCGCGCGATATCAGAAAAATACAGGTTCTCGAGACATGGGTGGGCGGCGAAAAATTGTATGAAAAAACAAATTAGCCATTCATTTCCAAAGGAAAATGTGGCTCCTTTGCAACACAATCACCGCAATCGTGCGGCATTGAGAAAACAACATTTACGCGTTTTTTGAAGGATTTGCACCAATGCTCCCGATAGAGAGTTTGCAAATTGAGGTAAAACGTTATGCCCCAGCTGCTTTGAGGGTTGCGCATGGCTGCGCTGCACAATAGAAGGAACTTAAGTCGGGTTGGTACGTTATTGATTCGCACAGAGATTTTGAGTCGGGTTTCCGATCCGGCAAGAATATTTGTTTTAAGGGTTGTTTTAAGTAGCTAATTCCATTAACTACTTGAGACGAAATGTGAGCTCAAGAAGGAGGCCATATAATGAAATTACGTTCAATCGCCACTGCAGTTGCGGCAGTTGCACTGACAACATCGCCAGTACTGGCACAGGCAGCTCAAGCTGATCAGGCTGAAGCGGTTCGTGCTGTTGAAGCATCTGACGAACAGTCTGAACTCGAAGGTGGCAGCGGCATCATCATCGCTATTCTGGCAGCAGCAGCAATTATTGCTGGTATCATCATCGCTGTAGGCAATGACGATGACGAGCCAACAAGCCCCTGAGCTTGATTAATGATTTTCTAAAAGGCGGGATTTTATCCCGCCTTTTTTTTGCTCATTTCCTGTGTAACTTTACCATACGAGCTCTTTTATAGGCATAGAGCGGTGATTCCATAATTCACCACCTTCATTCCGCAAGATCATAATTTTAAAAAAACTTGTTTTTTGTGGAACTAAATCTCACGCAGTGGGTTTCCTATTCAGAATGGCAATACGCCCCTCCCTGCCATTCTGCTAAATAGTGCCCGGACGCGCGACCTCCCCCTTCTTTTGCCGTCCGGGCCTATGCATTTTGATTAAAGAGGATGGTCAGCCATGAATATTTCAACCGCCCTGAGCGTAAAGATTGCCGCAATATTAGCTGCGACGTTTCTTGTCGCGGGATGCAACACCGTGAAAGGTTTGGGAGAAGATATTGAATCAGTCGGCAGAGCCGGCGAAGAGGCAATTGATTAATCTGAGCCGACCACAGCATCATTCCGTTATTCTTTAAGGTAGTCAGCTCCCCCAGCGACTGCCTTTTTCTTTTTCCGTTCGGTTATGCGCATAATCAGAAGCGATGCCTCGAACAGCAAAATCAATGGCAGCCCAAGCATAAACTGCGAAATGATATCGGGTGGGGTCAGGATTGCCGCCAATGCGAAAGATGCAACGATCATATAGCGGCGCAGTTTGGCGAGCTGCTCCCGCGAGACAAGGCCTGCACGATTGAGTAACAACAGCAAGACAGGCAGCAAAAAACAGATTCCAAATGCAAGAATAAATTGCATGACCAACGATAGATATTCACCCGCTGCAGGTAATGCCTCCAACTGCAAACCACCTGTCGTGCCTTCAAATTTCAGAAAATAGGTGAAGGCGAGCGGCATCACCACAAAATATGCAAGCGCCGCCCCAGCGATGAATAATAAGGGTGTGGCAATAAGGAATGGCAGGAAAGCACGTTTTTCCTGGGTGTAGAGACCGGGTGCAACAAACGCCCATAACTGGTTGGCGATGATAGGAAATGATACGAAAAACGCGGCGAACAGCGCAACCTTGATCTCAACAAAAAACGCTTCATAGAGCTTAGTATAAATAAGCTTGCCATCAGCTCCTTCGCCAAAGGCATGTGTCAGGGGTTGCACCAGTAAACCGAAAATATCATCAGCAAAATACAGGCATATGCCAAACGTAACCGCCAATGCCGCAATACACCATAACAGCCGCTGCCGTAGTTCCAAAAGATGCTCGAGTAGCGGTGCCTTGCTTTCATCAACGCCGTTCATGTGGGCTTATCCCCTGCATCGGCTATATTGCCAGACGTCCCGACATCATTATCGGAAACATCTATGGTAGTTTTACCGCTATCAGGCTCGACCTTCTCTTCGGGCGGCAATGGCAGCATTTCCTGATCTGCGCTTTCGCGCATAATGCGTTCATTATTCTCCGCCCACTTTTTTTCCATCTCTTCCATTTCGGCTTCACGCACCATAGAATCGAAACCGCTGCGAAGCTCACGCATCATGCCGCGTGCCTTGCTCACCCATTTGCCAGCAAAACGCAATGCCACCGGTAAATCCTTTGGACCGATAACGATAATCGCAACAATGGCGATAAGCAGAATTTCCGGGGCACCAATGTCAAACATTGCGGACTCGCTTTACAGATGACGAAAGGAAAAGCGCAGGCAGAAACACCTGCACCGGGAAAGAAAGCTATTTCTTTTCCGACATTTTCTGCGCAGTCTGATCCTCTGATACAGCAGTGCTTGATTCTATCTGCCGGGCCGGTTTATCGGCTTCATCCTCTTCGGAAATACCTTTTTTGAAACTGCGGATGCCTTTTCCGACATCACCCATCATTTCCGATATGCGGCCACGTCCAAATAATATCAGCACGAGCGCCGCAACGATTAAAAGCTGCCATAAGCTCGGTTGCATGTCATTTCTCCTTTGCGGGTAAGTTTACGCGCTATTGGCCGCACTTTCCAGCATCTTTATTCTTCTTCGCCAGATTCAAAGCCCAGCTGTTCCATGGCCTCATCAACAGGATCCAGCAAGCCCGCAGCCTTCAAATCGTCAATTCCCGGCAAGTCGCGGCGGCTCGCAAGGCCAAACTGGACAAGGAATTCGGGCGTAGTCGCGTAAATCAGCGGGCGCCCCGGCACTTCACGACGCCCCGCGGGCCGTATCCAGCCTGCTTCCATCAGCACATCAAGCGTGCCTTTGCTCGTCTGTACCCCGCGAATGGATTCAATATCCGCGCGGCTGACGGGTTCGTGATAGGCAATAATGGAAAGCGTTTCCGTCGCCGCGCGCGACAATTTACGCGTGTCCACCCGCTCCCGGCGCAGCATATGTGCCAGATCGGCGCTTGTCTGGAAATGCCAGCCCTGGCCGCGCCGCACCAATTCTATGCCGCGACCTGCGTAATCATTTTCCAGCTGTTTGAGCGCCGCAGTGACATCAACCTGATCACCGACATAGGCGCGAATCTGATCTTTCGTCATTGGCACTTCGGAAGCAAATAGTGCAGCTTCTACAGCGCGCGCACCATCATCATCCTCAAACACAATCAAGTCTTCTTCGGTGCTAGCGCTATCGCTTTCTTCAATCAGATATTCGCTCATCTGGATGTCCTTATCATCAATGGCGCAAATGCCTCCTCCTGCGCCAACTCAATCTGCCCCTGCTTGGCAAGTTCCAGTACAGCAAGAAAACTGGATGCCAGCGCCGAACGCCGCAAATCCTCCGACGCATCAGACGGCAGGAAACGTTGCAAATCAGTCCATTGTATCGCCGTACCCACCATGGCTGACACCCGCGCCAAAGCTTCCTCCAGCGTCATGACATGGCGTTTTTTGACCATGTGTACGGCAGGCATGCTACGCATTTTTATCTGCGCATAGGCACTAATGAGGTCGAAATAGCTGCATTCCCATTTCTTGCTGGCAATGACTTTCAGGCCTTCCGGATCTCCGCGCATGAAAACATCACGTGCCATGCGGTCCCGGGCCATAAGCCGAGCGCCTGCCTCCCGCATCGCATTCAGCCGCTGCAATCGCATCTGCAGCCGTAGCGCCAGCTCTTCGGGTGACGGATCAATTTCGGGATCCTTGGGCAGCAGTAACGCGGATTTCAGATAGGCAAGCCACGCCGCCATCACCAGGTAATCGGCCGCCAGTTCCAGCTTCAGCGCGCGCGCATTTTCAATAAACTGCAGATATTGCTCGGTCAGTTCCAGTATCGAAAGTTCGCGCAAGTCGACTTTCTGGTTACGCGCCAGAGCCAGCAGAAGATCAAGCGGGCCTTCCCAGCCATCTATATCAATATGGAGTATATCCTCGCCAACAGCGCTATCCAGCTCGTCAAACGAAGCCGTGTCGGGCGCAGTTCCCAGATCAAGGATATCCAACTCGTTCATGCCAGCTCCAGCAGTTCATCACGTTTGGCAATACACTCGCTATGCCGTTCCCGCGCTGCATCTGGCGCGACAAGCCGCAGTGCCCCACCCAACCGCACTTTCGAAGCCTTGCTTATTTCGGGTAACAGGTCCGCAATCCCCTGCATCTCATCCATGCGTCCCCAGCAATTAAGCGCGATGTCGCAACCCGCCTCCACTGACTTGAGTGCACGGGTGGGGACATCCCCTTTGAGCGCTTTCATGTCGAGATCATCGGACAGCAGCAACCCGTCAAAGCCGATTTCACCGCGGATAATCTCGTCAATAACCATAGGCGACTGGGTTGCAGGGCGCACATCATCCCAGGCACGATATACAATATGCGCGGTCATCGCCATCGGCGCATCGTTCAGTGTTTTGAACGGTGCAATATCGCTTTCCAGCGCCGCTGCATCCGCATCGACATGCGGCAATTCCATATGGCTATCAACCACCGCGCGGCCGTGGCCTGGCATATGCTTGACAATCCCCTCAACGCCGCCGCGACGCAAGCCATCCAGCGTGGCCCGGCCCAGTGCAGCCACTCGCAACGGTTCACTGCCCAGTGCGCGGTCGCCAATGGCAGATGTCGTTTCTGCTTGACGCACATCAAGCAGCGGCAGGCAATCGACATTAATACCCACCTCATTCAGGTCGAGCGCTATGGCTTCAGCATTCAGGCGTATCGCCTCAATCGCGCTTGCAGGGGCAATGTGGTATAGTGCGTCGAACTGCGCACCTGCCGGATAGGTGGGCCAGTGCGGCGGCTGCATTCGAGCCACCCGTCCGCCTTCCTGATCAATCAGGATCAGCACATCATCACGGCCATGCAGTTCGCGGATACTGTCGGTCAAAGCGCGTAACTGTTCGTGCGTGCCGATATTGCGCCCGAAAATAATATAGCCCGCCGGATCCGCCTCGGCAAAAAATGCACGTTCGTCAGCCGTCATGGTAAGGCCCGATAGCCCGAAAATAACCGGTTTCATGTTTTCATCCTGATAAAATCGGTCAACATAAGCGATAGTGTGACGCGATATATGGTGTAGGTAAAGGGCCAAACCCCCTATATTGTGGAAATATGGTGAATTTGGTGTTTTTTAGGGTAGCAGCCAGATCACTGTCCCATTCTGAGTCAAAACGAAGCATCAACGCCTGATATAGCACGCCCCACCCGAAGCTTTCAGCCGGTTGCACACATTATTGGCGGTTGCATTGTTTGGCGCGATTGCACTCAGGCGATAGACAGTGCCGCCATCGACATTGGCAGCAACAATGGTTTTGGGCAGGCTTGCAATATAATCATATTTACGTGCCAGCCCGGTCCATCCCGTTTTTGCTTTTGCTTCACTGCTATACGCACCCAGTTGCACGATTACGCCTTTGGGCGTGGTAGCTTTTGGCGTATCAGCAGCGCTTTTTTCTTCCAGTGCCGAAAAAGCAGGTTTGGGCGCTTCTTTCGTCTCGGGCTTCGGCGCCTGTTTCACGGCTTTTGGCGCGGCTGGTGCGGCTTTTTTGGGTGCAGGCTTGGCCTTGGTCTCGCGTGGTTTTTCTGCCGCTTTTTTGGCCGCTGTTTCGGAATCACCGATTGCCGCCTGTTTCGGCACACCTTCGCTTGCGCTAAAGCTGGCATCACCAGTGCCTTCAAATTCCTTGCCCTGCGGATCTTCGGGTGGAATCTTGTAATCGTCTTTTTCAGCAGTGATCAGCGCACCACCGCCATCGCTGCCAGCGCCCGCTGAACTGTTCTGATACCAATATGCACCGCCCGCAATCGCGGCAAGCGCAATCAAGCCCATGAGAACGAAGCCCAGAATACGGCCTATATTGCCGCCTTCAACCTCATCATAGTCTTCGGCAGATTCCAGCCATGGCAGGCTATCATCTTCATCAAAGCCCAAACTGTCATTTTCGCCCGTCATATTGTCACCCGCCATCTACGCATTCCCTTTGGAACGGGGGCAAAATCACATCTCATTGGCTGCCTCTACCCCCATAATCGACAAGCCATTGGCAATAGTCTGCCCTATATTTTGCGCTAAGAAAAGCCTTGCCGCTGTCATTTCGGCATCATCGACCAGTAAAATGCGTTTTTCAGGGGCATCATTGCCCAAATTATAAAAACCGTGAAATGCCGCAGCCAGGTCATTCAGGTAAAATGCAATCCTGTGTGGTTCGCGGCTTTGTGCTGCAGATTCTACAATACGCGGGAATTGTGCAGCCTGCTGGACAAGTGCGATTTCTTCCTCACCCAGCCGGTCAAGATTGGCATCTGAAGGCGCAATACCGTCCGCCTCTGCTTTGCGTAGCATGGTCTGGATACGCGCATGGGCATATTGCACATAGAATACCGGATTATCACGGCTCGCCTCTACCACCTTGGCGAAATCAAATTCCATCTGCGCGTCGGCTTTACGCGTCAGCATGGTAAAACGCACCGCGTCCTTGCCGACTTCATCGACTACTTCTTTCAATGTCACGAATGTCCCCGACCGTTTCGACATTTTAACAGGCTCGCCATCGCGCAGCAGCTTGACCATCTGTACAAGTTTCACATCAAATTTTGCGTCTTCCCCGGCCAGTGCCGCAACGGCTGCCTTGATCCGCTTGACCGTGCCCGCATGATCCGCACCCCATATGTCGATCAGTTCATCAGCTTTTTGCAGTTTTTGAAAATGATAGGCGAGGTCAGCACCAAAATAAGTCCATTTCCCGTCCGACTTCCTGATCGGCCGGTCCTGGTCATCGCCAAATTTTGTCGAGCGGAACAACGGCAACTCGACCGGCTCCCAGTCTTCAACAGTTTTGCCCTTGGGCGCTTCCAGAACACCATCATAAACCAGATCACGGCTGCGCAATTCCGCTTCGGCAGCTTCCGCCTTACCTTCGACATGCAACTGTGCCTCGGATGCAAAAACATCGTGCCTGATCCCGAGTAGCGCCAGATCAGCGCGGATCATGTCCATCATGTCATTCACGGCTTCTTCACGGAACAGGACAAGCCATTCGGATTCACCCGCAGATGCATAGGTGTCGCCATATTTTTCCGCCAGCCGCTTGCCGGTAGGGATAAGATAGGACCCCGGGTACAGGCCTTCGGGTATATCCCCGATATCCCCGCCCAGCGCTTCGCAGTAGCGCAGATGCACGGAACGAGACAGTGTATCCACCTGTCCGCCGGCATCATTGATATAATATTCACGCACGACCTTATGCCCGGCAAATTCGAGCAAAGAAGCCAGTGCATCGCCAACCACGGCACCACGCACATGCCCCATGTGCATCGGACCCGTCGGGTTTGCAGATACATATTCGACATTGACGGTGCGGCCCTTGCCCATGTCAGAGCGGCCATAACCATCACTCAGTCGCGCAATTTCAGTCAACTCTGACACCCAGCACCGGAAACCAAGCCGAAGATTGATAAACCCAGGTCCCGCGATTTCAGCAGACGTCACGTCTTCCAGCTTTTCCAGTCCAGCGGCTATTTTCACCGCCAGTTCGCGCGGATTGGTTTTTGCCTGGCGCGCCAGTACCATGGCTGCATTTGTGGCAAGGTCACCATGCGACGGATCACGCGGCGGCTCTACGGTTACGCCCGTAAACTGCATATCTGCAGGCAGCTCACCAGCCGCCGCCAGATTGTCGAGCACCGCATCCACATGATCGGCAAAGCGTTTATAAATAGTCACTTTTGTGTATCCTGACATATACTATAGGCTTGCACCCGGCGGGTGCTTAGCAGCCTGTCGCATGGCGTGAATAGCCTAACTCCCATATATGTAAAAGAGTTTGGCGGCAGGCCGGTATTGATTTTACCGAAAGACGGGTTCTGGCTGAACCCTTATCGCGTCACATTATATCGCAACTGGTCACCTGAAAGCTGGAAGCCGACCAGCAGTTCAAAGCTGGTCCGGGCCAGCGCCGCACGTACAGCTGGATCCGACAGCGGGTCCACAGCTGCATCCACGTCACCGCTTTTACGCTTGCGCGTGATTTTCTCACGGATATCGGCGGGTAGTGTCGCTGCCACCTTGTCAATATAGGCCGCGCCCTGCCCCTGGGCCTGGGCGCGATATGAACCATCTGCAAAGTTGAGCGTGACAGAACCAATGCGCTTGGAAATCACGGATGTGCCACCACGAACAACAGTGGAGAAGTAAGGCAGTGTCACCTGCCGCGCTCCACTGGCGTTGCTGCGGCGGGCCTGCACATCAAATGTCGCCACAGCGTAAATCTTTTCCGACGCTTCATTACAGCTACTGCGCAGGTTGGTAACATTTGCGACAACATCAATGGCACTGGCGTCGGTGCTGCTGGCAGGGTTGAACAGTGTTATGTCACCTGTATTGTCAGGAATGGCCACAGATGGGCATGCCGATAAGGTAGATGTGACACCTACACCCTGGCCAATACGGAGTTCATTATCACCGGCACAACCGCCCAGAACGATCAATGGGGCGACAATAGCCATGGATTTAGCGCGCAATGTCATCATAATCTCGACTTTTCCTTCAATAGGTGTTTACTGGCTTCATATCCGTCCCATATGGGAAGCGCAACGCCCGTGATTGCCATGGCAGGTTGATAAAGTGCATAAAATGAACGGTAACCGAATATGAAACAGCATCTTCAGCTTTTAATTGCTGCTCCACGCGGATTTTGTGCCGGCGTGGACCGTGCGATTGATATTGTCGAAATTGCCCTGAAAAAATACGGTGCGCCTGTCTATGTGCGTCATGAAATCGTGCATAATAAATATGTCGTCGACAGCCTGAAAGCAAAAGGCGCCGTTTTTGTGGAAGAACTCGATAAAGTACCCGATGGCGTGCCGGTCGTTTTTTCCGCACACGGTGTACCCAAGGCCGTGCCGCACAAGGCGGCCCAGCGCGGCCTCACCTATGTTGACGCCACCTGCCCGCTTGTTTCAAAAGTGCACCGGCAGGCTGAACGGCAAGTCGAAGCAGGGCGGCATATTATTTTTATAGGCCATAAGGGCCATCCAGAGGTAATCGGCACTTTCGGACAGGTGGAAGAAGGCCAGATGACATTGGTGGAAACACCTGATGATGTGGCAGCACTGAACGTGGAAAATCCGGAAAGCCTGGCTTTCCTTACCCAGACAACACTTTCAGTGGATGATACGCGCGGCGTTATTGAAGCGTTGAAGAAACGCTTTCCGAGTATCGTCGGGCCAAGGGGTGAAGATATCTGTTATGCAACATCCAATCGGCAGGCTGCAGTCAAATCCATCGCTTCTTCCTGTGACCTGGTACTGGTAATTGGTGCGCCAAACAGCTCCAATTCGCTTCGCCTTGTCGAAGTTGCCGAGCGTGCAGGTATCCGTGCCCGCCTGATCCAGCGCGCAGATGAAATTGATTTTGCATGGCTAAAAGGCGTCGGGACACTCGGCCTTACCGCCGGAGCCTCTGCGCCAGAACTGCTGGTGCGTGAAGTGGTGGAAAAACTTGGCACAAAATTCAACGTGCAGGAAGAAACCGTCATCACTGCCGAAGAAAAAATGGTGTTCAAACTTCCCCGCGAACTGATGGCAGATAGCGCCTGATGGCTGTATATACACAGGTCAGTGCAGAGGACATGGCGGCATTTCTGTCACGCTATAGTGTTGGTCAGTTACGCAGTTTCAAGGGCATTGCCGAGGGCGTTGAGAACAGCAATTACCTCGTCGAGACTGAAACGGGGCGCTATATTCTCACGCTCTATGAAAAGCGTGTGAACCCTGACGATCTGCCGTTTTTCATATCACTCCTCGACCACCTTGCAGGTAAGGGTATGCCCGTACCGCGTGCCATTGCCGATAATGATGGCATGCAACTGCAGGAGCTGGCGGGGAAACCGGCCTGCCTGATCGAATTCCTGCAGGGTGTGTCGGTTACCCAGCCATCAAGTAAGCAGGCCATGGCAGCAGGTGCATCGCTTGCAGAGTTGCATGTGGCCGCCGCCGATTTCAAAACCCGGCGTCCCAATAGCATGGGCATCGCCAGCTGGAATGAAATGGCTGCGCAGTGCGGTGATTCGCTCGCACATATTCATGGTGAATTGCCAGACATAGTGAATAGTGAGCTTGCTTATCTTGAGCAAAATTGGCCCGAGGGTTTACAGCACTCGATCATTCATGCTGACCTGTTTCCCGATAATGTGCTGATGCTGGGCAACCAGGTTAAAGGCGTAATCGATTTCTATTTTTCCTGCACGGATATCCGCGCATATGACCTTGCCATCACCCATGCTGCCTGGTGTTTTTCTCCAAACGGGGAGAAGTTTGACCGCGCATTGTCAAACGCACTTTTAAATGGCTATCGCGAGCATCTGGAGCAGGACGATGCGGAAATATATGCGATGCATGTGCTGGCACGCGGGGCGGCTCTGCGCTTTACGCTCAGCCGCGCCTATGATTGGATCAACACTCCGTCCGATGCACTTGTAACGCGCAAGAATCCTATGGATTTTGTCAGACGCCTGCAATTTTACCGCGACCCGAAAAATACGGTGATGTTCGCATGAGTAAGGCAGTGGAAATTGCCACTGATGGCGCATGCAAGGGCAATCCCGGTCCGGGCGGCTGGGGCGCTTTGATTCGTTATGGGACAAAAGAAAAGGAAATATCCGGCGGAGAAGCGGATACAACCAATAACCGCATGGAGCTTATGGCCGCCATTCGCGCTTTGCAGGCGTTAAAACGTCCTTGCCGTGTGACACTGTCCACGGACAGCAGTTACGTGAAAGACGGCATTACCAAATGGATATATGGCTGGCAGAAAAATGGCTGGAAAACAGCGGCCAAGAAACCGGTCAAAAATGCCGACTTATGGCAGGAATTACTTGAAGCGGTGGCACCGCATCAAATTGAATGGAAATGGGTGAAAGGCCATGCGGGCGACGTAGATAATGAACGCGCCGATATGCTGGCCAGCGACGCCGCTATGGCAATTGCCAGCGGCGTCGCTGATCAGTTCTGATTAGCTGTTATCGACTGTGTCGGCACCAGGGCCGTTCTTCTTGATTGAATCAATAGCATTTTGCGCGCCGGCTTTGTTCGAATATCCCTCGGTAGAAAACATGATTTCGTCATTGTATTTGAAGCGAACACGAAATTCGCCAGCTTTATCTTTATAAATTTCAAAATGATGTCCCATTTTTTTCTCCTTCAGGGTTAATTTCGTAAATGACACTAACGATCTTGCTCGCCTTATACCAGAGCGCCGACTGCAAAACCTCTTTATAAAAGATTTTATGCACAAAAACGTGCAGGCGCATATGGGGCCGGGTTAATTTCCTCGACCATCGCCTTCGCGGGTTCTTCCAGTATCTGCATGCGCGCAATTTTCGCCGCAGCGGGCGCTGTCTGAATACCAAAACCGCCCTGTCCGGCAAACCAGAAAAAACCAGGATTGCCGGAATCAAATCCGTAAACAGGTAGCCGGTCAGGCGCAAAGGAACGTAAACCCGCCCACGCTTTTTCCAATCTGACAACTTTCCAGTTCACTATTTTCTCAAACCGGTCAATCGTGGTGGCGATGTCCAGCTCTTCGGGAGCTACATCTCCGGCAGCAGTTTCGGTTTCGTCATGCGGGCTGAGCCAGAGCCGGCCATTTTCAGGTTTGAAATAGAAGTTGCCATTTATATCGAGCACAAGTGGCAGGTCCCGTGAGACTGTCGGGGCCACCTGCAGCTGCAACACAGTACGGCGATAGGGTGTGATATTCAGCGGCGCCACAGACGCCATTTGCGCGATATTATCCGCCCATGCCCCTGCTGCATTGACGAGAATTGCAGCGGTGATAGTTTCACCGCCCAGCCCAAGATGCCATTGCCCGTCCGCATATTGTGCACTTTCCAGCGCCGTCCGCGTACGCAGCTGCGCACCCTGTGCCCTGGCATGGCGCAAATACCCCTGATGCACGGCGGCGACATCAATGTCGCAGCAGTCAGGCTCATAAACGCCGTGCTGATAATCTGCATCCAGCCCGCCGACATGTTGTTCCAGAACATCGCGGCCAACTTCATGAATATGCGACACGCTCCCGGCAAATGTCTCATAAAAATCCTTGAGCGCTGCCTTGTCTGATGCTTTGCCAATGGTAAGTGCACCGCGCTTCACAAGCAGGCTGTGCGCACTGATATGGCTGGGCGGGTTGGCAAACCACGGGCCTGATGCGCTGGTAAGCGGCTGCACCTGCGGGCCACCATAGCTTTCTGTCCAGAAAGCCGCAGAACGGCCGGTACTGTGGTAACCGGGAAATTCTTCCCGCTCGGCAACCATGACTTTTGCACTGCCCGCAAGCTCGGATGCCAGGCTGGCGCCCGCTATACCGGCGCCGATAATGACGATATCAAAATCGCTCATTCTGGTGCAGTTGCCCGGTCCAGAAATACATCGATGCCAGCCAGCGCCCGATCACGTATGGCATCGACCTCACGCAATATTTCATGTGCTGCTTCCTCACCAAATTCCAGCATCTCGGCCTTGGGCATGCGCTCCACGGCTTCTTCGATATTACGATGCCGTACCAGCTCGTCCGCCGAGGTGGCGACTATATATACGGGTGTATCGACACTTTCCCACTGCCTCTTTGTCCTTATATGCCGCGCGGAAGCATAGGCACGTTCGACCCAGTTCCAGCTGGCCGGTCCCATGACCAGTTCCGGCCGCTTGCCCCACCAGAACAGCTCATCGGCATAGCGGTCATCGTCATTGGTGAGCAGGCTTTGCCGGATTTCGAGCGGTGACGCGGGCTTTTCGCTCACTTTCCAGGCGGGCCGCTTGGGATTGCCAATCCATTTCATGATCCGCGTCAGGAAGTGGCCGATAGGCAATGGCAGGTTAAGCCCACGCATACCCAGCATCGGCGCAATCAATATGGCCGCATCCGGGTCCACCGCTTTTTCGATAAGTGCCCGTGCAATCAAATGCCCGCCCATCGAATGCGCCATGATAGCATGCGGCCCTGGTGTGCTGGCTTTCCATTGTTCGAAGAAGAAGCGGATATCGTCGATCCAGACAGAAAAATCCTCAATATGACCGATATACTGGCTATCGGTCATACGACCGGATCCCGCCTGCCCGCGCCAATCGGACGCGGTTATGTTCCAGCCAGCCTTATGGAAATGCGCAAATGTCTCCAGATATTTTTCATACAAATCGCCGCGCCCCGCCATGAATAGCATCGAACCACGCGCGATCGAATCATCAGGCAGCTCGGCAGGCCAGTCGAAGCGGCGAATTTTCCATCCGTCCTGCGCTTCCCAATAGCTTTCACTAGCCCCTTGCGGAATTGCCCTTCTGTCAAAGGTTTCCATATCCGTTCCCGGCTCGGTCACATCTTCACGCCCCAAAATTCATCCTTTTTTCATAGTGATCGTTAAAAAAACGGCATGGTTACTATTTGGTAAGCCATCGTTGTTATACCAATACCCATGACAGGGGAAAATCTTACTTACGGGCTCTTGGCCGCATTGGCAATCGGACTATTGCATGCTGCATATACCGATATTAAACGCCGCGAGATTGAGCATTATCTCAATGCCATGATTGCCTTGGCCGCACCCGCCTATTGGTGGGCAACAGGCATGCAGTTCTGGCCAGATATCGCCATTCAGCTGGGACTGGCTTTTGGCGTATTCGCATTTTTTACCATCATGCAAATCATTGGCGCCATGGGCGGCGGTGACGTCAAACTTCTTGGCGCACTCGCCCTGTGGTTCCCGTGGGAGATCATGTTGACCGTGGTCATCATCATGTCTGTGGCTGGCGGTCTGCTGACCATCTTCATGGCGATGATCCACACGATCAGGAGATCCAAACATAAACTCGAAATTCCCTATGGCATGGCAATCGCGTTTGCCGGCCTGTGGGTCATTGGCGAACGATATATTAACCATTTTGCCTGAAATACATACCGACAAGAAACCGTATCTGCATGGAGGCAGTATAAACCATGGATAAGAAAAAGCTGATATTACTGGTAGGCGCGCTGGTCATAGCGATAGGTACCGCCTTTCTGGCCAAGGCCATGTTCTCCGGCGCCGCTGCCCCAAAGGTAGAAGCCGCCGCACAACCGGCCCAGGGACCCAAAGTACTGGTCGCTGCCCGTTCGCTGCCCGTGGGCACAATTATCACGCCCGACAGTTTTTCCTTCCAGCCCTGGCCGGAAGACCTGATTGAAAAAGCATATTATCTGAGCGGCCAGACCGATCAGGCATCGCTGGTGGGCACAGTTGTACGCCATCCGATCACGGCAGGTCAGCCGCTGACCCAGGGTGCCATTGTGCATCCGGGTGACCGCGGGTTCCTTGCAGCAGCATTGGGCGCTGGCATGCGTGCCGTGACGGTTCCGGTATCTGCGCGTACGGGCGTGGCCGGCTTTGTTTTCCCTGGTGACCGTATCGACCTTGTCCTGACACAGACCGTGCCAGGTAAGGATGGCGGAGCGGCACTCAAGGCGTCTGAAACCATCATCCGCAACCTGCGCGTGCTGGCAACAGACCAACGTGTAAATGCGGTGAATGAGGACAATAAGTCTGTGGTTCGTACATTCAGCACGGTGACCGTTGAAGCCACACCAAAACTGGCCGAAAAAATCGCTGTAGCGCAGACAATCGGTACATTGAGCCTGTCGCTGCGGTCCATTGCGGATAACGAGGCCGAACTGGAACGCGCCATTGCATCTGGCGAAGTGGAAATCCCCGATTCCGATGACCCGGAAGCGGAAGAAAAATTCCTGCACAGTGTCGCCAATCGTCCAGTTGATACCGACAAGACCTATTCCACTGGTGGCGATGTATCGCGTTTCCAGCGCCGTACCGTCCCGCGTGCAACAAAAGCGCCCGCACCGCCAGCCGCACCGGCTGTAGGGGGGGCACCGGTACGCGCAGTGCAAGTCAGCAATCAACCCAGTGTCCGTATCTCACGCGGCAAATCAGTGACCGTTGTTCCGGTTGGAGGTAAATAAGATGACCAAAGCAAAAAAATTCAAAAGGTCGGTTATGGGCCCGGCATTGGCCAGCATGATTGCGGCAACCGCATTCACCGCTCTGACCGCCACACCCGCAGCGGCACAGGCACGTGTTGAAAAACCCAGCAACGAAATAGTGCTTTCCATTGGCCGTGGCCAGCTTATCAGCCTGCCTTCGGGTATCAGCGACCTGTTTATCGCGAATGAAGGCATCGCCGATGTGCAGGTCAAATCGAACCGCCAGCTTTATGTCTTTGGTAAAAGCACGGGTGAGACCACGCTTTACGCCAGCAATGCCAGCGGCGCGATTGTTTATTCGGCAACAGTGCGTGTCGGTGCAAACCTGGACTCAGTTGACCAGATGCTTGGCCTGGCCATGCCGAACGCCAAAATCAACGTCAACACCATGAACGGTGTTGTACTGCTTACCGGAACGGTTGCGGCACCCGAAGACGGCGCTGAAGCAGAACGGCTGGTGCAGGCCTTTGTAGGTGACGATACCCAGGTAATGAGCCGACTTCGCACTGCGACGCCGCTTCAGGTGAACCTTCAGGTACGCGTAGCTGAAGTCAGCCGCACGCTGGTGAAAGCGATGGACGGCAACTTTACCACGGTTGACCAGACGGGTGGTTTTGGCTTTGGCGCGATCCGTGGCCGTGACGCTGTTGTGTTCGACACTAATACCGGATCTGCAACCATCAACGGACAATCGGGACAGACAACAATTGCCGCCATTGCCAGTCTTTTTGGACTGGATCTCGGTCTTGCATTTGACCTGGGCGAACAGGCTGGCCTGATCACGACGTTGTCGCAGCCAAACCTGACAGCCCTGTCGGGTGAAACAGCCGACTTCCTGGCCGGCGGCGAATTCCCGATCCCAATTTCTCAGGGGCTGGGCACTACAACTGTCGAGTATCGCAATTTCGGCATTTCGCTATCATACACGCCAACCGTTTTAGCCAATGGGCGTATTTCCATGCGCGTGAGCCCCGAAGTATCGGAACTTTCTTCCGCTGGTGCAGTATCGCTCAACGGCTTTGAAATTCCGGGACTGACGATCCGCCGCGCAGAAACGACAGTCGAACTTGGCTCTGGCCAAAGCATGATGATTGCTGGCTTGCTCAGCAATAACTCGCAAAACTCGGTCGATAAGACACCGGTACTTGGCGATATCCCAGTGCTGGGCAACCTGTTCAAATCGCGCAGCTATCGCCGCGGTGAAACCGAATTGGTGATTATTGTTACACCGTATCTAGTCAAGCCGATCAATGCCAATGACATTGTCCTGCCCACCGACGGATACCGCGCACCAAATGATGCCCAGCAATTGCTGCTGAATCAGCAAAGTGACGGCGTCACAGGCGGCGATCGTCCAAAACCCGGCGTTGAAAATTCAAACCCGGCTGCACCCGAACTTGGAAGCCTTGATACAAAATATAAAGCACCCCCAAGTCAGAAGCGTGCATCGAAAAAGGGCAAGAAAGTGAAAACTGCTTCCGCTGAGCCCGGCTTCAGTTTTGAATGAGAAAGGTCGTAAGATGAAGGAATTACACATGAACAAGCTATCATCAGGCGTAATACTCGCCCTTGCCCTTTCCCTCACAGCATGCGCGGGCGGCATGGCAGATAACCGTACGCTCAATTCTGTACATCAGCCTGTTGTGTCACGCGCCAATTATGCGCTGGACCTGTCCCTGACACCTGGCGGCAGCCTGCCAGTGCAACAGCAACAGGTTCTGTCCGAATGGTTTGATGCGATGGACCTGGGATATGGCGACCGTGTTTCGCTCGACAATCCCGGCGGCAGTCTGGCCGCACGCTCCATGGTTGAGGCCGTAGCATCACGTTATGGTCTGGAAGTTGCCGATGCAGCTCCTGTTACAACAGGCAATATTGCACCTGGCGGGCTTCGCGTGGTCGTAAGCCGCTCCAGCGCCCGTGTTCCTGGCTGTCCTGACTGGGCCGGCAAGCAGGAAAATAATTTCAACAACGCCACAAGCCGCAATTTTGGCTGTGCACTGAACAGCAATCTGGCGGCCATGATAGCCGATCCGGAAGACCTGGTGCACGGCAAGGAAAGTGACGGCACGGCCGATGTCTCACATGGTGCAAAAGCGGCCAAGAAATACCGTGAAGCAGCACCGGGGAGCGGCAGTCTTGGTGGCAGCTCGGCAACAGGGGGAGGCGAATAATGAACGCACCATTTAACCCGGCATCCACGGGTGTCCGTGATCCATTTAACGCTTATGTCTGCGATGATGCGACACTTGATGTCGTACGCGAAGTTGCAGTTGACATGGGTTGGCAGCCTGAAAAGTGCAATCAGGGTGGATTGCGCAATGCAATCCAGTCGCTGTCGATCACGGCGAGCCCCAATATTTTATTGGTGGACTTGTCAGAATCAGGTGATCCGCTCAATGATATCAATGCGCTTGCCGAAGTCTGCGAACCCGGCACTGTGGTCATCGCGATGGGTCAGGTCAATGATGTACGGCTTTACCGTGACTTAATCGTAAGCGGACTGCAGGACTATCTACTCAAGCCCGTTACAGCGGACCAGCTGCGCGATACACTCGCGCAGGCACAGACCATTTTCAATGCGCCGAAAACAACTGAAGGCAACGCTGAGCACCAACATGTCAGCACTGCTGTCATTGGTACGCGTGGCGGTGTGGGAGCCAGCCTGGTTGCAACTTCGCTGGCATGGTATTTCAGTACGCAAAACGCGCGCGATACGGCGCTTTTGGACCTTGACGTCCACTTTGGCACCGGCGCACTTACCATGGACCTTGAACCAGGCCGCGGCCTGACCGACGCAATCGATAATCCCAGCCGTATTGACGGGTTATTTATCGAACGCGCGATGATCAAGGCGAACGACAAACTGTCACTGCTGTCTGCGGAAGCACCATTGAGTGCGCCGCTGATGACAGATGGTGCGGCCTTTTTCCAGCTTCAGGAAGAATTCAAGCAGGTGTTTGAATGCACCGTGACTGACCTGCCGCGCAACATGGTAGTCGATTATCCGCACCTGATGGGTGATGTAAACGTCACCGTCGTGGTAGCGGAACTGACACTGGCCTCCGCGCGCGATGCAATCCGCATTCTTTCATGGCTGAAAAGCAACGCGCCGCATTCCCGTGTCATACTGGTCGCCAATAAGGTGCAGCCAGGCAATCTGGAAATCAGTAAAGCCGATTTTGAGGCTTCGGTTGAACGCAAGGTGGATTTTGTAGTGCCGGCTGACTTTAAAGCCGTCGCCAACGCCGCAAAGCTTGGGCAGCCATTTATTGAGGCCAATAAGAATCACAAGGCCAGCGCTGTCCTGAAAAACCTGGCGGAATATGCGCTTGGCGTGGCTGAAATTGAAGAAGATGAAGAAGATGAAAGCGGTGCGAAAAAATCGCTTCTCGGAAAATTCGGAGACTTTAAGAGCCTTCTGCCCAGCAAACCGAAAAAATAAGTGAACAGGCATTTATTCGCGCACAGCTATCTGCCCGCGTGAATATGGCCACAGCCAGACAGGAATGAATATGCCGGATATTTTGCAATATATATTGCTGGTAACGGGAATCGTCTCGCTTGCCGCGCTATTGATTTTCGCTTTTTCCGGGCCATCAAAGAACAAGATTGGCGCTCGCCGCCTGCATGATATGAAGCTGCGGCACAGCGATAGCACGCAGACGACTGTCGAGGCGCAGATGCGCAAGGCCGTGGCCGCACGCAAACCGCGTATGGTCAATGAAGGTGAAAAGCAGAGCCGTATCGATATACTGGCCAATCGAATTCATATGACCGGTAAATCGTGGACCATTGCCCAATATGCTTATGTCAGCCTGGGCATCGCCATCACGTTCATGATCCTGGTGTATACGCGTTCGGGTAACCTGATGCTGTCCAGTGCAGTTGGCATCATGCTTGGCCTTGGCCTTCCCCATCTGGTGATCGGCTTCCTGATCAAACGCAGAGTGAATCAGTTCACCAGCAGTTTTCCTGACGCCATTGAATTGCTTGTGCGCGGTTTGCGTTCCGGCCTGCCTGTAACAGAAACACTGACTGTGGTTGCGCAGGAGATAGAAGGTCCGGTTGGCGAAGAATTCAAGAGCGTGACCGAACGGATCAAGATTGGCCGTTCGATGGATGAAGCTTTAGAAGAAACAGCCAAAAAACTGGGTACGCCTGAATTCAACTTCTTTTGCATCACCATTGCCATCCAGCGTGAAACCGGGGGTAACCTGGCTGAAACACTGGCCAACCTTGCCGATGTGCTGCGCAAGCGTTCACAGATGAAGTTGAAGATCCGGGCCATGTCCTCTGAATCCAAGGCCTCGGCCTATATCGTTGGCGCATTGCCCTTTATCGTATTCGGTATGGTCTGGTGGATCAATCCTACGTATTTGGGCGGCTTTTTTACCGATGACCGGCTTATTATTGCCGGCTTGGGCGGTGCTGTCTGGATGAGCATTGGCGCTTTCATCATGGCCAAAATGGTCAATTTCGAAATTTAAGGGAAGGCAGATATTATCATGAACATAGCCGGACCTCTCATCATCGCCGCATCAGGCCCGAAACTATTGGGTGTTGACGTATTGTGGGTTGCCACATTGCTATCTGCAGTTGCCATGTTTGCAGTTCTGATTGCAGTCTATGCTGCAACAACTGTCAAAGACCCGATGGCCAAACGCGTCAAGGCGCTCAACGAACGGCGTGAGCAGTTGAAGGCGGGTATTACCGCCTCCACAACCAAAAAGCGCGCTAGCCTGATCCAGAAGAACGAAACCACTGACAGAATGCGTACGTTCCTCTCATCAATGAGCGTATTGCAGGATGAGCAGCTCAAAATGGCGCAGCAGCGTCTCGCACAGGCGGGTATCCGTTCAAAAGAACTTGCCGTTGCCGTCATTTTCGGCCGCCTGGTATTGCCCATTGTTTTCGGTGGTCTGGCTGCACTGTATATCTATGCCTTTGATATGCTGCCCGATTGGTCACCGTTCAAGAAATTCGGTGCTTTCGCGCTTGTCGTTGGGCTCGGTTACAAATTTCCCGATCTTTATGTGACGAACAAGGTTACCAAACGTACCGATGCCATCCGTAAAGGCCTGCCTGACGCGCTCGACCTGCTTGTCATCTGCGCAGAGGCTGGTCTGACTGTAGATGCGGCATTCAACCGCGTAGCCAAGGAGCTGGGCCGCGCCTATCCTGAACTGGGTGATGAATTTGCGCTAACCGCAATCGAACTCAGTTTTTTGACCGAACGCCGGCAGGCTTTTGAAAACCTGGCATACCGTGTCGACCTGGATGCCGTCAAAGGTGTGGTGACAACCATGATCCAGACCGAAAAATACGGTACGCCACTGGCGTCCGCACTACGCGTACTTTCGGCGGAATTCCGTAATGACCGGATGATGCGCGCCGAAGAAAAAGCGGCGCGCCTGCCCGCAATCATGAGTGTTCCGCTTATTCTGTTCATTCTGCCAGTGCTGTTTATCGTGATCCTTGGCCCTGCGGCCTGCTCGATCAACGACGCCCTGATGAAATAGGACGTATAAGCATTACCGGAACAAAAAATGGCGGGGAATGGCCATGGCCTTCCCCGCCT
Organism: Sphingorhabdus sp. Alg239-R122; assembly: GCF_900537065.1. GTDB lineage: Bacteria > Pseudomonadota > Alphaproteobacteria > Sphingomonadales > Sphingomonadaceae > Alg239-R122. The sequence continues at coordinate 144,273 of NZ_UNRC01000003.1, read as the reverse complement.
CTCCTAAACTTTGAGTTTTCGGGCCGGGCTATCAGGCCTGTTCGACAGTCTGTTTGATAATGCCGAAAATGCTGTGACCATCATCATCCTTGACTTCAATACGTACCGTATCCCCATAGCTGAGGAACGACGTTTTCATTTCACCTTCCAGGATTTTTTCCACCATCCGCACTTCGGCCAGGCAGCTATAACCCAGGCCGCCATCTTTTACCGGTTTGCCCGGGCCGCCATCGCTATCACGGTTCGATACAGTGCCAGAACCAATGATCGAACCCGCCCCAATATTGCGCGTCTTCGCCAGATGCGCAATCAACACACCAAAATCAAACGTGCAGTCATCAGATGCAACTGCGCGTCCAAATGGCTCGCCATTCAGATCGACATGTAGCACACGGTGTAATTTGCCATCCTGCCACAGATCACCCAAAGCATCAGGCGTCACGAATACAGGCGAAAATGCGCTAGCCGGTTTTGATTGTACAAAACCGAAGCCTTTGGCGAGCTCGCCGGGGATCAGGTTGCGTAAGGATACATCATTGACCAGACCAACAAGCCGAACATGTTTCAGCGCTTCTTCGCGCGTTACACCTTGCGGGACATCACCGGTGACAACAACGATTTCCGCCTCAAGGTCACAGCCCCATGCTTCGTCAGCGAGTTTGATGGTATCACGCGCACCGATCATATCGTCGCTGCCGCCCTGATACATTAGCGGGTCTTCCCAGAAGCTGGCGGGAATTTCCGCGCCGCGTGCTTTGCGGACCAGCTCCACATGGTTCACATAGGCGCTGCCGTCCGCCCATTGATAGGCGCGCGGCAACGGCGCAGCGGCTTCGCGTTCGTGAAACCGTTCTTTGGGAATCGCATCATGTTCGAGGTCGCGTGCCAGCACTTCAAGCTGCGGCGCAATCGTGTCCCAGTCATCCAGCGCCGACTGCATCGTGGGCGCGATATGACTGGCATCTGCGTAAAAGGCGAGGTCATTTGATACGACTACAAGCTTGCCATCACGGCCATGTTTTAACGATGCAAGTTTCATATATTCCCTTACTTTAATTTCCCGCTTCGGGGTCATTGTGCAGCCAGTCGGCGTGCCGCGGCGCTTTTTTCGTCTTGCTCCATTCGTCCAGCATCAATGGTGCTACGCGGCGCAGCTCTTCATGCTGCGCGTCGGTACCAATGTTGCAGGCGAGTTCGAGCCTGTGGCCATTCGGATCAAAGAAATAGATCGAACGGAAAATACCGTGATAGGTCGGACCGACCACGTCAATCCCTTTCGCCTCAATATGTTCTTTTGCAGCCAGCAAGGCTTCCACGCTCGGCACTTCAAATGCGATATGCTGCACCCATTCTGGCGTATTCGTGTCGCGGCCCATTTCGGGCTGGTTCGGCAATTCGAAAAACGCAATCACATTACCGCCGCCGCAATCGAGAAAAATGTGCATATAGGGGTCATATTCCCCCGTTGACGGCACATGGTCCTCGGAAAACGCCGTGGTGAATTCCATGCCGAGAAGATCGCGGTAAAACTCCGCCGTTTCCTTGGCATCACGGCATCGATAGGCGACATGGTGAATGCGCGAGAGGGAAAATGGCAATGTCATTCCGCGGGTTCCTTTTCATCCACATTCAGCACCCCGCGACTGACCTGATCCCGCTCAATCGATTCAAACAGCGCCTTGAAATTACCTTCGCCAAAGCCGTCATCACCCTTGCGCTGGATAAATTCAAAGAAGACAGGACCAACCTGTGCTTCCGCAAATATCTGCAACAGCAGACGCGGCTGACCACCTTCGGTTGTACCATCCAGCAGGATACCGCGCATCTTGAGTGCTTCGGCATCCTCACCATGGCCCGGGAGGCGTTCGTCCAGCATGTCATAATAGGTCGCCGGCGGCGCAGTCATGAACGGGACGCCAAATTCTTTCAGCCGGTCCCAGCATTCGACAAGGTTTTCACAAATCAGCGCGATATGCTGAATGCCTTCGCCGTTAAACTCGCGCAGGAACTCTTCGATCTGGCCCTTGCCGCCTTCACCCTCTTCATTGAGCGGGATACGGATCTTGCCATCCGGTGCGGTGAGCGCTTTCGATGTCAGGCCGGTATATTCGCCCTTAATATCGAAGAAACGGATTTCACGGAAATTGAACAGTGTCTCATAATAGTCCGCCCAATATTTCATGCGTCCGGTGTATACATTGTGTGTCAGATGATCGATGGTATGGAAACCTGCGCCTTCCGGCTCTTTTTCGACGCCAGGCAGATATTCAAAATCAATGTCATAAATGCTCAGGTCATCGCCATAACGGTCGACCAGATAAACGATCGCCCCGCCAATGCCGCGAATGGCGGGAATATGCAGTTCCATCGGGCCGGTTTCAACCTGCACAGGCTCTGCGCCTTTTTCAATAAGCAGGTCATAAGCCTTGCTGGCATCCTTGACGCGAAATGCCATGCCGCAGGCAGAGGGACCATGTTCGCGCGCAAAATACCAAGCCGCGCTGCGCGGTTCATAATTGGCAATCAGGTTGATACCGCCCTGCCGCCACAGATCTACGTCCTTGTTACGGTGCTTCGCCACCAGTGAAAAGCCCATGGCTTCAAACACAGGCTCAAGCTGGCCCTTTTCAGGCGCACAAAATTCGACAAATTCAAAGCCGTCAAGGCCAACGGGATTTTCAAAAAGATCGGCCATGGAATATTTCCTTCTAAAAAGCTGAAGCGCGGAGAATCGCGCTATCTGAATGATAAAATATAGTAACAATTGAAACTAGTTTGCGCAAGGACCGATTTTACAAACCCCGCTAAGGCTCTGCAATTTCATCTGCCTGAACCATAAGCCGGTCAAGCAGGTCGGCCAGGGCCCGTTGCTCGCCATTGGTCAGGGCCGATAAAAGCCGTTTTTCCATATCCACCGCATGCGGCATGATCTCGTCATATAGTTCATGGCCCGTTTTGCTAAGCTGCAGATATTGTGAGCGCCCATCAGCGGCATTGGGGTTACGCTTGATAAGCGCACGTGCCGCCAATGCCTTGACTGACCGGCTCACCGCAACCTTGTCCATGCGGGTAGCGGTGACGAGCTCGCGCTGCGTTGCGCTGCCCACATCGCCCAGTATCGCCATAACACGCCATTCCGCGATTTTCAGGCCAAAACGGTTTTGGTACTCGCGCGCAATCAGGTCGCTGACCGCATTGGATGCGATTGACAGGCGATACGGCATGAATTCGGCAAGGCGGGGCGATTTGTCAGCCATCACCGCGCAGGTTAATCGAGTTTCACCCTGACGCCAAGCCAGAATGTCTGCGGCTGTGCACGTTCAATAATCCCGCTACTGCTGATCGCGGTCTCTACCCGCGCATCAAGCATGTTTTCCCCGCGCAGTTCCAGAGCCAGATTATCGGTCAGGTCATAGGCCGCGAACGCATCCACGGTAAACGCATCGTCCAGCAACCGGCTACTTCCGTCGTCGTCGAACTGGCTGCCTGTATAGCGTCCGGTGAACGAAAAGGTGGCGCCCATATCACTGTCCCAGCGGAAAGACCCGCTGGCATTGTGCCGCGGCACCTGTGCCGGGCGCAGGCCAGTCAGGAAAGCGGAATCACCAACCCCGCGCACTTCCGCATCGATATAGGCATAACCAAGTGTAATATCCGCATCCTCAAGGCCGACCATATCTTCAAGGTAGAATGTGGCATCAAGCTCAAGGCCTCTGGATGTGATATCGTTCAGGTTCTGCCGTTGGCGATACACACCTGCGCCTGACACAAAACCGACACCGGGAAAAAGGCCAGGGCCGCTATCCAACGTGACATTGGCAATCGCATTGTCGAGACGGTTGTGGAACAGCGTCATGCCAAGATCGACACTGCCCAAGTCGAAATCAGCACCGATTTCCGCTCCGCGCAACCTTTCAGGGGTGAGGTTCTCGTTCGCCGCCGTGGCATCCGGCCCGACACGGAATGGGCGAAACAGCTCATTTAACGTCGGCAGGCGCCAGCCCATATATGCCGCACCGCGCAGGGAAATAGCATTGCTCGCTTCATAAGTGAAACCTGTTCGTCCGGTCGCTTCCCAGTCACTGCGGCCTGTAAACTGCGCATCAGAGCGCACGCTGCCACCAATATTCACTTCGCGGCGGAAACCACCCGATACCCACCAGCGATCAAGCCGGCCGCTACCAGTCAATATCAGCCTGTCAGTTGCCTGCCAGCTTGCCTCAACATAACCGCCCAGCGTATCGGTCCGTCCACCCGCAAAACGGTTGCGCAGTGGCTGCCCGTTCTGGAAAAAGAAATTTTCTTTCGTCTCGCCACTCGTGCGCCGCCAGTCGCCGCCAATGCGCAGTTCCAGATCATCACCAACTGCCGGGCGCAGTTCAAAACGCGCGCCAATACCGGTGGAAGGCACATTGAACTGCTCAAACACACGGCGGACAGAATTCCGGCCTGCCGCAACCCCGCCAAAACTTGTCTGCAGCGAACGTATCTGCACATATCCCAGTGCCGACCATTGCCAGCCATCACTACTGCGGTTCACCAGCCTGATACTGGCATCGGCGCCATCATTGCTGTTTTCGCTGAACGCAAAACCGCGTTCCCGTGCGTCGGTGAAAGCGCGGACACTGGTTTGCAATTCAGTGTCGTTGGAAAGCGGCACAACAAATCGTGCAGCCAGTCCGGCATGCTCGTAGGCTGCGGGCCGGTCAACGCTACCTCGCTGACTCGCGATAACCGGAACAAACCCATTCCCACTCTGATAACTTGCCCCGATGGAAAGATGCCCTGCGCCCAGTTTCCACCCTATGGCAATATCCGCATCAATACTGTCACGGCTGCCATAAGCCAGTGCGGCAGATACGGCCTCGCTATTCCCATCGTTCAGCAATTCCACTGTTCCAGCAATTGCACCGGAACCTTCCGCTCCGCTGCCGCCGCCGCGCCTTACGCGCACAGATGACAGTGTCAGTGCATCATATCCCGGCCAGCTTACATAACCGCCAAAAGGATCGGATTGCGGCACACCATCCAGCATTACCAGCGCCCGCGATGACGCATTGCCGCCCAAGCCGCGCAATGTGATACCCTGGCTGGTGGGGTTGGCCGAACGCGCATCGCTGCGCCTGAACTGCTGCAGGCCGGGAACATCACGTAGCGCATTTTCCAAACGGAAACCGGGTACCTGCGCTACATCCGCATAGCTGGTGGAAAAGGCACGCTCGCTGACCGGGCGCGCCAAAGGTTCACCCAAAATAACGATATCCTCACACAAATGGGTAAGGCCATCTCCTTCGAACATATCCTGTCCGTAGCAGACCGTAACGGGCCGGATCGCTTCAACCGGAAGACGGCGTGATACACCCGAATAATTGCATCCTTCCACATAGAGGGTACATTCTTCAAAGTCAGGATCATCCTGTGCCGGGGGCGGCGCAGAATCCGTTTCCTGTCCCCAGACAGGCGCAGCCATTGCCAGCAGTGGTAAAGCAGTCCATGCCCATTTTCGCATCCTGTCTATCGCATCCATTTCTGATGCACGGGCATGTCATCGGGCAACCGGTGAAATGACTGCGCATCGCTCGCGAAATTGGCGCTGTCCGCCTTGCCGAACATCGACGGATCATCCAGTGTGCCAACTTTCAGGATAACGCCCTGCGGAAAGCGCGGCGTTGTCGTCATCAAATGCGTACCGCAATTGTCGCAAAAATGACGTGTAACAGGGTCATCGATATCGCCGCGCGCAAAACCTTTGGGCGCGCCCTTGGTGATTTCAAAATTATCGCCAGGCATTGCCATCGCGAGCAAGTTCGCACCACCCGTAATATACTGACATTCGCGGCAATAACATTCCGCTTTGAAAATTGGTTCACCCTCTGCCTTGTACCGGATTTCACCGCAATAGCAGCCGCCTTCTACTTTCATCACCCGTTCTCCATATTATCGGGGTGCGATGCCTTAAATGCATCCAGTTCACCCAATTCTTGATGTATCCGCGCCAGTTTCGGGAATTTATCCATCGGCAGCTTAAACCGCTCCGCATTATACATCTGTCCAGTCAGGCAGATATCGACCAGGTCAGGCGCATCACCGCCAAAAAAACCTCTCTCAGGCGCGGCCTGTTCCAGCGCACTATAGCCGGTATGCATCCAGTGGTGCATCCATTGCACCACATCACCTTGATCATGACCGAACGGGTCTTTCAGATATTGCCAGACGCGCAAATTGTTGATTGGATGCACATCGGCGATAATCACCATCGCATAGGACAGGGTCTTTGCCCGCTCGGCAGGGTCGGCAGGCAACAGCCGCGGTTCTGGAAAACGTGTGTCGAGATAATCGACAATCGCCAGTGACTGAGTCAGGTCATGACCGTCAATCGAAAGCATCGGCACCAGACCCTGCGGATTGCGCCCTGTATAAGCGTCACCTTTCTGCTCGCCGTGCAACAAATTGACGCTTTCGCTGCGGTAATCGATACCCTTCAGATTAAGTGCCAATCTGACACGATAAGCCGCAGTTGAACGGATATAATCATAAAGAATAATATCGGACATTGGGGAGCTCCGTTTGTTGTCGCTGCACCATGATTTGGGCGGCTCACAAAAGCAACCCTTGTTTCCGCACATGCAACAGGTAATGCTGTTGCAGCATGTCAAACGCCACACTTATCCTTTTTGCCAAATATCCTGTGCCAGGCCGCGCCAAGACACGGCTTATTCCAGCCCTGAGCGCGGATGGAGCAGCTGCACTGCACCGCAGGCTGGCAAAGCGCACATTCAATACAATGCTTGCCAGCGGCCACAGGGTTGAAGTGCAATATGACCTTGCCAGCGAGGCGGAATTTCGTGACTGGCTGGGCAATGATGCAGATTATATACAACAGCCAGAAGGTGATCTAACAGACCGCCTGCTTGCCGCGACCCGCGATACACCACATGTGTTTTTTGGTGCAGATACGCCCGACCTAACTGTGGAGGTTGTCCAAAGTTCAATCGATCTGCTGATCCATTCGCATGACGTGGTGATCGGCCCGGCGGAAGATGGCGGCTATTACCTGATTGGCATGAAATATCCGCTGCCTCAGCTGCTGACAGATATGCCATGGAGCACCGATAAGGTGCTGCCCACCACATTGAAGCGGTTGCAGGAGCTTGATATCGAGCCGTTCATGCTGCCCATGCTGGCCGATTGCGACAGACCGGAAGACCTGAAACGCTGGCCTGACCTCGTGGTGGGGTTATGAGCAAGCGCAAAGTTACCATATTGATCCCGGCATGGAACGAAGAAAGCGCCCTCCCCGCCACACTCGCCAATATTGCTGCCATGGAGCCTGCGCCCGACGAAGTCCTGCTGGTCGATGGCGGCAGTGATGATGATACAGTGGCCATTGCCACGGCAGCGAATGCACGCGTGGTGCAAGCGCCCAAGAAGGGCCGCGGGCCACAAATTAACTGTGGCGTGCAGCAGGCAAAAGGTGAACTGGTGTGCGTGCTCCATGCCGACAGCCTGCTACCCATTGATGCGGTTGCGCATATCCGCGCGACTATGGTTGACGAAAAAATTGCTCTCGCCAGCTTTACCCCGCGTATCATGGGTCCGGGGCGCAACGGCAAACCGCGCACGCGTTGGGGCACGACATTGCACAACTGGATCAAGACCTGGTATGCGCCTGCGCTCACAAGGCCGCATCTATTCGCGCGCGGCGTGCGCTTGCTATTTGGCGATCATGCCATGTTTTTCCGCCGCGCCGACTATTTGAAAGTCGGCGGTATCCCGGATAGCGCCACGATTATGGAGGAAGCCGATCTATGTATCGGTCTTACCCGGCTTGGCAAAGTGAAGATGACCCCGCGCTGGGTGATTACCTCGGACCGGCGTATTACCGAATGGGGCGCGCTCAAGGCCAATTATATCTACCTGAAAGTCGGGATTATGTGGTGTTTCGGCGCACGAAACCGACTCGGCGATATTTACCCCGACGTGCGCTAGGTTTCACCAATCCAAAAACCCGGTTGCAACACAGTAATCAATCATCCGCCGTAGTGCCGCGCTATCAACAGGAGGGCACTTTATGCCAGATTTTTGCTCAAGAATATCCGTCTCAAACTGCGGCGTACGCTGGAAATATTCAAAATAGAGCGGTCCGATGCGCCTGTGCATCCGCTGTTGTGACGTGGTGAGCCCCGAGGAATCAAACTCACTTTTTACGGCGAGCCTCACCGGATCGGCGTTCGCATAGCCGGCAATCGCATCTATCAAAACAGATGCCACGACAGGTTTCGGCGCGGCAAGATGCACCGCTTCACCCGCAAAACCCGATATATCGCCCGCCATCGCCGCAAGCCCCGCCACTACATGGTCAATAGGCACAAAATTAAACGCCGCATCGCCGCGGGCAGGTATTGTGCCCAGCTTGTCACTGCCCATCAGGCGAAACAGCTGGTAGAAATTATCCATCTGCGAAATTTTGCCATCGCTATGCCGCCCGACAATGATGCTGGGCCGGGCAATGGCGGCCACCAACCCCTGACCGGCAGCCGCCATAACAATTCGTTCGGCAGCCGCTTTGGACGCTTCATATCCATTGGTGAAATCATTCTGATCGCCCAGCGGCGCTTCTGCAACCACGCCATCCTGCCGTCCGCAGACATAGGCAGTGCTGACATGCAGCAACGGACAGCCCCACGCTCTTGCCAGATCAATGGCATGCACGGTCCCGGCAATATTTATCGCATCATAATCCGCCTGATGTGCGGCAAAATCGGTAAGTGCGGCACAGTGGACGAGCAAATCAATTTTGTCCGGCACGGTTTCCATACCAAAGTCCGGCAATGTGATATCACCGTTTACCCGGCTGACCTCATCACTGCGGTCGCGGCCATCCATATCCGTCACGCTGCCCTGACCGCGCATAAGCAAGCAGAGGTCGCACCCGGCGTCTAGCAGTGACCCCACCAGCGCGCCGCCGAGCAGCCCCGTACCTCCTGTCAGAAATATCCGCATGAAACCCGGTCGCCCGTCAGCAGCAAAACGCCGCTTCAAGCTCACTGCCTTTGCCTTCAACGTCATAAGGCATACCGCCACCGCAGCCTGCGAACACACCGTAATGCACCGCAAAATCGCCAACAAATTCAAAATATTCGGCAAAACGCGTATCGGCGAGCATTTTCCAGCTATTGCCGCAGATCGGGAACACGCGGCCTTTTTCGATCATATGCCCCTTATCGAGTTCGAAAACACGTTCCTGCCCCTCGATACCGCCTTTATAGATGACCGCCTGCCCGTAATCCTCACACTCCGTTTCCAATTCGTCCAGTTTGAACAGGCGATATGTCGCAGAGAAGAAATTGATGCCGTCCAGCATTTCCTGAATCCGTGTATCGCCAATCCCCATGGGGCGGTCTTTAACGACCCGCGGATCGGCAAAACCCGCCTCTTTGGCAAGCCGGTCGAAATCGCCCCAATATAGCGCACCCGACAGGCATTCTCCATGCAGCACGGGGTCATTCAGCAGATGTGCCGGCACGCGGCGGTCGCAATAGACATCGGAAAAATACATTTCCCCCCCTTGCCCCAGCAATCTGTGCGCATCACGGAACACCTTGCCCTTGTCCGCAACCAGATTGATGACGCAATTGGACACGATAATATCGAAACTCCCGGGCTCCAGACCCAGTTCATCCAGTTTTTCGATATCACCTTCTACAAAGCTCACATTGGATTTTGCGTAACCGAACGTTTCACGATGCCATTCCAGATGGCGGTCCGCGACTTCGAGCTGCTCGGGCGTAGTGTCAACGCCAACAACACTGCCTTTCTCACCCACCAGCTGCGCCAGAATATAAGCGTCCTGTCCGCTACCTGAGCCCAGATCGAGCACCCGCGCACCTTCGATAGCCTGCGGCGCGATCAGTCCACATCCATAATAACGCGATTTCACTTCTTCATGCACATTTTTCAGCGCGTCACGCACAGCTTGCGGCGGCGCTTCGGTAGTTACACATGCATCCGTTTTCAGGTCATCTGATCCCTGCAGAACGGACCCATAATAATCACGGCTATTTTCAATGTTCATCAATACTTCCCAGGGTCAAAATGCTGTTATGCCTTGTCATTCGCGACCAAAACATGTTTGGTTACACACATTAAATGAGCGATTAAATGTAACCTTGTCGCAAATCCAGCGAATAATGTAACAGAATTAACGGCCCGGGGATAAAAATGAAATATACGCATGACGCACTTGTGATCGGCGCGGGATCGGCGGGGCTGGTTTCATCCGGCGGTCTTGCTATGCTGGGGCTAAACGTTGCGCTAATCGAACGCAGTGAAATGGGCGGAGATTGCCTGAACTATGGCTGTGTCCCCTCTAAAGCCATTATCAGCGCCGCACACCGCGCCGATGATATGCGCAAAGCCGTTAAATTCGGCATCAACGCCGCTGATCCCAAAGTCGATTTCCAGGCAGTACATGATCATATCCATGGCGCTATTACCACAATCGCCCCCGAAGACAGCCAGGAACGCTTTGAGGAAATGGGCGTCGATGTGATGCGCGGCGAAGCATCCTTCGTAAATGACCGGACATTAAGGGTTGCCCTAAACAGCGGAGACACAAAAGAAGTATCCGCTCCCCGTATCGTCATTGCCACCGGCAGCCGTGCCTTTGTCCCGCCGATGGAGGGCATAGAGGATGTGGATTACCTCACCAATGAGAACCTATGGGATCTAACCGAGCTGCCTGAACATCTGCTCGTCGTGGGCGGCGGGCCTATTGGCATGGAAATGGCCCATGCATTTCGTCTATTGGGCAGCAATGTGACTGTAGCAACTATTGGTCGCCCCTTTCCAAAGGATGATAATGAAGCGGCGGAAATTGTTATCGAGCGACTGAAAGCCGATGGTATCACCATCCATGAGGATGCACGCGGCAGCAAAGTGTCGCAGGCGGACGGAACCATCACACTGACACTGGAGGATGGCCGTGAACTGGCAGGCTCGCACCTGCTGATCGCCACAGGGCGCGAAGTCAATTTTGACGGTCTGGACCTGGAAAATGCCGGCGTCGATTATGACCGCAAAGGCATAAAGGTTGATGCGCGCCGCCGCACAAATAAAAAACACATATATGCCATTGGTGATTGCCGCCCGGGGCCGCGCTTTACCCACGCATCGGGCTATGAAGGGTCCAATATGGTATTGGAAATCGGCATGGGTCTGCCAAGCAAGGTTGATTATTCGGCGCTGCCATGGGTCACATATATTGACCCCGAACTGGCACATGTAGGCATGACCGAACAGGAAGCGCGCAAAGAGCATGGCGACAGAATCACGGTGTGGAAATCCGAATTTTCGCATAATGATCGCGCAATTACTGAACTCGAAACCGAAGGCTTTGTAAAAATCGTCAAGAAGGGCGGTAAAGTGCTGGGTGCGACGATTGTCGGCAAGCATGCGGGTGACCAATTGCTGCCATGGTCGATGGCGATCAAGGGTAAATCCTCCACATTCGGCATTGCCGCACTGATCCTGCCCTATCCCAACAGATCGGAACACAGCAAGGACGTCGCATTCAAATCGGATGAAGCCAAGGTGTTCAACAAATGGTCGCGCGGATGGGCCGGGTTCTTGGCCAAACTGCGGCGTTAAGCCCTGCACACACTTCGGAGATATAAAATCGCTACCGCCCTTCAAGAAAACAGCCCGTTCGAAATAAACGAGCGCACGCCGCTGGACCCTGCCAAGTTTCGCGACCCTGATATCACCGCCAAGGGCGAAAGACGGGCGTCCGTTGATCTGCATGCGCTGGAGACACTCTGGATCAACACTGGCACGCTCTGCAACCTTGCCTGTATATCCTGCTATATTGAGAGCAGCCCGCGCAATGATGCGTTGGTCTATATCAGTCACGCAGAAGTCGCGGAATATCTAGACGAGATTGCACGTGAAAACCTGCCCACACGTGAAATTGCATTTACCGGTGGCGAACCATTTATGAATCCCGATATGCTCGCCATACTCGAAACCTGCCTTGCCCGCGGTTTCAATGTACTCGTATTGTCTAACGCGATGCGGCCAATGCAGCGGCATAATGATGCGCTGCTGGCGCTGCGCAAAGTTTATGACGACAAACTTACCCTGCGCGTCAGCCTCGATTATTACACCCAGCAAATCCACGAACAGGAGCGCGGTCCCAATAGCTGGAACAGAGGTATTGCAGGCCTGAAATGGCTATCAAACAACGGGTTCAGCATCGCCGTGGCGGGTCGCCATCTGGGCAGCGAGAGCGATGCAGATGCGCGGCGCGGTTACGCTGAGCTATTCGCAGACGAAAACATCAAAATCGACACCGACGATATGGAGCGGCTGGTGCTATTCCCCGAAATGGACGCGAGCGCCGATATTGCCGAGATCACCACCGAATGCTGGGGCATATTGGATGTAAAACCCACGAGCATCATGTGCGCTTCCAGCCGCATGGTGGTAAAACATAAAGGTGCGGAAAAACCCACCGTGGCAGCGTGCACATTGCTGCCCTACGAGGCAGAATTTGATATGGGACAGGCACTGAAAGAAGCATCGCGCCCGGTCAAACTCAACCATCCGCATTGCGCACGGTTCTGCGTCCTGGGCGGAGCAAGCTGTTCGGCTTAGGCGTTATTTAATACCCGCCCTGCCACGGCATCTAGCTTTGCTAGCAATGCCGGGGCACGGGCATCAGGCGCAGTAATCATCGCAAAATCCAGGCAAGTATCAATCGGGCTCGCTTCGCGTTCTTCCGGCAGGATTTCGGACAGCTTTATCACTATCTGGCGCGCGCGGTCGCTATTGGCCTGCATCTGCGCAATTACCGCGTTCACTTCGACCGCATCCTCGCCTTCACGCCAGCAATCGTAATCGGTCACCATCCCGATCAAAGCATAGGGCAGCTCCGCCTCGCGTGCGAGCTTGACCTCGGGCATGGCGGTCATACCGATGACATCGCAGCCCCAGCTGCGATACATATGGCTTTCCGCGCGTGATGAAAATTGCGGGCCTTCCATCGCCAGATAGGTCCCTCCGCGATGCACATCTGCACCCGCCGCCTGTGCCGCCTGCTCTGCCAGGTCGGATATGCGCGAACATACAGGATCGGCCATCGATACATGCGCTACCATACCGCTGCCGAAAAAGCTTTTTTCCCGGTTCACGGTGCGGTCGATAAACTGGTCCACAACCACGAATTTGCCCGGTGCCAATTCCTCACGCAGCGAACCTATCGCAGATATCGCCAGCACGTCAGTGCAGCCCGCACGCTTGAGCACATCAATATTGGCGCGGGCATTCAGGTCTGTCGGTGATATCCGGTGGCCCTTGCCATGGCGCGGCAGGAACACGAATTTATGGCCGTTCAGCGTGCCGATGGTGAGCGCATCGGAAGCCTCGCCAAACGGACTGTCGACACGGATTTCCTGTACATTTTCAAGACCGTCAATCGCATAAAGGCCAGATCCACCGATCACCCCGATTGTCCATTCGCTCATTCAGTCATCGCTTTCTATATCTATGCTTCCATCCGCATTCATGACGGATATCCATTCACGGATCAGCGCAACACCTTCGTCATGTACAATCGAACGCCCGAGTTCAGGCATGGCAATGCCCGGGTCAGTGTTGTCCATGCGATAGGTGAAGATGGATGCATCAGCGTCACCCGGTACTATCGCGAATTCACGCCCTCCGCTACCGCGTCCGGCCGCGACCGGGCGTTTTCCGATACCGAGCGCTGTACTATCGGTTTCTTCAAAGCCCAAAAACAATCCCGAATTGCTCGCGGGACCGTCACGGTTATGACAATGGGCGCAGTTAATATCCAGATAGGCACGTGCGCGGTCATTCAATGAAAATTTCTTGTCTGAAAAGTCCGGCATCATCGCGAATACCGCCATACCCTTGTCCAGCCAGCCGCGGTCCTGCCATACGCCAATCTGCACACCATCATCCATATTGCGCAGTTTGGGACCAATGGGCACAAGTTTACCGCCCAGTTCGTGACAGCCCTTGCACTGGTTCTTGTTGGGTACAGCGTAACTGATATCCCGTTTTGCGCCGGAAGGATCGGTAAAGCGCACTGGCATGCGCCGGCCCGCAACCTTGAGCGTCGCGTCCTTGCCGTCGGCATCCCAAACATAAGGCAGGGCAACCCAGCCATCAGCGCGATGCAACAAGACCCGGGTCTCCAGTAGCCTGACATCATCGCCACCGGGATCATCATAACCGAAACTCTTGATAAGCGCACTGCCCACCGGAAACAGCAGGCGGCCATTATCGCCTGCTTCCACGCGCCCGCCCGCCGGGACATAGGCATAACGAAACTTGCGTGCATAGTCGGTGAAAAGCGGGGCATTCAGTTCATAGGGCTGCACCATGGCAACCGGTTGTTTCGCAGCGCTATCGGCGAAAAAGCCAAAATCCGACAGCTTGCGCGGCAGCTTATCGCCAGTAATAAGCGCATCGTTCACTTTGGGAACCGGCTGCGCCGTCAACGCCGCGCTCACCAACGCTACACAGGCAGCCAAAAAGACAAGAAACCGTATCACCTGATCACTGCCTCCATTGCTTCAGGCATGGTGATAGCGGGCAATGCACGCGCAGTGTTGCCTTCAAGCTCCACCACATCGGGTTTTGCCTGCTCCAATGGCGTGTCAGGTGCGGCCAGGCCCAGCGTCAGCACCTGCACTGCGTCATCGCTCGCAATCTTGCTGCCCGACCCATCCCAAAGGATTGGCGGAATAGTACCGCCCATCGCCTTTGCAGCCTGATCCAGTCCGCGATATCCGGGTTGGTAACCTGCCTTGCCATGCTGGTTCATACTGATCCGCACATTGGCCGGCACAGGCTGGTAGTTTTCATCATCAAATTCAAAACGGTAACCGGTGATAATGATATTGGATGTTGCATTGCCACCCAGAACGTTGCCGAAAATCTCGACATTATTGTTCGCCATGACCATCACGCCCGTTCCCATTGGTACACCCGCGACAATATTGCCTGCAGGTGCAAAATTTGGTGTATCATTTTTGGTCGCACGGTTAGAAAAAACCCGCACATTGCGCCCGCCCTGCTGCGGCAGATTTGGCAGGTCAAACACCAGAATGCCGCCGGTATTATGCATCGCGATATTTGAAAAGACATCGGCGTCGTAACTGTTTTCAATTTCTATGCCCGCTACATTGAACAGCGCCTTGCTGTTCCGCACGATGATATTCCGCGACTGACCTACATAGATACCCGCATCGGACGCGCCGATCGCAACCGCTTTGTCAATTAGCACATTTTCCGATTCCACCGGGTAAATGCCATAGGCGCCATTGGTTTCTTTCGGCCCACCCGTCCATTCAACGCGCACATTGTAATAGACAATATTATCCGCGCCTTTGGATTTAATGCCATCACCGCGCGTATCCTCTACCGCAAAATCGCGTAGTACCACATTATCCGATGTTACAAGCAGGCCTTCGCCCGCGCCCTGTTGATTTTTAAAGCTCAGCACTGATTTACCGGGACCGCTTCCGCGTACCGTGACATTGTCTATATCCAGCGACAGGCCGTCGGTCAGGTCAAACCGGCCCTCGCCTATCACAACAACATCTCCAGGCTGCGCCAGTATCAATGCTTCCTGCAAGCGCTCCTGCGCATTTTCGCCAGCCTCCACCATTATGTCTTTTGCACAGGCGGGCTGCGCCATAGCCATGGCGGCCCCGGCCATAATGGCGCCTTTCCAAACAATCTGCATTGAGCCACTCCTTGATTATTTTTCGCACGCGCGTAACCATAGGTTCAGCAGCGCCGTATTATCACTGCAAGCTATACCGTAATACCGACAAGGACAATGCCCGTATGCTGAAACACCTGCTTCCCGCCAGCTTTGCCGTTGCTGCGGTCATGGCCATATCAACACCCGCAGCAGCCAAGGCGCCAATTGAAGGCCGCTGGGTGACTGAGGACAAGGACGCAATTATCGAGATCAAGCCGTGCGGCAGCACCATCTGCGGACGGATTATCCGTTTCCTGGTCGCGCCACCAACGCCAAATCCGAAAGATACCGAGAACCCCAACCCTAAACTGCGCAAGCGCCCTATCATGGGCCTAGCGGTACTATCCGGATTCAAGGCCGAAAAAGCCGGTAAGTATCGCGGCAAAATTTATGATCCCAAAGTAGGCAAAACTTACAAATCGTTCCTGTCAGTACGCAAGAATGGAACGCTAAAAGTACAGGGATGTATAGGCCCGTTTTGCCAGTCACAGACATGGCGGCGTGCGCGCTAGGTTTTTGGAAACTTGACTACTTTCTTGCGTTGAAGCGCACGGCACCGTGCCCACGCTCCCGCAGGCTTTTCGTGAAACGAAAAATAGCCACGAAGGATAGAAAACACCAGTGCCGTGCACTTCAACGCAAGAACGCCGTTAGGCCAATATCCCCGCCATGATGATATCAATGGTATGCTGGCGATAGGCATCACGCATCGCCTCTGTCACACCTTCCTGATCATAGCAGTGCCTGAGCACCAGGCGCGCGGAAAAGAAACGGTCGGCCGCACCTGTTACGGTGAAATTGAACAGTTGCGGATCAATATCGCGAAACACACCAGTTTTCACACCTTCACTGATAAGCGTGCCATAAATCTCCGAAATGGGGCGTAGATATTTGCTGGCAATTTCCTTCGCCTCTTTGGGTGCCGCATCGCGCACCATCCGCATCAACAGGCGGTTGAGATAAGGATAATTATAATAGGTGTCGATTACCGCACCGATATGCAGGCGGATCTTGTCCTCTGGCGGCATGTCTTTTGCTACCAACGCATCAAGCCCTGTGATGATATTATGCATATCCCGGTCAAGCAGCGCCAGCATAAGCCCCTGCTTGTTACCAAAATAATATTTGACCAATGCACTATTCAAACCGGCACGCAGTGACAGTTCACTCAGCGAAATATCCACCGTGTCGCCGTCGCGCATAATCATGCTCGCGGCTTCCAGCAACTGTTCGCGCGCGCCTTCCTGCGCCGCATCTTTTTTCCTGCTATTTTCCGTTACGGCCAACTGCCACTCCCCTCATATTGATGCGCATAGTGGCGGCTAATTGGTGGCTAGTCAATGCATGTTAAACGCTCGGTTAAATCAGTTCGTAACGGTCCATGGTGCCACCGATATGTTTTACCGCGGTGCCATACGGATGCCGCCGTCAAGCCGCACATCTTCGCCATTAAAATAACCGGTTTCAATCATGCACAGCGCCAGCTTTGCATATTCAGGCGGCTGACCGAGCCGTGCAGGGTGCGGCACCATCGCGCCCAGCGCATCACGCACATGATCCGGCGCACCCGCGAGCAATGGCGTGTCGAAAATACCCGGCAATATGGTGTTCACGCGAATGCCCTCGCGCGACAGGTCACGGGCGATGGGAAGCGTCATGCCAACCACGCCGCCCTTGGACGCGCTATAGGCCGCCTGCCCGATCTGACCATCTTCCGCCGCCACCGATGCCGTGTTCACCATCGCGCCACGATCACCGCATTCCAACGGGTCGAGCGTCAGCATGCCTGCTGCTGATTTAGCGATGCAGCGGAATGTACCGACCAGGTTGACCTGTATGACCGTGTTGAATGCATCGAGTGGATAATGCTTGATCGACCCGTCTTCTTTCGACCGGCTCGCGGTTTTCATCGCCCCACCAATGCCTGCGCAATTGACCAATATGCGTTCCTGCCCGTGCGCTTCACGTGCCTTGGCAAAACCGGCATCAACGCTGTCATCATCGGTCACATTCACTTCACAAAAAACACCGCCCAGCTCAGTAGCAAGCGCTTCGCCTTTTTCTGCATTCAGATCGAACAATGCGACTTTTACGCCTTTTTCGGCCAATGCCGCCACGGTTGCAGCGCCCAGTCCAGATGCACCGCCCGTAACCACTGCCGATATTGATGAGTCCAGTTTCATAATTATTTCCTATCCCAAACGTTCGATAATAGTGACATTGGCTTGCCCGCCACCTTCACACATGGTTTGCAAGCCGTACCTGCCGCCTCGTGTTTCCAGCGCATTGACGAGCGTCGCCATCAATTTTGTGCCCGAAGCGCCCAGTGGATGGCCAAGTGCGATGGCACCGCCATGCACATTGAGCTTTGCATGGTCACCGCCTGTATGTTGCATCCACGCCAATGGCACGGGCGCGAAGGCTTCGTTGACTTCATAGAGATCAATATCACCGATCTTCATGCCCGCGCGCTCCAATGCGCGATCGGTTGCAAACAGCGGTTCTTCCAGCATAATGACCGGATCGCCTGCTGTTACCGTAAGATTATGGATGCGTGCTCGCGGCGTGAGGCCATGGTCTTTCAATGCCTGCTCGCTCACCACTAATACAGCAGAGGAACCATCACAAATCTGGCTGGCATTGGCCGCCGTGATAGAACCGCCTTCCTGCAACAATTTGACACTACCGATGCTTTCCATGCTGGCGTCAAAGCGGATGCCCTCATCGACTATATGTATTTCACGACCTTCAGGAATGTCGATCTCAACGGGTACGATTTCATTTTCAAAATACTCTGTTTCAGTCGCGGCAATGGCACGTTTATGGCTTTCCAGCGCATAGGCGTCTAAATCATCACGCGACAGTCCATATTTTTTTGCTATCATTTCGGCGCCCATAAACTGGCTGAAATGGATGCCGGGATAGGCCTGTTCCAGACGCGGACTTTTATTGGTGCCCATATCAGCTTTTTTGAACAGGATTGCCGTCGATCCCATCGGCACGCGCGTCATACTTTCAATGCCATGCGCAAGGACAATATCCTGCGTTCCGCTCATCACTGCCTGCGCCGCAAACTGGATTGATTGCTGCGAAGAACCGCACTGTCGGTCAATGGAAACCGAAGGAATGCTATCGGGTAGTTTCGATGCCAACACTGCATTACGGCCAACATCACCCGACTGTTCGCCGCCCTGCATCACACAGCCGGTAATCACATCCTCAATAGCTGCCGGGTCGAAATCATTGCGATCTGCAATCGCGTCCAGTGTTGCCGCACCTAGGTCCACTGGATGCACGCCGGCAAGGCGGCCACCCCGCCGGCCCCCTGCTGTCCGCACCGCATCAACAATATAGGCTACACCCATGACTCGTTCTCCATTATTATTTAATCAAACGATTAAATTATGGCGAAGTGCGGGTCAAATAAAAAGGGCAGCACTCACATACTTGAGAGCCGCCCATTCATGGTTTCTGCTGCCAAGATTAGGCGGGCACATTGTCTCTTTTCACCGTAATCACCTGCGGATAGGTGAACTCGGTTAAACCTTCCTTGCCATATTCAGCGCCAAAGCCCGATTGTTTATGGCCCCCAAAGGGCGCGAAAGGTGACAGGTGGAGATATTCATTCACCCACACCGTTCCGGTTTCAAGCTGCTCGGCCACTTCCACGCCCTTGTCTGGATCAGCTGTCCAGACCGCGCCCGCAAGGCCATATTCACTGGCATTGGCACGTGCGATAGCTTCTTCAGTGGTTGAAAATTTCATGAGCGGCATAACAGGGCCGAACTGTTCTTCGGCCACGATCCGCGCATCTTCGGGCGGGTTGTCCAAAATGGTGACCGGTACGTAATAGCCGGGAATATCATCCTGCGCGCCTTCACCGCCGACCAGGAATTTATAGCCATTGTCTTTTGCATCCTGGATCAGTTCCAGCACGCGCTCATATTGCTTTTCATTCTGAATCGGCCCGACAGCAGTGCCTTGCTGTGACCCATCGCCAACTTTCACGGTTTTCGCATATTCAGCAATCGCGGCGGACAGCTCATCATAAATATCCTCATGGATATAGACGCGCTTGGCCGCGATGCAGACCTGCCCTGCATTCATAAAACTGGACCAGAACAGTTGCTCGGCCACTTTTTCGACATTGGCATCAGGCAACACGATCGAAGCATCATTGCCGCCCAGTTCGAGCGTGATGCGTTTCAGGTCTTTTGCCGCACCCTCCATGATATGCTTGCCAGTAGCGGTCGAGCCTGTGAAGGTGATCTTGTCGATATCCGGATGCGCGGTAATCATCGGCCCCAGGTCATCCTCACCAGTGATGATATTCACCACGCCTGCCGGTACGATATCTGCAATCAGTTCGGCCACACGCAAAGTCGCAAGCGGCGTGAATGGCGAAGGTTTGAGCACAATGGTGCAGCCCGACAGCATAGCGGGCACGATTTTCTGTACCGCCATAGATACCGGGAAGTTCCACGGCACGATACCGCCCACCACACCGACCGGCACACGGCGGGTGCGGCTCAGGCGTTTTTCGCTGTCTTCGGTGATTTCGTCTTCCAGTGTCAGTGTCGACTGCGCTGCAGCCATGCCCGCAGCACCGTAAATCTCGCCCTTGGCTTGCGCATGCGGCTTACCCTGTTCACTAGTCAGCAAGCGATACAGTTCGTCGGCATTTTCCTTGATCGCGGCAGATATGGCCATGACAGCGGCCTGGCGTTCTTCCACTGGCGTTTTCGACCATGTCCTGAATGCAGCACGGGCAGCAGAAACAGCGGTATCAAGTTCATCCTGTCCGCAAGCAGGTACCTGTCCGATGACCTCTTCATTGGCCGGATTGACGACATTGAGCCATTCGCCGGTATCAACCATCTCACCGTTAATCAGGTTATTATACTGCGTCACCATAATCTGCTTCCTTTTCTATCTCATGTATCAAATGGCCTTTATGCGCGGCAAATCAAGCGTCTGGCAGGTTATCAAACGATGCTACTGTCCGCTTTGCCCCAATATTCGTCGCGCAATAGGCGTTTATAAAGCTTGCCCGTGGCATGACGCGGCAATTCATCACGAAAGTCTATCTGTTTGGGCAGCTTCACGCCCGAGAGTGTTTCGCGCATAAATGCGTCCAGTTCGCCGCGCAACTCTTCACCCACAGTCTCAGGGTCAAGCGGCTGAATCACTGCCACGACTTTCTCGCCCAGATCCGCATCCGGCGCACCTATTACCGCAGCGTCAGCCACCTTGGGATGCGTCACCAGCAGGTTTTCTATCTCCTGCGGATAGATGTTCACCCCGCCCGAAATAATCATGAATGACTTGCGATCGGTCAGGTAGAGAAAAGCTTCCGCATCCTGCCATCCGACATCACCCAGGCTGGTCCAACCGTGTTTGTTGGCCGCCTTTGCGGTTTTTTCCGGGTCGTTGTGATAGGTAAATTGCGGACCACCCTCAAAATAGACCGCCCCTTCAGTGCGCGGCGGCACTTCATCGCCATTATCATCGCAAATGCGGATTGTGCCAAGCAAGGCGCGGCCTACAGAGCCCTTATGTTCAAGCCAATCCGGGCTGGAGATAAAGGTAAAGCCATTACCCTCTGTCCCGGCATAATATTCCATCAGCACGGGACCCCACCAGTCGATCATCGCTTCCTTTACAGGAACGGGACAAGGCGCGGCTGCATGCACGGCAGATTTAAGCGAAGACACATCATATTTGACCCGCGTCTCTTCAGGTAATTTCAACATGCGCACGAAATGCGTCGGCACCCACTGACTGGTATTGACCTGATATTTCTCAATCAGTTGCAGCGCGCGTTCGGGATCAAATTTATCCATGATGATCACGGTCCCGCCCAGCTTATGCACAGCCATGCACCAGCGTAGCGGCGCGGCGTGATAGAGCGGCGCGGGTGAAAGATAGATGCTGTCTGCGTTAAAACCAAACACTCCCTGTGCCAGCATGATCAACGCATTGGTCGCAGCGATGTCACCATTTTCTGGTAGTGGCAGACGAACACCCTTTGGCCGCCCGGTCGTACCTGAGGAATAGAGCATATCCGTTCCCGCGCGTTCATCTGCGATCGGACCGTCAGGCATGGCGGCCAGTACCTGCTCTGCACCGCCGGGATTCTCACCACCATAAACAAGCTGGCTGATACCCGGCGCGATACGCTCCAGTTCAGCCAGTTGTGACGCCATGACAGCGGAACTTACCAGAAGCTGCGCACCGCTATCTTTCAGGATATAAGCAATTTCAGGAGCAGTAAGCCGGTTCGATACAGCCACATAAACAAGCCCGCTGCGCTGTGCGCCCCAGACAATGTCAAAATAATGCGCATGATTTTCCATGCAGATGGCAATAGTGTCGCCCGTATTCAGCCCGATGGAACGGAAATATTGCGCGGCGCGGTTTGAACGGCGGTCCAGCTGGGCATAGCTGATATGCTCATCATTCGCGGCCATGATAACGGCTGGTTTGTCGCCTTGTGCTTCGG
This sequence comes from Sphingorhabdus sp. Alg239-R122, assembly GCF_900537065.1. GTDB lineage: Bacteria > Pseudomonadota > Alphaproteobacteria > Sphingomonadales > Sphingomonadaceae > Alg239-R122. The sequence continues at coordinate 121,975 of NZ_UNRC01000003.1, read as the reverse complement.
CATGCACCTTGGGATGCATAATCTTCTCCTGCTGAACTGACCTTTTGGGGTTCTATTCTTGATTCTTACAGAAGGGTATAGCTGATTTAACTGAACGATTAAACGAAATTGCGTGATATTTCCTGCGCAATAAAAAGGCCGCTCTGTGGCGGCCCTTTCAAAATCAATATACGGAGGAGTTATTCACCTGGACCGCCTTGTGCTTTTTCAAACGCGAGGCGCTGTTCCATATTGCTCACATATTCGGACGCGCGCATATATGGTAGCGGGTTGACCGCTTTTCCGCTGACACGAACTTCATAGTGCAGATGGCTTCCCGTGGAACGACCCGAAGAACCCATATATCCAATGACTTCACCTTTTCTTACGCGTTGGTTGGCGACGACATTGAGCCGTGACATATGACCATAGCGTGTCTGCATCGCGCCGCCATGTTCGATCTGGATGTACCGGCCATAACCACCAAACCACTGCGCCTTGGAAACTACGCCATCGGCAGTTGCATAAATTGGTGTGCCGATAGGACCAGCCAGATCAACGCCCTTATGGCCACGGCGTGTACCGCGAAAAGGGTCGGAACGCATGCCGAAGTTGCTGGAAGTGCGCACCCGCGATGCATCGACTGGCATGCGGGACGGAATGGAAACCGAACCGCGCTCTGATGTATCCAGTGAACGCCAATCGGCAAATAATGTGCGGAATTCGCCATTGGCTTCACCCAGCGCAGTCGCTTTGGACTTGCTGTCGGAAGAACCCCGCTCAACGGGAATATCCGCAGAACTGTTGGCTGTGGCAGGAGTGGCAGCCATGGCGATTGCAGCGCCAGCCACAATTGATAACCTGGCAATAGTCTTGGAGCGTGTAATCACAAAAATCCCTTCTTCCTTAAGTTCAGGTAACAACCCAGACTTAAAAAATGGTTTACTGCCATTTCATCCACCCCAGCGAAATGACGGTATGACCATGTTTAATTTCCCGGAAAAATCCGGTGCGACCTCGTATTTGTCATGTAAAATTATCTAAACTTGGTTGGCAAGCACCATATAGTAATCGCGCGTTAAACCGGCTGACTTGCGCGCCGAGTTGTTGAATGGGGGTTTAAGTGACCCTCTAAAATACCGATTTACGAGACTATGCCATGTTTTATGGCGATCCAGATTCACCTCTTGACAGCCAAATTCAAACCAGCGCGTTCCGAACCAAACATGCCTGATTTCATCATGATAGATGCGATTCAGAATCTTTGCAGAAGGCAAGTCACCCTGATTTTCGAATCGGGTGACAGTGGCAGGCGTTATATCCAGCCCGCGCGCCTCCAGCACCATCGGCACAATCGCCAGGCGGGCCAGAACATCATGCCGCGTATCGTGCGCAGCTTCCCAAAGCCCGGCATGTGCCGGAAGCGCACCGTAATAGCTGTCCATCTGTTTCAACCGCCGGTCAAGCAGTGCAAAATGCATCGCTTCATCGGCCCCGACACTGATCCAGTCATCGACAAATTCGCGTGGGAATTGCGCGCCGAACCGGCCAATCAGGTCAAACGCGAGGTCGATGGCAGAAAATTCGATGTGTGCAAGCGCATGCAGCAGTGCAATCCGGCCATGCAGTGAACCCTTGCCCCGCCGCGGCATCTTGTTGGGGGCGAGCAGTTCCGGCTGATCCGGACGCGCCGGTTCATCTGGTAGGTTCGTATCAAATTCATGCGCCAGATCGCCACACCGCCAACTCCGCGCCACCGCGCGTGCGGTTTTCATCTTGCTGCTAGTATCGCTGGCACTCAAAACTGCAAGCGCGCCCTGACCAATAGTGCTGATATTTTGCATGGCGGAGATGCTAGAGTGCCTTCGCTGCTTCCAGCACGGCCTCGGCATGCTCTTTAACCTTTACCTTGCGCCATACCCTGGCGATTTTACCGTCACCATCCACCAGATAGGTTGTGCGTTCCAGCCCCATATATTTGCGGCCATACATATTTTTTTCGACCCAAATACCCAGCGCCTCGGCCATTTCATTCTCGTCTGAGGCAAGGTCGATTTTCAGGCCATATTTGTCCGTAAATTTCACATGCTTGGCCGGCGGGTCCTTTGAGACACCAAGTATCGCTGCGCCCAGATTGTCAAACTCGCCGCGCAGTTCGGTAAATTGCAACGCTTCTTTGGTGCAGCCCGGTGTATCGCCTTTCGGATAGAAATAGAGCACCAATGGCTTGCCATGATAATGCTCCGGCTTCACCTGTGTGCCATCGGGCCGCATTATATCAATTTGCGGCAATGTGTCGCCTTCGCCAATACGTGTGTCTTCGCTCATTTCCAACCTTTCCAGAATCCAGTTAATTCATACCGTGCAGGTCCGTGCCGAATATGCGCCGCCATTCATCCCTGACCGTTTGCTGTACCCTACTTAATGCTTTCATCACGCTTTGCCAGTCCTGCATATGACATCCCAGCGCAATTAACGCCTTCGCCGCTTCAGTTGGTTCCTGGCAATCCGGAGCCACCAGCCGCACAGCAAGCAGCATCCGCGTCATCAGTGCATGGGCTTCGCCAAGGCCCGGAGACAGCAATCCCGCCTGCCCCAATTCCGCAAGCGCCCGGCCAAGCGAAGGGTGTAATCCCTCCCCATGGGTCAGTTGCACAGCATGAAGGATGAATTCAAGGTCAACCAGCCCTCCAGGTGCCAGTTTGATGTCGAGCGGCCCTTTGGGCTGTTTGTGTGCCGCCATGTCGCGGCGCATCACAGATGCATCGGTCAAAACCTTTTCATTTTCGCGTTTTTCGGCCAGAAATGCGGCGATATCATGTGCAAGACCGGCCCGCACATCAGCGGGACCGTAAACCGTCCGCGCGCGGCAAAGCGCCATATGTTCCCACACCCAGGCCTGTTCCCGCTGATATTGCCAAAAACTGTCCAGCGTGACACATAATAGCCCCTGCATCCCCGATGGCCTAAGCCGGGTGTCAACTTCATAAAGCGCACCAGATGCGGTCGGCACGGATAACGCCGCAATAACGCGCTGCGCGAGCCGATTGAAATATTGCGTCGCGCCAAGCGGCCGCTTCCCGTCCGATGTGCCGCCAATCTCTCCGGTAAACAGGAATATGAGGTCAAGGTCAGACGCGTGGGTGAGCGCCTGTCCACCAAGGCGGCCCAGCGCCAATATGACGAGCTCGCACCCTGATACACGGCCATGCGTCTCTTCAAACTCGGCAACCGTGGCATCAGCCAGGCTGGTGAGCGCTGCTTCGGCAACATGGCTATAGCCGCTGGCAACAGTCAGCGCATCTGTCCCGCCTTCGATCAGCTGTACGCCCAGTGCAAAGCGTTTCTCACCCACCCGCAGTCGGACATTGTCGAGCACACGCTGATAATCATCGTCCTGCTCCCGGTGCGCGAATACGTCCGCCAGCTCTTCCACCTCACCCAGTGGATCAAGCGCGCTGGCATCAATCAGCCCGTCAAGCAGGTCACTGCGTCGCGCCAACTCATCCGCCAGAACAGGCGTCAGGCTCAATATATCCGCCAGCATCTGCATCAATGCTGGCCGCGCCTCAAGCAGGCGGAAGAAATTGATCGCACTTGGCAATGCCGCAATAAGGCTGCCAAAACGCCGGACCGCATTTTCCGGGTCGGGGGCACGGCCGAGCACCGCCATTAAGTCTGGCAGGATGATTTCAAATGCACGTTTGCCGGATGTGCTGCGCAGCGAACGTATCGATCCACCCCGCCATTTCTCTATGCTCGCGGCCAGCCCATTGGCATCGGCAAAACCCAGATCAGCCAGTTGCCGCGCCAATTTGACCCGGTCTTCGCTTAATCTGGGCCTGTCTTCTTCTGCGTCCTGATCTGCCGCGATCAGCCGGTCATAAACCTGTCCCACATATTCGATCGGCTTTTCAAGCAGTCCGATCAACGCCCTACGATCATTCAACCCATGCAATCGGGCCACATTGTCCAGCGCATCCGCATCTTCGGGTAGTTCATGCGTCTGCCGATCATTCACCATTTGCAACCGGTGTTCAATCGTACGCAGTAGGCGGTAATGCTCGCTAAGCTGTTCTGCTTCGCTGGCATCGATAACCGCTGCGTCCGCCAAAGCCGAGAGTGCCTGCACTGTGCGATGTGTGCGCAGATCACGGTTGCGCCCGCCATGGATCAGCTGGTGCGCCTGTGCAAAAAATTCGATTTCACGAATACCGCCACGCCCACGTTTCAGATCAAAACCACCGCCCAATATCTGTCCTGAGGCATAATGGTCGCGGATTTGTGAAGTAAGTCTGCCAATTTCATCAATTGTCCCGAAGTCGAGCGAACGTCGCCATACAAATGGCCGGATGCTGTCCATGAAATACTGTCCCAATTGTGCATCACCAGCCGCATGACGCGCACGAATAAAAGCCGCCTGCTCCCATGGCAAAGCGCTTGATTCATAGTGGGTAATCGCCGCCTCCACCGGTATGGCGAGTGGACTGACTTCGGACGCAGGACGCAGTCGCATATCGACACGGAATACATAGCCATTTTCATCATGCCCCGACAGTGTGTCTATAACTGTCCGGGCCATACGCTGCGCTGCATCGGCGGGTTCATCGCGCGGACGGCGCGGCAGTGTTTCGGGGTCATAGAGAAATATCGGATCAATATCGGACGAGTAATTCAGCTCCTGCCCGCCATGCTTGCCCAGCGCAATAATCGCAAATCCGCATGGACCCGCATCTGGCATACGCCGCTGTATCGCATATGTGATGGCCCGGTCGCAGGCAGTATCGGCAAAATCCGATAAGGTGCCCGAAATTTTTTCAAAGTCATACACACCCGCCAGGTCGCCAATAGCGAGCACCAGGGCCAGCGCCTGACGCTGCCCTCGCAGCGCTGCGGGAACATCTTCTCCCTTGCCGCACGCCCAGGCCGCCTCCAGTGCATCGTCCAGCCTGTCAGCTTCAAGCAGTGCCGTTATTTCGCCGTGCCGCTCCATGACATGCGCCAGAAAGGGAGCATGGCGGCGTGCACGGTCAAGGGCGACGTTCAGGCGGGGCATGGATACCGTTTACGCCCCCCTGTCCTTGCCTTCCAGCCCTTCTGCCAGCTCATCCACTTCGGCCATGATCTCACCCATTGGATCGGCTATTTCGGGAGCATCGTCGGGCCGCGGATCAAGTTCATCCCCCTCAACAATCGCTTCCAACGCCGCACGGCCGCGCGCGACCCGGCTTTTGATCGTACCAATCGCCACACCACAGATTTCGGCTGCCTCTTCATAGGAAAATCCGCCCGCCCCAACCAGTATCAACGCCTCACGCTGACTATCGGGCAGCATCATCAGCGCGCGCTGCACATCACCCAGGTGCAGTTTCCCGTCCTGCGATGCCGGTGTGGACAATATCTTGTCGGCGACATTTTCATCCCAGTCGCCCTTGAATTTCGCACGGCGCATCTGCGACAGGAAAACATTGCGCAATATGGTAAAGGTCCATGCCCGCATATTGGTACCCGCAGCAAACCGATCACGCGCATTCCATGCCTTTAGCATCGCCTCCTGCACTAGGTCATCCGCCATATCAACGCTGCCAGCCAGCGAACGGCTATAGGCACGCAAATGCGGAATCGTCTCACCAAGCTCCCGCTTGAACGCCGCGTCGGACAAAGTTTCAATGTCCTTTCTCCGCGTACCAGACTCTGATGGTGGCTCTTCGTTGATTTTCAGTCTCCGCATTATCCACCGCAAATCTGCGGCGAATAGCGCGCATCGTTAACAGCAATTTTTTATGAAAGATACGATCTCGTCATATTGCGACAATGTTACTGTAAACTATCTTTCAAAAATCTGAAAATACTAGCGAGCATGTGCGTGCGAACATCATTGTCAGGCAGATTATGGTCGAGCCCCTTGTATTCATGATATATTACCGGTTTGCCCACATCCTTGAGGGCATCTTCCATAAGACGTGATTGCCTGACGCTGACGTTCAGGTCTTTGTCTCCATGAAAGAGAATTACCGGTACGGAGATTCTTTCTACATTCCTAAGTGGTGATCCCTGGGTGATATGCGCTCCGCTGCCAATCATGTTTCGCACCAGGTGATAATTGGTGAAATTACGGCTTTCATTAATTGTATCCTGGAAATCCGTAACGGGAGCAACCGCACCCACTGCCTTGAAAAGGCCAGGCTCCAGCACAGCTGACTGCAACGCCGCATAGCCTCCATATGACCATCCTATAATTGCCATTTTGTCGGGATCGGCGATCCCCTGACTTACCAGCCAGCGACCACCCGCATTAATATCTCCAATCGCTGTACGCCAGCTTTGGAAACCGTTTTGGATGTACCATTGATCGCCATAGCCGTATGAACCCCTGTAATTGGGTTGCAACACGGCATAACCCTGATTTGCAAAAAACTGTGCAAACCAATCAAACCCCCAAACATCGCGCGCGGACGGACCGCCATGCGGCATGACAATGGCAGGGAGATTTTTTGCGTCATCTTGCGTCATGCCAGGTGGTAGTGTGAGATAGCCTGGAATATTTACATCCGGCGCAACCTGATAGGAAACCGGCACCATCTCGGACAGCGTAATATTTTCCAGCAGTTTTCGGGAAGCGACCATTTGGTTCAGCTTTTTCGTTGTTTTGTCAAAAACGTAGTAGCGGCCAGGGTCGCTATCGCTACCTGCATATATAAGTAGCCTGTTTTCATCCGTAGACGCATCCAGGAAGTCCACGATCGGCAGTTTGGGCAAAGCCTTTGAGAGTTTTTTGGAAAGGCCGGCAAGATAGGTATCGAAATAGACTGTTTCGGGCCTGTCTACAGCAAAATGCACCCCGACAACCCGTCCGCCTTCCCCGAACCGAACTATGCCGCCGACATCTACCTTGTCATGAGCGAATATAAGCTTGCGCGTTTTGGCTTCATCCAGACTCACAGAATATAGTGCTTCGCGTCCGTCTTTTTTCTGCAGACCGAAAACACTATTCGTTTTCGCATCAACAGCCATAGGCCAGAAGTCGTCTCCGTCACTGCCATTATATCGGCTGAAATCCAGCCATTTACGATCGCCCTTCAAACGATACGCAATTTTGGATTCTCCAGTAGAATAGCCGCGGGTGTTCTCCTTTATGCCGTAGCTGACCATACGAACATTGCCCTGGCCATCGCTCAGATAGCGTTGCGCCGCTGAATTGGCGGATTCGACTTTTTTGCTCTTGTTATTGGCAATATCGACCTCAACAACAGCTAGACCATCGTCCCTGCGGACTATATTTGAGTTTTTCTTTATCTCGGGAATAAATTCCTGCGCCATCAGGACTTTGCCTTCCACCCCGCTCAGCCAGTCGATAATATTCCCGTTATTTTGGCGTAAGCGGGTACTGTACCTGCTGTTAGACTGTCCCAGTGAAACAACATCACTGCCATCCAGATTGATGGCGAACAGGCGGCTGAACCCCAGTAACAGCGTACCTGTAGAATCAATCATGTTGGCCCTGCAGACAAGTCGTTCATTGGTGACGAAATCACACCAGCTCAGTCTATTTGGATCCCCATTTGTCGCAGTGACAACTTTCATTTCCCCGCCCGACACTGCCGCCCATGACGCGATCGTTGTCCGGCCTGGCCCGGCTGTTATGAAAACCACCTTTTGTCCATCAGGGGAAAGTGCCGCGTGCAGAATATCTGATCTTTTGCCAAATTTTTGCGCCATTTCACCAGTGCCAGAAACGGCCTCTGACGATTGGTTCGCATATGTGTTCGTGGGGAGAATTAGCGATATTGCAGCCGCAATGATTGTTATGCCCCTGCACATTCGAAAATCAGCCATTTATACATATAACTTTCAATGATTATTCTACACTTAACTGCACATAGCGCAGCGGGTATATCCTTCATGTTAAGCAATTTGTCCGCGGGAGCAAGCAGAAACAGGCCATTCAATGAGCACCGTCTGCTTGCCTTGCGTCCTCCATTCTGCCAGATAAGCGCCAGCATTAGGAACAAAGAGGATTATTATGCGCAAGATTTTATGGGGCCTTGCCCCCGTCATGGCTTTGACGGCCTGTTATTCAGGCGGAGAAGGCACCGGCAGTTCTGCAGAAATGAACATTCCTGAAGTTGCAGAAGGTGAAATTTCCGCCGGCACACTGAAGGATATTACCCAGCAGTTGTCTTCAGACGAATTTGAAGGCCGTGCGCCTGGCACCGCGGGTGAGGAAAAAACACTCGCGCTGCTGACCGAGAAATTCGCCGCCGCAGGCCTTGAGCCCGGCAATGGCGATAGCTGGTTCCAGGACGTGCCCCTAGTGGGCATTACCGCCACACGCTCATCGCCGCTGACTGTAACAGGCGAAGGCATTGATCTGAGCTTTGAATCGGGCAAGGATTATGTCGCCACCAGTTATCAGGAACAGACCAGTGTCAACGTCGAAAACAGCGACGTGGTATTCGTGGGTTACGGCATTAACGCTCCTGAACGCGGCTGGAACGACTATGAAGGCGTCGATGTCGAAGGCAAGACTGTCATCATCCTGGTCAACGACCCCGATTATGAAACCGAAGGGCTAGAAGGCGATTTTGGCGGACGCGCAATGACCTATTATGGCCGCTGGACCTATAAATATGAAGAAGCCGCGCGTCAGGGTGCTGCGGCCGCGCTGATCGTTCATGACGAATTCCCGGCTGCCTATGGCTGGAACGTGGTGGAATCAAGCTGGACAGGTGAACAGTTCTATCCGCAAACCGAAAATGGCGGCAGCGACCAGACCAAAGCGAATGGCTGGATCCAGAAAGACGTGGCTTCGCAAATTCTCTCCGCTGGCGGGCAGAATCTCGAAGAGCTCATGACCAGCGCAAAGGAAAAAGGGTTCAAAGCCATTGACCTGGGCGTGAAAGCCTCGCTGGATATGGATAACAGCATCTCTAAAACCATGTCGAAAAACGTGGTCGGCATATTGCCAGGTGCAAAAAACCCTGATGAATATGTGCTCTACACTGCGCACTGGGATCATCTGGGTCGCTGCAAGCCGGCACCGGACGGCGATGATATCTGCAACGGCGCGGTCGACAATGCCACTGGCACAGCTGCTCTCGTGGCTCTCGCCGAAGCACACAAGAAAGCCGGCGCACCTGATCGCAGCATCGTATTCCTGGCGGTCACAGCCGAAGAATCCGGCCTGCTGGGTTCCAAATATTATGCCGATAATCCAATTTATCCGCTGTCGCAGACAGTGGGTGGCGTGAACATGGATGCTTTCCAGATGGCGGGCCCTGCCAAGGACGTGATGGTCGTGGGCGGCGGCAAGTCTGAATTGGACCAGTATCTGAATGCTGCGTTGAAAGAAGTCGGTCGCACTGCGACACCGGAACCGACACCGGAAAAAGGCTATTACTACCGCTCTGATCATTTCAGCTTTGCCAAACAGGGTGTACCAATGCTCTATGTTGATGGCGGCGAAGACCTGGTCGAAGGCGGTGTTGAAGCTGGCGCAGCCGTGGCCAAGGATTATACCGAAAACCGCTATCACGGGCCAAAGGACGAGTTTGACCCCGACTGGAATTGGGACGGCGTGCTTGCCGATGTCCAGCTTTTCTATCGCTTGGGCCGCATGCTCGCCATGTCGGACAGCTGGCCGAACTGGGTCGAAGGCGACGAATTCAAGGCCAAGCGGGACGAAAGCCGCTCGGCGGAATAAGCATAAAGCCATTTGAACGGAAACGCCGTGCTGATATCATGTCAGCACGGCGTTTTCATATCCAGCAACCTTTTGGAATATTATCACCATGACCTATCGCCAGCCGCCCGAATGGGCTTCGCATGACTTTGTCTGGATCGGTTTTCCGCATGACAGCGCGGAATGGCCAGGTCAGCTCAAAAATGCACAGGCTGAAATCGCAGCCTTTGCAAATGCGGTACAGCAAAGCGGTGAACAGGTGCGGCTGGTGTGCAGGGACATGGCCAATGCTGATGCAGCGCGCACGCTGGTCGGTGATCACATTCACATCCGCATCCACCGCTATGGCGACATCTGGCTGCGTGACACGGGGCCGCTGGTGGTACGCGATGCACGCGGGCGTGTCGAAGCGCGGTTGTTCGATTTTAATGGTTGGGGCGGTAAGTATGACATGGATGGCGATCGTGAGATCGGCGCGGCGCTGGTACGCGAAGCGGGGCTGAACGCACGCAAATCAGGTTGGGTACTCGAAGGCGGCGCGATAGATGTTGATGGCAGCGGGCTTGCAGTCACCACTGCGCAGTGCCTGCTAAACCCCAATCGCAATCCGAAGCTGGGACGCGAGGATATTGAGGCACGGCTGCGCGATGACCTTGGCTTGCAGCGCATCTTATGGCTGGGTGATGGATTGGAGGGCGACCATACCGACGGCCATGTCGACAATCTGGCACGGTTTGTAAGGCCGAACCTACTTGCCCTGTCCGCCGCATCGGGTGAGGATGACCCCAATGCCGCCATCTATGCCGATACTCAGGCGCGCGCTGCGTGTTTTGGCGTAGACACTGTGCTTATCCCCTCCCCCGGCCGCGTTGTGCAGGATGGCGAAATACAGCCAGCCAGCCATATGAATTTCTATATCGGCAACCATGCCGTCATCGTGCCGGTCTATGGCACGCCTTATGATGCCCCGGCGCTGGAGGCTATCGGCGCGATCTTCCCGGGCCGCCAAACTGTGGGCCTGTCCGCAAAAGCAATACTGTCAGGCGGCGGCAGCTTCCACTGTGCCAGCCAGCAGATGCCCGCCTGATATTGAGTTTTCGGCATTCCATGTAACATTTTTGTTTCTGGCACGAATAGGATAGGTAATAACATGTTGGACATTGAGGGGAGCTAACCAGCCATGAGCGACAATATTCTGGGCGTACTGAGTACGCTAACCTATGTGTTCGTTTTTTTCCTTGGTCTCGCATTCCTGGCCATTGCCGTTATGTTCATCATCGACATTACCCAAAGCGGCGATGCCGTTCGCAGAAACTATCCGGTGATAGGTCGCTTTCGTTCACTTTTTACAGAGCTGGGAGAGTTTTTCCGGCAATATTTCTTTGCCATGGACAGGGAAGAAATGCCTTTCAACCGTGCCGAACGGGACTGGGTGGCGCGTGCGGCAAAGGGCAAGGATAATACCATTGCCTTTGGTTCAACCAAGAACCTGCATCCGGCGGGCACCCCGATATTCGTAAACTGCCCTTTCCCGACGATGAAAAAGGATGCGGCGAAAACCCAGCCCATGACCATCGGCCCCTATTGTGACAAGCCCTATGCTGCGCCCTCTTTTTTCAATATTTCTGGTATGAGTTTCGGCGCATTGTCGCAGCCTGCCGTGCAGGCATTGTCGCATGGCGCAAAAATAGCTGGGTGCTGGATGAATACAGGCGAAGGCGGCGTATCGCAATATCACCTGGAAAGTGGATGTGATATCGTGTTCCAGATGGGAACTGCCAAATATGGAGTTCGCAACCTTGATGGCAGCCTGAGTGATGCAAAGCTGCGTGAAGTGGCCACGCATGAACAGGTCCGGATGATCGAAATCAAGCTGTCACAGGGCGCAAAGCCTGGCAAAGGCGGGATTTTACCCGGTGAAAAGGTCACGGCGCAGATTGCTGAAATACGCGGCATAGCCGAGGGCGAGGATTCCATTTCCCCCAATCGCCATCCTGAAATCAACAATATTGACCAGTTGCTTGATTTCATCGCCCATGTCCGCAAAGTCAGCGGCAAGCCCACAGGTATAAAGGCCGTGGTCGGCGCCTATGGCTGGATTGAGGAAATGTGCGTCAAAATTCATGAACGCGGCATCGAAAGTGCGCCTGATTTCTTCACACTGGACAGCGGTGATGGCGGCACCGGCGCTGCACCCATGGCACTGATGGATAATGTGGGACTTACCCTGCATGAAAGCCTGCCCATGCTGTCGGACATTTTCCATAAATACGGCCTGCGTGACAGGATAAGGATTATCGCATCGGGCAAACGCATTACCCCCAGCGACGCGGCATGGGCAATTTGCGTCGGCGCTGACTTTGTCAACGTGGCGCGAGGCTTCATGTTCTCACTGGGCTGTATCCAGGCACTGAAATGCAACAAGAATACATGTCCGACAGGCGTTACGACACATAATCCGCGCCTGCAAAAAGGGCTTGATCCGGATAATAAAAAGGCAAAAGTCGCCAATTACGCGCTCAACCTTATCCATGAAGTGGAGGTTATCGCCCATAGCTGCGGTGTGGATGAGCCGCGTGGGCTCCGCCGCAAACACATCCGGATCGTACAGGATGACGGCCAGTCCATTCCGATGGACGTGCTGCATCCGCGGCCAGAAGTTTTGGAACGTTATCGTAGCTCCGGCGTTGGCGAAGCAGGGTAGTTCCGCCGCACCGTCCGATACAGAATGCAGACATGATATATTAATCACCAACTTTGAACCTGGGGACCTAATTGATGAAAAGACCGCTTATTTTGACCGCATTTTGCACCACCATAATCGCACCTGCCGCGCTCATCAGTAGCGACGTGGATGCCAAACAGCATGCAGAGTCCGCTGAAATGAAAGGCCTGGATGTTGTGCTAGCCAATGCGGACCGGGCTGAAGATGCCCCGCGCGACCAATATCGCCGCCCCAGAGAAACGCTCCAATTTTTTGGCTTAGAGCCCGACATGACCATTGCCGAATATGGGCCGGGCGGCGGCTGGTACACCCGCATCCTGCTGCCTTATGTTGCACCAAAAGGAAAATATATCGCGGTCGGCACAGACAGTGATGTTCTGGAATTCAGCAACCGCGCCCGCGAAGCGCGCAGCAAGAGCTGGCCCGAACGCTTCCCCGGGAATGCGGCCGAATGGACTGGCATCAGCGCCGAAAGCATCAAGGCCTATGAAAGCGACGAAGTCCCCGAAGAGATGCTGGGCACAGTGGACCGTATCCTGATATTCCGCTCATTGCATGGCATGATGGGTGGCAACCGCGCTGACAGCGAACTGAGATCACTGCGCAAACTTTTGAAAGATAATGGCAAGATTGGCGTGGTACAGCACCGCGCCAATGCCAATGCGCCCTTTGCATATGCCAATGGTTCGAAAGGTTATCTGAAGCAGAAAGACGTGATTGCCCTGTTTGAATTGAATGGTTTCGAACTGGTCAAATCATCGGAAATCAACGCTAATCCGAAAGACACCAAGGATTATGAAATTGGCGTATGGACTCTGCCCCCGCGCCTCGCCACTGCGGACGATAACCCGTCAGACAAAGCCAAATACGACGCTATCGGCGAATCCGACCGCATGACATTGCTGTTCAAAAAAGCACCATGACTTGAAAAACCCCTTACCCTGCGGGTAAACTTCCAGCGGATAATCCACAGGGAAAGGCCTATGCCATGACCAATATCACCGTCGCCGCAATGCAGTTGTCCTTAAGCGGCAGCGAAGCCGAGAATATTGACGCTGTCAGCGAGCTTGTTGCCCGCGCCGCGTATGAGGGTGCAGATATTATCCTGCCGCCTGAGCTTTTCTCCGGACCATATTTCTGCGCACGTGAAGACGAGGCGCTGTTCGCGCTTGCCCATCCCACAAATGAGCACCCCTCAGTCCGCGCCATGACAAAACTTGCCGGGCAGCTTGGCGTCGCCATTCCCACCAGTTTTTTTGAGCGCGATGGGCAGCATTATTATAACTCGCTGGCAATGGTCGGCCCCGATGGCGATGTCATGGGCGTCTACCGCAAATCGCATATTCCCGATGGCCCGGGCTATGAAGAGAAATTCTATTTCCGCCCCGGTAATTCAGGGTTCAGGGTGTGGGACATGATGGGCGCACGCATTGGTGTCGGCATATGTTGGGATCAATGGTACCCTGAATGCGCACGCACCATGGCTCTGATGGGTGCAGAGCTGCTGCTTTACCCTACTGCCATCGGCAGCGAGCCTTATGACGCGGACCTCGACACCAGCGCCATGTGGCGGCGCGCGATGCAGGGCCATGCGGTCAGCAACTGCATGCCCGTAATCGCGAGCAACCGGATTGGCATAGAGACGCAAGGCGCAGATAGTGGCACATTTTACGGCCACAGCTTTATAGCCAATGAATGGGGCGATCTGGTCGTTGATTATGGCGCAGAGGAAACCGGTGTGCTCGTCGCCACGCTCGACCTGGAACAAGCCCGTCAACACCGCGCGGGCATGGGATTTTTTCGTGACCGGCGGCCCGAATTATACGGGCGGCTGGTCGAAGACAGGTAGAAACCAAGCCGTTGCCGTTAGTTAATGTCAAGTATTACACGATTTCACAAGACCCTGTTCTACACGGTGCCACACCACTATAGTAGAGCGGTGCATGCTCGTCCTTTCTTGTCCATGTCGCAAATCTGCACCCGTCACGGCAACGAGAAAGGCCCATAGGTGTGATTTTCGCGACTTTCATAATAAAATTACGTGATAACTTCATTTAATTGTAGCGCCCGCATGAATACCGCACCAAACATTTCCGTCGTCAACCGGCCCGTATTCATGTTGTAGCGGCTGCAGTGATAGCTATCGATGAGGATTTTATCATTTGGCAACTGGTGCTCGGCAAGGTGGCCGAACGGGCGCTCCGCGAGCCGCATCCCAAAACCGCGCACCAAACTATCATGCGCCACCTTGCCGAGCGCGATAATGACACGCAGGTTCGGCAAGGCAGCAAGTTGCCGCATCAGATAGGGGCGGCAATTATTCAATTCGGCCCCTATCGGTTTATTCTGCGGCGGCAGGCATTTGACAGCGTTGAAAATCATCGTGCCGTCCAGCTTCACGCCATCCTCTGGGTCATTGGCAAAACTGCCGCGGCTCAGCGCGAAACGATCCAGAGCGGCGAACAGCACCTCACCCGACTGGTCCCCAGTAAAAGGCCTTCCGGTCCGGTGTGCACCATGCTTCCCGGGGGCAAGGCCGACAATCGCGAGCCAAGCCGATGGATCACCCCAGGTCGGTACCGGCGCGCCGTGCCAATCCGGGAATTCGCATGCAATTTCCCGGCGATAATCGGCAAGCCTCGGACATTTCCGGCATCCTGGTCGCGGCTCGGTCCCAGGCAGGAACTGTGATTGGGGGCTTTTTTGGAGCATGAACATAGGATAGGCACATGCGCATGACGGACGCAACCAAACATGAATATCTGATTGCCGTGGGGTCAAACCGGCGTAATGGCATTTATGCATGTCCCCGGCAGGTTATTGCGGGTGCGGTTGAGGCATTGCATGGCAATTATCATGTCAGGGCCGTATCGCACACCATCATCACACAGCCCGTCGGCCCATCACAGCGCCGCTATGCCAATGCCGCCGTACGGCTGAAAACGAATCAGATGCCAGATCTATTGCTGGATTCGCTCAAAAGGCTGGAGCGTGAATTTGGTTCCCGGCGCGGAGAGCGCTGGAGCAGCCGGGTGCTTGATCTTGATATCATCTTGTGGAGTGGAGGTATCTGGCCCAGACCAGCCCGTGCAACACATGTGCCGCAAAGCACAGGAAATGTAGGCCATAAGCGGCTTGTTATTCCCCACATATCCTTTCGCAACCGCAGCTTTGTGTTGGAACCGGCCGCGCAGATAGCGCCCGGCTGGCGCGATCCGGTGACGGGACGGACGATCCGCCAGCTCATGTTTCTGCAAAAAATGGGTAAAGCCGCTTGACCCGCAGGCAAAGCGTGACTAGGTGAGCGTCTGCACCAACGCACGGTATATGTCCCTTGCGTGATATGGGGCCCTTAGCTCAGTCGGTAGAGCAACTGACTTTTAATCAGTAGGTCGCTGGTTCGAACCCAGCAGGGCTCACCATTATTTCAAATGTTTATGGAATATGCGTGAGGCGCGAAATGCGCATGGATGCCAGATGGCATTATAAAACGAGATGTGTTTTCCCCAACTTCCATATCATTACAGGACATGGAAACATGTGGGCATGTTCGCACAATAATTCTATTATATGATAGTAGCTCAATCATAATTTGATTCGATAGGTTAACAGTGCTGTACGAGGCATCTGTATGTAGAGGAGTATCCATTATTTCTAACACAAAAGCCCATTCCTATGCACTGGCGCTACATGGCGGTGCGGGGGCCAAAACCGGTGAAAATTATACTATTGTTGAGCAGCATCTGAGCGAACTTGCCGCACAGGGCGAAGCCATGCTGAATCAGAGCAAGGCTGCAGTTGATGTGGTGGAAGAAATGACCCGCGAAATGGAAGCATCCGGGCTTTATGTAGCTGGCAAGGGTTCTGCCCCGAATGTGTCGGGCCAGGTGGAACTGGACGCGAGCATTATGGACGGCACGGCGCAGCAGGCCGGCGCCGTGGCCGCGATCCGGGACGTTGTGCACCCCGTTGCAGTTGCACGCGCCGTTATGGACCAGTCGCCCAGTGTGATGTTGGCAGGCGAAGGCGCCAATGATTTTGCACAAGGGCATGGGTTTGCCACAGTGGACAATCCATCCGCCTATTACGTGCTGCCAGTCGGGGTAAGCGAAGAGGATGTTACGGTCAGCGACATGCAGCATGGCACGGTCGGCGCGGTGGCACTTGATATGCACGGCAATCTTGCGGCGGCCACATCTACCGGCGGTGTTTTTGGCAAACCTGCGGGCCGGGTCGGCGATACCCCGATCATCGGTGTCGGGACATGGGCGGATCAGGACATCGCCATTTCCTGCACCGGGACGGGGGAATATTTCATCCGTGCAGGCGGGGCGCTGACAGTTGCCAACCGCTATAAACTCGCAGGCGATACTCTGGAACAGGCGCTCTGGCACATGCTGGATGATGTCGCGGCACTGGGCGGCGATGGCGGCGTGATTGCGGTTTCCAGCAGCGGTGAGATTGCAATGGCTTTCAACAGTGATGGTATGAAGCGCGCCTCTGTTTCAAATACGGCTCCGCCTGCTGCGACCACTTTTGCACCTTGCCGATAACGGTGGCACGTTTTTTGTTTCAGTCCTGTACGGCCCGGATCAGCTCGAACACCCGATCCCGGTCGGACAGCGCCAGAATCAGTGCAACATCACCGTCGCGTAATTGACCCAGAATATGTGCCGTTCCTTCGCCTGGTGACACCGCCATCCGGACTGCGTCTGCCGCAATTCCGCAATCTGTACATTCACTGGCAATTAATGCGGGAACTTCGCCCGGCTCACGCCCGCGGAGATAATCCTCCAGTTCGGCAATGACAACAAGGTCCGGGTCAAAGCCGACAGCGCCTCTGGTCAGGTCTCTTATTTCCTGGTCAGACCGGTCTCCAGCATGACCGAGCAGCAGATATTTGCGGTTGGCGGGCAGGTTTTCGATCAACGCTGACATAGCGGAAATGGCATGCGGATTATGCGCGAAGTCGACAAATACCCTGGCGCCGTTCACCATGAATTCGTTGCAGCGCCCCGGGTTCTGGTCAGGGGATGCGGTGAACTGGGTCAATCCTGTCACGATGGCATCGTTATCGATACCCATAGCCCTGGAAAGACCGATTGCCCCCATAATATTGTGGATATTGAAACGCGCCGATCCACCCATCGTGATAGGAATGTCCGCTGCTGCAATGCGCAGTGCGACTGCCGCGCCATCAAAATAACAGATATTTTCCCCGTCATACCAACAGCATGGATCTCCCGCCTCCCGGGCCTGCCGGATATGCGTGTTGTCTTGCGACAGGGAGAACCAGCACTTGGTACGGTCAAATGCCTCACCATTGACGACAACCAGCGGGTCATCGGCATTGAGCACCAGCACACCATCGCGCGATACCGCACGGGCAACCGCAAACTTGGCCTGCGCCAGTGCCTCAACCGTATTGACTCCGTATTGCCCCAGATGATCTGCCGCAATATTGGTGACAAGCGCTGCCCTCGCCTGAAACAGTGGTAGTCCGCGCCGCAATATCCCGCCGCGCGCAGTTTCAAGGAAAGCAATTTCCAGACGTTTGTCACGCAGCAGCATGCGCGCACCCCCAGGGCCCGAATAATCGCCATAGTCGAGCACGTCATTGCCCAGTTTTACATAATCGGTTGACGTGGAACCTGCGACCAAACCGGCCGCTTCGCCTATAGCGGTCGCGAGCCGTACACTGGTTGACTTGCCATTGGTGCCTGTGATCAACGCAACCGGTAAATTGTGCAGCCTGTTCCAGTCGATTTCAGATGGGTCAGGGATATCATTCACTCCCCAGACTTCAGATCCCTTGCCATGACCAAGCGATACGAAATCATCGTCACTCAATATATCGATATTCCTGGCATCCGCCGCCTGTTGCAACCGGATCAGTGCCGGATTTTTCTCAAGCGCGATCACCTCTTTCAGGCCTGCGGTCAGTTTCCCAAAATTTTCAGGCTCCTGCCCCAGCAGCCTGCAGGCGGCCAAATGCCAACCTGTTTCAATAACGAACACAGCAGAATAAAGCAGGTCTGCCGGCGCTGAAATAAGCAGTGTCACCCCATTTTCGAAAATTCGGTGCGCAGTCAGGCTATCATCCCAGCCCAGCGCAGACAGAACCCGGGCGATTTCCGCTTCCCAGACCGCAACCACTTCCGCACTGTCGAAACCATCCACCAGCACATCAATCAGTGCGCCGCGCCGGTCCCAGATCATGCCAGGACCTGTAATGCGGCGACTGTCATCCAGTACCAACTGTATAGATTCAGGCTGCGGGACTGTCAGATAGTTTTCGATTGTCTCAATATCTGCCGGCATGATGGCTATTCTCCCGTGCTGTTATTCAATCGCCATCTTCCTCAATCTCTTTTGCAAGCCGAACGCCGCGGTCATCGACAATCAGCGACTGGTCTTCATTGACCAGATCCTCATATGCCGATGACATTGTTGGCTTGCTGTCCGCCGGTGCCTGCTCCCGCAATTCCTCACCGCCAAAATGGACAATCTGTTTCCAGGACCGGGTGACGTTATCGCCAATAACAATCAGCAGGTCTTTCTCCCGCCCCATTTCCAGCGCGTGCTGGATCGCCTCCTGCTCGTCGGGAATGATGCTGATTGCATCTTCCGACACGCCATTTTTCAGTAGAAGCTGCTTCATCATCTGCGGGATTTCGTCTTCACCGCGTCCCCGGCGATTATCATCTGCTTTCAGCACATAATGGTCATAATGACCGGCCAGTATTTCAGCGGATTCAGCGATATCTTCATCACGGCGATCGCCGGGGCAAGATACAGTGATTATCTTACGGCCATATCCGTCGAGCTTGTCGACCAGCCCGGTAAGCTCACCAAATGCCGCCGCATTATGGGCATAATCCAGAATGACGCGGAAAGGCAGTTCATCAAACACGTTCATCCGGCCCGGTGCCTGACTGAATGTCGTGTTGAAGGTTTTCAGCCCCATGCGGATCTGGTCAATATCCTCACCAAAGCTATAGGCAATCGCAGCGGCAAACATGGCATTCTGGACATTATGTGCCGCCTTGCCCTCGATTGTTGCGGGGATAAGGTGCGTCCAGAGCAGCGAGATATGCGTGCAGTTATCATAAATGGTGATCATGTCACCATTCATCCCCTTTTCAAGGACAGCCGCCTTGCCGCCCGCATCGATATGCTGCTTCACCAGTGGATGGTTATGGTCCATCGTGACGTAAAAGATATTTTCCGCATCACAATGATCCGCCATCAGCAGGCAGTTCTTGTCATCGGCGTTGAGGACAACGGTATCAGTTGCCGCTTCCACCACGATACGCTTGATCTTGGCCAGATCCTCCAGTGTATCCACACCCCCCAGCCCGAGATGATCCGAAGCAACGTTCAGGCATGCCGACACGTTGGTGCTGTCATAGCCGAGGCCGCTGCGCACCAGGCCACCGCGTGCGGTTTCCAACACCGCGAAATCAACCGACGGGTCACGTAGCACCATCTGTGCCGATTTGGGCCCGGTTGTGTCGCCCTTCACAGTCTGTTTGCCATCAACATAGATGCCGTCAGTGGTGGTCAGACCAACCGTACGGCCACAGGTTTTCAGGATATGCGCCAGCATGCGTGATGTCGTGGTCTTGCCATTTGTGCCGGTAATCGCGGCAATCGGAATGCGGCTGGGCGTACTCGCCGGAAACAGCATGTCGATGACCTTACCCGCGACGTCGCGTGGCTCGCCTTCACTGGGTGCGACATGCATGCGAAAACCTGGTGCCGCATTTACCTCGACAATCGCACCGCCAATATCCTTGTACGACTGCGAAATATCATCAGTCAGAAAATCCACTCCACCAACATCGAGTCCGACTGCGCGGATGGCCCGCACAGCCATTTCCCGGTTGTCGGGATGCACCGCATCAGTCAGGTCAATCGCTGTGCCGCCCGTAGACAGGTTGGCGGTGTCGCGCAGATAGAATATCTCACCCTTTTCAAGCACCGTACCCTTGTTATAGCCCGCCTTGTCCATCAGTCGCCGGGCCTGATTGTCCAGTTCGAGCCGGGTCAGCACTTTTTCATGGCCAACACCGCGCCGGGGATCCTCGTTCACTTCGTCAATCAACGCGCCGATATTCTGCTTGCCATCACCCACAACATGACCCGGAACGCGCTTGGCAACGGCCACCAGTTCATTGCCAACGACCAGCATGCGGTGGTCAAACCCGGTAATATAGCTTTCCACCAGCACGGCCCGGCTCGTGCCCTGTTCCCGGGCGACATCGAATGCAGTAGCCACTTCTTCATCGCTGGACAGATTGATGGAAACTCCGCGACCGTGATTGGCATTGAGCGGTTTGACAACCACCGGATATCCGACACGCCGGGCGCCGCGCACGGCTTCACGTGCACTGTAGACCATATATTGCTGCGGTACCGGCAGGCCGAGGTCATTGAGCAGGTTGTGCGTGTCTTCCTTGTCACAGGATATTTCCACCGCAATGTGCCGTGTCTCACTGGTGATCGTCGCCTGGATACGTTGCTGGTGCCGGCCATGGCCAAACTGGACCAGGCTGTATTTGTTCAGCCGTAGCCATGGAACGCCGCGCTCTTCCGCCGCGGCGACCAGCGATGCCGTGCTGGGGCCGAACGCGTGACGCTGCGCGCGTTTGATGAAACTGCGCAGTTCGTCATCCCAATCCCAGTCTTCGTCCAGTTCATAGCCGGTCTGCTTTTGGACTTCGTCCGGCAGCAGGTGCATCAACAGCTTGATCGCAAGCTTGCACGCCGCGAGGCCAACATCGCGGTGAATATAGGCGAAAACCATATTATACTGGCCCGTCTCGCCAGCCGAACGCGTCCGCCCGAATGTGACCTCGTTACCCGCCACACATTGCAGCTCAAGCGCGACATGTTCAATAATATGCGCCATCCAGGTGCCTTCATCCTCACGAAGCCGGCGTACAAAGCCGCCCGGCTCACGGTAGGAACAGCCATGTTCCTCAAGGCCTGGAAGCGCCGCTAGCAGGCCGTCAATAAAACCCGTACCGAGCTTTGCCGATGGCCAGTCTTCGAGCACGCCAATATCGAGCACATGCCGGATAACCCGGAATTTGGCATATTGATTGGGCCCCACATAAAGGTTTGTCTTCAGTATTTTCATGGGTTGTTCCCCTTACCTGTTAGCCCCGATATTTGTGCGCTTTTTATAGACTGCAAACGCGGTGATCGTCCTCTACCGGTGGAAATGCCTCACGCATGTTGAGATCATAGTGACATCCCTCATGCAGGATATCCAGTTTCAGCCCCAGCATACTGAGACCCTGGCTGCGCCCCGCCGAATGCGCCGATGAATAGCTCATATCGCTACCATCAACGATAGTGACCGTACCGCTGCCGACAATATCCATCACACTGTCCGGGCCAATAAATGCCGCCGTGTCCTCGTCTATCCCCATGCCAAGCAGGAAGGGGTTGAGCGAAACCGCCGACAATAGCCGGCCCAGCCGGTTGCGTTCGGAAAAATGCTGGTCAATCACCGCCGCATTGGTGAGCCCAAGGCCCGGTGCCAGCGTCGCGCCGCCTTCGGACGGCCCCTGGTCGGAAGCGCCACCTGCCATCATGTGTTCGGACATAATCGACGCGCCCGCAGACGTGCCCGCTACCGGCACACCGCTGGCATTGCAGGTCCGGATCATCTGCGCGACCGCTGTCCCGCCCAAAATGGTGCTGAGCCTCAGCTGGTTTCCGCCGGTGATAAATATCCCGGTTGCCTGCGAGCAGCGTTCGGCAAATTCAGGGTTGTTGCAATCCTCACGACTGGAAATCGGGATACTGCTGACAGTCCCCGCACCCAGTTTTTCGAATATCTGTTCATAGAGCAGGCCAGTGTCTTCCAGACGTGAAGCAGTTGGAAAGACAACAATATTCGCATCCTGCCCACCGGCGATTTCCACAAACCGTTCCAGGATGACCGGGTTGGCATCCTTGTCTTCGCCACCGCCTATCGGGATAATATATCCGCGCTGGCTCCCTTGGCTAACTATCGCAGGGCACATTTATTTTTCCTAGCCTACTCAAAAATACTGGTCACGCCAGCTGTTGTGATTCTGCCAGATTTACAGAGCATTCTGGAAAAGGCCAAGCCAATAGTAGCTAGGTGCAGCATTTCTGTTCGAACAGCCCCTTTGCTGTGCGGGGTTTATATCCAATAAGGCAGGCTAAAATTACACTTAGGCTCGTTTTCCATCCGGGACTGTCCTATATACTTACGAAATATATATGAGGGGGCATCATGATCATTGTTATTGGCAGCGTCACATCATCTCGGGAAACGCATGCCCGGATATCACAGCTCAGCCTGGAGCATGTTGTGCGCTCACGCGCCGAACCAGGGTGCATCGCGCATAACGTTCATGTCGACCTTGAAGATGAAAGCAGGTTTGTCTTTGTTGAATATTGGGCCGATATGTCTGCACTGATGGCCCATTTTGCCGTCCCTGCATCGCGCGAATTTGCGGATGCATTAATACGATTATCGTCTGCGCCGCCTGAGTTAAAAATTTACAGTTCCGATGAGGTAAATCCTGGCAATTCCTGATCTGTTGCACATATCCATAAATTATAACGCTTTGGAGCACTGCCAGGCTATAAGCCATTGAGAGACAGTATTATCTACTGTGCATTCCTTAATCCTAAAAGGGCCTTGAACGAATGACTCTATCCGTTTTGTCAGTCATAGCCGGACTTTTGCTATTATTTGGCGGGGGAGAAGTGCTGGTGCGCGGATCAGTGCAACTGGCGGAACGCATGGGTGTATCACCGCTTATCATCGGATTGGTTGTCATTGGTTTCGGCACTTCGATGCCTGAACTGGTCACCAGCCTGCAGGCGGCGATTGACGGAACGCCCGATGTTGCCTGGGGCAATATTGTCGGCTCCAATATTTCGAACAGTGTATTCATATTGGGCGCAGCCACCCTTGCGGCACCGATTGTGCTGGACGCGAACGGGCTGAAACGCGACGCAGCTTTTGGTTTTGCCATATCCATATTGCTCTGGCTGTTGGCTGTATCCGGCCTGATATCGGTCATGACAGGTATTGCGCTGATATGCCTGTTATTCGCATATTTAGGCTATGCCTATTATGAAGAAACCCATGATGCGCCAACCCATGGTGCTGCCTATGACAAGGGTGCGGCACATTCGATCACCCTACCCGAAACCAATCTGGAAGCTACCGGGTGGACCAAGCCGGTGCTGATGACAGTCGCAGGGTTGGTGTTGCTTATCCTGGGCGGCAAATTACTGGTCAGCGGCGCTGTTACCATTGCAACCTATATCGGATTGTCGCAAGCCGTTATCGGGCTCACCATAGTTGCGATCGGCACCTCGCTGCCCGAAATGATTACGTCAGTTATTGCCGCATGGCGCGGTGAAGGTGAAATTGCACTAGGCAATATAGCTGGATCGAATATCTATAATATATTGGGTATAGGCGGCGCGACAGCAATTGCCAGCCCAGGCCCCCTGCCGACAGCCGTTGTTGGTTTCGACGTGCCGATACTGCTTGCTACCAGCCTGACATTGCTGCTGATCATCAGCACCCGGAAAATTATTGGCCGTATGTCCGGCGCTATATTACTGGCCGCCTATGCAGCCTATCTTGCGCTAACCATCGCAAATTCGACCTGAGACACCAATATATGTCGTAAAATTTCCTATACAATTGTAACAGTTAGCAACATAAGCTGGAATTTCACGCTTCATCACGCTATAAGCACATACGAGCGCGTGACCAAACGGTTCTGCTTGATATGCAATTTGTATCGCGCCTAGGGGGAATACTCCCCCTCTCCATCAGATAAAACTAAGGATTATCCATGGCTTCGCGTGCAAATGACAATCGGCTATCCAGCGCGTCTGCGCCCGGCGAGCCTTTGCTGGCATTTTCCGCGGGCGAAGACTATGATGGCCACGTGCTTAATCCGGAAACACAGGTGGCCGTTCAGTCAAGGGGCAAGGGGAGAAAGCGCGTTGCCCTCTCGCTGCTTGCTGCGACGCTGGACCTTACCGCGATAATTACCGCATTTACGATTGCCTGCATTGTCCGTCTGGGTGGTATTAATACAGATCAGCTTTTCAACCTGCTGGTTGTCACAATTCCTATCTATTTTGGTATAGCTTTCAACAACCGCGCCTATAATATCCGGGCGCTGGTCAAGTTTGGTACCAGCTTGCAACGTGGTACATTGTCCCTGATTTTTGCAGTGGCAGCCGTGATGCTGATGCTTTTCTTCCTGAAAGTGGGGGCAGAGTTTTCCCGTCTTATCTTTGCCATGGGCACCGTCGGTTCGATTGTCCTTATCGCATGCGGGCGGTTGCTGGTCCGTCAAATCGCATGGAAGATGCTGGGCAGAAATCCCATGTCGGAGCTCGTCATTTACGACCGTGTTGAAATGAAAGAGCAAGATAGCGCGGACGCGATAGATGCCAAAGTTAATGGTATCCACCCCGATTCATCCAATCCGCTCAACATCCAGCGGCTTGGCCTTGCCGTACAGGACATGGATTATGTCATTGTCCGCTGCAAACCCGAACACCGTAATGATTGGGCGCATGCACTAAAAGCGCTGGACGTGAACGGGCAAATTATTATGCCCGAACTGGCTGTACTCGCGCCACTATCCATGACAAGGTATGATGGACAAGTCGCTTTGACAGTGTCAAGCGGACCGCTCAAATGGAACCAGCGCTTGCTGAAGCGTGCTTTCGACATTGCCTTTGTTTTTGCGGCGCTTCCTGTTCTCGCCATCCCGATGCTGATTACGGCGATAGCGATCAAACTGGAATCACCCGGCCCTGTGCTTTTCAAACAATCGCGCATTGGCCTTGGCAACCGACCGTTCAGTATATTGAAGTTCCGCAGCATGGCTGCAGAAAAATGCGACGCTCATGGTGAGCAGTCCACGTCACGTACGGACAGCCGTGTGACGAAAGTCGGGGCCTTTATCCGAAAGACAAGTATTGACGAGTTGCCACAGCTTTTTAACGTCCTAATGGGCGATATGAGTGTAGTCGGCCCGCGCCCCCATGCTGTGGGTTCGACAGCGGAAGATGCCCTGTTCTGGGATATTGACCATCGTTACTGGCATCGCCACACCATCAAACCCGGTCTCACCGGCCTGGCCCAGATACGCGGTTTCAGGGGTGCAACGGAAAAACGCTCTGATCTGGAAGGGCGCCTGCAGTCCGATCTGGAATACCGCACGACATGGTCGCTGTGGAATGATATTAAGATCGTTCTTTTGACCTTTCGCGTTCTGGTCCATAAAAACGCCTTTTAAGCGCCCTGCCCTTGCGGCTCAGACAGGATAACCGGCTTTGCAACTTATTGATACAAACGTGCGTGATGTGAAGATTATCGCGCCCAAACGCCATGGTGATGACCGCGGGTGGTTTAGCGAAACATTTCGCGACGACTGGTTCCGCGCGCATGTCGCAGATGTTACATTTGTGCAGGATAATCACAGCAAAAGCGCCGAGCTCGGCACATTGCGCGGCCTGCATTTCCAGACGCCTCCACATGGGCAGGCCAAGCTTGTGCGCTGCGTAACGGGCAGCATCTGGGACGTGGCGGTCGATATCCGTAAAGGTTCGCCCGATTATGGAAAATGGGCAGCAGCTGAACTAAGCGCTGAAAATGGACGGCAACTCTATATTCCGGTGGGGTTTGCACATGGCTTTGTCACGCTAACCGCTGACACAGAAGTCGCCTATAAAGTTACCGATTATTATGCCCCCGAATGCGATGGCGGCATTGCATGGAATGATTCCGGCATCGACCTGCCATGGCCATTGCCAGATAGCGGGCCAATACTGTCAGGCAAAGACGAAGAGCACCCTGGTCTGGCCGGGTTTGATAATCCTTTTATATTCTAAACGCTTTGCTATTACATCGCGCAATACCGGGCGATACGGATTCGCCTCCAAACCATTGAAGGCCATATGACAGAGAAAAGAAAAATTCTGCTTACCGGCGGCGCGGGCTTTATCGGTTCCGCGCTGGTGCGGCATCTTATCGAAAATACCGGGCATACGCTGCTTAACCTGGATGCGCTGACTTATGCCGGAAATCTCAGTTCACTTGACAGCGTAGCCGGCAATGACCGTTACAATTTCGCACAGGTCGATATTCGTGATGCAGAAGCAGTTGCAGAGCAGTTCAGGGCATTTCAACCTGATACAGTGATGCACCTCGCCGCCGAGAGCCATGTGGACCGCTCTATCGAAGGCCCGGCCGCATTTATCGAGACTAACCTGGTCGGCACGTTCAACATGCTGTCTGCCGCGCTCAATCACTGGCGCACGCTGGATGAAACAGGTCAGGCCGCATTCCGTTTCCACCATATCTCGACTGACGAGGTTTTTGGCGCACTGGGAGATAGCGGCTTTTTCACTGAAGAAACGGCCTATGACCCGCGCAGTCCCTATTCAGCTTCAAAGGCAGGATCTGACCACTTGGTGCAGGCATGGCACCACACTTACGGTCTGCCCGTTCTGCTTACCAACTGCTCAAACAACTACGGGCCATACCATTTCCCCGAAAAACTGATCCCGCTGATGATTATCAAATGCCTCGCGGGCGAGCC
This sequence comes from Sphingorhabdus sp. Alg239-R122, assembly GCF_900537065.1. Taxonomy (GTDB): domain Bacteria; phylum Pseudomonadota; class Alphaproteobacteria; order Sphingomonadales; family Sphingomonadaceae; genus Alg239-R122. The sequence continues at coordinate 94,956 of NZ_UNRC01000003.1, read as the reverse complement.
TCTCCCCGTATATGGCGATGGCAGCAACGTGCGTGACTGGCTTTATGTTGACGATCATGTCCGCGCCATGCTTGCCGTGATTGAGGGCGGAACTCCCGGTGAAAGCTATATGGTTGGCGGCAATAGCGAACAGACCAATCTGCGCGTGGTTGAGGTTATCTGCGATACGCTCGATCGCATCCGTCCGCGCGCCGATGGCAAAAGCTACCGCGAACAAATTAGCTTTGTGACCGATCGTCCCGGCCATGACTTCCGCTATGCTATTGATGCCAGCAAGCTCAAAAATGAGCTGGGCTGGGAACCATCCGAAACGTTTGAAAGCGGTATGGAGCGGACGATAGACTGGTATCTGGGCAATGAGAAATGGTGGCAGGACATTTTATCCGGCGCCTATCGCGGCGAGAGGCTTGGGCTCGATAAAGCAGGGCAGGCCTAGGCAATGCCCAATATCCTCATCACTGGCGGTACGGGGCAGGTCGGCATGGCGCTGTCGCGTATGGACTGGCCCAAGGGGAATTACCTCTACGTGCCAGGCAGCGATGAGCTGGACCTGTCTGATGAAATCGCCATACTTGATTATCTGGAAGCCAGCGCTCCCTTTGGCGCAATTATAAACTGCGCGGCCTATACCGCTGTCGACAAGGCGGAAAGCGAGCCTGATCTTGCCACCGCGATCAATGCGGATGCGCCTTTCCACCTCGCCTGCTACGCCGCAGACAATGATATCCCGTTCGTACATGTTTCGACCGATTATGTTTTTGATGGCACAAAAGATGCGCCCTATACCGAAGAAGATCCGACCGGGCCGCTAGGTGCCTATGGTGCATCCAAGCTGGCGGGCGAAGAGGCTGTAATTCGCAGCGGGGCCAAAGCCGTGATAGTGCGCACCGCCTGGGTGCTCAGCCCACAGGGGCAGAACTTTATCAAAACCATGCTGAAACTGGGGCGTGAGCGTGACGAGATAGGCGTAGTCGCGGACCAGATCGGCTGCCCAACAAGCGCCGCGGATATTGCAGAGACATTGCAGGCGATAGCGCTGCGCCTGCTCGCGCACAAGAAAGCGCCAACCGGCATCTACCATTTTGTAAATGGCGGTGAAACCAGCTGGCACGGCCTTGCCGAATATGTATTTGCGCGCGCAGCCAGAGCAGGACTGAAAACACCGAAACTGAACGCGATCACCACTGCCGATTACCCTACTGAGGCCAAGCGGCCCGCCAATTCACGGCTGAACACAGCCAAAATCGGCCATGACTTTGCTATCCAGCCCAGAAAATGGCAGGAAGCGGTTGATGACATTCTGGATATATTGATTAAGGAACGGCCATGAGAGGCATTATTCTGGCAGGCGGCTCCGGCACGCGCCTGCACCCTGCGACACTTGCGATAAACAAGCAGCTGCTGCCCATTTATGACAAGCCGATGATCTATTATCCTATGTCGGTGCTCATGCTGGCAGGCATTCGCGAAATACTGATTATTTCCTCGCCCGAATATGTGGATAATTACAAACGCCTGTTTGGTGATGGCTCACAGTTCGGTCTCGATATCCAGTACGCTGTACAGCCGAAGCCCGAAGGCCTGGCGCAGGCTTTCCTGATCGGCGAAGAGTTTTTGGCGGGCGGCCCCGCATGTCTGGTTCTTGGAGATAATATATTCTTCGGCGCGGGCTTGCAGAAGCTGCTGGGGAATGCCGCTGGCCGTAGTACCGGAGCAACAGTGTTCGGCTACCAGGTGGATGATGCCACCGCCTATGGCGTGGTTGAATTGAACGATGAAGGCCGGGCGCTCAGTATTGAGGAAAAGCCGGCCCAGCCCAAATCAGACATGGCTGTCACGGGTCTGTATTTCTACGACAGCGATGTGAGTGACCTTGCCAAGCAGGTGAAACCATCTGCCCGCGGCGAGCTGGAAATCACCGACCTTAACCGCATGTATATGGAACGCGGCGATCTGTTCGTTGAGCAGATGGGACGTGGTTATGCATGGCTCGATACTGGCACCCATGACAGCCTGCTTGAGGCGTCGGAGTTTGTGCGCACCATACAGCACCGTACCGGGCAACAGGTCGCAAGCCTTGATGAAATTGCCTATGAGCAGGGCTTTATTGACCGTGACCAGCTTATCGAACGCGGCAAATTTTTTGCCAAAACCGGCTACGGCCAATACCTGCTGAAATTGGCAAAAGCATAGCTTTACAGATTCTCAATCCCCCATTTCGCTCTGGCCTGATTACAGGAATCCGCAAAACTTGTGTCAATTTCGGCAAGAAGTGACTCATTGCCGGCTTTTTCCGACCTATCAATCAAACCACTATTCATTTGTTTGCCAAAGTCTTTCAGCTTGCGGAATATACCGGTATTGGGCAAATGCCGGGCCACCCTGCTTCCGACAATACGAAATGCACGGCTTTTTGTTACAACTGTCGGGTTCGCCTGTGACTGCGCTGTTTCCGGATATGCTGCCAGGTCTATGGCAAGAAAACTGGCAATTTTCGACAGCACTGCATTCTGATCCGCGATCAGGTCTTCCAGGCTGACGCACATGAATTTCTCCTTGCCTACCATTGCCGACCAATTGTCACACAAAGTAGCGTAATCAGTATCAGGCCATGCGTTATAAAGCATTGTCTGATCCCGTAATCGATCGTCTGGCCTGCCCCGGATGGCTTTAATAAAAGCCGGAAAATCTGAGATGAACGGGGTCGTCTTCTGATGGTATTTAGCATATTGGTACATCGAAAATAGCCGGTCAGATGGCCGCCGAACGATAATAAGAATATATGGCTTTTCAGCCAAGTCACTAACAACCTGATAGGCTGTTTTTTGATATTGATATTGTGGCGTTGCATCAATCCAGATTTTTGTACCCTGCCTTGCCTCACTGGGATAACGTGTCTGCCAGCCCTCAGTCCCATGTTTGTGAATGTCAGTTTCTCGCGGCTGCGTCTCATTTTCATCCATCAGGAATCTTACTTCCTTCTCAATACCGCTCTGCACCTGTGGATGCGCGGCCAATAGGTCATGCAGGGTAGTGGTGCCGCATTTTGCAACCCCTGGCATAATCAAGTTTGGTGTCCACGGCTGCTTACCCATTTTGTTCTCCACCTTGCCATTTTAACCCGCTTCCTAACATGCGGGCTTTGAGTATGATCCACAAAAAACGTCCATTTGTGGAAGCATAACGACGAAACATTTTGCGCGGCTCCTGCAAAAGCCGGTACGACCACTCCAACCCCGATTTCTGCATCCAGACCGGCGCACGTTTGACATGCCCGGCGAGTACGTCAACCGAACCCCCTACCCCCATGATGAAAGGTACATTCAGGGACTTTGCATAGGCCGCCAGAAACCGTTCTTTTTTCGGTGTGGGCATGGCAAGAAACAGACAGTCAGCATTGCTATCATTAATCTGCTTCACAATACCCGCCTCATCCTCCGGACCGAAGTATCCGTTGCGGCTACCTGCCATTTTCAGCCCTGGCCAGCGTGCGCTGGCATTGGAGATGGCCGTATCCAGAACTTCCTGTTTTGCGCCCAAAATAAATGGCTTATACCCTTTTTCAGCACTCAGATTCAGCATAGCGCTCATCAAATCAACCCCAGTAACGCGCGTCACATTGTTAACACCAAAAAACTTCAGCGCCCATGCGATACCCATGCCGTCAATACCTATAATGTCACCACCAGTGACATCAGCGCGCAGTTCCGCATCATCGCGCATCTTAACAAATTTCGCGACATTCAATGCCACATGCACACATTGTTCGCGCGAGATGATCGCTTGTTCCGCCTTGGCGACTGTCTTGTCGAAATCCAGAATGTCAACCGGTGTGCCAAGTAATTTAGTACGCATCAATTGTCCCTACTCGTGGCTGCATTCAGTCCGGCTATATAGCTCGCGGCTATCTGTTTTTTCTGGAAAAACGAAGCGCCCTCGCCGTGCTGCCATACCTGCAGTTCTTCCTTCAGCGCTGCATTATCCCGCACAAGTTTCTCAAACGCCTTGTTGATCGCGGCCTGGTTATTGGCCGGCACCGCTATTGCAAACCCATTGTCATCGAAATAGCCGTCAATCGCCGCATCTTCGGGATAAAGCACTGGGCACCCGGCCAAAAGCGCCTCCACAAACACCATGCCAAAACTTTCCCGGTGCGAAAGCATCGCAAGGCCAGCCGCGCGATTCATCACCTTTTGGATCTGGTCATGTGGAATAGCGCCCAATAGCCGAATGTTGGTAACACCTGATTTGGCGATCTGCCCTTCAACTTCGGCAATATGCTCCGCTTCACCGCCCCCAATGATGTGCAGTTCAAAATCCGGATTGGCAGATTGCATATGCACAGCAGCGGCGATGAGAGCTGGCAGGTTTTTAAGCCGCCAGTGCCGCAGGTGAAAAGCGCTGACAATAACGGGCTTGGTGTTGCGGGGTTCAATGATCACGTCTTGTCCGGTAATGCATGGCAGCATAACCGTAGGGGGAACCCTTTTACCGAGCACACTTTCCAGATATTTCAGTGCCCATGGCGTAAAGGGGAATATGATAGCCGCTTCGTGGAATATTTTGCGATACAATGGCCATAAATCACGCCGGACATTCAATATTGTCCGGTCACTATTGCCCTGCACCGATAGTGCAAAAGGCACCTGAAGCGCCTGTGCCACATGATAGGCAATAATGCCTTCCATACTCAGTTTATGCCCCTGTATCAGGGTCGGCTTTATCCCCCGTACCTGAATATCCCGTACAATATGTCTGGCAATGGCAGTCATAACTGATTTCAGGAATAGGCCCTTGGAGGGCGCAGTATATGTCAGACAGGCGATGCCATCCTGTCCGCTATCCACTTCGTCAATTTTCCAGCCTTTCAAGGCCGCCAGGCTAGCAGAACCCAGGGAGATATTTATCCGGTTCAGGCTGTAAATGAATTGCGCATAATCGCCGCTCGCCACATCCATAAGGTTTTTGATGGCATGCGTTTTTGCCGGAACAAATATATCCGGATAATCAGTCGAGATATGGACTATGGTCATTGGTAAAGGGCTACTCTAGCCGTTTTTGCCCTGAATTTTCTTACGAAACTTTTTATCTGATAATTTGGCTGCATCCGGGTCAGTTTCACGTAACTTACGTTCGTTCTCATCCGCGGCCACCAGTCTTCCAAATTTTTCCACTTCGATATTCTCTGCTATAATACGTGCGGGATTTCCCGCCACGGCGCAGCCATCCGGTATATCTTTGGTCACCACCGACCCAGCGCCAACTATACAGCCATTGCCAATTGTTACGCCCGGCAGAACAAGACTCTCACCGCCAATGAAACAGTTTTCACCAATGCGTGTATGCAGGTATAATCCGCGCGTAAAATCATGTGTCATAACGCGGGCATTGAATGCGATATAGCTATCTTTTCCAATATGAATTCCCGCCCTGAATGACTGGTCAATTTTTGCCGACATCGACATGCGTACCGTTGGATAGATATCCAGACCGCGTATCTTGCGCAGGTAAAATATCCTGATCCAGAGCAGAAATTCGCGAAGAAAAGCAATCCGGCGCATATTCTACCTTCTTATAGGCCGCGTGGTATTGCGCCGGTTTCGTGCAAGTGAAAGCGACAGGCCCAGCATAAAATTGAACCATGCAAGTATGGCACCCCAGAACGCCACGGTAAACATGACAATAATGATTGTGGAAAGTGCAATGGCAAGACCAACAAACACATCGCGCTGAGTTGACAATGCACTTTGCCGTGCAGCACGCGATAACAAAACAACTACCGCAATGGCGATCAGGAAATAAAGCAATGCCGGGACAAGGCCATATTTGACAGCCATTGACAGATAATGTGCATCAATGCTGTTACTGCCCCAGAACCAGGGCGGGCGTGTATAGGGTTCATACCCGATACCGAACCAGGGATTGGCCAAAACGTCATCGCTTGCATATTTCCAGATTTGAGTCCTGTACCACCCTGTGCCGGGGTTAAAGGTAAGGTATCTATATATTACTGATATAACGCCCCCCTCAGAGAACATCTGGATTAGGAACGCCATTGTCGCCGTAACAACCAATGCGAGTCTCCATCCTATATCGCGGACAATTTTCTGTAGCCAGTCATATCCAAGCAAAGCTATATTCAAGAGCATCGCCAAAAATCCTGCAGAACTCAGGGAGAAAAAGCCTAAAATCCCAAAACCGAAACCACTAAATTGGCGAATTTTATTCCGAAAGAGCATGAAAAATACCGGCAAAAATGCAGACATGAAAACACCTGCATGGATCGGATGTGAAAAGGGACCATAGGCCCTGACTAGCCCCAAACGCCTCTCAAAATTAAGATTGGACCCTACTTCTCCTGCCGCACCAAATATGGATTGCGCTGTTTGTCTGACAAAAAGAGAGCCACCAATGCTTTCACCGACAAGCAAAAGGCCTGCGATTAAAAGCCCGGGCGAAATTATGATCAGCAATCGGCGCAAACTTTCAAAATTATTCAATGAACAGCGTCCCACCAAATAGGCGAGCATCATGTCAATCGTCTGACTTCCTCCGGCTTCTATGCCAACGCTTACATCATAATTTTGCGCAAATGATACCGGTAACCAAAGTGCAGTAATCAACATCATCAAATCGATAAAACCGAATTTTATTTTTCCAGTCACAAGCTGCGTAAAAACCCAGGGAACCAAAAGGAACAGGGCAATACGATATGCGCCCATACGAAATGAACCCGCATAGAACGCTACTTCAGGCGGCAATAATGTCGCATATAAAAAGAAAGCGGCTGGCAATATCTGCACAAGACTAGCCGAACGCTGCGTCTTCCGTGTCATAGGCCTGGTAATGTCAATCGCAGCTGTTGCCAAAATCTTTTCCCATTGATCAGATCATCGCCTTAGCGGTTCGTGCTGGCGAATGAAATAGCGTCTATAACGCCATTTCCCCATCCCGTGTAAAATTATCTATGCGCCTTGATCCAGGCTCGCAGTTCGTTTTTCGTCCGCGCAATCAGGCTTGGCGGACTGTTAATCATTTTACCAAGAGCGCGCATATCCGTGTCCCGGCGAATGGAAAAACGGGGAAACGGCGCTATTCCCGTAATCTTTGCGGCACCATCGCTCGAATAAACTTCATGCACTCCGTTTTGCCTCAGGCTTTTGAGGACCCTGCCATCATATCTTCCAAAAGGCAGGCCCGCTGCAGTGATCGGTCTGCCACATATGTTAGACAAGACGCTTAGCGACTGCTCTATCTCGCGCGTCAGTTCATCATTATCAAGGTCAGGCCAGGGCTGATGGTCCATACCGTGCGTGCCAAGCGCCATCGCATCGTGATTATCTATTTCGCGTACCTGCTCCGCTGTCAGATATCCGCCCGTTCCTATTTTTCCCGCCAGCACGAAAAATATCGCGGACAGTCCCCGTTTTATTAATTCCGGATAGGCGATCAAATAATCGGAAGCATTGCCATCATCAAATGTCAGCATGACATCTTGATCGGCAGACTGCACAATATCAAGACATTCGCGAAAACGCAGCTCATCGATCCAATATGGCTCTTCGCCATCTTCATAGTCGCGCTGCACATTGCCGATGCCGTGAAAGTTCAGAATAAAGGCCATTTGGCTACCCCTTGATCTTTCGGTACAGATACTCTGCACCCTTTATGATCGCTGAATGGGGCTGCGCTGGCATTTTCTCGCAAATTACCAGATTTTCTACAAAAATCCCGCCCATACGCTTTTTGAAGCGGTGCACTGCCGGGTTGGCCTTTTCATCAACACCGCCAAGGTCATAGCGGGCCATGCCGAGTGATTTTGCATGTTCCATAACCGCCCATTGCAGGACATAGGATGCACGCAAATTGCGACCTTTATCGGTTGTTGCGCCTAGCAAATATACTGCCGTATCACCGGTGAAAGATCCAATATGGCCGCCCACCAATTCATCTCCGTTCCATGCCAGATGCACGGTAATATTGTCAGATAGCCCGGCCTGCGCCGCGACATTTTTGAAAAACTTCGCATCCTGCGGTGCTAAAAACCCTTTTTTATCAGCTAACTGCTCCAATAAAGGCGCGAAACGATCAAAATCCTCCGCTTCACTCGACCGGGTAATCCGCAGGCCTCCCCGCTCACCGCGGTTAAGATCGGTCCGCCATTTACCATTCAGTTTTTTGCGCAAGGTTTCCAAGTCGGGCGCAAGGTCGATCATGAAAGTCTGATATCCATTGCCAGCCTGCCGCGTAAAACCGGCATTTGCAAAACCCGTTTTGACCGCATCGCGCAGGGCATCTGCATATACATGCGGCTCAATACGCAGGCATAGCTTGCGTGTTTCAGAATAATATTCCGACAATTTACGCAGCACAGCGCAAAAAACAACGCCATCAAATTCGCCGCCTTTGCGCACCACCATCGGTCCATGGCTGATAAAGGCAATACCCGTCCCCACCACTGGCAGTTTTTTAATACGAACATTGGCAAGCGCCACCAGTTCATCACCATGCGTAATTTTTACATATTCGCTCACAGCGCGAATTTGCGCGGCGGCGGCGCAGGCATAGGCCGGGCATTGCCGCCAGCTTGCATCGGCAAATTCGCCAATCAGCGTATCGGCCTGCGAATCATCTACTCGCGAAAGGATAAGGCTGTTTTCAGACATTAGGGCGCGCATAGCCGATGCGGAAAGCTATTGAAATAGCGCGCTGCCTCCCATATCGGGGCTGTGAAACACATTACCGCACGATTTTAAGGGCTGGAGTATTATTTTGGAGCAGGCAGAAACAAAACTCGACCTGCCGCCCGTGTCTGCGGATATCGACCTGTCCGTCGTTATCGTCAGCTATAATACCCGGCAGATGACAATCGAATGCGTCGCCTCCGTGCTGGACCATAGAGGCGACCTGAATGTCGAGATTATCGTCGTCGATAATTGCTCTAAAGATGGCAGTGCCGCGGCTCTGCGAGAAAGCTTCCCGAATATCACGGTGATTGACAGCCCGGCCAATGGCGGGTTTGCATTTGGCAATAACATCGGATTTGAAAAGGCCAGTGGCCGCTACATATTACTGCTCAACCCCGATACACGCGTGCATCCGGGCGGTCTGGAAACGGCCATACGTTATATGGAGGAAAATGCGGATATTGGCATCATGGGACCTCTGGTGCGGTTGGATGATGGCACCCAGCAATCAAGCATGATCCGCTATCTAAGCCTGACACAATTGTTTTTCATTATTTTCATGCCCAGCCTGTGGATGCGTAAAACCAGCCTGTTTGGAGACTTGCGCTATGCCGATCTATCACGCGGCGAAATTAACAGTGTTGATGCAGTTTCTGGCTGTTTCATGCTGGCGCGCAGAAAAATATTTGAAGATATCGGCGGGCTGGACCAACGGTTTTTCATGTATGGCGAGGAAAGCGAATGGTGCCGCCGCACCACACGCGCGGGATGGGACATTCATTATAACCCGAACGTGGAAATATTGCACCACGGCGCCGCCAGCACAGCACATATGAGCGAGTGGAAAGCGGTTGAAATGACGCGCGGGCATATTTTGTTCCTGCGCTTTACACGCGGCGCATTTGCCGCATGGATCGGTACATTATTCATGCTTGCCCGCGATCTTGTGCGCCTGCCCTATTACGGATTCAAAGCTATTTTGAACGGGTTTCGCTGGGACGAAAGCGCAAAGCCTTGGCTCGCCCGCCTAAAATTTGAAATGCGCTCAATCGTGAACCTTCCCAAAGGACAGGCCATTTCCCGCCCCGCTCCTTCGGAAATTTCGTAATGAAAAAATTTGCCATATCCATCATAAGGTTCGTGGTGCATCTGGCTTTGTTTCCACTGGAGTTGATTTTACGCGCGGCGGCGCCAAAAAACAGCTCACCGCCGATATTCATCATCGGTGCACCCCGGTCGGGCACTTCTTTGCTTTATGAGCTGATGATAACCCGGTTTCACTTCAGTTATATTTCCAACCTTGCCCACCGGTTTTACCTGATGCCGCTTGCCGCGACATGGCTGGGCAAGTCGCGCATCACAGCATGGCGCGGGAATTTTACCAGCCGTTTCGGCCATATCGCGGGATGGGGCGCACCCAATGAAGGTGGCTGGGTCTGGCGGCGCTGGCTTGCCGATGGCGACTGGACCGATGGCAGTGATTTTGATGAAACGCATATCCCGGATCTGCGCGCACTGACGGGCGGGTTGGCGGGCATTATGGACGCGCCGTTTCTCAACAAAAATGTGATGCATTCCAACCGGCTCCACCTGATGCACAAAATCTGGCCCGATGCCATTTTCATCCATGTCCGCCGCGATGTGGCAAGCAATGTTCGGTCAATTGTACGTGCAGAACGCAAGGAAGGCGGCCCCGCACATGACGGCGACCATTGGTGGTCAGTGCGCCCGTCCATTGCACGAGATTACATTGGCGAGAATGACGTTGCCCGCGCCACGGCACAAGTCATCGGTGTTGATCAGGACATCAACAGGGACATTGTGGCTGTCGGCGCGCAAAAGCTATTGCGCCTGGATTATGCGCAAATATGCAATGATCCTGCGGCCACGATGGATAAAATCGCTGACTTTCTATCCAACAATGGAGTGGAGCTTGCTCCCAGGCACACAATCCCGGAAAAATTCTCTCCTCCGCCATCCCGGCATCTTGGCGAAGAGGAAGAGATGGCAATTGCAAAAACGGGTAACAATATCATCGATAGCTGATTGAAAAGTCAGAATCGTTTTGCATTTGACCGACGTGCTAACTAAGGGAGCCAGTATGAAGAATACTCCTGATACCGAATTTCGTACAACATATCACGACCACATACGTAACGATGTACTGCCGCATATACCAAAAACCGGCGGACAACTGCTGGACCTTGGCGGCGGCGTCGGCGCGACAGCGTTTGCGGCGAAGGAAATGGGGTTGGTTGACCAGGTCGGAGTTGCGGATTTGGTGGACAACACGGATTCGAAAATCGATCTCGACTTTTCATTTCAAGGCAACCTGGAAGACGCGTCTTTCATCGACCATGTTATCTCGCAAAGAGGTAAAATGGACGTGATACTTGCCCTCGATATCCTCGAACATCTTGTCGACCCATGGGCAACAGTCAAGAAATTGCATGAAAGCCTCAAACCTGGCGGTGTGCTTGTTGCGAGCATTCCGAATGTGCGCAATTACCGTGCGCTCTTCCCTCTCCTGTTCAAAAACCAGTGGACATATCGTGACGCCGGCATATTGGATCGTACGCACTTGCGTTTCTTTGTCCGCGCAACAGCCATGGAGCTTGTATCGTCATCGGGGTTGAAGGTGGAAAACACAGTCAGTTCAGCAGTTGGCGGAGGCAAGATCAAATTGTTCCGTACAATGACATTGGGTCTATTCAATAGCTTTACAGACAGACAGTATATTGTAGTTGCCAGAAATGAAGCTAGCTAAACCACGGGCTTTGCTGCTCTAGACTTCTCCAGCCTCAGCGGCTTTTAGGAAAGCGTCGATGTCAGTATTTAACAAATAAGCCATCGCATTTGAAACTCTGTCTTCTGGCCAGTCCCACCATGCGATTTCAAGCAGTTTTGCGATGGTTTTTTCATCAAATCGATATTTGATCAACTTGGCCGGATTGCCGCCTATTATCGCATAGGGTGGCACGTCTTTTACCACCAATGCGCGTGCAGCAATTACCGCGCCTGTCCCAACCGTAACGCCTGACATTATAATTGCTTCGCGGCCGATCCAGACATCATCGCCGATAACAACATCGCCTTTGCTCGCTGGATGCCCGGTAAAGGCGCTATGCCGTTCATCAACCACATTGAACGGATAGGTAGTCACCCAGTCATGCCGGTGTTCACCGCCAAGCATTACCTGAACCTCTGCCGCGAACGAGCAATATTTCCCGATGTTCAAGCCCGTCACATCGTCAAATTTGCGCACCTCCAGCCCGCCATAGCTATGCGCACCAATGTCATATTCGGGAAAGGCCTGCTGTAACAGGCGTACACCCGTCTTTTGGCCGAAGCGCCGTGCTATCTTTGCTTTCAGTTTTTTCAGCATGTCATCGAAACCTTATACGGCGCATCAGGAAAGCCGGGGCAAATTTTGCAATCAGGGGCTTCAGATCGGCGGGCATGTACCGCATCGCGGCAAATACCACAGCGAGCCCTGCTATCAAAAATGCCGCCCACCATTGCACCGAAAGGCCGGGAAGATACACGATCGCGAGTACCGAGAGGAGCACAATAAGCGCGCAATAACGCATGATTTTCGACATTTGCGGCCTCCCGTCTGAAATCCACGATAGTATGACATAGTCGATGAGGCAACGGACAGAAAAAACTGCTGCTGCGCCTAAAAGCCCATAGTGTGTAAGCCCAAAGTACATGGCAATGAGATAGAATGGCAACTGCGCGAGCAATGCCTTTGTAACAAGGTCCGGCCGACCCATCGCCTGAAGCCGCGAATACGGAATGATAGCAAAGGCATTAATCCAGTAACCCAAAAGCAATATCCAGCCTATTGGTGTCGCCTGCTCAGCAATTTCAGGCCCAACCCAAATGTTCAAAAACGGACCTATAACAAATATAAGAACGAGAACAGGCGGCGTAATGAGGAGGCTCATTATAGAGAGGCCACGGCGCGATAATTGGCGGCTCTCTTCCGCAGTAGCAGAGGCCATGCGCGGAAAGAGCGCATTACCCAGTGAACGCGGCAATAACGATATACGCTGTACGATCTCAAACGGGACGGTATAAATTGTAACCGCAACAGCCGAAATCATGGCCCCTATCAAAAACCGGTCAACGACGACGAGCAAGGGACTTATAATGGAAATTATAGTAACCCAGCCGCCATATTTCAGCAGTGCAAGCCATTGGCTCTTGTCAAAACGCGGCGTAATACCGGCGAGCAGGTTTTTATGAACGCGGGACAGGAATATCAGCAATCCGATAATTCTTGCGGCAATCGCGCCAAGTATGAGCCATTTGAGCGTCGGCCCGTAATATAGCGCAATCATCAACGGCAATAGCTGAAACAAAGAAGTGCCAATGATGGTGACGGCATTCACTTCCAGAAACTTTTCGCGCCCTTGCAATGCGCCAGACGCCACGCCCGTTAATGTGGCAACAGGAACAGCCAGCGCCAGGAATGGCACTGCCTGCATGACTTCAGGACGTAAATTCTCGTCAATTTTAAACTGCACTTCGAAAAAATAACGTGCCGCGAAATATAGGATCACTGCGCCGGCAAGACCCATGCCAATATTGACAACAACCGCAGTCCAGAAAACGTCCGACCTTTCCTCTGCACTACCATGTTTTAAGGCAGCAATACGCTGTGCAGTGGCGCGGCCAAGGCCCAGGTCGAAAAGCCCGAAATAACCCAGAATCAACCATGCGATGGCCAACGCGCCGTAACGTTCTATCCCGACAAGGTCGATATATATTGGTATTGTGAGCAATGCGAGCGCTAGCGGCACGACCGCGCCTACTATATTATACGCCGTATTTTTCCCAATGCTCAACGCCACATCCTTCTTTTGCGCCCCTTTTGTTTGTTTTTCTTCCGAGCGCAAGTGCAATCTTATATTCAGCTTTGCTTGTTTATGCACTTCCTGCAAAATTCAATACAGGAATTGCATATCGGGGAGCGCCCCACTAAGAGAGCTGAAAACTGGCCCTGAAACAAGTGATGAACGATAATATTTCTTTTCCTATCAATGATAAAAAGCGCCCTGTAATAGCGGGACGAAGCCATGCTTTCTGGGCATCGGGCTTTCTGCTTGTCATGGCACTGTTGTTGGGCGGAGGAGGGAGCCGGACGGCGCTTTTCGAAATGCTTGTGCAACTCGCCGCGATTCCGGCATTGGTGATTGGCTTGGGTAATATGCGTTCAGCCGAAAACTGGCCTACATTCAGGGGCCTTGTAATATTACTGGGTGCGGCGGCGGTGCTGGTGATAGCGCAGCTTATCCCCCTCCCTCCCGCTCTTTGGCAGACGCTTCCCGGCCGTGAACTGCTGGCTGAGGCTTCGGGATTGCTATATGAAAGCCAGCCCTGGCGACCATGGTCGATTGACCCGGAAATGACCTTGCAGAGCGGGCTCAGCCTGGTCGTGCCGCTGGGGATAGTACTGGCAGCCATGCACCTGGACGTGCAGGAAAGAAGGCTGCTGCTCATGCTCGTGCTCATTATGGTTATTGTCAATCTTGGCGCATCATTCCTGCAAGCCATATCGGGCGGAAACAGTTTCTATCTTTACCAGACGTCTCATAAAGGCCTGCCCATCGGTCTGTTTGCAAACCGCAACCATATGGCGCAACTCCTGCTGATCGCCATTTTTGTTGCCGCGGAGCTGTTTGCCACCCGGCGGTCAGGCAATTCCAATCCCGGGCAGATCATGCTGCTATCGGCGGTGGTGCTGGTACTGGCATTCGCCATATTGGCCACCAACAGCCGCACCGTCACAGCCTTGTTGCTCCCAGCGCTCATATTTGTGGCATATACACTGCTGCCAGCGCGCTTTCGTAAAAAGGCGCTGTGGATCATTGGCGGCATAGCAGCGGCTATTGCGGCCCTGATCGCGGCCATGCTGTCTACCGGGCGATTTCAGGCCATTAATACGCTGGTGGAGCGTTTCAGTCAGAATGAAGACCACCGTTTTGAATTCTGGCCCGATGCGTGGAATGCAATGTGGCAGTATATGCCTTTCGGTTCGGGTTTGGGGACATTCGACACGGCATTCAGGGCAAATGAGACACTCGCCATTGTCGGCACGCATTATGTGAACAATGCGCATAACGAATATCTGGAAATTGGCATAGAAGCGGGTATATTCGGCCTCGCCATAACAGCGGGCCTGGTATTCTGGGCCGTACGGCGTGCGTTTCAGCTGTTTCGTAGCAGCCAGAACAAAGGAACATCGGGTATGGCAGGCTATGCCATCGCGGCACTGGCCTTTATTGCGCTACATTCATTGACCGATTATCCCTTGCGCAGCCTGTCCATCATGGCTGTCGCTTCCCTGCTACTGTCCATTATCGCCGCTTCCGGCAGGCGCAAGCGGCCTGAATCACGGCATCAGGCCGTGCATGCGGCCGACCATCCTGTCGCAGCGGAACAAGGATAAAACCCTTTTGCCTTTTACAACAAACATCTTTCAGCTAGAGACTGGAATCGAGATGGACGGGACAGTTGTGTCCGGCTTACCCCGGCATAACCACGTTCATGATAACAGAGAATTTAAAAACCGGACGGGAAAAAATTAATGCAATCGCTTTCCAAACGCACAGTGATGGCACGTTGGCTTGTGATGGCCAGTGCATGCACCGCGCTAACGGCATGTTATGGCAGCCGCGATGTAGTATCCGGCAGTGTCCCACAAACTGCGAACATCCTGACAACTTCCGCGGCATCCTCCCAATCTTTCCCCGATGCCTATCCAGCCTATCAGATTGGTCCCCAGGACGAACTGAGCGTCACTGTATTCCGCGAACCTGACCTTAGCCTGCAGCAAGTCACCGTCGATACCGGCGGACGTTTTGAAATGGCACTGATCGGACAGGTGAGCGCAGTTGGCAAGACACCGCAAGAGCTGTCCAGCGAGCTGGAGCGGCGTTATGGCGAGGATTATCTGGTAAACCCGGATGTCGCCGTAAATATCCTTAAGGTGAATTCACGGCGCCTGACCGTTGAAGGCGCGCTGGAACGGCCAGGTGTCTTCTCCATG
Organism: Sphingorhabdus sp. Alg239-R122; assembly: GCF_900537065.1. Lineage (GTDB taxonomy): Bacteria > Pseudomonadota > Alphaproteobacteria > Sphingomonadales > Sphingomonadaceae > Alg239-R122. The sequence goes on along the minus strand of NZ_UNRC01000003.1, from coordinate 79,212 downwards.
ACACAGAACACCACCCTTATTGGCGCGATTGCCATGGCGGGCGGCCCTACCTCTACGGCAAAATTGAAAGAAATTGCTGTTTTCCGTAAGGTTGATGGTGAAAACTTGGTTGCCGTTTTCGATTATACAGCAATCCGCGCTGGCGAAGCAGAAAACCCGCAGATCCTGCCGGGTGATATTGTTGTCGTTGGCTTCTCCGGCTTTAAACAGGGTTTCCAGGACTTCCTGAAAACGGCCCCGCTGCTGGGTATCTTTACCCGCTTTTGATGATTTATAAGGTTTTGTAAAAATGAACGACCGTTATGCAGCCAGTGACCTGGAAGACCGCTACGACGAGGAAAGCGGTGGCTTTTCCTTTAACTTAGGTGACTTGCGTTCAATGGCATACCGCCAGCGTTACGTCGTCCTTGCCAGTGTCCTCGCGGCGCTCTTGCTGGGAATTATCGCGACTTTCCTGATGACCCCGCAATATACGGCGGGCGTGTCAGTACAAATCGAGGCGCGCAATGATACGATCGTTGAGGAAGGTGCTATTGAACGCGAACTGCGCGGCGGTGAAGTCCAGCGCTATGTACAGGGCCAGGTAGACCTCATCAAAAGCCGTAGCATGGCAACCCGGGTAGCAAATGAATTACGCCTGACCGCAAATGACAATTTCCTGGTCGCCATGAATGTGGAGCCTGCGAGCGAAGCCGGTACGGGCGATAATGTGCAGCGTATTCGCCGGGCACAGGTGATTGAGGCACTGACCAGCAATGTTCAGATCACCCTGCCATTCAATTCGAATATCGCGAATATCACTTTTACCAGTCCTGACCCGCAAACTGCGGTCAAGGTGGCAAACTCCTATGCCGAAAACCTGATCACCGGCAATATCGAGCAGCGTTTTGAAGCAACATCCTATGCGCGCGACTTCCTGGAAAAAGAAATCGCCGATACCAAGAAACGGCTGGAAGAATCTGAAAAACTGGCCATTCTCTATGCGAAAAATTCGCAGATAATCGACGCCAGCGACGGGGTTTCGACATCTTCGGATGAAGCGGCGCCACGCTCGATTACAACTGCGAATCTTGTGCAGATGAACAATGATGTCGCAGCCGCCAAGACAAACAGGATTCTGGCTGAGGAAAAATGGAAACAAGCGCAGCGTACCCCGTTAATGAGTATGCCAGAAGTTCTCGGCAACTCCACAATTCAGGCATTGCAGAATGAACGTGCACAAAAAGAGGCGGAACTGCGCGAACTAACCGAACGCTATAAGCCTGGCCATCCTGTCATGCAGGATAAATCCACGCAGATGGCATCGATTGACAGCCAGATCCGCAACCTGGCCCAGGATATTCGCAATTCAATCCGTGATGCCTATGAAGTCGCACGGCGGCAGGAAGCATCACTCAGCCAGAGTCTGGGTGGCCTGAAAGATGCCACGCTGGCAGAACAGAACAAGCGTATTGAGCTGAACCTGCTTAGCCGTGAGGTTGACACCAATCGCACACTCTACCAGTCGCTGCTGGAACGCTATAAACAAGTCAGCACGAATGCAGATGCCGCGACCAACAATATTTCGATAATCGACACAGCGGAAGATGCCCGTAAAGTGTCTCCGCGGCCATTCATCAACATCCTGCTCTCCTTGTTTGCAGGCCTCGCTCTGGGCGCACTGCTTGCCTTCCTGCGTGAGACATTTGATGACTCGGTGCGTTCACCTGATGACGTCAAGCGCAAGCTTGGCCTGCCGTTGCTGGGCACTACACCGCTTTATGATACGGACATGACAATCATCGAGGCACTGGGCGACCGCAAGTCGGCAATCGCAGAGGCCTATGCCTCCGTCCGTTCCTCGCTTGATTTCAGCACTGCCGATGGTGCGCCTTCATCCATGCTGATGACCAGTAGCCAGCCGGCCGAGGGTAAAAGTACCAGCGCGATAGCAATTGCAGAAAGCTTTGGCCGTGCGGGCAAACGCGTGCTGCTTATCGATGCCGACCTTCGCATTCCATCGCTGCATGGCTATCTTGGCCTGCACAATAATGGCGGCTTTGTATCGGTATTGACAGGAAACAGCTCGCTGGAACGCGAAGTCCAGAATCCTGAAGGCGTCAGTTTCCAGTTCCTGTCCTGCGGTCCTATTCCGCCAGATCCGGCCGAGCTTATGGTCACCGGTACGATCCGTCGTTTCATGGAGCAGCATAAGGACCAGTTTGATGTTATCCTGATCGACGGACCGCCTGTGATGGGCCTTGCCGACAGCCCACAAATCGCACGCGCAGTCGACGGTGCCATTTTGGTGGTGGAAGCTGGCAAGGTGCATGGCGGCCAAACCAAGACAGCCATGCGCCGTCTGGGCGATGCAAACGCCAATATATTGGGCGTATTGCTCACCAAATTTGACGCTAGCAGCACCGGCTATGGCAATTATTATGGTTATGATTACACTTATGGTCGTACGAAGGCAGAGGGCAAGTAGCTTTCTTCCGGTTCCGGAAAAACCAGACAGGCCAGCAAGATGATAAGCAGTATAGTCAGGATATTGGCAGGTACCGCAATTGCAGCAGCGGTTATCAGCACCGGCCTGTCCGAAGCCGCCACCAATGGCAATCAATATATGACGGCCATTACTATCCCGGGTGACAGCGGCGAATCTCTGGCTCGCCTGTCATCTGATGCCTATGCCGCCGGTGAAAAGAAAATAGCCCGTGACCTGGCCCTGAAAGCACTGGGTAAATCGCTTGCCCATGTCGAAGCGCTACGCACGGTGGGCATAACTGATTTCGAAGCAGGTAAGGAAGAAACTGGACTTCGCCTCGTGAAAATCAGCGGTGAAATGAGCTGGCGCGACAGCGCAGGACAGGCATGGTTGCTACAGCAAGCCTTGCTTGGTGAAGATTATGGAACCGCCATTAAACACACCGATGCCTTGTTGCGGCGGCGCAAGGTGCAGGAGGAGATTTTCAGCATCTTCAACCTCGCGGGGCAGGAACCAAAACTTTCCGAGCCGCTCAAAGCGCAATTTGCCAATATGCCGAACTGGCGTGAAAATTTCTTTGCAACGCGCAAAAATACGCCTGCTAAGCAATATGATGGTTTTGAAGGTCTGGTCCGCGCACTAAAGGACAGCCCTGCACCTGCGACACGGCGGGAAATGACACCTTATGTCAACCTGCTTATCAGCAAGGGCCAGGAAAGCAGGGCACTCAGCCTGTGGACGGAATTTTTCCCAGAAGACGGCATCGCCGTAGAGTCGGGCAAAATGGCGCGTCTAAGTTGGCCCACAGGCGAACGTGTTGACAAGCCACTGCCCTTTGACTGGCGCCTCAGCACAGGCCGCTCAATATTTGCCTCTGTCGAAGAGGACGGAAATGGCAATCCCATGACACTCGACCTGGAGCTTGATCGCCGCGCCATTGGCGATCTTACATGGCGCAACCTACGCATTGCCTCTGGCACGGCGCGTCTGACCGCCGATGTGGATGGCGGCGCACTGCGTGATATGCATGACATGCGCTGGTCTTTGACATGCCTGGGCACCGAAGGCAACAAGCAGTATTTCCGCTCCAATGGCCCTGCGCAAAATGGCTGGACGATTCCTGTCTCGGGCACGTGCAGCGCCTATCGGCTGGCTCTCGAAACTCCTTTAGGCGGCGTGTCTAGCGCAAAACGTCTGCGCATCGGCGCGATCACGCTAAGCGTTGACTAACTGAATCGGCGCGCCGGCTGCCTACGGTCTTACCGTGACATCTGCAATAACGGGATGGTGATCCGCCCCCGCACTGGCCTGACCGGTAAATGCATTATGCACCTTCAGATCATTGCGTACGAAAATATGATCGATGCGGGCAAATGCGCCTAAAATGCCGCTGCGGCGGCCGCGTGCCGGAAAGCTGCTACCCTGCCCCAGCCCGGCGCTGGCCTGTGCATTTTGCATGATTGCATCCATAAGCACATAGCTGTCGTTCCATTGTGTGGCATTATAGTCGCCAACAACAAAATGCGGTTTTTCTTCGCGTGCGGAATTTCTCAAAGCGACAGAAAAAGCCCTGTTTTCTGCAGGGCGCGCATAGTTTTTAGGCGCGCGAATTGTCCATATGGCAAGCGGATTGCCCTTGTAACTAATCTGCGCTTTGAGGACGGAGTCCAACTCTTCGCCGGTGCTATATTCTACCGGTCCGCGCGCAAATATGGACAGCGGGCCTTTTGACACGCTCTGCCACTTCATTCCGCTCGCCTTTTCCAGCGCGCTTGACAGTTGCGCGAAATCCGACACTTCCTGTACCGCGATAATATCAGCATCATAGCTGGCAAGCCGCTCGGCAGCAGCCTCCATCTGCCGATTACGGCCGCGCAGTGATGCACTGACGACGCGTATGCTTCCGGCCTCTTTCGCGGCTTCGCCCGCCGACATGTTATATCCATTGCCATGGGACAGGACGCCCAGTGCAAGAACAGCCCCCAGCCCAGCCCAAATAAAGTCGCGACGAACCGCCATGATCACAGCCGCCAGCAACCCCATCAGGCCATATATGAATGCACCCGAATGGATAAAGCCCAGATAGCGCAAGCTATCGCCAATGGCGAACCAGCTGAGCAGCCATAGGGCAAGACCGATCACCGCAAGACGCGGGATCCAGTGCAAGTAAAAACCGGGCCTCCGCCATAAAGGCTGCCCGGCATGTGAAACACGGCCTGCTCTATCCATAACCATTTCCTGCCCACGCTTTGCCATAGGCCTGTACCGGCCTGTTCGCGCGCCTAGCCAATTGAGGTTGCACTGACAAGGCTTTCTTCATATAGCGGCGACCATATATTCCCGCCTTTTCAAACATGATGAGACCCTGTCTTGACTTATAAGATACTTACTATTTTCGGAACACGGCCTGAAGCTATCAAGCTATTCCCTGTTTTGCATGCATTTGCAAATACCGAAGGATTTGAACCCGTTACATGCGTAACAGCGCAGCACCGCGAAATTTTGGATCAAGTCCTGGAAATTGGTGGAGTCACGCCGCAATATGACCTTGACGTGATGCGTCCAGACCAGTCGCTCGATGCGCTGACAGCGCGCCTGCTCACTGGAATTGGTGAGGTCATGGATGAAGTAAAGCCAGATCGCGTGATAGTACAGGGCGACACTGCTACCGCGATGGTGGGGGCGCTGGCCGCTTATTATCGCAAGATACCTGTCGGGCATGTTGAGGCAGGACTGCGTAGTTACAATATCTACCACCCCTGGCCCGAAGAAGTGAACCGCAAGATTATCGGCAATATAGCCGACCTCCATTTTGCACCTACCGAAACATCTGCCGAGGCGCTGCGCAAGGAAGCGGTCAACCCGGACCATGTCCATATTACCGGCAATACCGTTATTGACGCTCTGCACTGGGTAACACAGCGGATTGAGGCAGAGCCGCAACTGGCATCCGGTCTGGACGAATTAAAATCACGTTTTGCGGGCAAACGTATCATCGGCGTCACCAGCCACCGGCGCGAAAACTTTGGCGGTGGCTTGGAAAATATTGCGGCCGCCGTGGCGGATATCGCCGCGCGTGATGATGTTGCCATCATCTTCCCAGTGCACCCAAACCCCAACGTTCGTGCAGTCATGGATGAGGCCTTGGCGGGACTGGATAATGTCGCGATGATCGAACCGCTGGATTACCCGCATTTCGTGCATTTGCTGTCGCTCGCAGACATTATGCTGACCGATAGCGGCGGTGTGCAGGAAGAAGCCCCTGCGCTCGGCAAGCCTGTGCTAGTTATGCGCGAGACGACTGAGCGCCCCGAAGGCGTTGCCGCAGGTACCGCCAAGTTGGTCGGGACAGATCGCGCCAAAATCGTATCGGAAACTTTCATATTACTCGATGATGCGGATGCCTATGCCGCCATGGCCAAGGCGCATAATCCATTTGGTGACGGCACGTCTGCCGCAAAAATCGCAGGAATTATCAAAAATGCAATCTGACACTCTTCCCAATGTCACTATGGTTGGGCTCGGCTATATCGGCCTGCCCACTGCTGCTGTTATCGCGCAATCCGGTTGCAATGTGCTGGGCCTCGACGTGAAACAGGACGTGGTTGACACCATCAATCGCGGTGAAATCCATATTGAGGAACATGATCTTGACGTGCTGGTCCGTGACATGGTTGCCTGCGGCCGCCTGTCCGCCTCGATGGAACCGCGCGCAAGTGATGTATTCCTTATCGCCGTGCCCACACCGTTTGTTGGCGACCATGTGCCTGATATCACTTATGTACTGGACGCAGCAAAACGTATCGCGCCTGTACTCAAGAAAGGTGATCTGGTCATACTGGAATCGACTTCACCAATTGGCACGACAGATAAAATGGCAGCATTGCTGGCCGAAGAACGCCCTGATCTGAAAATTGCCAAGGCTGGTGATGGCGATATGGATGTACATGTCGCCTATTGCCCCGAACGCGTATTGCCCGGGCAAATCATCGCCGAGCTTGTCTCAAACGACCGTTCAATCGGCGGCATTACACCGCATTGCGCCGAAAAAGCACGTGGATTTTACCAGATTTTCGTGAAGGGCGAGTGTATTGAAACCACAGCCGCCACTGCGGAAATGGTGAAACTGGTCGAAAATGCCTCGCGCGATGTCAGCATTGCCTTTGCCAATGAACTCTCGCTGATTGCTGATAAGATGGACCTGAATGTATGGGATGTCATTGAGCTGGCCAACCGGCATCCGCGCGTGAACATATTGCAACCCGGCCCGGGCGTGGGCGGCCATTGCATTGCGGTTGATCCGTGGTTCCTGGTTGACAGTGCGCCCGATGAAACGCCCCTGATCGCGACAGCGCGCCGCGTAAATGACGGCAAATCCGATTATGTCATTGGCCGCGTAGAGGCCATGGCTGATGCGCACCCTGATGCAAAAATCGCCTGTCTTGGCCTGTCTTTCAAAGCCAATATCGACGATTTCCGCGAAAGCCCGGCATTGAAAGTCGCACAGGCTATAGCTGCAAAATACGGCGAACGCGTCCAGATTGTCGAACCCTATGCCAGTGAATTGCCGCACCAGTTTGATGGGTCCGCTGCCAGGCTGGTGGACATAGACACGGCGATGCAAGATTGTGACATTGTCATCCTCCTGGTGGACCATAAGGCTTTTGCTGATATGGATAAGACCAAACTGGAGGGTAAAGAGGTGTATGACACACGCGGACAATGGCGGCACCTTGCATAAAGCGGGCATTTTGATCCCGCCGGGGCTATACAGGCTTCATGGCTGATCCGATATTGATAACGGGCGCCGCCGGTTTTATCGGCCACGCGCTGACAAAGGCATTGCTGGCGCGCGGCGACAGCGTGGTTGGTATCGACAATCTCAATGACTATTATGATCCGCAGCTGAAACAGGCGCGACTGGATGATATTGCCAGTATCGCAGGCGGTAATTTTCGCTTTCACAAAGTCGATTTTGCTGATCATCAGGCACTTGATACGGCACTTAAAGGTCATAATTTCAGCCATATCGCACACCTGGGCGCGCAGGCCGGGGTGCGCTATTCGATTGACAATCCCCGGGCCTATGCACAGTCCAACCTGGTTGGGCATCTCAATATCCTTGAGCTAGCGCGTGCGCGTAATGCGACGCACCTGGTCTATGCTTCCTCCTCATCGGTTTACGGCCATGCGGATAGCCTGCCGCTCAGCGTCGAAGACCGTGTCGATCATCCCGTATCGCTTTATGCCGCCACCAAAAAAGCCGATGAACTAATGAGCGAAACCTATGCGCATCTTTACGGCATACCGATGACGGGTTTGCGCTTTTTTACGGTCTACGGGCCATGGGGCCGCCCGGACATGGCGCTTTGGAAATTCACCAAGGCCATCTTGGCGGGCGAGCCTATCGACATATATAATAACGGCGATATGCGCCGCGATTTCACTTACATTGGCGACATTATCAACGGTGTTGTCGCTGCGCTCGACAATCCGCCCGCCGATAATGGAAAGCCCAAGCCGGGCGGCAGCATCAGCGCGCACACAATTTACAATATCGGTAATAATAAGCCTGAAAAGCTGGGTAATATGATCTCTGCGGTTGAACGGGCATCTGGAATGCAGGCGCAGAAAAACTATCTGCCCATGCAGGCGGGTGATGTGTACGAAACCTATGCCGATATCAGCGCAATTGCAGATAATCTGGGCTATGCGCCCACAACGGGTATCGACACCGGCATCCCGGAATTTGTAAACTGGTACCGCAAATATCACGGCATTTAAGCTGCCAGTCTTGCACTCATATGCGGCGCAACCCATATCCGTTTTCATGAGCAATAACGAACAAAGCTCCATGCCCACATGGCATGGCACCACGATTATCGGCGTCCGCAAAAATGGCAAAGCTGTCATTGCGGGCGATGGCCAGGTTTCCATGGGCCAGACCGTGATGAAACCCAATGCGCGAAAAGTGCGCCAATTGCACGATGGTTCCGTAATCGGCGGGTTTGCAGGTGCCACGGCAGATGCCTTCACGCTGTTTGAACGGCTGGAAGGCAAGCTGGAACGGCACAATGGGCAACTGATGCGCGCTGCGGTTGAACTGGCCAAGGACTGGCGCACCGATAAATATCTGCGTAACCTGGAAGCGATGATGATCGTTGCGGATAAAGAAGTGACGCTGATCCTGACCGGCAATGGTGATGTGCTGGAACCGGTCGATGGCATTGCTGCCATCGGCTCTGGCGGCAATTACGCGCTGGCGGCTGCGCGCGCACTGATGGAATATGAAAAAGATGCCGAAAAAATCGCGCGCAAGGCGATGGGCATTGCCGCCGATGTGTGCGTCTACACCAATGACCAGCTGACCGTCGAAGTGATGGATGCCAAAGACTAAGCCTGTAGATATTAGCCGTTCTGGCGAGAAAGATATATGACAAAACAACTTACCCCCAAGGCGATTGTCGCCGCGCTTGACGAACATATTATTGGTCAGAAAGATGCCAAAAAAGCCGTAGCGGTGGCGCTGCGCAACCGCTGGCGCCGCCAGCGTCTGCCCGAAAGCCTGCGCGATGAGGTTACACCCAAGAACATATTGATGATCGGTCCCACAGGCTGCGGCAAGACTGAAATTTCGCGACGCCTGGCCAAACTCGCCGATGCGCCATTCATCAAGATTGAAGCGACGAAATTCACTGAAGTCGGCTATGTTGGCCGCGATGTGGACCAGATTGCCCGCGACCTGGTTGAAGATGCTGTACGGCTGGAAAAGGACCGCCGGCGTGATAGCGTGCGTGAAGCGGCATCCGAAGCGGCCATGGAGCGGCTGCTCAACGCGCTGGTCGGCGACAATGCCAGCGAGGCCACCCGTGAAAGCTTCCGTGCACGCATTACCGATAACCATTTGAACGACACCGAAGTCGAAATCGAGATGGAAGATACGCCGGGCACACCTATGGAAATCCCCGGAATGGGTGGACAGGTGGGCATGATTAACCTGTCCGACATGATGGGCAAGGCATTTGGTAACAAGCCGATGAAATCACGCAAGATGCGTGTCGCCGATGCATGGGACAAGCTGGTCGAGGAAGAGAGCGAAAAGCGGATGGACCAGGACGATGTCGCCCGCGTCGCACTGGCCGATGCAGAGGCCAATGGCATTGTGTTCCTTGACGAGATTGACAAAATCGCCGTGAGCGATGTCCGCGGCGGCTCCGTCAGCCGTGAAGGCGTACAGCGCGACCTGTTGCCACTGATTGAAGGGACAACCGTGGCCACCAAATATGGCCCGATGAAAACCGACCATGTGCTCTTTATCGCCAGCGGCGCGTTTCACGTCGCCAAACCCAGTGACATGTTGCCCGAACTTCAGGGCCGCCTGCCCATCCGGGTGGAACTGCGCGCGTTGACCGAAGAAGATTTCGTGGCAATCCTGTCCGATACCAAGGCGAACCTGCCCGAACAGTATAAGGCACTGATTGGTACAGAAGATGTGACGATAGAATTTACCGACAATGCCATTGCCGCCATTGCGCGGACGGCGGCTAATGTAAACGAAAGCGTCGAAAATATCGGTGCACGGCGTTTACAGACGGTGATGGAAAAACTGATCGAAGAAATCAGCTTTACCGCCGAAGAGAAAGTTGGTGAAACCATCTCCATCGACGCCGACTATGTTGATGGCCAGCTTGGCAATATCGCAAAGGATACGGATCTCAGCAAATATGTGCTATAAACGCACATTATGACTGAATTGACCGGCAAATGCCATTGCGGCGTGATCCGCTACACAATCACTGCTGACCCCATAAACCACGTGCTTTGCCATTGTAGCGACTGTCGCAGGCATTCGGGTACACATATGGTTGGCTGGGCCATGTTGCCCCTTGGCAATCTGGATGTACGTGGGGCCCCAAGAATCTATGCTTCCTCAGAGCATGGAAGGCGGCATTTTTGCGGGGCTTGCGGCACAGGCCTTTTTTACAGCAATGCCGAATTCCTGCCGGATCTGATTGATGTGCAAACCGGTACACTCGATGATCCCGGCGCCTTGCCCGCACAGGTACATATCCAGGTCAAAGAGCGTGTGGACTGGATCCGTTCTATTCACGAATTGCCTGAATTTGAGGAATTTTCGGAGCAGATCGAGGAAGCGAAGTAAACAGGAAACAAGCCATATTTCATTTTGAATTGCCCATTCAGGTAATCTGGACGATATGCTAATATCATGGCCATCGAAACCATCCTGTTATTCTTTATCACGGACCTGTTATTCTGCCTGATCCCGGGTCCGGCAACGATGGTCACAGCAAGCCATGTTTTCGCCGGCGGTTTCCGCAATGGCTGGGGACCAATTGCTGGAATAAATGTCGGTAATTTCATCTGGTATGCCATGTGCGCCATGGGCCTGATTGCGCTTGCAACAACCATGCCTGACCTGTTCACGGCATTGCGATATGCTGGCACAGTCTATCTGGTCTGGATGGGCATTTCCATGATCCGTGCAGGCGCTTGGGTGACATCGAAACCCAAAGCCGTATCAAGCGGTGCGATAGGTTTCCTGAAAGGCTTTGGCAGCGGTCTTGCCGTGCATATGTCCAATCCCAAGGCGTTGCTTTTCTATACTGCTTTCCTGCCGCAATTTATCGACTCTGACCATGCCATTGTCCCGCAAATTCTTATTCTGGCGATCATCACGGTCTTTACCGAAACATTCGGGCTTTTGCTCTATGCCGTTGTTGCCGCACGCACGGCTGACATAGCGGTAAAATCAGGGAATGCCCGCTATCTAAGCCGGATAAGCGGTATTGTTCTGCTTTTGGTCGCAACAGCAATGCTGGTTATTAATCGTTAGATTAAATGGCTTGTCTTGCCGCGTCTGTTTCGGCATGAGATGCCAATGCGATGGATCATCATATTGGCAATTATATTTGCCGCTTTCGGGGCCGCTTATTGGTGGTTTACCTCCCTGCCCTCTGCGAAACAGCTGGACATGGCCGACAGTTTCTTCAGCGATGAAGGAAGCTATAAGCTGGTTGGTGACGATATTGCTTATGGGGATAACAACCGTAACGACCTTGATATCTGGGCAACCGAAGATGATACGCAAGTGCCGAAACCGGTCCTGATATTTTTCTATGGCGGATCATGGAACAGCGGTAACAAAGACCATTACGGTTTTGCTGCAAAAGCCTATGCTGCGCGGGGTTTCCTGGTCGTGCTGCCCAATTACCGGCTGCACCCGGAAACAGTTTTCCCGGCGATGGTAGAAGACAGCGCAGGTGCCATTGCCTGGACGCATGACAATATCGCCCAATATGGCGGCGATCCTGCAAAAATTTTCGTCGGCGGCCATAGCGCGGGCGCGTATAATGCCGCCATGGCCGCACTCGATCCGCAATGGTTGGGGCGACTTGGTAAAAATACCGATATTATCCGCGGCGTTATCGGTCTGGCCGGGCCATATGACTTTCATCCCTTCACATCCGACGCCACCAAGGCAAGCTTCGGGAACACCCCGCGCCCTGAAATCACACAGCCGATTAATTATGCGCACAAGGACAATCCACCGCTATGGCTGGCGAGCGGCGATACAGATGACGTGGTCCAGCCGCGCAACAGCAGAGTTCTGGCGCAAAAGGTCAATCATCTTGGTGGGCGAGCGGAATATAGGGAATATACAAATATTGACCATTACCGGATCATCATGGCCATTTCACGTCCGTTCCGCAGCAGTGCCGGCATATTGGATGACAGTGTTGCTTTCATGCAGGACGAGCTGGAGAAATAACGCCAAGGCCATGGTTAACGACGCTTTTACCATTTAACCCTATGCAGACATTCAGGAGAGATGAATGTCTGACGTCAAATCTGAACTGCTTGCGGTCCTCACCGCGCATTACCGGGGTATGATGCCCGAATTGCGGCAGTTGTTTTCAGGCAAAAAGAGCCATGATGATGCGCAGCTTAAATATGCGCAATTACGGGCCGTCGCACGCAATCAACTTGCCATTGCAACGCCCGCGCTGCTGTTTGCACCGGTTCTGGCCTATGCATTTTCCTCGGCCCCCAATGCTTCACTTATCCTGTCGATACTCGGCACATTGGCCGGCATTGTTTGCGTGTTCTTCTATTTCAACTGGAAACTGATTGTGTTCGGAGACAGAATTGCCGGTGATCCTGAGGCGCTTGGCCGTTATTCAGCAGCTTTTCTGGTCACCATTTCTGTCTGGGGAACAGGCTGGATGAGCCTGATCAGCGCGATATTAATGTCTGCCGATATCCAGATGCAAATGATGGTGATTGCCATGACTATGGCCATCATCTCCATAGGCGCAATCATCTATTTCCCGTCTCCATCTGCCAGTGCGATATGGTTCCTGACCACATCAGCGCTGACAGTCGTCACTTTTTCTTCCAGCAACATGGCATTACCCGGCCTGTTTTACCTACTTTTTCCGGCATATATTTTTATGTTGTGGCGCGCTGCCATGACACAGTGGACCGCATTTGGAGATGCCCAAAACCAGGCTGTCGCTCTGGCCGCAGCGGAAAAAGAGCAGATGGAGCTTGAACAACGCACCTACCGGCAGAAAATGGAGGAAGAAGCAAAATCACGTCAGCAGATCGAAAATAACCGTACCCACCAGGAACAGGCCCGCCTTGCAGATATGCAACGCCTCGCCAACGCTTTCGAAAAATCTGTTATGCAGGTAATCATGGTCACGGCGCGCGCTGCATCCGTGATGCGCACACATACTGACCGTTTGGGCGAAATTGGCGACCGCACCGAACAACGCGCAAAGCAGGTGGCAGAAAATGCCTCCAATGTCAGCAACGCCATTCAGTCGGTTGTGGCCGCCTCAAGCCAGCTGACACAAACGGCGAGTGACGTATCGGCGCAGGTCAACGAACAGCATGGCGCAACTGATTTTATCCGGCAATCTTCGCGCGAAGGACAAAATGCTGTCGAATCATTGGCGCTGGAGGCCGAAAAGGCCGCCGAAATCACAGCGCTTATCGAAACAATTGCCGCGCAGACCAACTTGCTCGCGCTTAACGCCACAATTGAGGCTGCACGCGCAGGCGAAGCCGGATCGGGTTTTGCAGTGGTGGCCGGCGAAGTCAAAAGCCTTGCCTCCCAAACCAGTGATGCGATTGTAACTGTAGGCGATACGGTGGAAAATATCCGGTCACGCATGACGCAGTCAGTCGAATCCATCGCATCCATTGCCGATCAAATTGACATGGTAAGCGAGGGTGCAGGTAATATCGCAGCCGCGATAAGTCAGCAGAAAGAGGCGACAGGCGAAATTGGCGGCAAGGCGCATAGTGTCGCGGACAATGCGGATAATGTGCACGAACATTCGCAGCATGTGCTGAGTTCTGCGCAGGAAATCCGTAATTTATCCAGCAACATGCAAACGCTGATGCAAGAATTGCAGGATAATATTTCGGGACTGCAAAGCGCCAGTACAAACTTTCTGAGCCAGCTAAAGACTGGATAATCAGGGCTATCACGCTCCATGCCAGAGATTCTGTCTGACAAATGATGCCGCATGATTTACCATGGGCCCATATTTTTCATATTGGGTTCAGGCGCGATCGGACAAATGCAGGACATGACACAAAATCCATCCGGACATTCCATGTCTTTGCCGACGGCAAAGCGCGTCATGCGACATATGCAACAGCTTCTAGCCCTGTTTGTGGCGATAGCGCTGACAGTGCAACCAGCAGCAGCGCAGTCGATCCTGCGTGATGCGGAAACAGAGGCTCTGTTTGATGATATGTCCGAACCGCTGATCCGCGCAGCAGGGCTTGACCCGCGCAATGTCGACATTATCCTGATAGGTGACAAAAGCATCAATGCGTTCGTTGCGGGCGGACAGGCCGTCTATATCCATAGCGGCCTGATCGAAGCGGCGGACAACGCCAATGAAGTGCAGGGTGTTATCGCCCATGAACTGGGGCATGTAGTTGGCGGCCATGTTATCCGCCATAGCGATGGTGTCAAACAGGCGACTGGCATAACTTTGCTCAGCCTGGTGCTGGGCGCAGCCGCTATTGCAGCAGGTGCCGGTGAAGCAGGCATGGGCATATTTGCCGCCGGGCAACAGGCCGCTTTGGGTAAATATCTGGCCTTTTCGCGTGTGCAGGAATCTAGCGCAGATATCGCAGGCGCCGACTATCTGTCCAAAGCGGGTATCAGCGGGCGTGGATCGCTGGCCTTTTTCAAAAAGCTGCAAAACCTGGAATTCCGTCTCGCAATTCCGCAGGACGACAGTTACGATCGAACCCACCCTCTGTCAGGTGAACGCATATCCGTGCTGCAGGATGTGTATGAAAAAGACCCGGCATGGGATGCATCTACGGATCCTGCCCTTGAAAAACGGTTCCAGCGTGTAAAGGCAAAGCTGAAGGGGTTTGTCGATGAACCCACGGCCACATTACGGGATTATCCGGAATATAAAACGAGCATCCAGGCACACTATGCACGTGCTTATGCCTGGCACAAATCCGCTTATCCTGACAAAGCTCTGGCCGAAGCAGATGCTCTGCTCGCCGTTGAGCCCGAAGATCCGTATTTTCTTGAGCTGAAAGGCCAGATCCTTCTGGAATCGGGACGACCTACCGATGCCCTGGAGCCTTTGCGTAAGGCAGTTTATCTTACCAATAACCAGCCTCTTATCGCCGCCCTGTTCGGACATGCGTTGGTCGCGACAGAAGATAAAAGCAATTTCGATGAAGCGGAAAAGGTGCTGAAAGCTGCTGTTTCGAAAGACAATGCAAACCCTTTCGCATGGTATCAACTGGGCGTTATCTATTCACAACAGGGCGATGAACCCCGGGCGCGGCTCGCATCGGCAGAAGGCTTTGTATTGCAACGTAATGCACCGCTCGCACTGCGCAATGCTCAAACTGCTATGCTGGGCCTGCCAGAAGGCAGTCCTGACTGGATCCGTGCACAGGATATTGCCATCCTGGCACGCGTCGCGGTTGAGGAGAACCGCAAACGGCGCTAATATACACCGGAATTTCCCCAATACAGGAAGCCAGAATTTGACCAGAACATCGATATTCCGCCCTGCTGCGATCCGCACGGCATTTTTTGCCAGCGCCATGATGGCGCTGACCGCCTGCGGAACCGCATCAAATGCGCAGACCGAAAAAACCGATACAGCCGAAGCGTTAAAGGCAGCCGGTTTGGATGCAAAGGATCGTACCGCCATGGAAGCGGTGGTGCGTGAATATATATTGGAAAACCCGGAAATCATCACCGAAGCGGTCCAGATATTGCGGCAGCGGCAGACTGCAGAGCGGCTAGGTTCTGTGCGCAGCGAGATAGAAACACCTTATGAAAGCGCATGGGCGGGCAATCCCAATGGCGATGTCACCATTGTCGAATACTCCGATTATGCGTGCGGTTTTTGCGCGCAAAGCGTGAGCGATGTCAGTCAGCTATTGGCGCAGGACAAAAATGTTAAAGTCGTCTTCCGCGAACTTCCGATCCTTTCGGAAGACAGTGCACGTGCAGCGGCATGGTCACTAGCAGCTGCGAAACAAGGCAAATTTTATACTTTCCACAAGGCGCTATTCGCTGCTGGAAAGCCCAATGCCGCAACCATCGAAACCGCCGCACAATCCGCTGGACTGGACATGACCACGGCCCGGGCATTCGCCAATGGGCCACAGGCGCGCCAATTACTTGAGAAAAACTTGCAAATCGCGCAACAGCTTGAGTTTTCGGGCACGCCTAGCTGGGTGATTGGTGACAGGACCTATAACGGCGCACTGGGCCTTGCCGGATTGAAGGACGCGGTGGCAACCGCACGGGCTGCCAAGGCCAAAAAATAGCATTTTCGGGGCAGATATGATCGAGGCAGGTCGAAAAACGGTTTTGATCCTTGCCATGGTGCTATGCGCGCTGCCACTTTCCCAAAGTGCGGCATTTGAACGCGCCAGGGTGGATGGTTTCAAATCGCTTCAGGCCAAGGATAACCGCTTGCTTTCCGTCGGATACCGGCTGGTCTCTGGCAGCGCCCCGTTTTGTCGCGACACAGAGATGCGGGCTGGCCTGGCCCTCCACGATATCGCCCAGTATCAGGACCGCAGCACTGCGCGTGAGGCTTATGGCTTTGCACGCGACATTGCGGTGCTGGCAGTGGCAGAGGGCAGTCCAGCACAAAAGGCCGGTATTGCCGCCAATGATAGTATTGTCGCCATCAATAATGCGGACCCTCTGCCAAACAGTGACACGCGGGGCAAACCTTCAGATAAAGCCAGCATAGCCCGTCTTGTGCGCGTGCGCGACGGGTGGGAAAATGCCCTTGCCGCAGGAAGTGTCAAACTCACGCTCGCAAATACTGACGGACAGCGTGATATCACCATATCACCTGTCAAAACCTGCCAGAGCCGGT
Source organism: Sphingorhabdus sp. Alg239-R122 (assembly GCF_900537065.1). Taxonomy (GTDB): domain Bacteria; phylum Pseudomonadota; class Alphaproteobacteria; order Sphingomonadales; family Sphingomonadaceae; genus Alg239-R122. Next base: position 62,325 of record NZ_UNRC01000003.1, on the reverse strand, counting down.
TCCAGCTTATCCCTAGCAAAAAGTTTGAAGCGTCCGCAGATGGCCGCCTAGTCAGCATCAGTACGCGCATGGTGGATTATACTGCTGATGATGACGAACTGGCGGCCGTTATCGCGCATGAGCTGGCACACAATATATTACGGCATTTACAGCGACTCGAAGCAGCCGGACATAGTGACGGCCTGTTCGGGGCGTTTGGCCGCAGTGCGCGGCTCACCAAACAAACCGAGATCGAAGCCGATCGTTTATCGGTCTGGCTGATGGCCAATGCCGGTTATGATCCGCTGGGGGCTATACGTTTCTGGAATCGTTACGGAAAACAGCATGGCAAAGGCGTCTTGTCCGCCCCGACACATTACCGTTACAAAAAACGCGTGCAGTTGTTCGAAGAAGAAATCGCGAAGATGATCCAAATGGGCCGCAACCCGCAAGGCTACGCACCGCCGCTCCTCACCAGTGAATTTGCCATACTCGAATAGAGCCTAATCCCCGGCATATATTGAATTGATCGGCTGTGCCATAACACGCATTACCATGGGTTCGAAAAATTCGAGCGGCAGGCTGTCATACTCCGGGTCAAAAGCCGCCTGGTCATATTTTTCGCAGAATTCTGCGCAGGCATCAAAATATTTGTGCCCGCGATACTGCTCACGCATGTCCCGGTCCTGCCCCAGGTGATGGAAGAAATAATAGCCCTGGAAAATTCCATGCTTTTCAGTGATCCAGTGCAATTTCTCACTTACAAAAGGTTTCAGGATCGCCGCGGCAATGTCGGGATGATTATAGCTGCCTAGAGTATCCCCAATGTCGTGCAGCAGGGCCATGACCACATAAGGTTCATCGCGCCCGTCGCGATGTGCACGAGTCGCCGTTTGCAGGCTATGTTGCAGCCGGTCGATCGGAAAGCCGCCATAATCACCGTCAAGCAGCTTCAGATGTTCCAGTACGCGTTCCCCAACCTTCCCTGCAAACGGCCCAAAATGACTGGCTATCACCTGCCAGTCTTTGGCAGTTCCTTCTGTCATGGCAGAAAAACCCGCTTGCGCCTCGATATCACCTGTTTTCACCTGGTCGTTCATGTCCGCGCTCCTTATCCGCATGTTCGCCACGACATTATAGCAGAGCGGCAAAAATGGAAAATCATGCGTGACAAAATAGGTTCGATATTCCAAAAAGACTTTATGCCTTCTCATATGGCCGTTCTGCCAATAAAACCTGCCCCGTTTTTTGCTGATAAAAACCGGGCCTTCTGGTATCTGCAATTTGCCGGTTGGGCAGGTGCCATGGTGCTGCGCGCCGTATCGGGCATAGCCAATGGACAACAGGCAGATTTCCTGCTTGTCGTACTAGTTGCTACAATTACCGGATATTCGGCATCGCTGGTGCTGGCGGTCATATATCGCAATCTCATCAACCGTAGGCCGCTTGTGACATGGGGCGTAACTGGCCTGGTCCTGATCGCAATGGCATTGATCTGCGCGCTGATAGACGCCTGGGTGCTCACTATATACCGCCAGGGGTCAAACACGACGCTTACCGGCTTTGCCCTTGGAACCATGTACCTCAACCTTACCCTGCTCGGTGCATGGTCCGCGCTCTATTATGCTATTAATTATTTTCTGCAGGTCGAAGAACAGGCAGACCAGCTGTCCCGGCTGGAAAACCAAGCCACCAGCGCGCAACTTGCGATGCTCCGATACCAGCTTAACCCGCACTTTTTGTTCAATACACTGAACAGCATCTCGACACTTGTGCTGCTTAAACAGACTGAGCCCGCCAATGCCATGCTGTCGCGCCTGTCATCTTTCCTGCGCTATACACTGGCCAATGAGCCCACCGGGCGGGTGACTGTCGCGCAAGAGGTTGAAACTCTCAAGCTCTATCTCGATATAGAAAAGATGCGGTTCGAAGACCGCCTGCGCGCCTATTTTGAAATAGACGATGCCGCGAAAGAAGGCTTGCTGCCTTCATTATTACTGCAACCATTGGTGGAGAACGCCATCAAATATGCTGTGACGCCGCAGGAAAGCGGGGCTGATATCAATGTTATCGCTCAGCTTGTCGGGCCGAAACTTCGCATCACCGTCTCTGATACCGGCCCCGGATTGCAAAATACGGATGGAGCGAACATGGTGACAGAAGCAGGTCCGGCACATTCCGTTGATGCCTCAACAGGCGTGGGCCTTGCGAACATCCGCGACCGCCTGTCACAGGCTTATGGCGAGGACCATTTATTCGAAGCCCGCTCCTCCCCAAAAGGCGGTTTTTCGGTTATAATAGAAATTCCGTTTGAAAAGCGGGAACAAAGGCAATTGAAATGACGATACGCACAATTCTGGTTGATGACGAAAAACTGGCTATTCAAGGCATGGAGTTACGTCTTGAAAAATATGAAGATGTCGAAATTATCGACACCTGCCTGAACGGGCGCGAGGCCATTCGCAAGATCAAGACACTCAAGCCCGATCTGGTTTTTCTCGATATACAGATGCCAGGGTTTGATGGATTTTCGGTTGTCAAAGGCGTTATGGAAATCGAACCACCCCTATTCGTATTCTGCACAGCTTATTCCGATCACGCATTACGCGCGTTTGAAGCCGAAGCGGTCGATTATCTTATGAAGCCTGTCGAAGACGACCGGCTTGCCGACGCGCTGGAACGCGTACGGGTAAGGCTGACGGAAAAACGCGGCGCCGAAGAGGTCGAGAAGCTGAAAAACGTACTTGCCGAAGTCGCTCCTGAAGAAATGGAGAAATTTGAGGACGAAGACGATGTTGCAACATCAAGTCGTTACGAAAAACTCATCAATATCAAGGATAGAGGACAGATTTTCCGCGTCGATGTGGATACAATTGAACGTATCGATGCCGCGGGTGATTATATGTGCATCTATACGGCCGACAATTCACTGATCCTGCGCGAAACCATGAAAGATCTCGAAAAACGGCTTGACCCGCGCCATTTTCAGCGTGTTCACCGCTCGACAATCGTCAATCTGGGCCAGGTCCGGCAAGTCAAACCGCATACCAATGGCGAGTGTTTCCTGATCCTTGAATCAGGTGCGCAGGTGAAGGTGAGCCGCAGTTACCGTGATGTTGTTGCTCGTTTTGTGCATTAAAAAGCGCATTAAACACTACCGCCGCGCCGCGAAAAAACCCTTCAGCAGATCGGCTGCTTCATCCGCAAAAATGCCATCATAGACTTCCGGTCTGTGCAATGTCGTGTCCTGCTCAAATACACGCGGTCCATGTTCCACAGCCCCACCTTTGGGGTCTGAGGCCCCGTAGTAGAGGCGCCTGATACGCGCATGTGCGATTGCCCCTGCACACATGGCGCACGGTTCCAGTGTTACCCACAGGTCGCAATCGGTTAATCGGTCATTTCCCAATGCCAGCGCCGCGCTGCGTATTGCCCCAATCTCGGCGTGCGCAGTGGGGTCATGTAAAGCGCGCGGCGCATTGTGGCCCTGAGCTATGACTTCACCATTTCTGACGATGATCGCGCCAACCGGCACTTCCCCCATATCGGAGGCTTGCCTGGCCAGGCTCAGCGCTTGCGCCATATAATTTCGAGCGGTTTCTAGCGACATGACACGCAAGCTGTGGATGAAATATCGCGTTCCGTCCAGCCCTCAATCGCTGTCTATATACTGGTGCGCGCCGCCAAAAGCACATAGAGTGCAAATATGACGCCCGGAATATAGCCCAGTACCGTAAGCAACAGGCATATCCAGAAATTCTGGCTAATCCCTTCATTCACAGCTACGCCCAGCGGCGGCAGGAAAATGGCGAGTAATATTTTCAATATAATCATGATGCCTCCTGTTGTTTATATACTTGCGGGAAAAGAGCCGAAAAAGTTCCGCTTCATCGCATTTTAAGGTGACTCTAATGTTGACGTAGCGCCGCCTGGGCGCTATTGGACCGCTCTTTCTTACACAGATTATTGGGATTAGAACAATGTCGCGTATTTGCGAACTGACCGGCAAAGGCCGCATGGTGGGTAACAATGTGTCACACGCCAACAACCGTACAAAGCGGGTTTTCCTGCCGAACCTGCAGAAAGTGACCCTGCTGTCCGAAAAACTCGACCGCAGCATCAAATTCCGCGTGTCTACCGCGGGTTTGCGTTCAGTTGAGCATAATGGCGGACTGGACAACTGGCTGCTGAAAACAGCAGACAGCAAGCTCAGCAAAAATGCCCTTAAGGTAAAACGCGAACTGCAAAAAGCAGACGCTGCCTCCTAAAACCATATCAGGCTTTAAGCGAAAACGAATCGCGGTAATCCATCAGGGATTGCCGCGATTTTTTCGTATGCGCGTTCCAAAACACCTTCTAGCCATGAAGGGCACTGGCATATGGTGTGATAATTATATTAGCACCGTCAGCACACTATGGTTGATAAATATGCGATATAGCTGATAGCAGCGACAGGTTACCGGCGGGCGTAACATTTTTATGCGAGTCGCTTATGGCATCTTCTATTTCCTACCCGATTTCCTCCATGGCAGAGGCACGCGCAGAAATGCGCCGTCTGCATCGTTTATCCGAGCCCGATGTGCTGATGCCTCTGGTCGAACGTGCGCGCAACGGTGAAGAAGCCGAAGCCACAACACTCGATATTGCTTACGGCCTGCTTGCCGAACTGCGCGCCGCGCAGTCTTCCGGCTGGGTGAACCAGTTTCTGCAGGAATACCGGATGAACAGCGCGGAGGGGATTGCCTTGCTCTCGCTGGCCGAAGCATTTTTGCGTGTGCCCGATCCGGAAACGGCCGACCGGTTGATCGCCGACAAGATTGGTGATGCCGACTGGCGCTCACATAGCGGCAAGTCATCAAGCGCGCTGGTGAACAGCGCAACATGGGGGCTGGTTCTGGGCCGCGCCGTTCTATCGAGCGATCCGCAGGCAAGCACGTTGAAGCGTCTAATCTCTCGGAGCGGTGAGCCTTTCGTACGGCAATCGGTTGGCGCGGCCATGCGGTTGATGGGCGAGGTGTTCGTCATGGGCCGGACCATCGCAGAAGCCATGCAACGCATGGACAAAAAAGCCAATCGCGGTTTCACAGCCAGTTTTGATATGCTGGGCGAAGCGGCCCGCACTTATGAGGATGCAGAACGCTATTATGACGCCTATGCCGATGCGATTGATGCGATTGGCAAGAAAAGTACCAGTGGGCACGGCATTTCGGTCAAACTCTCCGCACTGCACCCGCGCTATGAAGCCGCACAATCGGATATTTGTGTACCCGCGCTCACTGACATGCTGACCGCATTAGGCCGCAAGGCAAAAGCGCACGACATTGCGCTCACGGTCGATGCCGAAGAATCCGAACGCCTCATTATGAGCCTGGACATTATCAAGGGTGCGGCTTCGCACGCGGACCTGAAAGGCTGGGATGGGTTTGGCATGGCGGTGCAGGCTTATTCCAAACGTGCCCGCGCCGTGTGCGGCTGGGCCAATGCACTGGGTAGAGACACAGGCAAGCGGATTAAAGTGCGGCTTGTCAAAGGCGCCTATTGGGACAGCGAAATCAAATATACGCAGGAAAAAGGCCTTAACGATTATCCGCTGTTCACCCGCAAGCCTGCGACCGACGTGTCCTACCTTGCCTGCGCACGCGACCTGCTGGATTACAGTCATATTGAACCCGCTTTTGCCAGCCACAATGCGCAAACGGTGGCCACTATCATCAACTGGGCAAATGAACAGAACACACCCAAGGATAGTTTTGAATTCCAGCGCCTGCACGGTATGGGCGAAGGCCTTTATGAAAATATGGTGCGGCAGGATGGCTATCACTGCCGCATCTACGCGCCTGTGGGCGGACATAGTGACCTGCTCGCCTATCTGGTGCGCCGCCTTCTGGAGAATGGCGCGAACAGCAGCTTTGTGCATCAGCTCGCAGATGAGAGCAAAAGCGATGTCGAACTGCTCGGTGATCCGCTTGACACGGTGGTCAAATATGGCGGTACGCGCCACCCGAGTATCCCCCTGCCCCGTGACCTGTTCCAGCCTGCGCGCGACAACAGCACCGGCATCGATCTGGATGACCGCAAGATACTGGCCGAAGTTGCAAAAGATGTGCGGCAGCAGGTTGATATTTCCATTTCCGACAGCGCCGATGTTGAGACTATGGTCGGCAGCGCCAAAGCAGCGTTCCGATCATGGGACAAGACTCCTGTAGAGGAACGTGCCGACTGTCTCGACCGGCTGGCAGCTTTGCTGGAAGAGCATCAACGCCCGCTCATGGCCGTGGCTACGCAGGAAGCAGGTAAAACCATTCCCGACGCGCTGGCCGAAGTCCGCGAAGCAATTGATTTTTGCTATTATTACGCCAATCAGGCGCGGGCGATGCAGCCTATTGAACTGCCCGGCCCAACGGGTGAAACCAACGTGCTACGTATGGACGGGCGCGGCGTATGGGCGGCAATCGCGCCGTGGAATTTTCCGCTTGCCATTTTCCTGGGCCAGGTGACGGCGGCACTGGTTACCGGCAATTGCGTGATCGCCAAGCCTGCACCGCAAACGCCCAAGATCGCGGCTTATGCTGTTCAGCTCGCACATGAAGCGGGCATTCCTGCCGATGTGCTGCAACTCGCCATTGGCGGTGCGGATATGGGCCGCGCGCTGACCGAACATACCGGCATTGATGGCATTGTTTTTACGGGATCAGTGCCTACGGCCAAGGCCATTGCCCGGTCACTCGTGACCGACGATCATCGCCCAATCGTACCATTAATTGCCGAAACCGGCGGATTAAATGCGATGCTGGTCGATTCCACCGCGCTGCCCGAACAAGTGGTTAGCGATATCATCATTTCCGGCTTTCAGTCCGCCGGACAGCGTTGCTCCGCTTTACGCCTTTTGTTGTTACAGGAAGAAATAGCGGACCGCACACTGGAAATGTTGTCGGGCGCCATGGACGCCCTGATTGTCGGCGACCCTGCCCTTTCGTCAACTGATATCGGTCCGGTGATCGACCAGCCTTCCTATGACAGGTTGATGACTTATCGCGCATCAATGCGGGACCATATCATCAAAACAGTGGATGTACCCGGGAAAGGCCTGTTCGTACCGCCCACTCTTATTCGGCTGGACAGCATGGATAACCTGAACGACGAATGGTTCGGGCCATTCGTCCATGTAGCGACATGGAAAACCGGACAGCTGGAAGCCACGGTAGAGGCCGTAAACGCCAAAGGGTTTGGCCTGACAATGGGTCTGCACAGCCGTATCGCCCGCGCCGGACAACTGGTGGAAGGCCGTACCCATGTCGGTAATCTATATGTAAACCGGTCAATGATCGGGGCCGTGGTTGGCAGCCAGCCTTTTGGCGGCGAAGGCCTGTCGGGCACCGGGCCAAAAGCAGGCGGGCCGCATTATCTGCACCGTTTCTGCGCCGAGCGTGTGACCACCACTGATACCACCAGTTCAGGCGGCAATGCCAGCCTGCTCAGCCTGGAGGATGAGGATATCTGAGCAAGCTGCAACTTGCATAATTTCAGCCCTGCCCCTAGCTAGACCGCATGAATCACATATTATCAGCCGCCAACAGCAAAACGATCATTGAACGCGTCGAAGAGCCTCTGGAATGGAGTCATATCGGGGAGTTTTTCGCCGGCAAAAAGCAATGGATAATCGAAAACCAGTTCGAGATACTGGTTGCGGTGGCAATCGGTACGCTTATCTACTTTGCGCTAGTCTTCCTGTGCAAATATGCCAAAAGCTATGCAGCGCGGCTTGACGATCCTCTCAGGTTCAGGGCTATTATCGGGCGTACGGTCGGCAAGACCGGTTATGTATTCATTCTCATACTCGCAATCCGGTTAGTCACTGGTTTTGCCAACACTCCGTCCGGCATAGAGAGAATTATTTCTTTCTTATTCATTATCATAGCTGCTTACCAGGTCGCAGTATGGGCACGCGAACTGATATTGGGCTTTGTCGAACGACGCGCTTCCGAGGGCGAGGATCACAGTTCGGAAACGCTGGTCAATGCAATGGCAATCATCAGGCTAATCGTAACCATTAGCCTGTTTGCGATCGCATCTATTGTCGTGCTCGACAATCTGGGAGTCGATGTTACCGGCCTGATTGCAGGCCTTGGTATCGGGGGCATTGCCATCGGCCTGGCAGCACAGGGCATCTTTTCCGACCTGTTTGCGGCGCTCGCCATTATTTTCGACAAGCCTTTCAAGCGCGGAGAAATGATCCAGTATGACGATACGATCGCTACCGTCGAAAAGACAGGACTGAAAAGCACATGGCTGCGCTCTGTAACAGGTGAGAAAATCGTCATTTCCAATACCAACCTTCTTGATAAGGAAATTATCAATTACACACGGCTCGAACATCGCCGTACACGTTTCAAAATCGGTGTAATTTACCAAACCTCTCCAGAAAAAGCGCGTAACATACCGCAAATCCTGAAAGAGATAGTTGAAGCAAATAATGCAAAATTCATCCGTGCAGGCTTTATCAGTTTTGGCGATAGTTCAATTGATTTCGAACTGGATTTCGACATTGTCAGTGATGATTTCGAGGTGGTATTCGAAGGTCGTCATATTATCGGGCTCGAGATACTTCAGAAATTCAACGAACTTGGTTACGAATTTGCCTATCCAACACAGACAACCTTTACCGCAGGCCCCGATGGCGCGATGGTCCTGCCATATCCTGAGGGTGGATATGGGACCAGGGATTAAGGTGTTACCGCTCTGTTGATGATTCGCATGAGGCACGATTTTCTGTTACATGGCCTAATGTTGATACACCTGTGATCCAGCATGCCGTAGCGGCTATGCACACCCCCTTGTGCGCACAGGGCAAACACGGCAAAAGCTTAAGCGAACAATTAAATCTGCAGGAAAGGAAAGGCTCTCACATGGCTGAAATCTCACCACAGGACATGACCGCGAAGGTTGGCGAAATACTGGGTTCATCAGAATGGATCACGGTTGACCAGGACATGATCAACAAGTTCGCTGACGCAACCGGCGACCATCAGTTCATCCATATTGACGAGGAAAAAGCAAAACTGACGCCGTTTGGCGGCACGATTGCCCATGGTTTCCTCACGCTATCCCTCTTCCCGTTGATGAGTGCAAAATCCAATATGCCCCGCGTTGCGGGTGTTAAAATGGGTGTCAATTATGGCGGCAATAAAGTCCGCTTTCTTGCACCAGTGCGCGCTGGCAAGCGCGTACGCGGCCATTTCAAACTGCTCGAACTCACCGAAAAACGACCCGGCCAGTGGCAACAGACACTGGAATTCACGGTCGAGATTGAAGGCGAAGACAAGCCTGCCCTCATGGCCGAATGGATCAGCCAGTTTTTCGTATAAACCTATCTCTCACCGCTCCAAAGCGGACAGCAAACAATAAGGATATTCCCAATCATGCGTGATGCAGTCATCGTCTCCACCGCCCGGACCCCTATCGGCAGAGCCTATAAGGGCGGATTTAACACCACACTCGGGCCAACGCTGGGCAGTTATTCATTCAAAGCCGCTGTAGAACGCGCTGGCATTGACCCTGAAAGCATTGATGATGTGATCTGGGGCAGCGCACTGCAACAAGGTTCGCAAGGCGGCAACCTGGCCCGTAACGTCAGCCTGCGCTCAGGCATGCCGATTTCCGTTTCGGGCATGACAATTGATCGCCAGTGCTCCTCTGGCCTGATGAGCATCGCCACCGCCGCCAAACAGGTTGTGATCGACCGGATGGACTGCGTTGTCGCGGGCGGTCAGGAAAGCATCTCGACTGTGCAGACCAAGGAAATGCGGATGCAGCCGGACAAGGAGCTGGTTGCGATGCATGATGATATCTACATGCCAATGCTGCAGACAGCCGAAACTGTGGCTTCGCGCTATGGCATCAGCCGTGAACGGCAGGATGCCTATGCCCTGCAATCGCAGCAACGCACCGCCGCTGCGCAGGAAGCGGGCTATTTTGATGACGAGATTGTTCCTGTTTCCACCACAATGGGCGTGATGAACAAGGAAACCGGTGAAGTTTCCATGCAAGATGTGACTATTACCAAAGACGAAGGCAACCGCCCGACCACCACGCTGGAAGGTCTGGCCGGCCTGAACCCGGTCATGGGCCCGGATGCTGTAATTACCGCGGGCAATGCTTCACAGCTTTCAGATGGCTCTTCCGCCTGTGTTGTGATGGAAGCAAAGGCGGCCGAAAAAGCCGGGCTTGCGCCGCTGGGCCGTTATGTCGGCATGGCAGTCGCAGGCACGAAACCCGATGAAATGGGCATTGGTCCCATCTATGCCATCCCCAAGCTGCTTGAGCGTTTCGACCTTAAAATGGATGATATCGGTCTGTGGGAACTTAATGAGGCTTTTGCGGTACAGGTTCTGTATTGTCAGGACACGCTTGGCATTCCAGACGAGCTTTTGAACGTCAATGGCGGTTCAATCTCGATTGGCCACCCCTATGGCATGACAGGCGCACGCTGCACAGGCCATGCCCTTATCGAAGGCAAACGCCGCGGCGCGAAATATGTCGTTGTGACCATGTGTGTTGGCGGCGGCATGGGTGCAGCCGGACTGTTCGAGGTTTTCTAAGGCTTCGGCACTGGAACAATAAAAAACCTTCGCAGCAATGCGAGGGTTTTTTATTGCCATATCAGTATATCAGCCTTGGCTAATCATGCCACCTTCAAATTTGAAACCGCCCTCACGGTCTTTCTTCAGCAGTGCAGGACCATCCAGGTCCGCCCAGTTCGCAACCTGCGCCAATGCAAATGCAGGACCGATAGCAAGCGATGTGGAAAGCATGCAGCCAACCATGATGCCCATATCAGCTTCTTTGGCTTTTTCAACCAAGCGAAGTGCTTCAGTCAGGCCACCTGTCTTATCAAGCTTCACGTTGATAACCTGAAAACAATCTTCAACACGCTCGATATCCTCGGATGTGTGACAGCTTTCGTCGGCGCATAGCGGCATCGGCGTTTCGACGCCCATCAACTCGTCTTCAAAACCGGCAGATACCGGCTGTTCGATAAGCTCTACGCCCAGTTCATGCATCGCCATCGCTTCGCTGACGATATCCAGCTCGTCCCATGCTTCATTGGCATCGACAATAATTCGCGCATTCGGCGCGCCAACCCGCACTGCAGCGACACGGGCACGGTCATTCTCACCATTCAACTTGACCTTGAGCAGAGCATAGGTCTCCGCCGCCTTGCGGGCATCAGCCTCCATCACCTCAGGCTCGCCGAGCGAGATTGTATAGGCAGTGACCAGCGGCTTGGGTTCAGGAAGACCTGCGAGTTCCCATACCGGCTTGCCTGTCTGTTTCGATTCAAGGTCCCAAAGTGCACAATCCAGTGCGTTGCGCGCCGCGCCTTCCATCATGCTATCCAGCAGGTCTTCACGGCTCAGTGGCCGGTTCTGCTTGCACCGCATATTTATGGCTTCAACGCAAAGTTCCGCAGTTTCGCCTTCATAGTAAATGGGCGTTCCCTCACCGCGTCCGACATGGGTGCCATCGGTAACTTCGCAGACGACAACATCGACATCGGTTTTTTCACCGCGTGAGATAATGAACGCGCCATCCACGGCAAAGCGTTCGACATGAGCTGATTGTAATGTGATCATGGTCGACTGTTTAGGCGAAGTCCGACCCTTCGGGCAAGTCCTCAAGATGCGGTGCGGCAGAGTTTTTGGGATCAACCCGTGCTACTTTGGCACACTTGCGTGTTGCAGCGCTTTCATGCGCCAATATCCATTCCTCCACAACAGGCGCAATATGCTCGCGCCACTTGCTGCCATTGAAAATGCCATAATGGCCAACGCCTTCCGCCATATAGTATTTTTTATGCTTTTCGGGCAGGTTTGGCGTGAGCATCAGTGCCGCCTTGGTCTGGCCAAGGCCGCTAATATCATCGCGTTCACCCTCAATGGCCAGCAGCGCAATATCCTTGATGGCAGACAGATCGACTTCACGCCCGCGATGCTTCATTTCACCGCGTGGCAGGGCGTGAGTCTGGAACACCAGATCCACCGTCTGCAGGTAAAATTCCGCAGTCATGTCGCAAATGGCGCGATATTCATCGTAAAATTCCTTGGTCGCGTCCGCGCTATCGCCATCACCATCGACCAGATGTTTAAACATTTCCCAATGGCTGTTGAGATGACCACCCAAATTCATTGACATAAAACCTGCCAGTTGCAAAAAACCGGGGTAAACCTTACGTCCCGCACCTGCATATTGAATTGGTACGGTCGCAACCACATTTTGTTCGAACCAACTGTGCGGGCGCTGTGTCGCCATGGTGTTGACTGCGGTCGGTGCTTCACGTGTGTCAATCGGTCCGCCCATCATGGTGAGCGTCTTGGGACGGCATTTATGCTTATCCGCTGACATAATGGCCGCCGCAGCAAAACATGGTACGGAAGGCTGGCACACGGCAAGCATATGCGCGCCGGGGCCCATATGTTCCAGAAATTCGACAAGATAATCTATATAGTCATCCAGATCGAATGAACCTTCAGACAAAGGCACGTTCCGGGCATCACGCCAGTCGGTAATATAGACCTCATGCTCAGGTATCATCCGCTCAACTGTGCCGCGAAGCAATGTCGCGAAATGGCCAGACATAGGCGCAACAATAAGTAGTTTGGGTTTACCTTCGTTGCCCGCATGGCTGAATTTCTTCAACTGGCCAAACGGTTTTTGCAGCACGATTTCCTCGGCCACACTGAGCAATTCCCCTTCATATTCGATTTTATCAAGACCGAAAGGCGGTTTCCCGCGCGGCGCCGCCGCATGTGCAAAAACTTCCAGGGCCGAGGCCATAATCGGACCACCCGCCATATATCCGAATATATTGGCCGGATTCTTGAGCATTTGTGCGCTCATATTGGCCCAGTTGCTCGCACTTGCGAGCAAGGTGCGCTGCATTTCATATCCGTTATAAAGCATTTTATTCAGTTCCCTGTCGGTACAGTTTGCCCATATTTGCCACCGCGGTAGCAGACGATATTGCGCTGCACCATATAAAAGCGCCATTTATCCACATTGCGGCTTCAGGTCAGCTGCAAAAGCAGATCGTAAAAACATTGAGCGCCCTGCCGCGGGCTGCTACGCGGGTGCGCATGAGCAATATAGAAAATCAATCCCAGACACAGCTGTCCATACCTGCTGAAACCGCCAAAATTCTCGATTCCGAAGAGCAGAAGGATAGCCCGGTGCGGCGTATCGGCAATTTGCGGATGGTTTGGGATTTTGCCTCCAACTATCCGCGCCAGATTATTTTTGCTGTTCTTTCTCTATTTACTGCGGCAATGGCTACGCTTGCCATTCCGGCGGGGTTCAAACGCGTCATAGATGACGGCTTTGGCAGCGCGGGCGGTGATATATCGCAATATTTCTATTATCTTTTCATGATTGTGGTGGTGCTGGCCATTGCGACAGCTCTGCGCTTCTATTTTGTGTCATGGCTGGGGGAACGCGTCGTTGCAGATATCCGCCTTGCGGTGCAAAAAAACCTTTTGCGGTTACCGCCGGGCTTTTTTGAACAAAACCGCCCCTCCGAAATCGCGTCTCGCATGACATCCGATACTGCCATTATCGAACAGGTCGTAGGCACTACTCTATCCGTCGCATTGCGCAATGTCGTGATGGGAATAGGCGGAGTGGTTTACCTGTTCACTCTTGCTCCCAAACTGACAGCGGCACTCCTGATCGGCATTCCCGTTATTGTTCTGCCTATCGTCCTGCTAGGTAGTAAATTACGTAATGTGTCGCGTACCAGCCAAGACCGTGTCGCTGATGTTGGCGCCATGATTGCCGAAACGCTGGGTGCAATGAAAATCGTACAGGCTTTCGGTCAGGAAAAGCGTGAGTCCGAACGATTTTCTGGTGCGGCAGAGGCGACATTTGACATAGCCAAGAAGCGCATCAGGCTACGTGCTATCATGACATCCATCGTTATCGCATTGATTTTTGGTGCCATTACAATGCTCATGTGGAAGGGCGCTGTTGATGTAGCGCAAGGCCGCCTGACAGGTGGTACGATTGCTGCTTTTGTGCTGACTGGCGGGCTTGTCGCAGGCGCATTTGGCGCACTGACCGAAGTATATGGCGATTTGCTGCGTGGTGCTGGCGCTGCCAGCAGACTAGCCGAGCTATTGCAAGAAGAACCGGATATTGCGCCTCCTGCAAAGCCGGTTGCGTTGCCCGAACCTCCGCGCGGACAAATCAGCTTTCGAGGCGTTTCCTTTTCCTATCCTACGCGTCCTGACATTGCCGCGCTCAAGGATTTTACGCTGACTGTCTCACCAGGTGAAACGGTCGCTATTGTGGGGCCTTCAGGTGCAGGTAAGTCGACACTCTTCCAGCTTGCACAGCGTTTTTACGATCCGCAAAGCGGCAGCGTCCGCATTGATGGTGTCGCGCTGCCTTCGGCGGATCCGGCGAATATCCGTCGGCGTATGGCCTTTGTTCCGCAGGAAAGCGTGTTATTCGCAGCAACAGCGCGTGACAACCTGCGCTATGGCAACTGGCAGACCAGCGATGAGGAAATCTGGGTCGCAGCAGAGGCTGCCAATGCAGCAGCTTTCCTGCGTGCCCTGCCCGAAGGATTGGACAGCTATCTGGGCGAGGCTGGCGCACGCCTTTCAGGTGGGCAGAGACAGCGTATGTCGATTGCCCGCGCATTGCTGCGCAACGCTCCAATATTACTGCTCGATGAGGCTACATCGGCGCTGGATGCGGAAAGCGAAAAACTGGTGCAGGACGCACTGGACAACCTTATGACCGATCGCACGACATTAGTTATTGCACACAGGCTTGCGACCATTCGCACCGCTGATCGCATTATCGTGATGGAAGATGGCCAGATTGTCGAAGAAGGAACGCATGATGAGTTGTCAGCACGCGGCGGTCTATATGCGCGCCTCGCCAGCCTTCAGTTCAGTGGCAATAGCGCCAACATAACCAAATAGAGACACAGTGGACGGTGAAAGCGGGCTTTGCACTCCCTTGCAGGGAATTTTCTGTCGAAGGTTTTTGTGATTATTGTGTGCCCAAACAGGTCTGACGGAGAAGCGTTCGCAAGCCCGAACCGGGCTGTAGCGTACGTATTCCTCCAACCGATGAATGCGCACATGCACAGCATCTATTTAGGAAAACAGGGCTCATATCAGTTGACACAGCTTGTTTGATTGCCCGTCTAAGCTTTTCTTTGAAAGCCAGTGGTTCTTTCCACTGAAAGCTCTGCCAGAGTTTTTGCCGCTGTTTCCAACTAAAAGAAAAAAAGGCGACCCATAGGCCGCCTTTTCAAAATCATATTATATTGATTTATGCACCTGGTACAGGTGGCGAACTGAAATTGCGATATTGCTCATTGCCAACAAAACCGAACTTATTCACGCCTGAATTTTCAATGGTACGCAATGTTTCTGCAACCAGGTCATATCGTGCACGTGGTTCCGGCTGGAACTGAAGCTCAGGCTCCACCGACATTTCCAAGGTCTGTGCCAGAAGGCGTTGAAGCGCTGGCTGATCAATAGTTTCACCGTTCCAGAGCAACTGGCTATTGGTATCAATAATCAGCTTGTTCTTGATCGGATCAACTGGCGGGTCATTCTGTGTATCCTGGCTCACAGGGAGCGGAATGTTCACAGCATGGGTCGCAATCGGAATGGTGATAATGAACATGATCAACAACACCAGCATCACATCGATGAGAGGTGTTGTGTTCATTTCCATCATTGGCTCGCCGTCGTCTTTGCCGCCGCTCATTGCCATAATGAAATACTCCTAAATAACTTTAAAAATTATAGTCACGCAGCCACGCTGCTTGCCAATTATGACGGGTTGGGGTCCTGCGGGTTCGAAATAAAACCAACTGCCGGATAACCTGCGGCCTGCATCTGGTATATCGCACCGCCAATGCACTGCCATGGTGTATTAACGTCAGAACGGATATGCACTTCTGGCACATCATCAGGATCAATATTCTCCACACCACCGCGTGATTCGATGAAGCTTTCCATACGCTTCAGGCTAAAATCATAAAGCTGCTGGGAGTCCACTGGCGTTACCTGTAAATAGACCATGCATTCGCCGTTTTGCGATGCTCCAGTATATCCAGGCGTGTTTGGTGCCCGCCCGGCATCGTCAGTCGCTGAGATGGAAAGCAGTACGTTTTCAGCACTGTCATCGGATTTTTCATTTTCCAGAATTGGAATTTCCAACTGGTCAACATTCTGAATTGCTACAGGAATTGCAATCAGGAAGATGATAAGCAGAACCAACATGACATCCACCAAGGGAGTCGTGTTAATGTCTGACATCGGCGTTTCATCGCCGCCACCGCCGGTACTCATTGCCATTGCTTTATATCCTATCCTTGGACAATCTGGCTTGCCTTATACGGCATATCCCAAACAGCCCTGTCAAAACTTACGGCCGTAAAGTCGCTGGCCAAACGATTGAATGCCGGGAGCACCTCAAAGATGCTCCCGAAATTCTTTATTTTTTAGGCGGTGTTTTTACGCCGCCGGCTGGTGCAGCTGCAGGCTTTTTAGGTGCCGCCTTGGCAGGAGCCGCTGCCAGAGTGGCAGGCTTTACGGAACCGCCTGAAGCCATGTAGCCAAGCACATCATTGGAAAATGTTCCAAGCTGCTGCGCCAGAACTTTATTGCGGTTTTGCAGCCAGTTATATGCAAGCACGGCAGGCACGGCCACAGCCAGACCCAGTGCGGTCATGATAAGCGCCTCACCAACGGGGCCAGCCACAACGTCAATCGATGCGGAACCGCTGGAGCCAATTTTGATCAGCGCGCGGTAAATACCAACAACTGTACCGAACAGACCGATAAACGGTGCAGTAGCACCCACGGTTGCAAGGAATGGCAAGCCGCCAGCCAACTTCGCGTTAATAGCGCTCTCACTACGTGCGAGCGAGCCGTGCAGCCAGTCATGAGCTTCTACAGGATCGGTCAGCTTTTCATGTTGTTCCTGAGCCTGAATGCCGTCGTCCACGATCTGACGGTAGGCGCTATTCTTGTCTAGCTTGGCAGCGCCTTCTTTCAGGCTGTTCGAACGCCAGAATGTCTGGCGCACAGAACGACCCTGCTTGAAAATTTTCTGCTGTTCAAAAAGTTTGGTGAACAGGATGTAGAAAGAACCAAAAGACATAATGGCAAGGATGATAACGGTGGCATATGCAATGACACCGCCTTCATTAAGAGCTTCCCAAAAACCAAACTTTGCTTTTACCTCGGCCGCTTCGGCAGCAGCTGCTAGAACTTGCATATACATAATCTTTACCTCTCAAGAAAAATCAAAAATCATACAGGATAATTTATATTATCTGACATTGTCCAATTCATATCGGACACGGCTATTCCAACTCCCTGTCGTTGGATTACCGGCATCATCCAGTGCAGGCCTGAACCTCGCGACACGTCGCATGGCCTTACATGCCGCCGCATCAAGATCAGAGTGACCACTGGAACTGGTGACAGTACAGTTAGTCGCCCGTCCCTTGGCACTGACGGTGAGACGGAAGCCAACCGTACCCTCGCGCTCCTCACGGATAGCCCGTGAAGGATAACTGCTCTGGGCCTGGGCACCCCAGCGGCCAGTATTACCGCGTGGTGTTGCCCCTTTCGCTTTTGAAGGCGGCGGTGGCGGTGGCGGTGGTGCAGCTGGCGGTGGCGGTGCAGGCGGGGCAGCCACTTCCACTACGGGGGCCTGCTCTGGTATTTCCTGCTGCTGCTGTATCTGCGGCCTGTTCTGCTGCGGCACCTGAATAGGTGGCGGAGGCACCACAACTGGTGGCGGCTGAACATCCGGAATCTCTTCAGGTGGCGGAGGCTCTTCCTCTGGTGGAGGCTCGTCCTCAGTGATTTCGATGGTGGTTATTTCTTCTTTCACTTGCTCATATGCTTGGTAAGCCAGACCCGAAATAAAGGCATAGCCAACAACAATATGTAACAGTGCAACGACGATCAGGGAAACAATCTTGTTTCCGCTCATCTCTTGATCAGCATAAGCCATTCAGAAACGTCACTCCTTACCCTATTTCATTTACCGTCCCGAGTCCGCTACATTTTGCAGGTGACATCAGGCCGTGCAATTTTCGTTATGACAAAATATCCAACAGGACCGCAAGAAAATTATTTATGTTTTTTTATTTGCAAATGATATTTTATGTCACTCGGCCACTGTGGATGCACATATCGCCGGTTCACTCCCAATTCACCGGCCACACGGTAGCCGGATTGCAAATACCGCTCAAACACGAAAGAATGCGCAATGATATATAAGTACATCAGAAACAGCTTTATCGCAAGTTTGTGCTGTTTTCCTTTAATATTTTGTACGCCATTAGCGCATGCACAGGGTAGTTTTGCGCGCGCCGATTATGTTGCGCTGACGAAGCTTTCTACAACAGCCCCTCTCGTCGCCCGGGTTCGAGTAAAAGATTCGATTCCGCTACCGGCCGAGCGAGCACCTGGCATCCCTCCGGACAAGGTTCGCCTGTATATTGAAGCTGAAGTCATCTCCCTCATCCGAGGCAGAAGCGGTATTGGCGAGTCGATTCGCTATCTTGTCGATGTCCCGCGCAGCGACCGTGGCAAAGCACCCAAATATAAAAAACGTGAGTTCCTTATATTCGCAAAGCCCGTGCGTGGCCGTCCCGGGGAAATCCAGCTTGTCGGCAAAAATGCACATATGGCCTGGACGCCTGACACCGAACAGCGGACCAAAAATATCCTGCGGGAAATTGTCAGCCCGGATGCGCCACCCGACATTACAGGTATAAGGGAAGCCTTGCACGTCCCCGGCAATCTTCAAGGCGAGGGCGAAACCCAGATCTTTTTGAAAACCGAAAGTGGCGCCCCTGCCTCCATCACCATATTGCGCCGTCCAGGCATAGTGCCGCAATGGGCCGTATCACTGACGGAAATCCTGGATGAATCTGCACGTATTCCCGAACGCAACACTCTATTATGGTATAAGCTCGCATGTTTCCTGCCGGAAAAACTGCCATCCGAATCGCTCATCAGCGATAATGCACGGGCCAATGCACTGGCCCGCACAGATTATCAGTTTGTGCGCAGACAGCTTGGCCCCTGCGGCAGTTAAGGCGAAACAAGACAACTGGTTTATTAGTTGTCCGTTCAGGAAGCGGAGTCTGCGCAAGATTACGTGCACGTCACGCAATGAAGTTTCACTTCATTTTGCAGAAGCAAATTTATCCTGACGAAGGGCTGGTATTTGCGCACTTATAAGGTATGGACCGCGTTAGAGACTGCGGCCGTGACCGTATGATAGCGTAAATGAACGGACGATCCTGATGGCAAAAACATTGAATATCGCACTTGCGGGCCTGGGCACGGTCGGCACAGGTGTTATCCGCCTGCTAACGGAAAATGCTGATTTAATTACACGCCGCGCAGGCCGCCCCATCAAAATTACGGCCGTCACTGCGCGCGACCGTTCCAAGGATCGCGGAATCGATCTTTCTGTCTATGACTGGGAAGATGACATGTCCGCGCTTGCTGCCCGCGATGATGTCGATATAGTTGTCGAACTGGTTGGCGGATCGGACGGCCCTGCCCTCACATTGGCACGTGGCAGTTTTGCAGGCGGCAAATCCTTTGTCACCGCAAACAAGGCAATGGTCGCTCATCACGGTTTATCACTCGCAAAAAGCGCGGAAGAGGCTGGATTGAGTTTCAAATATGAAGCCGCAGTCGCAGGCGGCATTCCAGTTATCAAAGGGTTGCGCGAAGGCGCAGCAGCAAATGCGATTGAGCGGGTTTATGGCATCCTCAACGGCACCTGCAATTACATTCTTTCCACCATGGAAAAAACGGGACGCGGTTTTGACGACGTCCTCGCAGAAGCGCAGCAGCTAGGATATGCCGAAGCCGACCCCGGCTTTGATATTGATGGTGTTGATGCCGCGCACAAGCTCTCCATCCTATCTAGCCTTGCCTTTGGTGCGGAAATCGATTTCGACGCCGTTGAACAGACAGGCATCCGGAAAATACTGGCAGCCGATATCGCCCAGGCAGATACGCTGGGATATCGCATCCGCCTGATCGGCATTGGTGAGATTGACCGCAAAAGCGGCGATGCAAGGTTGTTCCAACGCGTCCACCCATACCTGGTCCCGCTTTCCAATCCATTGGCGCATGTTTCCGGGTCAACCAACGCCGTTGTCGCCGAAGGCAATTTTTCAGGCAGGTTATTGTTTCAGGGCGCGGGCGCAGGTGACGGCCCCACAGCGTCTGCTGTTGTCGCCGACATCATAGACATTGCACGCGGTGAAATTGGCCCGGCCTTTTCCATGCCGGTGGCCAGTCTTGACGCGATGGATAAAGCCGAATCGGGACATCGGATGAGCAAGGCCTATCTCCGCTTTGAAGTCAGCGACCAGCCTGGTGTTCTGGCTGAAATCACCGCTGCCATGCGTGATGCGAATGTTTCTATTGAAAGCCTGATCCAAAAGGGCCGCAACAAGGATGGCGCGGTGCTGGTGGCAATGGTGACGCATAAAGGGCCAGAGGCCAATATTACTGCATCACTTGAGGCGTTAAAAGGCTCCAAAAGCCTGGCCGGTGACCCTATGGTGATTCATATACTAGGCGCCTGATACGGGTTTAAGCCGAACATTAGGATAGATAAAATTTATTCGGGCTGCGCCTGGCTTTCGGCTTGTCGTTTGCGCTCATCTTCTGCTGCCTTGCGCGCCAGCTCAAGATATTCCTGATCAACGACCGGCAACTGGTCGGCTGTATATGGCACAATAGGCTCTTTTGGGCACGGCCCAAGAAAACAACCGCGCGCCACAACAGGCCCGTGATTAGGTATTCCAAATACGTTTGGTGCATCGGGCACTCCACCCTTGATAGCTGTGCGTTTTTCACGAAAACCCTCGGCCTGCCTGTATTTTGTGTTTATGTCGCGCTCGCCGCATATGACAATTTCATCGACACTCTCGCGTTTGCAACGGTCACGAATCGCCGTTGTTTTTGCTTTGCCGCGCGCAACGATATCAGAGACTTTCGCATCAATTTCACTTTGTTCGCGATCAGGTGATTGGGCAGCGGTAACCATTAGCAGCATGATCGGAAGGAAAGTGAAAATCTGTAATCTCGACAAGGAAACATCCCTCCCCTAAAGAGCATCATATTTGATTGCTGCGGATCAACAGTATCGCGGCCATATGTAACACCAGATGAATGGAAACCCATGACCGACCAATCCCAAATGCCTAATAGCGACCTTCTTGACCGCGTCCTTGTCCTTGAAATGGTGCGTGTTACCGAAGCCGCCGCAATTGCCGCAGCAAAGTTGATCGGACGCGGCGATGAGGATGCCGCCGATGCTGCTGCGGTAGAAGCGATGCGCGCATCGCTGAATAAGCTCTATATTGACGGCACTGTTGTTATTGGTGAAGGCGAACGCGATGAAGCACCGATGCTCTATATCGGTGAAAAAGTCGGCACGGGCGAAGGCAAAGCGCCGAAAATTGACATTGCGCTTGACCCGCTGGAAGGGACAACCATCACCGCCAAGGCAGGGCCAAATGCGCTCGCGGTGCTTGCCATTGCCGAAGAAGGCAACCTGCTCAACGCCCCCGATGTTTACATGGACAAGATGGCTGTTGGCCCAGGCTATTCTCCCGATATCATCGACCTGGACAAATCAGTCCGTGAAAATGTCGAAGCCGTGGCAAACGAAAAGGGCGTTTCACCTGCGGACATTATCGTCTGTGTACTTGATCGCCCCCGTCATGAAAAACTGATTACAGAGCTGCGCAAAATCGGCTGCGGTATCATGCTTATTCCCGATGGCGACGTTGCGGGTGTTATTGCCACCACCGACGAAGACACCACGGTCGACATGTATATGGGTTCTGGCGGCGCACCTGAAGGCGTGCTTGCGGCCGCGGCGCTACGCTGTGTGGGCGGGCAGTTCAAGGGGCGGTTATTGTTTCGCAACGATGACGAACGCGCGCGGGCCGCCAAATGGGGCATTGAAGACCTCGACAAGATCTATGATCTTAAGGAGCTTGCCAAGGGTGACTGCATATTCGCAGCCACCGGTGTGACGGACGGATCGCTTCTTGATGGCGTCAAGAAACTGCGCCGCGGTGTCATGACCACCGAAAGCGTCGTAATGCGCGCATCCAGCGGCACGGTGCGCTGGGTCAAGGGCGAGCACCGGACCTAAAACTCAAACACGCATTCATGCATAGTGGTTTGGGGAGGCTGCTGTACGAAAGGTTATTCCATGCAACACACCTTCTTACCGCTACGTATGGCGCCTCTGACAGCATTGCTATTTCTTTTGTCGGCCTGTGTTTCCGGCGTGGATTATGGTCCTGTTCCGCATGGCGACTATGTTGCCGAACCGCGCTGTAATCCGGTCAGCAGCAATCCGCAGGCCATGGCAGGAAAAGAATATTTCTTTGCCACCACCCGCCTGCCCGACTGCCGCACACCAAGCATCACGCTGACCAACAAGCGTACAGACAGGATGCGTTTTGGTCGCTTTGCCGAAGCCACAAAGGCCGTCAATGCAAAGGGAAATAGCCAACGCGTAATCCCGCTTGCGTTTGAACCAGAGACATCATGGTGGGACGCATTGGGCAAAAGAGCCGGCAAAAATGGCCGCGTACTGCTTTATGTCCATGGCTATAAGGAGCGGTTCCCGCGCACTTCACGCGATACAATTCAGATTGCGCGGCTTACTGAGTTCGAAGGACCGATGGTCCTCTACACCTGGCCCAGTCATGGCTCAGTACTCAGCTACGCTGTGGATGAAGCCAATATGTACTGGGACGAACGCAACTTTCGCCGGTTCCTCAACAAAATGGCACAGCAACCATGGATTAAGGAAATTGTGCTTGTCTCGCACAGCATGGGCGCACGGCTTGTCCTTCCAGCCGTAGATTATGTCGATCGCAACTCATCCAGCGCGGATTCGAGTAATATCTCCAACATCATCCTCGCCTCACCCGATATAGACCGGCAAAAATTTGAACGCGATATTGCCGAAGAAGTGCTTTCCGCACGCCGCGTCAATAATGACCGCCGCCTTACAGTCTATGTTTCCGCCAAAGACCGCGCCCTGGAAACGTCACGGCGTATCCATGGCTATCCACGCCTCGGCACGCCCTATTGTTTCGATCCGTTTCGCGCGACGGAACTCAGACAGCAAGGACGCCCTGAACGTTGTTATGCCTTGGAAGCGACATATGACGCACCGCCTGCCAAGAAGGGCATGACCATTGTCGACACGACCGAAGTCAGTGACAGCAATTTCGGTCATTCCGACTTTATCCAAAGTGCAGCAGTCTGTGCGGATTTCAAGCAGGTTGTGAAAAGCGGTATGCGCGGAGCCAACCCAAACCGCATTTCAACACACCTTGACTATGTATTCAGGTTGCGGCCGTTGGAAGAAACGGAAAACAGCAATTTGTGCATGGCAGGCAAGAAGAACAAAAACCGGTTAGAGGCAGAGGCGGATTAAAAAACGCCAAGCGCAAGCCCTGTAGCTAATGCCTTGCCGGTTTCCCTGCATTTCATCAGGTCAGCTTCCCCAATGGTCTTGGTCTTTAATATCTGTTCAGGGGTTTGTGCATGGGTGCACACAATCTGTGTATCAGCGACTTTCCTGAGCCGCCATCCAGTAGCAATCCGTTCCAGCTGTTGCATCGCATTTTTACCATCTGACCCGGCACAGATCATTGCTGCGTATGGTCGCCCTTGGATACGGCCCAGTACCGGGTAATAACATTCGTCCAGAAACAGTTTCATGCCGCCCGCAATTGCTGCCAAGTTTTCCGGGCATATGAATAGATAGCCATCTGCGGCAAGCATATCCTCCGGTCCAGACTCGCCTGCGTGCCTCAGGATAACCCGCACATCCGGTTCGTCCTGCGCCGCCTGTGCTGCCGACCTTGCCATCGCCGCGCTACCACCGGTCTTGCTGTAATAGACGATAAGCAGCGTTTTCATCGATTGCATCTCCTACTTGCTCAAAGACAAGCTATCAGAAACATGCAGCCTATGGGACCCATTTTACCGCTTGCCCCGCAGGCCTCACTCCTCCTAGGTTGCACGAGTATATTGGAATGACAGGGAGCAGACGCACATGCCACATATTCTGAGACGGACATGGCTGTTTATCGGCTGCACTGCGTTCACCCTCACCGGATGCCAGGAATTACAAGCGCCTTCTGAACAAACAGCCACAGCGCAAATCCCCGAACTGCGTACAGGCATTACCACTGACCGTTTCGCCATAATGGCGCTGCAATGCGTCCACCGCAAATATCCCAATAAGGTCAGCCACGTGCTCGCCGGTGATGAAGATGCCAGGCCCCCACACGCGCTCTACCCCGCATTTTACGGCTGTTTCGACTGGCACAGTTCAGTGCATGGCCACTGGTTGCTTACGCGCATATTGAAAACCGATGCCAACAGCCCGATGCGCGATGCCATATTGGCGGCACTGAATAAAAGCTTCACACAGAAAAATATTGCTGCGGAAACAGCCTATTATGCCGCCGAAGGTCGTGCCAGTTTTGAACGGCCTTATGGCATTGCGTGGTATCTGCAACTGGTCACTGAGCTGCATGAAAGCGATGATCCCCAACTACGTAGGTACCGTGAAATCCTGCGCCCGCTGGAGGAGTCTATTGTGGAACAGGTTACAGGCTGGTTGCCCAACCTTGCCTATCCAATCCGGCTTGGCACACATAACCAGAGCGCCTTCGCATTTGGCCTGATGCTCGATTACGCACGCACTGTGGGCAATAAAGGGCTCGAAAACATGCTTATTGACAAGACGCGCGAATTCTATGCTGGCGATGTGGATTGCCCGCTCGCTTATGAGCCATCAGGCGAAGATTTCCTCTCTCCCTGCCTGATGGAAGCCGACTTGATGCGCCGCGTAATGGATAGCAGCGAATATGCCAGTTGGCTCAGCGGCTTTTTGCCAAGTATCCCGTCAAATGGCAGCGCAGATTGGTTGGAGCCGGGCATTGTCCGTGATGCCACTGATGGCAAGCTGGTTCATCTTGACGGTGTCAACTTGTCGCGTGCATGGGCGCTGGAAGGCATCGCTTCCGCGTTACCCGAAACCGATGCCCGTCGTACCGCGCTGCTAGCCGCTGCCACAAAGCATGAGAAGATCGGCATAGCCGCCGTTAGTGACGAACATTATGCTGGCAGCCACTGGCTTGCGAGCTTTGCCACCTATCTTGAAACGAAGCGGGGAATTATAGTCGCCGAATAACCGGTCCTAAATACATGATATTTATATCACCACCTGCACTAGATGCTTTCAATGTATGAATCTGCTTGCTATTCCTGCCCCATGACTTGCTGCAACCACCCCCAGTTTTACGTAACCATTGTTACCTTTTTCAGGTAAAACTGACGATGCATGACACCCTGCCAACCGCGCTTAATATCGAACGATCCATCACCGGACAGACATGGCAGTGGCGCGGCGGCAATGGCGATGTACGCTCTTCGCAGGATTTCAGGCCCGATGACCTTGTTACCCAGCTTTTGCTGAGCCGCGGTGCACCACGAGCAGAACTGGAGCAATACCGTAATCCCACCATACGCGGCTTCATGCCTGACCCGGCAGTATTCCGCGACATGGATGCAGCTGCGGAGCGGCTGGCGCAAGCCATACTGACCAGTGAAAAAGTGACAATTTACGGCGATTATGACGTTGATGGCGCCACCAGTGCGGCTGTGCTGATTCGGCTGCTCCGTGAGCTGGGGCTGGCCGCCGGGGCCTATATTCCAGACCGGCTAATGGAAGGTTACGGCCCGAGTGGTGCTGCCTTGGTCAAACTTGCTGAACAAGGCTCAACACTGATTGTCACAGTCGACTGCGGTGCCATGGCTTTCGATGCGCTGGCACAGGCCAAAACAGCGGGCGTCGATGTCATTGTGGTCGACCATCATAAATGCGCGGCCGAGCTTCCGGAAGCCCTTGCACTGGTTAACCCGAACCGGCTTGATGAAAGCGATGCGGGCGCCGTGCACGGCCATCTTGCCGCTGTGGGCATGGTTTTTCTGCTGGGTGCGGCACTGATCCGCACGTTGCGCGGCCATGGCTATTTTTCGGATCGTGCGGAACCCAAACTGCTCGAACTGCTGGACCTTGTCGCTCTGGGAACCGTAGCCGATGTTGCCAAGCTGCAGGGGCTGAACCGGGCTTTTGTCGCGCAAGGCCTCAAAGTCATGGGGCAAGGCCGAAATACCGGTATGAACGCCCTGATCGAAGCGAGCCGTCTCACCCGCAAACCGATCTGTTCCGACCTGGGCTTCGCACTTGGTCCTCGCATCAATGCCGGGGGCCGTGTCGGAAAATCGGACCTGGGCGTGCGCCTGCTGACCACAGAAGATGCAGAAGAGGCGCGACAGATTGCCGGCGAGCTGAACCAGCTCAACGAGGAACGCCGCGCGATAGAAGCGCATGTGCAGGAACAGGCCGAAGAAATGCTCGCTGCCCAGCATAACCGCGCGGTTATGGTGCTATCCGGCAAAGGCTGGCATCCAGGCGTCATCGGCATTGTGGCGGGCCGCATCAAGGAGAAAACAGGCAAACCCTCGCTTGTCATAGCGGTGGACGATAATGGCACAGGCAAAGGATCGGGCCGTTCGATTTACGGTGTCGACCTGGGCGCGGCAATTATCGCGGCCAAGGATGAAGGCTATCTGGTCGCGGGTGGCGGCCACGCCATGGCGGCTGGACTTACTGTTGAAGAAGACAGGCTGGCAGATTTTGCCGATTATCTGGACGACCGGCTGGGCCGCGATGTGAGTGAAGCTTCCGCACATAAATCCCTGTTGCTCGATGCTGTCGTCGCCCCTGGCGGCGTCACACCCGACCTTGTGACAGCAATGGACACTGCCGGTCCCTATGGCATGGGTTGGCCCGCCCCGCGTATCGCCACAGGCCCCGTGCGCATTATCAAATGCGATGTGGTCGGCACCAACCATCTGCGCACCATTGTTGCCGGTGATGATGGCCGTTCGATCAAAACCATTGCTTTCCGGCAGGCAGATTCCGAATTGGGTCAGACTTTGCTGGCCGCGCCGCGTGACCGCAAGCTTTGGATTGCAGGCCGCGTAAAAATCGATGACTGGGGCGCACGCCCGGCCGCAGAATTGCATCTGGAAGATGCGGCCTGGATAGAATAAAAAGAAATCCAAAAAAACCGATAGAATCACTTGACCTAGGCAAAACTACCCCCTAATTGCGCAGTTCGCTGACCAAGCAGATTGGTATGGCCCCTTCGTCTAGCGGTTAGGACGCGGCCCTTTCACGGCTGAAACACGGGTTCGATTCCCGTAGGGGTCACCATTTTTCAATATATCTACAGCAACCTTCCTGCAGGCCATTTGGCTTGCCTGTACGCGCGCAGACAATATGTTCGGGATAACCATTACATCTGTATTTGAATGTCATAGCTTTCGGGGCTAATCATGCCGTGTCCACACACAGCATGGAGTCGACATTGCCCCGCACATATATCCTGTCCGATATAAAGATCGCACCTTTCATATCAAAGGGCAGCGATGAATATGTTGGCGATGGCATTATTGCCGTGGATGGCGAGACGATTGGCTTTATCGGCGATGCGGATGACTTGCCGCAGCAATACCGGGAGAGCGAAGTGCGCGCTCTGGGCGGGAGGCTGGTGACACCGGGCCTGATCGATTGCCATACGCATCTGGTTTACGGCGGATCTCGCGCCCGCGAATTTGAAATGCGGCTGACCGGCGCGAGTTACGAAGATATCATGACGGCGGGTGGCGGCATATTTTCCACTGTGGAGGCCACCAGACGAGCATCAGAAAGTGGGTTGCTGGCATCAGCCCTGCAGCGGGTGGATAACCTGATCCGTGAAGGCGTCACGACCATTGAAGTCAAGTCAGGCTACGGACTGGACACAGAGACCGAGCTGAAAATGTTGCGTGTTGCGCGCAGACTGGGCGAGGAACGGCATATCCGGGTGCGCACGACATTTTTGGGTGCACATGCCTATCCCAAAGATATGGGGGCGGATGACTATCTAGAACAAATATGCCTTCCCACCATGGAAGAGGTTGCTGCCGAAGGCCTCGTCGATGCAGTGGACGGGTTTTGCGAAACAGTTGGTTTTACTCCGGCGCAAATAGAACGCGTGTTTAATGCGGCAGAAAAATTAGGTTTGCCCGTAAAATTGCATGCTGAACAACTGTCCGACCAAGGCGGTGCGGCCTTGGCGGCAAGCCATAATGCGCTTTCCGCAGATCATCTGGAATATTTAAGCGATGCGGGCATTGCTGCCATGGCGGATGCGGGAACAGTGGCGGTGTTATTACCCGCAGCCTTCTATGCGCTCAGGGAAACGAAACTGCCGCCTATCCAGAAACTGCGCGATGCAGGCGTACCTATGGCATTGGCCACTGATAGCAACCCCGGCACATCGCCTATGACATCGCTACTGCTTACCATGAATATGGGTGCAACTTTGTTCGGCATGACACCTCAGGAATGCCTTGAGGGTGTGACGGTCCATGCTGCGCGGGCGCTGGGCCTGAACGATTGCGGGCAGATCAAGGCAGGTAAGCACGCAGACCTTGCGATATGGAATTTTAGCGATCCTGCTGAAATGAGTTACAGAATAGGAGATGCGCCTTTGCATATGCGGATTTTTGGAGGAGAGACATGCTGACATTATCCCCCGGCAATGTGAGCCTGAAACTGCTCGAACGTATCTGGCGCGAGGAGTTGCCGGTTACGCTGGATGCGGACGCCCGTATGCGGATTGATGCGTCGGCAGCGCGGATTGATGCGGCCGCAAGCGGCAATGAAGCGGTTTACGGCGTAAATACCGGATTTGGCAAGCTTGCCTCTATCCGTATCGCGGCGGAAGATACGGCGACGCTGCAACGCAATCTTATCCTGTCACATTGCTCTGGCGTTGGCCCGGATACACCGCGCGCCATTAAGCGGTTGATGATGGTGCTCAAACTCATCTCGCTGGGCCGGGGTGCATCAGGCATACGGCCAGAAACGGTAGACTTGCTCGAAGCAATGTTGGCGAAAGTTGTAACACCTGTCATTCCTGCACAGGGGTCTGTCGGTGCTTCAGGCGATCTGGCCCCACTGGCGCATATGGCCGCCGTGATGATGGGTGAAGGCGAAGCGGAATTTCAGGGTGAAATCCTTTCCGGTGGCGCGGCGCTTGAAAAAGCAGGACTCACCCCCGTCACACTCGGCCCGAAAGAGGGTTTAGCGCTTATCAATGGTACACAGTTTTCGACCGCCCATGCGCTGGCAGGGCTTTTTTCTGCGTGGCAGGCGGGTTGTACGTCGCTGCTTTCGGCCTCCATGTCGATAGATGCAGCCATGGCTTCGACTGCGCCGCTAATCGAGGAAATTCATACCCTGCGCGGACACCCCGGACAGATTGGCGCAGCAGCCACAATGCGCACACTGCTCCATGATAGTGAAATCCGCGAAGCGCACCGCGCCGACGACCCGCGCGTACAGGACCCCTATTGTATGCGTTGCCAGCCTCAGGTGGCAGGCGCGGCGATGGATATGCTGGTCCATGCCGCCATTACGTTGCGCCGCGAAGCCAATGCGGCAACCGACAACCCCCTGGTCCTATTGTCCGAAGACCGTATTGTTTCAGGTGGCAATTTCCATGCCGAGCCCGTGGCTTTTGCCGCGGATATGATTGCGCTGGCACTGGCCGAGATTGGGTCGATATCGCAGCGGCGCATTGCCCTGCTTGTTGATCCCACGCTCAGTTTCGACCTACCCCCTTTTCTCGCTGAAGATCCCGGTCTCAATTCGGGCATGATGATTGCCGAAGTAACCAGCGCCGCATTGATGAGCGAGAACAAGCATCTCGCAAACCCCTGCTCGACCGATTCCACGCCAACCAGCGCCAATCAGGAAGATCATGTCTCCATGGCCGCGCATGGCGCGCGCCGTCTGGGTACTATGGCGGAAAACCTGTTTCGCATACTCGGCATTGAGATATTCTGCGCTGCCGAAGGCATCCGCTTCCGCAGCCCCCTCAAGACAAGCTCTCCGCTCGCAAATGTATGTGACAGGCTCCATGAGGATATTGCCCCGCTCACCAAAGATCGTTTCCTCGCACCCGATCTTGAGACCGCTGCACAGCTTGTCGGGCACGGTGAGCTGCTTGATAAAACAGATATAGATTTCCCTTGCCTTGAGGAGATGATGCATGACTGACCGTACCCATAACAGCCGCGCCGTTTATCCCCCGACCGGAACTAAGCTCAACACCAAAAGCTGGCTTACCGAAGCACCGCTCAGGATGCTGATGAACAATCTACACCCTGACGTTGCGGAAAATCCCGATGAGTTGGTTGTCTATGGCGGCATTGGCCGTGCAGCCCGCAACTGGGCCGCATTTGATGCGATTGTCGAAAGCCTGAAAACACTGGAAACCGATCAGACTCTGCTGGTGCAGTCAGGCAAGCCGGTTGGCGTGTTTCGTACGCATGCCGACGCACCGCGTGTGCTGATCGCCAATTCCAACCTTGTCCCACACTGGGCCAATTGGGACCATTTCCACGAGCTCGATAAAAAAGGTCTGGCCATGTATGGGCAGATGACCGCGGGGTCATGGATATATATTGGTACGCAAGGGATTGTGCAGGGCACATACGAGACTTTTGTCGAAGCCGGGAGGCAGCATTATGACGGCAACCTTAAGGGACGCTGGATACTCACCGGCGGCCTGGGCGGAATGGGCGGTGCACAGCCGCTTGCCGCTGTGATGGCGGGGGCATGTTGTCTCGCCATAGAATGCGATGAAACTCGTGCCGATTTCCGCCTGCGTACGCGCTATGTCGATGAGAAAACGCACGACCTGGATGAAGCACTGGCGATGATCGATCGCTGGACAGCGGCGGGTGAAGCCAAATCGGTGGCGCTTATCGGCAATACCGCAGAAATCGTGCCAGAGCTGTTTCGGCGCGGCGTCCGCCCCGATATCGTAACCGACCAAACCAGCGCGCATGATCCTGTGCATGGCTATCTACCCATCGGCTGGAGCGTGGCTGAATGGCGCGCCAAGCAGGAAAGCGACCCCAAGGCCGTAGAAAAGGCCGCGCGGGCCAGCATGAAAACCCATGTCGCGGCAATGGTTGATTTCCATAAGGCCGGTGTCCCCACCGTCGATTATGGCAATAATATCCGCCAGGTCGCACTGGAGGAAGGGCTGGAAGATGCTTTCGCCTTCCCCGGGTTTGTCCCTGCCTATATCCGGCCGCTGTTCTGCCGCGGTATCGGTCCATTTCGCTGGTGTGCACTTTCCGGCGACCCGGAGGATATTTACAAGACAGATGCCAAGGTGAAAGAACTTATCCCCGATGACCCGCACCTGCATAACTGGCTCGACATGGCGCGTGAACGGATCAGTTTCCAGGGGCTGCCCGCACGGATATGCTGGGTGGGCCTGGGGCAGCGGCACAGGCTGGGCCTCGCCTTCAACGAAATGGTGCGCAATGGTGAACTGAGCGCGCCGGTCGTGATTGGCCGCGACCATCTTGACAGCGGGTCGGTCGCTTCTCCCAACCGCGAAACCGAAGCGATGCAGGACGGATCGGACGCTGTGTCCGACTGGCCATTGCTGAACGCGCTGCTCAATACAGCGAGCGGTGCAACATGGGTCAGCCTCCACCATGGCGGCGGCGTCGGCATGGGCTTTTCACAGCATAGCGGCATGGTGGTATGCTGTGATGGCAGCGAAGATGCGGATCGCCGCATTGGCAATGTATTGTGGAATGATCCGGCGACTGGCGTGATGCGCCATGCCGATGCAGGCTATGAAATCGCGTTGGACTGCGCGCGCGAGCATGAGCTTGACCTTCCTGGCATTTTGCCAAAAGGGTAAGACACAGCCATGCCGGTAAACATCATCCCTCCCCAGCCCTGGACCGGACGCTCTGACCCCGAAGACGGACCAGATGCACTGCGGCTTCATCACCTTGCTGGCAAGGGCGATGCCAACCGCGCCGTGATCGGTTTTGCCAGCGATGCCGGCGTTGCCCGCAACAAGGGGCGTATCGGCGCACATGATGGACCGGCTGCAATGCGAAAAGCGATGGCAGGCCTTGCTGCGCCCCAGAACCCGGTGCGTTTTACCGACCTCGGCGATATCGAGGTGCTGGGTGATGATCTTGAGGCAGGGCAAATCGCACTGAGCGAAAAGCTGCATCAAAACCTGACACAGCATGGGCGCATCATTGTGCTGGGCGGCGGGCATGAAACTGCGTTTGCAAGTTATAGCGGCCTGGCAAAGGCTTATCCGGATAAACGGATCGGCATCATCAATCTGGACGCGCATCTTGATTTGCGGTTGCCGGGTGGAAACGGCCCTTCATCGGGCACACCCTTTGCACAGATCAGGGCACTTGCCCATGAAAAGTTCGATTATCTGTGCATTGGCGTTGCCGAAGAATCGAACACACAGGCACTTATGGACCGTGCCCGGGAATGGAATGTCGGTACTGTGTCCGATCACGCGTTAATCGCGGACAAACATGCCGCAGACGACGCGGTCTCCGCCATTATCAAACGCTCCGATCTTGTCTATCTCACCATAGACATCGATGTGCTTCCACATTTTCAGGCACCCGGCGTCAGTGCGCCAGCCGCGCGAGGTGTCCCGCTCGAGATCATAGAGTATTTGGTTGTCACAGTTCTGACAGAATGCAAAAAAACCGCTACGCCATGTCCATTGGCCGATATTGTCGAATTGTCCCCGCCACACGACATGCAGAGTGTAACAGCAAAAAGCGCTGCGCTGCTTGCAAGACGGCTGCTTATGTCCGCCAGCTAATATGCCCTCAGGTCAGGCGGATACAATCGACAATCGCGCCTTCATCCTGTGCGGCCATATCCGGCGGACAGCGGATCAGGCAATTGGCAGTGGAAAGGCGCGATAGCAGGGAACTATCCTGATTATCCGCAGGGCTTACAGTGACAATCCCGGAATCTGAGACTTCATATGTCCCGCGCATATAATTTTCCCTCTGTCCATTGGCTTTCAGCGGACTGGCAAGTCGGGCCTGTAATGATGCCGGTCTATCATCACTGCTGCCGCCCAGCCGGTTTATCAGCGGCTGCAAAAACAAGGTCGCGCATACAAGTGCGGATGCAGGATTGCCGGGCAGGCCGAGAACATGAGTTTCCCCCAATGCGCCGAACCATGTTGGCTTGCCGGGTTTCATCGCAATTTTCTGAAACAGGAACTGGCCATTCATCCGCTCAAACGCCGTACGGACATGGTCATGGTCACCAACCGATGCTCCGCCAACCGACATGACAATATCAGCATCCAGACCCGCTTCAAATTTTGCCACGACTTTTTCCAGCGTATCCCCTGCCTTGCCCAGATATACCGGCTCTCCGCCCCACTCCCGGATCATTCCGTCGAGCGCAAAACGGTTGGAACCAATTATCTGCCCGTGCTGCAATTTCGACCCGAGCTCGACCAGTTCATCACCATTGTCGAAATAGGCAATTACGGGCCGCCTGAAGACACGAACATCGGCGATGTTGGCGGCGGCAAGCAAGCCGACATCAATAGCGTTCAGGCGCGCACCCCCACGTTTAAGGATATCGCCTTCACAAAAATCAATGCCCGCCCTGCGGATATTTGCGGACACGGCCTGATCCGCACACGTGGTTATGGTGCCGCCTTTACGTTCCACATTTTCCTGGATAATGACATGGTCAGCACCTTCCGGCACAACGCCGCCGGTGAAAATGCGGATCGCGGCCTCTGGATCAAGCAATTGGCCTGCCGCTTCACCTGCCCGGGATTCGCCAATGACCTTCAGTTTTGCGCCAGCATGGCGGACGTCTTCGAGCCGGACAGCATAGCCGTCCATCGCGGAGGCCCTGAATGGCGGATGTGTTATGCGTGCAGGAATATCAGCCGCGCAGATCCGGTCCAGTGCCTGATCCACCGTGACGGTTTCCACCTGTCCCAGCGCGCTGATCGCGTCAATGATATGGCGTGCTTCATCAGCCGAAATCATGATACTGGCCGTTCAAAATCACCCGATTTCCCGCCTGTTTTCGAAACGAGCTGAATATCCGCAATCGTCATATCCTTATCAATCGCCTTGGCCATGTCATAGATGGTCAGGCAGGCCACAGATACTGCCGTCAGCGCTTCCATTTCCACGCCTGTCTGTCCGGCCGTCCTGACAGAGGCGGTAACATCAATCGCGGACGCCTCATCATTGAAATCAGTCTGCACTTTTACGCTGCTGAGAGGTAGCGGATGACACAGAGGTATCAGTGTCGCTGTCTGTTTAGCGGCTTGTATCCCCGCCAGTTCGGCAATCACGCGGACATCCCCTTTCTTCACACCCTTGCTGCGCAAGGTGCGATAGGCAGCCTCCGTAAAGAGCACCCTGCCCCGCGCAGCCGCCGTCCGGACATTTTCAGGCTTGCCGGATACATCAACCATCTGCGGACGGCCTTCGCCATCGAAATGTGTCAGTTCATCTTGTCGTTTTTCCTGCATTGTCACTCCAAACCCCTGATCGCCACGAAATTCCCGATAACTATATCAGCCTCTTCCATCACAGCCATGTCCTTACAAGCAGGCGGACAGCCACAACAAGTATTAGTGCCGCCGTAGCGCGTTTGATGAATGTCTGGCTCAG
Organism: Sphingorhabdus sp. Alg239-R122; assembly: GCF_900537065.1. Taxonomy (GTDB): domain Bacteria; phylum Pseudomonadota; class Alphaproteobacteria; order Sphingomonadales; family Sphingomonadaceae; genus Alg239-R122. The sequence goes on along the minus strand of NZ_UNRC01000003.1, from coordinate 27,592 downwards.
CGAAAAACTGCCCAGCCGCGACCCTATCTGTCCGCCAATCAGGACCGCAATAAACAGCGGAAGATATTCGCTGATATTGCCCGTCGCTGTCTCTAACCCCGTTTTCATGATCTGTCCTGTAAGACCCGCCAGTGAGTTGACCAGGATGAACAGACTGCACGTGGCGGCAATCAGTCTGGCCGAGCCCCAGCGTGTCAGATAGAGAATGGGCGCAAGGAAAATCCCGCCACCAATACCCACTATGCCGGAGAGAAAACCTATCCCGCCGCCCACAAGCAACGTGGCCGGTGTCGGCACGTTCCGGCTTTCATCCCCAGCTTCAACAGGTTTCCAGTTAAGCAGCAAATGGGTGCCTGCAGCCACCAGCGCGAAGCCCAACAGCGTTACCAGTAGTTTTTCAGGTATCACAAGGTTCCCGCCCAGCCATGCCGCTGGCACTGAAATCAGGATGAGCGGCCAAGTACGCGCAAGATTAATATGCCCTGCCCGTGCAAATTGCCAAACACCGCCGGTAACCACGATAATGTTGCATATAAGCGAAAGTGTGGGAACAGACTGATAAGTGATACCTGACAGGATCAACAGCGCGGTATAAGTCGATCCGCCGCCGAAACCCACTGAAGAGTAAAGCAAAGCCACCAGGAAGAAAAATACCGCTAGCCATATAATAGCAGCCATCAGCGTTTAACTCCAACGCGACCGGTCGTGATGATCTTTCGCACCCGGCTCAACCCAACGTTCGCCTTGCTGCGAGAACTCTTTTTTCCAGAAAGGCACATCGGTTTTGAGGAAATCCATCAGCATGTCACAGCTTTCAAAAGCATCGCGCCGATGCTTGGCGGCGGTTGCAACCAGTACTATCGGCTCTCCCACCTCCACACGGCCGATTCTGTGTACGATGCGCAGATCCAGCAGGTCCCATTGCCGCCGCGCCTTTTGCACAGCCTCTTCAATGGCTCCCCGCGTCAGCGTAGAGTGATGCTCCAGAATCAGGGCTGAAACACCCACATCACCCTCACCGCGCACAAGACCGGTAAAACTTGCCACGGCACCCACCCCATCTACGCCTTCGGTAAATTCCCGTAATAGCCGGTAAGGGTCAAATGCTTCCGCGCTCAGCGTAATCAACTTACCCTCCACTAAAGGGCGGCAGGAATTCTATCCTGTCCGCGTCCGAAATCGGCATGTCTGTCTGTACAATAACATCATTCAGGACAATTTTCGTCCGTGCGTTCAAAACCATTTCGGAAAACCCCGCATATAGCTTGCCAAGATACGACACCAATTCCTTCAGGCTTGTAACCCCTTCAGGTAATCCCAGCTCCAGGCTGGGACCAATAATATCTTGAAACTTCCCGTAAAAAATGATCTCAGCCATTCAACCTCCGGTCAGCGACATGGTGCGCAGGACGGCGGGTTTCTGCGCCTGTCGGTCAATAGCAAAGTCATGACCCTTGGGCTTTTGCAATATGGCCCGATCAAGTGCAGCGTTGATTGCCACCGAACCTTGATCACGTAGCACGGCGCGCAGATCCATACGATCTTCCTGCCCCAGACACATGTAAAGCTGTCCCGTGCAGGTCAATCGCACACGGTTGCAGCCATCACAGAAATTGTGCGTGAGTGGCGTGATAAAGCCTAATTTCCCGCCTGTTTCTTCTATCTCAACATATCGAGCAGGTCCGCCTGTGCGCATCATCAACGGTTTCAGCGTCCAGTTTTCTTCCAACCCGGCGCGCACTTCGGAGAGCGGCAGATACTGGTCATACCTATCTGCGCCGACATCTCCCATCGGCATGATTTCTATCAACGTCATATCGTGGCCTTGCGCATGTGCCCATGCGATCATTGCCGGCAGTTCATCCTCATTTATGTCCTTAAGCGCAACGGTATTCAGCTTTATCCTGATGCCTTCAGCCTGTGCTGCGTTAATCCCGCGCAGCACATCCGCCAGCGCGTCACGGCGCGTTATTTCATGAAACTTGCGCGGATTGAGCGTATCGAGCGAAACGTTGATACGTTTGACACCTGCTCTCGCCAATCTGCGCGCATGTCTGGCAAGCTGCGTGCCGTTTGTAGTCAATGTGATTTCTTCCAGAACCCCTGAAGCTACCTGCTCTCCCAAACGGTCGATTAGCGTGTCTATGCCTTTGCGCACCAAAGGCTCGCCGCCGGTCAGCCGTATCTTGCGTACGCCGCGTAAGATAAAGGCTGTAACAAGCTGCTCCAGCTCTTCAAGCGTCAGCAGATCTGCGCGCGGCAGGAAGCGCATTTTTTCCGGCATGCAGTAATTGCAGCGCAAATCACACCTGTCCGTTACCGAAACCCGCAAATAGGTAATTTCACGTCCGAACCTGTCAATCAGCGGCCTGTTATCGCGCGCGCCGCTTTCAACCGAGATAATATCGGGCTGCCGATCGGAGTCGGGAGGAAAAGAAGCGTGCTTGTTCAATTATGTGTCCTTGCCTTGAAGTGGTAACAGTCACGCCGAAACAGGCATTGATATATATCAAGAATGCCGTGTATGCACAAACTTATATCATATCCCGGTCCAGACGAACCGAAAGAACAGCATATGCGCAAAATAATGATCATATTAGCAGGCGGCCAGTCACAGCGCATGGGCGGAATTGACAAGGGTGAAATGCTTTTGGGTGAAATGCGGTTAATTGATCACACTGTCAAAAAAAGCGTAACTCAAGCTGACCAGGTCATAATTTCAGGCACGTATGATTATGGCACAGGATTAAAGACCATTCCCGACCACAAGGGCGGCCCAAAAGGTCCAGCGGCAGCTATATATGCTACACACATATGGCTGAAAGAGCATAATCCACAAGCCCACGGTTTCTTCACGGTTCCAGTGGACGGGCCTTTCGTTCCAGAGGACCTTGTTGCCAGGTTAAGCGGGACTGGCGTATCCGCTATTGCCGCCGGCGATGATGGTCTGCACCCTACATTCGCATATTGGTCACTGGTCGCACTTGAAAAAGCATGGCCTGTTTTAATTGAGCAGGAATCCCTGTCATTGCGCGCACTCGCAAGGACATGTGATGCAGCCCATATTCACTGGTCAAATGCAGATATGTTTTTCAATATCAACACGCCGTCAGATCTGAAAGAGGCCGCAACACGGCTGGAACCGACTACAGATTGATTATTGCACCAAAAGGCCGTCACTGCCTGCCATATCAAGTCCTGATATATCTGCCCTTCCCACCAGTATCTTGATGTATTGCGCCACACCGCGCCGCCAGCTCGCTTCTTCCAGATAATCTGCGATTCTTGGTTTGACTGCCTCAAAGGGCATGGTCTCACCAGAGATCTTCCGGCCAGCCTTTATCACATGTGCGCCATAAGGCGTCTTTACCGGAACAGGACAAAGCTGATCGGCATCCAGGTTGAACAGGTAAGTTTCAAATTCACTGACTGTCTGGCCAGGGCCAATCTGGCCCAGATTGCCCCCTTGTTTAGCGGATGGACAGGCAGATAGTGCTTCGGCAAGCGCAGCAAATCTGTCGGAATGCTCCTGCAGCTCGGAAATTGCCTGTGCCGCATCGGCAACTGCATTGTCATAGCGTGGTTCATCATCCTTGGGCGCGGCGAACAATATATGCGATGCCTCAACCAGATCCGGACTGCTAAACTGCTCAATATGCTGATCATAATAACGCTGGCACGTTACCTCATCTGCCCGTGGGATACTGACTTCCTGCTCCAGCAGCGCTTCAATCCGCGCATCATCTTCGACCAATGGCCGGTTTTTGCTGTCAGTATATTTGCCAGGCTCGACACCCAACCGGTCCGCTTCTGCAAGCAGCAATGTCTTGATTGCCAGCGCACGCGCCGCCTCTGACCAAGCCATTTCGGGATTATCCGCCGGATGATTCTGCGCTTCGGCAGCAATCACCTCAGCCGTTATTTCCGTGCCATTCACTATCAGGGTAGCCGCTTCGGATAACTGAGTCATAACGCGGCCTTCTTGCTGCGTACAATCTGATACCCGGAGCGCCAGATGTAGCGCACAGGAGCAGAGAACATGTGCACAAGCCGTGTGAACGGAAAGACCAGAAATATAGTCAGGCCCAGGAACAAGTGTGCCTTGAAGACCGGATGCACATCCATGACAAAGGATGATGCATCCGCCTGGAACGTGAAAATACCCCGCGCCCATGACATGAATTTCACCATTTCATGCCCATCCAGATGATCCAACGATACAAATATCGTGGCCAGTCCCAGCACCAGTTGCAACCAGAGCAGGAACAATATGGCGATGTCCGAAAAGCTGGATGAGCGCCTTATGCGGGGGTCAAACAGGCGGCGATGGAGTAACAGGGTGGCGCCGAAAAATGCGAATATGCCAGCTATGCCGCCCACAACAATCGCAAGTGTCTGTTTCACGCCATGACTGATGCCCATAGCGTCAAACAGCTCAATCGGTGTCAGCAACCCTCCTAGATGCCCGAAGAAAATAATCAGTACGCCCAGGTGAAAACACAGCGAGCCCACCATCAACTGCTTGCGCCGCAAAAGCTGGCTGGATCCTGATTTCCAGCTATAGGGTTCACGATCATAACGGATGACCGACCCAATCGCGAGCACAGACAAAGCGATATAAGGATAGATGCCGAAAACGAGATGGTTCAAAAATTCAGCCATTTTTCGTACCTCCGTTAGATGTCGTTTCCTCAGGTTTGGCTTCGCCCTGCGGCGGAATATCTGTCAGCATTTTACTCAGCATATCTGATGCTTTCGGGCAGCCTTCATCGGGCGTCCCGGGGCCAAAGCTCACTTGTTCCGCTTCCCACGCCGCATCAAGCGCTTCCAGATCTTCGGGATCATCATCGGGTTCTTTAAGCAGCGCTTCTTTGACCTTTTCATCAGCCGGACCTGATAGATGCCCCAGCGCCTCGAGCACAGCGGCATAGCTGCTGCCACGCTTGATTAACCGCTCGCCGATAGCGGCAATGACATGCGCAGGTTCGCCCAGCAGCTCCAAAGCCTCAGTTTGCGACAGGATGGACAGATATTCAAGGAACAGCGGTAGGAAATCAGGCAGTTCGGTCGAGCTGATCGTCAGGCCTTTGTCTTCGTACATAGCTTTCAAATCAACCATCGCCTGGCCGCGATCCCGGCTCTCGCCGTGCACGTGTTCAAACAAGTGCAGCGAGAGCGAACGGGTGCGGTCGAACAAGAGAACATAACGTTCCTGCAAGTCGAGCAAATCACGCTCCCGATATTCCGTAATCAGTGCCTGCAAACGTTTCTGAAAAGGGGCGGGAACCAGCCCTTCTTCTTTCAATGCTGGCAGAAAATCTTCAACGGCCTCCTTAATCTCTACAGTCGGATATGTCAGCAGCGCGGCCAGTACTTTGAATGTCTTCATCATGACCGCTCTCCTTCCGTTAGAAACGCCGATGGTGACTGGACTTTCTTCTTTTTCGGTGTGCCGAACATATTGGTTTCGGTGGAACCGCCCGAACAGCCGTTGCCGAATGAGAAACCGCACGATCCGCGCTCATCAAACGCATCTTCGGCTTCTTCGCGGTGGGAAGTTGGAATGACAAAACGGTCTTCATAATTGGCAATCGCCATCACATGATACATCTCGTCTATTTGTCCAGCTGTCATGCCAACGCCTTCGGCAATATCGGTCGCAATGACGCCATCAACTGTTTTGGCACGCATATAGCTTCGCATCGCCATCATCCGTTCTAGGCAAAGCGCAATCGGCTCCTCCTCTCCCGCCGTCAGCAGGTTGGCAAGATAACGCAGCGGAATACGCAGTGAGCGTACGTCGGGCATGTCATCCTTGAACGCCATTTTACCTGCACTTGCCGCCGAATTAATCGGTGACAGTGGCGGTACATACCATACCATTGGCAATGTCCGGTATTCAGGATGCAGCGGGAATGCGACTTTCCATTCCATCGCCATTTTATAGACCGGCGACTTGCGGGCGGATTCGAGCCATGCTTCGGGCACGCCATCCTTGCGCGCCTGGGTGATGACTTCTGGGTCATTGGGATCCAGGAAAATATCAAGCTGTGCCTGATAGAGGTCCTGCTCACTTTCCGCCGAGGCGGCTTCTTCGATGCGGTCAGCATCATAGAGCATCACGCCCAGGTAGCGGATACGCCCGACACAGGTTTCAGAGCACACTGTCGGTTGACCCACTTCAATACGCGGATAACAGAATGTGCATTTTTCCGATTTACCGCTATTCCAGTTATAATAGATTTTCTTGTACGGACAGCCCGACACGCACATCCGCCAGCCACGGCATTTTTCCTGGTCAATTAGAACAATACCATCTTCTTCTCGCTTGTAGATCGATCCTGAAGGGCAGGCCGCCACACAGGTCGGGTTGAGGCAATGCTCGCATAACCGCGGCAAATACATCATGAAAGTGTTTTCAAATTCGCCGTAAATCTCTTTTTCGACGCCTTCGAAATTATAATCTTCGCTGCGCTTGGAAAATTCTCCGCCCAGAATTTCTTCCCAGTTCGGGCCCCATTCGATTTTCTCCATCCGTTCGCCTGACACCAGCGAACGCGGCCGCGCGGTCGGCATCGCCTTCATTTCGGGCGACTTTTGCAGATGTTCATAGTCGAACGTGAAAGGTTCGTAATAATCGTCAATTTCCGGCATATCGGGATTGGCGAAAATCTTGGCCAGCAACCGCCATTTCCCGCCCATTTTCGGTCGGATGCGGCCATTTCTCTGCCGCTCCCAGCCGCCATTCCAGCGGTCCTGGTTTTCCCAGTCCTTAGGAAAGCCGATGCCGGGCTTTGTTTCAACATTGTTGAACCATGCATATTCCATGCCTTCGCGGCTGGTCCATACATTTTTGCACGTGACCGAACAGGTGTGGCAGCCAATGCATTTGTCGAGGTTCAGGACCTTGCCTATTTGCGCACGTACTTTCATTCTGCCGCCTCCATATCATCCGGGTGTAACCGGTCTTTTTCCCCGTCCAGCCAATCGACATCGGCCAGCTTGCGGACAATCACGAATTCATCGCGGTTTGAACCGACCGTGCCGTAATAGTTGAAGCCATAGCTTTGCTGCGCATAGCCGCCGATCATATGGGTGGGTTTCAGGATGGCGCGGGTGACACTGTTATGAATGCCCCCGCGCTGCCCGGTTATTGGCGACCCGGGAACATTTACGATTTTTTCCTGCGCATGATACATGAACAGTGTGCCTTCTTTCATACGCTGCGACACCACCACACGGGCCACAAGAGCGCCGTTCGAATTAAACGCTTCGACCCAGTCATTATCGACCAAACCTGCCTTGACTGCGTCCACTTCGGACATCCACACAATCGGACCGCCACGTGATAGCGTCAGCATCAACAGATTGTCGGTATAGGTCGAGTGAATTCCCCATTTCTGGTGCGGGGTGATGAAATTGAGTACAACATGCTCCTGCCCCTCGGCACGGTCGAGCATCGGCTTTACCGCCTTGGTATCAATTGGCGGGCGATAGACGCAGAAACCTTCACCAAAGGCGCGCATCCACAGATGGTCCTGATAAAGCTGTTGTCGCCCGGTCAATGTGCGCCACGGGATCAATTCATGCACGTTGGTATAGCCCGCATTATAGCAAACCTTCTCGCTCTCAATGCCCGACCATGTCGGTGAGGAGATAATTTTGCGCGGCTGTGCCACGACATCGCGGTAACGGATTTTTTCATCCTCTTTGGGCAATGCCAGATGCGCATGTTCGCGTCCGGTAAATTCTTCCAGAGCTTCCCATGCCTTGACCGCGACTTCACCATTGGTTTCGGGCGCAAGCATCAGAATGACTTCGGTTGCGTCAATGTCTGACTCGATCTTGGCCATCCCTTTGGTTGGACCCTCTTCGGTGACGACACCGTTAAGCTCTTTCAGATGCTCAACTTCCTCTTTCGTCTTCCAGGCGATGCCCTTACCGCCATTGCCGACATTTTCCATGAGCGGGCCCAGCGCGGTGAAGCGTTTGTAGAGGTTCGGATAATCGCGTTTCACAACCGAAATCTGTGCCATGGTCTTACCCGGGATTGGTTCCACATCACCGGTTTTCCAGTCCTGAACATCCATGGGTTGCGCAATTTCACCTGGCGTATCGTGCAGGATAGGCGTCATCACCACATCCTCTTCTTCGCCGAGAACCTCTGGAGCGATTTCAGAGAATTTCTTGGCGATTGCCTTGTAGATTTCCCAGTCCGATTTGGATTCCCATACAGGGTCCACCGCCGCCGAAAGTGGGTGAATAAACGGATGCATATCCGACGTGTTCAGGTCGTTTTTCTCATACCAGGTTGCTGTCGGCAGGACGATGTCTGAATAGACGCAGGTCGTCGACATACGGAAATCCAACGTAACAACAAGATCAAGTTTTCCTTCTGGCGCTTCGTCATGCCAGACGACATCTTCTGGTTTTTTGTGCCCCATTTCCCCGAGGTCTTTGCCTTGCACGCCATGTTCGGTGCCGAGCAGATGTTTGAGGAAATATTCATGCCCCTTGCCCGACGAGCCCAGGATATTGGAGCGCCAGACGAACATGTTGCGCGGCCAGTTTGCCGGATCATCGGGATCATGGCAGCTAAGCTTCAGGTCGCCTGATTTCAAACCATCAACCACATAGTCTTTGGGTTCTTTGCCAGCATCGCGTGCAGCTTTTGCAACCTCTAGCGGATTGGTTTTTAGCTGCGGCGCAGACGGCAGCCAACCCATACGCTCCGCGCGGACATTAAAATCAATCAGCGATCCACTCATTTCCCCTTCGGGCGCGGTAGGCGACAGGATTTCATCGACATCAAGAGTCTCATAACGCCATTGATCGCTATGCGCATAAAAGAAGCTGGTTGAGTTCTGATGCCTCGGCGGGCGCGCCCAATCGAGCGCAAATGCCAGCGGCTGCCACCCGGTTTGCGGACGCAGTTTTTCCTGCCCCACATAATGCGACCAACCGCCACCCGACTGGCCAATACAGCCGCACATGATCAGGAGATTGATAATTCCCCTGTAGTTCATGTCCATATGATACCAGTGGTTGAGGCCTGCCCCCAATATCACCATCGACTTGCCGTTCGTTTTTTCGGCATTGTCCGCAAATTCGCGAGCTACGGTGATTATCTGATCGGCGGGTGTACCGGTTATTTGCTCAGCCCATGCCGGTGTATAAGGCTCATTCTCACTATAATCGCTGGCGATGTTTTCACCGCCAAGGCCGCGGTCCAGACCATAGTTTGCCATGAAAAGGTCATAGACAGAGGCAACCAATACGCCGCCTTTTGCAAGCTTAACATTACGGGCAGGTACGCGCCGGATCAGCGTATCGGGATGATCCGTACCTTTGAAATAATCATGCTCGCGGTTGCCGAAATATGGGAACGCGACATCGACCACTGTATCATGATCGCCGTCCAGTATGTTGGTCAGCTTGAGCTTGGTATCATTACCGTCGGTTTCTTTTTCTTCAAGGTTCCATTTGCCCTTTTCGCTCCAGCGTGAGCCGATGGTGCCATTGGGTACGACTATTTTTTCACTCAGTTCATCAAAGGCAACGGTTTTCCATTCGGCATTTTCTTTTTCGCCCAGATTGTCTTTGAATTCAGAGGCTCTGAGCAAGCGCTCGGGAATGAAATGCCCATCTTTTTCCACCAGCCGCACCAGCATGGGCATATCGGAATATTTGCGCGCATATTCCTCAAAATATTCGGCTTGGCGGTCAAGATGATATTCGCGCAAAATGACATGGCCCATCGCCATAGCCAGCGCAGCATCTGTGCCCTGTTTAGGATGCAGCCACATATCAGAGAATTTCGCCGCTTCGGAATAATCGGGCGATACCACAACTGATTTGGCGCCTCTGTAGCGCGCTTCAGTGTAAAAATGGGCATCCGGTGTCCGTGTCTGCGGCACATTGGAACCCCAAAGCATCAGGAAGCCTGCATTATACCAGTCGGCGCTTTCGGGAACATCGGTCTGTTCCCCCCATGTCATGGGCGAAGCTGGTGGCAAATCGCAATACCAGTCATAGAATGACATGCATGTGCCGCCCAGCAGGGACAGATAACGTGAACCCGCTGCATAGGACACCATTGACATGGCCGGAATGGGCGAGAAACCGATAACGCGGTCGGGGCCGTATTTCTTTGCGGTATAGGCATTGGACGCAGCGATAATCTCTGTCACTTCGTCCCACGCCGCGCGGATAAAACCGCCATGGCCGCGGATTTTTGTGTAACTGTCGCGTTTCGCCTGATCTTCAACGATAGATTTCCATGCCGCAACCGGCTCCATGGTTTCGCGCGCCTTGCGCCACAACCGTACCAACCTTGACCGGATAAGCGGATATTTCACGCGGTTGGCGGAATAGATGTACCAGCTATAGCTCGCACCGCGGGAACAGCCGCGTGGTTCATGATTGGGCAGATCAGGCCGTGTGCGCGGATAGTCTGTCTGCTGCGTTTCCCATGTGACGATCCCGCCCTTCACATAGACTTTCCATGAGCATGAACCCGTGCAGTTCACGCCGTGCGTGGAACGGACGATCTTGTCATGCTGCCACCGTTTTCGATAGCCATCTTCCCAGCGCCGATCTTCGCTGGTCGTAATCCCGTGCCCGTCCGCATAAGGGGCTTTGGTCTTGCTGAAAAAGTTCAATCGATCAAGAAGATGGCTCATTTTTCAGGTCCTCATATTATGCTGTTGTCGGGATAGGAGATGCAGCTTCACGTCCGCGTTCAATGTCGTGGAGCAGGCCGCCTTGGCGGGTATAAACAAACCAAGTCATGGCAGCGCAGGCGGCGTAGAAGATCAGGAAACCCCAAAGCGCCGCATTGGGTGCGCCCGTCATCGAAATCGACGTTCCGTATGATTTCGGGATGAAGAACGCGCCATAGGCTGCGATTGCCGAGGTAAAGCCGATAATCGCCGCAGATTCTTTCTCTGCATTGCGCAGCTGCTCATTCGCAGGTAGTCTAGGCATGAGCCGCCCGATTTCCTTGCGCATTATGATCGGGATCATCTGGAAGGTCGAAGCATTGCCCACCCCCGTTGCAAAGAAGAGCAGCATGAACATTGCGAAGAAACCCCAGAATGCGCCTGGCTGGTCCTTGATGCCCAGGAAGTAGAGCACACCGGCCACTGCCGCGATCATCAGGAGGAACGTCCAGAATGTAACGCGGCCGCCGCCCCATTTGTCAGATATCCAGCCGGTCGCCGCACGCGATATCGCACCGACAAGAGGGCCAAGGAACACATATTTGAGTGAATCCACATCTGGAAACGCGATTTTCGACAAGAGCGGGAAGCCGGCCGAATAGCCGATGAAAGACCCGAAGGTGCCAGTATACAGGAAACACATGATCCAGTTATGCTTGCGCTGAAAAATCACCGCCTGATCGGCAAAGCTTGCCTTGGCTGAAGCGATATCATTCATACCAAACCACGCAAGTGCTGCGCTGATCAGGATAAACGGTACCCAGATAAAGCCGGCATTTTGGATCCACAGTGAGCCACCATCCGAAGTGGCTTGCGGTTCGCCGCCCATAAAGCCGAAAACACCGGCGGTAATGACGATCGGCACCAGAAACTGCATGACCGATACGCCCGCATTGCCAAGGCCAGCATTGAGTGCCAGCGCATTACCCTTTTGCCGTTTCGGGAAAAAGAAGCTGATATTCGCCATGGAGGAGGCAAAATTGCCGCCGCCAAAACCGCAGAGCAGCGAGAGTATCAGGAAAATGAAATAGGGTGTTTGCGGATTCTGTACCGCATAGCCGATACCGAAGGCTGGAATAAGCAATGAAAGTGTCGTTAAAGTTGTCCATAGCCTGCCACCGAAAATTGGCACCATAAAGCTATAAAATATTCTTAAGGTTGCCCCTGAAAGCCCCGGCAAGGCGGCCAGCCAGAAGAGTTGATCGGTCGAATAATCAAAGCCGATAACGGGCAGTTTTGCGACCACCACTGACCAGACCATCCAGACCGAAAAGGCCAGCAGCAAACAGGGAATGGAAATCCACAAATTGCGCTGCGCAATCTTTGCGCCTTTATCGGCCCAGAATTCCTCATCTTCAGGCTCCCAGGTTTCAAGCAGCTTAGAGGGAGCATGGGTCTCCTTGTGGATGGTACTATCCTGAATATCCTGCATTTCAGGGAATTCAGGCAGTTCGGACAATTGTGTTCCGACCGCTCTCTGTTCCATCTGGCGCACCGAAAAATGCATCCAGGCAAGCGCAACGGCGACCAGGAAAAACAACAGCATGAAGCAGCTGGTCCAAATGCCGGTAAGGTCATTCATCGCGCCAAACGCGATGGGAAGAAAGAAACCACCCAGGCCGCCAATCATCCCGACCAGACCGCCGACCGATCCAACATTGCCCGGGTAATAGACAGGGATATGCTTGTAAACTGCAGCTTTGCCCAGCGACATAAAGAAACCGAGGATGAAAATCGCAATAACGAACGGGACCAAACCCATCGAAGTGGAAAAGGCAATCGGTCCTTCGATACCGTGAATGATATAATCGGTTTCAGGGTAGGAAAGCATGAACAGGCAGATGAGCGACACGCCAAAGGTCGCATACATCACCTTGCGCGCGCCATATTTGTCCGACAGATGACCACCATAGGCGCGAAATAAACTGGCCGGAACCGAATAAGCCACAGCAATCATACCCGCCGTTTTGATGTCCAGTTTGTAAACATCAATCAGATAGTGGGGGAGCCACAAGGCAAGGGCAACAAATGCCCCGAATACGAAGAAATAGTAGAGCGCAAACCGCCAGACCTGCTGATTTTTAAGCGGCTCCAGCTGCATTAACGCCGAACGCGGTTTTTCGCCGCTCTGACGCCGTGCCTTAAGCACTGGATCATCTTCTGTAGAAAGCCAGAAGAACACCGCCACTGCCGCCAGGACCGCCGCCCAAACCTGAGCCACAGTCGTCCAGCCAAATGCTACCAACACCAAAGGCGCTACAAAACTTGTGATCGCGGCACCGACGTTACCAACCCCAAATATCCCCAAAGCTGTGCCCTGCTTTTCTTTGGGATACCATGTGGAAACATAGGCGATACCAACGGCAAAACTGCCGCCCGCCAAACCTACACCAAGGGCTGCAAGCAACATTACCGGGTAGCTCGTAGCCATGGAGAGCAGGAATGTTGCGATCGCCGCACACAACATGGTCAGCGTGAGAACCAGCCGCCCGCCATATTGATCAGCCCAAATGCCCAGAAAAATGCGTGATAGGGAGCCGGTCAAAATAGGCGTGCCGACGAGCAAACCAAATTGTGTGTCAGACAGGCCCAGATCGGCCTTGATCTTGATCCCGATGATCGAAAAAATTGTCCAGACGGCAAAGCAGGTGGTGAAGGCGAACGTGCTCATCCCCAGTGCTTTGTATTGCTGGCCCGAACTTGCCACTGCTGCGTCTTGCATTTCCCCTGACTCCCTTGTCATTCGGGGTGTTCACCCCAATTTCTGGATCAGGTTTCACGCTAGGCTGTGGAGCAACCTTGATTTATGTCAAATCAAAGGAAAAGCCCCGTATTTAGGAAAAAGGTCGCCCTGTTGTTTGTTCTATTCCGCGCACATATTTAGCGTATAGCAAAGTTATGCTTGATATTTATCAATTAAATAGGTGATATGTATATATAGCGAATCAGGGGGTTTTCGATGCGTGCACAAGATATGCCGGCAGTCCGTGACCTGCCCCTGTTCGCCGGGGTAGAGGACAGCAATTTCGAAGAGCTTGTATCGGCCGCGCTCCTGCAGCATTTTCCCCCGCAGGTGCAGCTTATACATGAAGGTGACAGTGCCGATTTCCTCTATATTCTGGTGGAAGGTTCGGTCGAATTATTTGCCTGCAACAATGGCCGCGAAACCAGCATGGCCATCATCGAACCGACATCCGCCTTCATTCTGGCGGCGGTGCTGAGCGATGCGGTGTGCCTGATGTCAGCGCGTACATTAACGCCGTCACGGCTGCTGATGATACCGGCCGAACATATCAAGCGGCATTTTGCCGAAGACAAGATGTTCGCCGTGGCCATCGCGAACGAATTGTCAAAGGCTTACCGGCAGCTTGTGAAAATGCACAAGGAAGCGAAACTGCGCCCGGCAACCGAGCGGCTCGCCAATTACTTGCTCCGCCTCGCTGCAAGCCATGATCACGCGTCCAGCTTTACCCTGCCTGCCGACAAACGGACCATTGCCGCCCTGCTCAGTATGACTCCGGAAAACCTGTCGCGTTCCTTTGGCGCGCTCAATCCGCATGGCGTACGCATTCAGGGGCCGGTGGTGCATATTGACAAGCCGGATGCACTGGCTGCTTTCGCAAAGCCCAACGCGCTCATCGATGATCCAGAAATAGGCCTCAGCAGCCGCTAGGCTTTACCGGCGTTTGGTGAAAAACAGCGGGGCATATAATATTGCAAACAGCAAAAATGCGCTGGCCCACACGATGCCCGCGATGGACATACCAAGCGCGTAGCCCATACCCGTAAAAGGGAATATCATCCGAAGTAAGGCACCGGTAAATGCGAGTATATAGATCGCTATTGTACCCGCACCGGCCCGCAATTCACGCCCGCCATGGCCCAGACTGGCTCGCGTCATAATGGCCAGAGTAAGCTGTCCGGCCGCACCCGCTGTCAATGCGTGCATGGCATGTGCGGCTGTCAGCGCTTCAGGCCGCAATATCGCAAGTCCCATCAGCAGGAAAGCCGCCGGTATCCATGCATAAGCAATGTGCAGCACCAGCATGAGTGGATCGCGGGCCGTCTGCCAACCACGCCAGCGCCGCAGCCGTACAAAGTGCATTATAGCGACAGCCACCAATCCATAACCGACCAGTGCAGCATTGGGCGCGATAACCCAACCGACCAGTGTCAGCGCCGCCACCAGCATTGCGATTTTGTCATAGCCCCCAAACGGTGCGGGCTCAGGCAATATACCCTGTTTACGCATCCAGTTCGTGGTGAAGGAAGGGATAATCCGCCCGCCAATCAGCATCATCAGCACTGTCACCACAGTGATACCCAGCCGCATGCCGGTCTGATAAGGGAGCCCCAGCGCCTCCTCAAAATGAAACAGGACATTGCTAAGCGCAAACAGGCTGAGCAGCAGGCATATGGGCAGATTGCGCTTGTTTTTACCGGCCAATATTTCGCGCCAGGCAAAACCTGCCACAATCACCAAAAACAGACTGTCCACGATCGGGGTTACCATTCCATAATCGCTGCCGAACATCAGCATGCGTCCCGCGAGCCAAAGCAAAACCAGCAAAGCTAGCGGCAGTCCCATCACCGGCAGTCGCCCGGTCCAGTTGGGAATGGCCGTCATCACAAAACCGGCAATTGCGGCCGCCAGATAACCATAGATCATTTCATGTATATGCCAGGTCAGCGCATTTCCGCCCGTACCAATGCCGTAACCATGCGAAAACGCCGCCATCCATGCGGGTATAGCCAGGCCAGCGAATAATGCCGCGCAAAAGAAGAAGGGACGAAAGCCGTGGCTAAAAAGCGCCGGCCCGTTATAGGCCCGGCGCTTTTCGCCTGGTGCAGAACGCTCCCCTTTCCGCACTAGAACTTCAGCTGCGTGGTAAACCAGAATTTTTGCGTATCGGTAGCAAAGCCATCGCTGTCATAATCCGCATATTTGAGTGACAGCGATACATGCTTGCCAACTTTACGCGCGATCAGGAAATCCCATTCCTGGCCATAATTCAGATCGCCACGGGTGGATTTAAAGTCATGATAGACGGCTCTGAATACCGTACCTTTCAGCCATTTCGGGCTCGCGGGTTTTAGCGTGACATCGCCATATATATCGCGCAGTCCATTGGCGGGCGTGGACAAAAACTTGTCCGCCCAGCCATTAAAGGCATGCAGCGTTGCAAACGGCGTCCTGAGTGCTGTTACGCCATCGCCTTCCAGTTTTTCATATCCGAATTTTACCGTCACTGGGCCCGCCGCAATGCCGGGTTCGAGCAACAGATAATCATGACCAAAGCGCGCCGGGTTATTGCCATAATCGGACTGTCGGGCATATTCAGCGGCATAAAGCAGTTTGGCCCCGCCCAGACCCTGTTTACCCGACAGGCGCACGCCGAATGTCTGCGAGGATGCCCCCGGCGCATCGGGCACGTCGAACAGATAGGCATAGGCCGTGACATTGCCGGCGACCGGCACATTATAACCCGCCCGTACAAAATGCATATCATTATCGCGAAATGTACCGCGCGGAGAATCCGGTCCAAAAATGCGGTTGGTGCGCCAGCTATAGCCATAGGTTACAGATGGCCCGCCCGGCGAATTTACTGTCCCGACCACGGCATCGAACGTCTGGTCATTCTGCCGCCAACCAACCGAACCAACCCAGCGCTGGTTATCAAAATTAATCACCTGACGCCCGGCGCGCAAATCGACAGTATTATCATGCCGCCAGCGCACATAGGCCTGATTGAGAGCGATATCTTCAGGATCAGCTACAACCGGAAATTGTGTTTTGCCGTTCAGTGTATCATTGAACTTTTCTGCACCGACATTGGCAATGGCCTCGCCTTCGACTTTCAGGCTAAAACCTTGCCATTCATCGGTTTCAAAGCCAGCCTTGACGCGCACCGTCGAAGCGGTCGCATCACGCGGCAGACCGTCCTGATCCACCGTTTCCAGCCGGTAGCGTATATCGACATATGGATCAATGAACAGGTCGTTTTCTGCAGCTTTATCATCTGCAGCGACTGCATAAGATGATAACATACATGGAATCGCCGCCGCGACAGACAATAGAAATTTGAGAGACTTGTGTGCCATTTGACCACTTTCGAGAACTATCTTCGAGAGTGGCTAGAACAGAGCCCCTGAGTTATCATTGATATATATCAAACAAATGACATATATCAATTATGGTTCAGGTCAATCAGGCCAACCCAGTGCCGTACGCATGATATTATAGATATAATTCTGCTCGATAACGCCCCGCGCTTTTGCCGCACCGGGGCCTTTTACATAGAGTGCCACATCTTCACCGCCATGCGTTTCATAAGGACCGGGAATGGCTGCCTGCTGCTTTGCCTTTGGTCCGGTTTCGGGCATCGTGCGCTTGCCATTTATCGCTCCTGGTCCATTCGCATAGCCCAGGGTGGTATAAGGCAGATTGTCCGCAGCTAATACCGGTTTCCCCGTTGGCTCACCACTGTCATCATTGCCCATGGCAAGCCCGAGTATAGGGTTACCACGCGTAGGATAACCGGCGATTGTAAACACATGGCTATGGTCAGCAGTTACCAATATGAGTGTTTCTTCCGGATCTGTATTTGCCGCAGCATAAGCAACGGCCCGTGCAAACTCACGTGCCTCTTCCAGTGCATATCCTGCCTTGCCATCATGATGGCCATGGTCGATGCGCCCGCCTTCAACCATCAGGAAATATCCATCGTCATCGCGCGATACGCGTTGCAGCGCCGCCCCTGTCATGTCGGTCAGTGTCGGTTCACCGCTGTCACGGCCGCGATCCAGCATATAAGTCATATGGCTGGATGAAAACAGACCGAGTACCGGTTTATCCTGCGCTGCGGCATTCATTGCTGTCATATCCTCAACATAGCTGCCGCCTGTCCGTGCGGCCCATTGCTGCCCCAGATTGGCCGAGGCCGCATTGCGCCGCCCGCCTTCAGCCTGGCCCAGGAAATTCCGGCGACCACCACCTAGTGCGACATCAAACGGGAATTCCATGAGCTGCGCGGCAATATCGCGGCATCCTTGTGTTACGGCAGCTTCGGGCAGGTTGCTATCCGCCTCCCACTCCCGCTCCGGGCTGTGCGCATATACGGCTGCAGGTGTAGCATGTGTAAGGCGCGCCGTGCTGACAATACCAACCGCAAGGCCGCGCGCTTTTGCCTGCCCCGCAAGTGATGGCAGTTTTTCATTCTGTGATGCGGCACAATCGCCGCGCCGGGAAACCGGCCCGGTGCCAATAACACCCGCGCGTGTTTTCACCCCGGTGTTGATTGCCGTTGCCGTGCCGGCGCTGTCGGGCACCTGTTGGTTAGTATTATAAGTCTTGACCAGCGCGACATTGGGAAACCGTTCGAACGACAGATAATTCTCTTCACCGGTCTCTCCGCGCTGCTGCCCCTCATAGATGCGCGCCGCAGTGACCGTTGAGATACCCATGCCATCACCGATAAACAATATGATATTCTTCGCTTTAGCAGGGGTATCTGGCGTTACCGTCGAAACAGCCGCAACAGGTCGCTGAGAACCGTCTGTGCAGGCTGTAAGCGGTAGAAACAGGGCAGATATTGCAAGGATGGAAGGGGCGAATCTGGTCATGGGTTTCTCTCCGTTTTACCTCGATATTCCCGCACTATCAGCTATCCTTTTCCAACCCAACAGCAACGTTACTGTTCACGCCGGTTTTTCACGGCAGGTTTGGTGGATCATAGTCCGGGCATAGTTTAATCCTGTCATACACACTGGAATGAATGTTGGCATCCGCCGCTATATAGCGGCGTTCGCCGAGCGGCAGATATACACCCCACCTATTTCTGCGTTCCGGCCATTCGCTGCGCCTATTGCGTTTGGGAATAACCTCAAGCAGGCACCAAAACCCCTTGAGCGAGGGATGCAACTTCCCGGCCGGGTCTGGCTCCGGATACAGATAGCGCGTCGTGTCGCTATAGGGCTCAATGCCGCTCACATAACGGGCCATGCGGCCAAATACCCTGAGCCCTGCCTTCTCCGCTTCACTGATCATCCAGATCAGCGGGAATTGGGAAGTGCCGCTTTCGGCGCGCTTATGTCCGCCACCAACATCGCTATGATATCCGGCAAACCAGACTTGCCGCGCATCCTGCGCATCCGGTTCGCCCAGTGAATGTATATTGGGTTTGAAAGGTTGCCCCTCCTCCCATCCATCCAGCCGGAACATCCGCCGCCGCTCATCAATCGACGCTGCCTGCCGGAACATACGTACTGCCGGATTATATTTGGTATGGGGCAGGTCCTCCCGCACGATCGGCGGAAAATATGTTTTAACATTAGGCACAAAAACAGAGCTGACTGTGTCCCATAACCCCAAAAAGCGGACGGCCGCCGTGCGCGGCTGCGCCACGCGGCGGAAATTTGCGCCTTCGCCTTCATACACATCCTCACCAATCGCTTCGCCGATGTCATGGCGTGCCCTTGGTGCCTGTTTATAAGCAGTCAGCGCCGCGCCGCTCAAATGTATCTGGTGCGCGCGCAATATGCCCACTTCATATATCATCCCGGCTAATACGCGGGCAGTATGCGCGCCCCGGCTGAAACCGAAAATATAGATATTGTCATAGTCCTCATAGTTCTGGACAATAAACTCATAGGCCTTGAGCACATTGCGATCGAGCCCCAACCCAAAGGCCAGGCCCAGCCCGTTTTTCAGCTTCTGTTTCAACCAGCCCCAGGTGTAGATGCGACCGAGCGTTCCCACCCCCTGGTCATAAAACACAAGCTGCTCGCTGCTCTTATCGACTGCCCGGTAAAGCTTCAGTACATTGGAGATATTCTCTTCGATCTGGTTGCCCGTTCCGTCCAGACAAATCACAATATTCTTTGGCATATTTCCCCCGATATTAAGGCATCATGCAGCCTTGCACTTGGCATGCCTGATAGCACAGCGATTGTAGCGCAAAATGCGGCAAAACCGGAATCCAGGCTCAGCAACACCCAAAACTGCAAGCTATATCGAAATGGATTTGGCTTGAAATTTGTCCGCTACGGACAAGCAGGTCAGCTTAAAGGTAAATTGCGAACGGTTTCACCTTGACAGCGACTCTATATCACTGAAAAGATGCTCTATATATTCCTAGCATAGCGGCACGCCGCGTTTGCCATTTTTTCACAAGGGGCAATGTTTTGGGCGCGGATAGAGCTCTAAACTATATTAATGAAATGTTGTGGCAGGCGATGATGGTCGCTGGACCAGTTCTGGTTGCTATTCTGGTAGTTGGGCTGCTGGTCAGTGTTTTTCAGGTTGCAACGCAAATTCAGGAAATGACGCTCAGTTTTGTACCCAAATTGATGATTACAGCCTTCCTGCTCATCGCATTTGGTCCGTGGATGATAAACAGCATTACACATTTCGCCACATCACTTTATCTGACCATTCCCAGCATTGGTGGCAATTAAGCAAATATGTCCAACGAATTTGCAAATTGGATAATGGCAATACTGCTATTGAGCTTGCGAATTGCTCCTGTCTTTGCCTTTGCACCACCTTTCACTCTGATCCGCGTACCAGCGGTAATACGCGTGCTATTCGGCCTTGGCCTGACTGCATGGTTGGTGACCAGTTATCCTGAACAGACCTATCTGCTCAATCTTGCCGAAAAGGGTTTGGTACAAATTGCATCCATGGAATTGCTGCTAGGGCTGACAATCGTGCTTGCATTTCAGATCGCCTTTGCCGCGCTATATACGGCGGGAAGGACACTTGATGTGCAAGCCGGATTTGGTCTGGCGCTTCTTGTGGACCCGACAACGCGGGCACGCACGCCTCTTGTCGGCACATTATTCGCCTATGCGGCGGCGGCTATTTTCTTTGCTATGGAGGGGCCTGCAGAATTGATCGCCATATGGTCTGCTTCGGTGGAAAATATTCCACTTGGAGTAGCGCAAGGACCATCCAGTCTACTACCGCTCTTTTCACATATATCGATTACCTTCCTGCTCGCTTTCGGGATAGCCGCCATTCCGATGCTGGCTCTTTTCCTTACCGATATCACCATCGCAGCCATGTCGCGAACATTGCCCCAAATGCATGTCCTGTTGCTCGGTTTTCAGGCGAAAGCAATGATGCTTCTTTTATTCCTGCCTATAGCCTTTGCAGTTTCATCTGCTCTTTTTCTGCAGATCATGCGCACTACGCTCGATATCATTCCGAGGTTGCTGTAACTTATGGAAGATTCAGATCAGGATAAAACCGAAGAACCAACTCCGTTCAAATTGCGCAAGGCCCGAGAAAAGGGAACAGTCGCACGCGGCATGGATTTGGGTTTTCTATCGGTGCTTGCCGCGCTTTGTGCTTTCATCAGCATATTCGGTGCGATGGCAGCCCAAAATATGATTGGCATTATGCGTAAGTCAGTGGCGATAGAGGTCAATAGCGCTACGACAAGCTCCGAAATACTTGCTTTATCAGCTGCAAAACTATGGCCCGCATTCTACCCCCTGCTACTGCTAATGGGCATTGCCGTTGTCATCATCATTTTCTTTGAAATGCTGCAGTTGCGTGGTTTTATTTTCTCCACACATCCGCTGAAACCAGATTTCAGCCGTATGAACCCGGCTAAAGGATTCAAGCGCGTATTTTCACTGAAAATGCTTAAGGAAACCTTGAAAAATGTCATCAAGCTGGCTGCCTATTCGGGGTCTGCATATCTGTTCATCCATTATAGCATTGATAATTACGGTGCCGCCGCAAGCGATGCGAAAAAACTGGCCAGCATCATGCTGCTGACCGGGTTTCGCCTGCTGCTTGTCTTTATGGGCCTTGCCTTTATTTTCATGGTTATCGACCAGATAATCGTACGCAAGGAATATCACAAGCAGATGCGTATGTCAGGCCGCGAGGTCAAACGCGAAACGCGTGACCGCGAAGGTGATGCCCGGCTCAAGCAGAAACGCAAGCAACTGCACAAGGAATTTGCACAGCAAAGCGAAAGCATGGGCGGTGTTGCAGGTTCTGACGTTATCATCACAAATCCGCATCACTACGCCATTGCCCTTAGCTATAAAGCGGAAATCATGAATGCCCCACAGATTCTGGCAAAGGGACGGAACAATTTTGCCCTCATGATAAAAAGAAAAGCCCTCCTGCATGGGATAACAGTCATCGAAAACCGGAAGCTCGCCCGCGCATTATATGACGGTGGCCGCGTAGGGTATGAAATACCTGATGCTCTTTTCCACGAAGTTGCAGACATATACATACAGATACGGCAACTCGCACAGGGTGATGAGGCACATCGGCAAGGGCAGGTAAACCATGCTGGATAAACTTTCTTCAAACGGCAAGGATTTATTCCTGGTCATCGGGACCATATTAATCCTGCTGATCTTGTTTTCACCAATTCCACCATTCCTGCTGGACTTTGCGATTATCGTGAACTTTGGCCTGGGTCTCACTATATTATTGCTGACATTTTACGTCGCAAAACCAGTCGAGTTTTCGACCTTCCCTTCCCTGCTTCTCGTGGCCACATTATACCGGCTTTCACTCAATGTCGCCGCGACCCGGCTCATCCTTACAGGGGGTGATGCAGGTGAGGTTATCGGCGCTATTGGCGACTATGCTGTCCAAGGTAACTTCGTGATTGGTCTTGTCGTATTCTTCATATTGGTTGTTGTGCAATATGTTGTAATTACATCAGGCGCGCAGCGTGTATCAGAAGTTGCTGCACGCTTCACGCTTGATTCCATGCCGGGTCAGCAAATGAGTATCGATGCCGACCTCAACATGGGCCTTATCGACCAGCATGAAGCTGCAGCCCGGCGGAAAGAACTTGAAAAGGAAGCGTCCTTTTATGGCTCGATGGACGGCGCCAGCAAATTTGTGAAAGGTGATGCCATCGCCGGCATCATCATTTTGCTCATTGACATTATTGCAGGCTGGATCGTGGGTGTGGTGCAGATGGGTATGACCTGGCTTGATGCCTTGCAACATTTCACATTGCTGACAATTGGCGACGGGATTGCAACACAATTGCCCGCACTGATTATTTCAGTGGCGACTGGCATTATCGTAACCCGCTCTTCTGCCGACAGGGAGCTTAGCACCGAAGTGCTGAAACAACTTGCCTCCGTACCTCGTATCCCATTGATCGTAACCTGCTCGTTACTCATCCTGCTGCTGCTGCCGGGCATGCCTAAATGGCCAATTTTTATAATAGTCGCATTTGCTCTATTTGTATGGATATCACTGAAAAACAGGCCGCCTGTTCCCGGGGATGACAAGTTTGCCACCGATGAGGCAGACGAAGAAAGTCATGCCAGTTCCATGCCGGCCCCTATTGAAGTTACGCTAGGCGGTGAGCTTGCCGAAAAATGGAAACCCAAAGAACCAGTAATTTTCGAACGCATTGCAAGTCTTCGCAAAAGTCGCCTGCAGGCCAATGGATACCGTTTCCCTGCCGTAAAATTCCGGGATGACACAGCGCTTGGCACAAATCAGTACAACATTGCAATATTCGGGACAAGTCATGGAAAAGCAGATATTTTCCCTGAAATGACACTTGCTGTCCGCAGCGATATCTCACGCCATAGGCTTAGCGGAATTGAAACAACTGATCCCGCCTTCGGCTTACCAGCCATATGGATCGAAAACGAGCATTCGGAACACGCAAAGTCCGAAGGATATACACTTATCGATCCGTTGACAGTATTCGTCACGCATTTGAGCGAAGTCATCAAAAGTGGTACCGAATACCTGTTTACCCGTAACGATATAGTGCAGATGCTTGATGGAGTGCGTACAAGGCAACCCGGCCTAATTGAAGATCTGGTCCCCAACATCATGTCAGTGGCTGATATACAGAGAGTCCTTCAGAACCTGCTCGCGGAAAATGTATCAATCGCTAATGTTGACCTTATTTGTGAAACTTTGGTGGATGCCGGGCGGCATATCAAGGATACTGCAACGCTTACCGAAACAGTACGGCAACGTTTAAAGCATGCTATTTGCCAAAACCTGCGTGGTACACATGATGATCTGGCCGTTCTAAGTCTTGATCCAAGAATTGAAAACCAGATCATGTCGGGTGTGAGCACGAATGATGGTAACAACCCTGTTGTCATCGAACCGGAACTTGCTGAACATATTATTCGGACACTCTCAAAAATGTCCGACGAAATGGTTAAACAGGGACGTCATCCGGTATTATTGTGCGGCGCAGAACTCAGGCGTCACATGCACAACCTGACCAGGCGCAGCGTACCAAAACTCGCCATTTTATCAGTGAACGAAATCCCGCTGAACATAAACCTCACCTCATATGATGTAATCAAAGCCGAAGGATAGTAACCCACATAAGCAGACAATTACCGAAAAAGGTTTTCTTTACAGGTGCAAGGGCGCATAATTAAATAACAGGCGAAAAGCCTCACAGACCGGGAAATTCTATAATGCCAGACAATAATGGACAAAAAGGCGAAGACGCACTCCCACGGCTATTGGGCTGGTTAGAGCAAGACCCGGAAAACACCGCATTGCTATCAGACGCTATCGAGGCCGCCATTGCATCAGGAGAACTGGATGCGGCAGAGCGACTTGGCGAACGTTATGCCCAAATAGAAACGCCGCCGCCAGCAATCCGCAATCTGTTTGGTATTATTGCCATACAGCAGGGTAAGCATGAAAAGGCTGCTGAAAGATTCCAGCAATTGATTCAGGATGGTCACAACAACCCAGACATACGTTTCAATCTAGCCTGGTCATACGCAGTTTTGAACAAAGGTGACGACGCGCTGGAAATGATCAACACCGAAACGGCAGAGCAGTTGCCGCAGGCGGCAGCATTACGTGTTCGGCTGATGCATAGTGCGGGTCATTTTGACAAGGCCATGGAAGAAGCAAAGATGCTGGCAGATATCCATCCGGAAGATCCTGGCCTGATGGCCGCCATCTCCGTCTTGGCCCTGGATGTTGAAGATATTGATCTGGCGCGCAAAGCTGCTGCGAAGGCCGAAACCATACCGGATGCCATCACTACACTGGGAACCCTCGCACTCGCAGACAGCGACCCCAGCAGTGCGCTCGAACATTTCAACACAGCGCTTGAGCAGCAGCCCGAAAATCCGCGCGCATGGCTCGGCCGCGGTATGGCAGAGATGGTTCGCGGCAATAACAGCAAGGCGGCAAGCGATATCGACAAGGGAGCTGAAATATTCGGCGACCATCTCGGTTCATGGATTGCTGCAGGCTGGGCTTATTTCGTGCAAGGCGATTATCAAACAAGCCGAGCACGTTTCGAAACCGCGATGGCAGTCGACCCGACATTTGCCGAAAGCCAAGGTTCATTGGCAGTCATCAATGTCGTGGAGGGCAATATGGAGGAAGCGGTCAAATTGTGTGAAACTGCACTCCGGCTTGATCGACAGTGCTTCTCTGCCGCACTGGCAAAAAGTTTGATCGAACGCTCGAAAGGCAATGAGGCGGCGGCAGACCGCATCGTAAAAATCGCCATGAACACGCCTATTGATGCAAATGGCCGTACAATGGGTGAAGCACTGATGAGCATGAACACAGGCATTAAAAATGCGCCGAAAAGTTAACTTGCTACCTGTTTTCCTGTTCCAGGCCTAAACCTTTACCCCCCTCACCTAATTCTCTTGTTGCCTCAGCAAATAGGCCGCGCAGTTCAGGGTCACGATTAATTATTGCAACTACCTGGCTTACGATCTGCTGAAACTTTGCATCATTGACTAGTCGATCCCCAAACTCCTGAGACAATATGCCTTGAATCAATGCATGCTGGACATCATTTTCGGTAAAGTTTCCGGACCCCAGCAAGTCCTGTACGATATCAACATCCCGTGTATTTGTTGGCGCCGCTGCGCGTCTTGCTTTACTGCTCTTTCCGCTCTTTTTCAGGCGTGAGGCGGCCTCCAGCTTCTCACGCAGGATAAGCACAAGTTGATCAACATTGTTGATCCGGGTCATAATATCACTCGCATAATTGCTGGTATCCTAATGCTTAGTCTTCGGCCCGGGGAACTGGTTCAACAATGCGGAAGTAGAGGATATAGCCTGTTCGCTTTTTGAACCCTGCTCTGCTGAAGACGCCAAATCAGCGGTTTTATCGATAATCAACTGCATATCATGGTTGAGAGGCGGATTCTCCTGGTTCAGGGCGATACCCTGGCGCAGTTCCGTTATTGCGCTGTCAAATTCATCATGGATCATGTGCACCAGTCCGCGCACAAACCGCCTTATGTAATGGTCTTCCGGCAGATCCTCCAAAGGCTTCCAGTTTCCCATGGCACTTTGCGCATTACCGGACGACAGTTCGAAAAAGCCCAGCTGGAAACGCGCAATCACAAAGTCCGGCGCTATTTCCACTGCTTGCTGCATGGACTCATAAGCCTCAACCAGCCGATTTCCGCTAGCCAGCACTGAGCCGCGCAGGAAATGCAGCCGCGGATCCTGGGGATATTCCTCCAGCAATGTATCTATGGCTGCCACATCATTGCCATTATCGGACTGCACAGCTTGCAAAAGCTGCGTAATTTCCTCTTCGCTGCACAATTCGTTCATCTCGTTTCCCTTCTAAAATCTTCCCAGCCTTTTGCGTAGCGACTGCAAGGCTTCGCCATGCAATTGCGAAATCCGTCCCTTGCTCAATCCCATCAGCTCAGCAATCTGGCTGAATTTTACGCCATGGCCATAATACTGTTTTAATATAACAGCCTGTTTCTCTGGTAGCTTTTCCACTTCAGTTTCAAGACGCTGGATAGCTTCTTTCCATACCAGACTGTCATAAGCATTGGGCTGCCGTTCGTCTTCAGTATCATCACCATAAAAACATGTGCCCTCAAGCATCAATCCAAAAGCAAGGCCTGTTGCCAGTTTCGCAAGCTGTTCAAGCGCCGTTTCGTCCTGCCCTTTTTGAGCAAGAGAAATCGACCTAAGCCGCTCCTGTTCGATCTTATGCCGCGTTCGAATTTGCCTGTTAACTTCACTTATCGCCGCAATCCCATCGGCAATATTGCCTGCTATACGCCGCCTTGCATACCCTTTGAAATGACCACTGCGACGCGGATCAAACTTGCCAATGGCTTCCAACAGTCCCTCATAGGCCAATTGTTCTATTTCGATGCGCTCAACATTCTGCCGCAAACGTTTAAAATATTGCTCCTTGGCTATCTTCCTCGCCAATGACTGATATATGCTGAAAAGCGCTTGTTTTGCGCCCACATCACCTTCATTAATGAATTTTCGCCACAAGATAGCTTCGACCCATTTCTGGATACGCAGAATGGCAAGACCGTTCTTTTTGATGCTTCCCTTCATCTGAAACTGCCAAGCACTCCTTCAAGCACCAGCGCCCAGCCATCAATCAGTACAAACATCAAGACCTTGATGGGCAGTGATATAGTGGCAGGTGGTACCATCATCATGCCAAGCGAGAGCAATACGCTCGAAACAATAAGGTCAATCAGCAGGAATGGTAGCAATATTACGAAGCCGATCATGAAGGAAACCCGCAATTCATTGAGAATAAAAGCAGGCACCAGCTTCGGTAAGCTAACCTCTTCCGGACTACCGGGCAGGTCCTCCCCTGCTATTGCGTAGATGGTTTCAAGGTCCTCATCACGCACCTGTCGCAACATAAACTCGCGCAGTGGTTCGCTTCCCTGCTCCATGGCCTGCTCAAGCTGAACCTCACCCGCAATATACGGCTGTAACGCATCTTTATTAAGTGCTTCGAAAGTTGGGGACATTGCAAAAATTGTTAAGAACAATGCCAAACTAATCAAAACCTGATTGGGCGGAGTTTCAGGCATGCCGAATGCATGACGTACCATAGCCAGCACAACGATTATCC
>NZ_UNRC01000002.1:357500-422127 GCF_900537065.1 Sphingorhabdus sp. Alg239-R122 | reverse complement strand
CGATAATGATGATTGCATAGGCGAAATGGTGGGGCAGGAATTTGGCGGCATGCGCGCGATGTTCACGATGATGAACAATGCGCGGCTCAATGTCGGCAGCCAGGGCGTACAGATAGGCGAACGCGCCACGCAGCAAGCCATGGCCTATGCACGCGAACGCATCCAGTCAGCAAAAGCAGGCGCAGACAGCCGGGAACCGGTGGCGATTATCGAACATGCAGATGTACGGCGCGTGCTGTTGCGCATGAAGGCCGGCACTGAAGCCGCCCGCGCACTGCTTTACTATGCCTGTTCAATGGTGGACCGCAAAAACTGCGGTGATGATGCCGCAAAAGCACGGCTCGAACTGCTCACCCCTTTGGTCAAGGCTTATGGCACCGATATGGGCTGCGAAATCGCATCGCTGGGTGTGCAGGTGCATGGCGGCATGGGCTTTGTTGAGGAAACAGGCGCAGCGCAGCACTACCGCGACATCCGCATTGCGCCCATTTATGAAGGCACGAACGGTATTCAGGCCGCAGACCTTGTCGGCCGCAAGCTGCCAATGGATGGCGGCGCGGTAG
The DNA here is from genome assembly GCF_900537065.1 of Sphingorhabdus sp. Alg239-R122. Taxonomy (GTDB): domain Bacteria; phylum Pseudomonadota; class Alphaproteobacteria; order Sphingomonadales; family Sphingomonadaceae; genus Alg239-R122. Next base: position 421,564 of record NZ_UNRC01000002.1, on the reverse strand, counting down.
TGGATAGCCTGTTGGCCGATATCCGCACCGATGCGCAGGAAGAACATGCGCTCGCCGCGCTGCTTGGCGATGTGGAAGAAGCGCTGAACTGGATGCGCAGCGAAGCATCGGTGGACGGCCAGATGGCGGGGAGTTACCCAATGCTCACCATGCTGTCCGTGCTGACCTGTGGCTGGCTGATGCTGCGGCAACACCACATTGCAGAACAGCAGATTGCATCCGGTGAAGGCGATGGCGCTTTCCTGAAAGCCAAGCATGTCACCACGCGTTATTATCTGGACCACATGGTGCCTGAAGCACGCGGTCTGAAAACTGCCGCGATAGGCGGTGCAGAGCTGCTCTATAGCCTATCGGCTGACGAACTTGCGGGTTAAGAATCTGGAGGGTCCAGAAACTAGCGAACCCAGAAGCTGGACCTACCTTATTCGGCGGAGGAAACGATGTCTTCATTGCCGGTCTTTCCGGCCTGAACCCGCCAGATAATGCCGCTTACATCATCGGTGACGAGCAAGGCACCGGTGCCGTCAATCGCAACCATTGTGGGCCGCCCTTGCGCATCGCCATCCTTGTCCAGGAAACCGGTGAGCACGTCAATCGGCAGACCGCCAGTAACGTTGCCTTCCTCGTCGCGCTGCACATCAGGTTGGCCATTTTCAGTGAATGGCACGAAGATTACTTTATATCCTGCAGCAGGCTTGCGGTTCCATGATCCGTGCAGAGCGATAAAAGCCCCGCTTTCAAACGGTGCGCCCAATTTTGCGTCCTCAGCGAAAACAAGACCAAGCGGTGCGACATGCGCACCCAGCGCATAATCAGGGCGACGGGTATATTCGATCAGATCAACGCGCCGCGGGACAACACGCAGATCTTCGTGCTTACCCCAGTAAATCCAGGGCCAACCGAAATGCGTACCAATATCCACCCGCGCCAGATAATCCGGCGCCAGGTCAGAGCCGAGCATGTCCCGTTCATTGACAACGGTCCAGAGCGTGTCACTGGCCGGATGGATGTCCATTCCCACCGGATTGCGAAGGCCCACCGAATAGGGGATGGCCTTGCGGCTTTCCAGATCCACTTCAAGGATCATCGCCCGGCCCGCTTCCACGTCCAGGCCTTTTTCTGCAATGTTTGATGCGGAACCGACCGCGACGTACATTTTTTTGCCGTCCGCGCTGGCAATAATATTGCGGGTCCAGTGATTATTGGGTTTGCTGGCACTCAGCTCGACTATTTTCTCACCCTTGCCCTCAATTTTGGTATCACCGACCTCAAAAGGATAGGCCATCAGCGCATCGGTATTGGCCACATAGAGCTTGTCACCGATCACCTCCATACCAAATGGCGAGTTAAGATCCTCAAGCAGCACAACATTTGATTCTGCAACGCCATCGCCATCATTATCGCGCAGCAACCGGATACGGTTGGCCGACGGTGTTCCGGCCCCTGCCCTGTCCATCAGCAACCGCATGATCCAGCCTTCAATCCCCTTGTTTTCGCGAGGTGGGCTGTTGGTTTCCGCCACCAGCACATCGCCATTGGGCAGCGCCAGCATAGAGCGCGGATGGTCAAGCCCTTCGACAAAACGGTTCACGGCAAGCCCATCAGCAGGCGTCGGCTGTGTCCCCCCTGCCCAACCCGTCACTTCTGCCACATTAATGGTCGGGAATGTTTCTTCACGCGGTTCTGTTATGACCGGTGCAGGGCCGCTGAGCTGTTCGGTCGTAAGCTGCGCGGTATCACCGCGCAGCAGGTAATAGACAAGGCCGCCCAGAATAAAGAGGATCATGGCGACAAAGATGAGAATATTGCGTTTGGTATCAGACATGAATGCGAGGTTACAGCCGAGTTTTGCCCCACGCAAGCAGGTAATCAACATGGACGAATGCTGATGAAGATAGTCGAACACTGACAGCGGCTTATGGATTTACGGGTGAAACCCTTGAAAACCGGCCCTAAGGGCTGCACATCACTATTGAAGTTATCAAAAGAATATCAGGGGAGCTAATCCATGAAGTTATTTACAATTACAGCATCCGCACTGGCGCTGTCCGCCGCGGGTATGAGCACCGCCGCATATGCCAATACAAATGAGAGCGAAACAGCCACCGAAACGCGCGAAGTCAAGACTACAGCACGCGATTACTGGGGTGATTGGGGCATTGATCTTGGCCAGATGGACGCATCTGTAAAACCGGGTGATGATTTTTATGCGTTCGTGAATGGAAAATGGCTGAATGAATTTGAAATTCCCGCCGACCGCTCACGCTATGGCTCTTTTACACTGCTGGCCGAGAAATCGGAACAGCGCGTACGTAATATTATCGAGGGACTTGCCGCCGCAAAGCCTGCGTCTTCCACACTCGAAGGCAAAGTCGCGGCTTATTACAACGCCTATATGGATGTTGATGCGATCAATGCCGCCGGACTCGCGCCAGTGCAGGGCCACCTGGGTAAAATCTACGCAGCCAGTAGCCGTGAAGACCTTGCCAAGCTATTTGCATCACCAGGCTTCGCATCCCCATTTGGCGGTTTTGTTGATATTGATAGCAAGCAGACTGACCAGTACGCATTTTATATCACGCAGGCAGGCCTGGGCCTTCCCGACCGTGATTATTACCTGAAAGATACTGAAAAGAACCTTGAAATCCGCAAGGCATATAAAGAATATCTGACATTCCTGCTCGGCAAGGCCGGATATGAAGACCCTGCCGCAGCGGCTGAATCGGTCTATGGCCTGGAACGGCAGATTGCGATGGAGCATTGGGACCGTGCCCAGGGCCGTAACCGCAACCTGACCTATAACAAGGTCAGCAAAGCCGAGCTGGCGGAAATGGCCGGTGGTTTCCCGATTGAAACAGCGCTTGAGACAATGGGCATTTCAGGTCAGGACAGTTTCATTGTCCGACAGGTTACCCCGACAGCCGAAGAAATTGCGGCCGAAAAACTGACGCCGGAACAGCTTGCCAAGTTGGGTGGCGGCGTGGCTGGCCTCATGCGCCTCGCCAACGAAGCGCCCATGGCGACCTGGAAAGCCTATATGGCAGCACAGCTGCTGTCGGGTTTCTCATCGGTATTGCCCAGCGATATTGATGAAGCCAGTTTCAATTTTTATGGCAAGACGCTTTCCGGACAGGAAGAGCAGCGTGAACGCTGGAAACGTGCTGTTTCCGCAACGCAGGGCGCACTTGGCGAGATTGTTGGCAAGACCTATGCCGATAAATATTTTCCATCTGAAAACAAAGCCGCAATGGACGAACTGGTTGCGAACCTGCGCAAGGCGATGGCAGCCAATCTGGATGACATTGCCTGGATGAGCGACACGACAAAAGTCGAGGCCCGTGACAAGCTGGCCAAGTTCACGCCCAAAATTGGCTACCCGGAAAAATTCGAGACATATGAAGGTCTGGAAGTGACGCCGGGCAATGCTTTTGCAAACAGCCTGGCTGCGCAGACATGGGGCTGGAAAGACAATGTCGGACAATTGGGCCAGCCTATCGACAAAACCGAATGGTTCATGCTGCCGCAGACGGTAAACGCCTATTATTCGCCCAACCGGAACGAGATCGTGTTCCCGGCAGCCATCCTCCAGCCCCCATTTTTCAACCTGAGCGCAGATCCTGCTGTCAATTACGGTGCGATCGGCGGTGTTATCGGGCATGAACTGGGCCATGGCTTCGATGACCAGGGGTCGAAATCGGACGGCAATGGCGTGCTACGCAATTGGTGGACCGAAGAGGACAAGGCCAATTTTGACAAGCTGACCGGCGCACTGGTGGAGCAGTATAACGGCTTTTGTCCGCTCGATGATGGTAAAACCTGCGTGAATGGACAGCTTTCACTGGGCGAAAATATCGGCGATCTGGGCGGTCTTTCCATGGCCTATCGCGCCTATAAGATGTCGCTAGGCGGTAAAGAAGCTCCCGTCATAAATGGCCTGACTGGTGATCAGCGTTTCTTCATGGCCTGGGCGCAAGTGTGGCGCAGTAAAGCACGCGAGGCGTTCTTACGGCGCCATTTGAACACGGGTCCGCATTCACCACCCCTGTTCCGTGTGAACGGTGTGGTCCGCAATTTTGACGAATGGTACAAAGCCTTCAACATCACCGAAGACAATGAACTGTACCTGCCGCCGGAAAAGCGTATCCGAATCTGGTAACTGTCACAGTTGTAAACAGTTGAAAAAATAACGCCCAATTGTGAATATCATCACATTCTCTTAAGTTTTTGGTGGTAAGTGTTAACCATTCCCGGATGAAAGGCGAGCAATTGCCGGTTCGGGAAAACCAGGAATTTACACGGTTGCGACCCGGCGTTTTATTTCTGGAAAAGGGAATGCCGTCTCTATGCTTGTAATAGGGGCGGCATTTTCCTTTTGTTCTTCAAGCAATTATAGCCGTGCAGCGTGCCAGCGCAGCTGTTCTTCCATAAATGTCGATATGAAATAATAGCTATGGTCATAGCCTGCACGCATGTTGAGCGTCAGGTCGATTCCTGATTCGGTGCAGGCTTTGGACAGTGATTCGGGCTTGAGCTGTTCTTCCAGAAACTGGTCATCGCTTCCCTGATCCACCCACAGCTCTGGCAGCCGCGCGCCATCTTCTATCAATGCGCAGGCATCATATGCACGCCATGCAGCGCGGTCGCTGCCAAGATAGCCGGCCAGCGCCTTTTCACCCCAGGGGCAATCCATTGGCGCAGCTATAGGCGCAAATGCCGATACCGATTTGAAACGTTCGGGATTGCGCAAAGCGGTGGTCAATGCGCCATGCCCGCCCATGCTGTGCCCCATGATGCCCTGCCGTGACATGTCCGCTGGAAATTGCACACCTACAAGATCGGGCAATTCGCGCTCGATATAGCTGCGCATGCGGTAATGCTGCACCCAAGGTTCCTGGGTTGCATTGACATAAAAACCCGCGCCCTTGCCAAAATCATAGCCATCATCATCCGGTACATCTTCGCCCCGTGGGCTGGTATCGGGCGCAACAAAAATCAGGCCCAGCTCTGCGCAGGTACGGCGATACTCACCCTTTTCCATGACATTCGCATGTGTGCAGGTCAGACCCGAAAGGTACCAGATAACCGGCAACTTTGCGCCTGTCTCATGTGGCGGCACATAGACAGCGAAAGTCATGTCTGTGCCGATTTCGGCGGAGGCATGGCGGTAAACGCCCTGCTCTCCGCCGAAAGCCAGGTTTTTTGAAATTGTTTCCACTATTTAGATTACATACGTTTCAAGGTGCAGATTTTATTGCCCGCCGGATCACGCAGATAGGCAAGGTGCATCTTCATACCGCCGCCCTCACGAATTCCAGGTGGATCTTCAATCGCGGTGCCCCCATTTTCAACGCCCGCCTTATGCCAAGCCTCTGCTACAGCGGGATCATCCACTGCAAAGCCGATGGTGCTGCCGTTGCCGCAACTAGAAGGCTGCCCATCAATAGGAACGCTAAGGCCGAATGTGCCGCGTTTGTCGAAATAAAAAAGCCGCCCCTTGGGGTCAATTACGCCTTCGGAATAGCCAAGCACACTCATGGTGGCATCGTAGAATTTCTTTGCCTCATCAATGTCATCAACACCCAGCATTATATGGCTGAACATACTCATATCATTTTCCTTTATATTAGAATTTAGTCCTGCAACTGGCAGAACGCACAGATTTTGTTGCCATCGGGATCGCGCAGATATGCACCATATGCTTTGCCAGGCGCATTGGGACGCAGGCCCGGGGCACCTTCATCGCTGCCACCATTGGCAATACCGGCGGCATGAAACGCATCCACCTGTTCGGCACTTTGCGCCTGAAACCCGACTGTCCCGCCATTGGCGAAGCATGCTTCGCCGCCATCAAATGGCTTGCCAACGCCAAATGCGCCGCCACCGTGCATATAAAACAGCCGCTCACCCTGCGCAGCATTTGCTACGCCCAACGCGCCCAGACTGTTATCGTAAAATGCGCGCGCCTTTTCCACGTCATTTGTGCCCACCATTATATGCGTAAACATTATCCGTTCTCCTTGATTGTCAAAACACCACCACGCTGCGGATACTTTCCCCCACGTGCATCAGGTCAAAACCCTTGTTGATCTCTTCCAGTTTCAGGACATGGGTAATCATCGGGTCAATCTCGATCTTGCCGTCCATATACCAATCGACGATTTTCGGCACGTCAGTCCGTCCTTTGGCGCCGCCAAAAGCGGTGCCGCGCCAATTGCGACCAGTTACCAGCTGAAACGGGCGTGTGGCAATTTCCCTGCCTGCCTCGGCCACGCCGATAATGATCGAAGTACCCCAGCCCTTGTGACAGCATTCCAGCGCATCGCGCATCACATCTGTATTACCGGTACAGTCAAAACTGTAGTCCGCGCCGCCATCAAGCATCTCGACCAGCGCCTCGACAACATTGCCGGTATCGCTGGGATTGACGAAATCCGTCATCCCGAATTTACGGCCCCATTCTGCTTTATCAGAATTGATGTCAACTCCGACAATCCTGTCCGCACCCGCCATTTTTGCACCCTGGATGACATTGAGACCAATGCCGCCCAGACCGAATATGACGACATTGTCCCCGGGTTTCACCTGCGCAGTATTCACTACCGCACCCACGCCCGTCGTAACACCGCAGCCGATATAGCAGCTGGTTTGAAATGGCGCGTCCTTGCGGATTTTCGCGACTGCAATTTCCGGCAACACCGTGAAGTTTGAGAAGGTCGAACAACCCATATAATGGTAAATACTTTCGCCCTTATAGCTGAACCTGCTTGTGCCATCGGGCATCACCCCGCGCCCCTGAGTCTCGCGGATCGCGCTGCACAGGTTGGTCTTGCCGCTCAGGCACATTTTGCACTGCCGGCATTCGGGCGTGTAAAGCGGAATCACATGATCCCCCACGGCCACCGACGTTACACCCGCACCCACTTCACGGACAATGCCCGCTCCTTCATGGCCCAGCACGGCGGGAAACAGCCCCTCGCTATCCAACCCATCCAGCGTATAGGCATCGGTATGACAGATGCCCGTTGCCATGATTTCGACCAGCACCTCACCCGCCTTTGGTCCTTCCAGATCGAGCTCGACAATCTCAAGCGGCTGCTTCGCTTCAAATGCAACGGCGGCACGTGTCTTCATGGGGGCATACCTTTCGTGAATTTCACTCCATTAATATCAGCGGCATGGCTTTTGTCGAATATATTATTCGGCTGGCACACACATGCTTGACTCTATTCGCGCACAGGCCTTCACTGCATGTACATAGCTGGCGAAGGGGAGAGAAGATGACATTAAGCAGACGCAGTTTCATGAAAAAGGCGCAGGCGGCTGGTATTTTCTATGCCTCACTTTCACTGAGCGGCAGCGCGCTGGCATTTGAAAAAACCGGCAAGCATCCGCTTGTTCCCGATCCGGATGGTATCCTCGATCTTCCCGAAGGCTTTACATATCGTCTTATATCAAAAGCCGGCGATATGATGTCCGACGGTTTTTTCCGCCCCGGGCGCGCCGATGGCATGGCCTGTTTCCCGCACCCGGATGATGACGGCAAATGCATATTGATGCGCAACCATGAAAACTGGCCTTCGACTGAAAGCGGCAGCCCGTTTGGCGATAATGACGAGCTATTGGACAGGCTGCCCGAGGGTAAGCTGTATGACACCAAAGCCACCGGACGCCCTTTTTTCGGCGGCGTGACCAAGCTGGTTTACGACCTTGAAAAGAAGGAGATGGTGGAGGATTTTCTGGTGCTTGCCGGCACTGCCGGCAATTGCGCGGGCGGGCCAACCCCCTGGGGATCCTGGCTTAGCTGCGAAGAAGCCGCGGTGGTCCCTGCCGAAGGTGCGAACAAGCATCATGGGTTCGTGTTTGAGGTCCCGGCCTCTGCCACCGGACCGGTCGACCCCAAACCAATCACGGCAATGGGCCGGTTCGTTCACGAAGCTGCCGCCGTCGATCCGCAGACCGGTATTGTCTATATGACCGAGGATAACCCACGCGGGCTGTTCTACCGCTATATTCCCGATGTGCCGGAGCAGCTACACAAAGGCGGTAAGTTGCAGGCACTGGTGATCAAGGGACGCCCCTCTGCTGTCACGAGCAACTGGCCCAGGGACTGGGGCGGGGAAGGCCAGGGGCCGACCACCTATATGGCCAATGAGATATTCGCCGTTACATGGATCGATATGGAAGACGCCACCAATTACGAGCTACCTGGTAATGAGCTTGCCAAGCGCGGCCATGCTGCGGGTGCTGCACAGTTCTTTCGCGGTGAAGGCATGGACTATGCGCTGCGGAGCGATGGCAAGACCGGTGATATCTATTTCAGCTGTACGCAGGGCGGCATCATGGGTACTGGGCAGATTTGGCGCTACACGCCCAGCGCCACATCAGATGGTGTACTGGAACTGGTCTATGAATCGCCCGGTGCCGATACGATGGATATGTGTGACAATATAGCGGTTGCACCTTGGGGCGACCTGGTCCTGTGTGAAGATGGCCGCGGTGACCAGTATCTGCGCGGACTGACATCCGAAGGGCAGATATATGAGATCGCCCGCAACGCGCATTCGGAAAAAAGCGAATTCTGCGGCGCCTGCTTCTCCCCCGACGGACAGGTGATGTTCGTCAACATTCAGGAACCGGGGCTGACGCTGGCGATCGAAGGGCCTTGGAAAGCACTGAAATCCTAACTTTCATGGCATCTTGATGTAGCGGGTAATTTGTTACATTATTCTCATGATATTACCGCGGGAGGAAATGTCATGGATACGGGCCAAAAAGTGCAGATTGCGCCAGTTTCAGTTGCCAGCGACCTCAGGATAAGCGACCTTCGCGCCGCTCTTGCGGCAGGCTGGCGGGACTTTATTGCACATCCCGCATTCGGACTGTTTTTCGCCGCGATCTATGTGATTGGCGGCATATGCATATATTTCGGGCTTTTTGAGCGCGGCGAAATCATGTGGCTGATCCCCGCTGCAGCGGGCTTCCCGCTGCTCGCGCCTTTTGTCGCCGTGGGATTATATGAAGTCAGCCGCCGCCGCGAGGCCGGACTGCCAATGAGCTGGCGCGCGGCGCTGGGCGCGATGCGCGGGCATGGCGATGAACAGATACTGAGCATGGGCGTAATCCTGTTTGTCGCATTTAGTTTCTGGCTCATGATTGCACACGGCATTTTCGCGGTTTTTGTGGCTCAGGCCGGTGCCGGATCAGAATCAATAGAATTCTTTTTCACCGGCACAGGCCTGGCAATGCTTCTGGTTGGCAGTATTGTCGGCGCATTAATAGCGCTCGCCTTTTACGCGATCACCGTTATCAGCCTGCCGTTGCTGGTTGACCGTGAAGTCGACTTTATCACTGCCATTATCGTCAGCCTGGCCACCATACGATCGAACAAGTTCGTAATGCTGGCCTGGGCTGTCATCATCGCAGTTACATTGTTTATCGCCATGCTCCCGCTTTTCCTCGGCCTGTTTATCGTGCTGCCGGTTCTCGCCCACACCACATGGCATCTGTACCGCCGCGTGGTGGATGACACCCGCACAGAAACTGCTTGATCATGCTCTTGGATCATCCGGCTATCCACTCGCCGGATTTCACACCGTCCAGTGTCCAGTCGCCAACACTCCACCGCACCAGCCGTAGCGTCGGATAGCCGATCGCGGCGGTCATGCGGCGCACCTGCCGATTGCGGCCTTCGCGGATAGTCAGCTTCAGCCAGCAATCGGGCACGGTTTTGCGGAACCGCACCGGCGGGTCACGGTCCCATAAACCGGGCGGATCAATCCGCTCCACCTCAGCAGGGCGCGTCCATCCATCTTTTAATTCCACACCGCGGCGCAGTTTGGAAAGCGCACGCTCTTCGGCATCCCCTTCAACCTGCACCAGATAGGTTTTGGGCATTTTGAACTTCGGATCGGCAATCCGTGCCTGTAATTTGCCATTATCCGTCAGCAGCAAAAGACCCTCACTATCACGGTCGAGCCGTCCTGCCGGATACACGCCGGGTATATCGATATAATCGGAGAGGGTCGCACGCGCGGTTTCCGTACCGCGATCGGTGAATTGCGAAAGCACACCATATGGCTTGTTAAACAGAATTAACTGCGGCATGGCTTTGTCATCTTTCGTTCTGTCACATATTTAATCTGGCGATGCTCCTATTGAGCGAGCCGTGTTTTCCAGGCGACCATATATGCAATTGCAAGATTTTGATATTGATGTTTTCCTGCGCGATCACTGGCAGAAAAAGCCGATGTTGATAAAAAACGCCTGGCCGTCATGGGATAACCCGATCACGCCTGATGAACTGGCCGGGCTGGCGTGTGAGCCGCAGATTGAATCGCGGCTGATTACGAAAACAGGCGAGGCGTGGAACGTTGAAAATGGTCCATTGCCAGAAGCGCGTTTTGGCGAGCTTGAAGCAAAAGACTGGGCTTTGCTGGTGCAGGCCGCCGATCATTATGTACCGGCGGTTGCTGCTCTGATCGAACCGTTTCGCTTTATCCCCAACTGGCGCATTGATGACGTTATGGTCAGCTATGCTGCCGATGGCGGCGGTGTGGGACCGCATTATGACCAATATGACGTGTTCCTGATCCAGGGCCTGGGCAAGCGCAGATGGCAGGTGGGCGAGATCTGCAATTCGGACACACCCATGTTGCCTAATAGCGATCTGCGGCAGCTTGCCGAATTTCAGCCAACGCAAGAATGGATATTGGAACCCGGCGATATATTATATGTGCCGCCGCGCATCCCACATAACGGAACCGCAATAGGTGATGATTGCATGACCTATTCCATTGGCTTTCGCGCACCATCGCGTGCCGAACTGATTGCCGATTATTGTGACGATCTTCTCGAGCATCTGGACGATGATGACCGTTACAGCGACACCGGCTTAAAACTACAAAGCAATCCGGGCGAGATTCCTGCTGCAGCGATAGAGCAGCTCCACACTATGCTCACCGAAAAAATAAACGACCGCGAAACTTTTGTGCGCTGGTTCGGTGCGTATAACAGCACCCGCAAATATCCCGATATGGACTGGACACCGGAAGAACCGCTGCAATCCGGCCAAGTGCATAATATACTGGCCAATGGCGCATGCCTGCTGCGCAATCCCGCCAGCCGTTTTTCATTTATTCGTCATGAGGGCAATTCGGTTTCATTATTTGCCGATGGCGATTGTTATGACTGCACCGACGAAACAACCGCCTTGGCCGAGCAAATCTGTTCGCAAGAAATTGTTTATGTGGATTCTGAATTGACAGCATCACAGCAAACTATCGCACTTATTGCCAAATTGTATAATAAGGGTAGCTTGGCTCTCGATGACGGTGAATAGAGATACAACACAGCCTGTCCAATGCAATTACAGTCCGCTTTATCCCGAGAGCGCACTCTGTCTTAGGCCACCTCGAATGTCATGGTCTGGGGTTTCGCTGACTGTCTTCTTCTGGGTGGAATGCAGAAAAAACGGTCGTTAAACTCTAGTCTGCAATCACGATCCGATATCCCGCATCATATTCTTCCGACTTGCATAAATGTCCATAAAGACGATCCCATTCACCGGTTCCAATGTCGTCAGCAAGCTTCTTTAGCCCCACATCTACTCCGTTAATCGCCCAGAACGATGAACTGCCCGATCGAATACGTGAATCAAGATAGGCTTCTGGACGCCGCCAATACGCATAGAGGAAGCCGTCGCTACAGTCGTGAGGTACGGGCAACGGTATTACTCGAACAGGCCCAAGCCAGCGCGTATAGTCAGACATGGTGGGCATCTGTGCATCGTCCAACGCGGCCAGTTTGGGAAAGTAGCCGGTAAGCCAGGGCCGCATCGACGGATCAAACGTGAGCAGTATAACGCGGCCACGCGTTACTCGCCTGATCTCACGCAATCCGGCTTCTTTATCCGGCCAGTGATGGATCGTGAGGATGGCCATGGCAGCGTCGAAACTATCGTCGTCGAAGGGAAGATCATCTGCGGATGCTTGAATGCAGGGTGCAGCTAGACGACTGCGCTTCCGGATCATTTCGATAGATGGTTCTACTGCCGTAACTTCACGATCCGTCGGCTCATATGAACCAGTGCCAGCGCCAACATTTAGGACCGTGCGAGCAGTCCCTAAAGTGTCCTCGATGGCAGCTGCGATTCGTGGATCGGGCTTTCGAAGATCAGCGTAGTTGACGCCGATAGTATCGTAATGGGCTGCCATTTGGCCAATATAGAGGCAAGAAACTGCTATCTGCAATTGGCGATTTTAACCCCGGCAGAAAACAACTGGCTTTGGAGTCGTTTTACCCGGATATGGGCAACCGTATCTTCGCACTTTACCTTCGTTAGCGATGTCCGCTAGTTTCCAAGGTTATGACCGATGCTGCAACCCAGGTGATTGCCATTCTACGCGCCGACCCGCGCCGTTGGCAACTGCTTGGCGTAGTCAGTGAGCTGGGTTTACCCGATTGCTGGATTGGTGCTGGCTTCGTCAGAAATGCTGTTTGGGATCATCTGCATCAGCGCACCATTTCACCTATAAGGGGGGATATTGATGTAATCTGGTATGATCCCGGGCAAACTGATCCAACCGAAGACAGACGCCACGAGGCTGCACTTTTGTCAGTGGAACCAACAATTGCATGGTCGGTGAAAAACCAAGCAAGGATGCATGATCGCAACGCAGACCTACCCTACACTTCTGCGACAGATGCAATGCGATATTGGCCTGAAACAGCCACTGCTGTTGCAGCAAGACACCTTGGAGATGATAGTTGTGAAGTCGCAGCACCCATTGGCCTCAAGGACCTGTTCGGATTGATCTTGCGGCCCACACCCCGCTTTGCTGACGAAAAGCACGACATTTACGTCGAAAGGCTAAAGACCAAAGGTTGGCTCAACAATTGGCCTTTGCTGCGGGAAGTCTAAGATCACAAAAGATCGGCTGCAATTGGGAAGAAAGCTCTGCTAATGATTGGCTGTATTTGGGTGCATAGCGGCGATAATCTGTTAAGCTAAAGCCCATGAAAGAACATTTCGAACGCCATAAGCAGCCATGGAACAGCGAAGAGATCCAAAAACTTCATGCATTTGCGAAAAAAGGAATGACGCTCAAGGCAATTTCCAAAGCCCTGACCCGCAGTGAAGAATCAATCAAGAAGCGGGCCAAATCTGACAAGCTCAAAATTGCGAAAAAACGATAAACCTTGCCAGTTGCGCCATAGCGATATGTTCAGCTAGTAATACCTAAATACCTATTTAACCGCCGCCTGACAGAACTTCATCCACGGTCCCTGTGGTGACCGCGTGATAGCCGCTGCGCGTTTTGGCATAGATGCGTCTCGCGATGGGTTGACCCCATGTGCCCTGCTCCATCAGCGCTTCAAACAGGGGGGAGACAAATTTGCGGCGCCCCACCGTGCCAAGGAATTTTTCAGCCAGCGGCACCGCGGGTTCATAACGGTTCTGCAGTGCCAGTTCGAGCCAGGCGAACAGGATTTCATTATTGCCGGATGCTGACAGGCCAAGGTCATTATCAAGCTTCGCCAGTTCCTCGTCCGACAAGTCGCGAGGCAGCTTGCTGAGCAGGCGCAGCCGTTCTGCGCTGGTCCACTTGCCCCAAACAGCTTCATCGAGCGTGCGGCTGCTGGCATAGGCCTCCGCCGCTTTGTCCACCTCGGCGAAAGCAGCCGGGTCAGGGCGCAGCGCATTGGACGGCAGCCCGGGTTTATACACCCATTCGTCCAGCATCAGCCTTGCTTCCAGCCCTTCGTCACCCTTGACCAGGTTATCCCGCATATCCGCGAGGAACATGGCCGATGTCGCAGGTTCAAAAGCATGCCGGTCGAACCAGCTTTCCAGCCACACATCGAATTTCTCGCGCCCGACGATTGATTCCACCGTGTGCAGGAAAGTCGCGCCTTTGTCGTAAATGACGCCGCTCGTCCCGCCCTCAGGGGCTGCATTTTCGCCGGTCAGGTGCAGCGCGGTGATGGCATTGGCGGCGCCTTCTTCGGCAATGGTGTCTTCCATCGCCGCAAAATTGAGCGCGCGTTCCTGGCTCGCCCGTTTTTCGCCATATAGTTTCTCGATAATCCGGTTTTCGAAATAGCTGGTGGTGCCCTCGTTAAGCCAGCTATCCGCCCAGTTGGCATTGGTCACCAGGTTGCCCGACCAGCTATGCGCCAGCTCATGCGCGATCAGCCCGGTCAGGCTGCGGTCACCCGCGATGAAAGTCGGCGTCAGGAATGTCATAACCGGGTTTTCCATGCCCCCGTAAGGGAAGCTGGGCGGCAGCACGATCATGTCATACCGGCCCCAGCGATACTCACCGTAAAGCTCTTCTGCCGCATCGATCATCTTTTCCGTATCGGCAAGCTCTGCCGCGGCCCTGTCCAGCATCACCGGTTCAGTCCACACGCCCGAACGCGGCCCCAGTTCCTGAAACACGATATCGCCCGCAGCAATCGCGATAAGGTAGGGAGCAACCGGCTTGTCCATGGCAAAACTGAAGGTGCGGCGGCCTTCACCGGTATCCACCGGATCACCGCCGGAAAGGCCGGACATCACGACTGTCAGCGGGTCAGGCGCGGTAATTTTCGCTTCCCATGTCTGGCGGATGCCAGGGCTGTCCTGCGTCGGTATCCATGTGCGGTTCAGCGTTGGCTGGCCCTGGCTGAGCAGATAGGGATGCTCCCCGCCCGCCGTCTGCGCAGGCACCAGCCATTGCAGCGCCTTGGCATCGGGGCCTGATGTATAGGTAATGACAACCTGCCGCTTATCGCCCATGGTGATCGCCAGCGGCGCACCCATGCCGTCCTTTGCCGCACCCAGCTCAAATGGCAGGGCATTGCCCGCATCATCGGTGACCGATGATATTTCCAGCGCCATCGTGTCGAGAATGACCGTATCCGCGCCATCCGCTGCCATGATGTCGAGTGTCGCCGTGCCGCCAACATTCCGGTTTTCAAAATCGAGCGCCAGGTCCAGCGCGACATGGGTGACCCGCGCGATTTCGGGCTGGGCATAGCTATACGGGTCTTTCGCATCATCGCTGGTGAGTATCGGCGACACAATCGGCTCGCCATTGGCCTCTGGTGCATCGCTCTGCGTGGAACAGGCCGTAAGGGCAGCAGCACTAAAGATCAGGCATAGGGTGGCAAACAGACGCATGGGGAACACTCCGGAAAAGGGAAATAGACACCAGCACTAAAGTTGGGACACAATGATTGCAAATGATATTCGTGGGGTGCGCTATATTCAGAGTGGTACAAAGGAAGATATTCGCACCCAGCGCCCTGACAACTGTTTTTATTGGAATTCAGGATGAGGCAATCACCTGTCCATGCTTGAAATACCCCGAAAGCGGACATTAAGTTTTGTCTTTTAACGGCAACAATTGGGGTGGAAAGCGGACGTTTACAATACCACATGACGTGATGCGATCTGCGAGTTCTGTTGCTTTCCTGTCGCGCATTGACTGCCAATCAGATTACTAGGCCGATGACAATGTAGCTCGCTAGTCCGTATGTCGCAATCAGGCCAAAGCTCATAAACAAGCCACGCAGGCCATCATTGCCGTTGATATAGCTATACGAGTGCCCAAGCCGGGATATTGCGAATATTATGAGCCAGACTTGCGCCGCAATCGTGGTAGGTGAGATCATGATCATGGAGACTGCAAGTAGCGCAAAGTGAATTGTATTCTCGGTCGCATTTCGATGCGCGTTATGCCTACGTTTGAGTTCTTCCCATCCTTTTTGAGTGACGTTTTCCTTGCTATTCTCGCTGCTTTCCCATTCTTCAGGCGTGGCGTGCAGCCCATATTGCAACCTTGTTAGTTCAGTGGTTGTCATGAGCCAGGTGTGGTTCAGCAAAAGCAACATTGCTGCAATAGCCAACGCAAGAACTGCCTCGGATGATGGTAGCGCAACGATGGCAGGCCGAACGCCAAAAGCGAAGAGGTTCAAAATTACGCTAATCACCAGCAATGCGAGCGGGTATGCTAGAATTATGACCTTAACGCGGCTCTTCTTGGTGTCCGAATCAATCATTGGGTGTCATGCCCTTCTCGATATTGCATGGAATGGTGGGGAGGTTTTGATCATCAAAATCAAATATATATGCTGCTCCAGACTCATTGCCGTGATCATCATTACGAACTGCCGCAATCAACGCATTATTATGCGACATCGCGACGCTCCAGCCCAGCAAATCGCCGGATGCACCATCGTGGGCCGTCAACTTGGTCAATAGTGTCCAAGAGGTTCCAGCGCGCTTGAAGACGTAGGCAGCGCCGGAATTGTCACCTCGATCGTCCTGATGCATTGCGCCAATCAAGGCCGTGTCTTTGTTGAGCGCAACGTCGCGCCCGAATCTATCATCCACGTCGCCGTCCGGGGCGACCAGCTTTGCTTGCTGATGCCACGTCGTTCCTCTTCGTGTAAATACATATGCAGAGCCCGCATCAACGCCCATCACTTTGTCATCATCTCGCCGTGCCGAGATCAAGGCGGTGTCACCAGATAGGGCGACCCGGACACCAAAAATGTCAGTTTCTGCTCCATCCGCAGCTGTTAGTTTAGCCTGCTGAACCCATTTGTTTCCAGACTGAACGAACACGTAAGCGGCCCCTGCATTGGTCGCCCTTTCGTCGTGCAAGTCGGCACCAACCAGGATCGTATCGTGAGTAAGTGCAACGCTTATGCCAAACAGATCGCCAGTTAAGCCATCCCTAGCTGTAAGCTTAGCTTGCTGCTCCCAATTTTCTCCGTTGCGAGTGAACACGTAAACGGACCCTGAACCATCACCCTTGTCGTCATCATGCGGCGCTCCAATCACTATCCTATCGCCAAAAATTGCTACATTCTGACCAAATGCATCGTCCGCATCACCATCTGACGCCATAAGCTTGGCTTGCTGTTGCCAAGCGTCACCCGAACGCTCGAACACATAGGCTGCCCCTGCATTGTTGCCGTTCCCGTCATGGCCGATGGCGCCGACAACCGCCGTGTCACCCCAAATAGCCACATTCCCTCCGAGCGTGTCATTCGCCCGGCCATCGAGAGCGGTGAGCTTGGCCCGCGGTTGCCAAACGTTCCCGGTGCGACTGAATATATATGCAGCCCCCGCGTCTAAGCCCTTGATCTCGTCATCGGCTCTAAAGGCCCCGGCTATTGCTGTATCCCCGGAGATCGCAACGCTAAAACCGAAGAAATCTTCCGAAGCTCCATCACTGGAAAGAATTTTGTGTTGCGTAGGCGGGGAGGAGGCGTCGGCGGAAGCAAGAGAGGGCAAGATCGGGCAGTGACGACCGCCACTGTGTCGCGCTTCGCGGTTTGGGTTTATGGTAATGGCTTCGGAAACATTGGCTTCAATCGCGTCCGCTTCAGTAGCTAAGACTGATAGTGTAGCACTCAATAACAGCAATTCTGTCGTTAGTTGCATGCGGTTGCACTTTCTACAAATGTTAAAAAATCACTTGCTTTTCAGGTATGAAACTCATTTGCGCCGCACGGTATGGTCTTCGGAAACGTCCTGGCCATGTTGTTCGGTAAAGTTCACTTACCATTCGACTAACAGCATATGCAGCGAGCTTATTGGCCGGTCCAGTGAAGCCGCACCAACGACCGCAATTGGGGCGGAAGCGGAAAGGCAGTTGCTGTATCCGCAATGTCCGCTGTTACGCCCTAAGCAGGCACTTTGCCGCACTCGGCTGTTGTCACACTGAATAGTGAATACTCTCTTGCAATATTGCCTACCCCGCCACCGGCACTGCCGTTTCATACTTAATCCGCTCCATCGCGAAGCTCGCTGACACATCGGATAGCGGCGCGGCGGCGATCAGTTTTTTGTAGACGCGGTCATAATCTGCGACATCGCGGACCATGATCTTGAGCAGATAGTCGACATCGCCCGCCATTCGGTAGAATTCTGTGACTTCCTCAATCGCTGCTGCGGCGCGCGCAAATTTGTTGAGCCAGGCCCGGCTATGGTCATTGGTCTTGACCGCGACCATCACGGTCATGGCAATGCCCAGTTTTTCCGGATCCACGATCGCGACGCGGCGAGTGATAACACCCGTTTCTTCGAGCCGCTTTATCCGGCGCCAACAGGCATTGGTGGACAGGCTGAGCTTCCCGGCCAGTTTTTCGAGCGACAGGGAAGCATCTGCCTGCAAAGCCTTTAGGATATTACGGTCATTGTCATCAATATTTTCTAACATATTTCATATAAATAGAATTTATTTCTATTTATCCAGAAAAATCGTGTATTTTCGGCAATGATTTTGCGCCTGCATGACCCTATTTTCTCCATCAGCAGATAATCACCAAGGGTTTTGTTTGAGATGCACGATATGGTTGGCCGATATGAAAATTGCCGCGCAAAAGCGCTTTCCCCGCTCATCGGCAACACACCGATGCTGGCCATCGACCTGCGCCATAGGGGCCGCGACCTCACCATTTATGCCAAGGCCGAAATGTACAACCTGTCGGGCAGCATCAAGGACCGCATGGCGCTGTCCATCCTGTCCGAAGCGAAAGCGGCGGGCAGGCTGAAACCCGGCCAGCCCATTGCCGAGGCGACCAGTGGCAATGCGGGCATCGCCATTGCCGCGCTGGGCCGTGCCATGGGACATCCGGTCACCATATTCATGCCCGACTGGATGAGCGTGGAGCGCCGCCATATCCTGGCCAGCCATGGTGCGACGGTGAGGCTGGTCAGCAAGGAAGAGGGCGGTTTTCTGGGCGCCATCGCGCTTGCCGAGAAAATGGGTAAGGAAGAAGGCGCATTCCTGCCGCGGCAGTTTTCCAACCCCGCCAATGTCGCCGCGCATTATAACGGCACCGCGCCCGAGCTATGGGCGCAAATGGACGCGCTGGGCATTGATATTGCGGGGTTTGTCGCCGGCGTGGGTACCGGCGGTACTGTCATGGGCTGCGGTGCCTATCTGAAAGAGCGGCATGCAGCCATTAAAGTGCATCCGGTCGAGCCGGTTGAATCCCCTACCATGTCGACCGGCCATAAAGTGGGCCATCACCGCATACAGGGCGTTTCCGACGAATTCATTCCCGAAATTGTCAAGCTGGACGCCCTGGACGCGGTCATGGCCGTGCATGATGGCGACAGCATTTTAATGGCGCAAAAGCTCGCCAGCGAATTCGGCCTGGGTGTCGGCATTTCCAGCGGCGCGAACCTGATCGCAGCGATTGAACTCGCCATGACGCTGGATTGCGGCAATTGCGCGGTTGCAACGGTGTTTGCCGACAGCAATGTCAAATATCTTTCCACCGACCTGTCGCGGCAGGAGCCTATTAAACCCGGCTACATTGCGCCAGATACCGAGTTGCTGGATATTCGCACGATACGCCAGTTGAATGGCGCAGCATGACTGGCTAGCATGGCTTTCATGCAGCAGGCCCATGATTTCCACACCGAAAGCGATGCGCTCCACCAGATCGTCCAGCCTTTATCCGATTCCGGTCTGGAGCAGGTTACGGCATTTAAAGGCTGGACCATCAATGATGTAATCGGCCATCTGCATATCTGGAACATCGCCGCCGATCTTTCGCTGCGCGATGAAGCTGTATTCCGCGCCTTTTTCGCAGAGGTCGCGGCCAGTTTCCAACAAGGTTCACTGAAGGATTTTGAGCGGAACTTTCTTGAGAACCTTCGTGGCAAGGCGTTGGTCGCGCAATGGCATGAAGACTATAAGGAAATAGCAAAAAACTTCGCCAAGGCTGATCCCAAGGCGCGGTTACCATGGGCGGGGCCCAGCATGAGCGCACGCTCCTCAATCACCGCGCGCCTGATGGAAACATGGGCCCATGGGCAGGAAATATATGACCTGCTTGGACTAAAGCGACAGAATGGCGACCATATCCGCGGCATTGTCGTGCTGGGCGTCAATACTTTTGGCTGGACCTATAAGAACCGCCGGGAAGATGTACCGGAGCAGATGCCCTATCTCGTGCTGACCGCGCCGTCCGGGGATATCTGGACCTATGGCGAAGAAAACGGGAATGAGCGGATTGAAGGTCTGGCCGAGGAATTTTGCCAGGTGGTCACGCAAACACGCAATATTGCCGATACCCACCTCCAGGTCACCGGCGCTGTCGCCGCCGACTGGATGCAGAAAGCCCAATGTTTTGCGGGCGCACCAGTCCCGCCTCCGCCGCCCGGAACCCGCGTTACAAAGCCTCGCTAAAGAATATCTAATATCGCGCCAAAACAATTTGCTTTGCCTTTATCGCGCCTCACTCACACATTGCAGGTTCAGTAAGTGTGAGAAAGGCGGGCCGATATGGCTGAAACAGGCACAGTATATCTTGTCGGCGCAGGTCCGGGCGATCCCGACCTGCTGACAATCAAGGCCGCACGCCTTATCGCGTCGGCGCGCCTTATCGTACATGACGGGCTGGTGGACAAAGCGATACTCGATATGGCTTCGCCTCAGGCGCGCCTTATCTCTGTCGCCAAACAACGCGCACGCCATACCCTGCCACAAGATCAGATTAACCAGCTGCTGGTGAATGAAGCGCTGAAAGGCCATGATGTCGTGCGCCTGAAGGGCGGCGATCCCTTTATATTCGGGCGCGGCGGCGAAGAAGCCGAAGACTGCAAGGCGGCGGGCGTCCCTGTAGAGGCTGTACCCGGCATTAGTGCGGCCAATGGTGCGGCGGCAGAGGCCTTGCTGCCTCTCACCCACCGCGAAGCCGCGAGCGCGGTGACATTTGTCGCGGGCCAATGCAAAGGCCTGACCGACCAGAACTGGGCCGGGCTTGCCGGACAGGACCGCACGCTCGTTATCTATATGGGCGTTGCCACTTCAGAAATGATTTCGGAAAAACTGATCGCAGACGGTGTGTCGCCCGATATGCCTGTCGCCGTTCTGGAAAAAGGCACGCGCGAAGATAGCCGCGCGCTGCGCACCGTGCTTGCTGATCTGGGCGGCATGATTGTGCGTGAAAATGTGAAAAGCCCCGCGCTGATCGTGATTGGCGAAGTCGTAAAACGGTGCGGAGCAGAAGACAAATTCGCGCAGTTCAAGGCGCTGGCACAGCAATATGAAATGGAAGAAAGCACATGAATCTCCTGACGGGAAACGACCTGAAAACCGGTGATGTTATCTGGTGGGCAGGCGATAAAGGCTGGTCGCTACACGTCGCAGATGCGGCAGACGCAGGCGACGAGGGCGAAGCTATATTGGCCCGCGAAGAAGCTGCGCGCCGCGTCAACGCAAGCTATATTGTCGCTGCCGAAGCCACAGGCAAAGGACCTATGCCGCTGCATATCAAAGAGCGCGTGCGCGCATCCGGCCCTACAGTGCGCACCGATCTTGCCATCAACACTGATATTCCGATTGTGAACGCGTAAAAGCGCGGGAGAAACCCATGTATAAATATGATGAATATGACCAAGCGATGGTGGATGCCCGTGTCGAGGAATTCCGCGATCAGACGCGCCGCCGCCTTGCAGGCGAACTGACCGAAGACCAGTTCAAGCCGCTCAGACTGATGAACGGCCTCTATCTGCAACTGCACGCCTATATGCTACGCGTCGCCATTCCCTATGGCACGCTCAATAGCCAACAAATGAACATGCTGGGTCATATCGCACGCAAATATGACCGCGGTTATGGCCATTTTACGACACGGCAAAATATCCAGTATAACTGGATCAAACTGGAAGACGCGCCTGACATTCTGGCTGACCTTTCGACCGTCGAAATGCATGCGATCCAGACCAGTGGCAATTGCATCCGCAATATCAGTTCGGATCAGTTTGCGGGCGCAGCGGCAGACGAAATTACCGATCCGCGACCCTGGGCCGAATTACTGCGCCAATGGTCGAGTTTTCACCCCGAATTTTCCTATCTGCCGCGCAAATTCAAAATCGCGGTAATTGCCAGCGACGAAGACCGCGCGGCAATGCGCCTGCACGATATCGGAATCCAGCTGATCCATAATGACGCGGGCAAGCTTGGCGCGAAATTCTTTGTCGGCGGCGGCATGGGCCGGACACCGATGATTGGCCCGGAAATCCGCGATTTCGTGCCGGCCGATGAGCTCATTCATTATGCCGAGGCCTGCCTGCGCGTCTATAACCGCTATGGCCGCCGCGACAACAAGTATAAGGCGCGGATCAAAATTCTTGTCCATGAGCTGGGCAAAGACGAATATACCCGGCAGGTGGAAGAAGAATTCGCGCATATGAAGACGCTCGGCCTCAATCCGCCTGTGGCTGAATTGGCGCGCATCACCGAATTTTTCCCGGACCCAGCCTATGACACAACCGCAAATGATGAGCTGGACCTGACCGATCCCGATTTCCGTATCTGGGTCGAACAAAACACACACCCGCATAAACAAGCCGGATATGCCATTGCCAATATCAGCCTCAAGCCGACAGGCGGTATTCCCGGCGATGCCAGCGCAGATCAAATCGACCTGATGGCAGACCTTGCCAAAGAATATAGTTTTGACGAGCTGCGCGTGACGCATGCACAAAATATCGTGTTGCCACATGTTAAAAAGTCCGAACTTTATGCGCTATGGCAAAAACTGGATGATGCAGGTCTAGCTCCGGCCAATCTTGATCTGATCAGCGATATGATCGCCTGTCCCGGCCTCGATTATTGCAGCCTTGCCAATGCGCGCTCGATTCCGGTGGCACAGAAAATCGGCCAACGTTTCTCCGATATTGGCCGACAAAAGGAACTGGGCGAGCTCAAACTCAAAATCTCCGGCTGTATCAATGCCTGCGGCCATCATCACGCTGGTCATATCGGCATTTTGGGCGTCGATCGCAAAGGCGTGGAAAATTACCAACTTTCGCTCGGCGGTTCCGGCGCGGAAGATGTAAGCCTCGCCAAAATTACCGGTCCCGGCTTTGATGAAGATGGGATTGTCGATGCCGTTGAAAAAGTAACGGACGTGTACCTGCGCGACCGCGAGGGTGATGAGCGTTTCGTCGACACCTATCGCCGCATCGGCATGGTCCCGTTCAAGGAGGCGCTTTATGACTGATATCATTATATTTAACGATCGCTCCGCATCAGACGCAGTGGCCGTCTCTCTCGAAGGTTTTTTGGGCGCAAGCAACACCACCGCCGTACGTATCGAACCTGGTGAGGACATCCGTGAACTTTTGCCGCATCTCGACCGAGTCGCTTTGGTTGAAATCAATTTTCCCGTATTTGGTGACGGACGCGGATATAGCGCAGCACAGATATTGCGCGAACACGGCTTTACGGGTGAACTGCGTGCAATTGGTGATGTACTGGTTGATCAGCTCGCTTATATGCTGCGCTGCGGTTTTGACAGTGCAGACCCCGATCAGGCACTCGATGCAGATGCTGTTCAAAATGCATTAAACCGTTATCCTCATGTCTATCAGAAAACGACGGGAACAGCCCCGATATCCGGGCGCCGTCCGATCTGGGAAATACGCCATGAATGAGCAAGCCCGTACCATCGACCGTCTTGACGTTGCCCCGCGCTATACCGAAGGCGATGCAATTCGTCTGAACAATATGTTCCGCGGCACAGACCCTGCCGAGATGATGGAAACCGTAATCCGCGACAATATTGCGGGCGATATGGCCGTTGTATCGTCTTTCGGCACCGAAAGCGCGGTATTGCTGCACATGATTGCCAGTGTCGATCCATCCGTACCCGTGCTGTTTCTCGATACCGGCAAGCATTTTGCGGAAACGCTGGAATATCGTGATGTACTGACGAAACGTTTGGGCCTGACCAACCTCATCATCATCACACCCGATGGAGAGCAACTACAGGCCAAGGATGAAACCGGTCTGCGCTGGTCCTATGATCCCGATGGCTGCTGCGAAATCCGCAAGGTGAAACCTCTGGAAAAGGCTCTTACCGCCTATGATGCATCGATTACCGGGCGCAAAGGCTTCCAAAGCTCGACCCGCAATGGCCTGCCGCGTTTTGAAGTCGATGGAGATCGCCTGAAAATTAATCCACTCGCCAACTGGACCAAAGAACGGCTCGATACCTATTTCGAAAAATACGATCTACCGCGTCATCCTCTTGAAGCCGAAGGCTATCCCTCTATCGGCTGCGCACCGTGCACCAACAAAGTCGCGCCCGGCGAAGATCCGCGCTCAGGCCGCTGGAAAGGCTGGGACAAAACCGAATGCGGTATCCATAGTGACGTGACCCCACTCCCCGGCAAAGACGACGATAATGGCGCGAACGACCCGATCTTCTAATACGGTTTATTCATACGCTTCAGGTGCATAGGCGTCGGATGCAAGATCGCTAAAGCGGGTTACTTTTGCTTCGAACTTCATTTTCACTTTGCCGGTCGAACCATGGCGTGATTTGGCGACGACCAGTTCAGCCAGCCCAAACACGCGTTCCATTTCCATCGCCCACTGTGCATGCGCGTCATGGATTTTGGCATCGTCGCCATCATTAGGTGTTTTTGGTTCTTTCGACGCCACATAATAATCTTCGCGATATACAAACAGCACCATGTCGGCATCCTGCTCGATCGAACCTGATTCACGCAGGTCGGAAAGCTGTGGTGTTTTGTCTTCGCGCTGTTCCACCGCACGGCTTAGCTGTGACAGGGCCAGCACTGGAACCTGCAATTCCTTGGCAAGCGTTTTAAGGCCTCGGCTGATTTCCGAAATCTCATTCACGCGGTTATCATTGGCTTTACCGCTCCCCTGCAAAAGCTGCAGGTAATCCACCACGATCAAGCCAATATCGTGCCGTCTTTTCAGCCGCCGCGCCCGTGTACGCAGCGCCGCGATGGTGAGCGCAGGCGTGTCATCAATAAATAGCGGTAAATCCTGCAATTCCTGACTGGCGCGCGACAGGTTATGGAAATCCTCACGGCTGATCTTGCCCATGCGGAGTGCTTCGGACGAGATACCCGATTCCGACGCCAGGATACGCGTGGCGAGCTGGTCCGCGGACATTTCCAAGCTAAAAAAGGCGACTTTCGCCCCTACCCGTTTGGCAGGTTCAATACCGTCCAATTCTTCGCGCTGCCAACGAGAAGCCGCATTAAAGGCAAAGTTGGTGGCCAGAGATGTCTTGCCCATGCCGGGCCGCCCGGCCAGGATCATAAGATCGCTGTTATGCATGCCGCCGATTTTTTCGTTTACCGAGGAAAGGCCAGTGGTAACGCCTGACAGATGGCCGCCGCTGTTAAACGCCTTTTCGGCTATTTTAACAGCTTCTGTGGTCGCCGTGCCGAAACTCATCGCACCGCTGGAATCACCATCGCCTTCGGCCACCGAATAGAGCGCGGACTCCGCATTTTCTATCTGCCCCTTGGGATCAACGGCTTCGCTGGTGTCCATCGCATCGTCGACCAGCGACCGGCCAACCTGCACCAATGCGCGCAGCAGGGCGAGGTCATATATTTGCGAGGCAAAATCACGCGCACCGATCAGACCGGCACCATCGCCTGTCAGCTTGGCCAGATAACCAAGGCCGCCCAGTTCCTTCAATCCCTCATCACCTTCAAAATAAGGTTTGAGCGTCACGGGTGTAACCACCATGTTGCGATCAAGAAGTTTCAGAATCTGCTCATAAATCCGTGCATGAGTCGGCTCGAAGAAATGCTCCGGCTTCAGCTTGATCGGCACGTCCTCGGCAACGCGGTTATCAATCAGCAGCGCACCCAGAAACGCAGCCTCCGCTTCGATATTGCGGGGAAGCTGCTGCACTGCGTCGGTGCCGCTGCCATCAGAATCAGTTTCAAGATCAAATGCTGTTGCCATGCGCTGTGTAATGCAATTTTTTGGGAGCCTGTTGCAATGGTTTCCATTTAATTATTTTCAGCGGCCTGTCTGTGGACAACGAGGATAAGTTTACCTTTCCTCTTGCCCTCCGCCATTCCATCGGCAAAAGCTATATTCACCATGTCCAACCCGCGCATCATCCATGTTGATCTTGATGAAGAAACGATTCTCTGGCGTAATGCTGATATCGAACAGGAGCGCCGGATCGCGATTTTTGACCTGATCGAAGACAATTATTTCAGGCCCGAACGCGAATATGATGGCGGGTATGCCGGACCATATCGCTTACAGCTATCCGTACATGAAGGCCGCCTGGCACTTGCGATCGGCACTGAAGGTGAACAGCACCTGGAAACCATTGTGTTGGCCCTTGGCCGTTTCCGCCGCCCCATCCGTGACTATTTTGCGATATGTGACAGCTACTATCAGGCCATTCGCAAAGCCACCGCGCAGGAAATAGAAACGATCGATATGGCGCGGCGCGGTGTGCATAATGATGCAGCAGAAATGCTGAAAGAGCGACTGGAAGGCAAAATCGACGTTGACTTTCCAACTGCACGGCGGCTTTTCACGCTTATCTGCGTATTGCATATCAAGGGATAGGGCTGTGCCGGGGGCAATGAAAAGATAATGCTGCAGCGATATCGCAAAAAGCTGGTTTGGTTAGCTGTGCTGGCAATTATTGCATGCATAGCAGGTATTGTTGCATGGAACTATATTGGCAAATGGACGCCGCAGCGCGATCAATATCCTACTCAGGGCGTCAGTGTCAGTGAGGGTAATGGCAGTATAAACTGGCCGAATGTCAAGGCGCTTGGTGCCGGCTTTGCCTATATCCGCGTCGGTCATGGCGCAGATATCCGTGACCGCAATTTTGCAGCGAATTTCATGGGTGCCCGTAAGGCAGGTCTGCGTGTTGGCGCATTGCATCAATATAGCCTGTGCGATATCGCGCAGGAACAGGCAACGAATTTCGTCACAACCGTACCGAGGTCTTCCGCTGCGCTGCCACCTGCCGTTGCACTGGATTTCCATGAGGCGTGCAAAACGCGGCCCGTGCGTTCGCTGGTGCTGAGCGAGCTTGGTACCTTCCTGAACCAGATAGAAAGCCATAGTGGCAAACCCGCCATATTGCGCATCAGTCAGGATTTTGAGGAAAAATATAAAGTCAGCGAGGCCATTGGTCGGACGATATGGGTAACAGGCAATTTTTTTGAACCCGATTATGCCGCAAAGCCATGGGTCATGTGGCAAGCGAATGACTATTACCGTATCAGGGGAATTGACGGTCCCGTCAAATGGAGCGTTGTGCAAGGCAGCGAGTAAAAAATGACAGTAAAATTATCCGAAGATGAAATAGCAAAACTGGACGATACTGCGCAGGCGGCGGCACTTAAAGGCTATGCCCCCTATTCCCGTTTCCATGTCGGTGCGGCCTTGCTGTACGATGATGGCACCATTATCACCGGCGCGAATTTTGAAAATGCCAGTTACGGAATGACGCTTTGCGCAGAAACCGTGGCCGTTGCTAAAGCCAGTAGTGAAGGCCGACGCAAGGGATTGCGTGCCGTGGCCATTGCGGGCGGACGGGTCGAAAATGGAAAACTTGTCATGGATAGCGCCCCTGTGACACCCTGTGGTCGCTGCCGCCAGGTTCTGAACGAAGTTATAGCAGCCCCAGCCGGGAACGCCGCGATCATTTGTTCCACATCAAATGAACCCGTCCTCTTTGACTTTTCCGACCTGTTGCCGCAGCCTTTTGGTCCCGCACAGCTCGGCATTGATATAGACTAAAGGCATATACACTCATGAGCATAC
Organism: Sphingorhabdus sp. Alg239-R122; assembly: GCF_900537065.1. Classification (GTDB taxonomy): domain Bacteria; phylum Pseudomonadota; class Alphaproteobacteria; order Sphingomonadales; family Sphingomonadaceae; genus Alg239-R122. Next base: position 393,968 of record NZ_UNRC01000002.1, on the reverse strand, counting down.
TTTCCGACAAGTGGATACGCACGCAGGCGCAGGCAAATGGTATGATAGAACCGTTTGTCGAGGCACAGCGCCGTGATGGCTGTATCAGCTATGGCCTCTCCTCCTATGGCTATGACGCCCGCGTTGCACCGGAGTTCAAGATTTTCACCAATGTCGATTCCAGCGTGGTCGACCCTAAGAAATTTGACCCGAAAAACTTTGTCGACCGTGAAACCGATGTCTGCATCATCCCGCCCAACAGCTTCGCATTGGCGCGTACCGTGGAATATTTCCGTATCCCAAGCGATGTACTGGTCATTTGTCTCGGCAAATCCACCTATGCACGTTGCGGTATTATCGTGAATGTAACCCCGCTTGAGCCCGGTTGGGAAGGTCATGTGACGCTGGAATTTTCCAACACCACCCCGCTACCAGCCAAGATCTACGCCAATGAAGGCGCGTGTCAGTTCCTGTTCCTGAAAGGTAACGAACCGTGCGAAACCAGCTATGCCGACCGCGCGGGCAAATATATGAGGCAAAAGGGTGTGACTCTGCCCAAGCTTTAGGCTATTTAACTGCACGATTAAAACAGCAAGAGGAAAGCCGATATGACCGACTCCCGTGAATTTGACGTAATTGTATATGGCGCCAGCGGATTTACGGGGCGGCTTGTCGCGGAATATCTGGCAGGACAATATGGCGTGGGCGGTGATGCACCCAAATGGGCGATGGCAGGCCGGTCAGAAGAGAAATTGGCCGCCGTGCGTGATGAAATCGGCGCACCTGCGGAAACGCCGCTGGTGGTGGCCGATGCAAATGACGCTGCTTCTATTGAGGATATGGTGAAACGCACCAAAGTCGTCCTGACCACTGTGGGGCCATACCAGCTCTATGGTAATGAGCTGGTCGAAGCTTGCAGCACACATGGTACCGACTATTGCGATCTTTCCGGCGAGCCTGCCTGGATGCGGCAGATGATTGACGCGCATCAAGACAAGGCCAAGGCAAGCGGCGCACGGATTGTCTTTTCTTCCGGCTTTGACTCAATCCCGTTCGACTGCGGTGTGCTGATGTTGCAAAAAGAGGCGCAAAGCCGTTTTGGAAAACCAGCAACGCGCGTCAAAGGCCGCGTCCGTGCCATGCAGGGCACTTTTTCGGGTGGCACAGCGGCCAGCCTGAAAGCCACCATGGCCGCGGCGGCCAAAGACCCGCAGGTGATCCAGTATCTGATGAATCCATTCTCACTCGCAGAAGGTTTTGAAGGCCCTGAACAACCCAAAGGCAACAAACCGGAATATGATGAACAGCTTGGCAGTTGGGCCACATCTTTCATCATGGCACCGATCAACACCAAAAACGTGCATCGTACCAATGCCCTGCTGGGCCACTCTTACGGCAAAAACTTCGTTTATGACGAAATGATGCTGACAGGCCCCGGTGAACAAGGCGAAAAAATCGCACAGGGCGTGGCAAACAGCGATCCCATGGGCGGCGAAGACGGGCCCAAGCCCGGCGAAGGCCCGGATAAGGAAGAACGCGAAAACGGATTTTACGACGTGCTGTTTGTCGGCAACACCGATGATGGTGAAACCGTACTTTACTCGGTGAAGGGCGACAAGGACCCGGGCTATGGCTCGACGTCGAAAATGATCGCCGAAACGGCGCTATGCCTGGTACAGGATGTCCCGCAAAGCAATGGCGGCATGTGGACACCAGGCGCTTTGCTGGGTGAAAAGCTGGTAGGCAGGTTGCAGGCCAAGGCTGGCCTGACATTTGCACCGGAGAACTAAGCTTGGGAGCCAAGCGCCACGGCACCAGACATTTGACAATGAGCGAATTTAAAAACAATGCTTGAAGCTGTGCTTGTCCTTAACGCGATATGGTTCGCAATGGGGTTTCATGCCTTTTACATCCGCAGAAGATTGTTCGCCAAGGTCGTCGTCCCTAACAGGAAACACCGCGATAACTCTGCCTATGAAGCAATTATCGAGACCGGGCGGTTTATGGGCGGTTTCAACCTGGCCCTGTCAGCACTCAACATTCTCCTCCTGCTTAATGTCGGTGGATTTGATAAAGACAGTCAATGGGCAACCTTGCTTATCTTCAATGCCATCGCCCACGGATCCCAGTTTGCCGGAAACATTCCCATGGCTTTGCAGAACCGCCGCGGAAACGGACTATGGAACGTCTTCAAAGGCGTGATGCTGCGTATCTTTGTGATTGATTTCACGCTGATGGTATTCAACACCGTACTGGCTATGACGCTCGTCTTATAGCGCTTAAGCCAGTGTGGTTCTGTTCAGGTCACAAAGCGAGCATTGGACTTCACTGCAGATAGTGTAACCTGATGTCTACCGAACCCGGTTTGACCCTGGCTTGATGAAACTTTAGCTCATCATAAGCACTATTTGCACGTGACATACCGTAGCCTTCAGCGGGGTATCCATCCAGCATATCAAAACTCTGATTGCCATTTTCATCATGGAATATCGAAATGGCATAAGCTTTTATGTCAAGATCGGGGAAATTTGTCTCCATGGACCCGGTTCTCGCTTGCAGTTCCTTGAATCCGACAGCACGGCCGTAATCATGGCTGTTGAAAGCCTTGGCATCATCAAATAACGCGACATAAATCTTCCCGCGATTGCTGCGGATGCCATCGATCGATACCTTTATCGTTTCGCCAGAAGGCACATTTGCATGCTTTCCCATTTGTGAGGCCCCAACCTGCTCGGCCAGTGTTTTTTGCAACTTGGCCACAGGAGATGCTGGCGCGATGTTATCTGGCTTGGCATAGCCTGTATCACTTGCGTCGGCCGATGGAACCAGACTGGCGAACCACCCTCCTGCGAGGACTATGACGGCGGTTGCCGCAACCGCGTTAATACGTTGTTTGTTCGTTGACATGAGGATGGCCGCTTTCTGGTGCTTCAATTTGACGATTGGTGGTTTGTAGTTTTCACCGGCTCAAATTCCGGCGGTCCAAAGAAATACCCTGCTTTGTTGCGCCAGCCCTTTGCCATGATGACGTTTTTGGCGACGCGGTATATGCCGTGAAAGAAGGCAACAAGCGGGTTGTTGCTGTTAATCGGTTTGACGAGTCCGTAAACTACAGGTGTTTTTTCTTCGGCAAAGGTGCCAAACAACCGGTCCCAGAGAATGAATATCCCGCCATAATTGGTATCCAAGTATTCCGGATTTGAACCATGATGGACGCGGTGGTGAGATGGTGTGTTGAAAATCAATTCAACAGGACGTGGCAGTTTCTTGACCATTTCGGTATGCAGCGCCGTTTGATAAAGCTGCACAACAATCTCTGCGAAAGCAACGATAATGGGATGAAATCCAAGTAAAACCATAACCACCGTTCCGAATATCGGCCAAAGCCCATCCATCGGACCAAAACGATATGCCACAGAAATATTGAAATGCGGTGAGCTATGGTGGACACTGTGTGTCGCCCACGCAAAATTGAATCGGTGCATACATCGATGCTCCCAATAATAGAGTAGGTCGGCGATGATGATGCAGATTGCGATTGTTGCCAGGTTGGTGTCGATATCGAACAAGGCAAAATCCTGCGATCCATATACAAAGAGATAATAGAGCCCACTAAGAACCAGAAGATTGATACCGATGAACATCGCAAGCGTGATGTAGTTGGTGATAGTGTCGCCGACGATATCCGAGCCGAGACGCCCCTTCATGCGATAGCGGATAAATTCCAATGTGAGGAAGATCAGCGCGCCGACAAAGAACCAGTCGTTGAGTATCACGTCCCAATATTCAACCCATGAGGGATTGATGCTTTCAAACAGGAAGTTCAATTTTCACTCCAAATCATAAAATTATCACACTTGATAATCTTCAAATAGCGCTCTACTATAAATTGTCAACTGTGATAATTTACGGAATCCTTATGCCACGCCCTGCACTGAAAAAAGAACGCCGCGAACAGATCTTGCAGGCGTTTGAGCGCTGTGTAGCGCGCTATGGGTTTGAAGGGGCTACGCTTGAGCGGATCGCTGAAGAAGCGGGCCTCGCTCGCGCTCTGATCCGCCACAATGTTGGCAACCGCGACGATCTGGTGGAAGCCATGGTCGAACGGTTTTTCGCGCATTCAAATGCCCAGTGGACAACGCTGATCGAAGCTCTGCCCGAAACTGGCAAAACCAAAGCTCTGATAGAATATCTGTTCGATTCTCGTTACAGCGACCCGCAACTGGTGCTTTTGACCGAGGCGCTAATAGCCGCAGGAGCGCAGGATGCAGAACTTGCAAAACGATTGCGCGATTGGATAGATCAATCCGTGGACATGATTGCAGATGTCGTAAGGCAAGGATTCCCGGACGCTGAGTCAGACAGAGTAGAAGCCTCTGCCGCTGGTATCTTGGGCATCTATTTCAACGTCGATAGCTTTGCCCTGATCGGCGATATGCCGCGCCTACGCACGTTATCCAAGGCGGCCGCTCAGGCTTTGATAGACAATCTGGAATGGAGGGCTGTCCGATGACCTTGCTGCCATGTGAAGCCCGGGACTGGCGGCAATGCAATAGCGCACGTGCGCCAAACGCTTTGTTACTATAATTCCAATTCTTTTGAGCAGCGCAGAATTGCGTCTTTCGACCATCTTAAAAGAGGATTGACCGAACCACGCTCATGCCATGCCATGACCCATTTGATATCCGGCAGATCGAACGGCGGTCGGAAGATTTTTATGGGATACTGCCGGGCTGCGGATTTGGCCAAAGTCATTGGAACGATGGCAATACAGTTACTGTTCGCCACAATAGCCGGCAGAGTATGGTTGCTTGAAGTCGCTATGCGTGTGGACCGGCTAAGCCCTACATCCCGGATATGTTGACGCTCTACCGTATGATGATGGTCCGGGTCGACAACATAGCTCGCATGCGGGCGCGATAAATAGACATCAAGTGATAGCCCGTTCGCCAACTGCACATCATCACTGCGTCCAATGCAGACCAGGCGTTCAACGCCCACCGGCTTTGTGCAAAGCTCTTTACGCAATGACTCGGGAATCGCGGGCGAGTCCATAAACTCGGTTGATGTGACCGCAATATCTACCGCCCCTGATTTAAGGTCTCCTGCCAGATTATGCGTTGCAATAACAAACTGGACTTCCAGGTTTGGCGCTTCCTTCTCCAGTTTCTGGCACATAGGCCCGGCAAATGTGCTGATAACATTATCAACAGTCGCGATGCGCACGGGGCCCGTGGCCAAAGCGGGATCAAATTCACCGCCTTTAATGGCGGATTCAATATGCGCGAGTGCCGTTTCGAGTAAAAGCAGCAGCTCCTCACCCTTTGTGGTCCGGCGCATATTGGTGCCGTCACGAGTCAACAAATCATCGCCAAAATGCCCGCGTAATGATTTAAGTACATTGCTCACAGCCGGCTGGGATAGATTGAGCGATTCTGCCGCGCGCGTAATGCTTTCCTGCCGCAAAATCTCACGCAGAATTGGCAATTGATTGAGGTTGACGGACCGCAGATGCTGTAATGAAGACATTGAAATAAACTTATTTTGCTAGCGTAAATGCTTTTGGGCTACCCACTCACTGTGCATAGGAGCATTATTGATAGCCTCTTGAGCATAGCATTGCAATTCAACGCCTAATGCACAAAGAAGTACAGAGATAAGAATTTCGAATAGTTCTTATTTGCTTTTATGATTTCACTATACGCATGCCCGCTGGCAATGTGGCATTGCACACTATCGGCAATGCCTCTCCGGGTCGCAACTCTTTTGCCGATAGTGGTGCTGCTCTAAATGATACTAGCCAAAGCGCGTTATCCTGAATGTATTTCGGGATGGATGAAGCAATCACAAGGCCATGAATGCACCAGGAATACGGATTTGCCGTATGCGGGTCGCCTTCTTCGAAAACGGTGCGCATTACAAGCTTGGATCCCAAAGCAGGCTGAAGTTATCACTTTTCGGCCAAGCGCATCATTATGTATGCGAGGCAACGCAGAGCAACATTAAAGCCACACCACGTCCAATAATTGCAATGTAGAAAAATTGGTGGAGCCTAGCGGGATCGAACCGCTGACCTCTTCGCTGCCAGCGAAGCGCTCTCCCAGCTGAGCTAAGGCCCCATAACGGCGCGGCGACACGATTCTCGCCGCGCGGGAAGTCTCTTTAGTGCAGCGGGTGTATCTTTTGCAAGATGCAATTCACATATGCCCGCTACACAGGATAAAATCAGGTTTCGTCTTTATCGTCATCGTCACCTTTTGATTTGGTAACGCCCAGATCATCATCACCGCCCAGGTCAATATCATTGTCCGGCGAATCTTCTTCTTCGTCGATGTCCGAGCTTACATCCTCATCATCGGCAAGATCAGAATCGCCTTCCTTCGTTTTCTTATCCGCTTCATCAAACGGCATCGGCTGTTTCGACTTCAGGACAGGCTCGGGGTCCCATTCATTGCCGCATTCGATGCAGGTTGCCGGGTCATCCTTACCCAGATCGTAAAAGCGCGTACCGCATTTCGGGCAGTTTTGTTTCGTACCCCATTCAGGCTTAATCATGGATTGTCTCAATCTTTCCAAAATAAAATCAGGACCGATGGCATATAAATTTACCACCAAATTCGCGAGCGCCTTGCCATAGCTTGGCGGCGCTGTCAAAAGCCGGTGTATTAAATCTTATGCTCGGATAAAGGGCACATAGTCAGAAACGGCGCCAATGCAAGAAAATAGCCACCAGAATAATATGCAGACATTCCGTGCAGGCGGGCCACTCACCGGTACAATTCGCGTGCCGGGCGACAAATCGATTTCACACCGCGCGCTTATGCTGTCCGCGCTGGCCATTGGCAGAAGCCAAATTGCAGGATTGCTGGAGGGCGAAGATGTTCTTTCGACAGCTGCCGCATTGCACGCCATGGGCGCGGACATTAGGCGGCATGATGACGCCACATGGGTCGTACACGGCGTGGGCACCGGGGGTCTAACGCAGCCGGGCAAGGCACTGGACATGGGTAATAGCGGGACATCGGCGCGCCTGCTTATGGGTCTTCTTGCCAGCCATGATGTTATTGTCAGCATGACTGGTGACGCATCGTTATCCAGCCGGCCAATGGCGCGTGTTACTGACCCGCTTGGCAAGACGGGGGCCGAGTTTACCACCAGCCCAGGCGGCACATTGCCCCTTATGCTGCGCGGCATGACACCCGCGGTACCGATTGAATATCGGTTGCCTGTCGCCTCTGCACAGGTGAAATCCGCAATATTGCTTGCAGGATTGAACACGTCTGGCATTACCCGTGTGGTTGAGCCTATCCCGACCCGTGACCATAGCGAGCGCATGCTGAAAGGCTTTGGCGCGGATATTGATGTAGAGACAGATACGAACGGGGTCCGGACAATATCGCTGCACGGTCCAGCCGAGTTGCAACCACAGCATATCACGGTGCCGGGCGACCCTTCATCCGCGGCATTTTTTATGGTGGCTGCGCTTATTGTGCCGGAAAGTGACCTGATCATTGAAAATGTCGGTATCAACGCCACTCGTGCGGGTCTGATTGGCCTGTTACAACAGATGGGCGGACAGATAGAGCTACAGAACGAACGAGAAATTGGCGGTGAACCGGTTGCAGATCTGCATGTGCGGCATAGCCCGCTAAAAGGCGTTGCTGTCGATCCAGCTATTGCCCCTAGCATGATTGACGAGTTTCCCGTTTTCTTTATCGCCGCCGCAATGGCGGATGGACAGACGGTTACCAGCGGCCTTGAAGAGCTGCGTGTCAAGGAATCGGACCGACTGGCCATGATGGCCAAAGGATTGCAACAAACCGGTGTAGAGCTTCAGGAAAATGAGGATGGGCTTGTTATAGAAGGCCGTTCTGGAAAGCCCTTTATAAGCAGGCTGGAGTCCTCCATCCATTCCGCACTTGACCACCGTATCGCCATGAGCTTTGCAGTAGCAGGCCTCGCGTCAGAAAACGGGGTGACTATTGACGATGTCAGCCCAATTGCAACCAGCTTCCCGAATTTCGAAACTCTGATAGAACAGACACAAGGATAATATAATGGAAACAGCAGATATTTTCGGCGCAATCGGATCAATCCTGATCCTGCTCGCCTTTGCATATGTCAATGTGTTGAAACGCGCGCCTGATATTACCTTTAACGTTATGAATCTGCTCGGTGCAGGCGGGCTAGCGGTGTCCCTGTATATTAATTACAACCTGCCTGTGTTGCTTTTGGAGGTCACCTGGATGGCGATTGCAATTTACGGCATCGTGTCGCTTATGATTGCTCAGAACAGGGGAAGCACGGCCTGATGTCAGTTATCGCGGTCGATGGCCCCAGTGCATCTGGAAAGGGCACGATCGCACGCGCACTTGCGTCGCATTTTGGTCTGCCCTATCTTGATACCGGCCTGCTCTACCGTGCTGTTGGTCTGACTGTAGCCCGCAGCGGCGACAATCCGGACAACCAGGTTGATGCGCTGGCAGCATGCGACTTCCCCGATATACTACTGCATGACCCCGAACTGCGCGCCGAAGCGACTGGCGGCCTCGCCAGCCGGGTGTCCGTGCATCCCGAAGTGCGCACCGCTCTGCTGGCGCGGCAATGCAGTTTTGCAGTGCAGGATGGTGGCGCCGTTTTGGATGGGCGCGATATCGGGACAGTTATTGCACCGGATGCCGATGCCAAGCTGTTCATCACTGCCTCAGCAGAAGCGCGTGCGTCTCGCCGTTTCAAGGAAATGATAGCGCAAGGCGACAAGCCCAGCTTTGATAATATGCTGGCTGATATCATTGCCCGCGATGCCCGCGACACGAACCGCGCCACCGCACCGCTGAAACCGGCGGAAGATGCGCTCTTGCTAGATACCAGCGATTTGACTATAGACGCCGCTGTTCAAAGGGCTATTGCTCTGGTGAGCGGCAAATTAGAGGCTGCCGGATAAGGCAGCAGCTTTCATACGGGAAAATCCGGCGCAACGGGGCAAGGCAGTGCTTTTCTCCGCTATGCGTCTTTTCGTATATAATAAGCCAACCACCAGAAACGGCTTAGTTCTGCGGACGCCGCGTACATATTCGGTGTATGTGGCAGTTTGGCCAAGACCGCCGGAGACAACCGGCTGGCCGGAATAAAGCAAGTACAGGAACACAATTTATGGCCTCAACGGCAAACCCGACGCGCGACGATTTTGAAGCGCTATTAAACGAATCACTTGGCGGCGAAGACGTCAGTTTTGAAGGACGTGTTGTAAAAGGCACTGTCACAGGCATCGAAAATGACAAAGCCGTCATCGACGTAGGCCTGAAATCAGAAGGCCGCGTTGCGCTGCGCGAATTTGCTGCGCCGGGCCAGAAAGCCGAACTCAGCGTTGGCGACGAAGTCGAAGTTTATGTCGACCGCGTTGAAAATGCCGACGGCGAAGCCATGCTGTCACGCGACCGTGCCCGCCGCGAAGCCGCCTGGGACAAACTGGAAAATGAATTTGGCGAAAATGCGCGCGTTGAAGGTGTAATCTTCGGCCGTGTTAAAGGTGGCTTCACCGTCGACCTTGACGGTGCCGTAGCCTTCCTGCCCGGCAGCCAGGTTGATATCCGCCCCGTCCGCGACGTACAGCCGCTAATGGACATCCCGCAGCCATTCCAGATCCTGAAAATGGACCGCCGCCGCGGCAACATTGTTGTTTCGCGCCGCGCCATCCTCGAAGAAACCCGCGCTGAACAGCGTAGCGGCCTGATCAAGGATCTGACCGAAGGCCAGATGATCGAAGGCGTTGTCAAGAACATCACCGATTATGGTGCATTTGTTGACCTGGGCGGCATTGATGGCCTGCTCCACGTCACCGACATGAGCTACAAGCGCATCAATCACCCGAACGAAATCATCAACATTGGTGATACGGTCAAGGTGCAGATCATCCGCATCAATCAGGAAACACAGCGTATCTCGCTGGGTATGAAACAGCTGGAAAGCGACCCATGGGAAGGCGCATCAGCCAAATATCCTGTAGGTGCGAAACTTTCCGGTACAGTCACCAACATTACCGAATATGGTGCTTTCATTGAGCTTGAGCCCGGCATCGAAGGCCTGGTCCATGTTTCTGAAATGAGCTGGACCAAGAAAAACGTGCACCCCGGCAAAATCGTTTCAACTTCGCAGGAAGTTGACGTGGTCGTGCTTGAAGTTGACGCTGAAAAACGCCGCATCTCACTGGGCCTCAAACAGGCACAGAACAACCCATGGGATGCGTTTGCAGAGAAATACCCTGTTGGCAGCACCGTTGAAGGTGAAGTCAAGAACGCCACCGAATTCGGCCTGTTCATCGGCCTTGACGGTGATGTTGACGGCATGGTCCACATGTCTGACATCGCATGGGGCATTTCCGGTGAAGACGCACTCAACCTGCACCGTAAGGGCGAAGAAGTGAAAGCTGTCGTGCTTGATATCGATGCAGAAAAAGAACGTATTTCACTTGGCATGAAGCAGCTTGAAAAAGGTGCGCCTGCTGTGGGTGGCACAGATGGCTCGCTGAAACGCAATGAAATCGTGACTGTAACTGTTCTCGAAGTTCGTGACGGTGGCCTTGAGGTTCAGGCAGGTGAAGACGGTGCAACCGGCTTTATCAAGCGCAGCGACCTTGGGCGCGACCGCGACGAGCAGCGTCCCGACCGTTTCCAGGTCGGTCAGAAGCTTGACGCGATGGTCACCGGTTTTGATCGGTCGAAGAAACCAAACTTCTCTATCAAAGCATACCAGCTGAAAGAAGAGAAACAGGCTGTCGAGCAATATGGTTCCTCCGATTCCGGTGCAAGCCTGGGTGATATCCTTGGCGAAGCGCTGAAGAAAAAGGATTAATCACTTACCGACACTTGTGTAAGCATCTGTAAAGAAAGGGCGCCTTTTGTGGGCGCCCTTTTTTTGTGCCAAATCGGGGCATGGCAAATTATGGCAATTGCATTACACTAGCTTTTCTGTCAGTTTTCGGATAGATAGCGTTCAGAAAAGACCAAAACTGGCGACAAAATAAAATAATATATGCGTCAGGACAAACCGAGGAAGGAATTGCCGTGATCCGTTCAGAACTAATTCAAAAGCTTGCTGACGAAAATTCGGATATGAAACCCGAAGAAGTCGAAAAAATTGTCGACATCTTCTTTAACCAGATTACTCAGAGGCTAGCCGAAGGTGGCCGTGTCGAACTGCGCGGTTTTGGTGCTTTTTCAACACGTGAACGTGCGCCCCGCAAAGGCCGCAATCCACGCACAGGTGAATCCGTTGATGTGCCTGCGAAGCGCGTGCCTTACTTTAAAGCTGGCAAGGAAATGCACGCTCGCCTGAATAATGGCTAGGCTCCGGGCCTGTTCTATCGACACGCAATAATCCCAAAGATTGCAGTTTTTCCCTATCGGCACTTGACCGTGGCGATAATTCCTGTTTGACGAGGCACGCTGTCGCGATGTCCTGAAAACTGCAGATGATATCATCTGCGTGTGTCAGGCAAATCGCATGCGGACGTGGCGAAATGGTAGACGCAGCAGACTTAAAATCTGCTATCCAACTGGGTGTGCGGGTTCGAGTCCCGCCGTCCGCACCAGCATTCCCGAATATTTCAAGTCAAAGCAAAGGTCACATAGCAGCCTTGCCGTAACTGGCTGGCGTCTATAGTCTTCCTGCCAGATAAACAGGAGGGTTTCCCATGATATGGATTGCACGCTTATTGGTTGCACTGCTCGGAGTTATATTTGTCATCATCGGCATCGGAACAATGCTCGATCCTAGCACATTGATGAACGATTTCGGTCTTGTATCCCCTACCCTGGACGGCCGTAGTGCAGTGCGTGCGGATATGGGCGCATTTTTTGTATGCTCTGGCGGCTTTGCTCTGACATCCCTTTTCCCGCGGCAGCGACACTGGCTGCTGGGCGCCATTGCGCTCTTTATAGTTGCCTTTCTGGGCCGCCTATTCGGAGTTTTCATGGAAACCGGATCACAAGGCATTATCTCTGTCATGCTGATTGAGGCGGCAAGCATCGCGATATTGGTTTTTGCTTATGTTGTTTTCGGAATAGTAAGGCGGCAGGCGGAGAATGAAACCACTGCCGCTCAAACAGACGCAGCCGCGAAGCCGCAGCTTGCAGACAAGGAACCGGCAGCTGAGCCGGTCGTGGATAAAACTGCCGAATCTGATAAAAATTCTTTTTTCTGAATAAGTTGCAAAAAACGAAAAGATAGGGCAGCCATTTTGAAGGCACGCCTCTAAACACTAATATTACAGTTTTGTTGCATAGATTGTAATATTAGTGTAATAATCTCTTCATTCTAGGAGAGATGACATGAAAACCGTAAAAGCGGCTGCAGTTGCCATAATCACAGCATTGAGTGTCGGCACAGCGTTTGCCGACAATACCGAAGTAATTCGCGTTGATGCGCCAAGGGGCGGAGAAAGCAGCGAGGTCGGATATCCGAAGGGCGCACTCGGCTATGATGCCATGGTTGAGCGCGACTATAAAACAGCAATAACGCAGATCGAGCGGGGAAGCGCAGCGCATGATGATCCGGCAAGGCTTATCAACCTTGGCCAGGCCTATGCGAAAACGGGCCGTCTGGTCGAGGGACGGGAGCTGGTACTGGCGGCTCTGGAGGGGAAGAAGCAGTTTGACCTTGTGCTGGCAAATGGCGGGGTCATGAATTCGCGCACGGTAGCGAAGATCGCCCTTGACAAAATGGATCGCAAACTGGCCGCACGCTAAATCAGCCCAGAATTAAAAGAAGCCAGAATTAAAAGAAGAAGGCCGGGAATTATTCCCGGCCTTTTCCTTATGCGCCCTGTCGCCTGCAAGGCATAACCGCCTCATCTGTAAGGACACTCACTGCCGCACCGGAGGCGTGCAATAATAGTGTCAAAAAACTGTCTCCGAAAAGACCCGGAAAGTGCAACAGCGCGTAATGACTCACGCCTATTGCCCTCGCCAAGAGAGCAGTAAAGGGCTGCTCAATACCGAATCTATTTGCAGTAAATCTATATAATAGCTTGCTTTTAAAAGATTTTATCAAGGTGGAGACTTTCCAGATGAATAACTCTCGTATGCGTTCCGTTCTTTTCGCAACCGCAGCTGCCATAACAGTCAGTGCATGTGGCGCAGATGATGTCGCCTCTCCTGGCGAAGGTGTGATTGTATTGCCAGCGCCAGCTCCTGCGCCAGCACCAACACCGTCACCAACACCAACGCCTACTGCGGGCCCTGCTGACAGCTGCCCGACCGGCTTTACCAACGCCGGCACGATCGCGAACAACCGCGCATGCCAGCTACCCAACCAGATTTCGACGACACTCTCGCTCGATAAGCTTGATGGCGTTGTATATACAATGAGCGGCCGTGTGGAAGTTGGTACTGATGTAGGCGGCGATGGTGCCGCAGCCGGGGGGCAGTCTGCCGCGCTTAATATTGCGGCAGGCGTCACAGTATACGCACAAAGCGCCAACACCTTCCTGATCGTCAACCGCGGGTCACAGCTTAATGTGACCGGCACGGCAACACAGCCTGTCATTTTCACATCGCGCCAGAACATGCTGGGCCAGGCAACCGACAGGGACACAACACAATGGGGCGGCATCCTGCTTCTGGGACGTGCCCCCATCAGTAACTGTATCGGCGGCGCGACGGGCGGCGCTGCGGATTGCCAGCAATTGGCTGAAGGTGCCGGGCCAACGGACTTTTACGGCGGCAGCGATGCCAATGATGACAGCGGTACAATCCAGTATCTTCAGATACGCTATTCCGGCAATGCCTCAACACCTAATAAGGAATTGCAAGGCCTGACGCTTGCCGGCACTGGCTCCAACACCAACATTTCGTTTGTGCAGGTTCACAATAGCGGCGATGACGGAATTGAGATTTTCGGCGGTCGCACCAATCTCAAAAACATCATCATCACTGGCGCTGATGACGATTCACTGGATACGGACCTTGGCTATAAAGGCGCGATCCAGTTCCTGATCGGTATCCAGAACACGTCCGGTGGCGATACTTTATGGGAAGCAGACTCAGACGATGACAGCGGCTTTGACCTCACGCCCCGTCAGGACACACGGCTTGCCAACTTCACATTCATCCAGCGCAAGACAGGCGACAAAGCGATCCACCTGCGCGGCGGACCAGATGCCAAGATACTGAACGGTGTTATTGTAACGCCCGGTCACTGCCTTGATATTGACCAGGCTGAAACCGTACAGGCGTCCGGCCCTGACGAAAACGGCCCACCTGAATTCCAGTCGGTGGTTGGCGCATGCGGCGATACGCCTTTTGACGATGACAGCGATGATTTTGAAGCAACGGCTTTCAACGCCGCGGGCAACATGAACAACGATTTCGGGCTGACCAGCACGTTGAGCATGCTGTACATCAACGGAGCGAACGAGACCGCTGTGACAGCTGTTGCTGATCTCCTGTCATTCAGCAGCTTCTTTACCCAGGTCGACTATATTGGCGCGGTTCGCGACGCCAACGACACCTGGTACCAGAGCTGGAGCTGTAATGCGGATTATGCCGATTTCAGCGCTCCTGCAAACTGTGTCGATATTCCGGCAAGTTAATTGAGTGAGACTGCGGGGGCGCGGCAGCCATGCTGTCGCACCCCCTTTTTTAATCGGGGAATTACAATGCTGAACAAGCCAGCCATTTCCGGCGCACTGCTTTTTTCTACAGCGCTTTACGCCGTGCCTGCATATGCGCAAGTGCAGGATCCACAAGAAGAAGCAACCGCTGCAGATACGCAAGACACAACTGGCACGCAGACAGGGCAGCCTGAAGAGGCCAGCCAGGAAGATGTGGATATATCAACGCCTGGCGCCGGCAGTTTTGACGATGATGTCATCGTCGTCAAAGGCCGCTTCATCCCGGAACCCATCCGCAACACAACACAGGTGGTCTCGGTCCTTTCGGCAGAAGATATTGCCCGCTCGGGCGATGGCGATATCGCCAGCTCGCTGGAACGCGTGACTGGCCTTTCCGTCGATAGTGGCGGTTTCGTTTATGTACGCGGCCTTGGTGACCGCTACTCACAGGCTTTGCTCAATGGCTCCCCCCTGCCGTCACCGGAACCACTCAAACGCGTTGTCCCGCTTGATATTTTCCCGACCAGCGTACTGTCCAGCGCGGTTGTCCAGAAAAGCTATTCCGTCAACTATCCAGGCGAATTCGGCGGCGGTGTCATCAACCTTACGACATCGGCTATTCCTGACGAAAGTTTCCTGACCATCGGTGGCTCCGTGGCCGCCAACACGGAAACAACAGGACAGCTGGGCTATACCCATTTTGGCAGTGACAGTGATTTTACCGGCTTTGATGACGGATCCCGTGACATTCCGACCGGGCTGGCCGCCGCTTTTAATGCAGGCGTTCCCATTGAATTCAACGATGTCTTTTCGGAAGATGATCTGGAAGGCTTTGCAACAAGCCTTCTCAACGCGCCAACCACATTATTGCAAAGAAACGATAACATACCTGCCAATTTTGGGCTGGATATTTCTGGTGGCATCAGCACGGACATTGGTGCCACGCGTTTTGGCGTGATCGCCAACCTGGGTTACAGCAACACATGGATGACTCGCGACGCCATCCAGCAGGCAGGGACGCGTGCCGCGATTGCCGACGATGCACGCACAGTGCGTACTGACAATAATATTGTCGTCAGCGGGCTGCTGGGCCTGGGCGCTGAGTTTGATGAGCATAAGGTCCGTTTCACCAACCTTTATATCCGGGACAGCCTGAAACAGTCCCGCCTGTCGGCTGCAGACAACCTTGGCATTGGCGATATCGATCCATCCACGCCGCCTGACCTGCTGCGCCAGCGTACCAACTGGATCGAGCGCCAGCTCATCGACAGCCAGTTTATCGGTGAATTCGAATTTGGCGACCTGGCGGTCGATATCCGCGGCGCATACGCAAATTCACAGCGTGAAGCGCCCTATGAGCGTAACTTTGTCTACCGTTTTGATGAAGATGCCGACGATTATGTCAATAGCCTGACCCGCAATCCCGAAACAGCGACGATAACCTTCAGTGACCTGAACGAGGATATCTGGAGCGGCTCGATTGATGTTGCCTATAACATTCCGTCATCCGTCAACATGATCGTTTCGGCAGGTTATGGGTATTCGGACACGACACGTGACGCTTTTCGCCGCGATTTCATTTACCGCCCATCAGGCACGTTGCCGTTCGGCGTAACCCAGTTGCGCCCCGACTTCCTCGTCTCAGACGCCACAATCCAGCTGTTCGATATACAGCTTCAGGAAGCCAACACCGCAGCCGGTTCGCAGGCATATGAGGCTGGCCTGGAAGTGCATGGTGCCTATCTCAAGCTGGAAGTCGAGCCAATTGAATATGTGAAAGTGGATGTCGGGGTCCGTTACGAAGATGCCACGCAACAGGTTGTGGCCCTTGATATCTTCAATGACGGCACCGTGGAACAGACGCCGCCTTTGAACAACGACTATTGGCTGCCCGCAGCAACGGTTACATGGAATTTCGTTGAAGACATGCAATTGCGCTTCAACGCGTCGAAAACCATTGCAAGGCCGCAGTTTCGCGAACTTGCACGCCCGCAATACCTTGATACCGACAGTGGCCGTATATTCTTTGGCAATCCTTTCCTGCAGGACAGCGAGCTGTTTAATGCAGAAGCACGTTACGAGTGGTATTTCGGCGATGGCGAGCGGATGAGTGTAGCCGGTTTTTACAAGAAAATTGACAATCCGGTTGAACCTGTCGCTTTCATTCCGGGGGGTGGTGGACTGCAAACCACATTTGCCAATGCCCCCGAAGCGGAGTTGTACGGGGCCGAACTGGAAGTTCTTAAATATATCCCGCTGGATACTGTTTTCGACTCTGACTTCTGGTCCGGACGGCGCCTTGTGCTTATCGGCAACTACACCTTTACCGAATCAGAGTTGAAAGTCGGCGCGAATGACGAGACAATCCTCAACGACAACCTTGGCTTCCGCCCTGCTTCGCAGGTATTCATCGATGGCAGCCCGCTGACAGGACAGTCCAAACATCTGGCCAACGTGCAAATCGGCATAGAGGATACAGAGAGCCTGTCACAATATACATTCCTGATGCGCTACGCGAGTGACCGCGTCACGGCGCGCGGGCCTATCACAGGCGGCCTGATTGATCCCGACCTTGTGGAAAGCCCAGGCGTAACGATCGACTTTGTCGCGCGTCAGGGCGTGACCCTGTTTGGCCGCGAGCTGGAACTGAAACTGGAAGCGCGGAACATTACCGGACAGGATTACCGCGAATTCCAGCAGGGTGAGGTCCTGATCCTGAACAATGCCTATGACATTGGCACTACTTTCAAGTTTGGGGTCAGCACGACCTTTTAAACATACTGTTTTCGCCACTCCTCCCCCCATGGCGAAATACCCTGGAAGGCGGCCGTTTAAACGGCCGCCTTTTCTTTGTTTCCAGCAATATGACCCCGGGAAAATGGGGGATGTAGCCGCATGTCAAAATTTCTGTAATATTTCCGTCACCCTATGGTAACTTACCGCCTCTAGCTACGATGTAAGTCAAAGGGGTGATGATTCGTGACAGCGTTATACAACCAGTCCTGGTTACATCCGGCGCGTTCACTGCTCCTGCGCCGCGATGCATCGGTGCTGTATAGCTGGATATGGGCAGTGCTTGCGTTTCTAATCATTGTTCAGGCGGCGAGGCTGGTTTGGGCAATCGTAACGCCTGTTACTCCCTATGGTGACTGGCGTCCCGCAGGCGCGGAAGTGATCGACCCCAATGCTCGCACACTGCTTTTTACCCGCTTTGACCCATTTAACCGCAATGCCGTGCAGACACAGCAGACCACGGATATCACTGCATTGCAGCTTACTCTTTACGGTATCCGCATCAATCAGGCATCCGGCCAGGGCTCAGCAATTATCGCCGGCGAAGATGGCGTACAGAAAACATTTGATGTGGGACAGGAAATTATGCCCGGTGTCACACTGGCCTCGGTCGCGTTTGATCACGTGACGCTCAGCCGCAATGGCGCAAAAGAAAGTCTGTATCTGGATCAGTCTGTGCCAGCGGAAACGGTAGGCACAGCAGGGACGGGCAATCTACCGGCAGGTGCCAGAGTTCCGGTAGTTGAAACCGGGCGTCCTGCCAGTACTGCACCTGCAATGCCAACCAATGCCGCGACGATACGAAGCGCAGTGTCGCTGGCCCCTCGAAGCAATGACGGGGCTGTTACGGGCCTTACTGTCTCACCCGGAAGCAATGCACAAATATTCACTGCCACCGGTTTGCGTAGCGGAGATGTGATAACAGCCATTAACGGCCAGCCCGTCCGATCAGCTGCTGATGTTGAAAAATTAATGGGGCAGCTTGCCCCCGGCGCCCGCATTTCCGTCAATGTGGAACGCGGCGCATCTGAAGTGCCCATAGCGATTGTGATACCTGCCCAATGAAAAAAACAATTTTTGTTCCAATGGCTCTTGCCATTGCCTCCGTCGCTATGGCTACGCCAGCCGCTGTCATGGCGCAGCATATATTGAACGTTCGTGATGCCGATATCCGTGCGTTTGTGGAAGATGCTGCACGCGTTACCGGCCGTACCTTCATTGTTGATGGGCGCGTTCAGGGCACTGTATCCGTCGTTACTGACCGGCCATTATCGCGATCTGAATATTTTGAAGTATTTCTGGCAACTTTGCGTGCCAACGGCCTGGTTGCGATACCGGTCGCAGGCGGCGCACTACGAATTCAACCGGCCGACAATGCGGCCAGCCAGCCCGGCCCAGTGGGCACGACACGCGTTAACCGCAATCAGTTTGTGACAGAGGTTTTCCGCCTGAAAGCCATGGATGCCGCCAGCGCCGTCGAAACCTTGCGTCCCCTGGTCAGCAAGGAAGGTTCGGTGACCGCGAACCGTTCAGGCAATAGTCTGGTGGTGGCCGATTATGCCGATAATGTGCGCCGCATCCGCCAGCTTATCCGGCAGATTGACCAGGACAATGCTTCCACCATGCTGGTCGGGCTTGAGCATGCGGGCGCTCGTGAAATTGCGCAGGCCCTGACACAGCTTGTGCCAGCTCGTGAAGGCGCAAGCCCGCTTGCCTCCATTGCTGCGGTGGACAGTTCCAATGCCATTGCGATGCGCGGCGAACCACGCACGCTTGCACGGCTGGCGGCCATGGCCCGCGAGCTTGATGCCCGCGCCGCCAATGGTTCGGAAATCCGCGTGATCTGGCTCGATTATGCCGATGCCACCACAATGGTGCCTGTATTGGAACGGCTGGTTGGCGGCCAGGGCGCGCCCGCTGCTGCTGCCATCACCCCTGTCGCTTCGGAAAACGGCAATGGCTCTTCTGTCGCGGCAGCAACGGGAGGATCCGCAATCACCCTGCCCAATGGCCGCGGCAAGGCAATCATCACCCGCTATGAAGGCGCAAACGCCATCATCATATCCGCACCGCTAGACGTGCAAAGACAACTCTCCGAACTGATCCGGCAACTTGACGTTCGACAGGAACAGGTGCTGGTCGAGGCAATTATCGTCGAGATTTCAGACAGCGTCGCCAAAGAACTAGGCGTACAGATATTGCTGGGGGGCAAGGATATTCCCTTTGCTGTCACCAATTTTTCCAATGTGATACCCAATATCCTTGATCTTGCGGGCGGTTTGATCGCTGATCGGATTGATGAAACGACCACAGTTATCAATGGCGATACCGTCACCACCAGCACAAACAGCGCCACCAGTGATTTCCTGCGTCAAAATGCCGCACAGGCTGCACTGGGAGCACGCGGCGGCTTTACAGGGTTCGCCACCGATCTTGGCAATAACGCAGTGCTGGGTGCCATTATCAATGCCGTGCAGGCGGACAGCAATTCCAATATCCTTTCCACCCCTTCCATCACCACCAATGACAATGTGAAGGCTAGCATATTGTTCGGGCAGGAAATTCCGGTGTCGACCGGCGAGGCGCTGAGCAACAATTTCGACAATGCATTCCGTACCATCCAGCGGCAAAATGTCGGTATCGAGCTTGAGGTGCTGCCACAGATTAACGCGGGCAACCAGGTCAAGCTGGACCTCAGGCAGGAAGTGTCCTCGATAGTCGGCCCGGTTTCCAATGATTTTAACGAGCTCATCATCAACAAGCGTGAAATTGACACGACAGTGACGGTCGGGGACGGCGAAATTGTCGCACTGGGCGGTTTGCTGGATGACAACGAACGCCGCACGATCCAGAAAATACCGCTGCTGGGCGATATCCCGATCATTGGCGAGCTGTTCAAATCGCGTGGGCGCAGCCGGGTCAAAACCAATTTGATGGTCTTTATCCGTCCCACTATTTTGCGCAGTCAGGCCGATGCCCGCAGGCTCGCCGCACAGCGTTATGGTTATGTGCGCGGGCAGCAATTGCTGCGCAATCCGGATATTGAGCCAAGCCTGGATCAACTGGTGCGTGATTATCTGGGCACCACACCTCCGGGCGTCTTCCGGCCCAGTGACATGATCATACGTCCGTCATCCATGCAGCCTCCAGCCGCAATTGACCAAACTGACGTGCCAGAGAGTGACGCAAAATGAAGATAAAGCGCGGCGGCGAAAAAATAAAAACTGCGCCAGAAGAACTGCCGCAGGAACAGGTTGCAGATGATATCGCCGCTCCTGTTTCGGAAGCCGCCAATATTATCGAGATTCCGTACAGTTTTGCCCGCGATAATGGCGTGGTGATTGCAGGTGAAGAGGATGGCAGGTTAAAAATCGCGCTGCGTGAAAATGCTGACCCCTATGTTTTACTCGAAGTGCGGCGCCACCTTGCCCTGCCCTTTGACGTGGAATTTATCGATGCGGCAGCTTTTGAAAAACAGCTTTCAACACGCTACGCCATGGATGGCAGTGCCGAGGCGATGGCAAGTTCATTCGATATGGACACCGGCGACCTGAACAACATAGCGGGCGACCTGCCCACTGCCGAAGACCTGCTTGACAGTGCGGACGATGCGCCCGCCATACGCCTTATCAATGGGATAATCGCAGAGGCGGCACGGCAGGGTGTTTCGGATATTCATATTGAACCCTATGAAACAGGGCTGGTGGTCAGGATGCGCATCGACGGCGTATTGCAGGAAAAACTGCGCATGCCGCCGCATGTCGCGCCCGTGATTGTCAGCCGCATCAAGGTGATGGCACGGCTTGATATTGCCGAACGCCGCATACCACAGGACGGACGTATCGGCCTTACGCTGGGGGGAAAGCTGATCGACGTACGCGTCTCCACCCTGCCCAGCCGCGCGGGTGAACGTGTTGTCTTGCGCCTGCTGGACAAGGACAATGCCGACCTCAATCTCGATCTTCTGGGCATGAGCGAACAGACAAGGGCAATACTGCAAGAAGCATTGAATGAACCCAATGGCATTATCCTGGTTACAGGCCCGACTGGTTCGGGCAAGACCACGACGCTCTATGCTGGCCTTAAACAGCTTAATGATGGCGCGCGCAATATCCTCACGGTCGAAGATCCGGTGGAATATGCGATTGAAGGTGTAGGTCAGACGCAGGTTAACACCAAAGTCGGCCTCACCTTTGCCACCGGTCTGCGCGCTATATTGCGGCAGGACCCCGATGTCGTCATGCTCGGCGAGATACGCGACCATGAAACCGCCGAAATCGCAGTGCAGGCATCACTGACGGGCCATCTGGTGCTGTCCACCGTGCACACCAATGATGCGGTCGGCGCAATCACCCGGCTGCGCGATATGAAAATCGAACCTTTCCTGCTGGCATCGACACTGAGGGCAGTGATCGCGCAGCGACTGGTGCGGCGGCTGTGTCCCGATTGCCGCCAGCCTGTTCAGGCGAGCGGCTCGGTCGCTTCACTATTGGGTTTTGACAGCGGCACGGTCGTTTATCAGCCCGGTGGGTGTGACAGCTGCAATCATACAGGCTTTCAGGGCCGGATCGGCGTATTCGAAGCAGTCAAGATTGACGAAACTCTGCGTCGGCTGATCAACGATGGCGGTGACGAGGCCATCATTACCCGCCATGCCTTTGTCGGCAACCCCAATCTGGGTGCGGCGGCACGTGCACTCGTACGCAGCGGGGAAACAACGGCAGAGGAAGCCATCCGCGTGTCGCGGCGCGAGAGCAATGATGGCTGAATTCGACTATGTTGCGATTGACCCGAAGGGCCGCGAAAAGCTGGGCCGATTGACTGCGGATAATGATGCCGACGGGCGCAGCAAACTGGAAAACCAGAAACTGTACGTCGTCACCATAAGTCCCGCAGCGGAAAAAGCCGTTAGAAAGCCGATTCTTTCAAGCCGCCAGCCAAAAATGTCGACCAAAGCGCTTACTTTATTCACCCGGCAAATGTCTTCTTTGATGCGTGTCAGTCCGCTTGAAGAAAGCCTGCGCACCATTAGCAGGCAGACTGAAAAGGAAAGCCACCGCACCATATTGGGTAATGTCCATGCCGGCGTAGTCGAAGGACAGACGCTTGCCGAAGCGATGCGGCGCGAGCCCAAAAGCTTTCCCGCAATTTTCCGGGCAATGGTGGCTGCAGGTGAGAATTCAGGCAGCCTGCCTGTTATAATGGAACGGCTCGCCGACCTGCTGGAAAAACAGGCGGAAATACGCGGCAAGATTATTTCGGCACTCGCCTATCCGGTGGTGCTCACCCTGGTGGCCATTGCAGTTGTCACAGGTTTGATGGTTTCGGTTGTCCCGCGTGTTGTCGAACAGTTTGATAATGCCAGCCGGCAGCTGCCACTGCTTACCCGGATAGTCATTGCGGTATCACAATTTCTCGCTGAGTGGTGGTGGGCCATATTGGCCGGGCTCGTGATCATGACGCTGCTGCTGTGGCAGGCCTTGCGAAATGCGGACATACGCTACCGCTTTGATTCCATGTTGCTAAGACTTCCGATAATCGGGAAGCTGATACGTGATGTGCATGCAGCGCGCCTTGCCCGCACGCTTGCAACCATGGTGCAAAGCGGCTTGCCCCTGCTCGATGGCCTGAAACTCACCAGCCAGACTATACGCAACACCGTTTTGCGCCGGTCAATGGACGAAATCGTCGAACGCATTCGTGGCGGCGGCAGCCTCTCTGGTGCCCTGTCAGCTTCCGGCCATTTTCCGCCCCTGCTTGTCTATCTCGCATCCAGCGGGGAAAGTGCCGGACAATTGGGTCCCATGCTCGACCGCGCCGCAGATTATCTGGAACGCGAATTCAGCAATTTCACTTCCACCGCGCTGTCTCTGCTGGAACCTGCCATCATCGTCATAATGGGCGGGTTGGTGGCGCTCATAATTCTCGCTATATTGCTGCCCATATTGCAGCTGCAAAACCTGACAGGATTATAATCATGCTTTCACAAAGACTTGCCGAACTGCTTGCCAGAATGACGCACACACGCCGGAAAATGCGGAAAAAAGAACAGGGGTTCACCCTGGTGGAATTGATGGTGGTTATTTTCATTATCGGCCTGCTGGCGACGGTGGTCATTCTGAACGTGCTGCCCAGCCAGGACCAGGCCATGGTTACCAAGGCCGAAAGCGATATCGCCACTATGGGCCAGGCGCTGGAAATGTACCGGCTGGATAATCTTAATTACCCCTCCACTGGTGAAGGACTGCAGGCGCTGCGTACCCCGCCTGCCTCGCTCACACGGCCCGAACGCTACCGGGCAGGCGGATATATCCAGCAATTGCCGGATGACCCCTGGGGCAGGCCGTACCAGTACAGCAATCCGGGACGCGGCGGCACGGGCTATGATATCTATTCATTGGGTGCAGATGGTGCCCCTGGCGGCGACGGGTTGAACGCGGATATAAATAGCGGCGGCAATTAGGGGCTGGACCGTAGCCCCAAAACCCGCGAAAGATGGTATCCGATGCACATTATCATAAGCCAGCAACAGCTTCCCAGCGGATCAGCACGTGAGTGAAGGACACGGCCTCGTCCTGGCATTACCCATGTCACCTGCCCAACCCGTGAACTGGTGGCAATTGGGAAATGGCACCATCATATCTTCAGGACAGTCTGACTTGCTGGAAAGCGATGCAGAGCTGACCGATATATTGTCCAGCGACGATGATGCGCGCATCATGGCGCTACTCCCGGCGAGCGAGACAACTGTACACTTTGCGGAATGGTCTGAACTCGCACCCGCGCAGGCCTCTGCCGCCGCTTCATTGCAGACAATGGACAAGTTGATGGGGCAGACCGAAGAGATGCATTGCGCAAGCGCCGCACTCCCCAATACCCAACCTATCAGGACCGTAAGCGCTGCGGTGAGCGGGCAATATCTGGTCAGCTGGCTTGAAACACTGGCGCTGGTCGGGATTGATCCCGACATAGTCATGCCTGTGGGTCTATTACTGCCAGAGCCGGAGGAAGGCGCTGTCGCTGGCGATACCGGGAATGGACCGGTCATCCGCACAGCCGGTGCGGTTTTCAGTGACGAGCCGGCACTACGTGATGCTCTGCTCGGCGATATTGCCGTTACCCAGTTCAGCACGGACAAAATGCAGGCACAAATTGCATCCGGTTTTACAGATCCGCCCCTTAACATGCGTCAGGGCGTCTATGCCAAAAAACGCACATTCAAATGGTTGACTCGGCAGCAAATCCAGACACTTGCGATAATGGTAGTGGTACTGATCCTGCTCAGCCTGGCAATCTTTCTGGTGCAGATAGGCAAATATGCCATAGCGACAGAAACGGTCAAAAGCCGCACCCTCACGGAAGCGCAGCAGATTTTCCCGAATGCTGCGGACATTGCAGGTGCAGAGCAGATGGTTGATGAAGAATTGCGCCGGCGCGGCGCTGGCACACGAATGTTTACAGTGCCCACCGCCGCGCTGTTTTCGGCTATTGAACCGCTCGGCACCATTTCCGTGCGGCAAATGAGCTATCAGGCAGATGGCACAGTGTCCGTAACGCTGGCGGCCGTGCGCAAGGAAGATATTGATAGCGCGCTCATATTATTACAGCAGCGCGGTTATGCCGTCACAGTCCCGCCTGCCCTGACACAGGATGCCACCGGCTCTGTAGTGGCGAATATAACGGTGCGCGCATTATGATCGCCAGGATCAAACACTGGTTTGTGTCACTCAGCAGGCGTGAGCAGATACTGGTCAGCATTTTCGCGGCCCTGCTCGCCATCGTAATCGGTATATATGGCATTATCCTCCCATTCATCAGCGCATATAGCTCCGTACGTCAGGATTATTCGGTCGCAGTTGAAGACAGTGCGCGACTTTCGGCCAAGCTAGATTTGCTGGGAAGAGGTAATGCACGGGCGCAAACGCGTCTGGACGGTTCGCTTCACCAAATTATTGCAGAATCTGCAGCAGAAAAAGGCTTTACGGTCGACAGTAACAACCCGATGGGCAATGATTCCACGACAATCACCATATCCAGCGCCAGTGCATCTGCATTTTTTGCATGGATCAATGAACTTGAACAGCAGGGCATCAGGCTGGAAACGCTCAGCATCTCGCCAACGGCCAATGGCACGATTTCGGTAAATGCCAGCTTTATGAGCGCGTCATGATGAAACATATTTCTGCAAAACGCGCACTCATCATTTTGGCGGCGCTATTGATATGCCTACTGATATTCATCCCTATGCGGATCGTGTTGGGTATGAGCGATCTTGAAGAACGAGGTATGTCCGCCAAAGCAGTCGAAGGAAGCATCTGGTCAGGCAGGTTGCGCGAACTTCATATCGGCAAGTTACCGCTTGGCGATGTCAGTGCCCGCTTGCGCGCCCCGCCTCTTCTGACAGGCAAGACAGAAATAGTGATAAACGGGAAACAGTCGGCCTCTTCACCGGCACTGCATGCGGTGATTGGCGGCAATGATGATGTGCTGATTGCCCGGAATGTCACAGCCGATATTGCCACACGCGGTATATTTGCGCCTGTCCCTGTGTCAAATATCCAGTTGGAAAACGTGAATGCAGAAATGCGTGATGGCAAATGTGTGGAAGCCAGCGGTACGGTACGCGTCAATGTGCAGCAAAGCCTGCTCGGCATGAATCTCTCTCGCGGACTGTCCGGCAAGATCGCCTGTCGCTATGGCGCGCTATACGTGCCGCTTGCGGGGCAGTCAGGACTAGAAAGACTGGACCTGACGATCAAGGAAGGCGGCCGCTATGAAGCTGTGTTCAAAGTGGAAGGTTCGCCTGCGGATATGACAGGTATTCTGGGAAGGCTCGGGTTTACACCCAAGGGTAAAACGATGGTCCTGACTACAAAAGGGCAGTTTTGATTTTGCACGAAGCGGATGAAAACACTATTTCGCCGGATACACCGATTCTTGTTGGCGCTGCGCAGCATATCGATCGCTGGGATGGACACAGCAGCGCCTGCGCGCCTTCACCGCAATCACTTATGTGTGCAGCGACGCGCGCTACACTACATGACTGCGGTGCAGCAGAAATAGCTGCACATATTGACGTTGTGGCAGTTATTCGCCTTTTTGCGGATTCACTGTCAGGCATTCCCGGCGCAGAAAAATTCGGCAAGTGTGATAACCTGCCTCGCTATGTCGCACGCGAAAACGGTATAATGCCGAAACGCGCCATCTATTCGGTTGTCGGCGGGCAAAGCCCCCAGGCTCTGGTCAATGAATTTGCCGAAGAAATCTACGCAGGTGTCGCCAGCGCCGTATTGCTGACTGGTGCAGAAGCCATTGCCGCCGCCAAAATGGCTTTGCGGCAGGACATGGTGCTCGATTGGTCGGACGTCTCTGATGACGACGAAGATATGGAAGATCGCGGATTTGGAAGCTATTTTGTAAATGGCTATGAAATAGCGAATGGCATTGGTGTGCCTGTACAAACCTATCCGCTGTTTGAGCACGCATTGCGGGCCAGGCTGGGGCAAACCCGCGCTGAGCATGCCGCTGACATGGCAGAGCTGTGGCACCGCTTTTCCAAAACTGCCACCGCCAATCCCTATGCCGGGTTCCGGCAGGAACGCAGCGCGGAATTTCTTTCTGCGCCATCGGCTGAAAACTACCCGGTATCAGACCCATATCTCAAATGGCATGTGGCACAGGATGCGGTCAACCAGGGTGCAGCGCTAATCCTGACATCCGTCCGCAAAGCCGCGGAGTTAGGCATCCCTCAGGGTAAGTGGATCTATCTGCATGGCTATGGCGCCGCCAATGAAAAAATGATTAGCGAGCGAACGGATTTATCAAGGTCAATCGCAGCAGAAAAAAGCCTTGGGCTCGCATTTGAAAGTGCGCGCATAATGGCAGGCGATGCCACGCATATGGACCTGTACAGCTGCTTCCCCTGTGCCGTTTTCATTGCCGCTGAAGCAGCAGGCATAAACTGGCGGACACGCCAACTGACACTGACCGGCGGGTTGCCGTTTTTTGGTGGCGCAGGCAATAATTATTCGATGCATGCCATTGCCGAAATGGTCATGAAACTGCGCGCCTGCCCGAATGACTATGGCCTGATTGTTGCCAATGGTGGTTTCCTGTCAAAGCAGGCAGTGGGAATATATTCGGCCCGGCCGAAACCTGACTGGCAACCGGTCAGCAGTTCGGGCATACAGGCGGAAATTGATGCGATGCAGCCAGTGGCAAAGCTTGAAGGTAATATTACCGCAGATATTGAAAGCTATACGCTTAGCTATAAACGCGGCAGGCCCGACCGTGCTATCATAAGCGCGGTAACCGAGAATGGGCGCATCCTGGCACACACGTCATCCAGCGATGCAAATATTGCGGCCATCCTGGCTAAGCTGGCAAAACCGGCACATGATCCTATCGGCCGCAAAGTGACCATAGAATCACCGGAAAATTCGAATATCATCACCGCAATTGCACAATAAGGGGCTCTGCATATGACACTGGAAATTGACCGCCGCCTGCTCATCAAAGGAGCCACTTTGGGGCTTGGTGCCATGGCCACGCCAGGTTTTGCGAGCGCAATGCTGCGCCAGGGTTTCACACACGGTGTCGCCAGTGGTGAGCCCGGTCCGGATTCCGTGCTGCTATGGACCCGCTTTGCAAGCTCCAATGACACACGGCTGACAGCTGAAATTTCCGAACGGACTGATTTTGGCGATATCATCGCTGGCGGCGATGTCACGGCACACGGCATGCATGACCATATTGCCAAAACAATGCTTGGCGGGCTACGCCCAGACCGCTGGTATTACTACCGCTTTATTGCACCTGATGGGCAGGTCTCTTCCGTTGGACGCACACGCACATTGCCGGCAGGTGCAACGCAGCGATTTAATCTGGGTGTGTTTTCCTGCTCCAACCTGCCATTCGGATATTTCAACGCCTATGCGCATGCGGCTGAAAGCAACAATCTCGACCTGGTCCTGCACCTTGGTGACTACCTGTATGAATATGCGCGCGGCACCTACCCTTCGCTGAAAGAAGCACTGCCCGGCCGGCTGATACAGCCGGATCATGAAATATTGAACTTGGCCGATTACCGGATGCGCTATGCGTCTTATCGCGCGGACCCGGATTTACAGCGGCTGCACCAGCTTTACCCCATGGTCGCGCAATGGGACGATCATGAGCTTGCCAACGATGCCTGGAAAGGCGGCGCGCAAAACCATGATGAGGCAAGTGAAGGCGACTGGAGCGTGCGTAAAAAAGCAGCGGAACAAGTCTATCGTGAATGGATGCCGGTGCGCGACCGCGCCGCGGGTGAGCCACAATATACAAAATATGAAATTGGCGATCTTGCCACGATATTTCGCACCGAAAGCCGTATCAGTGGGCGTGATGAGCCTGCTGAACTGGCAGAAGCACTGCGCGGACAGAGCGACCTTGGCCGTGCGCTTGTCAATTTCAGGGATAATGAATGGCAAGATGAAAACCGCTCAATGCTGGGAAGGGCGCAGGAAAAATGGCTTGCGGACGGCCTTAAGGGATCCAAAAAATCGGGCAAGCCATGGCAAATCTGGGCACAGCAATGTGTGATGGGTGAATTACGCCTGCCGAGTGAAACGGCTAACTGGATACCGCAGGATGCAAGTCCATTTGTGAAACGCAGGGCACAGTTGGGTGTCCTTGCGGCACAGGCAGGACTGCCATTCAATTTCGATGCATGGGATGGTTATCCGGCGGCGCGGCGCAAAATGCTGGCCGCCGCGCAGGAAGCCGATAGCGACCTGATCGTGCTGTCAGGCGACAGCCATAATGCATGGGCGTTTGAGCTCGAGCATGATGGCCGCGCGGCGGGCGTCGAATTTGCCGGACAAAGCGTTACCTCTCCAGGATTTGAAGCCTATTCAAAAGGCGTGGACGAGAACAAGGTTGCCGCTGCACTCACCCGCACGAATGACACGCTGAAATGGACCGACACAAAGAATCGCGGCTATATGACCGTATCGCTGACACCTGAAAAAGTGACGAGCCATTTTCATACCCTTGCAACCGTACAGCAGAAATCGACTGCACTATCAGGGGCAAAATCTTTCTCAGTCATGCGCGGCGTGCGGCAAATGGTTGCGGCCTAGGCAATTGCGCCATATGGCAGGGCAATGTCCGACAATACCGCCCTGCCCATACAGATATTCATTGATGCCGATGCCTGTCCGGTAAAGGATGAGGTGTATAAAGTCGCTTATCGCTATGAAATCCCCGTATGCGTTGTCAGCAATAGCCATATGCGCATTCCGCGCCACCCGCTTATCTCACGGCAAGTCGTCAGCGACAGTTTTGATGCGGCAGACGATTATATCGCAGAGCAGGCGCATGGCCGCATGATAGTTATTACAGCAGATATCCTGCTGGCGCAGCGCTGCATGAAATCGGGCAGCATGGTCATCGCTCCGAACGGCAAGCCTTTCACAGCAGATTCAATCGGTGCGGCAGTTGCCACCAGGGCACTTATGGCAGATCTGCGCGCTGGCGCAGTGGGGGAAAATATCGGCGGGCCACCCCCTTTCAGCAAAACCGACCGTTCCAGGTTCCTTTCCGCGCTCGACCTGGCCATTACGCAGCTCAAAAAAGGATAGATGATGCTGGGTTTTCAAAACATAACTGTACGGCTGGGTGGCGCAACCATATTGGAAAGTGCAAGCGCGTCGATTCCGCCCGGCGCACGTGTCGGCCTGATCGGTCGGAACGGCGCTGGTAAGTCCACACTGATGCGCGTGGTGGCCGGGATGCTGGAAGCGGATGATGGCAGTGTCGACATGCCCAAAGATGCGCGCCTGGGCTATATTGCACAGGAAGCTCCGGCCGGGAATGAAACGCCATTGCAAACAGTTCTGGCGGCAGATACCGAGCGCACCGCGCTGCTTACAGAGGCGGAAACAGCTTCTGAGCCTGCACGCATTGCAGAGATTCATGAGCGGCTCAATGCCATCAACGCACATAGTGCGCCCTCCCGCGCTGCACGGATACTGGACGGTCTTGGTTTTGACCATGGCGCACAACAGCAACCAATGGACAGTTTTTCAGGTGGCTGGCGGATGCGTGTCGCGCTGGCGGCACTGCTATTTTCCGCTCCAGACTTGCTGCTGCTTGATGAACCATCCAACCATCTCGATCTGGAAGCAACCTTATGGCTGGAAAATTTCCTGCGCAGCTATCCCGCCACTATTTTAGTCATCAGCCATGAGCGCGACCTGCTGAACAAGGTTGCCGACCATATTCTGCACCTGCAGGGCGGCAAAACAACGCTTTACACTGGCGGCTATGACGCGTTTGAAAAACAGCGCGCCGAACGACAGGCGCAGATGGCGGCGGCGCGTGACCGGCAGGCACGCGAACGTGACAAGCTACAGACCTTTGTCGACCGGTGGCGCACCAAGGCACATAGCGCAAAACAGGCGCAGAGCCGCATCAAGGCACTGGCCAGGATGCAACCTGTCGCTGAAATGGTGGATGATCCGACGCTCAGTTTTGATTTTCCCGATCCCCGTGAACTACGGCCGCCGCTTATCACCATGGATAATGCATCTGCCGGATATGGTGACAAAATCATTCTGTCCGGCCTCAATATCCGGCTTGATCCGGAAGACCGGATCGCGCTGCTCGGTCAAAATGGCAATGGTAAAACCACGCTAGCCCGGCTGCTCGCGGGTCAGCTGGAGACCAGAACCGGCGAGATAAAAAAATCCGGTAAGCTCAATATCGGGTATTTCACACAATATCAGGTGGAGGAGCTTGACCGTGATGAAACGCCGGTGGCGCATATGTCGCGCCTCATGCCCG
Organism: Sphingorhabdus sp. Alg239-R122; assembly: GCF_900537065.1. Taxonomy (GTDB): domain Bacteria; phylum Pseudomonadota; class Alphaproteobacteria; order Sphingomonadales; family Sphingomonadaceae; genus Alg239-R122. Next base: position 362,758 of record NZ_UNRC01000002.1, on the reverse strand, counting down.
AGGCAAAACCCGGCGCCGTACGCGGGCAATTGGGACGGTTTGGCTTTTCTGGTGACAAGGCGCTGGTTGAAGTCGGCAAGCTTTCCGGCGGGGAGCGTGCACGGCTGGCGCTGGCACTCATCACACGCGATGCACCGCATCTCCTGATACTGGACGAGCCCACAAACCATCTAGATGTCGACGCACGCGAAGCATTGGTGCAGGCGCTTAATGCCTATGCGGGCGCTGTCATCATGGTGAGCCATGACCGGCATATGCTGGAACTGACCGCTGACAGGCTATTCCTTGTGGCAGACAGTACAGCACGTGAATTTTCGGGCACACTGGACGAATATACCGAACTTGTGCTGCGTGGAGACAGTGATGGCAGCCCTCGTAAAAGTGAAAGTGGAGCATCGCGCAAGGACGCCCGCCGCGCCGCTGCTGAAAAACGCAAGGAAAGCCAGCAGCTACGCAAGGCCATCAAGTCTGCCGAAAAGGACATGAATGATTCCACACAGGAAGTGCGCGCAATAGACGAGGCGATGTTCGCGCCTGGCAAGGCAGCACCGCAATATGCGGACAAGGCTATGTCCGACCTGATGATATTGCGCGCAAAAGCCGCCGACGCGCTTGAAGAAGCGGAAAGCCGGTGGGTCAAGGCCAGTGAGGCGCTTGAACTCTCCAGATAAGGCAATATGCCCTGTTGCCAAAAAAGAATATTACCAATATCGCTAGTATTTTAGGCCTGCTGGAGAACATTGTGACGGTCGTCGGAATTGATTTGGGAACCACTAATAGCGCAGTTGCCGTCTGGCGTGATGGCAAACCGGAACTGATACCCAATAGCCTAGGTGATTTGCTTACGCCCTCAGCTGTTAGCATTGGTGAAAATGTTGTTCAACAATATTGCCCGAATCCTAATTGATGAAGAAAAGCAGGAACAGTTTCTAGCCGAAGATGAAGAGGTTCTGTTATCAGCACATACGCAGGCGTTTTTCGCATGGTTGAATACGTCTTCTATTCTTGTTTCTCAAGCATTTGAAAGCGACCTTGCGAGGTTGCTTGCATATGCCATCCCCCGTTCTGATCCGTTATTGGAAGAAGCCATTGCACATTTTGGCTGGGATCGAAGCGGTGCGGAATGGGATCGCGATCCGGCTATTACCCATATTTTAACCCGGCATGGCGGTAATGTCTTTCTGGCAAAAATAATGAACCCTGATCATTCCCACCATACTGCCTATCTTGAGCTTACAGGGGAGAGGCAGAAAACCAGTTTTTTTGATACAAGATTGAAAAAGAAAGTGCATGAATTACTGGTTCATGCACAGGACAACTATCCATCGGTCGCAGCAGTATTTGACTATGAAGTGGTGGGGCACTGGGAAAGAGAACTCAACCTGCACCAATCATATGATCAGGCCAGCGGGGGCGATAGCGGCAATGATCGCAGCATATTCGATTATTGGTGGGTAATTTTCATAATCTTACCGCTATTGAGCTTTTGCGGCAGGATTGCACAGGAGGCGGATCGTGTAGAGAGTGGTTTTGGGGTTGATGCCCCGACGCAGGAATTGATAGCAGCCAGTACAGACGTGGAAACAGTGCTAAATCAGCTTTTTGGTGAAAATTTAAGTGTTGTAGCTATTCAAAGTAAAAACCCGAGCCTTTATTCATACCTTGAATCCATATGGACTAATTCAAAGCAGAAAGGTGGGAATCTGCAATCATTTGGCAATACACTAGGCACAGATCTGTCGGCGCAATATGAACACGCGGTAAGGCAAGCTGAGCCTGACCTATTGCGGGAACACTGGCATATATTTTTAGCAAAGCTTGATATTTTGGGGGAGAAAGACGCTGGCGCATGTGATAATTTCCTATCAGGCAGAGCAGCTTTCGGGAATTTCCCTCAAGAATTGAACGACAGATTCAACAAACATGTAGCTAAAGTCTTGCTGGCAGCACAGAACTTTGACCTGCCACAAAGTAAAGAGGCGCCCTCTTTCAACTTGTCAGAGGTATTAATCCGGCAGATGCAGGCAGAAACAAGCCTTAGTAAAGATAAGATCATTGATGTCCTGCAAGGCGGCGGTGGATCTCTCGATCGCTGCACGGTCTTCAGGTCGCTTATACGGACAATCAGCGAAGGAAACCAGAATGAAAAGATCGATGTTATGCGTAATATGTGATGCCTGATAGCAGAACCACACCAAAAACCTCACCTGACAAAAAGTAGTGCGGCGACGCACCCAGGTGGTGGAACTTTCCTGAGAAGGCTGCATACTCAGCGACGCTTGCCAATCCACCACACCTGCTTCCAGCCTGTCACATCGGACACCGCCTTGCCGGCCGCATTTCGGGCCGGGCTGTAGCGGAACCGTTTTGTAACAAGCTGGCAGGTTGACGTGTCGAGTGCAGGATTTCCACTTGATTGCACCGTGCGGCAATCCGCTACACGGCCATTGGGCATGACGGTATAGTTTATGACAACAGTTTCCTCGACACCCTTGCGGCGCGAATACCCCTTGGGATAGTCGCGCTGTGTGATCTGCCCTGATATTTTCTGCGCGCGTGCGATTATGTTTCCACCGCCAGTTCCATCACCCTGGCCGCCACTGCCAGTCCTGTCACCTGCACCGCCCGCGCCAGTTCCCTTACCTGGTTCATTCGATGCGCCGGTTGAAGTGTCATCTGCATCCATCGGCTTTTTCGCAGCGACGATGTCGGTTTTTGCCGGGAGCGGCACTTTCACTTTGGGGGCCGCGACGTTGGTAGCTCTGGATTTCATATTGGCCGCTGAAGCACGCCCTTCAGGCGCTGTAGTGTGCGCCCGTTTATCCTCTATCACTGGCGGCGGAGGTGGCGGCGCAATGTTGACAGTCACGATAGTCGGTGTCTTTTTCGCAGCACGAACAGCCTGTACCGCAAAACCGCTCACCAGCACGGCCACTATGCCGACATGAATAACCAGCGTGGCCGCTATGGAGAGCAGGCGGTCCTGCCGTGTTTTTTCCACCGTAAAACTCATGCGCAACATATAGCAGACATCAGCTTTGTGCAGGCTGAACAGGCCATTGCCCAAAACGCAAAAAAGCCCCGCTAAAGCAGGGCTGATCAGGAATCCAGAGCAACTGGACAATAAAAAAGGCGCCATAAGGCGCCTGTATTTCCTGGTTGCGGGAGCAGGATTTGAACCTGCGACCTTCAGGTTATGAGCCTGACGAGCTACCGGACTGCTCCATCCCGCGTCAGGAAGGTCTATAAAGGTTTGAAATTGTAAATGGGCTATGCCCGAATATGTCAGCATATGCGCCGGCTACAATGCCTGGCGACGACCTACTCTTCCAACGCTTAAGCGGTAGTACCATCGGCGCTACCTGGTTTCACGGCCGAGTTCGAGATGGGATCGGGTGGGTCACAGGCGCTATGGCCACCAAGCAATGAAGCAGGCGCATATACTGTAATATTCGGGTTTTTTAATCGTGCACATTCATTCGTACATCAAAAGTAAGTGGTTAACTTACATATCATGGGCCGAGCTTATTATCATCCGCAGCCATCATCTGATCGTCCTGGAATATTCCAAAACTGTCATTGATGGTGGGATTCTACAAGCGCGAAAGAGTAATTAGGACCAGTTAGCTTCACGAATTACTTCGCTTCCACACCTGGCCTATCAACGTGGTGGTCTTCCACGACTCTAAGAAATCTTATCTCGAGGGAGGCTTCCCGCTTAGATGCTTTCAGCGGTTATCCCGTCCATACATAGCTACCCAGCTGCACTCCTGGCGGAATGACTGGTACACCAGAGGTATGTTCAACCCGGTCCTCTCGTACTAGGGTCAACTCCTCTCAAATTTCGACGCCCACGGCAGATAGGGACCAAACTGTCTCGCGACGTTCTGAACCCAGCTCACGTACCACTTTAATTGGCGAACAGCCAAACCCTTGGGACCTGCTCCAGCCCCAGGATGTGATGAGCCGACATCGAGGTGCCAAACGATTCCGTCGATATGAGCTCTTGGGAATCATCAGCCTGTTATCCCCGGCGTACCTTTTATCCGTTGAGCGATGGCCCTTCCACGAGGGACCACCGGATCACTATGACCGACTTTCGTCTCTGCTCGACTTGTCAGTCTCGCAGTCAGGCGGGCTTATGCCATTGCACTCTAACAGACGGTTTCCAACCGTCCTGAGCCCACCATCGCGCGCCTCCGTTACTCTTTAGGAGGCGACCGCCCCAGTCAAACTACCCGCCATAGAGGGTCCCTGCACCGGATAACGGTGCGAGGTTAGACATCAGAAAACAACAGGGTGGTATTTCACTGGTTGGCTCCACTCGGACTGGCGCCCAAGTTTCAAAGCCTCCCACCTATGCTACACAGTTCTTTCCTAATGCCACTCTAAAGCTGCAGTAAAGGTGCACGGGGTCTTTCCGTCTAACCGCGGGTACTCCGCATCTTCACGGAGAATTCAATTTCGCTGAGCATATTCTGGAGACAGTGGGGAAGTCGTTACGCCATTCGTGCAGGTCGGAACTTACCCGACAAGGAATTTCGCTACCTTAGGACCGTTATAGTTACGGCCGCCGTTTACTCGGGCTTCAATTCAGAGCTTGCACTCCTCCTCTTAACCTTCGAGCACCGGGCAGGCGTCAGACCCTATACGTCGTCTTGAAGCCGACTTAGCAGAGTCCTGTGTTTTTGCTAAACAGTCGCTACCCCCTGGCTTGTGCCCCCCACCCAAAGTTGCCTTCAGATGGGGCCTCCTTTTCCCGAAGTTACGGAGGTAATTTGCCGAGTTCCTTCAGAATACTTCTCTCAAGCGCCTTAGTATACTCTACCATTCCACCTGTGTCGGTTTAGGGTACGGTTCATAAGGGAGGGCTATTTCCTGGAACTGCTTCGAAGCCTGATCAATCCAATAAGATCAGACAACTTACGCAATCCGTCACACACTCCCGAGCCACAGAATATTAACTGTGTTCCCATCGACTACCCCCTTCGGGCTCGTCTTAGGGGCCGGCTCACCCTGCTCAGATTAGCTTTAAGCAGGAACCCTTGGAATTTCGGCGACAGTGCATCTCACACTGTTTGTCGCTACTCATGTCAGCATTCGCACTTCCGATATGTCCACGATCCATTACCAGATCGCTTCATCCACTTACGGAACGCTCCGCTACCGCTGCAGTAAACTGCAACCCTAAGCTTCGGTGCATATCTTTAGCCCCGTTACATCTTCGCCGCAGGATCTCTTATTTAGACCAGTGAGCT
>NZ_UNRC01000002.1:0-352500 GCF_900537065.1 Sphingorhabdus sp. Alg239-R122 | reverse complement strand
CCAGCTGCCTATTCTCTCTTGCAAGACTATTTTCCGAAAGAGAAGCGCGCCACTGCGCTCGCATTTTACAGCAGCGGTATTTATGTCGGCGTCGGCGCTTCGCTGATTTTCGGCGGCGCTGTTATTGCTTATTGGGATACGCATTTCACACCCGCGACCCGGCCATTTGGTCTCGCTGGCTGGCAGGCAACTTTCCTCGCTTTCGGCATACCCGGGCTTTTGCTTGCGGCCTTAATGCTGTTTACGGTACGCGAACCCGTCCGCGGTTTTTTTGATGGTGTAGCCAGCAAGAATGATCCCCACCCTTTCCGTTCAGTCGGACGCGAAATGGGGGTGATGTTCCCGCCTTTCAGCATGTTCAATCTGGCCCGTAATTCTGACAGCAAGAGCCCGCTCATGCGGAATATATTTGTGGCTGGAGCTGTTTTGGCGGTGGCGGTGCTGCTTATTATGTGGACCGACAATTTGCTGTCAGAAGAAAAACGCGGACAGATCGCACAGATTGGCAACCTGAAAATCACCACCAATGTCGTACAATGGACCGCCATGGCTATAGGAGCCTATTGCAGCTATAGCTGGCTGCAGTCGATACAGCGCCGCGATCCGCCAACAGCCCGCCTGATCGCCAATAAAAGCTTTGCCATGCTCGCACTGGTCGGCGGCCTTGCCTCTTTTGCAAGTTACGGCCTTTCGCCCTTTATATATGTCTATGCCGTCAACACATTCGGTGTGGGACCAGAGGCTGGATATACACTTGGATGGATACTCGCAATCAGCGGCGGGCTTGGCACAATTTTTGGCGGCATGATTTCGGACCGGGCCAAAAAACTGCACCCTTCGGGTAGGCTCTATGTTGTGTTCATCGCGCTATTCATCAGCGCCTGCATAACGTTCCTTCAATTGACTACGCCCAGCCTTACGCTTTTCTACACATTCCTGGGCGTTGCCAATTTCCTGCAAATCATGTGGCTCGCACCGGTTGCCGCCACCAGCCAGGATCTCGTCCTGCCGCGCATGCGCGGAACTGCCACAGCGGTTTTCTTTTTAGGCACAAATATTATCGGCCTGGGAATGGGGCCGTTCGTTGTCGGCCTGATAAGCGATGTAACGGGTGACCTGCGCTTCGCAATGCTGTCGGTGCTGTTCCTGTTTCCCGTGACATTTTTCATGCTGTTCATGCTGATCCGGCAGATCCCTGCCATGGAAGCCAGTGTAGTGGAGCGTGCCCGCGAAGCTGGCGAAGAGATAGAAAGTCCGGCAGTTACAGCTTAACCGCGGCCGATCAGACCAAGCGCTAGTTTACACCCCCCGTGCTGAGGGCAAATACACCGCAGGCTATCCGGCTACCGCTATCGCCGCTTGGATCCGTTTTCATATCATCCGGCCCGGCGTGAATTACGAACGCAGCGCCATCGCTATCCATAAGCGCCATATCACCTTCCTGTACTGTGCCGCCTGCGATACTTGCTTCAAGTATGCCGGTGCCGTTGCCGGCAATGACAAGATTTGGCAAGTCGCCAGCATGCGCACCCTGAGGGTTTTCCAGTCCGTGCTGCGCCCCTTGTGGATTCCAATGACCACCTGCGCTTTTGAAATCCGGAGTTTTACAGGCACCCGTCATATGAATGTGCACGCCTTTTTCACCCGCAGGCAGGTTTTCGGCATTGAGCGTTAGCAAAAGGCCATCGCTGCCTTGCGCTATAATCGCCTCCCCCACTGCTTCACCGGAGGCCATATGCAGTTCAGCGCGCGCCACCTGCGACCTTGCTGCTTCAACCGGCGGTTCCACACGCTGATTATCGCACGCTGCCAGAGCCATTAGTGGAATGAAAATCAAAGCTTTTATTGATGTCCGCATTGTGCCGCCTCCTGCTCTTGCCAGAGCGTATTCACCTGCCGATGCTGAAATAGTCAAAACCAAGTTTTTGCATATCGTCCGGCTGATATATGTTGCGCAGGTCCACGAGTGTTTTCGCATTCATCTGCCCGGCAATACGCCGCATATCCAGGGCGCGGAAAGTGTCCCACTCCGTAACAATCACCAGCGCATCTGCGCCCTCGGCCGCTGCATAGGCATCATTTGCCATATGTACATCCTCCATGATGTGCGCGGCCTCCACCATGCCTTCTGGATCATAGGCGCTTACGTTTGCGCCTGCATCCTGCAGCGCCTGTACGATTGCGATCGAGGGTGCATCACGCATATCGTCTGTATTCGGTTTGAAAGTCAGGCCAAGCACCGCAACTTTCTTGCCACGCACTTCACCGCCCATGGCATCAATAACCTTGCGGCCCATTGCACGCTTACGGGTGTCGTTTACCTGCACAACCGATTCCACAATCCGCACCGGGCTATCATAATCCTGCGCCGTTTTCATGAGCGCCAGCGTGTCTTTCGGAAAACACGAGCCGCCATAACCCGGCCCTGCGTGCAGAAATTTTGCACCGATGCGATTGTCCAGGCCAATTCCACGCGATACATCCTGCACATCCGCGCCCACTTTTTCGCACAGGTCAGCAATTTCATTGATGAAGGAAATCTTGGTGGCCAAAAATGCGTTGGCCGCATATTTGATGAGTTCCGCCGTGCGGCGCCCCGTAAACAGCAAAGGCGATTCATTGAGGTAAAGCGGGCGGTAAATTTCACGCATGACATCACGCGCTTTTTCATCATCCGTGCCAATTACAATGCGGTCAGGGCGCTTAAAGTCTCCAATTGCAGCGCCTTCACGCAGAAATTCGGGATTGGACACCACCGCGATATCAAGATCCGGCGCATGTTCACGCATGATGCGTTCCACTTCGCCCCCTGTACCAACAGGAACAGTGGATTTGTTTACGACAACAGCGGATTTTGAAAGGTTATCGGCTATCTCGCCTGCCGCTGCATAAACATAGCTAAGGTCCGCATGCCCGTCACCCCGGCGTGATGGCGTGCCCACCGCAATAAAAATGGCATCCGCATCCGCGACACCTGCAGCCAGGTCAGTTGTGAAGCTGAGCCGTTTTGCTTCCACATTGCGTGCCACCAGGTTTTTGAGGCCTGGCTCATAGATAGGCATTTCGCCGCGTTCCAGCCCAGTCACCTTATCTGCATCCTTGTCGACACAGATTACATCGTGTCCGAAATCGGAAAAACAGGCGCCTGAAACAAGTCCCACATACCCTGTGCCTATCATCGTGATTTTCATATATGTCCGCCTGTAACAATTACTGTTTGATAGCAGTCATATTAAGGGCAAAGCCGAGAATATCCATAAAATTATCGCAGCGATACGATCCCAGCGCGGACAGCCGCAATTCGGACTATCCAGTCTATGCGGACAGGTCGATGCCGCGTTTCACACGATCTTGACTGAAAAGAAAAAGGGCCAACCCGAAGGTCAGCCCTAATTCTTTTTACCGAAAATTTCGGTTTATTACATGCCGGAACCTGGACCGTATGTGATTTCCACACGACGGTTCTGAAGTTCGCGAACACCGTCAGCTGTATCAACGCGAAGTTTGGTTTCACCAAATGCTTCCGAAGAAATCGCAGCTGCTGGAACATTGCGTGATTCCAGATATGCACGAACAGATTCGTTACGACGCTGTGACAGGCCAACGTTGTAAGACGCGGAACCTGATGTGTCGGTGTGACCTGCGAGCATGATTGGAACATTGCGGCATGATGTATTTGCATAGGCAGATACAGCATTGTCCAGAATGGTCGCTGCTTCAGGTGTGATGTTCGACTGATCGAAGTCGAAGAACACGATGTAAGGACCTGTTGCACATGGAGTTGCCACTGGCGCCGGTGGTGGTGGCGGTGGTGGAGGTGCAACTACAGGTGGCGGTGGCGGAGGAGGTGCCACAGGAACCGGATCAGGAGTGCCGCCAAAATTGTAAATCAGGCTACCCAGGATCGAGTGTGAACGGAAACGTGTGTCAACATCACGACCGATACGGTCAACAAGATTGATTTTGTCAGCGTTGAAGAAACGGTATTTCAGGCCAACGTCCCAGCTGTCGCTAAGAGGTGCGCGAACACCGGCAAGAGCCTGCCAAGCGAAGCCTGTGTCGGAATCATCCAACCATGGGCCACCTGCAGGTGTCTGTGCAATGTTGTCAACGTTTACACGTGCAACACCGGCACCGCCGCCAACAAAGCCCTGAACGCCGTCATCATCGCCGAAGTCCAGCATACCGTTAAGCATGAAAGACAGGACATTGCTATCACCGGCAACGCCAGGGAAAATACCCGTAGGGCCAATGCCGCTATTGCCGGTTGGAATACGTACTGTTGAAGTAAGGCTATCAGGATCAGCTTCGCGCCAGCTTACTTCTGTTTCCAGACGAAAACCGCCAAAGTCATAACCAACATAGCCGCCAAAATCATAACCAACTTTATGATCAAGACTTGCAGCATCACTAATGCCGCCAATATCCAGATCCATGTCTTCAACGATGGTCGCACCACCGTCAACACCAACATACCAAGCATCATCACGTGCGTTTGCAGGTGCTGTGAAAGCTGTGGATGCAAGTGCCAGTCCAATGACTAACTTCCGCATTTAATTTCCCCTTTTCTATTTAGGAACGAGAATTCAGATGCTCTACCTAACGCTTACTAAGACAGTGTGCAAGCTGACAATTAACGATTCTGTTGCCAAAATGTCGCCATTTTGGGGTAATTTATGTAAAAATAGGTATATAATCCTGATTATACCCTGAAAAGTTTCAAAACAACCTGAATATGGCAACTCAGTTCCATGGACTTCACGGAAAGAATCGGAAGTCACGCAATATACCCAGAATGGAACCTATCGCAGCTCTCGCTTCCGCATCAATTGTCGTACCTCCTGTTGGCGCCAGCAAAGCGGTTGGCACAAACCATCCATTCCCTTGAAAAATACGGAAACAGTCAGCTTGCCGGTCAAAAACGCGCGCGCCGGTTTTTGGCTCCCAATACCGCCATCCATTTTCTGTCCAACTCGCTATTTCACCATCATGATCCATCCATTCACCTTGCGCCGATGCCAGCACCAGCCAGCTTTGCCCCGGTTCAGGAACAAGGACGTCCGGATTACCTGCTGCCGTCTCTATGAGGTGCGAGCGGGAAGGCGGCACCTTCAGCAGGCAGGCCTTCCACCCCGTCAATCACCTGCACCGGCGTAAGCGGCAGCTTCTGCCACGTGCTGCCCACCGGCAATATCGCGGTGCAGGCCCGCTGCATCAGCGCCTCGCCCAGAAAACCCTCGCACAGCGTGGTGGCCGCGCGGGTCAGGTCATGGCTGCTTTCAAACAACGCCAACCCGCCTTCTTCGGCGGGCACAACATGCCAGTCACTGGCCGTGATGACCTGTCCGTCCAGATATCCGGCGGACCAGTCCATCGCATAATCCAGGCGTGCGCCCGGATCCTTGAGGTAAAGGCTCATGGGAAATTCCTTTGTCATGATGTTGTGAATTCACGGGCGCGTCGCGCGCGTGTCCTTCGCCCGGCGGTCAGGCGCGTTCTGACGCCGCGATTGTACATCTTTGGTTAGCTGCGCGGCAATGGGAACAGACGCGATCGCATATCCCTGCAGCATCACCGTTCTGCCGCGAAGCTGATACCCGACAGGCTGATCCAGCTGGCCGGGCCGCTTTGCAGCACGACATCGCCATTGCTGCGCACATAGACGCCGACATTGCTCCCGCCGCTGCGACAGGTAAAATAATGCTGCGACCCCGGACGAAAACCGGATGGCAGCGAGAAAAACACGCTGTTATTGGTGTCCTGCCCGCCCGCAATCGTACCCGACAGATGCACCCGGCCCGACGGGTCACGCATATAATGCGGATCGGCGGTAAAGCTGGCATGGGGCGCCCAGCCATTGATGAGCGTTGGCGCATATTGCACGCCGTCCCACAGACCCCAGCCGCTGGCCGTCATATGCCGCATCGCCTGTCGCTGCGCCCCATATGCCGTGGTGCCGATATTGCGCTGATAGCCGCTGCCATCACTGTGGCGCAGCGTCACGACCTGCCCCGCAAAGGGAAAACCGCTACCCGCCGTTTCCACCGACAGCCCCGGCGGATAGTCCGCAGGCAGGTCGGCGCTGTCACGTACGGCGCCCAGGGCGACAGTGGAACCTGGCTGAGGCACATATTCGGCTGCCTGCTGCCCGGTGAACCAGTCCGCCGCGACCGTCAGCGCGACGGTTTTCAGACCGCCCGAAAAATTGGTCGCCGCGCCGTCATTGGACGAGGCCAGCGGGCTGCGCACCAGACGGCCCGCGCCATCAATGTTGCCCATGCCCGTTTCCCATTCATGCGGGTGCGAAACGCCGGTAATGACATAGTGAAACTGCGCGCCCGCAGGGACCACGGCCTCGAACCTGCGGTGTCCCGGCAGTGCGCCTTCCAGCGCCAGCGATCCGGCGCCGGGCGCAAAACTGCGTTCCCGCACCAGATCAGCAAAAAATAGATCGGTCATATATGAATTCCTGTCAGGATAATGGATAAACGCCCGCACCGGCCAGGGGAGGGAAACCGGTGCGGACGCCTTTTCCCGCAAGGGGAACTGTTAAGATGTGCTAAACTGCATCAGCTTGCCGCCGCCAGCTTTAGCTGGCGGAAAAGCGCATGAATTTCAGGGCTTCGCTGTTCATCACCTGTCCGCCGACACGCTTGGTCGCGTAGAAATGCACGAACGGCTTATTGGTGAACGGATCGCGCAGGATGCTGGTGGCAGAGCGCTCCGCAATCAGGTATCCGGCGCGGAAATTACCGAATGCGATCGATAGCGAGTCCGCCGCGATATCTGGCATGTCCTCAGCCTCGACCACCGGATAGCCGAGCAAAGTATCGGGTGTGCCGCTCGCCAGTGAAGGCTGCCACAGGAACGCGCCATCGCTGGTTTTGAACTTGCGGATACGCGCCAGTGTCGCGCTGTTCATCACAAACGCCGCGCCCTGCCGGTAAGAGGATTTGAGCGAATGGACCAGATCAACCAGGCGGTCCTCGGCCAGCGCATCAAAATCACCCGCCGCGCCCGAGGGGATATATTGCAGCGTACCGAATACGCGCGCACTATCCACTTCGTCACTCACCGTTTCATTCAGGAAACCGCGCGGCTGGTTCACGCCACTGCCGCTGACAAACGCCGCGCCTTCCGCACGGGCGAATTCCTCGGCAATCTCGCCCGCCAGCCAGCTTTCGACATCGAACGCGGCATCGTCAAGCATCGCCTGCGACGCCGCCGGGTTGGCGTAAAGCTCACCGGAGGGCGGCGCGATTTCGGCAAAATCGGGCGTATCCGTCTCTGGCCTGCCTGCCGTTTCACTGACCCAACCCGACGGCGTGCCGCCGGTGGTCACAAGCTTGCGGTATCCGGCGCTGCCCGTCTGCACGACATTTGCCAGCGCGCGGATGGGTGAGATGCTGGCCAGCGTCCTGCCAATCACGGCATCAATTTCACGCGGCACGGCATAACCGCCATCGCTCGCGGTAGCGCCATTAAAGCTTTTCAGCTCGGTCTCACGCCCACTGCGCAGATAGCCATCGACAAAGGACTTGCTTTCGGGCGATTTATCCGCTGCACCATCCCCACCCGAAAGCGCGGGCCGCGCCGCCGCCGTGGCGATCTTGGTCATGCTCGACTTGATCGCTTCATTGTCGTTTTTGAGCGCACTGACATCGGCCTTCACCTCGGTCACATCGCCTTCCAGCGTATCGAGCCGCTGCGCATGCGCCTGAGCGCTCAAAAGCACGTCAAACGACTCCTCCATCGGATCGCGCGGCGAAGCGGCGGGCGCAACACCTGCCTTTGTCTCGACAGGAGCTTCGGTTTCAACAAGGGCTTCACAGGGGTTTGAGAGATTTTCCATAGGGGTAATTTCCTTTTTGGGTTTGGGGTTTGGGGGATTGTTTCAGGCACAAAAAAACCGCCCGGTTGGGCGGCTTTTCGTTCACACTCATATTGTCTTATTCACGTAGCATCACATCGGCTTTTTCCAGATAGGGTTGCACGACTTCGAGTTCATAGCCAGGTGTGTTCCTGACCATTTCTTTCAGCCAGTAATTATGGCCGCTGCCATAGACCACGATCACGCGGTCGCCGGGCCGGGTCACCTGGGTGAGCTTGCCAAAAATCTTCGCATTGCGCATGAACCAGTAGGCGGCAAGTTCCGCGCCGGTCTGTTTTTCGCCTTTGCCGATCGTCATGATATCCCAGTAAAAGGCGGTGGGTACTGCATCGCTGTTCCAAAATGAAAGCAGCCGCGGGACGGTCTGTTTTTCCTGCATCTTTTCAAAGCGCGCAAGCACCGGGGCGAAATCAGACATTTTCTTCAGCCGTTCGGCATCACCCGTTTCTTCCGCCTGCGCGGCGACAGCGCCATAGGGGAAATAGTCAGGCTCGTCTCCTTCCGGTTGTTCGTCAATCGCATAAACCCGGTCAATCCCCGCCAGATGGGCTGTGCGATACCCGATCTGTACGGTTTCGTTCCTTTCCCTGCCAAGGTCCGCGGGCGTAAAAGCCATATAGCCGCTATCCGCATAGGGCGGCGCAGCCCGCGCCTCGACAGCCACCGCGTCCGGCGAAAACGTCTTTAGCGTGACCGCCAGCGCGGCCAGTTCGCGCTGGCGTTTTTCGGCGAGCACATCATCCGCTTTCGCATTATTGAGATCAAGCCCGGGATTGGCAAAATGATAGGTTCCCAGGACCATCACCCGCACCGGCTCCGCCTGTGCCTCTTCTGCTTTCGCAGGCAATGCAGACAGGGAAAACAGGCATATCGCAGCAATCATCTTTTTCATCAGGACACTCCCCCAGGGAATATTTTCACTGTGTTACTGTTATATGGATATATAACAGTCAGGCAATTTGCAAGCTCTCCTTTATTGCCAGGTGCACCCGCGCCATAGGCATCATCGGGGTGTGGACCAGGCTGACCTCGACAATATCGACTTCCGTGAGTTCGCGCGGGGCCGTGCCACGTGCCTGCCGGACGCGGTAGCCGAAGCTGAGGCCGCGTGCGCCGCGCGCCAGCATGGCCGCCGCTTCGCTGCCCTCCGCAATGTCGCCAATGACGCACAGGCCGCGTGCATCCTCACGCGCATAGGTCACATGGCCGACCGCGCTGCCCGGGCGGTGCTGCCAATAAACGGGCAGGGAGCCGCCTGAACGTTCAAGCGAGCGCGCAAAAGCGCCCGGGCGGATCATGTCGCCGCCACGGTCAATCCGGTCAAATATCGCGGCATAGCCTGCGAAACGGATGCCGCTCACCCGATCAGGTCCGCGAGGCCAAGGCGGTACGCAATGCCGATCAAGAGCAACGCCAGCGTGCCGCGTACCGCCCATGTGATGGCCGCTTTCCACGCGCTTGCCTTGGCATCGCGCCAGGCCTGCAGCAGTTCACGGATTTCGGCGAGATCATCCTGCGCGGTCTCATCTGATAGATGCAGCCGCTCCAGCACACGGCCCGCGCCCAGGTCGCTGGCTTCCTCCACAATCGCGCGCAGTGTCACAAGGTCACTGCCTTCACTTTGCGCCTGTGCCATCAGGCGGGCGAGCATATCTTCGTTGTTCATGGGGTTTTTCCTTTTCGTTATTTGATCTCACGGCAATTCACTACGTGAATGCCTCCGATGGGGTTCGGGCCAATAAGGCCCGACGCGCAGTCGCGCTTGCGAACGGCGAATTCGCCGTTCGGGATTTTGCCAAATGGAGTCGCTCGTTTAGTCGAAACAAAATGATCGCTACCGTGTCGCGATATCCCGAGTTGCGTCCAGCAACTCGGCAAGGACGACCGGCCGCCGGCGCCTATTGCGCCGAACCCATTTGGAGGCGTGAGCAAAGCGAACTAGCCGTGAAATCAAAAAATTCGCAGCACCGCCGCCGCGCCTCATTTCACTCCCAATATGTTCCGTTTTTCCTGATCGCTCAGAAACTCCGCCGCATTCACCTGTTTCCACAGCCGTTCGCGGTCCTCGGCAAGCGCGGTGATTTTATCGAGATCGACCGACAGCGCCGCATCCGGCCACCAGCCTCGCAAGCCTTCTGCCAGCGCGTCCAGTATCTTGCCCGACAGCGGCAGCAGCGTGAGCCGCCACAAGGCGCGGTTGGCCTCGCGGTAATTGGCATAGCTATTGTCACCCGGCAGGCCGAGCAACATGGGCGGCACGCCAAATGCGAGCGCAATGTCCCGCGCCGCCGCGGCTTTGAGCGCGACAAAATCCATGTCGGCAGGCGACAGGCTGATCGGCTGCCATTTCAGACCGCCTTCAAGCACCATCGGCCGCCCGGCATTGCGCGCGCCGCTAAACGTCGCGGTCAGCTCTGCGCGCAGCCGGTCAAACTGCTCCGGTGACAGCGGCATGCCCCCCTCACCCCCGTCATGCACCAAAGCGCCCGATGGCCGCGCCGCATTGCCCAGCAATGCCGCGTTCCAGCGCGCGGCGGCATTGTGCGCCGCCACAGCCCCCGCCGCCGCGCCCAGACAGCCCAGGCCGTAATGGTCATCCGACGGATGAAAACCTTTTATGTGAATGACCTGCGGGTATCCGTCCGGTGTTTCCGCATCGAATCGCGTGTGGTTTTCCCCGGCGCGATAGGTAAAGGCGGCAGGCCAGCCCTGCACATCAACCTCAACCGTCACCCGGTCGGGGCGCAGCGCATAAAGCCCTGCCGGCATTCCATCACCCCCGCGTGCGACCTGCACATAGGCATTGCCGTGCAGCAACAGGTGCGCCGCGATCGTCTCCAGCAAGGGTTGCCCCGCACTGGCGGCGCTGACCAGCGCGCGGATACGGTCATCCGAAACGGCAAGCGGCGCGCCCGCAATCCCTTCCGTCACAATCCGCACCGCGCGCTGCGCCACCGGATTGCGCTCGTACGCCGCTTCAACGTCACGCGTATAAGAAAAGGGCGCTTCATCGCCAGATGAAACGCCCTCGGCATAAGTGGGTATCACGCCCGCACCGCCCCCGTAACGGGACAGAGCCGGACGCCCACCCCCACCCTTGAAAGCGAGGGACAGCGATTTGAAAAGGTTCATGTTTTGGGTTCCTTATGTACTAATCGTCATGCTTATTTTTTGATTTCACGGCGAACCGAGTCTGTTTGACCTCGCGGCAATTCACTTCGTGAATACCTCCGGTGGGGTGCGGCAGTAAGCCGCGACGGCCGGTCGGCCTTGCCGGGTTGCGACAAGCAACTCGGAACAGCGCCAAACGCCTGCAATCATGTTACCGCAGTTCCGCGAATCGTCCCGTATGGCACAAGTCCGAGCGGCGACTAGCCGCTCGCAAGCGCGACTGCGCGCCCGGCCTTATTGGCCGGAACCCATTTGGAGGCTTTTCGCATAAGCGAAAAATAGCCGTGAAATCAAAAGACTCTCACCCGGCCCACACCCTCGGTTCCACGCGCCTTTCCAGCATCAACTCCGTCAGCGCCCACACCAACGCATCGGCCCTGTCCGGCGATCTTCCCGGGCCCATATAATTGCCGCCCGCCATAAGCCCGCACATTTCATCCTCAAGCTTGCCGAAATGGCCTGCGTGAAACACACGGCCCGCCTCATACAATGCCGCCACCGGCTCCGCCCGGGCGGATTTGCCGCGGCGGGCATGGACCAGCCGGACGGGCAGGTTCATATCTGCCGCCTGCAAAACGCTCCGCACCATATCGCCGCCCTGGTTCGCTTCGGCAACCACCCGGTCCGCTTTCCACGCGGTATAGGTTTTGGCTACGGCAGCGGCCCAGACATGCGGACTGGCTCCGTCCACACTGGCATCGGCCAGCACGTGCGCATTGCCATCTGCCAGTAAACCCGCAGCAATAATGCCGCACGCATCGCCACGGCTGCTCGCAGGCGGATCCACCGCGATTATGATGCGCATATATTCCCTGCTTTCCGGTTCAGCGCGGCACCGCTCGATCAGGCTCCGGCTCCACAAGGCGCCTTCCACATCTCTCAGCAACTCGCCATGCAGTTCCTGCCGCCCCAACTGCCCCGCGCCATATTGCGCGGTCATCATGCCCACAAACGCGCCGGCAAGATGCGTGGCATTGGCATAGGTGGTGCCGCGCGTGATCGCCAATGTGCCATCACCGTCATCATCCATATCCACCAACCGCTGCACCAGCGGCACGGGCCGCGGCGTCGTGGTGGCCAGCACCTGCGGCCGTGTCCCGGCGCGCAGGCCCATCTGAAGATTGTCCCATGCCGCCTCCGCGCGGGTCGAAACCCCCGTTGGCGCATGGTCCCGTTTGCCAATTTCATCGCACCAGCCATGGCTGTGCTCACCGCCGCGCAGGCTGTCCGGATCGGCGGCCGAATAGAGCGTGGCACGCGCACCGCTCGCCCAGCGCAGCCGGCGTAATGAAGGTTCATATATCGGCTGCTCCGCTTCCGGCGTCACCGCGGCTATCCCCGCCGCGCCTTCCACCATCACGCTGCGCGCCTCATGCATGTTCGCCGCGACCAGTGCGATGCGGGCATTGCCATCACGTACGGCAATATCGCGCACCCATTCGGCTCCGCTGCGCGTCTTGCCAAAGCCGCGCCCCGCCATGATCATCCATATGCGCCAGTTGCCCGGCGGCACCTGCTGTTCCTTGCGGCCCCATGTCGCCCAGCTGAAA
The DNA here is from genome assembly GCF_900537065.1 of Sphingorhabdus sp. Alg239-R122. Taxonomy (GTDB): domain Bacteria; phylum Pseudomonadota; class Alphaproteobacteria; order Sphingomonadales; family Sphingomonadaceae; genus Alg239-R122. The sequence continues at coordinate 339,888 of NZ_UNRC01000002.1, read as the reverse complement.
TAAAGCCCGCGCAGTTCATCATCAGGCATTTCATCCAGATATTTCTGCAGCGCCGCCGGATCTGCCCCCGCCAACCGTTCGCCGATTGAGGGTGTGCCATCATATATACGCCGTATCATTCAACTGTATCGCCATCATTGCTGCCCGCGCCCTGCACCAGCTCAGGCCGGGTTTCGAGCAGGCGGGCACGCATATCGGCCAGCCGCCGGTCAAGCCGCGCCCGGATCGAATCCGGTCCGTTCTCAGCCTGCGCCTTTGCCTGTGCCGCAGCGACACGGTTTTCAGACATGCGGTCCAGCCGTTCAAGCACGCGCAATGCAAAACTGTCATTATGCACCTTTACCGTGGCCGTTTGCACACCGCCCGACATTACCGGTTTGGGCGTGCCAAAGCGCGCCCGCGCCAGCAGGTCCATGGACAGTTCGGCATGGGCATTATCGATCACCTGCCGATACGCGGCCTGAAACACCGGATCCTTTTGCCTGTGACACAGCACTGTCTTGCGCGTTGTCCCTGCATATTCGGCGGACTGCGTAATATTGCACGTCTCGGCCAGCTTGCGCAGGAACTTTTCCTTTTGCGCGCCGGAAAATGCATTGTGGCACTGCTTCACCATGAAAGTACGTGCACCGTGACCGCCAGGATTGATAATCTGCGGCACCATTTCACTTTTCACGCCCAAAGCGGCATCCCATTTGCACGCGAAATCACTATCCTTTTTGCGATGCTCATAGACGCAGCTCATGCCAACACCTGCTGCCCGCGCTGCATGTTTCACCACGCGGTGCCTGCGGAGATGCCTCAGAAACTGTTTTTTGCGCTTTTTACCAAATAGTTTTCTTTGGTTTGTTTTGACATTATTTTTTACCATTTTGGTACAATCCTTCTCTCCCCTGAAACTGAGAAAAGGGTTATATGATTCAAAAATACAGAATGGCGATCCATGCGAATTTCACTGCCGGTTCGCAGATTATATGACATGCCCGCTGCACGTCCGAATCACACTATCGCGATGTTCGTCTTATCTACATAAAGAGCGTGACAATGTCAAGATATTTTTACCTATTTGGTTATTAATTTTTCTACAGGTTAATATTCATGACGCCGCCTTACCTGCCAACTGCACTGTCACCAACAATAATTTCTACATCACTGACCAGTTCCACTCCTGTCATATCACTCGAAAATTGCGGATTGGTGGTACTGATCCTGTAAGGAACAGGCTCCCCATTCGGCAGCATGATTTCGCCAGTATTTCCAAACAGGAGCGGCACTTCACCAGACACCAACCGGCCCAACATCCCCTTGATGCGCATGGTAGTGCGTAGATTAAAGCCTGCAACCCGGGTGCTTAGCCTCGCACCGATAGTTTCCGGCGCAATATTATCCATATTATAACGCAGGCTACCTTGTTCTGCCTGTGACAGAGTCAGTTTGAATTTAACCGTTTCGTCTGCTTGCACGGGCACACCTATTGACACTGTGGGAGACCAACCACCGAAGCATTTATTGCGTGCAGTCCCTGCCACCTGTGTACGCCCATCAAAATCGAGCCGACCAGTCAGTATCAACCCATCATTGCGCGACGTGACAGTAAAGTTTTTCAGGACGAGAGCGGCGCGTGTGGAATCATTTTCATGTATAAAGGCATTTTCCGTATCCCGCTCTCTCCCGGTAAGCCGGCACCTTTCCCGCCGCCGGTGTATTGATCTCCTCTTACGGGTTTGCTGGAAACGTAATGTACGATTGGCACTGGGCATTGCCGAAAACCGCTCTGCCCAAGAGGCTAGCGGACGGTATTTCATTTTCGTTCGTAGCGCGGCGGTCGATGCCGATATATCCGGTGTGGATTGCACAATATCCGACTCAAGGTTGCTGACCCGCGTTTCAATCTGTGCAATCTCCCTTTCCAGTCCGGCATTACCACCTGCCAAGGACTGGCATCCGGCAAGAAAGAGCAAGACTGCAATACTGACTCCCATGGTGATATAGCGTTTCATCAAAGCCCCTCCACATTTGCAAAAATATGCACACCGTTTTTCAGGAAAACGATCTGCTTGACGGCGACTCTGCCTTCAACCTTGTTCGCGGGCGTGGACACATTGCCGGTGATTGAGCTGCGATTGCCCGTTGGCAATATGACCTGCCGCACGGAAGCATTAGCGCCTACCGCGAAATCCTGTGCCAGCGGTAGCGTTACAACCGGGAGCTTCTCGGTAAATCGAACTGCTTCAAGAGCCAGAATATCGCGCACAAACCGCGCTTTCGTAAAATTGAATATGCCCCATCGCAGGTCCGGCACGACGCGCGTGGCCACAATGCGCATATTATATTGCCCTGGCTGTTCCGGATCGGCTTCCAGCAACAGGCGTGAGTCCAGTTTAAGCGCAGCTTCCACACCAGAACCTTTGTCACTCGCCTTTGCATCGAGCATTATTCCAGGGCTGCCGGCACGAAAATTCATGCGCGCGGAATTCAGGGTAACGTCAACGTCCCGCCGGCCCACCTTTATGCCAATCATGCTATTGTCAAATCCGGAAAGAATCGCATCAAAGTTACTGCGATTAAGGCTTAGGTACAGGTCATAATCGCCAGGATTATAAAGCGCCGCCTGAGCATTTTCACGAACCTGCAGCATATTTCGCTCAACCTGCAACAAATTGTCACGCTTCAGCGTCAGCAGTTCGCCGCGCGTGCTACAGCCCGCAAGCAGCAATGAAAATGCAGTGATAAATATTGAAATCTTTTGCATAACAGCCCCCTATGTTGTCGAAAACTAAGGCGGCGATGCAGAGATTCCATAATTAAAAATATGTAATCTATTGTGCCTATTCGGTTATCAATTTTTGCAAGGATGCATTTCCCGCTATCTGTTCAGCGACATAATCCGCCGCGATGTCGGCCTGCTTGCGGCCCAGATGCCAGTCAAGTATCCGCATGCCATCCACAATGGGCGGGCTAAGCAATATGTCGCCTTCGCGCAGCATGGAGCGGGCGGCCATCCGGCTGGACACCACCATGGAACGCTGCATCACATCGACCAGTTTCGGAAAATCATCAGGTGCGCGGCGGCGCAGCACGACGTCGCGCAGTAGCTGTCCCCGGCTGCGCAGGCTGTCATAGGCAGCATCAACACGCCATGGCTGCCCGGCATCATTCAGCATCACGACAATATTCGGCCCTGCCTTGCGCGCCCGCATGGTGAGCACGGGGATATTGTCCAGCACGCCCCCGTCCACCAGGATATTGCCCGCATCGTCGATAAAGGGCGGCAATATGGTCGGCAGCGATCCCGATGCGCGAACCGCTTCCCAGAGCGGCCCGCTGTCATGCACATGCAGGTCATTGGTGGTCAGATTGGTCGATATGGCAAAAAACGGGACCTGCTGATCGGTAATATCGCGGGTGCTGTAACGTTCTTTCAGTTCGGCATCAAAAACGCGCGGGTCAAGCAATGAATGAACCGGAACGGTTAAACGTTTCATTGCTTTTTTACCAACAAACATGTCTTCCATCTGATCAAGCGTGGCATCGACATTGTTGCCCTGCGCAATCGCCGCGCCCATCGCCGCGCCCGCGCTGGTGCCGCCAATATAGTCAATCGGTACGCCCGCATCACGCAGCCCCTGCACTATGCCCAGATGCGCACAACCCAGCGCGCCGCCGCCCGCCAGTACCAGGCCCACCGCACATCCGCCCAAAAAGCGCGCCAGTCGCATCATATCTGCTGGAACATCGCGCGCCAGGTGCAGGTGCAGATGCGGTTCACGCGGCCGCATCCAGCGAAGCGTGCCAGAAATTTCGGTATCCGATGTCTCGCGCAACATTACCAGCGTCCGGTTTTCAGGCCAGATCCAGTTGAATGCCGCTTCCTCAAGGTCGGATGGCGTGCTGTCAGCCATGGCAGCGTCCGCCACCATCACCAATGCATCTGCATTACGGCACACCATGCGCGACCAGTCCATGTCTCCGCGCGCATCGACCAGCACATAGCCGCCACGCTCCTCTTCCTTCTGTAACCAGCGCTCATATTCCGCGCTGCTCGCCGCTGTCACGTCACCCTCTGCCACCGCCGTCACTGACTGCGCTGTGCCAATGACCTGTTGCAGCGCATGGCCTGCCTGCTGCACAAAATCTTTCGGATAGTTGCTGTTACCGGCGGGCAGGACAGCAATAACGCGCGCTGCCTGCGCCTCCATCTGCGGCGTTCTTGCGGTCACAGCGGCCAGCCGCCGAGACACCGCACCCAGCAGGACCGATACGATTCCAGGATACGCCGCCGCAACCGCGTCATAGGCTTCCCGCCCCAGCGCCAGCACGATCGAATCGCGCGCTGCCTGCACCGTTGCCGTGCGCTTGCCGCCCCCGAAAAAGGCAAGCTCGCCCACCGGTTCCCCGGCATTGACCTCTGCCACCATGCGCTGTGCGCCATCGGGCTGCGTTACCAAAACACGGAACCGGCCAGTCTGGACAAAAAATATCGCGTTCGCATCATTGCCCTGTTCAACCAGGTTGCGCCCGCCCGGAATAACGCGCCGTTCCGCCGCATCCGCCAGCGCCGCCAGCGCCTCTTCGCCGATTTCACCGAGCAGCGCCTCACGCAGCCAGCCAAACCCAGCCGGTGTGCCTGCCCTGCCCTCATCTCCGTTTTCGTGCGAATTATCTTCCATTCAAAGCCTTTAACAGCTGCGCGTCAGCGTTGATGTTCACCGGTCGATTGCGGCGCTTTTTGCATGTTAGCCCAATTCATGCCCGCGCAAAAGAGGGAGGATATTTCACCAGAGCCAACTGGCGAGGATTTGGCTGTTCGATTTTTAGGACCGATTTTCAGCGCCGACTGTGATAGCATAGTGCCTGCACGGACTCGAAACAGGAGATTATCATGTCGGGCACGATCCAGTTCTATACCAACCCCATGTCACGCGGACAGATTGCCCGTTGGGCGCTGCATGAAGCGGGCGCAGATTATGACCAGCATATTATTGCCTATGAGGACATGAAATCGCCTGATTACCTGGCGGTCAACCCGATGGGCAAAGTTCCTGCGATTGTGCATGATGGTAAGATCGTGACCGAATGCGCCGCAATCTGCGCCTATCTGGCCGATGTCTTTCCAGGCAGCAATCTCACCCCAGCAGCGGACGAGCGCGCGGACTATTACCGCTGGATGTTCTATGGCGCCGGGCCGGTCGAAGCGGCAATCATCAATAACAGCCTGGGTTTTCACACCGACGAAGAAAAATCGCGCATGGCAGGATATGGCACATATGACCAGATGGTGGACGTGCTGGATGGTATGCTGGGCGAGCGCCAATATATATGCGGCGATCGTTTCACGGCGGCGGACATCTATATGGGGTCGCAGGTGATCTGGGGCACGCAGTTCAAAACATTGCCAGAGCGTGATAATTTCACCACCTATGCCGCGCGGCTATCCGAACGCGATGCATACAAGGCGGCAAAAACAATCGACATGGAACTCATGCCCGCACAGGAGTGAAGGTAGAGTCTTTTTGATTTCACCCTCAAAAAGAACACATCAGCCCGCGTGTGGGTGCAACCTTGCCTGCCAGCATTTCGCGGTACGCATCGCGGATGGCCCCGGCACCGTCAATCTGCTCGGCAGTCACCTGGCCCGCTACATCCTTCACGAAACCATTCCAGCGGCCCGCCATTGCTTCAGCAAAGCCCGCTGGGCCAATCTCCGCGATCAGCTCCTGCATCGCGGTCGGCGCAAAGAACAATATGGGCGCAGGGCCAGCCAGCCCCTGCGCACCGCCGCGCGCATCTACATGGGTGGCACCCACCAGTGAGCTAAAGGCGAGGTTGCTGTCGAAATGACTGTGGATAGCAGCCAGCACCTCGCCATTGCCTGCAAAATCTACCGATACGGTGCGCACATCCGCGTCCAGTGTATCGACTGCGCCATAGGCCACAACTTCATCATAAAAGCCAAGGTTTCTCGTAAACTCGACATTGCCTGCCGAAGTCAGGCCAATGCGCTTGATTCCAGGGCTGGAGGCGCGTGCCACGTGCGCCAGCGCCATCGCGGTCTTGGACGACGCGCTGGTCATGACAAGCGCGTCTGCTCCGTGCCATTCCGCACGGCGGAACATATCCTCGATCAGGAAACTGGTGGCAAATAGCGGCGAAAATAGTGAACGCTCGTCCTCAAAATCGGGATGGTGTGCCGGATCCGCTGCCAGCCGCCGGTACTGGCTGTACAGCGGTGACATTTCGTGGCGGTGCGGCGCCATGTCCATAAAGCCGCCGTCCGATATTTTGCCCGGCTGTACGACCAGGTGACTGCCCATGGGCAGGTATCCGTAAAGCCGCTCTCCTACCGCGAAATTATCATGGCCCGATGCCGCCACTTTCGCATGTCCCCACATGGGGAGAATGCCCTTGCCATCATCGCCCGACGGAAAGAAATTCCAGTACTTCATCTGCTCGCCCATCACCGCATAGGTGATGTTATTGGCCGTCAGCGCAAAACTCTCAATCTCCAGCAGCACTTCGCCTGCGCCCAGTTCTGGCAGGTCACTGACGACCGCCTCCGCCTGGGCGAGGTTGTTCTTGTCGATATGGATCTGGGTTTGCTGGGTCATGGCTAGGCGCTCCAAAAATTAATTGAACGGTTAAATTGGCATAACTACAAGATTCGGGCAAGCGGAGTCTGTTTAACCTCGCGGCGAGGTGCTGAGTCTGTTTGACCTCACGGCAATTCACTCCGTGAATGCCTCCGGTGGGGCGGGCCAACAAAGCCCGGTGGCCGGTCAGCCTTGCGGCGCTGCTAGGCGCAGCGGTGGACAGCGCGAAACGATAGCAATCATGCTGCTGCAATTTCACATGAATGTTCCGTATGGCGAAATCCCGGTGCTGCGACCAGCAGCACCGCAAGCGCGACTGCGTGCCCGGCCTTATTGGCCGGAACCCCATCGGAGCTGAATGCGAAGCATTCTAGCGTGAGATCAAAAGACTCGGCATTTCGCCGTGAAATCAAAAAGGACTCTCCCCTACCGCTTCGCCTTTTCGAAAAGTTCGACCAGCTCTGTGAATTTCTCACGCTGGTCCGCCTCGCCTCCGCTTTCAATCGCTTCAGCGACGCAATGCGCGGCATGGTTTTTGAGTATCTCGCTCTCCGCGCGGCCAAGCGCGGCCTTCACCGCCTGGAGCTGGGTAAGGATATCAATGCAATAGCGGTCATCCTCCACCATTTTCGCAATACCGCGCACCTGTCCCTCGATCCGGCGGAAACGGTTGAGAACGCCTGTATTATCCTTTGCATGCATGGCGTATAAATTCCTTCTTGAAATACCCTATAGGGGTATATAGAAGAATGCCCGAGGAGACGCAACGCTCATGACGGATTCGATCACTTCCCCCCGCCTTACCAGACGGCAGATGATTGGCAGTCTCGCAGCGCTGTCTGCCGCTTCCGGCCTCGCCATGCCCGCATGGGCGAAAGGGCAGATGCGCGGCGCAAAGCACCATGGCGCGATCAGGAAAGGCATGGATGAACTCAGCGGGCCGGAAGTGCATCTGCATATCGGTGAGGGCCGCTTCAGTGCGGCTGGGCGCAGCGGGCATGGCATTGCGCTCAACGGCAGCATCCCGGGACCGTTGATCCGCCTGAAAGAAGGGACGCAGGCACAGCTGATGGTCCACAACATGCTGCGCGAGGACAGCTCGGTGCACTGGCACGGGCTGCTTTTGCCGTTCCAGTTTGACGGCGTGCCGGGCATCAGCTTTCCGGGCATTGCGCCTGGCGGCCATTTCACCGCCAAATTCGATGTACGCCAGTCGGGCACCTATTGGTATCACAGCCATTCAGGACTGCAGGAACAGATGGGCCATTACGGCCCGATCATCATTGACCCGTCAGACACGGACCCGGTCGCATATGACCGTGAGCATGTGATCCTGCTCAGCGAATTCACGCCGATGCACCCGCACACAATCATGAAAAAGCTGAAGACCGGCGAAGGTTATTTCAGCCGGCAGAAAACCAGCGCCAGCGACGATTATGCTTTCAGCGGGGAGCAGCGCCGCATGTGGGGCCGCATGCGGATGATGCCCACCGATATCGCCGATGTATCCGCACCGGCATATAGCTATATGATTAATGGTTATGCCACCGGGGACGGCCTGGAGTTGCCGTACCAGCCAGGTGAACGGGTGCGGCTGCGCATCATCAATGGCAGCGCGATGACATTTTTCAATATCCGCCTGCCCGGCCTGCCGATGCAGGTGGTGCAGGCCGACGGGCAGGACGTGGAACCGGTCGAGGTGGACGAACTGCAGATCGGTGTCGCCGAAACCTATGATGTGATTGTCAGTCCGCGCGAAGCGGGTGCGATTGCACTAATCGCCGAAAGCATGGACCGTTCCGGCATGGCAGCGGCCATGCTGACAAGCACGCCAGGCGCAAGGGCGGCTATCCCGCCGCTGCGCGATCCACCTTTACTGACCATGACAGATATGGGGCATGGGACGGGCATGGAGCATGGAGCAGATACGGGCCATGACGATATGGACGATGGTAAAATGGACCACACCGCAATGGGACATGGCACGCAAACCACGATCGAAGCTGCAAAACCAATGATGGACCATAGCGGTCACGATATGGCAGGCGGCATGAATATGCGCGACACGTCACGGCTGCCCGATACGGTCAAGACCGGCCCCGGCATCGATATGGTCGCCATGAATCCTCTCGACCGCACCGGCTATCCAGGTCTGGGGCTGGATGACGTGCCGCACCGGGTGCTTAATTACCGGATGTTGCGTTCGCTGGAACCCGACCACCACAAACGCGTGCCCGGGCGTGAGATGGAGCTGCACCTGACCGGCAATATGGAACGCTATATGTGGAGTTTCGACGGGAAGAAATTCAGCGCAGTGGGCGATGACCCGATCCACTTTGCCCATGACGAACGCGTGCGGGTGAAGCTGGTCAACGACACGATGATGGCGCACCCCATCCACCTGCACGGCATGTTTTTCGAAATCGTCAACGGACAGGGCCATCACCAGCCAAAAAAACACACGCTGATCGTCCAGCCGGGCAGCAGCGCCAGCTTTGATGTCACCACCGACGAGCCGGGCGACTGGGCGTTCCACTGCCACCTGCTCTACCATATGCACGCCGGCATGATGCAGGCGGTCAGCGTCGCCTTTGCGGGGGATGCGTGATGCCCGTCCTTGCCGCTGTCCTGCTCGTCTTTCCTGTCACCGCAACTGCGTTTGCGGCGCAGGACCATGCCCAGCATCAACACCATGGCACGCATGAAATGCCCGCACCGCCCGAAAAAACATCCGAAGACGCACTTGAGACCGACCACAGCCAGATGGATCATACACAAATGGACCATGGCGATCACAAGCCCGCCCGGCCCCAAAACCCGTCAGCCAATGCGGAATCCGGTCCGATCCGCGCCGCCGATGCCATTTGGGGCGCGGACGCGATGCGGCCATCACGCGAGGCGCTGTACCGCGAGCACGGCAACATGCAGGTTTTCTGGTTCCAGGGTGACCGGGCAGAATATCGCGCCCGTGCGGGTCATGACGGCTATCTGTGGGACGCGCAGGGCTATTATGGCGGCGACATCAATAAATTCTGGTTCAAAAGCGAGGGTGAAGGCAGTTTTGGCGAAGCCGTGGAAGATGCCGAGGTGCAGGCGCTCTACAGCCGCGCCATAGCGCCCTTCTGGGATGTGCAGGCCGGGGTGCGGCAGGACCTGGCGGGTCCGTGGCGCACCCATGCCGTGTTCGGCGTGCAGGGGATCGCACCCTATATGTTTGAGGTGGACGCGGCGGCTTTCCTGTCAGACAAAGGCAATCTTACCGCACGTATCGAGGCCGAGTATGACCAGCGCCTTACGCAAAAACTCATCGTGCAACCGCGCATTGAGACGAACCTGTCGGCGCAGGACATTCCTGAACTCAGCATTGGTGCAGGCATTGACAATGTGGAGTTGGGGCTGCGGCTACGTTACGAAATCACCCCCGAATTCGCGCCTTATATCGGTGTAGAACAGGAATGGAAACTGAGCCGCAGCCGCAATTTCGTCCGCGCGGAAGGCGAAGATGCCAGCGTCACGAATTATGTCGTGGGTGCGCGCTTCTGGTTCTGAGTGTAGCCTTTTACACAGTCGCAAGCTTAAACATTTGCGAAATCCGCCGCGCCTGCTAATCCTGCTTCCCAATAAGAAAAATTTACTGGGAGGAATTTTCGTGAGCGCAGCAGAACAGGGTAGCTTTGCCGCCGCATTGGAGGGGATGATTGATCCCATCACCAATGTGTCGGACTTTATCTGGGCCGGACAATGGAATGGCGAAGAGCTGATGCCCTTCCCGCCCATGGTCATTATCCTGCTTGGCGCAGGATTATATTTCATGTTCGGCCTTAAAGGCTATCCGGTGCGCAAATTATTCCCTGCGATGGCTGGGCTTTTCAAGAAATCCGATGGCAAGGGCGCGGGTGAAATTTCGCCTTTTGCCGCGCTTTCGACTGCGCTTTCCGGACAAGTCGGTACGGGCAACCTTGCCGGTGTGGCCACCGCGATCACGCTGGGCGGCCCGGGCGCGATATTCTGGATGTGGGTCACGGCCCTGTTCGGCATGGCGCTGGCCTTTGCCGAAGGTTCACTGGCAGTGCGTTTCCGTGAAAAGACAGAGGAAGGCACATATCGCGGCGGACCGATGACATATATCACGCTGGGCCTGGGCCCAAAGTGGAAATGGCTCGCTGTCCTGTTCTGTCTCGGCACGCTGTTTTCGGCGGTTGTGACGGGCAACGGCATTCAGGCCAACAGCCTGGGCGACAGTGCCAATGAACTGTTCGGTATCGAAGAATGGATTGGCGGGCTGGTCGCCGCGATTGCCGTATTTGTCGTGATTATCGGCGGCATCAAATCTATCGGCCGGGTTGCAGAAACAATTGTACCGTGGATGGCGGGCGCATATTTGTTGATGGCGCTCGTCGCGCTGTTGATGAACCTGCCTGACCTGCCCGAAACATTCGCACGCATTTTCGGCGGCGCATTTAATGCGCAATCGGCAAGCGGCGGTTTCCTGGGCGCGGCGATCATTATCGCGATCCGTGCCGGTGTCGCGCGCGGCCTGTTTTCCAACGAGGCGGGTCAAGGCTCAACCCCAATCGCCCACGCCGTTGCACAGACCAATGATCCTGCCGCTCAAGGCCGTTTTGCGATGATGGGCACATTTATCGACACGGTGGTCATCTGCACCATGACAGCGCTTGTCATGCTCACCGTTCAAGGCGATTTTACCGCAACAGTCGATGGCGCAACCGTGGCTGTCAATCATGCATGGCAATCTGATCTGAATGGTTTTGCCATGACATCGGGTGCCTATGCGGCAGCATTTCCTTACACTATATTCAGTATTCCGGTTGGCACGCTGATCGTCTCGGTCGCGCTGATCCTGTTTGTGTTCACCACTCTTCTTACCTGGAGCTATTACGGCGAACGTGCGATTACGTACCTCTACGACCAGCTTCCCGGGGCTTCACTGCGCGGCGAAAAAACGCTGCACATGATCTGGCGGGTGCTGTGGTGCGTCGTGATCTTTGTCGGTTCATTCGCACCGCTTGAACTGGTCTGGCGCCTCGGCGACATTTCCAATGCGGCGATGACGCTGCCGAACATTGTTGCATTGATGGCATTGTCAGGCGTGGTGTTTGCACTCGCCAAGGGCAATCGCACTGCAGGCACTGATCATGGCCGTGAAACCCCGGCTGAATTATCAGAGGAAATCTCGGGCGCGCCAGGCGGGCATTGATATGTTGATTTGATTGCTTCACGGCAATAATTCGGCACAGCCCATTCCCCTGCCCAACCTCCCGATAATTTACTACCGTGCCGGAAGGTTGGGCGGGGGAGCGGGATAGCGCCGAATTGCGAACGAGAGTGAGCCAGATACAATCCAATCGACTTATGGATAAGAATACGGCACAGACCCATTCATCTCCACTAAACAAACAGAAACGTAACAGACCCCATGCTCAAAAAACTCTATGACTGGACCATGGAAAAAGCCTCGCACCATCATGCGGGACGATGGCTGTTTGTAATCTCTTTCATGGAAAGCTCTTTCTTCCCGATCCCGCCGCACCCGCTTTTGGGTTTGATGTGCCTGGCACGTCCGGAAAAAGCGCTCCGTTATGGCATTTTGTGCACCATAGCATCAGTTCTGGGCGGGCTGTTTGGTTATGCGATCGGATTTTTCCTTTACGAAACCGTTGGTCAGTCAGTGCTGTCCATTCTGGGGCTTTCGCAAAGCTTCCCTTCTGCTGCCTGCTACCTGCGCGAATATGGTGCGGAGATCATATTGGTAAAAGGCGCAACACCTATCCCGTTCAAGCTGCTGACCATTACTGCCGGTTTCATCCATATGGATCTATTCACATTCATATGGGCCAGCATATTGTCTCGCGGTTTCCAGTTTATTCTGGTCGGCTTCCTGTTCTGGAAATTCGGTGCCCCAATTAAAGTCTTTATTGAGAAATATCTCGGTATTTTGAGCGTTCTTTTTGTGGTGTTGGTTGTTGGCGGTTTCATATTGGCTGCACAGCTAAGCGGTCCTGGTGAAGGCGACAAATGCAGCGGCGTCACATCAATCGAGCAATTGAACGATCCGATCTAAACGGGCTTAATCCACCGCAAATATCTGTGCATCATCGGCAAAGGCCTTAAACTCCAGCGCATTTCCACTGGGGTCTTGGAGAAACATGGTCGCCTGTTCTCCCGCCTGCCCTGCAAAACGGATATGCGGCTCTATGACAAATTTTGTGTCCGCAGCGATCAACCGATCAGACAGCGCCTGCCATTGCGGCATAGCCAAAATTACACCGAAATGCGGCACAGGCACAGCGTTACCATCAACCATATTGATGACGGGACGCACCGTGTGGCTCTCATCCAGGTGCGCAACAAATTGATGCCCGAACAGGTTGAAATCAATCCAGCGATCCGATGATCTGCCTTCTTCGCAGCCCAGCACATCCCCGTAAAACCTGCGCGCCATATCCAGGTCATGCACCGGCACGGCCAGATGAAACGGACGCAGACCCTGCATCACGGTTTGGCGAGTTCGAAACAGTGTTCGTAATCTATATTCTGATCTGGCTCTGCAGCGGCATCAGCGGTAATCTTTTCACGTACGCTGAACAGATACGTGTCGATTTCAAAACCACTCTTGCCCTGCTCGCGCAGCATGTCGCGTGCCCGCGAGCCAAGCACGGTGGCCAGAGTCTTCATGTCCTGCGCAGCGGGTGACAAGCCTTCACGGGCGTAAATCTCTTCATAGGCGAGTTGCAGATATATGGCACATTGCGGCAATGCCGGTTTGTCCGGCGGCGGTACAGCGGCATCAAGCAGCGGCAGGCACGTTCCCATATTTGCAGCCACGGCCGCGGTCGGATCATTGCTTTCGCGCGCCTCTTTCTGCAGTTGCTCCGCCACGTCCACCCATTCCTGCTGCACCGCTTCGCGCGGCTGGCCGGTTTGCTCCACAATGCGCTGGCCTATATCGGCAAAATAGGCTTTCCCACGCTTGCCGAGCGCAGGATATTCGAGCGCTGATTGCACGCCCCTGCCCTGCTCGGACGCCACAATCGCGAACACCGCGGCGCAGCGCATGTCACGGCGATGAATATCGGTGAGCGGCCTTATCTGCTGTACAGGGGCGGTAGGAGACGCCTGTGCAAGCAGGGCGGTAAAAAGAGCGGTAAATATCATGCTGTGGAACATGGGCCGGTGCCCTGTAAAAAGCAAGATTGCATCGCACGCAAAGCAAAGGCATAGCGTTGCCATGCACATTCTGACGCGAATATTCGATTATCCCAAATGGCTGGCGCTTATCACTGGCGTTCTGTCCGCAACAGGTTTTGCGCCGCTCGGTCTATGGCCGGCCACTCTGGTATGCCTTGCGCTGCTGATTCACCTGATAGCCATCGCACCGAATAAAAAAGCGGCTTTTGGGCGAGGCTGGCTCTTTGGTTTGGGGCATTTCGTGCTTGGGTTGAACTGGATCGCCACGGCTTTTACTTTTCAGGCCGCTATGCCTGTATGGCTGGGCTATATCGCGGTAGTCCTGCTCTCGCTTTATCTGGCGCTTTATCCGGCGCTGGCGGCGCTGGCGGCATGGTGGATCGCAAAATTAATCCAGGGCCGGAATGGCGTAGCAAGGGCGAACTGGGTTCTAGTTCTCGCATTTGCCGGAATGTGGATCATTACCGAATGGCTGAGAAGCTGGGTCTTTACCGGATTTAGCTGGAATCCGTTGGGTGCATCACTTGTCACCCTTCCTATGACCGGTTTCACCAAAATAACAGGTACATATGGCCTGGCTGGCTTTGTAGTCTTATTCTCGGCAGCATTGGTGTTTTTGCTACAAAGAAACTGGAAGTCTTCGCTTTCCATGCTCGCACTGCTTGCGGCGCTAAACCTGGCACCTTTTTTCTGGATAACTGAAACAGCACCCGCCAAAACCCCCATCACAGTCGTCCAGCCCAATATCGGCCAGGATGTGAAATGGGAGGAAGACAATGCCGCACAGAATTTTGCAAAGCTCGCGCAGCTGACACAATCAGACAGCAGTAAGCCGCGCCTGATATTCTGGCCTGAAGCCGCAATTCCCGACTTTCTGGAAAAAGGTTATCCCAACCGTTTCTATTACCCCGGTTCGCCCGAACAATCGCGGGCTCGGCTGCGCGCCACGATGAACACCGGCGATATCATGGTGCTGGGTGCGCTCAAGCTCGACGTGAATGCGGGCGGACAGATTTACGGCGCCCGCAACAGCGTGATGGCGATGGATACCGATAGCGAGCTTATCAGCAGTTATGACAAAAGCCATCTCGTTCCCTATGGCGAGTATCTGCCCATGCGCCCTCTTCTGTCGCTGTTCGGGCTTAGCCGCCTTGCCCCCGGCGACCTTGATTTCACCCCCGGCCCCGGCCCGCGCAATATTGACTTGGCCAGTTTTGGGACGGCAGGCATTCAGGTCTGTTATGAAATCATCTTTTCCGGCCAGGTGGTTGATCCTGACAACCGGCCCGATTTCATTTTCAACCCCAGCAACGATGCATGGTTCGGTGCATGGGGACCGCCCCAGCATCTGGCACAGGCACAACTGCGCGCGGTTGAGGAAGGACTGCCCGTCATCCGGTCCACACCGACGGGCATCAGTGCCGTGGTTGATGCAAATGGCCGGATACGGGAATCGGTGCCCATCGGACAGGCAGGACGGATTGATACCGCACTGCCCGCCGCACATGCGCCGACCCTGTTTGCGCGTTATGGCAACATATTGCCAATCGTATTTGCCATCATATTGCTCATATCGGCTGTTGCTATTGGCAGGCACCGCCGTTAAAGGGCGTATAAAGAATTCTTTATATGTATAAGTGCGTCGCAAAGCACTATATCGAAACGATAGGAAAACTCATGCGCAACAGCTATTTATTCACATCCGAATCCGTTTCCGAAGGACATCCGGACAAGGTATCCGACCAGATTTCCGACGCCATTGTCGACCTATTCCTCTCCAAAGACGCCGAAGCGCGTGTGGCCTGCGAAACGTTGACCACCACGGACCGTGTCGTGTTGGCGGGTGAAATACGCTGCCGCGGCGTATATGACGCCGAAAATGGCTGGGCCGATGGTGCGCTGGAAGAGATTGAGGAGACCGTGCGCGATACAGTCCGCCGCATCGGTTATGAACAGGACGGTTTTCACTGGGAAACGCTGACATTTGAAAATCACCTGCACGGCCAGTCTGCGCATATTGCGCAGGGCGTGGACGCGGGCGAAGAAAAAGACGAAGGCGCGGGCGATCAGGGCATCATGTTCGGTTATGCCTGTGATGAAACCCCCGATTTAATGCCAGCAACGCTGGATTACAGCCACAAGATCCTGGAACGGCTTGCCGAAGATCGCCACAGTGGCAAAGCCCCGTTCCTGGAACCTGACAGCAAAAGCCAGGTTTCGCTGCGCTATGTCGATGGCAAACCTGTTGAGGCCACCGCTCTGGTAGTGTCCACACAGCACGCACCCGGATATTTCTTTCACAACGGCGAAGGCGATGAGGCCAAATATAATGAACTGCGCGATTATGTCGTTGGCGTGTTCAAAGACGTTTTGCCCGGTGGTTTTGTAACCGACCAGACCGTCATTCATGTCAATCCGACGGGGCGTTTTGAAATTGGCGGCCCTGACGGTGATGCTGGCCTGACCGGCCGTAAAATCATTGTCGATACCTATGGTGGCGCTTCCCCGCATGGCGGCGGCGCGTTCTCTGGCAAGGATCCGACGAAAGTCGACCGCAGCGCGGCCTATGTCACGCGCTATCTCGCCAAGAATATTGTCGCGGCCGGGCTTGCCAAACGCTGCACGATACAGCTGTCCTACGCCATTGGCGTAGCTGAACCGCTGTCCGTCTATGTCGATTTGCACGGCACCGGCGCGGACGGCGTTGATGAAGCCAAGATTGAAGCCGTGCTGCCAAACCTGGTGCGCCTGACACCCAAAGGCATTCGTGAACATCTGAGCCTGAATAAGCCGATCTACGCGAAAACCGCCGCCTATGGCCATTTTGGCCGGACAGCAGACGGTGACCTTTTCCCATGGGAAAAAACTAATCTAGTCGATAAACTGAAAGCAGCACTCTAGGGCAATTGCTCTAAGGGCTAGGCCACATGTTCCACTGGCACTTCACGGCGCAGGTCAGCGCTGTCGATGATACGGTTGCGACCACGGTCTTTGGCTGCATATAAAGCCATGTCGGCGCGCCTGAGCGTGCGTTTCAGCGTCTCGTCATTCTGCGTATAGGCAATACCAAAGCTCGCGGTAATTGACGCGCCTGAAGGCAATTCCGGGTGCACCAGCAACCCGAATGCCAAACGTAAATGCTCGGTAAGCTCGTGCGCAACCGCGGAACTGGTGCCGTTAAGTATGACGGCAAATTCCTCACCTCCGACCCGCGCGACCTGGCCATGGTGCTCGATAACCGCTTTTGCCGTTGTCGCCATACGGGCCAGCACGGCATCACCGGTATGATGGCCGTAATTGTCATTCACCTGCTTGAAGGCATCAACATCGAACATCATCACCGCGCGGCCAACCAATTGCTCGTCAGCATTTGCACCCGTTTCTTCGAGTAGTTCTTCATAACCGCGGCGATTGAGCACACCTGTCAGCGGATCAATGACATTCACCTGCTGCGTGCGCACCACGATGTCATAGCCCGCAGCGATAAGCAGCGTGACTGCGCCCGCCAAACTGGCAACCGCGATTGTCATTTGCTGGGCCAACGCCTCTGTTGATGTCGTGTAAGTCTCATGCGTATGCGTTTCCCCCATCACCATGAAAATGATGATGGGTC
The DNA here is from genome assembly GCF_900537065.1 of Sphingorhabdus sp. Alg239-R122. Lineage (GTDB taxonomy): Bacteria > Pseudomonadota > Alphaproteobacteria > Sphingomonadales > Sphingomonadaceae > Alg239-R122. The sequence goes on along the minus strand of NZ_UNRC01000002.1, from coordinate 322,476 downwards.
GCAGCAGGTAGCTTCCCACAAGCCCGCACGTAACCCAGAAAATAGCCTTGTCAATCGCAATGGTCGCGGACTGCCACAGCAAGGGCAGCACTGTCATCAGCACAAAAGCGGAAAACAGATTTGCTACTATTGAGCGTGTGATAAGGTCATCCTGAACAAAGCTGAACCAGCTTTGCGCGGCAAGTCCAGCAAGCAATAATACGCTGATCGGCAATACCGGAACCTGTTTTTTCAGGCGCGTGCATACAGCCATGATGATACATATTCCCGACATCCAGAAAAATGTATTGGTGACATAATCCGCTATAATTGACGGAAATATCGTGCGGTTAATATCCGTCAGATACGCGAGCAGCGCCGCAGCATAGGCCGCAGAAACCCAGGCGGGAAAATGATGTTTCCGGTCATAAAGATACAGGCCTAGAAAGACCCCCGAAAACAGCATTAAGATCACCATGGTCAGTATGGAGAAAAAATCGCTACTATTCATAAGTTTATGAAATAGTTAAAGAGTGTAAACAATTGGTTAACGCGCGTATGGATTTACATGTGTAACAATCATCAAACTTGCAAAATATCTGCAACTGTCTAATCGGCTATCCCATGTCCCATAAACCCCATTCCGATCCCACCACGATGCGCCGGCTTTATGGCCGCTCCAAGGGCAAGAAACTGCGTGATGGTCAGCAATTGCTTGTCGATGAACTGCTGCCGCAGATATCCGTGCCAACGGAAGGTCCGGTCACGGCAAAGGGACTTTTCGGCGCGAACCGACCGATGCATTTCGAGATCGGTTTCGGTTCTGGCGAGCATATGGCCTACCGTGCTGACATGCTGCCCGATCACGGATTTATCGGTTGCGAGCCTTTTGTGAACGGCGTGGTTGGCGCGCTCATGCATATCCGCGATGGTGTCCTGCCCAATATCCGTCTGCATATGGGCGACGCACTCGATGTGCTGGAGCGTATTCCCGATGATGCGCTCAGCTTCGTTTATCTGCTCCATCCCGATCCATGGCCGAAAGCGCGCCATGCCAAAAGACGTTTCATGAACCATGGCCCGGTTGATCTGATTGCCCGTAAACTAAAGGCAGGCGGCGAATTTCGTTTTGGTACAGACCATCCCGTCTATGTCGAACACGCTATGATGATCATGCGCCAACGCAGCGAATTTGAATGGCTATGCGACAGTGCAAACGATTTCCTGACACGTCCGGGCGGCTGGCCCGAAACCCGTTATGAGGCAAAGGCGCGCAAACAAGGGCATGAAGTATGGTATTTTCGCTATCGCCGCTGCGGATAATCAGGTTTGCTTGGAGGCCCATGACTAGCTAAGGTGACAGCCCATCAAACAGGCAGGCCATTTTCCACCCATGTTCCAGGACGCAGATTCGACACAGCAGCTATTCCTGGGAGATGACGAGGCGGGCAGGCTCGCAGCGCTGCGTTCCTATGACATACTGGATAGCACGACAGAGCGGCTGTTCGACGATCTGGTTGCGACTGCACAGACAATTGCAAATGTTCCCATCGCATATATGGCGCTGATCGATGAAGAACGGCAGTGGTTCAAATCAGCGATCGGCCTCAGTGACACTGAAACACCGCGCAACATTGCTTTTTGTGACCATGCCATCCGCCAGAATGAAGTGATGATTGTGCTGGATGCGCACAAGGATCCCCGTTTTACCGACAACCCCCTTGTCACCGGGCCGCCGCATATCCGCTTTTATGCAGGTGCGCCGATAATCTCACCCGAAGGTTATGCTGTTGGCACAATCTGTATGTCGGATACAAAGCCGCGCGATGATTTCAAATATTCCAATGCCCTCGCCGCTTTGGCACGGCAGGCAGCAGCGTTGCTGGAATTGCGCAAAAATCTGGCGGTGAAACAGATTGCAGCAGAACTCGCCGCTGACCAGCGTGACCGGCTGTGGGACAGTTCGCTCGATATGATGCTTATTGCACGCAGCAATGGCACGATTGTGGCCGGTAATCCTGCGTGGGAACAGGCTTTTGGAGAGATAGATCCAAATAGCGGAAAGAAAGTCGCTGATTATTTCCATGAAGATGAGGACCGCGGGCCCGCAACTCTTGAAAATGACGAAACCAGTGTCACTCTGGAGCGCATCATGCGTGGCAGCAACGGGGATGCACTTTACTTAAGCTGGAATCTTGCCAGACAGGATGACCTGATTTTCGGTATTGCCCGCGATATCACCCAGGACCGTGAGACCGAGGCGCAACTCGCACATGTACAACGCATGGAATCCATCGGCCAATTGACCGGCGGAATTGCCCATGATTTCAATAACCTGCTCACTATTATCCTGGGCAATCTTGATATAGCGCGCAGCCGGCTTCGGAAAGAAGCCTATGAGAAAGCCGATCTTGCCATCGGCAACGCGCGTGAAGGTGCGCAGCGTGCCGCCACACTCACGCAAAGGCTACTTGCCTTTGCCCGGCGCCAGTCGCTGACCCCGGCCATCACATCCGTCAACGAGCTTATCGATGGCCTGATCCCTCTGGCTAAACAGGTGCTGGATGCGCGCCATAGTTTCAATATCCAATGTGCGGCGCGTACATGGCCCATCAATATCGATGCAGCGCAGCTTGAAAATGCCATCCTCAACCTGATCGTCAATGCGCGTGATGCGTTTGATCAGGATAGCGAGCGAGATGCGCGTATCACGCTGAAAGTCGGTAATTACACCGTGAGTGAAACGGACAGCGAACAGCTTGGCGGCCATGCAAGCAACGGTGACTTTGTCAAAATATGTGTCAGTGATACCGGGTCAGGCATTGCCGATGACATTGCGGAAAAGATTTTCGAACCATTTTTCACAACCAAGGAAACCGGCAGAGGAACTGGGCTGGGGCTGAGTCAGGTGCAGGGGTTTGTGCTGCAATCAGGTGGTTTTGTCACGCTTGATACCGAAATCGGTAAAGGCACGACCATTTCCCTGTGGCTGCCCGCCGCGGAGCATCAAGACGATATTTCCGCGAGCGAGCCGGTTTCAGCAGCGCATGACGAAATGCCCGCGAAGGACATGGCTGACAAGTTCGTGTTGCTGGTCGAAGACAATCATGACTTGCGCGGGCATGTGGCCGAATTGCTGCGTGAAGAGGGAATGGATGTGACAGAAGCAAGCGAAGGCGAAGAGGCGATCGCCATATTGCGCGGCATGCCCCGAAAACCCGGACTTGTGCTATCCGATATCCGTATGCCGCGCATGGATGGCCAACAGTTGGCAGCCCATGTCAAAAGCGAATTCCCCGATATTCCGGTTGTACTGATGACAGGCTATGCTGGTGGAGAGCTTTCAGGTGACGGCCCGCATGCCGACCTGCTCAATAAACCTTTTTCACCCGATGAGCTTATCGGCATGATGCGCAGGCACTTGCTGGGTGAGCAGGGCTAGCCCTATTTCACAATCCCTGCCGTTGCCAATAACGAAAGCGTCAGCAATTCGGATGCAGTCGATGACATGGTTGCGATCTGTACAGGTTTTTCCATACCCACCATCATCGGCCCGACTGTAGCATCACCGCCCAGCTCGCGCAGGATTTTTGCCGACAGGTTGGCCGACTGCAGCCCTGGCATGACCAGCACATTGGCCGGGCTTGACAGACGGCAGAACGGATAGTTCCTCATCAGATTGGGATTGAGTGCGACATCGGGTGCCATTTCACCTTCATATTCGAAATTGGCATCCCTGCTATCCAGTATGCCCACGGCATCGCGAATATTGTCAAGCCATTTGCCCGCGGGATTACCAAATGTCGAATAGCTTAAAAATGCCACGCGCGGCTCATGCCCCATGCGCCGCGCAACCGCAGCGGTCTGCTCCGCAATCCAGACAAGTTCTTCGGGGCTGGGCCGTTCATTAACGGTCGTATCAGCTAAAAATACAGTGTGGCTGGCACCCACCATAACGTGAATGCCAAAGGGCACCTGACCTGCTTTGGGGTCAAGTACGCGGCGGACCTCACGCATGGACTGGCTGAACGTCCGGGTAACACCGGTAATCATCGCATCTGCTTCACCCAGCGCCAGCAAGGTCGCGGCGAACACGTTGCGTTCCTGGTTGACCATGCGCTGTACGTCACGTTTCAGATACCCGCGCCTATGCAGACGTTCGTACAGATAATCGACCATTTTCGGGACCAGCGGTGAATTGGCGCTGTTGTGAATTTCAAAGTCACCCGGGTTATCAGCCATCAGCTGGTGCAGCTTGTCCAGAACCCGTTTGTCACGGCCGACCAGCACCGGCGTGCCATAACCGCCATCACGAAACTGGATCGCCGCACGCAGAACGACCTCTTCTTCAGCCTCAGCAAAAACCACGCGTTTTGGTTTCTTGCGCGCAGTTTCATAGACCTGTGTCAGCACCGATGTGGTCGGGTTGAGGCGGGCCTTGAGATCATGGCGGTACCGCACCATGTCGGTAATATCCTTTTGCGCAACCCCGCTGTCCATCGCCGCCTGCGCCACCGCCGCAGGGACCACTTCCATAAGCCGAGGGTCAAACGGTGCGGGAATGATATAATCCTCGCCAAATTTATGCGCCGTACCGCCATAAGCTGCTGCCACTTCCTCGGCGACCTGTTCGCGGGCAAGCTCGGCAATAGCCTGTGCCGCCGCGATTTTCATCTCGTCATTGATACGTGTCGCACGTACGTCCAGCGCGCCGCGGAAAATAAACGGAAAGCCGAGCACATTATTGACCTGGTTGGGATAATCCGAACGTCCCGTAGCAACAATCGCATCAGGCCGCGCAGCTTTTGCTTCCGGTGGTGTAATTTCAGGGTCCGGGTTGGCCATGGCAAATATAATCGGCTGTTTGGCCATATCTTTCACCATTTCCGGTTTGAGCGCGCCTGCCGCAGACAGGCCCAGAAATACGTCTGCACCCTTTAGTGCTTCAGTAAGGTCGCGCGCATCCGTTTTCGCAGCATGCGCCGATTTCCACTGATCCATGCCCTCTTCGCGCCCCTGGTAAATCACGCCTGAGCGGTCGCACATAATGACATTGTCATTGGCGACGCCCATCGCCTTGATCAGCTCGGTGCATGCGATTGCCGCTGCGCCCGCGCCGTTTACCACAACCTTGACATCTTCCACCTTGCGTCCGGTGAGCAGGCAGGCATTAATCAGTCCCGCTGCAGTGATGATTGCGGTGCCGTGCTGATCATCATGGAATACTGGAATATTCATCCGTTCACGCAGTGTCTGTTCGATAATGAAACAGGCCGGGGCCGCAATATCTTCCAGGTTGATGCCGCCAAAGCTAGGCTCCATGAGCTCAACAGCATTGATAAAGGCATCCACATCTTCGGTCTTCAGCTCGATATCAATCGAATCCACATCGGCGAAGCGCTTGAATAGAACCGCCTTGCCCTCCATCACCGGCTTGGACGCAAGTGCGCCCAGATTGCCAAGACCCAATATGGCCGTGCCGTTCGATATCACTGCGACAAGATTGCCTTTGGCAGTATAGTCATATGCCGTACCCGGATCATCAGCGATAGCGCGGACGGGAACCGCCACACCGGGCGAATAGGCCAGCGACAGGTCGCGCTGCGTCGCCATGGGCTTGGATGCAACAATCTCAATCTTGCCCGGACGCCCATAGCTATGGAACAGCAGGGCTTCACGGTCGGTAAATGGAACGTTGCTATCGTCAGACATATTTTCAAAATTCCCCAAATTCGGGCGCGGTGATTTGCGCGTAACAGCGCCTTACGTAGCGTCTAATACACATAAGCGATAGAGGAAAATCTCACGAATGCGGTTTTCAACAACTGGCTGTATGGCGGGGTTTTCATGACTGTACCGCTCGGCTATCGATAGGCGCAGCATGTCAGCAAAGCAGAAAAAATCGGGCAAAAAAGCCAAGGGACCCACGCCGATGATGGCCCAGTTCCTTGAGCTGAAAGCGCAGGCAGAAGGTTCCCTGCTGTTTTACCGCATGGGTGATTTTTTTGAGTTGTTCTTCGACGATGCCAAGGCGGCTGCGGCCACGCTCGACATTGCGCTGACCTCGCGCGGCCAACATGAAGGCGAACCCGTGCCAATGTGCGGCGTACCGGTCCACGCCGCCGAAAGCTATCTCGCCAAACTGATCCGCGCGGGACACAAGGTAGCGATTGCCGAGCAGACCGAGACGCCTGCCGAAGCTAAGGCGCGTGGATCAAAATCCCTCGTGGCACGCGACATAGTCCGGTTCGTGACGGCGGGGACGCTGACCGAGGAAAACCTGCTCGATGCGCGCAGCGACAATCGCCTACTCGCGCTTGCAAATGTCCACGGGGAAACCGGCCTTGCAGTATGCGATATTTCCACGGGCGAATTTGCCATGATGGCAGTGGGAGCGGACTCATTAAACGCGGAAATCGCGCGCCTTAATCCAAGTGAGATTATCGCCCCGGAAACCATGCAGCTTTCGGACCTGTCATATGAATCGCGCGCCGCACGCGAGTTTGATAGCAGCGCCGCCGATGCCGCGCTGCGCACCCATTTCGAAGTCGCCACATTGGACAGTTTCGGTGACTTCACCCGCGCGGAGCTTGCTGCAGCGGGCGGATTGCTCAAGTATCTGGAGCATGTCACCAAGGGTAGCCTGCCTTTTTTACAGATGCCGCAGCGTATCCGAAAAAACACATTCCTGCTGATCGATGAGGCAACACGGGAGAGCCTGGAAATACTCGTCGGTACAGACGGGACACGGCACACCAGCCTGCTCGGCAATATTGACCGGACAGTAACTGGGGCGGGCGCACGGGCGCTGGCGAATGACCTTGCTGCGCCGCTGCGTGACAAGGCCGCGATCCGGGCACGGCTAGACGTAGTGCGCTGGCTGCATGAAGATCGCCTGCTGCGCGATAATTTGCGCGATATTCTGAAATCCATCCCCGACATTGCCCGCGCTCTGGGACGCATTGTCGCCCTGCGCGGCAGTCCGCGTGACCTGGGTCAGGTGCGCGACGGACTGGATGCCGCCCGCACGCTGCGCGAACAGCTCCGCACATTGGATGGCACGCCCGAGCTTTTGCAGCAATGGCTGCCCGCGCTTGATGGTCATGGCGCGCTGGTGGACCTGCTCCACAATGCACTTATCGAAACACCACCGACCGAACGGCAGTCGGGCGGTTATATCAAACCCGGATATGACGCCGCGCTTGATGAACTGCGCGACACCGGCAAAAACGCCCGCAGCGCTATTGCCGCGCTGGAAGCAAGATACCGTACGCAGACCGGTATCAACACGCTCAAGATCAAACATAATGCCGTGCTTGGTTATTTTGTCGAAGTACCCGCGCGCCATGGCGACACGCTCATGGCGGAAGATTCGGGTTTTACCCACCGGCAGACCCTGGCAGGTGCGGTGCGGTTCAATTCCACTGAGCTGCACGAAGAAGCCGTGCGCATTGCCGAAGCGGGCGGACATGCGCTTGCCGCCGAAGAAGCGCATTTTGAAAACCTGATTGAACAGGTCATAGCCCGCAAAGATGCGATTGCCGCCACCGCCAAGACACTTGCCCGCATCGACGTTGCCGCCAGTCATGCGGAGCGAGCAGCGGAAGGTAATTGGTCCTGCCCCGAATTTGCGGACACGCCGGTATTGGAAATCGAAAATGGTCGCCATCCGGTGGTTGAGGCTGCGCTTGCCAAAGACAATGCGCCATTTGTGGCCAATGATTGCCGTTTGCAGCCGGAAGACCGACTTTGGCTGGTGTCCGGCCCCAATATGGGCGGAAAATCGACATTTCTGCGGCAAAATGCGCTTATCATATTGCTGGCGCAGGCGGGCGGATTTGTTCCGGCCAGCCGCGCACGCATGGGCATTGTCGACCGGTTGTTCAGCCGTGTCGGCGCTTCTGATAATCTGGCCAAGGGTCGCTCTACCTTCATGGTAGAAATGGTCGAGACTGCCGCCATATTGGCGCAGGCGACACCCGACAGTTTCGTGATTCTGGACGAAGTCGGGCGCGGCACCTCCACCTATGACGGGCTGGCACTCGCCTGGGCCGTGGTTGAGGCGGTACATGAAAGCAATCGCTGCCGCTGCCTGTTCGCCACTCACTATCATGAATTGACACGGCTTGCCGAAACACTCGAAGCGCTCACGCTCCATCATGTTCGCGCCAAAGAATGGAAAGGCGAACTCGTGCTGCTCCACGAACTGGCTGAAGGTCCGGCAGACCGCAGCTACGGCCTGGCCGTGGCGAAGCTCGCGGGTATTTCCAAACCGGTTCTGGCCCGCGCAAAGGCAGTGCTGTCCAAGCTAGAAGCAGGACGGGCTGCGACGGGCGGTCTGGCAGCAGGGCTGGATGACCTGCCGCTATTCGCGGCCTCTATTGCTGAAGAGGAAGAGGCCGATAGCGATGCCATCCGCGATACCATTGCCGATATGGATATCGATGCGATGAGTCCGCGCGATGCGCTGGACAAACTTTATGAGCTGAAAAAGGCGCTCAGGGAGGAGTGATGTGCCGGGCGCCTGTCATCCTAAACTTATTTCAGGATGACAGGATGACGAAAATTACTCGGCAGGCGTAGTCTCGCCTTTAGCAGCGTTTTCGCTCCCGGCCGGCGCATCGGTCTCCGCCGGCGCTTCCACCGTCACCGGTTCCCTGACCACCGCGCCCGCTGCATCAGGCGTTATCAGCAGGCCAGCCAAAGCCGCGCTCATCAGGTTGGCGAGCGAACCTGCCGCCAGCGCTTTCAGGCCCAGCTTCGCTATCATCGGTCGCTGCGTAGGGGCGAGGCCGCCCGTTACTGCCATCTGAATGGCGATTGAGCTGAAATTCGCAAAACCACACAGCGCGAACGTTGCGATTGCAACTGTAAGCGGTGACAGCCCTTCGGCATTGCCCAGTTCGATAAAGGCGACAAATTCGTTCAGCACCACCTTGGTTCCGAACAGGCCGCCAGCCTGCAACGCTTCGTTCCATGGCACGCCGAGCAGGTACATGATCGGCGCAAAGATATAACCGATAACCTGCTGGAAGCTGAGACCCTCATATCCGAACCAGCTGCCAATACCGCCCACGATGCCATTGGCAAGCGCCACCAGTGCCACGAAAGCCAGCACCATTGCACCAACCGCCACAGCCAGCTTTACGCCGGTCTGCGCGCCCATCGCTGCCGCCATAATCACATTGGCCGGTTTTTCATCTTCATACTCAAGTGCCTGAATATTGCTGTCATCGACAACTTCATCGGGATTGTCAGGCATAATGATCTTCGCCATCAAAATGCCGCCGGGCGCGGACATGAACGCCGCGGCCAGCAGGTAATCAATACGGATGCCCATCGCAGCATAGGCGGCGAGGATAGTACCCGCCACACCCGCCATGCCAACGCTCATCACCGTAAATAGCTGCGAGGGTTTAAGATCCGCAAGATACGGTTTAATGACCAGCGGGGATTCGCTTTGCCCAACAAAGATATTGGCCGCGCTGCACAGGCTTTCCACCTTGGAAATGCCAATGATTTTCTGGATCGCACCGCCCACCCATTTAATGATAAACTGCATGATGCCAAGGTAATAGAGCACCGAAATCAGTGCCGAGAAAAAGATGATGACCGGCAACGCCTGAATCGCAAAATTCTGCCCCAACTCATCCGACGCCAAAGCGCCAAAGAGGAAGGCCGTGCCTTCATTGGCATAGGAAAGCAGGTTTGACACCCCCTGCGACATACCCTGTATCGCGGCCTTGCCCCAGGGGACATAGAGCACCAGCACCGCTATGCCCGCCTGTAGCGCAAACGCCGCGCCCACGACACGCAGGCGGATATTGCGGCGATTGCTCGACAGCAGCAGCGCAATGCCGATTATAATGGCGATTCCGATCAGGCTCATCAGGTAGCGGTTCATGTCATTCCCCCGAATGTGGCTGCCATTGATGCAGCAGTATTTTGACGCCTCATCCCGAAACAGGGCCCAGGCAACGATGGATCAGGAACTGTCCTAACCACAACCATTCACCTGCGTAAAGCACGGCAATTGTGGATAAAGCGAGTTTTTACCTGACAAGCCGCCTTTTCACGGGAGCCAAAAGGCGATAACAATCCGAAATGACCGATACACAACATTCCGAACTGAACGAAGCGGGCGTCCATGTGAAAGCCCCTGCTCCTTCCACTGAAACACAGGGTGAAGGCATATTGTCCTGCCGGACAATCCCGCTTTCGCTGCTGGTATTCGCGCTGCTTTATGGCGGAATGACTGTACTGGCGGGCGTGGTCGGCAACAAACAGGTTGCACTGGGGCCACTCGCTGTCGAAGCGGGGATCTTCCCATTCCTAATGCTGGTCATGCTCTCCAGCGCCGTGGCGGAACTGCATGGCCGCGCCATGGCCAACCGTTTCGTCATACTTGGCTTTGTGCCGCTGATTGCCTCCATGCTGTTCATACTGCTGGTGCTGGCCCTGCCTGCTGCTGACAAAATGGACCCTGCACGCCTGAGCGCCTTTGAAATGATATTGGGGCAAAGTCCGCGGCTGATGGCGGCAGGCATTGTCGCCTATGGTACATCACAATTCCTGAACGTCACGATTTTCAGCATGCTGCGCGGCAGTGGTGAAGGTAAGTTTGTGGCCGTGCGCGGCGCGATTGCCAGCGCGCTCAGCCAGGTTATTGATACGCTGTTGTTCATCACCATCGCCTTTTATGGCGTATTCCCGATTGCGACATTGATGGGCGGGCAGATGCTGGCCAAGGTCGTGTTGTCCTTTGTCCTCGTCCCCTTCCTCATCGTCTTCCTTGTCAGGCTAGGTAAACAACTCGACTCTGGCGGGTTAAGCAGCAACGCATGACGGGCAACGCCCACGATCCTGCCATGCTGGCCAAGGCGGAGACGCTGACCGAGGCGCTACCCTATCTACAGCGCTATGCGGGCAAGACGTTTGTGGTGAAATATGGCGGTCATGCCATGGGCGATGCAGACCTTGCCCGCAATTTTGCCGAGGATATCGTCCTTTTGAAAGCCGTGGGCATCAACCCCGTTGTCGTGCATGGCGGCGGCCCGCAGATCGGCGCGATGCTGAAACGCGTGGGCGTCGAATCCAAATTTGTCGACGGGCTGCGTGTGACTGACAAGGAAACGGCGGAAGTTGCTGAAATGGTGCTGTCAGGCGCGATCAATAAAGAGCTGGTACAGTGGATTACCACCGCCGGCGGTCAGGCCATCGGGATTAGCGGCAAGGACGGCGGCTTTGTAAAGGCACGCAAACTGCGCCGTACAGCCCGCGACCCGGACAGCAATATCGAACGCATTGTCGACCTGGGTTTTGTGGGCGAACCGAGCGAAGTTGATTGCAGCGTGCTCGAAAACCTGTCGGCATCAGGCATGATCCCTGTCATCGCGCCGATAGGTGTGGGACCGGATGGGCAGACCTATAACATCAACGCCGACACAATGGCGGGCGCAGTTGCTGGTGCACTAAAAGCCGCACGGCTGTTCCTACTCACCGATGTGGCGGGCGTGCTGGACAAGGACGGACATATGATATCCGACCTTGATCCGGCAAGAATTGAGCAGTTGCAGAGTGAAGGCACGATCAGCGGCGGCATGATTCCCAAGCTGGAAACCTGTGTAAAGGCAGTGAAACAGCGCGTTGACGCCGCTGTCATTCTCGACGGGCGGGTGCCGCATGCAATGCTGCTTGAATTCTTCACCGAAAGAGGCGCGGGCACATTGGTGCGCCGTGTGGCGCAGGGCGAGGAATAAAGCCCGTTGCACATAGGGGTGTTAGTAAGCTATAACACCTTATATTGAATAGCTTGTCACAGGATAGCCGCAAATGCTCATGATACTTCAGATACTTAGCCTTCTCGTCAACGTCATTGTAATGCTTGTCATCGTGCAGTTCATTATAAGTCTGTTGGTGATGTTCAATGTTGTCAGCATGCAGAACCCGGCCGTATCGGCGATTTACTCGTCATTTGATATGATCTTGGCCCCGCTGCTCAATCCCATCCGTAAGATGATGCCTGACACCGGGGCAATCGACCTGTCTCCGCTGGTGCTGATTATCGGTCTGCAGGTCCTGATGATTGTCATTGGCAATCTTGCTGTCTACTAAAGCCATATGACAGACCCGACCCTTATCGACGGCAAGGCATTTGCCGCGAAACTGCGCGCACGTATTGGCGATGCCGTGCCTGATTTTGTAAAGGCCGCGGGCCGCAAACCTGGCCTCGCAGTGGTGCTTGTCGGGGAAGACCCCGCCAGCCAGGTCTATGTCCGTTCCAAAGGCAAGGCAACTGTGGCCGCCGGCATGGAAAGCATAGAGCACCGCCCCGATGCCGATATCTCCCAGGCCGAGCTGATTGCGCTGGTTGAAAAATTGAATTCAGACGAAGCCATTGACGGGATACTCGTGCAATTGCCGTTACCCGATCACATTGACGACAAGGCAGTCATTGCCGCGATTGAACCTGCAAAAGATGTCGATGGTTTTCACGTCATCAACACGGGGAAACTCGCCGTTGGTGAAGATGCGCTGGTCCCCTGTACCCCGCTGGGCAGCCTGATGCTTTTGAAAGACAGGCTGGGTGATTTATCCGGGTTGGACGCCGTTGTTGTGGGCCGTTCCAATATTGTCGGCAAGCCCATGGCGCAATTGCTGCTTCAGGAAAACTGTACCGTTACCCTCGCGCACAGCCGTACCAAGAACCTCTCCGAGGTCGTGCGCCGTGCCGATATTGTCGTTGCCGCCGTAGGCCGCGCCGAAATGGTCAAGGGCGACTGGGTCAAACCGGGTGCGGTTGTCATTGATGTCGGCATCAACCGCATTGCTTCGGGCGTAGAAGGCAAGACAAGGCTGGTCGGCGATGTCGCCACGGCGGAAGTTATCGGCCATGCCGCCGCGATTACACCCGTACCAGGCGGTGTTGGCCCGATGACTATTGCTTGCCTGCTACGTAATACCCTGGTCGCCGCTCACCGCCGCGCGGGCCTGCCCGATCCTGAAGGATTTTAGATGAAAAAAATTACCCTGCTCTTCACAATCGGAGGCGTGCTTGCACTATCTGCCTGTGCCCGCCCATTCGGCAGCGGCAATGATTTCGAACTGAAAAAGCTGCAACCCAATCCGAGCGGCGTCGTCGCGGCGGAAATCGCCTTTAACCGCAAAGCCCGCGAAGATGGTCTATGGACCGCCTTTCGTGAACTGGCGGCTGATGACGCTATCATGCTGGTCCCCGAGGCAATGAATGCGAAAGAATGGCTCAAGGGCCGCGCAGATCCAGCCACACCGCCACAATGGGAAGCAGAAGCCATTTATATGTCATGCGATGGCCGTACCGCCGCATCAAAGGGCGGTTTCATTGGCGGTGAAGCACTGCAAGGCTATTACACCACCATATGGCAACGCCGCTATGACGTGCGCGCTGCCGATGCAGACTGGAAATTCCTGTTCGATCATGGAGGTTTTGCCGGCAATGCCCGCGAGAAACCGGAATTTGTGCAGACACGCATCGCATCGTGCAATGGCAATGTGCCTGTACACGCTCCGCAGGCAAATACGCGTATGTCGCGTGACCAGACACTGAAGTGGACATGGGATGTAAAGGCGGATACAGCGCGCACTCTGACCGTTTCGATCTGGAACGGCAGCGCCTATGAACCCGTTATTCAGGATGAAATTGCCGCGACCACGCCATGATCAATATTGAGCTTTTCCTCTCCGCATTTGCGATTTTCTTCGTTGTCATCGACCCGCCTGGCTGCGCACCCATATTTGCCAGCCTGACAACGGGCGCAAGCCATGTACAGCGCCGTGCCATGGCTTTACGCGCGGTCATCGTATCTGCGATCATCCTGCTGATATTCGGGCTTTTCGGACAACAGCTGCTCGCCGCACTGCATATTGAGCTTGATAGCTTCCGCATCGCCGGCGGCATCATGCTGTTTATCATCGCCATTGAAATGGTTTTCGAAAAACGCACAGCCCGGCGCGAAGAACGCGCGCAGAAAATCATTGACCAGCAGGAAGACGATCAACCTGAAATCGAAGATGTCTCGATTTTCCCCATGGCCATGCCGATGATGGCAGGACCCGGTTCAATCGCCTCAATCATGCTGCTTATGTCGCAAAATGAAGGCATGGAAAGCGCAGCCATCATATTCGGCGCAGTCGCCGCCGTACTTATCCTGACATTCTTTGCGCTTTGGGCGGCAGGACCCGTCATGCGCCTGTTGGGGGACAAGGTCGAAGCCGTTGTTACACGGCTTTTGGGGGTGTTGCTGGCCGCGCTGGCGGCACAGTTCATCATCGATGGATTGCGTGGAAGCTTCGGGCTAGCGGGCATTGTCAGCTAACATCACTGCGCAACCAAGTTACTGCAATGTCACGCGTGGATCATCGTCATCGCGGCGGCTGAAAAACTGCATCAGCTGCACCATCAATTCAGCCCGCTCGCTAATGCTGTCTGCTTCCAGCAGCGCCTGTTTCGCGGCGCTGTCAAACGGTGCAATCTGTGACACACCATTGACCAGCGATACATCGTCCAGCCGTGATACCTGGTCCCAGTCCACGGCATAGCCCTGTGCATCGGCAAACTTACGTGCTTCGCGTTCAAGGGATGCACGCTCAATGCCAGCCAATATATCGCTGTCCGATAGCTCTTCAATCAACTCTGCCTCAATCTGCCGGAACGGGGTCGTCACGTCCAGTTCGCGGATCAAACGGAAGCGTGCAATGCCTTCCAGTATAACATTATAGCGCCCGTCATCCATTGCTTCCACATCGGCGATGCGCCCCAAGCAACCCACGCGAAACAGGTCCGGCGCATCTTCTCCTCCGCCCATGCCGTCAAATTTCTGATCATTGGGCTGTAGCATGCCGATCTGCCTGTCACGCGCCATCGCATCACTTACCATGGCACGGTAGCGCGGCTCAAACATGTGCAGCGGCAATTGCAGGCCCGGAAACAGGATCGCCCCCGGAAGCGGAAAAATCGAAATGCGTGTGATGGTAAGCGCCGTCATTCAAACCTATCCGAACAGCGCCGCCGACAGCTTGCGCCGTGTTGCAGCAACCCACGGATCTTCCAGTCCGACCGATTCGAATATCTGCAACAACTTGGCCCGCGCCGCGCCTTCATTCCAGTCTTTATCAGCCCGGATAATGGTCAGCAGCTCGTCCGCCGCGGCATCACGCTGCTGTTCGGCAAACAGTGCACCCGCATATTCCAGCCGCTTTTCATGATCATCGGGATTCGCATCTACTTGCGCTTTCAGTTTGGCCGCTTCCCCGCTCGTGGGCGCTTCTTTCGCCAGCGCAAGCGCTGATTTGGCCCGATCCAGCGCCGCATCGCCTGTCTTGTCTTCGGGCAGCTCATCAAGCATGGCCTGCGCCTCTTCGACCTTGCCGCCTGCAATGAGCGCACGGATCAGGCCAGAGATGGCCTCCATATTGTCAGGCGCCATATCGGTAATCTGCCCGAATATGCCAAAGGCCCGCTGGGCATCGCCTGCGGCCAGCACTTCTTCACCCATTTCCAACAGAGGCGCGATATCCTGCGCCTGGTCCGTTTCCGTATTGGCACCAAGTGGCAGTTTTTCGAGCAGTTGATCGAGAATTGATTTGATCTGCGATTCAGTGCGCGCCTGTGTCATGTCAGCAACCGGTTGCCCCTGAAACAACGCGTATACAGTCGGAATCGACTGCACCTGGAATTGGCTGGCGATGAACTTGTTTTCATCGACATTGATTTTGACCAGCGTCACGCCCTTGTCGGCATATTCCGCGCAGGCCTTTTCGATAACTGGCGTCAACGCCTTGCACGGCCCGCACCATTCGGCCCAGAAATCGAGCACGACAATGCCCGACATGGAAGGTTCCACGACCTGTGTGCGGAATTCCTCCACCAGTTTTTGTTCTTCGGTTGTCAGTCCCATACTGGCCAAGTTTCATTCTCCGTTTGATGATCTCATATAGCATGCGCAGCCCCTGCGCAGCATCCGCTTTAACATGGGCACCCTTCACCGCGATGCCAAGCCCTGATTTATGAATGCGCACACGAAAATAATACGAAAAAATCAGGCAGGATGTTATTTTAAGGCTTGCAGGCATAAAACCTCCATGCTAACCGCCCACTTCGCTGGTAGGCAGGCAGATATTTCTGCGCACCCGGACCAGCCGCTCGAGCGGGCGTAGCTCAGGGGTAGAGCACAACCTTGCCAAGGTTGGGGTCGAGAGTTCGAATCTCTTCGCCCGCTCCATTTTCACCATCTCCGGCATATAGCATATGGGGCAGTGGCAAGGCTGCCGTTACGGCATTGCATGTTCCTTGTCCGTCTTGCCCGCGCAATTATGCCATCCCCGTAAAGTCATGCTATGCCTTGGGACTCGGGAAATCGCAGTGGGGCGATTCTGCGTGCAGGAGGCAAATTTATGGAACAGTTGAGCGGTCAGGATGCGAGTTTTGTCTATATGGAGACACGCACAACACCGATGCATATCGGGTCATGCGCAATATACGATCCTTCGACTGCACCTGGCGGCTTTGTCCGGTTCAAGGATATCCTGCGTTTCATAGAAAGCCGGCTGGACAGCGCGCGCGCCTTTCGCCAGCGGCTGGTGCGGGCACCGCTGGATGTCGACCATCCCTACTGGATCGAGGATCCTGAATTTGACCTGGAATATCATGTCCGCCACTTTGCCCTGCCCAAGCCAGGTGACTGGCGGCAGCTATGCATCCTGACATCACGGCTGCATGCACGTCCACTCGATATGGAAAAACCGCTCTGGGAGTTTAACGTTGTCGAAGGGCTCGACAATATAGATGGCATCCCCAAGGGCAGTTTCGCGGTCATATCCAAAGTGCACCATGCCGCGATTGACGGCATGTCCGGTGTGGAAATGGCCGCTGCCGTGCATGACCTTACCCCTGACATTCCCGACCGCCCGGCGAGCAAGCCATGGAAGCCGGAGAATATGCCCAATGTCGCCGAACTGCTCGCGCGTAGCTATGTTAACAATATCACACAGCCGCTACGCGTGGTTGAAACCATTGGCCGCACCCTGCCCGGTATCGCCCGGCTGGGCCGTGAAATCAGCAAGGGTGAAATCAGCCTGAAAGGCGCACGCACTGCGCCCAAGACGCTGCTGAATGCCAAGGTATCACCGCACCGAGTATTCGACGCGGCCATGTTCCCGCTGAAAGATATCCGCGCCATCAAGGACACAGTCCCGGGTGCAACGGTCAATGATGCGATCCTTTCGATCGTCGGAGGCGGGCTGCGCAAATATCTTAAATCACGTGGAGATCTGCCTAAATCGACCATGAACGCCATGGCACCCATTTCTGTGCGCAGCGAGGGTGAAAAGAAAGCCATGGGCAATCAGGTATCTGCCATGGTTGTCGCGCTCGGCACGCATATTGAAGACCCTGTGGCACGGCTTGAATTCGTGCATGAACAGGCACAGAATTCCAAGGCGATGACCAACGCCATCGGTGCACGCACGCTTGCCGATTACAACAAATTGATGCCTGCGGGCATTAGCGGTATTGCCGCGCGGCTTTATACACGCATGGGCGTGGCTAATGCACACTCACCCGCATTCAACTGCGTCGTCACCAACATCCCGGGTAGCCCTATACCGCTCTATTTCGCAGGGGCAGAAATGGTTGCGACCTACAGCCTGGGCCCTGTTTTTGACGGCATGGGCCTTATCAACGCAGTCTACAGCTATCGCGGTACGATCGGCATTTCCTTCACGTCTGACCGTGACATGATGCCTGATCCGGAAAATTACGCGGCCGCCATGCAGGAAACGTTTGAGGAATTGAAAAAGGCCACACTGGGCACGACTTCCAAAAAGACGGGAGCCAAGCCAAAAGCGAAACCTGCCACAAAAAGTAAAGCAAAAACCAAGCCTAAAGCAGCCGCGAAGACGAAGCCTCGCAAGGCAGCTGCCAAGAAGAAAGCGCCTGCACGAAAGAAAGCGAGTTAAGCTGTAATTGTAAGAGGCTTAGTGCCCTGATGAAGGATAGACAAAGCCGCGTACACCCTTGCGGTCAAACGGTTTCCAGTCGCCCTCGTCCTGTGCCAGCCGGTCGGCGACCGCATAAAGCACAGCCGCATTGACGCCAAGGCCGCAATGGCTGCCATATACTTCGATATTGTCAGTTTGCGGACCTTCGGGTTCACGGCAGATTTCCCATGCGACAATACCGTCCGCCTTACTGAAAATCGCGGTCGAAGGCACAGGTGGCGGCAATTCGCTTTCCTCAAGCTGCTTCAGTGTATCAGGATCGTCAATCTTGTGTCCGGTCAGCCGTTCATAGATTTTCCAGACAGTTGTCGCTTTGGGGTGACCGGCAAATGGCGAACCCAGCGAAATGACCTGGCGTACAGCACCAGGCCGACGGCGTGACAATTGCCGGGCCATAACACCGCCCAGGCTCCAGCCCACAAGACTCACTTTTTTGCCCGTCAGCGTATGTACAGCGTCAAGAAGGTCGATAAGATGCTCCGCCTCGCTGCCAATCGATTTGGGGCCAAGATTGCGTCCCAGTTTCCAGGCATGCGCATCATAGCCGCGTTTTTCCAGAAAGCGGCGCATCAGCGCCGTCGAACCATCGCTTGCCATAAAGCCGGGCAGCACCAGCACCGGATGGCCATCACCCTTGGGCGCTTTCGACAATAGCGGCGATGCCCAGGGCAGGCTGCCCAATTCAAATATCGCCCGCGGTAATTCGCTGAGCGCCAATAGCATGGACGGCGGTTTGGGCGGCGGGGCCATGTCAGCGGCAAATACGGTGGCCATTAATACTCTCCTGCAAACTGTGCGTTGCGGGCTTCTTTGCCTCTGTTTGTAACGCAATTAAGGGATTCTCGGGCTCACAGCCGCAAATGTCAAGCAGTGCCAGCGGTTATCAACTGTTCAGAAAACTCTATTTTCGGGGTTTTTTCTGGATAACGTAGCGTCAATTACAGATAATAAAACAAAATCGCCGGCCAGCTTTTTAGCTGGTCCGGCGATTTCCCCCCCAAACTATGCGACCCGCCTTACACGGCTGGTATGTTCGCTGTCTCCTCGGGACCAGGGGATTTCTTGGTGCGGACGATCGGCCAAAGCAGCTGCTGCGCAGCGCTCACTTCAGGCAGGTTTTCAACACCATATTGCAATGGATACCGGCGTGTAATTTTAGCCGTGCCGAACAGCACATCCCAGAAAAACAGCAGATTTCCATAATTGCCTTTATAGTTGGTAATACCGTCAGCCGCATGGCGTCCATGATGTGCGCCATGCGTTGCTGGCGTCGATATTGTGCGTTCCACCACCCACATAAGCGGCGATAGCCATTTTATTTCATACAGCTTTTCATCCCAGCGCACATCGCTATGCGCACCGATAATCACCGTCATTTTGACTATGATATAGAACGCGTAAATCCAGCCCAGGCCAAGGTAAATGAGCGCACCGGAAAACCAGATGCCCGGCATCAGGAAATAATAGAATATATTGTTCCGATAAACGATTCGCGTACTCATATAGGGGGCATCGTGGTGCGGGCGGTGCAGCGCATACAGCCATGGCACGCTGTGTGATAGTCGGTGCCAGCCATATTGGGTCAGGTCGTCAAATACCAAAAGCAGCGCGACCTGCGCAATGATGGGCAACACCGCCCAGCTACCTTCCGCCCCCGGAAACACGTGTGACATAAGAAAATAGGCTGTGCCCAGGACCAGTGGCTGGGTAAAGCCCAGCAACGTGACAGTACCGATAATCTCGACCCAGGCGTCCTTGCCTCTCTGGCCTTTCTTATGGAAAAAACCGGTACGCAGGATTTCCAGCAGGGTAAAGCCCATGAAAATGCCTAATATAACAAGCATCTCAGGCTTCATCTTGTCTCCTTTTACCAAACTTATGGAACAGGTTGCTGCGCTACGGGTTTATCTTGAATAGGCATATAAACCAGTGACGCACATCGAAAAATAAACTAGTTTACTTTTATGCAAAACAGTCGCCAGATACTCACTCGCCCTCTGCAATTGGCCAGTTTCTATACGACGCTGCCCGAAGAGCTTCGCCATGCCATCTCTGCACAGGGTCATATCGTCGCTTATGAAAAGGGGCAGATGATTCACCAGAGCGGAGATTCCGGCCAGGAATTTACGATAATTGATCGTGGCGGCGTACGTTTCAGCAACACTGATATGAATGGTTATACCAACGTTCTTACGGTGCTGACTGCGGGTGAGGCCTATGGTGAACTTCCATTATTTGCAGGTATAAACCGTGCTTTTGATGCCTATGCTGCGGAAAATTGCCGGCTCCGGATCATTTCAAAAATACAGCTCGACCGGCTTATGGACAGCCACCCGGAACTGCGCGATTATATAATCGGCCATGTCACCCGTCAGTTTTACCGTGCTTTGCAGCTGCTTGAAGACGAACGCCGCCTGCCGCTAAGAGTACGTCTTGCCAAAAATCTGCTCGAAAAAGCCGGACATGCACAGGGCCGGGTAGAAATGCCGGTACGCCAGAATGATCTTGCCGAAGAAATGGCGGTTTCGCGAGTGGCACTCAGCAAGGCGCTCAAGACGCTGGCGGTGCAGGGCCTGATGCAGACCGGCTATGGATCGCTTGAAATATGCGATGTCGACACACTGATCGAATGGATTGATGCCAATAGCTGATCCATCCATCGGAGCCGAAAACCTAAAAAGATTCCAGCTTGCCCTCCAGGAATTTCTGTGAGCTGTCTATTTCCAGTTCAAACCAGATCGGCAGGTGATCTGAAACCTGGTTGCGCTTCCAGTAAACATGGTACTGTTTTTCCAGAGCAACATCATCCCCATCCAGATCCTTGGTTCCGCCATAGCTCTCAAGAATATATTTCTTGTACCGCTTCGCCTGCCCTTCGCGGTACACATAGTCGAAAATATTGAACACACCGCCCACGCGGCTGCCCTCAATGTCCCGCACGATTTTGAAATATTCATTCTTGCGGATGAACATGCGGTCAAATGCGTGTTTGTCAGCGGCATTGGTATTGACGCCGACCAACCCTTCAATCTCGAAAAACCCAGCGTCTTCGATAATGGAAATCGTTTCATCATCTTTCTTTCGGTAGAAATTAAAATCCCCCGCAATGACCAGGCGTTTGGTCCAGCCTTCGTCCATCTTCTCTGCCAGAGCGCGCATCATCAGGCTGACTTCCTGCTTGCGGTACTTAACCTCTTCCTTGTCATCACCCGGTTGCAGATGCACGTTAAGCAGCGCAAATTCTTTCCACCCGGCCCGAAAGCCCGTAAGATATGGCGTGCGTTTAAGCTGTTTGATCGCACTGCCATCGGTGATGTCCTTCCACAGCACCAGCTCGCCCACGGTGCCCGACAGCTTCACGCGTTTATTGTTGTACAGATACGCGCTGCGCTCCGAATTGCCGTCATCGCCGCTGGTGATATCATTGACGATATAGTCCCAGTCCCCGCCCAAAATACGCAGCAGTATATGCAAGTCATCCAGCGTGGACTTGATTTCCTGCACAATCACCAGGTCGAAACGCGCAATTACTTCGGCAATATAGAAATAAGCCTCGGGCAAGCGTTGCCGTGTATGGCCAAATTCCTTGATATTCCAGCTTGCGATCAACAGGCTGCTGCCCGTCCGGCGCGGCGGGATATGCGTGTCCAACCCCTCTTTCAGACGCAATATCCCCTGTATCGCCCGCTTCTTCTCCGATTTTTTCATGTCCGGAAAGATCAGCGCATAATCACGCTTCTTATGATCACTGTCGGGACGCAGGTCGTTGTAAAAGGGCATGGGTCAGTCACTCCTGTTGCAATTACAGAGTCGCATGCTCCTATAGCACAAAAATGACTGACGTTTTTTCGGTAGCGCTATTTTTCCTCAGGCAGGGCAAGCCGGTAGAACTCGACATGATCGACACCACTCGCGAAATATTGCTGATTCTGCTTATATGCGTCGCTCTGCCGGACCTTCGAAAAACCCTCAACATTATCCCATTCGACAAAGGTCAGTTGCTGCGGCGCGGCAGGCGATGACGCATGGCTTTCAAAAACAGGGTCTTTCATCTTGTAGATAAACCGCCCACCTGCAGCATTGACTGCTTCAGTAATGCCATCCAGGTACCGCGCATAATCCGCTTCCTTGCCCGGATTCAGCCAGGCCACAACAACCGTATATGTCTTGGCCGGATCAAAACTGAGTGTCAGGTCTTCCTCCAGCTCGTCCGTATATATTTTAAGCTCCGACCAGGCATCGGGACGCGAAGCCTTGATGGCAGGCCATGCGGAATCCGCCTCAAATGCTGCCAATGCACCTGCATCAGGCCAGGAATAGAGTATGAATCCGCTCGGGTCGTAATCGCTGATAATCTTGTCCTGCACCCGTAACACTGCTTTGCGGCTGAAACCCAGTTTTTCAGCTATGGGGAAAGCCTTGCTGTAATAAGCTTCGCGGGCAGCGTCGCCGTCTTCACGCGCTTCAGGTGCCACAAAGGACAGGACCTGCCCTTTTCGGAATTTCAGTTGCAGCACACTGGATTCATTTGATGAAGCGACTTCAGTTTTGTCACTCGCTTGCGCGGCCGGATTTGCGCTACAGGCCGTGGCCAGCAGAGATACGCCTGCCAGAATGGGGAAAGAAATGATTTCGCGGGGGAATGGAAGCATGGGACCTCATATGATTGTTTAAGTTGCGTACTAGCACCATATATCCCAGAAATTAGGACATGAATGGATTTACTTATGGATCTAGTGGTGTAAAAATGCACCAATGGATGATTGGGATAATTACCGCCTTATACTCGCGCTGCATCGCAGCGGCAGCTTGCGAAGCGCTGCCAGGCTTCTAGGCGTCAACCACAGTACGGTCTCCCGCCGCCTCGCTACATTGCAGGCCGGCTCTGCAGGTATTTTGTTCGAACAGGTTGCCGGCGGCTATCGTCCCACTGAAACCGGCGCAAAAATGGTCAGCGCAGCCGAAGACATGGAAGAAATTGCCCAGCGGGCTGAGCGGCAACAACGCGCCGCAGGTTCCGCCGACAAAGGGCCGATCACGCTATCGCTGCCCGAAGCCATTGGCCAGTTCCTGCTGTTCGAAGATATAGGGGAGTTCGGCAAGCTTTACCCTGATATTGACCTTACCATCATCTCTTCATACGGGTTTGCCAATCTGGACCGGTCAGAAGCCGATATGGTGATACGCGGCACAGATAAACCATCCGATCATCTGGTGGGGCGGCGCCTGTTCCCTTATGCGCTCAGCCATTATTGCAAGCGTGGCTATCTGGATGACACGCCGCCTGAAAAACGCCGCTGGCTGGCAACCGCGCATAACTGGAGCCAGGACGAATGGAAAAAAACATCACCATTTTCCGATGCACCGATACTATATGCCATGAGCGACCTGACCATGCGGCACAAAGCGTTGCTGGCAGGCCAGGGTATGGCGCGTACGGCGTGCTATATGGCCGACACCGAACCTGACCTGATGCGGCTGCCCGGTGCAAAGACCGTGACAGGCCAGCACCTATGGGTGCTCACCCACCCGGACCTGAAAGACACACCACGTATCAAGACGCTCATGCGCTACCTGTGTGATGCGCTCATCGCAAAGCGCACGCTGATTGAGGGCAAAACCCGTTAGCTGAGGCTTGTCCATAGCGTACTCATGCGCTGTCGGCGGACATTCCCACACAATTTTGCACATAAACGAAAATTCCTCTTGCGCCCATATATCATCCCTGTATGTAGATGCTATTGAGAATCATACTCATTAGCAAAGGACGGAAATGAACAGATATAGAGCTGTGAGCGTATTGGCGCTATGCGCTGCGACGCCTTTTTGGGCTGGCAGTGCAGTAGCTACCGAGTTCGACGATTCAGACAGTCTGGCAGCTGATGCGGGGCCGGTCATAACGGTCACGGCAACACGGATTCCCGATGAAGTGGAAAATGCGCCTGCCACTGTCACGGTTATAGATTCCGAACAGATTGCCGACGAACTGGCAACCGATGTGAAAGACCTTGTCCGCTTTGAACCGGGCGTCACGGTCCGCCGTCAGCCTGCCCGCTTTGGTGCGGCGCTTGGCAGTACGGGTCGTGCAGGAAATGAAGATTTCAACATTCGCGGCATTGGCGGTAATCGTGCGCTGATCCAGGTGGACGGCATCCGGTCTCCGCAGGGGTTCAGCTTTGGCGCGCAAAGCGTGGGGCGCGGCAATGCCACCGATGTGGGTCTTATCAAGTCAGTCGAAATCCTGCGCGGTCCTGCATCAGCGCTTTACGGCAGCGATGGCCTGTCGGGCGCGGTCAGCTTCATCACAGCCGACCCTGTCGATTTTATTGATGAAGGGAACAGCTTTGGCGGTTTTGCTCGCGCATTGTACAGCTCTGCAGACAATGAATTTGCAGAATCCACAGCACTGGCTGCGCAGTTTGGCGAATTTTCCGCCATGCTGGCCTATTCCCGCCGCGACTTTGAGGAACTGGATAACAAGGGAACCGTCGACACAGAAGACTCCTCACGTACAACGCCCAATCCACAGGATGGCGAATCCGATGCGTTCCTGGGCAAGCTGGTCTGGTCCAATGATAGCCACCGTGTCCGCCTGACCGGCGAATATCTGGACCGGGAAGTATTTTCAGATGTCCTGTCCGGGCGCGGCCCTGTTTTCCTGTTCGGCCCTACGCCAAGCTGGATCGTCGACAGCCTGACCACCAATGATGAAACAAAACGCACCCGCGTTTCGCTCGACTGGACCTATGATGTGGGCGAGGAAAGCAGCGGTGTTATCGACTATGCCCATATTGCCGCCTATTGGCAGGACAGCGAAGACCGGCAGTTTGCCGATGAGGATCGCTCTCCCACCGGCACGCGCCCACGCCCTGACAGGGAACGGCTCAATACATTTGATAACCGGGTCTATGGCGGTATTGCCGATTTCCGTTCCAGCTTCCGTACCGGCTCCATCAAGCACACGCTGACATTCGGTGGCGATGTCAGCTGGACCCGGCAGGAAGGGCTGCGCGACGGCGTTGTTCCCCCCTTTGGTGAAGTGTTCCCCACACGTGCCTTCCCAGTCACAGATTACACACTCGGCGGTATATTTATTGGCGATGCAATCGAGTTCGCGGACGGTGCCTTTACACTTTATCCGGCTCTGCGCTACGATTTTTATGACCTGGATCCAACCGGTAATCCACTATTGCCGACATTCACACCTGGCGGGCAGGATGGCTCCAAACTGTCCCCGAAAATCGGTGCTGTCGCCAATCTGGGCGGCGGTGTCCGCCTGTTCGGCAATTATGCGCGCGGTTTTCGAGCACCGACGCCCAGCCAGGTCAATAATTTTTTCGAGAACCTGGCCTTTGGTTACACGTCAGAACCCAATC
The DNA here is from genome assembly GCF_900537065.1 of Sphingorhabdus sp. Alg239-R122. Taxonomy (GTDB): domain Bacteria; phylum Pseudomonadota; class Alphaproteobacteria; order Sphingomonadales; family Sphingomonadaceae; genus Alg239-R122. The sequence goes on along the minus strand of NZ_UNRC01000002.1, from coordinate 297,085 downwards.
CGGACCTTACCCCCGAAACCAGTGAAAGTTTCGAGGCGGGTGTCCGTTATAATGAAGATGGCGTCAGCCTGGCCCTGACCGGTTTCCACGCGGATTACGACGACTTTATCAGCCAGGAACAGATTGGCGGTTCCTTTCGCCCTGGTGACCCGGCGATTTTCCAGTTTGTCAACATTACCAGTGTCGCTGTTCAGGGTTTTGAGGCCAAAGCAAGTTACCAGGCTGATAACGGTTTTCGGACACGTTTCGCCCTGGCCTTTGCCGATGGCAAGACAGAGCAACCCGGGCAAGCGGACCGGCCACTTTCAAGCATAGACCCGCTCAATGCCATATTCGGCCTTGGGTACCGCGATCCGGACGGCGCTTTTGGCGGTGAATTTATCGTCAGCTACAACGCGCGGAAGGAAGCAAATGAAACGGTTGGTGTGTGCAGCGCCGCATGCTTCCGTCCGAAAGAATCCGTGATCCTGGATGCAACCGCGTTTGCCCGCATAACTGATAATTTCAAGCTCCGCGCAGGACTCTTCAACATCACCGACAGGAAGTACGCATTTTGGAGCAGTGTCCGCGGATTGGCCGAAACATCCATCATAACTGACGCATTCACGCAGCCTGGCCGCAATTTCAGCGTCTCGCTCAGCGCAACATTTTAATATTTGGGGAGAAACACCATGTTTATCAAAGCACATTCGAAACTCGGCGCTGCCATGCTGGCATTAGCGCTTATCACAACGCCCGCACTGGCGGACGGCCCTGTAAAACAGCGCACAGCTGAACAGGAACAGGCCAGCTTTACCGCCGATCGTGCCGACATATTGGCGATGGCGGGCAATTACAAAGTGACTTTCGATATGAAGGAAACGACTGCCTGGCGCGATGATTATACACCCATCAAGGCGAAGATTTCCGGCGGGCATGAAAGTGTGCGCATCATCGAAGATACAGGCCGCAAAATCGTGCTGCAGCACTTGCTCGTTGTAGGTTCCGATGATTCTCCATTCATCGTCAAACACTGGCGGCAGGACTGGGAATATGAGCCTGCACAGATACTCGCCTACGCAGGGCCCGGCAAATGGGTGCTTCAGGATGTTCCCGAGCGGATGCGCAAAGGCCGTTGGTCACAGACCGTCTATCAGGTTGATGACAGTCCGCGCTATGCAGGCTGGGGGCAGTGGAGAACCGTCAACGGCATCCGTACCTGGCGTTCCAACTGGACGCTGCGCCCACTCGCCCGCCGTGATGCCGTGCGAAACCCCGTTTATGACCGCTATAATGCCATTAACCGGCACCAACCAATGCCGGGCGGATGGATCCATTGGCAGGACAATACCAAGATGGGCCTTGTAGACGGAAAACTGGTCCCATTCGTCCAGGAAACGGTGCTGAACACCTATAGAAAATTTGATGGATACCCTGTTAGCGCCGCAGACGACTATTGGAGTAAGACACAGAGTTACTGGGCCGCGGTTCGGGCTGAATGGGACGCAGCTATCGGCAGGTATAAAGGCGTCACCGTTGAAGAAGAGGCCGCCACGGGAACAGTGATCAGCGGGCGGCTTTTGGAAATGGGCACCGAAATTTCCAAAGGTGAACTGAAAGAGAAAAGAGCCATTGCCGAAGCACAGTCGCTTATCCGCGGTGCCACGAAGCCCGGTATCACCAAAACCGCCAAACCTTCTGAAACAGAAAGCGGCTATTAATGGCAGTCAACCAAGTCAAAGCCCGCAATACGCTGGTGCTTGTCCATCTTTTCCTGGCGGCGCTTCTGGCGCCGTCATTCATCATGGTGGCGGTTACCGGCACGCTTGATCTCGCTAAAATTGAACCGGAAATTATTGAAACACCGCTCACGCTTCCAGCGGATCGGGCGATTGATCCTGGCAGTCCATCAATCGAACAGGATATCCGCCTGATTCTGGATGACCTGGATATAGATTCGGATTTTGAAAGCCTGCGCGTTACTGAAGACCGGATCACAACGCGCCCCACCTCACAAAATTTCGTCCGGTTTGCAAAGACACCTGATGGGTGGCATGCGACGCATAACAGGCCAGGCCTGTATTACAGCATGATGGAACTGCATAAGGGTCATGGTCCAGCCGCGTTCAAGCTGTTTCAGATATTTGCCGGTATCGCGCTGTTCTGCGTGGTGATAGGCGGGTTGGCTGTCGGGCTCTTGTCCAGGGCCTATCGCAGGAAAACCATCTTCGCGTCCAGCATAGGCTTGATCACATTTCTGACGCTCGCTTATCTGGTTTAGGCGGCTGTTAAACTGGCAATCCGGCATATGGCTTGGCATCGTTCAGAACGAAGCTGGAATTGATCGATTTGATACCCGGCAACCGCCGCAGTTTATTATTGGCAAGCTGTGCAAAGCTGTCGAGATCGCTGCTCGCCACCACCAGCATATAGTCAGCACTGCCCGTTACCTGGTGACAGGCGATGATTTCGGGAATAGACAGGGCTGCCTTTTCGAACCGCGCCGTTATATCCTCGCTATGATCCTCAATCTGCACACTGATATAGGCATAGACGTCCAATCCAAGTGCGCGCCGGTCAAGCCGGGCAGCATAGTTGCGGATGACGCCTTCCTGTTCCAGTTTGCGAACACGCCGCCAGCAAGGGCTGGCAGACATACCTACGCGTGCAGACAGGTCAGCGTTGGAAATGCGCCCTTCTTCCTGCAACACGCGCAGTATTTTAGAATCTTCCTCTGAAATCGACATAACGGGTAATACTTTCCTAAATAGTATCATTGGAGGTAAAATATACCTTAATCACCTTGTATATAGCAAGGATAAGGCAAGATATTTCAACTTATCCCTGTTATAACCGCGGTATGGAACAGACATTGATACAGAAAAATACAACAGCTTTTGAAGCCATCCCCGAACTTCCGACTGATACCTTTACCGCACCCCTTGCCAAGCCGGATCATGTCGGGCTCGACTGGCTGGAACCAAAGCAACGCGTTTATACGGCCGAAGATCACCATATCTGGGACGATCTTTTCAAACGGCAGATGGATATCCTGCCCGGCCGCGCTGCGACCGCTTTTCTGGATGGCCTGAAACGGCTTGACCTTGGCCGGGGTGGCGTACCTGATTTTCAGGAAATGAGCGAAGAGCTTTCTGCCATTACCGGTTGGGAAGTTGTGCCCGTGCCAATGTTGATCCCCGATCATGTATTTTTCTGGCATCTTGCCAATCGCCGGTTTCCTGCCGGAAACTTTATCCGCACCCGCGAGACATTCGATTATATTCAGGAACCCGATGTGTTCCACGACGTGTTCGGCCATGTGCCGTTGCTCACCGACCCGGTATTTGCTGACTATATGGAAGCCTATGGCCGTGCAGGATGGAAAGCGCTTAAATATAATCGCCTGAAAGCGCTTAGTGCACTGTACTGGTACACAGTCGAGTTCGGCCTGATCAACGAAGCCGATGGCATCAAGTCCTATGGTGCAGGTATATTGTCCGGCCCGACTGAAGCTGTTTTCGCCGTGGAAGCCAAATCGCCCAATCGTATCCACCTGGATGTCGACCGGGTGGTGCGTACCGATTATGTGATTTCCGACCTGCAGCCGACTTATTTCGTGATCGACAGTTTTAAAGAGCTGTTCGCGATGACAGTCGACCGTGATTTCAACGATCTGTACGAATCGCTCGACCCGGGCTTTACCTTTGCCAACTGCGCGGTCCTGCCGCAGGATAAAGTTTATCACAAAGGCACGCAGGAATATGCGCTGCGCGGTGGTGCGGCTTCGCTTGCGGAGCCTGTCTAAGCGTTTATAAGCGGGGTAATGCCCGCGAAAAAAGCCACTGCCATTACCCCCTTTGTGTTGCTTGACGATGCGCGTGCGCAAGATGCATCGGATGCGCGGCTATATGAAAATCCGGTTCGTATCATCACCGCCCATGACTCGGCAGAACTGCACTCGGCGCTAAAAGAGCTGGATAGGGCACAGGCGGCTGGGCTGCATGCGGCTGGTTATTTCAGCTATGAAGCCGGTTATGCACTCGAGCAGCGCCTGGAGCCTTTACTGCCCGCGAATAGTAAAGCACTTTGCTGGTTCGCCTTTTTTGAAAGCTATCGCCCTCTTGTACCGCACGATATTCCTGCATGGCTGGCCGAGCGAAAAAGCGGCGAAGGCGCGGTTTATAATGCCGCGCCCGATATCAGTTTCCCCGCCTATCATGCAGCCTATGCCGAGGTGCAGCGCGCCATCCGTGCAGGCGATATCTATCAGGCGAACCTGACCTATAAGCTGGCGGGGCAATATGCGGGTGATCCGTTTGCAATTTATGCAGCCTATCGTGCCAGCGCAGGTGCTGGATATGGCGGGATGATATATGACGGGACTGACTGGCTGCTCAGCTTCTCTCCTGAGCTGTTTTTCACTGCTTACAGAGGTGAAATCACCGCACGCCCGATGAAAGGGACGGTCCAGCGCCATGCCAATCCTGCTGAAGATGACAAGGCGGTCAAAGCTTTGCAGGCCAATGAAAAGGACCGGGCAGAGAACCTGATGATTGTCGACCTGCTGCGCAATGACATTTCACGCGTGGCCGAAACAGGCAGTGTGCATGTGCCACATCTTTTTGCAATCGAAAGCTATCCCACGGTGCATCAGATGACCTCTACCGTAAAAGCCAGACTGGCAAAGGATAAGACACCTGCCGATATATTGCGCGCGATTTATCCATGCGGGTCAATCACCGGCGCGCCCAAAATTCGGGCCATGGAAACACTCGCTGGCCTAGAGCGAAGTCCGCGCGGTCCCTATTGCGGGTCAATGGGGCGGATTGATGCGGATGGTGATGCTGCATTTAATGTCGCCATCCGTACACTGCGTCTGGACACGCCCACAAAAACCGCCACTATGGGGCTGGGTTCTGCTATAGTCGCGGATAGTGATCCGGTATCGGAGTGGCGCGAATGCGCGCTGAAAGGAGCGTTTTTGACAGGCAGCATGCGCAAGTTTGACCTGATAGAAACCATGGCTTTCGACCCGGCCAGCGGTATCCTCCGCCTTGAAATGCATCTGGAACGCATCAAGGCAAGCGCGGCGGTGCTGGGGTTTGAATTTGACCGGCATGCCGCACGCAACCAGATACAGGCCGCCTGTTTTCATATTGAACACGCCGTCAAAGTCCGTTTGATGTTAGGCAAAGCCGGAGCGGTTGCCATTGAAATGCAGCCCATGCCGAAAATGGCGAAGGGGCCGATGAAAGTTTTCATCGCACCACTGCCGGTGGAAAGCGACGATTTCCGATTGCGGCACAAAACCAGTGACCGGGATTTTTATGATAACGCACGCCGAACCGCGCAAGCCCAGCATGGCACAGACGAAGTGATATTTACCGATGCCAAAGGCCGCCTGACCGAAGGCAGCTTCACCCATATTTTCGTGGGAGATGCGAAGGCGGGATATCGCACACCGCCGCTCGAACTCGGCCTTTTGCCCGGCATATTACGGCGCGAAATGCTGGAAAACGGCACAGCGTGCGAAGCCGCTTTGACCTCCGCCGATCTGGAGCAAGGCTTTTATATCGGCAATTCACTTCGCGGGCTTATGCAGGCGCAGTTTATCGCGCCATAAGGTTAGAAGCTGAACGCGTACCTGTGCGCCTATTCACAGTTTATCCATTATTTTGATGCCATAGCAGCGCTCTACAGGGGCAAATAAATGCCGCACCCATGTAACCGTTTCATGCGTTGGTGCGAATAGAGAGCACAGCCTAAGAAAGACATGATGATGATAAATTTTTTAAAATCAGAAGTTTTCGCCCTTTTTGTTGGCGGTTTTGCGCTAGGAACAGCCGCGCTGTTCGCATTACAGGCACCTGACGCACGTGCCGAAATCTCCCAGAAACTGACCAGCGTGGCGGCGCATATCCAGGCGCCGGGCTGATATGCGCGGCATACTCCCCATCGCAGCGCTCAGTCTTGCCATAGCGGGAGCAGCAGGTATCATGTCGCTGTCACCGGCTGCCGCGATCATCGCAGAAGAAGCGAAGATCCTCCCCGCACCGCGAATTACGGCAAAAGAACCCGCCAAATTGCAAGTCGCGATTTTCGCAGGTGGCTGTTTCTGGGGCGTCGAAGGCGTGTTCAGCCATGTGCGTGGCGTCAAAAGCGCGGTATCGGGCTATCATGGCGGTGGCGCATCCACTGCCACCTATCGCCGCACCAATTACGGCGACACTGGTCATGCCGAAGCAGTGCGCGTGGTCTATGATCCAAAGGTCGTGCGCTATGATCAGCTATTGCAGGTGTTTTTCTCTGTCACCACGGACCCGACACAGCTCAACCGCCAGGGGCCGGATCGTGGCAGCCAATACCGGGGTGCCATTGTACCAATGAATAATGAACAGCTGCGCGTGGCCCGCGCATACATCACCCAGCTGGGTAAAGCGAAAATCTGGTCGCAGCCCATAGTGACAAAAATCGAAGGCTATAAGAAATTCTATAAGGCGGAAGAATATCATCAGGACTTTATGTTCAAAAACCCCCGCCATGGCTATATTCTGCGCTGGGACAAGCCGAAGGTGGCAAATTTGAAACGGGTGTTTCCAAAGCTATATACTGCAAAGCCGATACGGGGTTAATCTTGCGCTCCTCCGTCCCATGCACTAAATAGAGTCCATGGCAGCACATCATCATCATGAACATGCGGGCGACGACCTGACGAGCGCGGCGAAATCCACACTGGAACAGGCGGGCGAGCAGTGGACTGATATGCGTTCGACCATTTTCGATGCGCTGGCCGAGGTGAAAAAGCCGGCTTCTGCCTATGATATAGCCGAACGCGTAAGCGAGCTACGCGGCAAGCGCGTCGCGCCCAACAGCGTCTACCGGATTCTCGACCTGTTCGTGAAAACCAATCTGGCTCGCCGCGTCGAGAGCGCCAATGCCTATATCGCCAATTCACACCCTGGGTGCCTGCATGACTGCATTTTCCTGCTTTGTGATGAATGTGGCAGCGCCACACATCTGGACGATGATGCTCTCTCCGGCAGTGTTCGCAATGCCGCACAAAAAGCCGGTTTCGGTGATGTCCGCCCGGTTATAGAAGTCCGCGGCAAATGCGGCGAGTGTGATTGATAACCACGCATATTCATTTCATCGCTCATATAGCTCGTTCTACCGCCGTTCATAATTCTGCCATTACAATCGACAGCACGCATTTTTGCCCCTAAAGTGGCGCGTAGCTGAGGAAAGAATATATGACAGACGCTCCCACCCCGAATCCTGAAACCCCGTTGCTGGATACGGTTAACTTCCCCCATGATCTGCGTAAACTGAAGCCGGAACAATTGCGGCAAGTGGCCGATGAGTTGCGCGCCGAAGTCATCAGCGCGGTGGGTACCACGGGTGGGCATCTGGGGTCCGGGCTGGGTGTGGTCGAGCTGACCACCGCAATACATTACGTATTCAACACCCCCGAAGACAAGCTGGTCTTTGATGTGGGGCATCAATGCTATCCACACAAAATCCTGACCGGACGCCGCGACCGTATTCGTACCTTGCGCAAGGGCGGCGGACTATCGGGCTTCACCAAACGCAGCGAGAGCGAATATGACCCGTTCGGCGCCGCGCACAGTTCAACTTCCATTTCCGCCGCACTTGGCTTTGCGATCGCCAACAAGCTGAATGGCAAGCCAGGCAAAGGCATTGCGGTAATCGGTGATGGGGCGATGAGCGCAGGTATGGCCTATGAAGCGATGAACAATGCCGAGCAGGCCGGCAACCGCCTGATCGTCATCCTCAACGATAATGACATGTCGATCGCGCCGCCTGTCGGCGGACTTTCCGCCTATCTGGCGCGCGCTGTATCCTCTTCGGAATATCTGGGACTGCGCAGCCTCGCCAGCAAGGTGGCGGGCAAACTGTCACGCCGTGTCCACAATGTCGCCGAAAAAGCAGAAGAATATGCGCGCGGTATGGCCACAGGCGGCACATTGTTCGAAGAGCTTGGTTTCTATTATGTCGGCCCGATTGATGGTCATAATCTCGACCATCTTATCCCCGTGCTGGAAAATGTACGCGATGCCGAAGATGGTCCGATCCTGATCCATGTCGTCACCGAAAAGGGCAAGGGCTATAGCTTTGCCGAAGAATCAGCTGACAAATATCATGGCGTTGCCAAATTTGATGTCGTCACCGGAAAACAGGACAAGGGACCAGGTGGCGGACCGCCCGCTTACCAAAATGTGTTCGGCGATACGCTCGCCAAACTGGCCGAGAGTGACCCGCGTATCTGCGCTATCACAGCCGCCATGCCATCGGGTACCGGCGTTGACAGATTTGCCAAAGCGCACCCTGAACGGTCTTTCGATGTCGGCATTGCCGAACAGCATGGCGTAACATTTGCCGCAGGCCTTGCGGCGCAGGGGATGCGGCCATTTGCAGCGATTTATTCAACATTCCTGCAGCGCGCCTATGACCAGGTAGTGCATGACGTCGCGATCCAGAACCTGCCCGTGCGTTTTGCGATTGACCGGGCCGGGCTGGTCGGCGCGGATGGTTCCACCCATGCCGGATCATTTGATGTCACGTACCTTGCCACCCTGCCCAATTTCGTCGTGATGGCGGCTGCGGATGAGGCCGAGCTGGTGCATATGACCTATACCGCGGCCGAATATGATGATGGCCCGATCGCGTTCCGCTATCCGCGTGGCAGCGGCACCGGTGTGCCTCTGCCCGATGTTCCGCAAAAGCTGGAAATTGGCAAGGGGCGGATGGTTCGAGAGGGCAAGAAAGTGGCCATATTGTCGCTGGGTGCACGGCTGGCCGAAGCTGAAAAAGCCGCGGATGAGCTGGATGCAAAGGGGCTGAGCACCTCTGTAGCCGACCTGCGCTTTGCCAAACCGCTGGATGAGGAACTGATCCGCAAACTGCTCACCAGCCATGACGTGTGCGTGACGATTGAGGAAGGCGCGATTGGCGGCCTGGGCGCGCATGTGCTCACCATGGCCAGTGACGATGGCCTTATCGATGGCGGGTTGAAACTGCGCACCATGCGCCTGCCCGACCAGTTCCAGGACCAGGACAGCCCCGACAAACAATATAAGGAAGCAGGTCTCGACAGCGAGGCGATTGTGGAAACCGTGCTGAAAGCGCTCCGTCACAATAGCAGCGGCGTAAGCGAAGCCGGCGCGCGGGCATGAAGGCGAAAAACCTGGTTATCCTCCTGCTTGCCCTTGCCATGCTTTTGGGCGGCATTCTTTGGTACCTGAATGGCCAGAAAGCGGGCGATGATACTACTGCTACACGACCTCAGACACCTCCTGCAGAGCAGCCCGCCAAACCGGAACCAGAGGAACCTACGATAACCAGCATGATGCTGACAGGCACATGGGCGCCCAAAACCAGCAACTGCGAAACAGATGATATCTGGCAATATAGAGCCGACGGAACCATGGCTACATTCGGCGCAGATGGCACATGGTCCATTGATGGCGAGACGCTCACTGAGACAGTCACCCGTCACATGTACGAGAATCCTGATGGCGCAGAAGTCTGGCAAGAGCTGGAAACCCCGGAAGTATACAGCAGCACAGTGAGTATTGATGGCACAGGCCAAATGTCCAAACGGATTGGCGAAGAAGAACTTATTCTTATAAAATGCGCATGATAAGCAGATAAAAAAAGCGCGCCTCGTGTGGCACGCTTTTTATTTTCTCTGTTAACCCGGCTTAACCTTCGGGAATGCTCGACTGCGCATTCTGTCCGTCGCCTTCGGGCGCGGCGATAATGTCGCGGGTCACGGTGCCCTTGTTCACCGTATTTGTCTCCGGATCACCCACTGATGAGCGGATACCGGGGGTAGCTTCGCCCGCCTGGCGTACGGCAGCGGCTTCGGCTGTGCTACGCGCCTGCGGCCCACCAAACAGCGCTTCCAGCGCTTGCTGGCTGGCATCGCTTGACTGTGCGCTCGGCGCGCCGGGCTGCGGCGGTGCCATAGCAAAATCGGGCGGGATCACGAGCGGTGCCTGGCGAGACACTGCAAATTCATCGGGGCGGTCGCGGTTGAATATTCCGCCGCCAGAGCCGCAGGCCGAAAGGCTCGCCACCATGGCGGTCATTGTGCCGATCAGAACCAGTTTACGCATTTTCATTCTCCAACTTGTTTTCTGCCCCCGCAGATTCTTTATCCTTCTCGCCGATAAACAGCACGCGGGCAAGCAATATCACCACGCCGATGGTAATCGCGGCATCCGCCACGTTGAATATCAGAAATGGCCGGAAATCGCCAATATGGAAATCGGCATAGTCGACCACATAGCCGAGCCGAGCCCGATCGACAATATTGCCCAGCGCCCCGCCAAGCACCAGTGCCAGTGCCCAGATATCACCGCGTTCCTTTTCACGCCACATCCACACCAGCACGACACAGGCAATTACGCCGGTCAGTGCGACCAGCAACCAGCGCTGCCACTCGCTATCCGCGGTCAGCAGCCCCATCGAAACACCGTAGTTTTTCGCAAATGTGAGGTCGAAAAACGGCAGGAGCTGCATATTTGCGCCCAGTTCATTGAGGCCCAGTGGACCTGTCACCAGAAACTTGACGAACTGGTCCATCACGAAAATAAAGGCCGCGATGGCAAGGCCCCAGATGCGGTTGTTATTGGCGGTTTCCATGATGCTACCCGTTCAACACACTGTCGCAGCGCCCGCACAATGCGCCGTCTTCAGGCACATCGGGCAGCAAACGCCAGCAGCGACCGCATTTGGCATGCGCGGTTTTGGTAACGGAAACGGATTCGCCATCCGTGACATCTGCAACAATGCAGATTTCAGCAAACTGAACGGCATCAACCGGCAAATCGGCTAATGGATAGGTGACTTCGGCCTCCAGGCTGGAGCGGATCGTCTTTTCCTGCCGTAGCGGCTCAATCGCCTCGGTCACCTTTTCGCGTGCCTCGCGGATGGTCTGCCATTTGCCGGCAAGGTTCGCATCAATCCAGCCCGCATCAACCTGAGGCCACACTTTCAGGTGGATTGAATCGTTCGCATCCTCAAACCGTGCCTGCCACACTTCTTCGGCAGTAAAGCACAGCACCGGCGCGATATAGCGGGTGAGCGCGTGGAACAGCACATCCATTACGGTGCGATACGCGCGACGTTTCATGTCTGCCGGGTCATCACAATAGAGGCAGTCCTTGCGGATATCGAAGAAAAATGCCGACAGTTCTTCCTGCATAAAGGCGGTGAGTGTCCGCATATACGGGCCGAATGCGAAATCATTCACATTTTGCTTCAGCTCGGCATCCACTTCGGCCAGCCGGTGCAGGATATAACGCTCCAGCTCAGGCATATCGGCAACCGCGACACGTTCGCTATCATCAAAATCATTCAACCCGCCAATCATATAGCGGAATGTATTGCGCAGCTTGCGGTACGTATCGCTTACACCGCGAATGATTTCATCGCCGATGCGGTGGTCTTCGGTAAAGTCAACGCTCGCCGCCCATAGGCGCAGGATATCCGCCCCATTCACATTGATGATTTTCTGCGGATCAAGAGTATTGCCAAGCGATTTCGACATTTTCTTGCCCGTCTTGTCCAGCGTCATGCCGTGCGTTAGCAGCGCCTTATACGGCGCAACTCCGCGCGTACCGCAGCTTTCGAGCAGGGATGACTGGAACCAGCCGCGATGCTGGTCGCTGCCTTCCAGATAAAGGTCGGCGGGCGAACGCAGGTTCGGCCATTTGCCACTTTCCAGAACAAAGCTGTGCGTCGAACCGCTGTCAAACCAGACATCAAGAATATCGGTAATGACTTCATAGTCATCAAGGCTGTAATCGGAACCGAGCAGCGCGGCATGATCCGCATCGAACCATGCATCCGCGCCCCCTGCCCTGAACGCTTCGATAATACGCGCGTTCACCGCCGGATCGTTCAGATATTCGCCCGATTTACGGTCGACATAAAGCGCGATCGGCACGCCCCATGCGCGCTGACGCGACAATACCCAGTCGGGACGGCCCTCTACCATCGACTGCAACCGGCGTTTGCCGCGCTCTGGCACGAAACGGGTTTTGTCGATTTCGGACAGCGCGGTTTCGCGCAATGTCGCGGCAATGCCCTCTGCGTGGCCCTGCACCATCTCGCCTTCCGCATCCTCGACCGGCGGAACATCAGATGACGCAGTCAGCGGCGTATCGAGCGGCACAAACCATTGCGGGGTGCAGCGGTAGATAACCTTTGCCTTGGAGCGCCAGCTATGCGGATAGCTGTGAAGGGTGCTTTCATCATTCTTTGCAGACAACAAAGCACCGGCTTCTTTAAGGTCACTACAAATGGGTCCATCAGGAGCAACAAATTTCTTGTTGATGACCGAGCCAGAGCGCGGCAACCAGGACCAATCTTCACGGTACTGGCCATCGCCCTCGACAGCGAACACAGGATTGATGCCGTTCGCCTTGCACAGGTCAAAATCGTCCTCGCCATGGTCGGGCGCCATATGCACAAGGCCAGTACCCGCTTCGGTCGTGACGAAGTCGGAGCCGTCAAGGAACGGGCGAGGTTTGGTGTAGAATTCACTGTTGGAGAAACGGTCCGCCATAGGATGTTTGGCTATTGCTCCAGCAAGTTGGGAGCCTAAGACGACATCTTCAGATGAGCCCATTACAATATTGATGCCGTAGAGTTTTTCCAAACGATCACCAAACTGTCCAACCAACTGGCTCGCTATTAAAAACCGTTTCCCGTCGAAACACCCCCGAAGTTCAGGATCATCTGGCAATGTATCTGGGTTAGCCCAAACTAGCCGATACTCAACATCTGCCCCATAGGCGAGCGCCTGATTCACCGGAATCGTCCACGGCGTCGTCGTCCAGATTACCGCATGTGCACCTTCTAACTCAGGGGTATTCGGACACTTATCAATCTTAAACGCCACATCGATCTGCGTGCTCGTGATATCTTCATATTCAACTTCGGCCTCGGCCAGTGCAGTCTTCTCCACCGGCGACCACATGATCGGCTTCGCGCCGCGATATAGTTGCCCTGCTTCGGCGAATTTCAGCAGCTCGCCCACAATCGTCGCCTCGGCGTCATAATCCATGGTGAGATAGGGCTTGTCCCATTCCCCCATAATGCCGAGCCGCTTGAACTCCTCGCGCTGCACGCCCACCCATTTATCGGCATATTCGCGGCATTCGGCGCGAAATTCCTTCGCGGGCACTTCGTCCTTGTCGCGCTTTTTCTTGCGGTACGCTTCCTCGATCTTCCATTCGATCGGAAGCCCGTGACAGTCCCAGCCGGGCACATAAGGCGCGTCCTTGCCAAGCAGGCTCTGCGAGCGCACGACCAGGTCTTTCAGGATCTTGTTCAGGCTGTGGCCGATATGGATATTGCCATTGGCGTATGGAGGCCCATCATGCAGGATAAACTGTTCCTTGCCCTTGCGCTCCTCACGCAGCCGTTCGTACAGGCCAATTTCTTCCCAACGCGCCAATATGCCTGGTTCCTTGTTTGCAAGGCCAGCTTTCATCGGAAAGGACGTTTTCGGCAGGAATACCGTGTCCTTGTAATCGGAGGCGCTTTTATCAGCGTCAGGTTTAGGCGTATCAGTCATAGCTTGGGAGCGTTAGGACAGCTACGCGCCGCCCGCAAGACCCGTATTTGCGCGGCGCAGCATAAATTACCCATAATTTATCGATTCAACTTATCGATTCAGGGCATTGCAGGGCCAATATCCTGAATATTGTCCACCATCACGTAACCGTTAAAGTCGAACGGGACATCGCGGATCTGCTCGCGCGTGGTCAACCCTTGCATCGCATTGCCATCAATATAGGGGCCAGTGAGCAGGATTTTCGCGTCCACCGCCTCCATGCGCTCGATTGTCCGTTTCGGCCAGCCGGCGACCAGCCACTGGTAATTAAGCGGCACGATCAGCGTTTCGCCGCGGCAGCTTTCGGGTGTCATGGTGAACCAGCCCTGCAGCGCATAATCCTTTGTGCACCGCTTTGCCGCCACCGGGTCAATCACCCAGCTTTCCGGTGTCAATTCACGCAGGCGTGCCGCCACCGGCGCCGGTGCCATGAATGCCATGCGCTTCATATCGGTAATGCCCGCTTTTTTGAGCGCAGCGATCAGTGCATCGGCTTCTTTGGGATCTTTTGATTTCAGACGGAACAGCATCTTGCGGTGCCGGAACGGATAGGCGATTTCCTCTATGGTCGGCATCGCGCCCACATGTTTCCCGCGAAACGGGAATGTCTTGCCGCCATCGGCACTATAGCCATAGCCAATATCCAGCTCTTTCAGCTCAGCCAGCGTCTTGTCGCGGATCGGCCCGCTGCCATCAGTGCGGCAATCAAGCGTCCAGTCATGGAATAGCACGACTTCGCCGTCCTTGGTCAATGCCACATGGAAACCCAGCATATCGGCATCGGCCTGATCCGCCTTGGTCGCGGAAGCCACCGTGTTTTCAAGATATTTATGGGTCGGCGTGTCAATCCGCGTGGCGGTGCAGTCATCCGGCCCCAATCCTTCGCGGCTGAAGCTTTGATAGACATTGCGGTCGGCAATCACCGTCGCCTTGCCGCGCGGGGTCGAGGCCATCCACGAGGCGTTCATAAAGCTGAGCACCAGCAGGGCCAGACCCAGAACCAGCCCGATAATTTTCACCCATTTCATGTCAGCAATTCCTTTGCGCGGGCACAATCCGCATTCATTTGCGTGACAAGCGCATCCATGTCGTCAAACTTTGCCTCCGGCCGCAGGAAATGGTGCAGCGCCACTTCGATTTCCTGGCCATACAGGTCTTCATCAAAATCGAAGAAGTACGGCTCAAGCAGCTCTTTGGGCGGATCGAAGGTCGGGCGGATACCCAGATTGGCTGCGCCTTTCAGCACGCGGCCATCGGGCAGATGCCCCGTCACCGCGTAAATGCCGTAACGCGGGCGCAGATAGGCATCCATATCGATATTCGCGGTAGGATAGCCGATGGTGCGGCCGCGCTTGTCGCCATGCTGGACCGTCCCCTGGATCGTGAAAGGGCGGGTCAGCAATTTAGTGACAGCCGCGCAGTCTCCCTCACGCAGCGCATCACGCACCAGGCTGGAGGAAATAATCGCGCCGCTATCTGCAACCGCGCCCACCGCACGGCTTTTCAGGCCCTGCGCCGTGCCATAATCGGCAAGCATGGCAACGCTGCCGCCGCGCGCCTTGCCAAAGGTGAAATCTTCACCCGTCACCACTCCCGCAGCGCCGAAACGGTCGATCAGCAACGTGTCGATAAAATCTTCCGCTGTGGTTCCTGCCAGTTCGGCATTGAAATCGAAGACCAGCATCGCGTCTGCGCCCGCTTCCGTAAAGAGCCGTTCGCGCTGATCGAGCGTGGTCAGCCGGAACGGCGGTACGTCAGGTTTGAAAAAACGCACCGGATGCGGGTCAAATGTCGCAATAATCGCTACGCGTCCTTCGGAGCGCGCCCAGCGGATCGCCTCTGCCGCCACCTGCTGGTGCCCGGCATGGAATCCGTCAAAATTGCCCAGGGCGATAATGCCCCCGCGAAGCGCATCGGAAATCCGTGCGCCGCTACCCAAACGTGTCATGCGAACTGCTATAGATGCGTTGAGGGCAAGGGCGCAATGCCCTGCATCAACACACGTACGGTATTTGCCCCCATCACCGCGCGGATTTCCTCTGCGGTAAAACCTGCACCAAGAAGCGCCTGTGTCACCTGCGCCACCTGCGACACATCGAAACCCGTGGTGACCGCGCCGTCAAAATCGCTGCCCAGCGCAACATGATCTATACCGACAAGGTCACGCACATGCTTGATCGCCGCGGCAATGGCTGCGGGACTTGTGTCGCAGATCGCGCCATCCCAATAACCGATGCCGATCACACCCCCGGTGGCCGCCACGCCGCGGATTTCTTCATCGGTCAGGTTGCGGTTCACATCACAGGTCGCCTGCACGCCGCCATGGCTGGAGACCACGGGCCGTGTCGCCATGGCCAGTATTTCCTTCACGCTGGCATGGCTCGAATGCGCGATATCGACAATAATGCCCTTGGCCTCCATCTTGCGGATAATTTCGCGGCCAAATGGTGTCAGGGCGCCTTTTTCCTCGCCATGCATCGACCCGCCCAGTTCATTGTCGAAAAAATGCGTGATCCCGGCCATACGCATGCCCGCATCATAAAGCCGGTCCAGATTTTCTGACCTGCCCTCCAGATTATGCAGCCCTTCAGCAGAAAACAGCACGCCAATGCCCTTGCCCTTGATGGTACGGCGGCCAATCAGGCCCTCAAGGTCAGCAGGCGTGCGGATAAACACCATTTCTCCTTTTGAAGCATTCACTGCATCTTGCAGTTTTTCAGCGTGATATAGCGAACGCTCCACAAGCGAGGTCCAGGTACGGATGGGCTGCAACTGCGCCATAGTGAGCAGCGTGATATTGTCGGTATCCGAAGGGTTGCTGTCGTAATTTTGCCCCTTGGGCGTTTTCGTGACTGAAGAGAAAACCTGCAGCGCCATATTACCGGTATGCATACGCGGCAGGTCGATATGGCCGCGATCCGCTTCCTGTAGCATCGAACGTTTCCATAGCAGCGTGTCCCCGTGCAGGTCTGCGATGAACAGGCTGTCATGCAGCGCCTTTGCCTCTGCGCTGATTTCGGGCAGTTTTTCACCCGTCACCACGTTGGTTTCCGCCTCAAACTTGCCGGGCAGGATCTGGGTGACATAACCGATACCGAGCAGCAGCAAGATGGCGAGAACGATCAGGATTTTACGGAACATTGTTTGCGGCCCTTTTATTATGATTAGATGTCCTACCTATGCCGCAATGTCACGAAGCTATAGGATGGAAATGCCGTCTTGGCTGCGTGGGTTTCACGCGCTGTTTCTTCCCATGTATCCGCACAAAACAGCTCCATCACCGTATCACCATCGGCGTTGATATGCACTTCGGTGAGCTCGATCCGGTCCGCATGAGGCAGAAACAAGCGATAGATTTCCGCGCCACCAATCACTGCGATTTCCGGTGCGTCTGCCAATTTAATGGCCTCTTCCAACGATGCCACAGGCTCTGCGCCCTCCGCCTGCCAGCCGCAATCGCGCGTCAGCACGATATGCCGCCGCCCTGGCAGCAGTCCAGGCAGGCTTTCAAAGGTCCTGCGGCCCATCACCATCGGCTTGCCCATGGTGAGCGCCTTGAAATGTTTGAGGTCAGCGGGAAGATGCCATGGCAAGGCTCCGTCCCGGCCAATCACACCGTTATCGGCGCGGGCAAGGATCAGGAATATTTCGGTCTGCCCGTTCACTTTGCAACCCATGTCGCATGCCCCATTTTGCGGCCTTCCCGGGGTTCCCCTTTGCCGTAAAGGTGCAGGTGGCAATCCGGGTCAGCCAGGTAATTTGCCCAGTCATTGGCCGCATCGCCGATGATATTGCGCATTTCCGCCCGCGTGCCCGTCAGCGCGGTGGAACCCAATGGAAGCCCGCACACGCCGCGGATATGGTTTTCAAACTGGCTCGCGACCGCACCCTCCATGCTCCAGTGCCCACTATTATGTACACGCGGAGCTATTTCATTGAGCACAGGGCCACCCGTGCCCACAAAAAATTCGCAGGTCAGCACGCCCACATAGTCCAGCCGCTGCGCAATTTTTGCGGCAATATCGCGCGCCGCTGGAATCTGCCGCAGTACCGCATCGCTTGCAGGTACAGTGGAGAGCGCCAATATGCCGTTTTCATGCACATTCTCCGCGCTATCGTATGTGGCAATCGTACCATCCAGGGCACGCGCCAATATGACAGAGAATTCTGCCGCAAAATCAACAAAGCCCTCCAGCACGCAAGGCTGTCCGGCCACAGCATGCCATGCAGCCGCAATATCGTCCGCCGATTTCAGTCGCACCTGCCCCTTGCCATCATAGCCGAAACGGTTGGTTTTCAATATGGCAGGCAGACCTATCTCTGCCGCTGCGGCCCGCAGCTCATCTTCGCTTCCCACCAGCGCAAAATCCGCCGTTACCCCGCCTGACGCGCGGGCAAATTCTTTTTCCTCCGCCCGGTCCTGCGCAACTTCCAGCGCTTTATAGCCGGGCCGCAGCGGTACATGGCGCGCCACGATTTTCGCACATTCCACTGGCACATTCTCAAATTCATAAGTGATAACGTCGCAGGCCCTGGCAAATGCCTCCAGTGCCGCTGTATCGTCATAGGCCGCACAGGTGAAATGCTGTGCCACTCCGGCAGCAACGCTATTTTCCTCTGGCGCATAGATATGACAGTTATAACCGAGCTGCGTTGCCGATACGGCCAGCATCCGGCCCAATTGCCCGCCGCCCAATATACCGATTACGGAGCCGGGTGGCAGGGCCCTGTTCACTTCGGAAACGCTCATTGCGGTGTTTCACCTACCGCCTCGCTCTGCGCGGCGCGCCAGTCATCAAGCCGGCTAGCCAGCTCCGCATCATTATTTGCCAGCACCGCCGCCGCTAGCAGCGCCGCATTGGCCGCACCCGCCTCGCCAATGGCCAATGTACCCACCGGCACGCCCTTGGGCATCTGCACAATGGAAAGCAGGCTGTCCATGCCGCTCAGCGCCTTGGATTGCACGGGAACGCCAAATACCGGGAGCCGTGTCATCGACGCCACCATGCCAGGCAGATGCGCCGCGCCGCCGGCACCCGCGATCACGCATTGATATCCTGCATCCACCGCACCCTTGGCAAAGGCCACCAGCCGGTCCGGCGTACGATGTGCTGACACGATCCTGACATCATAGCTGGCATCCAGCTCATCGAGTATCTTAGCCGCGGCCGACATGGTCGACCAGTCGGACTGGCTGCCCATGATAATTGCAATATCGGATGTCGCTTCGGTCATATTGGCCCCATCTGTACCGGAAGCACAGCCTTGTAATACGCTCTTAGCGTTCGCTCAAGTAATAACGCTCTATCTCGCCTAGATCATCGTCCAGATTATAGATAATCGGCTGTCCGGTCGGGATTTCCAGGCTGGTAATTTCATCATCAGGGATATTTGACAGATGCTTGACCAGCGCGCGCAGTGAATTGCCATGTGCGGAAATCAGCACGCGTGTACCTTTTTTAAGCTCGGGCGCGATGCGCGCGTTCCAGTAAGGCAGCACACGTTCAATCGTGTCTTTCAGGCTTTCCGCTCTCGGCACGGTAATGCCCGCATAGCGCGGATCATCCTGCATTTCATATTCGCTGCCTGCCTCCATTGGCGGCGGCGGCGTATCGAAACTGCGGCGCCAGATATGCACCTGTTCATCGCCATGCTTGTCGCGCGTTTCCTGTTTATTCAGGCCGGTGAGCCCGCCATAATGGCGTTCATTCAGCCGATAATCCTTCTCGACCGGCAACCACATGCGGTCCATTTCCTCCAGCGCCAGATTAAGCGTCTTGACCGCCCGCGTTTGCAGTGAGGTAAAGCACAGATCGGCATCAATGCCCTTTTCCTTCATGAGCCGCCCCGCCTCACGCGCTTCGGCCACGCCTTTTTCAGTAACATCGACATCCCACCACCCGGTGAAACGGTTTTCCAGGTTCCATTGCGACTGGCCATGGCGGAGAAGGATTAACTGGGGCATGTATGTAACTCCAATGACATATATTGATTAAATTGAGTGGCCTTATAATCGCCGAATGGTTCGCATATATCGAAACCCGCGCTTTTGTATAGCGATATGGCAGGCGCAAATGCTTCGCCCGAACCTGTTTCCAGGCTCAAGCGGCTGTAGCCTCGATCCTTGGTTTCCGCAATGATGTGATCCAGCATTTTGCGGCCTGCACCACGGCCAAGATATTCTTCCGACACCCGCATCGATTTGATCTCGCCATGCCGGTCATCAAGTTCCTGCACCGCGCCGATTCCAGCCAGCCTATCGCCATCCCATATCGACCAGAAAGTGACTCCGTCACTTTTCAGACCTTCGATATCCAGAAAATGGCACTGGTCCTTCGGTGAATTTTCAAGCATCCCCGAAAAATGCTCCTCCAGCAGGGCAAGAACCTGCGGATCGGTAAGGTCATCACGAATGATTTTCATTGCAGCGCTCTCTGGCTGGTTATGCATAAAACACCCATAATCACTGCTCTCGAATATACTGTTTTGCCCGTTCCAGCACTTCATCACGGCCTTGCGCTATCCCCTGCACCGTCGGTTCAATAAAGATATCCGGCTGTATTCCAATCCTCTGTGTCGGTGACCAGTCGGGATAATAGACACCAATGCCGCTAATCCCTGTGACTATACCACCCGGCAGGACAAACCGCGATATATTGCCATCTGCACCGGCGGTCGGCACGCCCATAATGGTCGCATCCGATACAGCCTGAAGCTTCATGGCATGGTATTCCGCTGCGCTTTGTGTCGTTTCGTCGACAAGAATTACAACTTTCCCCTTATATGCATGATCCCGTCCGCCGCCTACACTCAATGCGACAAATGGCACTGCATATCCGGGATTTTGAATGTCTATCTTTGAAAACTGCACGAACGGGCGAGGCTTGGGGGAGAGATATTTCGCAATGGTGTCGACAACCTGGAATCCAGGGTAAGTACGCAGATCAAAGATAATGCCCTGTCTGTCCATAGCCTTTTCCATAAAGGAAGCAGCCTGGGCATTGGCATCAGTAGACGCTGGCTGCTTGTCGCCGTGCTGTTTGAATGTCACATAGGCAATATCATCGCCTATCATCTGGAACACATCGCCCGGCAATGTACGCTGCTGCCACGCAAGATTTTTCAGCTCCACACGCTCGAACACCATATCAAGATGGCGGCCCGAACGATCTACTGTCAAAGATGCCGGGCCGCAGGGGCCAGCAAGTAGCCGGGCCGCGATATTCCTGAACTTTCCGGCCCGGTTTGAGGCGGCGTAGAATGGCATAAGTTCTTTGACCAGTTCCATCACAGGCCGTCCATCAACGGCCGCAATGACATCGCCTTTTTGTACCACACTGTCTTCAGCTCCGTTGGCGATGCGATAACCGCTAACTACAAAACTGTCGCCAATCGTGCGCAGATGAAATGGCCCCTGGCATTTTCCAGCCGGCGGAGTGCTATCCTTTTCATGATACCAAAAAGCGTGCGAATCATTTACTTCAGCGATAGCCCGCATCATGACCTGCCGGTATTCAGCATCATTTTTCGCGCGCGCAATCTGTGGCAGATATTGTGGCAGGACCTCTTGCCAGTCCCGCCCGATCACATCGCGATAGGGGAACCAGTATTCGATCATGCCCCAATAACGCAGCAGGCCCAGAATCCGATAGCCTGCATCAAGGTCGGACATATCGGCATAACGTTGCTCATTCAGAAATTGGGGGTTGCCAATATTGGGCGCTAACCGGACGTAAGCCTGCTGCCTGCCGGCATATCGGTTTTCATGTACCCGGATAAGAAGGACGGATAGCTCTTCGCCCAAAACTGCACTGTCCGAAAGCCAAGCCAGCTCAGCTGCGAAAATAGGCTTTTCCGGCTTCTGCGTACAAGGATCACACTTTTCTATTGCACCCAACCCCATTATCCAGGCCGCAATCTTCTTGTTCCTGTCCTCACGCGAAGTCGCAGCCAGCACTTTGGGCATGATACGAAAGAGCTCATAATCCCAATGATATGCCCCACCGGCCACTTCGGGGTGATGATATTTCAAAAAAGCCCATATCTGGCCCAACAATACCAGGTCCGTTGTCTGGCGGTCGTTCAGCTCCGATAATTCTATTCCAGAACTTGACTGGAACTCTGTGTCGGCCTTGATGC
Source organism: Sphingorhabdus sp. Alg239-R122 (assembly GCF_900537065.1). Lineage (GTDB taxonomy): Bacteria > Pseudomonadota > Alphaproteobacteria > Sphingomonadales > Sphingomonadaceae > Alg239-R122. The sequence continues at coordinate 275,319 of NZ_UNRC01000002.1, read as the reverse complement.
TTTTTGCAGCACTATCTGCCTCATTGGCGGCAGCCATAGACAGCATTTGCAGCGCAAGAAACGCGGCTATAGGCAGCACAAGGAACGCTACGATAAACAAGCCTGTCTTGTTGAATGACTTAAGCAATCTCGTCGATCATTTCCGCCAGCACAGCGAGGCAGTCATGTGCGAGCAATTTGCAGCGTTCGGGGCTCCAGCCCTGCTCTGCGTCGGGCAGGTCGCGATTGTCCTTGTACGGCATTTCCAACGTCATCGAGACACAGCCGAACCGTTCGGCAACCTGATTGGTCGACATGGATGGGTTCGCTGTGCCGGGCTTGCTGATCGGATAGCCGAGCTCAGTCTGGAAATCGGGCGTGCGGCGCGCGAGATTGTCGCGGTAGGCGTGATATTTGTCGCCCAGTTCGTCGGTCCATGACGGGATGCCCTCAAATCCGGCGATAAAAACCGCAGGGATTGCTTCGTCAGCATGTACATCCATCGCGAAATCGACGCCGGTTTCATCCATATAGTTGCGGACACACAATACTTCGGGGCTTTTCTCCGCCGTGGGGTTTTCCCATTCACGGTTCAGGTTGGTGCCCGCATAATTGGTGCGCAGATGGCCCATGCGCGATCCGTCCGGATTCATGTTGGGCACGATGTGCAGGCGGCATTTCTGGCGCAGCATGCGGCCATGCGGATTGGCCGGATCGGTGAGCATTTCCAGCGCGCCTTCCATCCACCATTCGGCTTGCGTTTCACCGGGATGCTGGCGTGCATAAAGCCATACATGCTTGTCGCCCTCACCCATTTCCAGGCAATCCATTGGCTGACCTTCAAGAGTTTCGCCCAGCTGGCGATAGGTTACGCCTTCCGATGCGGCAGCTTCGGCTACCAGGTCATGATGGCGGTCCATCGAATAGGGCGCAAAATACGCGCACCAGAAAATGTCGCTCGCACTCTGATAGGTGATGGTAAGCTCGCCTTTGGCTTTGTCATAGCTGCTCGCCGCGCGGGCCCAATAATCGCGGTCTTCGCTGACGCACGCGTTGTAATCAGGCCAACCTTCGGGATAAGCCGAATCTTTCAGATCCTGAATGACCAGCACGACTTCTTCGCCGCCTGTTTCCGATACACGGAAATGAAACCACTGTTTGAACTCGCTCTCACGGTCCTGGTTGATCGAAAGCCGGGCGGTGTTCCCGTCAATTTCATGTATCTTGATATTGCCGGAATCGAATGCGCTACTTATTTTGATGGTCATGGGGCCTCGGATAGTTTCAGGTTATGAATAGACGTTCCAATGACACAGCCCAATGGCAGAGCACAGATACGCCGCATGAATCAGGCGTCTGCGATAAACCTGAAATTACTCGACTTCAACCGTTTCGCCGCTTTCACCCGGGAAGCCTGTAAACAGGCTGGTTGCCAGCTTGGCGGCGGACAGTGATGTTTCCGCAGCAGGAGAACCTTTGCGCGCTTCCGAAATAGCGCGGCCTTCCCACAGGTTTGCGGTTTCACCGTCGCGTGTAATCGCAACGAAAAGCTCACTTATGATAAGCGGTTTGGAGCCTCCGCCCAGGTTAATGCCGATACCGACACCTATGCCCGAACCATAGCTGCCGGTAGAACCTCCTACACCGACACTGACCGGAGAACGGCGACCTTGGGAATCGCGGGCAAAGCGATCCAGGCTGATCCGCGCATTATATTCTGAGCTTTCCCCGGCTACAGGCGACGTATAACCCTGCGCCTCCAGTTCACGCATTACCGCCGCAGCGTATGTGCGATATTCAAGCGATTCCACGTTTTCGTCCGCTCCTGGCATCACGGCAATGGTCCCTTTGCCCAGTTCCTGCACGGCATCAGCCGCATGGAACCGGGTCACTTCAACGGGCCCCACAGGGGTCACACATGCGCTGAGGCCAAGTGCCAGGGCCATTACAGGTATGAATTTACGCATTTTCAAATATCCTTTGTTCGGAAAAACCGTTTTGTTAGCTTCATATATACCATAAACACGCATAAACGGCTAAAGTTAGCAAAACGGCAAGGGGCAAAAGGCGTGTCGACAAAAGATTTTACAGTGCTGGTCACCGGCGGTGCAGGCTATATTGGCAGCCATGCCGTACTGGCGCTGCTCGATAGCGGCTATGATGTTGTCGTGCTCGACAATCTGACAACGGGCTTTCGCCAGACCGTGCCGGATGATGCCATTTTTGCCGAAGGCGATATTGAAGACAGCGCGCTCGTCGCCCGCCTGATCGCAGAGCATGGTATTGGCGCCATCATGCATTTCGCAGGGTCAATTATCGTGCCTGAGTCAGTCGAAAATCCACTCAAATATTATCACAATAACAGCGCGAAGAGCCGCACATTGATCGAAAGCGCAGTTACAAACGGCGTGAAGCATTTCATCTTCTCTTCCACCGCCACGGTATATGGCGTCACCGGCCTGGTACAGATACCCGAAGATACCGCGAAACACCCCACCAATCCCTATGGCATGTCCAAGCTGATAACCGAATCCATGCTGACTGACGTCGCCGCCGCGCATGATTTCAATTTCTGCGCGCTGCGATATTTCAATGTGGCGGGTGCGGATCCTGAAGGCCGGTCGGGGCAGTCCACCGAAGGCGCAACGCACCTAATCAAGGTCGCTGTGGAAGCCGCATTGGGCAAGCGTGACAGCGTGGCGGTTTTCGGCACCGATTATGACACGCATGACGGCACCGGCACACGTGACTATGTCCATGTCTCCGACCTGGTTGCAGCGCATGTGCTTGCACTCGAAAAACTGATTCAGGACCCGGACACCAGCCACATCATGAATTGCGGTTATGGTCGGGGTTTTTCCGTGATTGACGTGCTCGACGCAGTGGACAGGGTAACGAATCAGGAAATACCCCGCGTCATCCAGGGCCGCCGCGTCGGTGATCCCGATTCGCTGGTTTCGGACAACCGCCTCATCAAACAGACGTTACCCTGGCAGCCAAGATATGATGATCTGGATATCATTGTCGCCCATGCGCTGGCATGGGAAAGGAAATTATCTGAAAAAAGCGGGTAATTTAGGGTTCACGGGACAGATTCACGGCTTGACTTTACCCCGCCGCGCCCTTAATTGCCCCGTTCACTCAGAAAATTTAAAGATATTTGGAAGCGAATACCCTCATGAAAGTACGCAACTCATTAAAGTCGCTCAAAAACCGTCACCGCGACTGCCGTGTGATTCGTCGTCGTGGGCGCACCTATGTCATCAACAAGACCAACCGCCGCTTTAAAGCGCGTCAGGGCTAATTGATACGGGCGGGTCGGCTATGCCTTCCGCCACCCCAATCGACACCGTTATATTTGACGTCGGTAATGTACTTTACCGATGGGAGATTCGTGCACTCTATGAAAAGCTGATCGACGACGCGCAGGAACTGGAATGGTTCCTGGAGCATGTCATTACAACCAAATGGCATTTTCAGCATGACGCCGGGCGGCCATTTGCCGAAACATCGCGCGAATTGAGTGCCCAACATCCAGAATATGCAGACTTAATCACCCAGTTCGGGCCGCGTTTTAACGAGACTGTGCCGGGGCCAGTGCCGGGCATGGAAGAATTGGTGGTTAAACTCGCCCATAAAAATGTGCCGCTCTATGCCATCACTAATTTCAGCGATGAATTCTGGGGGCCGTTTGCCGCAGATCGCCAGCATATATTCAGTCATTTTCAGGATATACTGGTGTCCGGCACTGAAAAACTGGTGAAGCCCGACGCCGCCATCTACGAACTTGCAATCCGTCGATTCGGTATCGATCCGGCATGCGCACTGTTTATCGATGATCGGCTGGACAATGTGGAAGGCGCGCGGGCATGCGGGCTGAACACGCATCTGTTTCAGGATGCGAACCTTTTGCAGGCGAACTTGGTATCGGAAAACCTGTTATAGGTCCTGCTCCTGCGAAAACAGGAGTAGAAAGTTTTATCTCTCATAGCCCTTGAGCTCGTCACCCGTCAGCGTCACGACATGCAGCACGTTGGTCGAACCCGGCGTGCCGAACGGTACCCCGGCCAGCGCGATCAACTTGGTCCCCGCCGTGCCAAAACCATGGCGCAGCGCCATGCGCTTGCCCTTGGCGATCATTTCTTCAAAACTGCCAATATCCTGCGTCGTAACCGCATAGGTTCCCCATAAAATTCCCACACGCCGGGCAGTATTGCGTGAGGGCGTAAGCACCAAAAGCGGTACCGAAGGCCGCTCACGAGCCACACGCCGCGCGGTGGAGCCTGTATTGGTGAAGCATATAATAGCCGCCGTCTCGACCGTCTCGGCAATTTTGCTGCTCGCGGCGGCGAACGCATCTGCCGTCGTTTCATCGGGCAATGTCTCGGTAAAATGTACCCGGTCAGCATAGGCCGGGTCACTTTCCACGCTGATCGCTATCCGGTCCATGATGCTCACTGATTCGACCGGCCAGTCACCCGCTGCGGTTTCCGCCGACAGCATTACCGCATCGGCGCCATCATAGACTGCGGTCGCCACGTCGGACACCTCAGCGCGGGTTGGCGCAGGCGCTTTTATCATCGATTCGAGCATCTGCGTCGCCACCACAACGGGCTTGCCGCGCCGCCGGGCATTTTCGACTATCTGTTTCTGCAAAGGCGGCACCTGTTCAGGCGCCAGTTCCACGCCCAGGTCCCCGCGCGCCACCATCACTGCGTCGGAAAGTTCCAGTATCTCGTCGAGTCGCTTTACGGCTGCGGGTTTTTCAATCTTGGAAATCAGTGCAGCCTTGCCGCCAATCAGGCCTCTTGCCTCGGCCACATCCTCGGGCCGCTGCACGAAACTGAGCGCAATCCAGTCAGCACCCTTGTCGAGCGCAAAAACAAGGTCGCGCCGATCCTTTGTCGTAAGTGCTGCCAGCGGGATAACCGCGTCTGGCACGTTCAGTCCCTTGCGATCCGACAATGGCCCGCCCACCTCTGCGCTGGTCAGTATTTCATCCGCACCAGCACGTATGACACGTAGCCTGAGCTTGCCGTCATCGAGCAAAAGCCGGTCGCCTTTTTTCAACACATCGAAAATTTCCGGATGCGGCAGGCAGACACGGCTGTCATCACCCGGTGCCGGATCACGGTCGAACGTGAAATGCGCGCCATGCTTGATAAAAGCCGCACCGTCCTTGAATTTACCGACACGCAGCTTGGGGCCCTGTAAGTCACACAATATCGTGATCGGCCGCTGGATTTTCTTTTCCAGTGTGCGAATGGCATCAATAGTCTTGGCGTGCGTTTCATGCTCGCCATGGCTCATATTGACGCGAAAGGCATCTGCGCCTGCGCGGTAGAGTTTCTCGAGCATTTCCGGTGAACTGCTGGCCGGACCAACGGTGGCCAGTATTTTTACCTTGCGGCTACGTGGTCCGATATTTTTTGCCACTCGTTTCACCCTCTTCTGCACAGGTTTTTGCCCGGCCCCCACTGGCCAACGCCCGTATCTGCGCTCTATGATAGAGTCACACCGCGCAATCACAACCGGAAATACGTATGCCAACCGATAATGACCCATCAACCGACCTGAATATCTCCGATGAAGTGGCTGCTGCCGCTTTCCGGCGGCTCGTCAACCATTTACGGCATCGCCATGATGCCCAGAATATCGATCTGATGGGGCTATCCGGGTTTTGCCGCAATTGCCTCGCCGACTGGGTGGCCGAAGCGGACGGTGATATCGACAAGGAAGCGGCACGTGAGCTGATATACGGCATGCCCTATGCGGAATGGAAAAAACGCTATCAGAGCGAGGCCAGCGAGCAGCAGCTGATCGACATGAAAAAGAGCGTAGCCAAAAATGCGTCCGGCCATTAAGGCAGGCCCAGACAGATTAACCCATAGATTCGCACGTCCTGACATGGACGCCTGCACGCAGAACAGAAAGATATTCCCATGAGCGACGCCAATGTAACTTCCGAACAATTACGGCTTTTTATCGAGCGTATTGAACGGCTTGAAGAAGAGAAAAAGGGCATTGCCGATGATATCCGTGATGTCTATGCCGAAGCCAAGGCGGTCGGCTATGATCCCAAAATCATGCGTCAAGTCGTGCGCCTGCGCAAAATGGAACCCCATGACCGTCAGGAAATGGAAGCCATACTCGATACCTATAAATCTGCGCTCGGTATTGCATAGTATCCAGTAAAGGCAGACTGACATCAGATAATAGCGGAGACAGATATGCTTGTTAGTACAACCCACACTCTCGAAGGGCACGACGTTGACGAATATCTGGGCATCGTCACCGGTGAAGTAATCGCGGGCGCCAATTTTGTCCGCGATATTTTCGCCAGCTTCACCGATATTGTTGGCGGACGCTCCAAAAAATATGAAAATGTCCTGAAACGCGGCCGTGAGGAAGCGATTGAGGAAATGCAGTATGCCGCCATCAAAATGGGGGCAGACGCAGTCATTGGTGTCGACCTTGACTATGAAGTCGTCGGCAAGGGCGGATCCATGCTGATGATTTCGGCCACTGGCACAGCAGTGAAATTCAAACAATCAGTGCAAGCCGTTCGCTAGGCAAATTTTGAGCGAAATCTTGCACTTTTACGTGCATCTGATTAGGGCAATTCCATCAAATCATTAATTAGCTGAAGGCAGTCATGGCAGGCCATTCCAAATTCAAGAACATCATGCACCGCAAGGGTGCCCAGGACAAAAAGCGATCCAACCTATTTTCCAAGCTGAGCCGCGAGATTACCGTGGCCGCGAAAATGGGCATGCCCGATGTGGATATGAATCCACGCCTGCGCGTGGCAGTCAACGCCGCCAAAGCACAGTCGATGCCCAAGGACAATATCCAGCGCGCGATTGACAAGGCAACGGGCGGTGAAGGCGATGATTATGAAGAAATCCGCTATGAAGGCTTTGGTCCGGGCGGCGTGTCGCTGATCGTCGAAACGCTGACCGACAACCGCAACCGCACCGTAACCAGCGTGCGCACCACATTCTCCCGCAATGGCGGCAATATGGGCGGCGCAGGAGCCGTCAGCCATGGTTTCGACCGACTCGGCCTGGTTTCCTATCCCGCCACTGTTGGTGATGAAGACAAGGTTCTGGAAGCCGCAATGGAAGCGGGCGCAGAAGATATCGAAACGAGCGAAGACGGTCATGAAATATGGACCGGCATGGAAGACCTGCACGAAGTTGCCAGCGCGCTTGAAAAATCGCTTGGTGAAGCAGAAAGCGTTAAGCTCGCATGGCGTCCGCAAGTTAAAGTCGAAGTCGATGAAGACGCCGCGCGGACGCTCTTCAAACTGATCGATGCGCTCGATGATGACGATGACGTCCAGACCGTATGGGGCAATTATGATATTTCCGATGAGATCATGGAGAAACTGGGCCAGGAATAGGTCAGGAACCGAATAATGACCGTCATTATCGGCTTTGACCCTGGCCTGGGCACCACCGGGTGGGGCGTGATTTCATCTGTGGGTAGCCGATTGTCGCATATCGCCAATGGACAGATAAAGACCGACCCCAAAATGTCCTTGCCCAGCCGGCTGCTCAAGCTTGATCTGGAAATCGCCGACATCATGAAAGAATTTAACCCCGATGCTGCGGCGGTCGAGGAAGTGTTCCTGAACGTCAACCCGAAGAGCACGCTCAAACTGGGTCAAGCGCGCGGTGTTGTACTGCTAGGGGCATCGCGCGGCGGGATAGAAGTGGGCGAATATTCGGCGTTGCTTATCAAAAAGACCGTGGTCGGTGTGGGCCGCGCGGACAAGAAACAGGTGCAGATGATGATCTCCCGGCTGCTGCCCGGCGTGAGGCTTGCGGGGCATGATGCTGCCGATGCGCTCGCGGTGGCGATCACCCATGCGCATAATCGGAAAACTACCGTATTGCCGTGAGGTCAAAAAGCGCTAGAACGGTTGCATGATCGCGAAACTCAAGGGCATTATCGACGAACTTGGCATCGACCATCTGGTTATCGATGTGCAGGGCGTAGGCTATCTCGTCTATGCCAGCGCGCGCACATTGGGCAGCATTGGCGCCGTGGGCGAAGCTGCTGAAGTCTTTACCGAAATGCAAGTCAGCGAAAATGACATGCGCCTGATGGGCTTTGCCAGCGGCGCGGAGCGTGACTGGTTCCGGCTGCTCACCAGCGTGCAGGGCGTGGGCGGCAAAGTCGCACTCGCTATCTTAGGCACGCTCGAACCATCCGAACTCGGCCATGCAATCGCCACAGGCGACAAAGCCATGGTCGCGCGCGCCAATGGCGTCGGGCCGAAATTGGCACAGCGCATTGTCAACGAGCTGAAAGACAAAGTCGGCGGTATGGACCTTGGCCCTGCCGTTGCGGGCGGTTTAGCCGCAGTAACAAACCCCGCAGGCGCATCTGCAGACGCTGTATCTGCGCTACAAAACCTCGGCTTCAAACCCGCCATCGCGAGCGCCGCCGTGGCGCAGGCCAGCAACGAACTAGGCCAAGACGCCGAAATGAGCGCGCTGGTGAGGCTGGCACTTAAGAAAGCGGCAAAATGACCAACCCTGAAGACCGCATCCTTTCCCCCGAGCGCAAAATCGACGATGTCGACGCCGCGCTGCGTCCCAAAACGCTTGATGAGTTTATCGGGCAAGAAGCAGCGCGCGGAAATTTGCGGGTGTTTATCGAGGCGGCAAAGACGCGCTCCGAGCCGCTTGACCATGTGCTGTTTTTCGGGCCGCCGGGGTTGGGCAAGACCACGTTGGCGCAGATTATTGCGCGTGAAATGGGCGTGGGTTTCCGTGCTACGTCGGGTCCGGTGATCGCCAAATCAGGCGACCTCGCCGCGCTGCTGACCAATCTGGAAGAAGGCGATGTGCTGTTTATCGACGAGATCCATCGGCTCAATCCGGTGGTCGAGGAAGTGCTATACCCTGCAATGGAGGACCGCGCGCTTGACCTGATTATCGGTGAAGGTCCGGCGGCGCGCAGTGTGCGTATTGACCTGCCCGCCTTTACGCTGATCGGCGCGACCACGCGGCAGGGTCTGCTGACCACGCCACTGCGCGACCGTTTCGGTATTCCGGTGCGGCTCAATTTCTATTCTATCCCGGAGCTGGAACAGGTAGTGCGCCGCGCTGCAGGTCTGCTGAGCCTTGCCATTGCCGAAGATGGCGCACATGAAATTGCCAAGCGTGCACGCGGAACGCCGCGTGTTGCCGGGCGGTTGCTACGCCGGGTGCGCGATTTTGCTGATGTCGCGGGCGCAGCTACGGTTAACGCAGACATTGCCGATGGCGCGTTATCACGGCTCGAAGTCGACAAGCTCGGCCTCGACGCGATGGACCGGCGCTATCTGCATATGGTCGCCGATGTCTATAAGGGCGGACCTGTGGGCATTGAAACCATCGCCGCAGGCCTGAGCGAGCCGCGTGACACCGTCGAAGAAGTGGTCGAGCCCTATATGATCCAGCTCGGCCTGATCGCCCGTACCGCGCGCGGCCGCATGCTCAACGATCGCGGCTGGAAACATCTGGGTCTCAATCCACCCGAAGGGTCTCAGACGGGGCTGTTTGGAGGGAAATAGGATTCTTTTTGACCTCACGGCAATTCACTTCGTGAATGCCTCCGGTGGGGCGGGCCAATAAGGCCCGGCGGCCAGTCGGCCTTGCGGCGCTGCTGGACGCAACACCGGACAGCGCGAAACGATAATCATCAGTGTGTCTAAGTAAAACGAAACGTTACTTATGGCAAAATATCGAACGGCTAAATTGCCGTTCGCAAGCGCGACTGCGCGCCGGCCCTTATTGGGCCGAACCCATTTGGAGGCGGATGCGAAGCATCTCGCCGTGAAATCAAAATAGCGCCCAGCCGAGTCTTTCACGCGGCAGTCTGAACCATCGCTGCATTTCCCATCTTTCCAGAACTCGCAAAACACCGTAATCCATTTTACATATGACCGATCCCGTCCCGTTCTCCGGCTATTTTAAAGGTGACACGCATTATTTTGCGTGCCGGATCTATTATGAGGACACGGATTTTTCAGGGATTGTCTATCACGCCAATTACCTGCGTTATTTTGAACGTGCACGCTCGGACATGCTGCGTGCCATTGGCATCGACCAACGCGCGGCGCATGAAGCGGGGGATGGCGTTTACGCCGTATCGGAAATGCATATCGATTACATACAGCCGGCAAAGCTGGATGACGCGCTGGTCATCAAGAGCCAAGTCCACAAAATCCGCGCCGCCGCATGCCATATTCAGCAAATAGCCATGCGCGGTGATAACATAGTCTGCACAGCCAATGTGGTGGCCGCCTTTATCAGCCCCGAAGGCCGCCCGCGCAGGCAACCGAAACCATGGGTAGAGGCGTTTCAATCCGTCCTCACCGAACCAGAATGACAGGAAAGACATGATCGAAAATATTGGCCTTGCAAATGATGCCGTCACGCTATCGCCGGTAAAGCTGTTTTTGGAAGCCGACATTATCGTCAAGCTGGTGATGATCGGTCTCGCGCTCGCCAGCATCTGGACCTGGGCCATCATTATCAGCTTTGCGATGAAGATCAGTAAGATAAGGCGCCGTTCTGACCGTTATGAAGATGAATTCTGGAGGACAGAGGATATTGACGCGTTTCATAAGACACGCGGCAAGGAAGATCTGCCCTCTGCACGCGTGCTGGCATCGGGCGTATATGAATGGCGGCAATCGACCGGCGGCACTGCGGTGGACCGTGAAGGCACAAGGGCGCGCCTTGCCACTGCCATGAATGCCGCCGTCACCCATGAAATTGACAAGTTGTCCGACCGGCTCAATTTCCTGGCCACGGTCGGGTCAGTTGCGCCTTTTGTCGGCCTGTTCGGCACGGTCTGGGGCATTATGCGCAGCTTCACGGCTATTGCTGCGGAACAGAATAGCTCGCTGGCTGTTGTTGCGCCGGGTATCGCGGAGGCGCTGTTTGCCACCGCTATCGGCCTGTTTGCAGCGATTCCAGCAGTGATTGCCTATAATCGGTTCTCACACCGGCTGAACAAGTTTGAATCGCACCTGTTCCGCTTTGCCGACCGTTTCCACGGTACATTGAGCCGTGAGCTGGAGAACACCTGATGGCGATGCAGCTTCCCTCATCCGGTGGGCGGCGCGGACGGGGCGGCGCGCGGGCGCCCATGTCGGAAATCAACGTCACGCCCTTTGTTGATGTCATGCTGGTGCTGCTCATCATTTTCATGGTAACCGCGCCTTTGCTGGTATCCGGTGTGCCAGTTGAGCTGCCCGAAACCAACGCCAGGCCGCTGGAGCAGGATAATGACCCGGTGCAGATTTCCATCAATTCGGATGGCTTTGTCTTTGTGCAGGACGAACAGGTGGCGGATAATGACCTGCCAGCCCTGCTCGCGCAGATTCGCGGGAATGGCAACAACCAGCCACAAGTTACGCTCCGCGCCGACCGCGGCCTCGATTATGGCCGCGTCATGCAGGTGATGGGCGAGTTAAACCGCGCAGGTTTAAGCAAAGTTTCATTAGTCACCACAAGTTCATCTGGAGCGCCATAAGCTGATGGGTATGGAAAAATCCGAGACCATCGGGCTGACCATCGCCGCACTTGGCCATGCCGCGCTTTTGGGCGCGCTGTCGCTGTCTGTGGGCTGGACAGACGGGCCGGTGACCCCGCCTGCCCCCACCATTACTGTGCAGCTGAGTGAGGAAATCGGACTGGAATCAACCACGCCGAACCCGGCACAGGATGCAGCTCCGCTGATCGCCCCGGAACTGGGTGAAATGGAAGCCGTTCCTGATATACAAGAGCCTGAAGAAGCGCGCCCAGTGGCAGAGCCGGACCCCAAACCTGCACCCAAAAATAGCACCAGAGCAGCAAAAAAACCGGAAACAAAAAAAGCGACGAAGAAACCGCCCACGAAAAAAAAGCGCACATCCAGACTGGCTGGAAATTTCCTGGATGGTAAATCCGACAAGGCATCAAAATCCAAAAACACCAATGCACCCGCTGCCAAGGCTGGGCCTGCCGAGGTGGCAGCGCTTGAACGCGAAATAGCGCGCAAGCTCAAACCGCACTGGACCGCCCCCACTGGTGCCGACGCGGAACTGCTCGTGACAAAAGTCTCGTGGAGCATGAACAGTAATGGCAGCCTGAAAGGCAGCCCGCGCTGCCGTCAGGTCGGTAAGGTGACGCCCAGCAACAGGCCGCAGGTTGGCCGGCACTGCGAACGCGCCAAGGCGGCCATAATGCGCGCCCAGCCGTTCAGCAGCCTTCCTGATAAATTTTACGATGCGTGGAAAGACGTGGTATTCAGTTTCGACCGCAAATTGTGATGATATGAACAGCGAGATGAAAAAGGCATTCCCCATGACACAGCGTTTCCCTGCACTCACTGCATTTCTGACTGCCCTGTTTGCGCTGGTCGTCCTGCCCTCTCCAGCGGCGGCGCAGCTTGAAGGCACGGTGACCGACGATAGCGGCCGCAACCAGATTGCAGTTGCCGTTCCCGCTCTACCCACGCCGCAGGTGCTGCCGACTGCGGCAGGTACAACCGAACAGCTGGGCAAACAGATCAGCGATGTTATTGTCGCTGACCTGCGTTCGAGCGGGCTGTTTGACCCGGTTGGCCGTAACCGGGTGCGCGCGATCGGTTACAGCGAAGTTACCTCACCCGCCTTCCCCTATTGGTCGGGCCGTAATGTGGAATCGCTGATTCAAGGGTTTGTGCGTTCCAACGGCGATGGCAAGCTGACTGTTGGATGCTATGTTTATGATGTGGCGCTGGGCAGTGAGCTTTCGCGGCATGGTTTTATTGTAGAACCGGCCGATTGGCGCCGCGCGGCACATAAATGCGCCGACAGCATCTATTCGCGCCTGACCGGGGAATCGCCGTTTTTCGATAGCCGCATCGCTTATATTGCCGAAACCGGGCCGAAGGATAATCGCACCAAGCGTCTGGCCGTAATGGACAGTGACGGTGCCAACCACCGTTTCCTGACCAGCGGTGGCACTGCGCTGACGCCGCGCTTTTCACCTGATTACAAGTCAATCCTGTATCTGAGTTATTCCGGCGGAAGCCCCGCCATTTATATTTACGAGATAGGCACCGGCAAACAGCGGTTGGTGACGCGCACCAATAATGCAACATTTGCGCCGCGCTGGTCGCCCAATGGCCGCAATATCCTCTATTCCATGGCCATTGCGGGCAATACCGATATCTACCGCATTTCCGCAAATGGCGGACGGACAGTGCGCCTGACCAACAGTCCGGGCATTGATGTGGGGGGCAGCTATTCCCCTGACGGTTCGAAAATTGTGTTTGAAAGCGATCGCTCGGGCAGCCAGCAAATCTATGTCATGAATGCCGATGGTTCAGGCCAACGCCGCATCAGCTTTGGTGGAGGCCGTGCGGCAACACCTGAATGGAGTCCGCGCGGTGACCTGATCGCCTTCACCAAAATCGCGGGAAATTTTCGCATTGCCGTGATGCGTCCGAATGGCGGCGGTGAACGTGTGCTTACCAATAGCTGGCAGGATGAGGCACCGACTTGGGCCCCCAATGGCCGCGTGATCCAGTTTTTCCGCACCCGTCGTGGTTCCGGCAAGACCAGCATCTGGCAGGTTGACGTTGCAGGCGGTGAGGAAAGGCGGTTGAAGACACCGGTTGATGGCTCCGACCCTGCATGGGGGCCAGTACGACCATGATCTTGAGGCCATAGACTTTATTGCAGCGGGGCCTTCACTCGCCTGCAATATGCAAAGGGGCAATAATTCGTTACCATGTCCGTTACTGAAGCGGCCTGGACATTTAGGAGACAGAGCATGAAAAAATTATCCACTCCCCTGATTGCCATTGCCTTGGCGGCCACTATGGCCGGCTGCGCAAAAAAGCCACCTGAAACACTCCCGCCAGAACCGGTTGATACGACCTCTGGAAGCGACACTGATGTTGACCCGACTGCAAATCAGCAAACAGGTCCAACTCCCGGATCGCAGGAAGATTTCGTTGCCACCGTCATGTCAGACCGTATCTTTTTTGATACCGATAAATTCAATGTTGATGGCGAAGATCAGCGTGTCCTGCAGAGCCAGGCACAGTGGCTGTCGCAATATCCAAACGTCAGCATTGTTGTAGAGGGGCATGCCGATGAACGCGGCACGCGGGATTATAACCTTGCCCTTGGCGAGCGCCGCGCCAACAGTGCAAAAAACCACCTCATAACGCTGGGTGTGGCTGCATCACGCATCCGTACAGTCAGCTACGGCAAGGAACGGCCGCAGGCGCTTGGATCAAATGAGTCCGCATGGGCGCAGAACCGGCGTGCTGTGACCGTTACGGTGCGTTAATTTGGTCGTTTCACGGTGATAATCAAGGAGCAAGCCAGGCTTGTACGCCTGGCTTGTTTTTTTCGTTCTTGATTTGAATCCTTTTTTTTCACGTCCGCTCACGGTGCGATACCACCCGCTCCCCGCCCTACCCTTTCGATATACTAACGGGATACATTATTGAGAGGTAGAGCTGGGAGCGGGGCGGCACAGGCTTGCGAACGAGAATCGGCCAAATAAGCGCTCCAGACGAGAGCGAAACAAACCAAAGGCCGCATCCCAATCCGGAACGCGGCCTTTCGTATAAGTTAAACTGACGAAAGTTTACGCTTGGCGTGTACCTGACATCGCCATGGAGCCGAATGCACCGGCATTAATCGTGCCGGTAACTGTATCGCCATCCACAGTGGCTTCACAGTTCAGTTCCATTGGCATCGGTACTTTCATCTGCATTTTCCAGGTGAGCTTGTTGCCATCCACTTTGCCGTCTTCAATGTCCAATGCGCCCATTGCGCCTGCATTCGTACCGGTAAATGTATCACCGTCGACATTCACCGTCAGGACCGACTGCTGGTCGCCCATGGGTGATTTTGTGACGCAATCATATGCACCTTCTACTGACATAATATTCTCCCTTTAGAATTCTTGTTCAAGATAGGTTTTATTTAGGTATTTATTTTGCGCTTTCCAGTGCAGGGCGGATTATTCTCCGCCCTGTGCTTTTGGATCATAGCCGCGATATTCGGTTGGCATGTTCAGCGCATCAATCTGCTCCTGAATTTTCGCCGCATCACCGACAATGACCCAAGTGAAAGCATCCACGTCCAGCACTTCCTTCATGGCTGCATTCAGCGCCTCGGCCTCAAGACCGCGATACCGGTCAGCCAGCGTTTCGACATAGCCAAAATCACGGCCCAGATTTTCATCGCGCTGAATTTGACCCAACACAGCGGCTGAACGCTCATAACTACCTGGCAGTTCGCGAATTCCGCCGTTGACTGTACGCTCCAGCTCTTCTCCCGTGACGCCTTTTTCACCTAGGAAGTCTGTCATGTCCTTGATGATTTCAGATACAGATGGCCCGGTCTGGTTTGTCTGCACTGCTGCAAAAATCAACATCGGAATCTGGCCATCAGGGCGCTGTAATAACGTTCGCGAACCGTAGGACCAGCCCTTGGTTTCACGCAGATTGAAATTGATACGTGACAGGAAGTCTCCGCCCAGTATCTCATTTGCAGCCTGAAGGTCGAAAATATCATCCGTGCCCTTTTTGTCCAGAACCTGACCCGCAAAGATCAGCGACTGCGGTGAGTTGGGCTGGTTGATGACAATGATACGCTCTTTCTGTTCAGGAATAACCGCATCAATATTCTTGGCAGGTGCTGCCTCTCCAGATGGCATCCATTTGCCGAAACGCTTTTCCAGCATTGGCTTGATGTCAGTCAGGCTGGTATCTCCGACAACGAAGATTTTCGCTTTTTCAGGGCGCATCCAACGGCTGTGGAAATTCACAAGCTCGTCGCGTGTCAGGCTGGCAACCACTTCCGGGTCACCCGTACCAGTAAACGAAGCGCCATATGGGTGCGTCTCGCCATAGATAAGTGGCGGCAGGTTGCGCAGCGCGATGGAGATAGGTCGCGTACTTTCCGCTGCAATCGCATTCATCTGCTGCTGGCGAACACGCTCCAATTCCTTGGAATCGAACGCTGGATTCTTGATGACATCAGCCAGCAAATCAAGCGAAGCCGCAAGATTGGGCTCAACAGCCCGTACGCTTACAGTAGTTGAGTCAAGACCACCACCGATACCAATATTGGCACCAAGCCGCTCCTGTGATTCTGCAAACTCTGTCGAACTCAGCGACGTCGTGCCCTCGTCCATCATCGACACGACCATGCCATGCGTACCCAGCCGCTCTTTCGGATCAGCCGCGCTGCCAATATCGAATTTGACGGCTACGCGCACTACGGGAATCTCATCGCGCTTGGCAAAATAAACCTTTACGCCGTTGGAGAGCACTGTCTCTTCTACATCAGGGAAGTCGACATTCTGGATTTCACCAACTTCAGGAAACTTGCTGCGGTCCACAGTACCTGCCTGCGCCGCGGCAGAGGCCAATACAGGTGTAGCCGCTGACGAAGCTGCTTCAGCCAGCGCTAGTTCGGCAGCGGCCGTTTCCGGTTTAAAATAATATTCAGGCTCGGGCATGCCCAGCTTCGCGCCATCGGCTGTTACCTGCGCCGGGGCGCCAGCCATGGATATACCTGTCACATCACCGCTGGCACCGGATCCAACTTCTTTATATTCTTCACGATCACCGGGAACGACGCGGATTTCCAGCGCCGGGTTGGACAGCCATTTCTTCATTGCTGCGGAAATGGATTGCGGGGTCACACTGGCCAGCCGTCCCAGTTCCTTTTTGTAATAATCGCTGTCGCCGGCAAATAATTTGCCCTGTGCCAGCGCAGTGGCTTTCCCGCCAAAGCCGCCCACCTGCTCCAGTCCGGCAATACGTGCCGCCGCAGTGTTGGTAGCCACACGGTTTACTTCATCCTGTGTCGGGCCATTGGCGATAAAGTCCGCCATAATCTCATCCAGCCGCTTGGAAACAGCTTCCACATCTTCGCCCGGCTTCACGTCGACACGAACTTCAAAGAAGCTGTTAATGACAAAAGGTTGTACATATGCAGCCACACTAACTGCGCTTTGTTCTTCACGGACCAGTATGTTGTCAAGCCGCGAGCTGGCAAGTCCGCCCAGAACGCTTGCGCCGGAATTAAGTGCAGTAAATTCCGGATCAGTCATGCCAGGCACCGCCCATGTGCGGTAGATGCGCGTATTCGCTACCTTATCCTTCATCACATCGACAATGGGTTTTTCCAGAACCGGAACTTTGGCCGTTACGGGCTGAACCTTCTTGCCGGCAGGAATATCGCCAAACCATTTTTCGACGAGAGGTTTGGCTTCCACCGTATCAATATCACCCGCCAGCACCAGAATGGCATTGTTCGGGCCATAATGATCGCGGAACCAGTCTTTCATGTCTTCCAGCGATGCCGCCTGAAGATCTTCCAGAGAACCGATAGTACTATGCGCATAGGGGTGACCTTTCGGCATCCCCAGTTCGAGCTGGCGATAGCTGACTAGCCCGTAAGGCTGGCTATCACCCTGCCGTTTTTCATTTTGCACAACACCGATCTGGTTATCGAGCTTTTCCTGATCGATAGCATCCAGCAAATGCCCCATACGATCACTTTCCAGGAACAAAGCTGCTTCCAGAGCCGCTTTTGGCACTGTCTGGAAATAATTGGTGCGGTCAAGCCAGGTTGTCCCGTTCAGATCAGTCGCGCCAATCTGCTTAGTATATTTGAAATAGTCGCCAGGCGCATTTTCCGACCCGTTGAACATGATGTGTTCAAACAAATGGGCATAACCTGTCTTGCCTTTGGGTTCATGTTTCGAGCCCACATCATACCATATGGAAACCGCTACAACCGGCGCCTTGCGGTCTTCATGAACGATGACTGTAAGGCCATTATCCAGCTTGAATTCCTCATGCGGGATATCCACTGCTGCGACAAGTTCGGATACCGGTGCCGGTTCACTCGCGTAAACTGCAGGCGCGCTCAGCGCGATGGCAGAAACCATGACAGCAGACAGGATCTTATGTGAAAAACGGGTATTCATAGGGGCATTTCCTCTCAAAGAAATTGAATTTTTTTAGGTTGTAAGGAATTCTCTTATTGTTTGGCGGCATATTACAGCAAATATGCCGTGTTTCAAATAATATAGATTAAGGGCGATAGCGGCGTGTAACATGACCCTCCAAAATCTTGGGGTCGAAACGCACTGGTTTTGTGCCATAGCGTGCGAACAGTTCGGCCTGATCCGTATAATGCGGGCTATCTGGCCGGGTCATAGCCGCGCCAAAAGGCTGGATGGAGCGCGAGCTCACCCGCCCCTCACTGTCCCATTCAACGAACAGGATATAGCTATCGCCATGCCGGATCGATAGCCGTCCATCATCTTCAATGTCCCATAAGGTCGACGCACGCAGCGTGTCGCTACCGCCATCTAGGGGCAGATCGACATCCCCTTGCCGCAGGCGGATGACATCGCCGAGCGGCGGGTCCAGCGTGTCAAAATATTTTACGAGATGCTCTGACGCTTCTTGCAGTTTTTCGCGCGGGTCGGGATCGGGCAGGCGCGCATAGCTAGTCCGCATTGCCTCATGCAGCACCATCACCGCCAGTGCGTCGCCTTCACCCTTACCATCTGCTGTCCAGTCCCAGCGGGTCAGCAGGTCCTGCGCTTTTTTGAGCTCTGGCGAGTCAGCAAGGTCCAGCGCCGCAATCTTTGCCATCCATGATCCGGCATAGCCATCACGCGCATAGCTCGTGTCATATTTAATCTCCATTAGCTCTTCACGGCTGATTTTGCCATCACCCTCAGCCAGGACCTGCTCCAGCAGAGTAATCGCCCGGCGCGCGCGGTTGGTCATGTCATCTTCAACACCCAAAAGCGGCGATATACTATCCCTGTCGATTTCATCGCCCGGCCCCGCCGCCACATAGGGCGTGTTATTGGCATTCATGATATAGCCGCTCGCAGGGTTGAACAGCTTGGGATATTCGGCCCAGTCAACCGGGTTTTCCCAGATGAGTTCGCTACGATCCCCCGGCAGGACAGTCCGCCAGTCCGCGCCTTCCTTACGATCCGGAAACAGCGCATTGTACACAAGCGCTATATTACCCTCACGGTCCGCATAGATGAAATTGGTGCCCGACACGCCCTGGATCGCCATTGCCGCTTTCCACTCTTCAAAATCCTGTGCTTTATTAAGCCGGTAATATTGGGTGAGCATTTTGAGGTCGTCCATGCCCGCATAGCGGAAGGCGAAATAGCCATTGTCATTTTTGATCACCGGTCCGTGTGCGCTGCGATACACCGTCTGCGGATAGGGAATGGTGAATGGCCCCATTTTCACGCCCAGCCAGACGCGTTTTTGCATGAGCGGCGCCCACTTGCCATCCAGCTTATACTGGTCGCCCGCATCATTGACTTCAAGTTCATAAACATCGACCAAATCAGGACGATTCACTGTGTTAGTCCAGCCGAGATTGCGGTTATGGCCCAGAAACGGATAAGGCGCGCCCGCAAACGTCGCGCCGGCAAAATCCCAGCCTTCTTCGCTATGCACCACCAGTTCATACCAGGCGACTCCCCCGCGCCATGGCTGGTGCGAATTGGAAATGAGCCGCACCTTGCCGTCGGCAGAACGTTCTGGTGCCACGGCAAAAGCATTGGAACCATTCATATCGGCATCTTCGCCCGTAGGCGCAGCATAGGATGTGTCCAGCAGATCGCCATGTTCAAGCGGGGCGGCACCTTCATTAAGAACCGGTCCGCCTTCCTGCCGCAATGGAGATCCTTCCGCCAAAGGTCCAATCACATTTTGCAGGCCAAAAAAGAAGGGCGATCGTAGTGCAAAGCCCGCCGCAATATCACGCCCATTCACAGGAAAGAGGCCCGATAACTGCGCTTCTTCCGGATGCGTTTCAACATAGCGATTGAGCCCTGCCGCATACCCATCAAGCAACGCATGCACATCTGCGGGCAACGCATCATATTTGCGGTCCACCGTACCGCGCACATCCAGCAGATGCGCGATATAATCAATCTTGGCCCCTTCTGTGCCCTTGATTGCACCATAGCGTGCACGGGTCATCGCCACGACTTCCTCGATATTCAGGAAATCATCCTCCGCATGGGCATAGGCAATACCGTAGGCCACATCAGCATCGGTCTTGCCAAAAATATGCGGTACGCCAAATTCATCACGGACAATTTCGACATCATATTCGCGTGCAGGCGGCGGCGCGGCATCATCAGCGGCCAGCGGTTCCCATATGAGCAGCGAAAGGCCGATAATGAGCAATAGTACGATAAGGACAATGGCGAGACGCTTGAATGTTTTTCCCATAACCCGCACATTACACAGCATGTCGCACAGGTCCACTGACATGAATGCCAGTAATGATAATTTTCGGCGAACCACTTGTGTTGCACATACGCAACATTATCTAGGTGGTATAGGAGAACAACACAGATGAATTTGGAAAAATTTACCGACCGCGCCAAAGGTTTTCTGCAAAGTGCACAGACAGTTGCGATCCGCATGAATCACCAGCGTATTTCACCTGTACACCTGCTGAAAGCGCTGCTGGAAGATAATGAAGGTATGGCAGCCGGCCTGATTGGTCGCGCTGGCGGCAATGCGGGGCTGGCTCAGGCCGAAACAGATGCATTGCTGACCAGGATTCCTGCCGTTTCAGGTTCGGGCGCGCAAACGACCCCCGGCCTTGATAATGATACAGTGCGCCTGCTCGACCAGGCAGAACAGATATCCGAAAAAGCCGGTGATAGCTATGTCACTGTTGAGCGGCTGCTACTCGCGCTCACGCTTGCCAAGGGGACTAAGGTTGCCGATACGCTTGCCAAGGCAGGCGCGACACCAGAAAAACTGAACAGCGCGATTAATGAACTGCGCGGCGGTAAAACCGCGCAGACGGCATCTGCCGAAGACAGCTATGAGGCGATGAAGAAATATGCCCGCGACCTGACCGAAGCGGCCCGGGACGGCAAGCTCGACCCGGTGATTGGCCGTGATGAGGAAATTCGGCGCACGGTGCAGATCCTGGCGCGGCGCACAAAGAACAATCCAGTACTGATCGGCGAACCCGGTGTGGGTAAGACCGCAATTGCCGAAGGATTGGCGCTGCGTATCGCAAATGGTGATGTACCTGATAGCCTGAAGGACCGCCGCCTGATGGGCCTTGATATGGGCGCGCTTATTGCAGGCGCAAAATATCGCGGTGAGTTTGAGGAACGGCTTAAGTCTGTACTCGATGAAGTCAAAGGTGCGGACGGCGAAATCATCCTGTTTATTGATGAAATGCACACGCTTGTCGGTGCGGGTGCATCGGAAGGGTCAATGGACGCCTCTAACCTACTCAAGCCTGCGCTGGCGCGCGGTGAGCTGCATTGCATTGGTGCGACGACGCTGGACGAATATCAGAAATATGTCGAAAAAGACCCCGCACTGCAGCGCCGGTTCCAACCCGTGCATGTGGGTGAGCCCAATGTTGAAGACACAATATCGATCCTGCGCGGTCTCAAGGAAAAATATGAACTCCACCACGGTGTACGCATCACAGATGGTGCACTTGTGTCCTCTGCCACACTATCACACCGCTATATTTCCGACCGTTTCCTGCCCGACAAGGCTATCGACCTGATGGATGAGGCTGCAAGCCGTATCCGTATGGAAGTCGAATCGAAACCCGAGGAAATCGAAACACTCGACCGCAAGATTATCCAACTGAAGATTGAACGCGAGGCACTGTCCAAGGAAAGCGATACCGCGTCACAGGACCGGCTTGCAAAAATCGAGGAAGACCTTGCCAATCTGGAGCAACAGTCCTCCGAACTCACCACCCGCTGGCAAAATGAAAAAGACAAAATCAACGCCGAAGCCAAGCTGAAGGAAGAGCTGGATGCCGCACGGCTAGAGCTGGAACAGGCGCAGCGCGCAGGCGATCTCGCCAAGGCAGGCGAGCTAAGCTATGGTAAGATTCCCGAACTGGAAGGCAAACTGGAAGAAGCCGCTGCTGCCACCGAGGGCGCATTGCTGCGCGAAGAAGTGACGTCGGAGGATATTGCCTCTGTCGTATCGCGCTGGACCGGAATCCCCGTCGACAAGATGATGGAGGGCGAGCGTGAAAAACTGCTCAATATGGAGCAAGCGATTGGCAAGCGCGTCATAGGCCAGACCGATGCGGTCGAAGCCGTATCCAAAGCCGTGCGCCGTTCACGCGCTGGACTGCAAGATCCGAACCGTCCGCTCGGCTCGTTCCTGTTCCTCGGCCCCACGGGTGTGGGCAAGACAGAGCTGACCAAGGCTTTGGCCGGGTTCCTGTTCGATGATGATCAGGCAATGGTCCGCATCGACATGTCGGAATTTATGGAGAAACATTCCGTCGCCCGCCTGATCGGTGCGCCTCCCGGCTATGTCGGCTATGACGAAGGCGGCGTCCTGACCGAAGCCGTAAGGCGCAGGCCCTATCAGGTCATCCTGTTCGATGAAGTCGAAAAAGCGCATGCCGACGTGTTCAATGTGCTGCTCCAGGTACTGGATGACGGTCACCTGACCGATGGGCAGGGCCGCAAGGTGGATTTCAGCAATACGCTCATCATCCTCACTTCGAACCTGGGCAGCCAGCATCTCGCATCAATGGCTGATGACCAGAAAGTGACCGATGTCGAACCACAGGTGATGGACGTTGTGCGCGCGCATTTCCGTCCTGAATTCCTGAACCGGCTTGACGAGATCATCCTGTTCCACCGCTTGGCAGAAAAGCATATGGCCCCGATTGTCGATATTCAGGTAGCCCGTGTGCAAAAGCTGCTCAAAGGCCGCAAAATTACTATCGACCTTTCCGATGACGCCCGCAAGTGGATCGGCCGTGTCGGCTATGATCCCGTTTACGGAGCACGCCCCCTCAAACGCGCAATCCAGCGTTACCTGCAGGACCCGCTCGCCGACATGATACTGCGCGGCGATATACCCGACGGTTCAACGGTGAAAGTCAAAGATGGCGATGGGGAATTGAAGATGGTTATAGAATCATAGCAACGGAAGATTGGTCCGTATAGCTTGTGCGCTATTTGTTACCCGCCCAGTTTAGCGCCCGTTTGTGGTGCCCTGATTTGCATGGTCAACCATTGTTCGCGCAGCACGATTTCCTGCCCGGGAGATTTCTCTCCATTCAGCAATGGTCCGGCATATTTTTCTGCGCTTGACCAATGAACCGGTCACTTCAAGCTTGCGGCATTTGATTTTGCTATCGGCAGGCTTGTCCTTGGCATTTGCTTTAGCCTCGGTTGCAACTGCAGCTTTATTTTCTGTGCTTTCTGCCTTATTTTCACCTGCCGATGCGGGCGCACAAATAAGGGCTGCTGCGAAAACTGCAATAAGGGGGGATTTCATCTTGATCTCCTATTTTTGATTGCGCTGTACTACCCCAAGTATGATAGGTTTGCAAACGGGTGAAGCCTATCACCATTGAAACTGGCGAAATCAGAGGATTTGAGTTGAAAGATAGAAATTATTATTTGCAGAAAATCTCGAAAAACCCAGACCTTCTGCTGCATCGATACGATGAAACGAATGATAATTATCAATTCATAGAAGCCCCGCGCGCATTGCACAGGCAATGTCCTTTTATGACAGATGAGCATTTGCCTGCAGATATCGGAAAATCCGTTCTGCGGCGCAACGAAACTTTAGCACATCCGCCACAAACTGCGCCAATTCATTTCATTTTCCATTCTGCCTATTGTTGCTCAACTATGCTGGCACGGGCATTCGATATAGAAGGCGTGTCAATGGGCCTGAAAGAGCCTGTAATATTAAATGACATGGTTGGTTGGAAAAGACGTGGCGGGCAGCCCGCAAAAGTCGCTGAAGTTCTGGACCAGTCAATGAACTGGCTAGCCAAACCCTTTTCAGATGGTGAAGCAATTATTGTAAAACCGTCAAATATCGTAAACTGCCTCATCATCGCCATATTGGCCATGCGGCCCGATGCCAACGCTGTGCTGCTTTACGCTCCCTTGAAAAAATATCTTGGTTCAATTGCCAAAAAAGATCTTTGGGGACGTTTATGGGTCCGCAAGCTCCTGGTGGGGCAGATAACAGATCAGATGATCGCACCATTTGGAATGACGAACGAGGATCTGCTGCAACTATCAGACCTGCAGGTGGCCGCTGTAACCTGGCTGGCACAGCATGGTCTATTCAATGCAGTTATAGCCAAATATGGCCGTGACAGAGTCAGGTCTCTGAACAGTGAAGATTTTCTTGCCAACCGGCATGCATCAATGGAGCAGATGTCTGGCCTTTTCCGGCTTGGAATGGATCAAGGCAAGCTTGATGAAGTCCTGGCAGGGCCTGCCTTTACAAAGCATTCAAAGCTGGACACCGAATTTGATGCAAGCACGCGCAAAAAAGAACATTCTGACATTGCCTCACTACATGCAGACGAGATTGAAAAAGTCGCAGAGTGGGCAAGGGTTATGGGTGAAAAAATGCGCATTCCCATGCAGCTTGATGCAGCCTTAATCTGAATCCATTAGCTTTAGTCTGAGCTTACCGACTCAGTTGAGTTCTCACCGGATTCTTTTGCGCCTTCTACAATAAAAAAGGCGGGTCCGGGGACCCGCCTTCTCTTTAACTTATGTCTTCACATTAGAAGGTAAGTTTAACTGATGCACCATAACGGCGACCCAGAGCGTCATATGTTGACGGGTAGGTGTTACCGCTGTTGAACGTTGTCGAACCGACATCGTTACCAACAAGTGGTGGACTCTTGTCAAACAGGTTCTGAACAATGAACGTCAGCTGCAGGTTGTCAAAAATCTGCCAGCGTGCGGTCAGGTCGAAATAGTGAGCCGCATCAATGCTACGGAACGCAGGTTCAACCAAACAACCGCCCGTATCAGCGCCCTGGAAGTCAGGACAACCCTGATCAGCTACAGGAAGCAGCGCACCGCTCGCGTCAACGTTGGACAGTTCAGCAGCAGTTACGTCAGCAGCAAACTGAAGCGGCTCATACTGTACCGAATCAATGTAACGCCACAGAAGTGACACATCGACTGTGTCAAAGCTTAGCGTCGTTCTTGCCGAAGCCGACCACTCAGGCTGGATCGCGCCGCTGAAGGCACTACAGTTGACACTGTAGAAACCGACACATTCGCGGTTGATCGAAGTCGGAGTTGCCTGGAACTTGGTTGAGTTTGTCCAGTTACCGCTCAGACCGAACGACAGGTCAGCAAAGCCAACATCTGTTTTGTAGTTCAGGATGAAGTCAACACCATCGGTAGAAAGTTGACCAAGGTTTGACAAAGCACCGAACAGGCCTGGAGTCACAGCAGGGTCACCGCTGAGACCACCGTCAGACGGGTTACGTCCGAAAGAGGTACAAGCAGGGTCCGTTGCTGATGCCGCAGTGATGTTATCAAAACAGGCACTCACAATATCACCAGGTGTCGCAACCGTAATCGCGTCGGTGATCTTGATGTTGTAATAGTCAACCGAGAAGTTCAGGCCAGGAACGAAGTCCGGCTGCCATACGAAACCGACAGTATAAGTATCGGCTGTTTCAGGCTGAAGGTTGATATTACCACCTGTTGTGATGTTTGCCTGGTTAGACACTGGTGGAGGAATAACACCGATCTGGAAACCCTGTGCACCCTGGGCCAGACATACTGCCCGCAGGTTGGCATCGTTGGCCGGAGCCGCACCCGCACAAGGATCGTTGTTCAAGTTGGTCAACTGCGTGCTGACCGGCGTGAACAGTTCAGAAATGTTAGGTGCACGAACCGCACGATTGAAACCACCACGGAACTTGACGCCAGCACCTGGGCTCCAGCTACCGCCGACTTTCCAGGTCGTTGTGCTATAACCAGGATTGCTTGGAGCATCAATTGTGTAGTCCGAATAACGGATACCAGCTTCAAGTGTGAGGTCTTCGAAGAACGGCTTGTCCTGAACAATCGGGAGAATCAATTCACCGAAAGCTTCGTAAACATCATAAGCACCGCGGATCGGAACAGCAGCACCACCGGCACCACCAAGTTCACCTGGCGTTTCTGCCAAAGCGTCAGCCTGCTGGAAGCCAGTGTTCTTGCGATATTCACCACCCACAGCGAAGCCGATTGCATCAGCTGCCCATGGAGAAGCAAAGCCTACATCACCGTTCAACACAGCACGGAACTGTGCCAGTGAAGCGCGACGTTCGGTCGTGCTGCGACCACGCAGGTAGTTGGCGGCTGCTACAGAAATGTCACCAGCTTGGCCGAAGACATTGGCAGGCGCACAGTTTGCGGCAGAAGCGTTCACACACGTTGTACCGTCTACAGTCTGCAATGTGTCACCCAAGCGTGAGTTCAGAACATAGTTATCCTGAGTCAAAATACGCTGACTTTCACCATATGCACCATAGATGTCCCAGTCGATCGTGTCGGTCAGGCCACCACGGAAACCAAGTTTATAGTCAAACAAGGTTGTGCCGTAATCACCAAGACGAGGACCAACCTCAACCGTACGACGACGTACGTTGGTTGTGAACGTCTGGTAGTTCGGGTTCACGCTGCCATCAGCAAGCGTAGGACCATTTGGATCGCTGGCTGCCGCAAGACAGGTAGCTGGATCCAGTGTCTGTACACCAGCCGTGTTTGGATCAAAGTCGTTATTGGCACAGAAAATGTCACGCATTCCTGGTGCAATGAACGGGTTGTTGATGTTGATCGTCTGGTTTGAACCGAAAGAACCCGATGGCGCGATGATCGTGCTTACGTTGTTTTTCGAGAACAGGCCACGAGCGTACACTTCAATATCATCGGTAATTTCATACCGGCCCGCTGAATAGATGTTAAAACGCTCATATGGCGTCTGGTAAATATTGAACGGGTTGAAGTTGAACGGCAGGTAACCAGCAACAAGCGTGCTGCTGGTAGGATCAATCTGAAGGTTTCCGCTACCTGGAACCGAGAAACGGCCAGGAACAGAGGTAGTCGAACCACCGCGGTTACCGTTGAAGGAGTTGATGCCGAACAGTGAAATGTCACGGTCGCCCTGGAATACGGCGTCACGCTCCTGGTAACCCAGGCTCAAAACAACGTTACCACGGCCATCATCAAAGTTTGCACCGACAGTAACGTCAGCGCGGAAGATGTTACCATCGCCCACTTCAGTGATCTGGTTTGAAAGCTCTGCTTCGAAACCGGCAAAGTCCTGCTTGGTGATGAAGTTCACAACACCTGCGATCGCGTCAGCACCATATGTAGTGGAAGCACCACCGGTCAGAACTTCAACACGCTCAACAAGCGCGAGAGGCACATTGTTAAGGTCAAACTGGCCAGAAAGGTCGTTTGGTGTAACGCGTGTACCGTCAAGCAAACCAATGTTACGGTTTGAACCAAGAGCACGAAGGTCAATTGTTGCCGTACCGTTGTTACCGTTGTTTGCGTTTGAACCAATACCCGTAACAAGACCTGGTACGTCACGGATAAGCTCTTCAGCGTTTGTAGAAAGTTTGAGTTCGACTTCTTCTTCACCTGTAACGTTCACTGGTGAGGAGCGTTCGAGGTTTGGATCGGAAATCAATGAACCTGTAACGACAATAACATTGCCGTCATCTTCAACTGCTTCATCCGCATCCTGCGCATATGCAGGTGCAGAAAGCATGGCCAAACCCAAAATAGCCGGCGCTACACCGGTCTTGAGTTGGTTTACAAATATCTGTTTCTTCACTGGGTATCCCCTTTTGTCATTACCCCGGAGACGGGGCATTCCTTGGTTATTTGAGTGAGTCATACGCATTTATACGCATATAAACTGCGGCAGTCTGTGCATCCTCGAAACGGAAGTGTAAATAGTTACATGACTAAAATGCAGCATTTCCTAGAAGGTGAGGCATATATGCAACACGCGGTTGAGTATTGTCAAAATGGCTTATAAGCTGCAAATAATGGGAAAAAAATGTGCTATGCATCCATATCAAGTGTCAAATCCAGCAAGGACAAAATTGCCATGACCCCCACAAAGCACGCAAATGTAAAATGTAATGTTATTCTGGCTATCACCATTATTCTCGCTGGCGCAAACGTACCTGCGGCAGCGCAGGAAGCCCCCGCAAAGGTAAAAGACATGGTGGCATGTCGTTCTATAGAAGATGATCAGGCAAGGCTGGCATGCTATGATCAAAAAGTTGCGGTTTTTGACGATGCGCAAACCAGTGGGGAGCTTCTGGTGGCCGAGAAGGAAGTCGTGGACAAGGCAAGACGAGATGTCTTTGGCCTTAAAGCCGCGGACAATCCTTTATTCACAGGCCAGAATGGAGGGCAGTTAAGCGAAATACGCTCGACAATAAAATCCCTTAGCAGCGGTCGGGGCGGCAAACGGGTTTTTGTGCTTGAAGACGGATCCGCATGGCAGCATACGGAAGGAAGAATCGGACGCTCTCCCAAAGCTGGACACAGCATCGTGATATCACGTGGCGCGTTAGGTAGTTTTAAGGCTGTTGTAGAAAACAGGCCATCTATAAAAGTGATACGTGTAAGATAGAACCTATTGCATCGGTCCGGTAAGCAGAATCGGATCAATGCGTGCGGCATTCCATTTCATGCCCCAGTGCAGATGCGGGCCAGTGGCGCGGCCTGTCGAACCGATATTGCCAAGATATTGACCCTGCCGCACGGTATCACCTTCGCGCACCGCAATTTTGGACAGGTGCAGAAATGCACTGTTCAGCCCCATGCCATGGTCAATCATCAACAGGTTGCCTTCCAGCGAAAACGGTCTTTTGGTCGCCAGTATCACCACGCCATCCGCGGGGGCCACAAATGGCGTACCGCTTTCGCCCGTCGCGATATCCATGCCGCTATGATAGCTGCCCGGTTCGCCGCGATAGATACGCTGTGACCCAAAACGACCTGAAATCCGCCCCTTCGCCGGCCAGATGAATTTCTGCCGCCAGCCCTGACTGTCGGAACGGATTTTACGCGCCGCGACGATCTGAGCGATTTCAGGGGCGCGGATTTTCTGAAATGCCGCGCTGGGGCCCGAACGGCGGCGCGCGATATTGACGCGCTCGATATTCCATTTGCGCGGCGCGACATTGATTCGCCTGTCAATCTTGCGCCCGTCACGCAGCAGCGCCGAAACATAGGCACTGGATGGCGCATCGCGGTTAAAGGCGATGATGAAATTGCCTTCATCATCGAACGGGATTTCCTGTCCGCCAAAAAGCAGCGAAGTGGTGCCACCCGGAACCGTGCCGAGCATGACACCGCCCTGTATGGCATCACCGCTCAAGATAATCTGTGCGGGCCTCTGCGATTTTGCCGCGGGCATGACGGGCTCAGGCGCAGGTTGCACTTTAGTCTGCTGCGTCACGGCAGGTGCAGATTCCGCTTCAGGAACAATCGCACATCCACCCAATGCGAGTGCGGCGACAGATAAGGTAAGGCCGGCTTTGGCCAACCATTGCATGCGTATCATTCAGCCAGCTCCCGCTGTACGGAAATTTCCGCTGAGGCATAAGGCTCCTGCCGCGCCACACTCCAGTAGCGCAGATCCTCCAGCGCCACTTTTTCGCCCGTGACCGCGCAGGCGACATGATCGCCCGGGGACAGCATACGGAAACTATTGGCCATATAATGCAGCTTGGCTGCCTTGCTCTTGTTCGACATCAACATAGGGGTTTTATACTCGCGTCATTATTTACGGATGCTTTACAGAAGTTTGCGCAGCAGGGCAATTTGATTTGAACTCAAAAAAGGCTCTGCTGGTCTTCATCCTTACCGGTCTTTGGCACTGCACGCTTTTTCTTTGGCGCGCGCCTGGCTCGCGCGCTGTTCGCATCCGTATACACAGACATATCACCATCACGGAATACCAGGCCAAGCGCTACATGTGCCGTGGCGGCCTTGCGTGACGTGAGTGTCTGCCCATCGGCATCAGTTACGCGGGCATAACCGCGTTCAAGCGGGCGGTCAGGATGGAGTTGTTCGGCCAGCCGCCATAGCCGGTCCAGCCGGTCACCCGCATCATGCAGCTGTTTCTGCAATGCCGCCGGGCGCAGCGTCAGTCGTTTCAGTGCTGCGACGGCATTTTCATGCTTGCGGCGCAGCAAAGCAGGACGCAGCGCACCTGATTTTTGTGCGAGTGCGCCAGACGCCCCGACAAGTCGCAATTCAAAGCCGCGTTTCAGAGCGGATGCCAGATCGTCTGTCTTCTGCCGCTGCGGCTGAAGCAACACATCCAGCTTAGGCATCAACCGGATCTGGTTTTGCAGCCGTTCTTTCGCAAGCGATACACCGCGCTGGCCCGCGCGCCGCGCCCGGAGCCTGAGTTCATCAATAAACGCCAGCAGATCCGCGCGTACCGGCACCGCCATTTCCGCCGCAGCCGTAGGTGTGGGTGCACGGCGGTCCGCAGCATAATCAGCCAATGTGGTATCGGTTTCATGCCCTACGGCAGAAATGATCGGGATGGTGCAGTCCGCAATTGCCCGGACCACCTCTTCCTCATTGAAACTCCACAGGTCCTCGATCGAGCCACCACCGCGTGCGACAATCACCAGATCAGGCCTAGGCACCGCATCATCAGTATCTAGTGCAGAAAAACCACGGATTGCACCCGCAATCTGCTTTGCCGCGCCTTCCCCCTGCACCAGCACCGGCCATACAAGAACATGGCTGGGGCAGCGGTCCGCGAGCCGGTGCAGTATATCGCGGATGACCGAACCTGTGGGCGACGTCACCACACCTATGGTGCGCGGCAGATAGGGCAGTTCTTTCTTGCGCTCCGGCGCAAACAGGCCTTCTTCACCGAGTTTGGCTTTCAGCTTTTCAAACAGCTGCATCAGCGCGCCTTCGCCCGCGATCTCCATCGTGTCGATCACGATCTGGTATTTTGACCGTCCAGGATAGGTGGTAAGCTTGCCGGTCGCGATCACCTCGACCCCGTCTTCAGGTGCAAAAGCCAACCGTCCTGCATTCCCGCGCCAGATCACGCCGTCAATCACGGCTTTATCATCTTTCAGCGACATATAGACATGGCCCGATGCCGCACGCTTATAGCCCGAAATCTCCCCGCGCAACCGGACCCGGCCAAATCGATCCTCCACAGTGCGCTTCAATGCCGTGGATATTTCCGAAATAGTCATGGGCTGCGCATTGTCGCCAGCCTTTGGCTGCGCTAACAGGCCAGAACCATTGTCATCGTCAAAAGGGGAGCTCATCATGAATATCCTGCTAATCGGCTCGGGTGGCCGCGAACATGCCCTGTGCTGGAAGCTCGCGCAATCCCCCCTTGTGACAAAAATCTTTGCCGCGCCTGGCAATCCCGGCATGACCGAAGCGGAAGCCATATCACTGAACAGTACCGATCACCCCGCAGTCACCGCTTTTTGCCACGACAAATCTATTGGTCTGGTCGTGATTGGCCCCGAAGCGCCGCTGGTGGACGGGCTGGCCGACAGCCTGTGTGCGGCGAACGTGCCTGTATTCGGGCCATCGGCAAAGGCTGCGCAGCTTGAAGGATCAAAAGGTTTTACCAAAGATCTGTGCGCGCGTTCCAGTATCCCCACCGCTGCCTATGTGCGGACGGATAATGTGCCCGATGCACTGGCCGCGCTGGATGGATTTTCCATCCCAGTCGTGATCAAGGCGGATGGCCTGGCAGCAGGCAAGGGCGTCATCATTGCCGAAAGCCGCCCCGATGCAGAGGCTGCAGTCAAGGACATGTTTGATGGCGGCTTTGGCAATGCGGGTACAGAGGTGGTCATTGAGGAATTCATGACCGGTGAGGAAGCGAGTTTTTTCGCCGTTACCGATGGCATCTCCATTGTTCCGCTTGCATCAGCGCAGGACCACAAGCGCGTTGGTGACGGCGATGTTGGCCCCAATACCGGCGGCATGGGCGCATATAGCCCGGCTCCTGTGCTCACACCCGAACTGGAGCGCCGTGTGATGGATGAGATACTGTACCCCACAGTGAATACGCTGCGCGCTGAGGGCATGCCCTATAGCGGCGTGCTCTATGCAGGTCTTATCCTCACGGACCAAGGTCCAAAGCTGATCGAGTATAATGCGCGCTTTGGTGACCCGGAATGCCAGGTGCTGATGATGCGGATGCGCTCTGATCTGGTGGAACTGATGCTGGCGACGGCGGAGGGAAAGCTTGCCGATATTGATGCACCGGTTTTTGCGGATCAGAGCGCGCTGACAGTCGTCATGGCCGCCAGGGGCTATCCAGCAACGCCCGAAAAGGGCGGCGTGATTGGCAATATCGAAGCCGCCGAAACGGATGATATCAAAATATTTCATGCCGGAACTACGATCAAGGATGGCAGGCTTGTCGCAAATGGTGGCCGCGTGCTAAATGTAACTGCGGTGGCGCACAACGTTACCACCGCGCAAGCTGCCGCCTATAAAGCCGTGGATGCCATCAACTTCCCAACCGGTTTCACCCGCAGCGACATCGGCTGGCGCGAAGTGGAACGCGAAGCAAGCTGACGCAGCCCAGCAACTGAGGCTGCGTCAAAAGAGCTAGTCTAGTTCTTCATGCTCTCGTGCACAATCCGCGCTTTTACCATGGTATCATCTGTCAAATATTCACGCGCTGCGGCCTTTATGTCTGTCACAGTGATAGCCTCATATGCCGCTTTGCGCTGACGGCGACGGTCCAGCCAGTACGGGTTAGTTTGCGCGTCATTGATCAGCCTCAACCAGGCGCCATTTTCACGTTCTTGTTGCTGAAAGTTTTCCAGCAATGGTTTGCGCGCGCGAAGCAGTACATCTTCCGATACTTCGGTCTCGCGCAATGATTTGGCGATATCACTCACAGTGGCAAAGACGAGGTCAATCTTGCTCGGGTCAACCACAATTTGTGTTTGGATATAACCATAGCCAGTATAGACGCTCGACGCTGTTGAACCTGCACGCGGAGAGTATGTCGCACCTAGTTTTTCCCGTACTTCATCCAGCAACAGCGATCCCATGACTTCGGCCAGCATGCGGCGTGCGACAACGGACTTATAATCTTTATTGTCAGTGGTTGGCCAATAGGTAAATACCATCGCCTGATCTTCTGCGCCCTTATGATAGAGGCTGAGATTCTTGCTGCTCGGCGCAAAGGATACTGCGCGCTCCGCTATATATGCAGGGGAGTTTGCCGCACGCTGCGGCAAAGCCCCAAATGTTTTCGCCACCAGGTCGATTGCTGTCTGCTCATCAATATCCCCCACAAGCGCTATTTCAACGGGACCGTTCTTAAGTTGCTCTGAAACAGCCACCTTCACTTCAGTCATATTACGCGCCAGCAGGTCAGATACAGGTGGAACACCAAAGCGTTTATCACCGCCCGCCAATATGGTCGGTAGCTGTGTGCCGGAAACTGCCTGCGGCGTGGCGTCCAAAGTGCCCGCAAAGCCGGGAACCGCATTTTGCCATAGTGTATCAGCTGCACCGCGGTATCCGGGAGCAGTTACAGTAGCTGCGGTCAGTTTAAGCTGTAATTCAATATCTTGTGGCGTAGTAGAACCTTGCGTAACAAAAGCATCGTCGTTAGCGGCCAAGCCGCCACTCACTGAACGGCCTGCCAGTATCTGCTGCAATTCATTAAATTCATGTGCTTCCAGCCCACCCACATTGAACATATTGCTCATAAAGAAATCAAGACCCGGTTTGTCTTTCGGCAAAGCCAGCTTCCCATCCCCAACACGTACAGAATAGCGGATTTTACCCGCTTCAAAGTCAGTTTTCTTGATGTTGAGCATCACATTGTTAGCGAAACGGACTTCTCGGATTCCAAGGTCTTCTACCTTCTTGTCGGATACAACTTTGCCGGGTGTTCCAAAATTGTCATATGCAAAAGCTTTGACCTCCGCATCGCTCGGCGGCGCTACAGCAACCTGGCTGCTCTTTGCCACTGCTGCCATAACAGTCTGCTCTGGATTTTCGATTTCTTTCTTGGTCGCCACAAAAACACCGTTCGGGCCTTGCCCCCAAGCCTTGCGAAGCGCATCGTTTGCAGCGTCAACAGTCAAGGTGGACTTTATGCCCTTGAAAAGCTCCAGTTGCTGTGCTGGCTTCACAACAACCCCACCATCATAAACCGAACGGATAATTTCATCGGCAACGCGGGAATTGCGACGGCTATCTTGTTGCTGAGCTGCATCTGCAAATGAGGTTTCCAGATTGGCCATCTGCTCTTTCAATTCCCCTTCGGTAAACCCGTACTGCAGCGCGCGGCGCAATTCCTGCTCACCAGTGGCAAGTGTGTTTTCCCATTCGCCTTCCTTACCGCGGAGCGTCATGGACGCCTGTTCAACAGCGTAAAGCTGCGGTCCTATCGACATGCTGCCGCCCACAATAGGCGCGTTTTCGCTGGTGGCGAGTTTCGTAAGCCGGCGGTTCACAATCAACCCTGCAAGAACATCCAGCAATTGGTCACGTACTGCGGCTTTGCTATTGAGCGCTTGCGCATATGGTTCTGCCCGGCTGATAACAACTTGCACCGGCGTAGCGGGGTCAGCAAATGTGCCAATCATCGGTTTCCCACTCGCGCTCACCGTACCGCGGTCCAAAGGTGCGCCAGCAGGGCCAACGCCCTGCCAACCAGAAAATGTTTCTTTAATTTTCGCTTCCATCGCGTCGACGTCAACATCACCAACGACGACGAATGTTGCATTTTCGGGACGATAATACCGGCGATAGAAATTCTGGATTCGTTCGGCAGGTGCGTTTTTTAAAACTTCGGTCGTGCCAATCGGTAACCGGTTACCAAACGGCATATCGGGAAGCAGGGTCTGTAACTGTTTTTTGATCCGGCGCAGGCCAAAGCTGTTGCGTGTCTGTTGTTCGGACAACACAACCCCGCGCTCACGCTCAACCGCGCCAGCGGCGATTGTCAACTCACTTGCAGTCTCCCGCATCAGGAAAAAGGAAGTGTCAAGCGTATCCTGATCCACATTTGGCAGATCAAGTTTATATGTCGTCGCATCGAAACCTGTGGAGGCATTGGTGTCCGCACCAAATGAAAGGCCCTGACGCTCCAGTAATTTGGTCATTTCGCCTTCAGGGACATTTTTTGATCCATTAAACGCCATATGCTCCAGAAAGTGGGCAAGGCCGCGTTCATTTTCCGCTTCCGCTATCGAGCCCACATCAATCTGCATCCGCATCGACGCGCCATCTTTGGGCGTTTCATTATGACTGATGGCATATTTCATACCGTTGGAAAGAACACCGTACCTGATGTCAGAATCCGCTGTAAGGTCAACGTTTTCAATACCCCATGGGTGTGCTGCCGTCTTTTTCGTTTCAACCTGCGCGGCCTGCGCTGTTGCCGCAGGACTATTGGCAGGCAATGTAGCACATGCCGATAGAGTTGAAGCGCCTACCAGTAAAACTGCCACGAAACCTTTGCGAAAACCTGTCATGCTTAATCCCCAATTTAGAATGCTCCGCCAAGTCCATTTGCAAACAGGGTTGGCGTTCGCTCGAAATTATTCTTCTGAACGTATCTAGTGAGATTGTATAATATTACCAGTAAACTGGTCCAAAAATGAAGCTTGTTAATCGAAACGGTCAAATCGGCCACTATTGCGTCCGCCTATCTTCGGCAATGCTCCGCAGCAATACATATCCTCGTACATTCACATTTCGTTCAGTCAACATGTTCATGTTATAGTATTACATATATTGGGAGAGGGAACATGAGTCTTTTGCATAAAACCGCTGCAGGCGTATCGATGGTCGCTATCACAGCGGTTACCGTACTGACCATTTCAGGCACAGACACGTCATCCGCACATGCGGCACGCTCTATCGCTCCGCCTACTGCCGACAATCCTGTAAATTGTTCAATGTTCGGTCATTATAACGATGTCGTGATGCGGGCGGGCAAGCGGCAATCCGGCCGCGCGGTTCCACCACCTCCAGTCATGGCACCACCACCCCCACCTCCGGCTCCATCCGCGCCTGCACCACAGGCAGAAGCGGCGGCAGAAGCCATGGTCGTTTCTGGTCAGCGCGTTACCCGTCCGGGCATCTATCCGCCGCGCCCCTATCCCCGCCTACAGGACCGCGAGCGTTATGAAGGCAATGAAGTCGCCTCTATCCAATCGGTTGCTTCTGCACCGGTTTCCACATTCGGTGTTGATGTCGATACCGGCAGCTATTCCAATGTCCGCCGCTTCCTGAATGAAGGCCGTGTGCCACCATCAAGCGCCGTGCGGACCGAAGAAATGATCAATTATTTCCGCTATGACTATCCGCGTCCTGAAAGCCGTGATGTACCGTTTAGCGTAACCACCAATGTCAGCGCCACGCCGTGGAATGAAGACAGCCGCCTGATGCGGGTCGGGCTGCGCGGCTATGATGTCGCAAAGGATGAACGTCCGCCTGCCAACCTGGTCTTTCTGGTCGATGTGTCAGGTTCAATGTCGAGCCAGAATAAGCTGCCGCTGGTCAAATCCACGCTCAATATGGTCGCCGACCAGCTCCGTGCAGATGACCGCGTGTCAATTGTGGTATACTCGGGCGCTGTCGGCACATTGCTGTCACCTACAAATAATAAGAAACATATGAAAGAAGCCGTTGCCTGTATGAATTCAGGCGGTGGCACACGCGGCGGCGAAGCGCTGGCACTAGCCTATAAAGCGGCGCGCAGTTCTTTCATGAAAGGCGGTATCAACCGCATCATCCTGGCCACTGATGGTGATTTCAACCTGGGCGTGACCGGCACCCCGCAGATACTGGACATGGTTGAAAAGAACCGCGAATCGGGCGTTACACTCACCACGCTCGGCTATGGCACCGGTAATTACCGCGAGGAGTTGATGGAACAGATAGCCGATGCGGGTAATGGCAACTACGCCTATATCGACAGCGCGATGGAAGCGCAGAAAGTACTGTCCGACGAGCTCAGTTCCACACTTTTCACCATCGCGAAGGATGTGAAAATCCAGGTCGAATTCAACCCCGAACACATCAAGGAATACCGCCTGATTGGCTATGAAAACCGTGCGCTGGCCGAAGAAGATTTCGACAATGACAAGATTGATGCCGGTGATATCGGAGCCGGTCATCAGGTTACGGCGATTTATGAAATCATGCCTGCAGGCACGAATGGCTGGTTGCCGCGGCGGCGCTATCCTGCCAACCAGACTGAGGGCAAAGCTCGGGTCACGAGTGATTTTTCCGGCGATCTGGACCGTGAAATGGCGCATGTGAAGCTGCGCTATAAATTGCCTGGGCAGGATCGCTCCCGTCTGATCGACCGGACTGTCCCCGCCGCGGCCATGCGCGGAGCCGGTGCACCGCGCGGTGACATGGCCTTTGCCGTGTCAGTCGCAGCTTTCGGACAGAAGCTGCGCGGCGACAAATATATGGGCGATTACAGTTTTGATGATATCCGCGACCTTGCCGGACGGCAGGACGTGTACTGGCGGCAGGAATTCCTGCGGCTGGCGCAACTTGCCGATAGCCAGTCGGGGGATTGAGGAATCTTTTTGATTTCACTTCTATATTGGCAATCATTGGCGCAAGCGTTAATCCTACCCTCAACAGCTGAATATTCGAGGGACATATCATGGAAGAATTCATCACCCAGAACTGGCTCTATCTCGCCATTGGCCTATTTGTCATACTTCTGGTCATCTGGTGGCTGCGCGCGGGCCGGGACAGTGCGAAAACAGGCGTACCAGACGATAATGCAGTACAGGATCCAGCGGCCGATGGTGAGCTGTTGCCCGATGAAACGCCGCTGCCCGACGATGTATCCGCATCAGCCACACCCGAGCCTGTAGCAAGGCCTGAACCCGCCACATTCACCGCACCCACAGCGGATACCGGCACAGATGGTATGCCCAATGTGCCCGCTGCAACTGGCGACCCTGACGACCTGCGCCAGATAAAAGGCCTTGGCCCCAAGCTCGCAAAGCGCCTCACCGAACTCGGCATCACCCGCTATGACCAGATCGCCGCGTGGGGACCGGCCGAAATCGCCGAGGTCGACCAGTATCTGGGCACGTTCCAGGGCCGCATCGAACGCGACAGCTGGGTCGAACAGGCAGGCTATCTTGCCAAAGGCGATATTGACGGCTTCAAAGCAAGATATGGGGCGCTATAAGCAGTCATAGCACTATTCCTTTTCGAACAGTCGCCCGTCTATAATAGCCATGCCCAGCGCAATCAGTGCCATGGCGGCAAAATCTGTCAATCCCAGCGTTTCGCCCAAAAAAATGGTGCCAAGGGCAATAGCCGAAACCGGAATCAGGAAAGTGACCAGCAACAAATTTGTCGCACCCGCCGTGGCAAGCAGGCGAAAATACAGGATATAGGCAAGCGCGGTTGAAAATAGCGCCAATGCGATGATGGACAGCCATACCGGGTAGTCCGGCGTGACAAGCACCAGAGGGTTGTCAAAGTAAAACGCCATCGGCAGCAGGAATAGTGCCGACATGACAAGCTGCCCCAAGGCGACCATAACCGGCTCTACTCCCATCGCCTGGAACCGTCGTCCGAACACACCTGCAAAAGCATAAGAAATGGCAGCACATAACACCGCCAGCTGAGCGATAATATTTGCTCCTATGCCGTGTAACACATCCATGCCAATCAGCAGGACTATGCCCATAAGACCGCACAATACACCCATCAATTTTGCCTTGGTGAACTGCTCGTCTTTCAGGAAAAACCCGGCGACTATTACGGTAAATAGCGGAGTTGTAGCATTCAATATAGAAGCCAGGCCTGATGATACAGTCTGCTGGCCCCACGCGATCAGGACGAATGGCAGCATGTTGTTAAGAAGGCCCATCATGGCAAATGCGGCCCATAGCTCCCAGTTTTTGGCGATGGCCGTACCCCGCAACAGCATGAACGCCCATAGCGCCAAAGCAGCGAGTGTAACCCTTAGCCAGACCAGTGTGAGCGGCGGGATTACTTCAATCGCCACTTCCACAAAGAAAAAGGAGCCGCCCCATAGAATCGACAATGCGACCAGCATTGCCCAGTCAAACCGAGACATCTGCTGGTTGATCATATTATTTCCTCCTTATGTCGGCACATTAACTCCGGTCCAGTATTCCTGCGTCCCGTTTCTTGCGTTCAAACTGATACTATGCGGCGAAATATGCGAATTGAAATACTTGCCCCCTTACCCTTGCCCCGATAAGCTGTGCACGATGGGGACGCAGCACAGCCATTCAGATCACGCGCATACGGATCACGGCCGTGCGGACCATAGTCATGATCATGGCGGCCATCACCATCACGCACCAAAAGTGAGCGCGCGCAACGTGCGGGCCGTGGGGCTCGCCGCGCTGCTCACCGGCGCATTCATGATTGCCGAGGTTGTGGGCGGTGTCATATCCGGTTCGCTCGCTCTCATCGCCGATGCCGGGCATATGCTCACCGATTTTGCCGCCCTGGCGCTTGCATGGCTTGCCTTCCGCATTGCCCAGCGGCCGAGTGACTGGAAACGCAGCTATGGCTTTGACCGGTTTTCGGTGCTGGCCGCGTTTGTCAACGGGCTGTCGCTGTTCCTCATCGCTGCATGGATCATCTATGAGGCAGCACACCGCATCGCCGATCCGCAGCCTGTGCTTGCAGGGCCGATGCTGGCCATTGCCGTGCTCGGACTGCTGGTCAACCTCGTCGCGCTACAGATCATGCGCAGCGCCGATCCCGACAATCTTAATATCCGCGCGGCGATGCTGCACGTTATGGGCGATTTGCTCGGCTCGGTCGCGGCCATTGCCGCGGCAGGCATCATCATGGCCACCAGCTGGTTCATGATCGATCCGCTGCTATCCGTGCTGGTTGCGCTTATCATCCTGCGCGGGGCGTGGGCGGTAACGCGTTCTTCGGCGCATATATTGTTGCAGGGTGCACCCGACGGGCTGGAGCCGGAGTTCATTGCCACCGACCTCAAATCCCATGTGACGGGCGTAACCGATGTGCATCATATCCACAGCTGGTCACTGACCGAAGAGCGCCCTGTCATCACGCTGCACGCACGCATTGCCGATGGCCTGGACAGTCATGCCGCCTGCCGCGCGATCAAGATCCGCCTCGCCGAAAAGTTCGATATCGGCCATGCCACGGTTGAGATTGAACAGGGCGAGGCCGAATGCGAGGATCAGAGCTGCGGGTGAACCGGCGCAGTGCCCAAACGCACCAAATACCGCTTAACTTCCCTTAGCTTCGCACCCAGGAAGCCTTTTAATCCGCCATTTCGGCTGTTTTTTGTTGGATATTGTTGGATTTGGCGGGACGGGAAGACGCAACTGTATGAAAGGGCTAAAGTGCGGCTAGCATGGTGGCGCGGGTGTAGGACAGGAGAGGCGGGTCGTTGTTTCAATAAGCCTTAACGCGCCGCTTCTTCACCCTCCACTGTAATCAGCCACATATCGGGCACAGCACCCAGGCGCAGCGGGAGTATTGATGTGCCAAGCCCTGCACCAACGATCAGCGTCTTGCCATCTTCATCCACACGGCCGCATACATAGCGGCGGCCATATTTGGATGCGGTGGCAAGTGGCTCCACAAATGGCGGTGCAATCTGCCCGCAATGGGTGTGTCCCGCGAGCATGAGCATGGCATCAGCCGTATTGCCGGGTGATGCCATATCAGGGAAAATATCAGGGCTATGGCTAAGCACTATCTGCATGGGCGGCGGTGCACCCGGATCAGATGATCCCGCCAGCGCCTGCATCATGGTCAAGGTTTTGGGCAGATCGGAATGGCCAGTATAGTCATCATCCACTCCGCCTACCACGAATGGGCCGAAGCGCGCGGCCTCATTACTCAAAACGCGGACATTCGCCGCCTTTAATGCCTCGGCAATTGCAATATCCTCTGGCCTGTCACGTTCGCGCCAATGGTCGTGATTGCCCATGACCGCCGCCACGCCGAGCCGCGCTTTCAGATCAGTCAGCGGCACCAAAGCTTCGTCTGCTTCATAGGTATGAGTGGACAAAACCTTGTCACTCACAAAATCGCCCGCGAACAGCACCAGGTCTGGCTTTAATGCATTGACCTGCTCCACAATCCGCGCCAGCCTTTCAGGCGGCATATCCGGCCCTGCAACATGCACATCGGATATCAGCACAATCCGCTGCTCCAGCACATCTTCGGGCCATGCAGGCGCAACAACCACCGCCTCGCGCACCACCGGATCACGCGTGGCCATGTGATACATGAAAGCGACCAGCGCAAGGCCGGGCAGGATGGCGAGAAGGAAGAGGCGGCGGAGGATCATAGATATTCTCGCTAAAGAAAAAGCCCCCGCAATACAATGCAGGGGCTTTCCTGATTTCAACCTCGTTCAAAGCACAGTTTGAACGACACGTCTTAGAGCTTCGAAGTCAACTCCGGCACAGCATCGAACAGGTCCGCGACCAGTCCCAAATCCGCGACCTGGAAAATCGGCGCGTCTTCATCCTTGTTGATGGCGATGATGGTTTTACTGTCCTTCATGCCCGCAAGGTGCTGGATCGCGCCGGAAATGCCGATCGCGATATAGATTTCGGGAGCGACAATCTTGCCGGTCTGGCCGACCTGATAATCGTTCGGCACATAGCCCGCATCGACCGCGGCGCGTGATGCACCGATACCCGCGCCCAGCTTGTCGGCGAGAGGCGTGATGACTTCCTCGAACTTCTCAGCGCTGCCAAGAGCACGGCCGCCTGATACAATAACTTTTGCCGATGTCAGTTCGGGGCGTTCGCTTTCCGCGATTTCCTCGCTGACAAATTCGGAGAGACCTGCATCGGTTGGACCAGAAACAGCTTCGACAGCGGCGCTGCCGCCTTCGGTGGCGGCTTTGTCAAACGCGGTGCCGCGCACGGTGATGACCAGTTTTTCATCGCTCGACTGCACGGTCGCAATCGCGTTGCCGGCATAGATAGGCCGCGTGAAAGTCTTGTCGCCTTCGACCGAAAGGATATCGGAAATCTGCATCACATCGAGCAAGGCTGCGACGCGGGGCGCGATATTCTTGCCGGTGGTGGTGGCAGGCGCAACGAACGCGTCATGGCTGCCCATCAGGTCCGCGATAAGCGGCGCGACATTTTCAGCCAGCGCGTGCGCGTAGGCCGCGTCATCGGCGACATGCACCGTGGCAACGCCTGCGACTTTCGCCGCCTGGTCAGCAACCGCACTACAGCCGGAGCCAGCGACGATGGCATGCACTTCGCCCAGCTGGCCAGCAGCGGTCACCGCGGCCAGTGTGGCGTCTTTCATTTCACTATTGTCGTGTTCTACCCAAACAAGAGTTTTCATCATGCTGCTCCCATTTCTTTAAGCTTGGCGACCAGCTGGTCCACATCTTCCACCTTGATACCCGCGCTGCGCACCGGCGGTTCGGAAACATTGGTGGTGGTAAGCCGCGGTGAAATGTCCACGCCGTAATCGGCGGGTGATTTCGTGTCCATCGGCTTTTTCTTTGCCTTCATGATGTTCGGCAGCGACGCATAGCGCGGCTCGTTAAGGCGCAGGTCGGTGGTGATGATCGCAGGCGTTTTCACCTTCACTGTCTGCAAGCCGCCATCAATTTCGCGCTTCACAGTGGCGCTGTCACCGTCAACTTCAACGGTGTTGGCAAATGTTGCCTGACCCCAGCCAAGCAGTGCGCCCAGCATCTGGCCCGTCTGGTTCGAATCATCGTCAATCGCCTGCTTACCCAGCAGCACAAGGCCAGGCGTTTCTTCTTCGGCAACCTTGGCGAGAAGTTTAGCCACACCTAGCGGTTCGACTTCATCGTCCGTCTGGATATGGATCGCACGG
The DNA here is from genome assembly GCF_900537065.1 of Sphingorhabdus sp. Alg239-R122. Taxonomy (GTDB): domain Bacteria; phylum Pseudomonadota; class Alphaproteobacteria; order Sphingomonadales; family Sphingomonadaceae; genus Alg239-R122. The sequence continues at coordinate 232,606 of NZ_UNRC01000002.1, read as the reverse complement.
TCAGCGCCCATGGCGAGCGCGGTGCGCAACGTTTCCTGCGCCTTTGCGGGGCCGATCGAAACGGCGACCACTTCTTCAGCCTTGCCTGCTTCTTTCAGGCGGATGGCTTCCTCGACTGCGATTTCGTCAAACGGGTTCATCGACATTTTGACATTGGCGAGATCCACGCCGCTACCGTCCGATTTGACGCGCGGCTTGACGTTATAATCAATCACCCTTTTTACGGGTACCAGGATTTTCATGTGTTTTCCTTCCTGTTGTTCATACGTCCCTCACCTGCTCATTCATGAGCCTTTAAAGGGTTTTGCCACTCTGGCTTCAACAAGCTCAGCCTGAGCAGAGGTGGGCATTAGCCCGAAATGCTGCGATGCTTATAGTTAACGTTCACGTTAACGTCAACTATAGGTCAATCATTCTATCCTTCGTTCGTCATTCCCAGCTTGGCTGGGGCTATATTTCATAACAACTGCACATATTATGCGGGGTGGGTGAGGAAAATTCCCACTTTCGCGGGAATGGCGGAGATTAATATCAAGCCGCCTCTTTCACCTGCGCCACTATTTTCTGCGCTGCATCACCAAGGTCACTCGCACTGACGATAGGCAAACCAGACTGGTCCAAAATGTCCTTGCCCTTTTGTACATTCGTGCCTTCCAGACGAACAACGAGCGGTACCGACAGGTTCACTTCTTTCGCTGCTTCAACAATGCCTTGCGCGATAATGTCGCATTTCATAATCCCGCCAAAGATATTGACGAGAATGCCCTCCACAGCAGGATCAGCGAGAATGATCTTGAACGCCGCAGTTACTTTTTCAGTAGTCGCGCCGCCGCCTACGTCGAGGAAATTGGCAGGGAACGCGCCGTTCAGCTTGATAATATCCATTGTTGCCATGGCAAGGCCCGCACCGTTCACCATACAACCGATATTGCCATCAAGTTTGATGTACGCGAGGTCATGTTTACTGGCTTCGACTTCTGCCGGATCTTCTTCGGTTTCATCGCGCAGCGCCTCAACATCGGGATGGCGGAACATGGCGTTACCGTCAAAGCTCATTTTGGTATCAAGCACCAAGAGTTGCCCGTCCTTGGTTTCTACCAGCGGATTGATTTCAAGCATCTCGCAGTCAAGATCCATAAACGCGGTGTAAAGCTGCTTCGTCAGCTTCTGACATGCCTTGTTAAGCGCACCGTCCAGTTTCAACGCAAAAGCAGCGGCACGGCCATGGTGCGGCATGAAACCCTGCGCGGGATCAATTGTGATGGTGGTAATTTTTTCGGGCGTGTCATGTGCCACTGCCTCAATATCCATGCCGCCTTCGGTTGATATAATCATCGACACACGGCCTGTGGCACGGTCAACCAGCATGGAGAGATAATATTCGCTTTCAATATCGACGCCATCGGTCACGTACAGCCGATTGACCTGCTTTCCCGCATCTCCGGTCTGGATAGTCACCAATGTGTTGCCAAGCATGTCAGTCGCATCCTGACGCACATCATCTGCCGATTTGGCAAGGCGCACACCGCCTTTTGCATCCGCATCCAGTTCCTTGAACTTGCCCTTGCCGCGGCCACCTGCATGAATCTGCGATTTCACGACATAGAGCGGACCGGGCAGCTTTTCCGCTGCCGCCACAGCTTCTTCGACACTCATCGCAGCATGGCCGGTCGGGATGCCAATGCCATATTTCGCGAGCAGTTCTTTTGCCTGATATTCATGGATGTTCATGGGAGGGAATTCACCTTTCTGAAAAAACCTGATGCGAGTCCATCTGTTGGTGCCAAGCTAAAGCATAGGCGGCGGATAAATGGAAGGGGCCAAATGCATGGAATGCAGCGCAGACCCGGACCATGCAACAGGCTTTATGATCGCACTGCGCAGATCACACCCGAAGAGCTGACCACGCCCAGGATTTCCGGGTCCTGCAAAGCCCTGGTGCGTTTTACAAATTCATTGATGCTGATATCGCCTGCATCACGGCCTTTCAGTTTTTTGAGGCCGTTAAACTTGTTAAGTTGCACCAGTGATAGCCGGTCCACCATACGTTCGGCCATGCATGCAGCCACAGGCCTGGAAAGCCCCGCATCCATCAGCGCTGAGCGCACCCGCGTTTCGGGCGTGGCGCAGGCAGTGAGCGAAAGCGAAACAACTATCAGGACCGCGATGTTTTTCATGCCCAGGCCTTATTTGCCCCGCTTCGCCAGCTCAATCGCTTCCAGCACGACCTGCTTGGCTTCTTCTGCATCACCCCATTTGCCGACACGGACCCATTTTTCTTTTTCCAGGTCTTTATAGTGCGTGAAGAAATGCTCAATCTGCTGCATCACGATTTCGGGCAGGTCGCCGCCCTCACCAATCTTGCGGTAATAGGGGAAAGTAGCGTCAATCGGCACGCAGAGCAGCTTTTCATCACCGCCATGTTCGTCTTCCAGGTTGAGCACCGCAATCGGGCGGCAACGCACCACGCAGCCCGGCATAAACGGTGAACGGGCCACCACCAACGCATCAAGCGGATCGCCATCGGGCGACAAGGTGTGCGGGATAAATCCGTAATTGGCAGGGTAACGCATCGGCGTGTGCAGGATGCGGTCCACGAAAAGCGCACCTGATTCCTTGTCAAACTCGTACTTCACAGGTTCGCCGCCAACGGGCACTTCGATAATGACGTTCAGGCTTTCGGGTGGATTATCACCAATGGGGATTGCGTTAATGTTCATGGAAATTGTGTCTTTCAGTGAATCAAATGAGAGAATCTTTCGTGCCACATAGCCAAAATGCTGCACCTGCGAAAGGGGGAAGTGCCACGGACTGCCGTATAAATAATTCATCATGCATATTTGGATTCTGCGAAAAAGGCGCTAAAGGCGCTCTCCTATGAGCAAGATAAACACGCCCAAACCCGTGCGCGGCACACAGGATATTTTCGGACCGGAGCAAGAAGCGTTCGGCCATGTTATTGATACATTCGAACGTGTACGGCGGCTGTATAATTTCAAGCGCGCCGAAATGCCGGTGTTCGAACCGACGGCAGTCTTTGCCCGCTCGCTGGGCGAAACCACTGATGTAGTATCGAAAGAAATGTATTCGTTCGATGATCGTAGCGGGGATTCGCTCACCCTGCGCCCCGAATTCACTGCCGGTATCGTGCGCGCTTACCTTACAAACGGGTGGCAGCAGCACGCCCCGCTCAAACTGGCCACACACGGCCCGCTATTCCGCTATGAGCGCCCGCAAAAGGGGCGCTACCGCCAGTTTCACCAGATTGATGCCGAGATACTGGGCGCAGGCGAACCTGCCGCCGATGTCGAGCTGCTGGTGATGGCCGACCAGCTTTTGAAAGAACTGGGCATTGATGACGGTGTAACGCTGCACCTCAACACGCTGGGCGATCCGGAGAGCCGCGCGGCGTGGCGCGAAGCGCTGGTCACGCATTTTGAGAAGTATCGCGGCGACCTGTCCGAGGACAGCCAGACCCGGTTGGATGTAAATCCGCTGCGCATATTGGATAGCAAAGACCCGCGCGACCGGCCCATTGTGGATGAGGCCCCAATTATTGATGACAGCCTGACGGACGAGGCGCGCACTTTCTTTGATAAAGTCACTGCCGGGTTGGACGCGGCTAGTGTAGCATGGACCCGCAATGCGCGGCTGGTACGCGGTTTCGATTATTACCGCCACACGGCATTTGAATTCATCACCGACCGGTTGGGTGCACAGGGTACCGTTTTGGGCGGCGGCCGCTATGACGGGCTGGTCGAGGCACTGGGCGGGCCGCATACGCCATCTGTCGGCTGGGCTGCAGGCATCGAACGACTGGCTATGCTGGTCGGTGAAAAGGAAGCGCCCGTAGTTGATGCCGTTGTGATACCTTTGGGCGAAGCAGCGGAAATGGCAGCAAGCGGCATTATTGCCGATCTACGCAGGAATGGCATCACGGCGGATATGGCCTATCGCGGCAATATGAAAAAGCGCATGAAAAAAGCCAATGATGCGGGTGCACGCTTCGCGGTCATTATCGGCGATGACGAACTCGCAAGTGGCAAAGCGGCGGTCAAGGACCTGAGCACCGGTACGCAAGTTGAAGTACCGCTGGATGAAATTGCCCGGAAAGTATCGCACGTACAATGACCAGCATTTCCGCCGAACGCATCGCGCAGATCGAAGCGCGTTTTGACGAACTGCAAGCCAAAATGGCTAGTGGGGAGCTGGACAGTGATGCGTTTGTGGCGGTGTCGAAAGAATATGCCGAAGTCGAACCCGTGGCCAAGGCCGCCGCGCATGTCCGCCGCTTGCGTGCAGAGCTGGAAGTGCTGCAGGGCCTGATTGACGAGAAGGAGCAGGACGCGGAAATCAAGGAAATGGCCGAAGAGGAGGCCGCCGATATCCGCAGCACTTTGCCTGAGGCAGAAAAGGCACTGGCGCTGCAGCTCCTTCCAAAGGACAGTGCCGATGCGCGCCCTGCCATGCTCGAAATACGGGCTGGTACGGGGGGCGATGAAGCCGCGCTGTTCGCGGGCGATCTGGCACGCATGTATCAACGCTTTGCCGAGGAAAATGACTGGAGCACAGAAATGGTCTCCGCCAATGCATCCGATGTAGGCGGGTTCAAGGAAGTGGTAATGTCGGTGCGCGGCAGCAATGTATTCGGGCGGCTCAAATGGGAAAGCGGTGTACACCGCGTGCAGCGCGTTCCCGAAACCGAAAGCGGCGGGCGCATCCATACGTCGGCGGCGACCGTGGCTGTATTGCCCGAACCCGATGAAGTCGATGTCCAGATCAATCAGGAAGACCTGCGTATCGATACTTACCGTGCAAGCGGTGCAGGCGGACAGCACGTCAACAAGACGGACAGCGCGATCCGTATCACGCACTTGCCCACCGGGCTTGTGGTGCAGTGCCAGGACGGCAAATCGCAACACAAGAACAAGGCGCAGGCGATGAAAGTGCTTGCCGCGCGGCTATATGAACAGGAACGCGAGGCGGCGGCAAGCGAACAGGCCGATGCGCGCAAATCGATGGTCGGCAGCGGCGACCGGTCCGAACGCATCCGCACCTATAATTTCCCGCAGGGCCGCGTCACGGACCACCGTATCAACCTGACGCTACACCGGCTGGCGGAGATACTCGAAGGCCCGGGTCTGGGCGAACTGGTCGATGCACTGACGGCGGAAGACCAGGCCGCCAAACTTGCCAATATGGATGGGGCGTGAGTGTAGCAGAGGCCATTCGCAACGCCGCACAGCAGTTGGACGGCATCAGCGATACCCCCCGTCTCGACGCAGAGCTGCTGATGGCACACGCGCTGGATGTCAGCCGCTCAGCATTGCTGCTGAACCATATGCAGGCTGGTCCGCCTCATGAATTCCGGGCCTTGCTGGATCGCCGCATCGCGCATGAACCCATTGCCTATATCACCAGGCATCAGGAATTCTGGGGGCTGGATTTTGCCGTCACGCCCGATGTTCTGATCCCCCGCGCGGACAGTGAAACCTTGGTCGAAGCGGCAATTGAGGCACTGAAAGAAGCTCCGCCCATGCGCATATTGGACCTTGGTACAGGGTCAGGGGCGTTGCTGCTCGCCGCATTGTCACAATGGAATGAAGCGCACGGGACCGGTATTGACCAGAGTGCGGCGGCGCTGGAGGTGGCAAAGCACAATGCCCGGCATTTGGATCTGACTGACCGCGCTACATTCCATCGGCTTGACTGGAGCTGTGAGGGATGGACCGACAAGCTGGATACCCCGTTTGACCTTATTCTATGCAACCCGCCTTATGTTGAAACCAATGCCGAACTGGCGCCCAATGTGGCAGATTACGAGCCTCATGATGCGCTGTTTGCAGGTGAGACCGGGCTGGATGACTATCGCCTGTTAATACCTGTTCTGGATAAACTGCGTGCCCAAAATGCCCCTGTAATATTTGAAATCGGGGCAGCGCAGGCCGAAATGGTCACTGCAATCGCCTCGGAAAATGGTTTCCGCAGCACGATAAAGCATGATCTGGCAGGGCACCCACGCGCAGTTATCATAGATTAATCAGTAATTTACTTCGTTATCCACTACCAATATCCAGTTTTTGCTTGGCAAGCATGTAAACTCTCGCTACGGCTTTAAAGAGAAGATCAAGGATGGATGCACGAAATCCCCGTCTTTTGGATCTTGTTCCTGCCAAAATTGGACACGCTCTGCAACGCAAGGCTTCTCCACTGAGAGCAGGCGAAACTCATGTCAGACATGTAAGGAATGACAAAATTGAGCAATAACCGCGGACAGAATAACCGCCGCCGCAGCCGCAACAATAATCGCGGCCCGAATAATCGTGGTGGAATGGATACAGCCAACAGGATCGACAACAGGGCGCGCGGCAACGCAGCCCAGATGCTGGATAAATACAAGAAGCTGGCCAATGATGCCGCGATGAATGACGACGGCGTCAACTCCGAATATTATCTGCAGTTTGCCGATCATTATTTCCGCGTACTGGCCGACAGTAAAGCGCGTCAGGAAGAAGAACGCGCCAAGCGTGAAGCAGAGCGCGCCGCGCGCCATGAAAACCGCGATGACGACGACAGCCATGGCAGTGAGCACAATGATCGCCGCCAGCCTCGCCGCAATCCGCGCCGGACGCATGCTGATACGGACAGCCCAGATGTGGAGGCGGACAAGCCGGATGCCGCAGAGAAACCCAAACCGCGCCGTACCCGCAAGCCGAAAGAGGATGCGCCAAAAGAAGGTGCGCCAAAAGAAGATGCGAAAGCCACCGTCGATATGGCGGCACTTCCGCCCGCCATTGGCAGCAGCGATGATGCGCAGGAAAAACCGAAACGGACCCGTGCCCGTAAAACTGACAAGGCGGATGACGACAAGCCGGCGGTTGCTGCTGAATAGGTATCAGCGCCTCCTATCCAGGATCGCCTGAAAACTTCTCCCTTCAAGATTTCCCTGTTCAAAACGGGTAAAATGCAGCATCATCCCCTTGCAAAAGAGGGAGATGAACGATGCGCGCCCATAGTATATCCTTATCCATAGTTGCGTTCGGAGTTGCTGGGGGACTGGCTGGCCCTGTTACGGCACAGGTCCCCGCTAATGACCCTGACAGCACCGCCCAGGGCGATGTCTCCGTCACCATCTATAATGGCAATCTGGCGCTGGTACAAGACGTGCGACAGGTGAATGTGCCCGCCTCTGTCACCCGCATTCCCTTTCCTGATGTTTCCGCACAAATCCGGCCCGAGACCGTCACGCTGGGCGGTACCGGTTTTGACATTATGGAACAGAATTTCGATTTTGACCTGCTGTCGCCAGCATCATTGATGCAAAAAGCCGTGGGGCAGCAGGTGACATTGCTGCGCACCAACCCCGCAACGGGCGCACAGACCCGCGAACGTGCAAAAATACTGGCCGTCAATGGCGGTGTGGTGATGCAGATCGGCAACCGGATCGAGGTCCTGCGTGATGATGGCCTGCCCGTGCGCGTCATATTCGACCGCATCCCGCCCAATCTGCGCGCCAAACCGACTTTGTCGGTCACGGTGGATTCGCGCCGTGCTGGCACACGCCCGCTCACGCTCAGTTACCTCTCCCGCGGGCTGGGTTGGAACGCCGATTATGTCGCGCTGTTTGATGAACAGAAGGGCAGCATTGATGTGCAGGGCTGGATCACGCTGCGCAACAATACTGGCACGACATTCCATAACGCAAAAACATTGCTGGTCGCCGGCGAAGTCGCACAGGCACAGCAGAACCGGTATAATAACCGTCGCAGAAATCAGCCCCGGGGCAACAGTCCGGGTACTGAAAGCGGTTCTGCCGAAGCGCTGGCCGATTTTTATATCTATCCGCTCGCCAAACGCACCACTATCGCCAATGCGCAGCAGAAACAGGTCAGTTTTCTTGATGTTGCAAATGCAGCCGCCGCCAAAGCGTATCAATATACCAACCGCTGGATGGGCAGTAGTGACCAGGCGCAGAGCGCCGATACAGTACTCAAATTTTCAACCTCACGCGAAGGTGGCCTCGGCGATGCGCTGCCTGCGGGCACAGTGCGCGTCTATATGCGCGACCAGCGCGGACAGGCGCAGTTTATCGGTGAGAACCGGATATCCCATACGCCCGGCGGCAGCGATCTGGCGCTGAAAACCGGTGAAGCGTTTGATGTGAAAGTGCAGCCCATCATGGTCAGCCGCGACAAAATCTCGCCCGGCGAATGGGAAACCACCGCACGCTACCGCATCAGCAGCAGTGACGGCGGCAGTGAAACGGTCACGGTGGAGCGACAAAAAAACTTCTGGCGCACCGTCATGCACTATAAAGTAACCAATGCGAAATCGCAGCCGGTCACAGTCGATGTCGCGCAGATGGGGCTGAAGCGTTATTATTCCTGGAACGACACACGCATCCCAAGCGAAAGCATTCCTGGCAAGCAACGGACCGCCGATACCCGTGTGTGGCAGGTGCCCGTGCCCGCCAATGGCGAAACCATATTGAAAGTCACATACGATACACGCTGGTAAGGCGGGTCAATGCGTATCTTCTTATCTTTATTGGCAATATTGCCAGTCATTATGGCCATACCCGCCCTGGCGCAGGGTGCAAATGATGCGGTTGTGACATCCGCAGGCCCGGATGCCGTGGAAGTGTCGATATATCGCAACCCCAATGCCGATCCGGAAAGTCCGCTTGAACTGGACTATTTGCAAGGCTTTGCACTCGTCACCGAAACACGCGAAGTCAACCTGCCAGCAGGACCCGTCACGCTCCGTTTTGAAGGTGTGGCCAGCGGCATCTTACCGCAAAGCGCGCTGGTACGCGGCATCGGCATTGAAGAGAAAAACCGCGATGCACGGCTTTTGTCACAGCGCGGGCTGCTGGACGCTTTTACCGGGCAGCGGGTGACCATCCGCCGCACCAACCCCGCAACGGGCGAGGTCACCACGGAAAGCGGCACAATCCGCTCCGACCCCGACCGCGTAATATTGCAGACAGAGGCGGGTTTTGAATCGCTCTACTGCACCGGACTGGACCAGACACTACTGTTTCCCTCCGTCCCAAGCGGCCTGACCGCCAAACCCACACTCTCGGTGGTCATGGGTAATCAACCGGGCGGGCGCATGCAGGTCACCCTTACCTATCTCGCCAGCAATTTCGACTGGCAGGCGAATTATGTGGCGGAACTGAACAGTGCTGGCAACCGGATAGACCTGCTCGGCTGGATGACCATGGCGAGCGCAGATGATACCAGCTTTGTGAATGCCAGCGCCAATGCCATCGCGGGGACAGTCAACCGTGTGGACGATGATAGGAATGGAGCAGGTAGCTCGCCCTCCGGAAGACAGGATATCAGCTTTAACTGCTGGCCCTATGGCACCACAACTAGCGGCCTTGGCAGAGCCAGGTATGGCGCGATACCGCCGCCACCTCCTCCACCGCCCCCTGCCTCTGCCCCTATTGCCATGCGCATGGAGTCTGCAGCCGATGAATTCATTGTAGTGACTGGCACACGTGTCGCTAAACGTGAGGAGCTGGGCGACCTCAAGCTCTATCGCATCCCCTTCCCCGTAACTGTGGCTGCGAAAAGCCAGAAGCAGGTCGCGTTCCTGTCGAAAAAACAGGTCGAGGGCGAGATTATCTACCGCTCCACTTTTTCAGACAGCAGTGACGAAGGCGATATCGAACGACTTTTCGTCATACAAAATGAAGAGAAATCCGGATTGGGCGAACCCCTTCCTTCCGGACAATTCACTTTTTTCCAGCGCGTGTTAGGCCTGCGCCAGCTGGTCGGTGAGGCATCAATGGATGACAAAGCGGTCGGCGAGGAAATCGAATTGATGCTGGGCGGGGCCAGCAATGTCACTATCGACCATGATTATGGCGACAAGGAAGGCAAAAACTGGGACAGTCACGTCGTTACTGTCAAAAATGCCAATGCCTTCCCGGTGACATTCGAAGTCCGGTTCGACCCGAACGACGAGGAAACACTCAAAAAGTTCAAAGGCAGGACATTCAGGAAGAATGGCCGTATCATATGGCGCGCGACTGTCCCTGCAAACGGTGAGCGCAAATTGCGCTATCGCAGCTATGATGTGAAAGAGGACTAAACGCCCTTCAGGCCCTCAGGCAAGTTACTCTTATCAATGACTCTGGGCCGGTGGTTTTCATCCAGCGCCACGAAAGTGAACAGGCCGCTTGTGACCCGCACTTCCTCTGCCCCGCGCGATCTTGTAGCGATCACATCGATGCGAATGGCCAGCGACGTGCGGCCTATCCGTTCCACCTCGGCATAGACCGAAATCACATCACGCAGCAGTATGGGCGCGATAAATTCCATTGCATCTATGGCCACAGTGGCCGTCGCACCTTGCGTTGCCCGCGCAGCGACAATGCCCGCCGCCGTATCCATCTGGCTCAGCACCCAGCCGCCAAAAATATGGCCGTTGGAATTGATATCGGCAGGCCCCGGCACGACACGCAGGATCGGATCCTCACGCGACGTCAGTGCGGGCTTTACGCCAATATGATCACTTTTCGTCATCGCCATATATTTCCTTTGAAATTTCATCTTCCACCGCCTCATCATGGCCTGTCCCGCTGGACAGGAACACCAGCCCCATTAATGCCGCCGTGAGCAGCATCGCCGCCGCGACGGCCAATGCTGTTGCAATATAAAGATGGATGGATACCCAGCCATGCAGCGCGAACATGATACCCAGGGCAACCGCGACAACACCCAGTGTTACGAGCGCCATAAACCACATAAGGCGGCGATAACGCGCCCAGGCGAAACGGGCATAATCGGGATCATCAAGATTGGATGGACGCGGCATGGGAATCTATTGGACGCTTTTATACGCGGCATCAAGCCCGGCTGAATGACGGACGATATATTTTGTGTTACATTTATCTGTACAAGCACAGAGAATCGGACATAATCGATCCATTAAGCGGAGGAAAATCATGACAGTTGCCAAAATATTGGAAAATCGCTCTGGCGAACTTTTTACATGCCATGGGGATGACAGCGTCATGGATGCCATCGCAATGCTGTCCGAAAAACGCATCGGTGCCCTGCCGGTTATGGCTGGTGGCAAGGTGGCAGGCATATTTTCCGAACGCGATGTTATATACTGCCTGCAAAGTGACGGGGCAGGCGTTCTGGACACACCGGTTTCGAATGTCATGACCGCGCCCGCCATCACTATCGCGTCCGATGCGACTGCCTTGTCTGCATTGTCGCTCATGAGCAAGCGGCGCATCCGTCACTTGCCAGTCGTCGAGGGTGAAAAACTTGTTGGTTTTGTATCAATCGGCGATCTTGTGAAATACCGCATCGACAAGATCGAGAGCGAAGCCGCCGCCATGCGCGACTATATCCAGAGCGCCTGAATCCAAAGCATCTGACGCACCTCTTGCGCCTGATACCTACCCCATTGCGGTTTTTGAAACTTGCGCTAAGATTCCCGGAAAAACCATAATTCGGGAAGAGGTATATGGCAAATACAGCAGAGAATGTGACAAATGGCCCCAAAACCACAGGGTTTCTGGCCTGGGTTGAACGGACCGGCAACAAGCTTCCCGATCCGGTATTTATTTTCCTCTACCTTATCATTGCACTGATCGTGATTTCAATTATCGCGGCGGCCATGGGCGCTTCAGCGCTGCATCCGACCGAATTGGGGGAAGATGGCAAAGCACTGGTGATCAAATCGGTCAGTCTGCTGGCACCTGAAAATATTCAGAAGCTGTGGGTCGAAATGCCCAAGACATTCACCCACTTCCATCCACTTGGCTATGTTCTGGTCGTGATGCTGGGTGCGGGCGTGGCCGAACGGTCGGGCTTTTTTGCCAGCGGTATGCGCGCCGCCGTCAAAAGCGCGCCAGTGTCGCTGTTGACCCCTGTTGTCGCGCTGGTCGCCATGATCGGCAACCACGCCGCCGATGCAGGATATGTCGTGCTGATTCCACTCGCTGGACTGCTGTTCGCCGCGGCAGGGCGACATCCACTGGCAGGCATTGCGGCGGCATTTGCCGGGGTTTCAGGTGGTTTTTCCGCCAATGTTTCACCGGGGCAGCTTGATGCGCTGCTGTTCGGCATCACCGAAGAAGCGGTGAATGTCAGCGCGCTTGATCCAAGCTGGACAATGAACATTGCTGGTAACTGGTATTTTATCGCCGCGATGACTTTCATCTTCCTGCCAATCATCTGGTATGTCACCGACAAGGTGATTGAGCCGCGTCTGGGCGCATGGATCCCGGAAGGCGACATGGCGGAAACTTACGCCCAGGATGATGATGGCGAGTTGTCTGCTGAGCAGAAAAAGGGCCTGAAATATGCTGGCCTCGCTACATTGGGCGTGGTGGCGCTTTGGGCCATCATGGCACTCGGCCCCGGCACGCCGCTGATCAACGAAGAAGCCTGCGCACCCGGTACCATTGCCAGCGGTGACTGTTCGGTGCACACCACGCTGCGCCCATTCTATCAGTCGCTGGTTGCCGGTTTCTTCGTACTCTTCCTCGCGTGCGGCTGGGCCTATGGCAAGGCAGCCGGCACAATCAACGATCACCGCGATCTGGTGAACATGATGGCGGAATCGATGAAGGATATGGGTTACTATCTCGTGCTAGCCTTTGCCGCTGCGCACTTCGTGGCGATGTTTGGCTGGTCAAACTTGGGCCTGATTACTGCGGTGCATGGTGCCGCCGGGATTGAATCCACCGGCCTGCCACTGCCACTCGTGCTCGGCCTGATCGTGCTGTTCTCGGGCCTGCTCAACCTGTTTGTCGGATCGGCAAGTGCCAAATGGGCGCTGCTTGCGCCGGTGCTGGTACCGATGCTGATGCTGCTGGGTGTAAGCCCCGAAGGCGCGACTGCGGCCTACCGCGTCGGCGATAGCGCGACCAATATCATCACGCCGCTGATGGTCTATTTCCCGCTTATCCTTGTGTTTGCGCAGCGCTGGCAGAAAGATTTCGGGCTCGGCAGCCTGACCGCGATGATGATCCCTTATTCGGTATGGCTTCTGGTCAGCGGTACATTGCTGCTGGTGCTGTGGGTCTATCTCGGCATTCCGCTCGGCCCCGATGCATCGGTCAGCTATGCCATTCCGCAAGCTGCGGTTCCTGCGGCTGCGCCTTAAGCCATATCCCATTCGGCCAGCGGCACATACAGGCTGCCGCTGGTGCGCAGATGGCTCTGCATCAGCACCAGTCGGTCAAATGTAAATGGCGTGCTCGAAAGGCCGATATGCGATTCCATGAACTGTGCAGGCGATCCGCCACTGCGCGGTAATCGCGCCAAAGTGATATGCGGCACATATTTGCGTTTTTCTGGCTTCAGCCCCGCCGAAACACAGATGCGTTCAATCTGCCGGTGCAGATGGGCAAACGGCTGTGCCGGGGAAACCCCGGCCCAAAGCTGCTGCACATGATCACCGCGCGAAAACTGGCCAATGCCGTCCAACCGCGCTTCTATTGGAGACAATGGAAGCCGGTCCGTTTCCGCCACCAGCAAATCCACGACATGCCCTTCCACATCACCGACATAGCGCATCGTCAGATGCAGCTGCGCATCCGATTGCCACCGCGCACCCTCAATACCGCCCATCAGCAGGCAAAGCCGCTGCCGGATATCATGCGGTGGAACAAGTGTGAAGAACAGGCGCATGCCGTTCGCTTACAGCACCGCAGACATGCAGTAAATCAACTGCCCTTACCCTTAACCTTCTTTCTTGCGGCTTTCCTTTTTACGCACATTGGGGTCAAGATGGCGTTTGCGCAGGCGGATCGACTTGGGCGTGACCTCAACCATTTCATCATCGTCAATATAGGCGATTGCCTGCTCCAGACTCATCAGACGCGGCGGGGTAAGGCGGATCGCGTCATCCTTGCCGGTCGAACGGAAGTTGGTGAGCTGCTTTGATTTCATCGCATTGACTTCAAGGTCTTCGGGCTTGGCGTTCTCGCCAATAATCATGCCTTCGTATATCGCCACGTTCGAACCGATGAAAAGCTCGCCGCGTTCTTCCAGACTGTTCAGCGCATAGGCAACGCTTTCGCCTGTGGTGCGTGAAATCAGCACGCCAAGCTGACGGCCCGTAATGCTGCCCTTGTACGGCCCGTATTTTTCAAACAGGCGGTTCATCAGGCCGGTGCCGCGCGTGTCAGACAGGAATTCGCCGTGATAGCCGATCAGGCCGCGCGACGGCGCAGAAAAAGTAATCCGCGTCTTGCCCGTGCCGGATGGACGCATGTCGGTCAACTCGGCTTTGCGCATCTGCATTTTCTCGACCACCGTGCCGCTATGCTCGTCATCGACGTCGATCACGACAGTCTCGTACGGCTCTTCGCGCTCACCCGCTTCATTTTCACGGTAGAGAACACGCGGACGCGAAATGCCAAGTTCAAAACCTTCACGGCGCATCGTTTCAATAAGTACGCCCAGCTGTAATTCACCGCGGCCCGCGACTTCAAAACTGTCTTTGTCCGCGCTTTCAGTGATGCGAATGGCAACATTGGATTCAGCTTCCTTGGCCAGCCGGTCACGGATCATGCGGCTTGTGACCTTGTCGCCTTCACGGCCTGCAAACGGGCTGTCATTGACGGCAAAGCGCATCGACAGCGTTGGCGGATCAATTGGCTGCGATGCGATCGGTTCCATCAGGTCAGGCGTGGCAATGGTATTGGCCACGGTTGCATCGGTCAGGCCTGCCAGCGAGATAATGTCACCTGCCTCGGCAAAATCGACCGGCTCACGCTCCAACCCGCGGAACGCCATAATCTTGGTCGCGCGGCCCTGTTCGACAATATTGCCATCAATATCCATCGCCTTGATCGGGTCATTGATTTTCAGCGTGCCCGTAGCAATACGGCCCGTCAGGATACGCCCGACGAAATTATCACGGTCCAGCAGCGTTACGAGAAAGCTGAAAGGCGCGTCTTTATCCACGGTTGGCGCAGGCACATGTTCGACAATTTTCTTGAACAATGGCTGCAAATCACCTTCGCGCGCTTCGGTATCTTCGCTCGCATAGCCATTGCGGCCCGATGCATACAGCACGGGGAAATCGAGCTGCTCATCATTGGCACCCAGGTTCACGAACAGGTCAAAACATTCGTCGAGCACTTCATCAGGACGGCCATCCGGGCGGTCAATCTTGTTCACAACTACAATCGGTTTGAGGCCGAGCGCGAGCGCCTTGCCCGTCACGAACTTCGTCTGCGGCATTGGTCCTTCGGCAGCATCGACCAGAAGGATGACACCATCGACCATCGACAGGATACGCTCCACCTCGCCGCCAAAATCGGCGTGGCCCGGCGTATCGACAATATTGATGCGCGTGGTTTCGCCTTCATTTTCCCATTCGACGCTCGTGCACTTGGCCAGAATCGTGATGCCGCGCTCTTTTTCCAGATCGTTTGAATCCATCGCGCGTTCTTCCACCCGCTGATTCTCGCGGAAGGTACCCGATTGCTTGAAAAGCTCATCCACCAGCGTGGTTTTGCCGTGGTCAACGTGCGCGATAATCGCGATATTGCGAAGGGACATGTTTATTCTGCTTATCGTAAGAGGAGGACGGCTGCTATGCGCGCACGCCACAATTGGCGCGCGTATAGCTGGCTTTGTGTTGCAGTGCAATATCAAACCGGCCACGCTTGTCCTGCCTGCAACAGCCGCTATAAGCATATGTCAAAGGGGCGCATCGCACTATGACCGATACCAGAACCATATTTGTCCTCAACGGACCCAATCTTAACCTGCTCGGCCTGCGTGAGCCGGAAATTTATGGGTCGGACACGCTCGATGATATTGCGGATAGTCTGGAAGATCGCGGGAAAGAACTCGGCTTCGAAATCGACCTGCGCCAGTCCAATCATGAAGGGCACCTCACCGACTGGCTGCATGAGGCCCAGGGCGCAGGTGTGCATGCGGTTATCCTGAACGCTGGCGCGCTGACGCATACATCCGTAGCACTATATGATGCTGTCAAAGCCATCAAAACGCCGGTAATCGAAGTGCATATTTCCAACCCCGCGGCGCGGGAAGAATTTCGGCATAAAAGCCTGATTGCACCCGTCGCACGCGGCTCCATCTGTGGCTTTGGCACTTATGGCTATGTCATGGCGCTGGAGGCGGCAGCGAAGATTTAGCGCATAAAGATATTGCCCTGCCCCCCGGTTTGCGGGCATAGGCAGGGCAATCATGTTACATTTGCAACGGTTCGTACACGCGGACAATACTCCAAGAGGAATTCATGGCAGCAAAGCAGAATCAGGGCAGTACATCCAAATCAGGCACAATGCAGGTGGACGGAAAGCTGGTCCGTGAACTTGCCGAATTACTGGGTGAAACCGGCCTCACTGAAATCGAAGTCGAAGATGGCGAGCGCAAGATCCGCGTGTCACGTGGTGCCCCAGGTGCAATGATGGCGGCGGCTCCTATGCCTGCGCCGGTACACGAAATGCCTGCTGTAGCGCCTGCTCCTATTGCTCCGGTAGAAGAAGCGGCTACCCCTGCCGCCGATATGGCAAATGCCGTCAAATCACCTATGGTCGGCACGGTCTATATGGCGCCGGAACCAGGCGCCGCACAATTCGTCAAGGTCGGCGACAGCGTGGGCAAGGGTGACACGCTGCTGATTGTCGAGGCAATGAAGGTCATGAACCCGATTACCGCACCCAAGGCAGGCAAGGTCGCACAGATACTGGTCGAGGACGCACAGCCGGTCGAATTCGACCAGCCTTTGGTGGTTGTGGAGTAAGCCTGCGGCATGACCATCAAAAAGATATTGATAGCCAATCGCGGCGAAATCGCACTCCGTATCCACCGCGCTGCGCATGAAATGGGCATTAAGACAGTAGCGGTGCATTCCACTGCTGACGAAGATGCGATGCATGTCCGGCTTGCCGATGAAGCCATTTGTGTAGGCCCGCCGCCCGCCACTGACAGTTATCTCAATATCCCGAACATTATTTCGGCAGCCGAAGTCAGCCATGCCGATGCAATCCATCCCGGCTATGGCTTTTTATCGGAAAATGCCAAATTTGCCGAAATTGTTGAAGCGCATGGCATCAAGTGGATCGGTCCTAAGCCCGAACATATCCGTACCATGGGCGACAAGGTAGAGGCAAAACGCACCGCTGGCGCGCTTGGCATTCCGCTTGTCCCGGGCTCTCCCGGACCGGTTGAGAATATCGAGGATGGCAAACGCATTGCCGAAGAAATCGGCTATCCAGTGATTGTCAAGGCAGCATCAGGCGGCGGAGGCCGAGGCATGCAGGTGGTGGAAAGCCCCGACAAGCTGGAAAGCCTGATGAGCCAGGCATCAAATGAGGCCAAGGCCGCTTTTGGCGATCCAACCGTCTATATCGAAAAATATCTGGGCGATCCGCGGCATATCGAATTTCAGGTGTTTGGCGATGGCAATGGCCATGCCGTACATCTGGGCGAGCGCGATTGTTCGTTGCAGCGCCGCCACCAGAAAGTATTGGAAGAAGCGCCTTCACCGGTTATTTCGGACGCGCAGCGCGCGGAAATGGGTACGACTGTGGCCAAGGCAATGGCTGATATGGCCTATCGCGGCGCGGGTACGATCGAGTTTCTGTACGAAAATGACGAGTTTTATTTTATCGAAATGAACACTCGTTTGCAGGTTGAACATCCCGTGACGGAAATGATCACCGGTATCGACCTGGTACGCGAACAGATCCGCGTGGCCGACGGACATCCGCTTTCTTTCCAGCAGGAAGATATCCAGTTCCACGGCCATGCGGTCGAATGCCGGATTAATGCCGAAGATCCGAAAAATTTCACACCGTCGCCTGGCAAAGTGACCGGATACCATCCCGCAGGCGGTATGCATGTGCGCGTCGATAGCGGGCTTTATCACGGCTATGTCGTGCCCCCCTATTATGATAGTATGATTGCCAAGCTTATCGTTTATGGCAAGAACCGCGAAGGGTGCCTGATGCGCCTGCGCCGTGCGCTGGATGAATTTGTGATCGAGGGCATGAAAACCACCATTCCGCTCCACCGCGAATTGCTCGACGATCCGGAATTCCAGAATGGTGACTATACCATCAAATGGCTGGAAGAATGGCTCGCCAAAAATGCGGAAAGCGATGAAACCTAGGTTTTAGCCCGGGTTATCCAGTATCCTGGCCGCGCGTTCCCGCCAATTCGTCGCGAGCAGTTCCATATCCTGCAATTGCCTTAATGCCGCCGGGTCTTTTTTGCCGCGCCCACCGATTAGCAGCATGAAGACGCACTCCACCGTCCATTCCGCCAATCCGCGCTCCACCCGTTTCATGACTGCATCGGGTGCCACCATGCCTTCTTCGATCACACGGTAATAAAAGCCGCATTTGCCGGTGCGCACAATGTCCGCCATCACGCTGTTTTTGCCTTTTACCCCAAAACGGTGATCGAGTTTCCAGCAGGGCTGGCGGCCATGGCTAATTTCTATCAGCGCCGCGCCTAGCCGAAACCGGTCGCCAATGCGTGCTTCGCTTTCGATAATGCCGGTCGTGGATATATTCTCGCCAAATGCACCTGGTTTTTTCAGAAATGCATGGCCCGGCAGGCGTCCACGCCAATAATCATAATGGTCATAGGGATAATGGTGCAGCGCTTTGTCCGGTCCGCCATGATGCACCGTGTCGGCAACCTGATCACCCGTTATGCCGGTGCGCCCCAGAAAGACAGGCGAATCCACCGGGGATTTGGCAATTGCGCTGTGCTCGCCATCTCCGCGAAAAGAGACAGGTTTTCCGATATTGAGTGTAAGGATTGGTGTCTGCATAAGCCATTTACCGCTGATTTCTGCCAAAAAGCAAGTGTTCATAAAAGTTGCTGCTAATATTAACAAAAGGCAACAGCGTGGTTCAGTTTGGGGTAACACGTAAGTCCCTATAACGTGATCAACACTAACGGAACGGTCGTGGGAAATCTGGTCAGCTTCTGACCGGAAATAGAAATTTTCATCAGGCCCAAGGAGTAAAGAATATGCGCCCATTATATTATGTCAGCCTGATGGCCGCCACCATTTTGTCACCTCTGGTAATTGGTGAAGCAGATGCAGCTGAAATCACCGCCAAGGCACAGGTCAATACAGGCTCTGCAATAGCAGGCAGCCCCGCTCTGGCCATACAGTTAAATGAAACGGCCCAGCAAAGCCGTGAGCGACGCGGTGAACGCAGAGCGCGCGGAGAACGACGCCAGAACAAGCAGGCCCGTCAGCAGCGCAGAGCCAATCGCGAAGCACGTGCAGAACGTCAGGGCAACCGCGAGGTGCGTCAAAAACGTCGTGCGAAGCGCGAAAAAGCGCAGCAACAGCAGCAACGCCGTGCAAGCCATCAAGGCACACAGCAGCGTCAGCAGCGCCGCGCAACCAATGAGCAGCGCCGGGTACGTCAGGATCGCCGCTTGAACAGACAGGAACGTATCGTCCGCGAGGCACAGCGCCGCGTAAACCGCAACCGTCGTGCCAACGCCCGTGGCGACCGCAACCGTGATGGTCGCGTCGATCGTCGCTGGGACCGGAATCGTGATGGTCGGATTGACCGCCGATATGACCGCAACCATAATGGTAAGGTAGATCGTCGCTGGGACCACAACCGTGATGGCCGGATAGATCGCAGGTATCGTGCCGACCGCCGTGACAAGCGATATAAGCGGGATCGTCGCGATTATCGCCGCGGCTATCGTAACGCGCGGCGTGACTACCGCAAAGCATGGAAGCGCAGCTGGCGTAATGACCGCCGCTATAACTGGCGCAATTACCGTAAATATAATCGCCATCTATATCGTGCAAACCGGTATTATGCGCCTTATCGCAGCCACCGCTATAAGCGCTTTGGTATCGGATTCTACCTGGGCTCGGGGTTTTATGCCCGCAATTACTGGATAAGTGATCCGTCGTATTACCGCTTACCGCCAGCTTATGGTGACTATCGCTGGGTACGTTATTATGATGACGTCTTGCTGGTTGACATTTATACTGGTTATATAGTCGATATTATTTACGATTTTTACTATTAAGCTCCGGCCAGGACAGGCTAAAGCTTTACGAAATCCCTCCTCGGGATCACCTTAAGGGGGCTGGAACATTCCGGCCCCCTCTTTTTATGCTTCGCACATTTTATACGTTACGGCCCAAACCCATTTTGGCAAGAACAGGTAATTTGTCAAAAAATTGATGCTTGAGCGCGCCAAGTACGTGCAGGATGATCAACACAAACATCGCTTTACCTATAATTTCGTGAATATCGTGCAATTGCCCGCCCACGTCCCGGCTTTCTTCAACAGGCAGTGCGGGAATTTCAAAAATACCAAACCAGTCCACGCCGCTGCTGCCATAGGCCGACACCATCATCCAGCCGGTCAGCGGAATGGCGATCAGCAATATATAGAAGAGAGAGTGCGCGGTTTTCGCAAGCATCGCCTCCCACGGTTTCACACCATGGGCCACATCAGGGCGCTTGTGCGTCAATCGCCAGATAATGCGCAATACAGTAAGCACCAATATGGTAATGCCGATTGCCTTGTGCGGGTCCATATATACAGCTTTGGCAGACCGCTCCAGATCATGAGCAATATTCACCAGGACGTAATTCGCCAGCACCAGTGCTGCAATAATCCAGTGAAAGGCGATAGCGCCGCGCGAATATCTGTTTAAATCATGTGTCATGGCCTGCTCCCTGATTGATGCGATATGCAGGATAAACCTGAAACGACGGGGCTGGCAAGGCCATGTCACGCGCTATTGCATTGCAAACATGGTGCTGGTGTGCATAAATCCGCTTTTCACACATGATCAGGAGAGTTGGAATGCGGACATTAACACAGATATGGGCCGCATTTTTGGCATTAACGCTGATGGTTTTTCCCGCCGCTGCGCAGGATAAGGTTATTCTGGCCGGTAACCTGATTGCGGATGCAAATACCGGTGCAACTGGTCCGGCCACCATCACCGTGCGTGATGGCAGGATTGTCTCTATCGAAAGCGGCATTACACGCCCAAATGATGGCAAGGTTATCGACCTTTCCGATAAAACTGTTCTGCCAGGGCTGATTGACATGCATGTCCATCTGTCAGGCGATCCCGGTGGTGACTTCTGGAGACAAGCCACTGAACCAGATGAGTGGGGCGTGGTTGTGGGTGCAAAAAATGCGCGACTGACAGCGCTGGCCGGCTTTACGACTGTGCGTGATGTAGGCAGCGCGCCTCAGGTGGGATTTGTACTGCGGCGCGGTACGGCAGAAGGCATCCTTCCAGGCCCGCGCATCCAGTCTGCTGGCTCATCGCTGGCTATTATCGGTGGGCACGGTGACGTATCAGGCTTTCGTCCGGAAGTGAATGCGGCGCTGGCCGATGGTTCTGCCTGTACGGGCGTGAAAGAATGTGCTGCCGCGGTACGGGAAGCCTCAAAAAATGGCGCAGACCTCATCAAGATTACCGCCACCGGCGGCGTGCTCAGTCAGCAGGCGCGCGGGCTCGACCAGCATTTCACCGATGCGGAAATGGAAGCGATTGTGAGTTCTGCCCACGCGCTCGGCATGCGGGTCGCAGCACATGCACACGGCCCGCGCGGTATTGAGGCCGCATCAAAAGCGGGTGTCGACACCATCGAACATTGCACTTTTGCCGACGATGCCACGATCCGTGCAATGAAAGAAAATGGTACTGCCTGTGTGCCAACATTGATGGCATTTGTCGGCGTGCAGGAGGGGTTGGGCAAAGGTGTTTATACCCCGCCCGTAGAAGCAAAAATCCGTGCCACCCTGTCACAGCTTGGCAAGGCGCCAACCGCCATGCGAAAAGCTGGCATCCCTATCATATTTGGTACGGACAGCGGCGTTTATCCGCATGGCCGTAATGCCGAGGAATTTGCGCTGATGATAAAACATATTGGTATGTCACCGCGCGAAGTACTGGCCAGCGCCACGACCGAGGCAGCAAAGCTCATGGACCTGGAAAATGAGATAGGCCGCATTGCAACAGGCTATAGCGCCGATATCATTGCAGTGGATAGTGATCCGCTGAAAGATATCACCGCACTGGAAAAAGTGGACTGGGTTATGGTGCGCGGAAAGGTTATTGACTAGATTGAGTGTGATCGAATCATATATTTGAAGTAACCGTCATGGCCTATGTAACCGTTCCCGATACCGCCGCGCAGGCACGCAGCAAGTTCAGCCGCGAAGTCACCAAGCGGCTTGAAAAAAACCAGCACACCGAAAAACTCGATTGCGACCTGTTCGATGCCTTTGTCGTTCGTGAATTCATGAATGCGCAGGAATGTATGCGGATGATGCGCATGATCGACAGCACTGCCCAGCCTTCCACTTTGTACAAGCAGGACCCTGATAAGGAATTTCGTACAAGCTATAGCGGCAATGTTGATCCGTTCGACCCGTTCATCAAGACAATCGACAAACGCATCTGCCAACTGCTCGGCATCAAGCCCGCGCGCGGGGAAACAATACAGGGACAAAGATATGATGTGGGACAGCAGTTCAAACCACATCAGGACTATTTCCATGTCAGTCAGGAATATTGGCAGCAGGAAAAGCATCGCGGTGGGCAGCGCACCTGGACCGCCATGGTGTATCTGAACGAACCCATAGAGGGCGGTGAGACAGGCTTTACCAACGCAGGTTTCAAGGTGCCGCCCTATACCGGGATGCTGCTGACCTGGAACAATCTGAACGCCGATGGCACGGTGAATGCCGATACCCTGCACAGCGGCAACCCTGTAATAAAGGGCACAAAATACATCATCACAAAATGGTTCCGTGAAGGAATCTGGAAATAGCGCTTGTCTTCGTATAGCACGATACCGTGCATTTCCGTCGAAATCTGTCGTGTTTTTGCAGCTTTGCGAATTGCGCATAGTTACAGCGTCATGCTAATGACTTTGCCAGCCAATAGTATTGAGGATCCAAACCCATGACCACCCGTATTCTTCTGCTCGCTTCGGCGGCAACCCTGTCGCTTACAGGCTGTGCGTCCAGCGATGCGAAAACAGCCAGTTCACCAACGCAGCAGAAAAGCGCAAGCGATGACGTGACCGTCAAGATCCAGAGCGAGGGTGAAAGGCTGCGTGAATTGTTCGCTGCAAGCGATGAAGCAAGCCTGAAGCGTAACCCACTCACCGCATTGTTTCGCGGCGACATGCGCTATGCAGGTCAGTTTGGCGACTATATCACCGACGCTTACATGGATGGAGAACGCGCGGCAGCCAAATCTGATCTTGATGCACTCATGCAGATTGACCGTAGCAAACTGGGCTCTGTCGATGCGATTGCCTATGACGTGTTCAAACGCAATACCGAAAACACACTCAAGGGACTGACGCCAGAGATACTGGCACTCACCAATCCGCGCCCCATCAATCACTTTTCGGGCTTTCATACATTTTATCCGACATTTGCAAATGGCAGCAGCGGCGCGCCTTTCAATACGCTTGAGGACTACGAGAACAATCTGAAACGCCATTCCGGTTTTGTGACTCTGCTCGACCGTTCTATCGGCCGTTTCCGTGAAGGCATGACCAGTGGTGTCGTTGAAACAAAGCTCACCATTAATAACGTGATCGAGCAACTTGCCACCCAGCTGGCGCTGCCGACCGAAGAATCCGCGTTTTACGGTCCAATCAAAAAGTTTCCTGAAGGTATAGACGAAGCAAAGCAGGCGGAGCTCGCCGCGCGGTATAAAACCGTAATCGAAAATGACATCTATCCTGCCTATCAGCGGCTGCATGATTTCCTCAAAAACGAATATCTGCCAGTGGCACGTGAGGAAGTTGGTCTGTCTTCGATGAAGGGCGGCGATACCATGTACCGTTTCCTGATTGAGGGGACGACGACATTGCCGCTGGATCCTGCTGAAGTGCATGAGCTGGGCCTGAGCGAAGTCGCGCGCATCAAGGGTGAGATGGAAGGTATCAAGAAAGAGGTTGGCTTTGATGGCACATTGGCTGAATTTTTCACCTTCATCCGCACTGACCCGCAATTCCATCCGGAATCACGTGAGGCGTTGACACAGGGTTATTATGACATCGGCAAGCAGGTCGATAAGGTGATTGATACGCAGTTCAAGGTGCTGCCGAAATCGCCGCTTGAAATCCGACCTTATGACAAGTCGATTGAAAAATTCCAGGCCGGCGGTTCATATAGCAGCGGCACGGCGGACGGCTCACGGCCGGGTATATTTTATTTTAATGCTTATGACCTGCCTTCGCGCAATACATCGGGTATGACCACGCTCTATCTGCACGAAGGTGCGCCGGGGCACCATTTCCAGATTTCGCTGGCACAGGAAAATGACGCATTACCCAATTTCATGCGCTATGGCGGCAACACCGCTTATGTAGAAGGCTGGGCACTTTATTCCGAGAAACTGGGTTTCCCCATGGGGCTATTCAAGGATCCATACCAGCGTTTTGGCCATCTCGATGACGAAATGCTGCGTGCGATGCGGCTGGTGGTCGATACTGGTCTACACTCTAAAGCATGGAGCCGCGAAAAAGCGATTAAGTATATGCTCGACAACAGCTCAATGGGCGAAACCGACGCCACCGCCGAAGTTGAGCGTTATATCGCCATCCCTTCACAGGCACTGGCATATAAAATCGGCGCGCTTACCATTCAGCGGCTCAAAGACAGGGCGAAAACACGGCTAGGCCCCCGGTTCGATCCGCGTGAATTCCATGATGAAGTGCTGAACACCGGCGCATTACCGATGACTGTGCTTGAATCTAAAATTGACCGCTGGATCGACGGCAAACTCAGGATGATGCAGCAGCCAGGTGGATAAACTGCACCAGACCGCACTATCGATATTCGAAACTCTGGTTGGTTTCGATACAACATCGCGCAAAAGCAATCTTGACCTGATAAAATGGGTTGAGAGCTATTTGCGCGACCACGGCGTTGATGCGGTACGCGTTGCAAATGCGGATGGCAGCAAAGCCAATCTCTATGCCACTGCCGGACCGAATGTGCCAGGCGGCATCATTCTGTCCGGACATAGTGACGTCGTGCCAGTGGATGGCCAGGACTGGTCAAGCTACCCCTTTACGCTAACCACGCGTGGTGACAGATATTTCGGGCGCGGCACATGCGATATGAAGGGATTTATCGCCCTCGCGCTCGCGGCGGTTCCGTTATTTAAGAATGGCGCAAAGCCCGTTCATATCGCCATCAGCTATGATGAAGAAGTCGGCTGCCTTGGCGCGCCGGACATGATTGCCGATATGGCGGCGAATCTGCCCGAACCCGCCCTCGCCATCATCGGTGAACCGACAAATATGCACGTCATTACCGGGCATAAGGGCATTATGGTGCATAAGGTCGAAATCATCGGTCATGAAGCGCATAGTAGCCTCACCCATATGGGTATTTCCGCCAATATGATTGCCGCGGACCTGATGCACGACCTGAATGTATTGGCACGTCGGTTATGGGAAAATAGCGACCCTGAATCGCCATTCGTCCCGCCGCATGCCACACTGACCATTGGCACGATGCAGGGTGGAACAGCCGCCAATATTCTTGCCAGACATGCAGAGTTCATGTTCGATCTTCGCTGCCCGCCAAATGTGGATGGCGAAGCAGTGTTGAAACCATTCAAGGAAAAGATCACGGCGCTTGACGGCCAACTTCGGGAGGCTTTTCCAAGTTGCGGTGTGCAGCTCACACGGCTTGCAAACGCTCCGCCGCTCACCCCGCAAAACAGCGGTGAAGCAGAAGCCTTTGTCCGCAAACTGACAGGCGATAATAATCCCGCAGGCGCAGTGGCCTATGCTGCCGAAGCCGGACAGTTCCAGCAGGCAGGTTTCCCCACCGTGATATGTGGCCCCGGTTCGATCGAACAGGCGCATCAGGCGGATGAGTATATTCTTGTCGATCAATTCGCACGCGGCGCGGCGCTTATGGAGAGGCTGGCGCTTGCGCTAAACCAAAAAGAATAATGGCCATAAACTCATATGGGATCTGTAGCGCAAGAACGTAAAAACTTAAGCCAAAGATTTACTTTTCGGAACAAATCCTGATGATGTGTGATCTGGAAGTTTATGGGGAGTTATAATGATTCGTTTACTGTTAGCCATCGTGATGCTGTTAGCGTTGCCGCAAGCTGCGCACGCAGAATGGTCAAAAGCAAGTAGTGACCACTTTATCGTCTACGCTGATCAATCCGAAAATGATTTACGCGAATTCACCGAGCGCCTTGAAAAATATCACAGCGCTCTAAAAGCGAATTTTGCCAGCAAACGAGGAATTCCTAGCCCATCCAATCGTGTAACAATCTTTGTTGTCGAAAACCTCTATGAAGTACGCAAACTGTCAGGCAACGTAAATTCTGCAGTAGCGGGTTTTTATATTCCGCGCGCAACCGGTGCTGTGGCCTATATTCCGAAAGTGAAAATACGCAGCATCGAGCAGGATTTTTCAGAAACGGTCCTGCTGCATGAATATACGCACCATTACATGTTTTTGGCGGCCCAGCGCGCCTACCCCCTCTGGTTTACTGAAGGCTTTGCCGAATATTACGCCACCGCAAAATTCGAAAGAGATGGCACTGTCGGTCTTGGCTATCCTGCCAAGCACCGCGAAAACGAAATTCGCTATGCGAAAAAAGTACCGTTCAAGCTCATGCTCGACACAAAGGCATATGTGGAAAGCAAGAAGAACAGTTCAGTTTATGACAGGTTTTACGGACAAAGCTGGGCGCTCTACCATTATCTGCAATTTTCCCCGAATCGGCAGGGACAACTGGCAAAATATTTTGAGGAGTTAATAACCGGCAAGGGTGAACTGGAATCGGCAAAAGCTGCCTTTGGTGATCTCAAGAAGCTGGAGCGTGAAGTTGACAGATACTTGCGCAGTGGCCGCATGAGCTATGCAAAAGTGCCTGCGGATAAATTGAAAATTGGTGATATCGATATACGCAAACTTAATGACGGCGAAGCTGCGATTATGCCAGTTGTGATGATTTCCAAGCGCGGTGTCGATAAAAAACAGGCAGAAGAAGTTTTACAGGACGCGCGCAAAGTCGCTGCTCGATACCCCGGTAACGCCACTGTCCTGAACGCACTTTCCGAAGCAGAGTTTGATGCCGGAAATGATGCGCTGGCCATTGCCGCCGCCGACAAGGCTATTGCATTGGATGGTTCGCAAATGAATGCATATGTCCAGAAGGCGAATTCTTATTTGCGACTTGCTGAAAAAGCGAAGGATGAAGAAGGTGATGCCAATCCGGAAACATATCTTCTCGCTGCGCGGGAAGTTGCATTGGCAGCAAACAAGGTTGAAAATAACTACCCTGTACCCCTGATCCAGTATTTCCAGACATATAAAGAGACTGGAACTACTCCGCCTGCAGCAGCCGTGACAGGTCTGGAGTGGGCGCTGGAACTTGCCCCGTTCGATAGTGCTTTGAGATTGCAGGTCGCCCGGCAGCAGCTAGAGGAAAAACGCTATCCCGATGCGGTCTATACGCTCCTGCCACTGGCATATAGTGCGCATGGCGATGACAAACAGATCAAAAAAGCCAACCAGTATCTCGATGTGGCGACATCAAAAGGCGAAGTGCCAATGCCGCCGGAAGAGGATGAAGATGATGAGAAAGAGGAAAAAGAAGCAGATACCTGAAAAAGATCAATTCGCACGCAGCGCGGCATTTATGAAGCGATTGGCGGAGGAGTTGAAATAGGTATTGTTCAATCGGGCTGTGATCATTGAGGATATCATCTTCGGTTGACTGCGCCCATTAAAGCGCAGGCGATAAATCGGTTTAGGCAACCCGAAGCCTTCCCCTTCCAGCACATTTTTAACGGCACGGATGATGGCAGCTGTGTGCCCTGTAAAAATCCGCATTTTACCTCACGGCCTTATACGCCTATAACAAGACCATGACAAAGCAGATGCATCCATGCCAGCGGTAAAAGCCGCCAGACCGACCGACGTGTTCGCGCGCGGTGAATGGGCCGCGCTGACGAATGTTTCACGCTGGAAGGGCACTGCGCTCGTCATACATGCTTGGGCGGTTATTTTTGCCGCGATTGCATTTGCCGTATGGATGAGTCACTGGCTGGCCTGGATTGCGGCAATTATCATCATTGGCGGCCGGCAACTGGGGCTGGCCATACTCATGCACGACGCAGCGCATGGCCATATGCACCCGAAACGCAGGATCAATAATTTTCTGGGCCAATGGCTGACGGGCGTGCCGGTGGGCACGGACCTGCATGCCTATCGCACCTACCACCTTACCCACCATCGCTATACGCAGCAGCCGGAGGATCCCGACCTGGGTCTATCCGCGCCATTCCCGGTGACACGCTCCAGCATGATACGCAAGGTGTTACGCGACCTGACCGGTCTCACATTCCTGAAACAGCGGGGCGCGCAGATGCTGATGGCGCTAAAGGGTATTTCACCGGGCGCAAAGGAACAGAATGTCTTTATCGGCAAAACCTTTCTGAAATTCCTTGCTGCGCAGCTGGTGCTGCTTACGCTGTCCTTTGCAAGTGGTTATGGGGCACTTCCCTATCTGCTCTGGCTAGGATCGCTCGCCACCACATTCCAGTTGTTCCTGCGTATCCGCAATATTGCCGAACATGCCTGTACCGAAACCGGCAGCGAAGACCCATTCAGCCATGCCCGCACGACGCGCGCTGGTCCATTGGCGCAGACCATGGTTGCGCCCTATTGGGTAAATTATCACAGCGAACATCACCTGTTTATGGGCGTACCTTGTTACAACCTGAAAACCGCACACCGGATGCTGGGTGAAAAGGATAGACATAAGGATATGATTATCGCGCCGGGATATGCCGCGGTGCTGCGTGAAGTGACGGTAAAACCTTCTTAGGCAGTTACCTACCTGCCCACTTCCCCAACACATCTGCACTTAAATGTCCCGTTTTTGTCCAGGTGAGAGCGCCATCTTTCGAATAAGGCGCATGCTGCGAACCATCGCCGTGGCGGATCCAGGTTCCCGCCGGATAATCACCGTCCTCATCTGATAACGTGCCTTTAAGCACATAGACTTCCGACCCGCCCGGGTGGATATGTTCGGGGAAGCTGCTGCCCGCGGCCCAGCGCACCATTTTAACCTGTTCGGGCCCATGATGGTGCAGCCACGCAAAATCGACACCCGGTACGCCGCCATTTTCAAATTTCATATCGTCCCAATGGACGAAAAACTGGCGCGTATCATTGTGTGCAAACTGGTGCAGCTTCACCAATATGGTGCAGCCATCCCTGCTGAACGGTTTGTGCGCCGTACCAATCGGGTTGCGCACATAGGTGCCTGCCGGATAATCACCATGTTCGTCTGAAAACACGCCATCCAGCACCAGAAACTCTTCGCCGCCGCCATGAGTATGCGGGTCAAAATAACTGCCTGCAGCATAACGGACTATTGTGGTGGCCCGTGCCACTTCCCCGCCAATCCGGTCGAACATCTGCCGCTCCACACCGGGCAGCGGCGAAGGGACCCAGTCGACATCACCCGGACGAACAACGGCTTGCTTTGAAAAATCTGCATTGATACGCATACTGAAATAGTCCTTAGCCGCCAATACTCGGCCTTGCTTCCATTCTGAAGCGCCAGGATGCAAGGTTTTTATGTGCCTGCGGGGTTTCAATGCCCACAAAATCGGCAAAGGACAATCCGGCAAAAGCAGTGATATCAGCAACAGAAAATTCATCCCCAGCCAGATAATCCTGACCCGCCAGCACATCATCCAGATATCCCATTGTGGCCACAGCCCGCTTCTTTTGCTGATTGCCCCATTCGGCATTTTGATACCCTTCAATATCGGGACCCAGACCATCCGTCGCATGGTGAAAATATGCACCCACAGCATCTAGAAGACCCGCCTCCGCACGGCGCTGCATCATCGCAATTCGGCCGCGTTTTTCAGGTGACGTTCCCGTCAGGACAGGCGCCCCATCCAGATGGTCCAAATATTCGGTAATCGCGCTGCATTCCGAAATGCATGTGCCATCGTACAGTTCCAGTACCGGCACAGCAGCGGACGGGTTTTTGGCAAGAAATTCCGGTTTCTTATGCTCGCCACCCGGTACGTTTATGGACACAAATTCCACATCATCAAACAACCCCTTTTCTTTTAGGGCAATACG
Organism: Sphingorhabdus sp. Alg239-R122; assembly: GCF_900537065.1. Classification (GTDB taxonomy): domain Bacteria; phylum Pseudomonadota; class Alphaproteobacteria; order Sphingomonadales; family Sphingomonadaceae; genus Alg239-R122. The sequence continues at coordinate 202,454 of NZ_UNRC01000002.1, read as the reverse complement.
AACACGGGCAGGATTCGGGAAACCTTCAAAATCATATATCTTCATAGGGACAGCCTTTCATAATTTACCTATCTACTGATAGATAGATATTGCAATACAGACTGGCCGTCAACACCTATCTTGTGATAGGCAAACATGATGAATAAAACCGTTTCCCGTAAACCGATGCGAGAGCAGATACTTGATATGGCCGAAAACGGCTATCGTCAGGGCGGATATGCTGCGCTGAGCTACCGCGATATTGCGGCCTTGCTGGGCATAAAAAGTGCCTCCGTACATTACCATTTTGCGCACAAGGAAGATTTGGGGCAAGCCGTTGTGGAGCGCTACACGAACAATTTTCTGGCGGGCCTTGGCGCCCCGGACACGCACGATGAAAACCCTCTGCAAAGGTTGGAACGGCTCACGATAGCCTATCAAAATGCTTATCAGGATTCAGGCAGTAGCTGCCTGTGCGCTGTCATGGGCGCAGTAAGCAGTGAATTGCCAAAGCAGGTACAGACTGCTGTTTCGCTTTTCTTTCAGCGATTGCTGAATTGGACGGACCGGGCATTGGGGCATGGCAAAGCAAACGCAATTTCACCTGCGCATATTATTTCCGCGTTGCAGGGCGCAATGATCATGTCTGTGGCCACTGGCGATGCAAAACATCTTGACCGGATTGCAGAGGAATTACTCACTGCAGCACGTGAACGCGGATGACATCATTCGCCATTATCCCACTCGCTTTCATACTCGGCTTTGCGCTTGCCCGCGCCGCGACATGCACCGTTGCCGCCACCGGCCGGCTGGTGATCGCAGGCAAATGGGACTGGATGTTCGGATTGCTGGTGGTTCCCGGATGGGCAGGCCTAACGCTATTTGCGCTTGTGCAGACCACGGATGGTACTGCAAACCTGCCAGTTGATCTGGTGATGGGGTGGCAGATGGTGGTTGCGGCGATTTTGATGGGTATTGGTGCTTTCCTGAACCGCGCCTGTTTTGTGGGAACAGTCAGCAAAATTGGCACGGGGGATTTCGCCTATTTGCTGACTTTTGCCGGACTGGCACTCGCGATGTGGATCGGACATGGCATGGCGTTTATGGACAACGTTACGGTAACACAAGCCAATGCGCCGATATTGCAAGACAGCGGCCGTATTGCGGCCTATCTGGTATTCGCCGTGCTGGCCGCGATCAGCCTATACAGGATGGTAAAAGACCGAAACCGCGCAATGATGGCGCTGTGTACAGTCGGGATCAGCGCCGCATTGATTTTCGGTTCCAGTGATAATTGGGGCTATACTCAGGTGATGGACAATCTGGTCAACGGCGCAGGGTTGTCGTCAGGCATGGCGCTCGAGCTCAGTATATTTGCACTGTTCGGCGGCGCGATAGTCAGTTCCGCCCTGCGCGATCGTTTTCGCCCGCATTTCAGCAATATGCGGCTGGCATCGATGAACTTCATCGGCGGTTTCCTGATGGGTGTCGGCGCGCTGGCGGTACCGGGCGGCAATGATCTGCTGCTGCTCTGGACAATTCCCGGCCTCGCGATATATGGCGTGGCTGCCTATCTGGTCATGATCGCAACCATAGCCGCGATCATGTGGACGATGCGGCGGCGGGGCAGTCACGCCTGACAGAGCTAACCCAAGGCCTCGGCAATAAGCTTGCGCGTATTACTGACACCATAGAGCGAGATAAAACTGCCCATGCGTGGCCCCTGCGAGCTGCCCAGAAGTGTTTCATAAAGCGCCGTGAACCAATCGCGCAGATTGTCGAATCCGCCCTCTTTACCAATCGTATAGACAATGGTCTGGATATCTTCAGCTACCGCTTCAGTGGACAAACCCGCCAATTCACTGTCCAGTCGTTGTAGTGCCGCCACTTCGATACCTTCCGGCTTGCGGCGATTTAGCGTGGGCGCGATAAAATCGCGGTGATACGCCATGGCATTGTCAATCAACTCATCCAGGTCAGGATATTTATCCGCCGTGGCATCGGGTGCATACTGACGCAAATAGCTCCAAACCTGCTCTTTATTGGCTTCACCCATAACACCAACAAGGTTTAATAAAAGTCCATATGTAACCGGAATGGTGTTTGCGGGTACATTGCCGCCATGCACGTGGTGTACCGGATTACCGAGTTTTTTGTCGATTTCCTGTTCGTGCCAATTGGTACGGAACTGAAAATACTCATCCACGGCACGCGGGATCACACCCATGTGCAGCTGCTTTGCTGATTTGGGTTCGCGGTAGATATAAAATGCCAGGCTGTTCTGCGATCCATATTCCAGCCACTCATCGAGGCTAAGGCCATTGCCTTTGGATTTGGAAATCTTCTCACCTTTTTCATCGAGGAACATTTCATAAATCAGACCTTCGGGCTTGCGCGCGCCGAGCACCTTGGCAATCTTGCCAGACTGAACGCCGCTGTCGGTCAGGTCCTTGCCATACATTTCATAATCCACGCCCAGCGCAACCCAGCGCATCGCCCAGTCGACTTTCCACTGCAGCTTTGCGCCGCCCGACAGCACACTTTGTTCGACCGTGTCGCCATCATCTTCAAAGCGCACTAAACCTGAATCAGCGTCAACGACTTCAACCGGTACCTGCAGGACATGACCCGTTTTCGGGCTGACCGGCATGACCGGCGAATAAGTCGCCTGCCGCTCTTTACCCAGTGTCGGCAGCATGATGTCCATAATCTGGCCATAACGCGCCAGTACCAGTTTCAGCGTCTTGTCAAATGCGCCGCCTTGATACTGCTCGGTCGAGGACATGAACTCATAGTCAAAACCATAACGATCAAGAAAATTGCGCAGCATCGCATTATTGTGATGCGCGAAACTTTCATATTTCTCATACGGATCGGGCACCTGTGTAAGCGGCTTGTGCAGATGCTCAGCGAGCATATCCTGATTGGGGACATTGCCCGGCACTTTGCGGAAACCGTCCATATCATCCGAAAAGGCAATCAGCCGCGTGGGATTGCCGGTCAGCGTTTCATAGGCACGGCGCACCATGGTGGTGCGCAGCACTTCATTGAACGTCCCGATATGCGGGAGGCCCGAGGGGCCATAACCGGTTTCAAACAGCATTGGTGCGATGCCGCCATCTCCATCCGGTTTGGGCACAGGTTTGCCGCGTTCACCGCGATAGCGTTTGGCAAGCTTGCGAGCTTCCTCAAACGGCCATGCTTTCGAATTTTCGGCGGCTTCCCTGTAATCGGTCACTTTGCCTGTTTCCTTTTCGTTCTTGTGTGTTATCTTTTAATCGCCTCACGGCGATAAGTCGGGAGCGGGCCGGTACCGCAACGTGAGCGAGAGCGAACCAAAAAGACTCAAGGACCCACTCATCACCACACCTCCTTCCCTAAACTTTCCTGCGTTGCATGCAAGCCATAGTGGTATCTGGCTGACGGACGGCGATGGACGCGTGAAGGCAATATCCAAGGGGGAAGCCATTGGCCGGGCGGCCGAAACGCCATTGATAGTCATGAATGCCCCGCTGCTGGGACAGCGCCTGGGTTATGGGGAGCTGTCGGGGCTTGATCTGCTGGAGCTGTTCGCATTTGTGCACCCGGCACGGTTTATGGTGCCGACTGCAGCGGGACTGGTAAAGGTCTTGGGCATTGATTTTGGCGCAGCAGACGAAATTGAAGAACATGATATTCCGCTTATCTATCAGGCGGCGGCGCACAAGCTTCTCGCCACGCTCGCTGACCCCGCATGGCCGGAGCGGGAGGGCGCGTGGGACAGCGCTCAGGCATTGTCCCGGCTGCGCTGGCCATGGGCGGGAACCGTTGCGCAGCATCTGAAAAAACCGGAAAGGCCCGAGCGCTGGCTGTTCTCCCGCCTGCCTGAATGGGAAGAAGTTCCGCCCCGCACGGCCCCGCGCAGTATCGAATTGGACAACACCGATGTCACCGCACACCTGGACCATCTGACCGGCGAAGGTGCAGAACGGCGGCAAGGCCAGCGCGACTATGCTGAGGCAGCAATGCAGGTGTTTGCGCCGCGCGCATCTGATAAATCTCCCCACATGCTGCTCGCTGAAGCAGGCACAGGCATTGGCAAAACGCTCGGCTATCTTGCTCCTGCTTCGCTCTGGGCGCATTCAGCGGGCGGAGCGGTATGGGTGTCAACCTATACCAAGGCGTTGCAGCGCCAGCTTTCTCAAGAAACGGAACGGATTTACCCAAATCCTGATACTTTCAAAAAGCGTGTTGTCGTGCGCAAGGGCCGCGAAAACTATCTTTGCCTGCTCAATCTGGAAGATGCCCTGCAGGGCGGCTTTGCCGGGCGACCAGCCATACTTGCCCATCTGGTGGCGCGCTGGGCTGCCTATAGCCGCGATGGCGACATGATTGGCGGCGATCTGCCCGGATGGCTCACCACATTATTTCGCCAACGCGGTGTTGCGGCGCTGACCGACCGGCGCGGTGAATGCGTTTACGCCGGCTGTCCGCATTACCGCAAATGTTTTATTGAGCACGCCGCCCGCGCCAGCCTGGATGCCGATATCGTGATCGCCAATCATGCACTGGTGATGGTCAATGCAGCCAGAGGCCGTGAACAGAACGGCCGCCCTACACGGATCGTTTTTGATGAAGGCCATCACCTGTTCGATGCGGCGGATTCGATGTTCTCTGCCGCGCTTACCGGGCAGGAAACCATTGAGGTGCGCCGTTGGATTATGGGACCGGAAGGCAAATCGAAAGGGCGCAGGCGCGGGCTCGCTGCACGGCTTGCCGACGTTGGCAGCTATGACGAGGAAGGCGGCAAAGCGATAGAAGCCGCACGCAAAGCCGCCGAAACATTGCCAGGCGAAGGCTGGCTGGGCAGGCTTCAGGAAGGCGCGCCATGGGGACAGGTTGAACAGCTTTTGGGTGCGATCCGTACGCTCGTCTATGCACGCGATGAGAGCGGCGGCGCGGATGCAGGCTATGGCCTGGAAACCGAACTCACCGATCTGGATGGGCCAATTGTCGAACATGCGGCCAAAGCGGCACAGGCGATGGACGCGCTCATAAAACCGCTCATCGTGCTGGGCAAAAGGCTGGAAGCGCTGATTGAAGAAGGCCCTGACTGGATGGATGCGGCAGCACGGGCGCGGATGGACGGCGCGCTGTTTTCACTGGGTTGGCGGATAGATATGCTGGCGGCGTGGCTGTCACTGCTCAGCCGGATCGGTGGACCAGCCGATCCGGATTTTGTCGACTGGATGGCCGTCGAACGCTTTGAAGGCCGTGAATATGATATCGGCCTGCGCCGTCACTGGCTCGACCCGGCACGGCCCGTCGCCGAAACAGTTGTGAAGCCCAGCCATGGTGTCATGGTCACATCGGCTACACTGCGTGACGGACAGAACTGGGCCAGCGCAGAAATACGCAGCGGCGCACGGCATCTTGACCGCGCGGCATCGCATTTTGCGGTCGAAAGCCCCTTTGCCTATCACAGCCAGTCCGAGGTGCTGATCGTCACTGACATCAAGCGCGGCGACATGGCTGGGCTGGCGGGTGCCTATGCGCAGCTGTTTGAAGCGGCGGGCGGCGGCGCTCTGGGCCTGTTCACCGCAATCCGGCGGCTGCGTAGCGTGCATGGCCGCCTTGCCGACCGGTTGGCGGAAGCTGGCCTGCCGCTCTATGCGCAGCATGTCGACCCGATTGACACCGGCACGCTGGTGGATATTTTCCGCGATGACCCGCGTGCCTGTCTGCTCGGCACCGATGCGATGCGTGATGGGGTTGATGTACCTGGCCATTCGCTCCGGCTGGTGGTGATGGAGGGTGTACCATGGCCCAAGCCCAATATCCTGCACCGCGCACGCAAGCTTTATTTTGCTTCTCAGCAACAATTTGTGGATGGAGATGAAACAGTCACTGCGCCATTGAAAACCAGCTCCAACACTTATGACGATATGATTATCCGTGGACGGTTGGCACAGGCATTCGGACGCCTGATCCGCAGCCGCAACGATAACGGCCAGTTTGTGATGCTCAGCGCCGCTTTCCCCTCCCGGCTACTCACAGCGTTTCCTGAAGGCACGCCGATCCGCCGGGTGACGCTTGCGGAGGCTTTACAATCGGTGCGTTCTGGGCTTTCAATGGATGCCAAGCCGTTGGATGATTCCCTTCCGATATAAAGCGCAGACATAAAGGACATCATCATCGCCAAAACACTAACCCTTCTGCGCCATGCCAAGTCCGAATGGGGTGATCGCGGCACCCGTGATTTTGATCGACCGATCAATGCCCGCGGCGAAGCCGGTGCAAAGCTAATTTCGGCATGGATAAGGCGCGAAGAGCTTGAGTTCGATCTGGTGCTGGCCTCACCTGCCACCCGCGTCACACAGACAATCGATCAGTTGGAAAAAAACCTTGATATCGCGCTCAACCCCGAATGGGATCGTCGTATCTACCTGGCTTCTTCAGCGACATTGATGGACGTACTGCGCAGTGTAGAAGGTGATCCCCAGCATGTCATGATGGTGGGGCATAACCCTGGACTTGAAGACTTGATCTTCGACCTTGTTCCCGATGATGGCACGCAGGAACTGCGTGATGTGGTCGAACAGAAATTTCCAACGGCAGCGCTGGCCGTGCTGGAGCTGGATATTGGGAAATGGTCGGATGTCGGTAATGGCAAAGCAGTTTTCACCAAACTCATCCGCCCGCGTGATATGGATGCCTCACTCGGTCCGCAAATGGACCGGCGCTAGCGCTCAGGCTGCCAGCGCTGTAGCAAGCTCTTCACGGATATCACGCAGTTTCTGGATCTTGTCATCGCCCAGTTGCGGCATAGCAGGTGTAAATTCAGACTGTACCGGTGCCGCCACAGTTGGCTCACCCTTGCCGCCACCTGATTGCAGGTATTTGACGGCACCCTTGACTGTATAACCCTGCTCATTGAGCAGCACGTTAATCTGCCTGAGCAGGTCCATGTCTTCCGGTCGGTAATATCGACGTGACCCCGCACGCTTGAGCGGTTCGAGCATAGGAAACTGCTCTTCCCAGTAACGCAGGATATGCGGCTTGACGCCAATTTCGCGCACAGCTTCACCAATGGTGCGCAGCGCATCTTTCGATTTACCAGTCATGTAATTGTTTTAGCGCGAAAAATCCGTAGATGCAAATTTACGGGAAATTTCAGGCCAAGTGATTCAATTACCAGCGATAATCCGGTCTTTCATCATCTGGCTGGCGCGGAATGTCAGCACACGCCGCGGCGTGATCGGCACTTCGACCCCCGTTTTCGGATTACGTCCAATCCGCTCGCCCTTGTCACGCAGCAGAAAAGTACCAAAACCCGAAATTTTGACATTCTCGCCGTTTTCCATGGCGTCTGTCATATGACCAAGAATGGACTCGACCATTTGTGCGGAATCCGCGCGTGACAATCCAACTTGTTGGTTTACAGTATCGGCCAAATCGGCCCGTGTGAGCGTGCCCACTGATCTCATTATATGCCTCCCGAAGTATTAACCGTTTGCTTAACGCAAATCTATCACGATGTAAAATATACAACCCTTATAAATACAGGTTTTCTGCCATATTCATTGTATAAACACGACTTTATCGAAACAAAATTTGCGATTCGTCCTGTTTTGGAACATATATTTAGACTGCTAGTTAACCATAATAGCTCAATGGTTCAATAGCGCGCTATACATGCGCCCCATGTAAATCCGCCGCCCATTGCCTCAAGTACAAGCAGATCGCCTCGCTGTATACGTCCGTCACGAATGGCCGTATCAAGCGCGAGCGGCACCGAAGCAGCAGAAGTATTGGCATGCCTGTCAACGGTCACCACAACCTTTCCCGGGTCCAGCCCAAGCTTGCGCGCCGTGGCGTCAAGTATCCGGGCGTTGGCCTGATGCGGTATGACCCAGTCAATATCAGCAACAGATACACCCGCCTGTTCCAGCGTTTCGTGCATGACTTCGGCCAAATTGACCACGGCGTGGCGGAAAACCTCACGGCCCTTCATGCGTAATTTGCCGACAGTGCGTGTGGTTGACGGGCCGCCATCGACATAAAGCAGGTCATGATGCCGCCCATCAGCATGCATCTGGCAGGCCAATATACCCTCGCCCGCCTCAGCATCATCTTTTGCGCTGAGCACGAGAGCGCCCGCACCATCGCCGAAAAGCACACAGGTAGTCCGGTCATCCCAATCGAGAATACGGCTGAACGTTTCCGCGCCAATCACAAGTGCATTTGTTGCACTGCCGGCACGGATCATGCTGTCGGCCACCTGCATCGCATAGAGAAAACCCGAACAGACTGCCGCCACGTCAAATGCGGTGCAGCCATAATTGCCCAATGCCGCCTGAACCTTTGTCGCAGTGGCAGGAAATGTCTGGTCCGGTGTCGCCGTGGCAAGAATGATAAGGTCGATATCAGCTGCATCCATAGCTGCCGCTTCCAGTGCGTGGCGCGACGCATCGATGGCCAGTGTCGAGGTCAGTTCATCATCCTCGGCAATATGGCGCATCTTTATGCCCGTGCGCTCCTGAATCCATTCATCGGTGGTGTCGACACGCCGGGTCAGTTCTTCATTGGTCACGCATGTGCGCGGCAATGCGGAGCCCGTTCCAGCAATGACCGCGCGCCGGGTCATGTGGGGTCACCGCCATTTCGCACGGCGGTGGCAAGCGAATCTTCGAAGCTCTGTAAATCTTCCGCGATCCGTTCGGTAATGCTTTCTTCGACCAGCCGCGCCGCGACATTGACCGCATTGGCGACACCCTTAGGTGTTGCACTGCCATGGCTTTTGACAACCACGCCATTTAGCCCAAGGAATACCGCACCATTGTGATTATTGGGATCAAGATGATGCCGCAGCAATTCGGTCGCCGGCCGTGAAATAAGGAAACCTATCTTGGATCTGAGCGAGCTCATGAAACTGCGCCTCAGCAGGTCTGTCACAAATCGCGCTGTGCCTTCGAGCGACTTGAGTGCGATATTGCCGGTAAAACCATCGGAGACGATGACATCTGCATCACCATGGGAAAGCTTGTCCGCCTCGGTAAAGCCCCTGAAGTCCATGGGCAGGTTTGGCGCAGCTCGCAAGTTCGCCGCCGCTTCCTGCAAGGGCCCCGTGCCCTTTTGCTCTTCAGTGCCGATATTGAGTAGTTTCACGCGCGGTTTGTCGAAGCCGAAGATAATGCGTGAATAGGCCGCACCCATCACGGCAAACTGCGTCAGGTTGCGTGCATTGCATTCGGTATTGGCACCAAGGTCGAGCATGACCACGTCGGTCTCTTCAAATGTTGGCAGCAATGCGGACAATGCGGGGCGGTCAATACCAGGCATCGTGCGCAGCGCCAGCTTTGACATTGCCATCAGCGCGCCGGTATTCCCCGCACTCACTGCCGCACTCACTTCCCCCTGTTTCACTGCATTGACAGCAAGGCCCATCGAAGAATTTTTGGATTTGCGTAGTGCCTGACTGGGCTTATCCTCACCCAGCACCTGTTCGTCTGTATGTAGGATTTCAGAGGCAGCTTTCAGGCCGGGATGCTCATCCAGGGCTGTCTGGATGCGGGTTTCATCGCCGACGAACAGAAAGCGAAAGCTTTCATGCTCATGACGGGCGAGAGCGGCGCCGGCGACCATTACGCGCACGCCTTCATCGCCGCCCATCGCATCAATCGCGATTCGCGGCTTCATTCCCACCGGTCATTTCCCCTTAAACAAAGTGCGGCAGTTCATTCTGCCGCAGACACAAAGCCTAGCGTATAAACGCCAGATGTAAAAGTCGTAATTATAGTGAGCCGCGAGAGGAAAAGCGCAGGATGGACGACTGTTCCACCCAAGCCTATCGACGCCGCAGATCGCTGTAAATCCGGCTTTTACAAGCCGACAGCTACGACTTCACGGCCGTTATAGTGTCCGCATGCATCGCACAGATTGTGCGGACGCTTCAATTCGCCGCAGTTTGGGCATTCCTGAAATGCCGCAACTTTAAGCGAATCATGTGCCCGGCGCATGCCGCGCTTGGACGGTGAGGTTTTTCTCTTTGGAACAGCCATGACAGCACCTGTATAAAATCAATAAACAACGTATTTCTGCGTATTTAAACCATTGCCTGACCCATGACAAGCTGTGCCCGCTTGGCGGTGCTGGCTCATATCATTTTCGGGGCCTGGCAAAACGTCAAAACGCTTTGCGAACGCGGGCTATAGCGAATTTCACGTGCGTTGCAAGTACGAACGCGCTATTGCGGCAAGAATTTCAACACATAGTGCCAATCACAATAGGGGAAATACATGCCAATTCTACCAATAACACTGACAATGGCAGCCGCTGCCGCGCTTATCAATATCTGGCTCATGGTCCGTGTCGGCAAGGTCCGCACCTCCGAAAAAGTAAGCGTCGGAGATGGCGGTAATGAAACCGTTATCCGCCGCATGCGTGCCCATTCCAATTTTATTGAAAGCGCGCCGCTTGTGCTGATCCTTATCGCCGCACTCGAGTTAGCCGGATGGGGCGGCCTGTGGCTGTGGATAGTCGGCTATACCTATGTGGCAGGCCGGGTCCTGCACGGCCTCGGCATGGATGGTGGCAGCTTCAAATGGGGCCGCTTTGTCGGGACTATCATCACCCTGCTGACCCTGGCGGGCCTTGCGCTCACCGGCATTTATGTGGCCTGGAGCGTGATGTAGGAACCGCAAATATCATGAAGAAAGGGGCGGCGAATTACAATTCGCAGTCCCTTTTTTTAACTCTTCTACCCTGCCCCCAATACGCTATCCGCAACAAAAGCGTTGGTACGGCGTTCATGGCCGAAGTTGCTGGTGGGGCCATGGCCCGGCACGAATGTCGTATCATCGCCCAGCGGCCAGAGTTTCTGCGTGATCGCATCAAGCAGGTCCTGATGGTTACCGCGCGGAAAATCCGTGCGGCCGATCGAACCCTGAAACAACACATCGCCGACAATTGCCAGTTTTGACGGGACGTGGTGAAAAATCACATGGCCGGGCGTATGGCCGGGGCAATGGATTACGTTCAGCGTCAGGTTGCCGACCGTCACCGTATCGCCATCATCCAGCCAACGGTCAGGCTCAAACACTTCGCCCGCGACGCCATATTTCACGCCATCCTCACCCAGACGGTCAATCCAGAACCTGTCTTCTTCATGCGGGCCTTCAATTGGCAGGCCAAGCTCTTTAGCCAGTTTCCCCGCCTCACCGCAATGGTCGATATGGCCGTGCGTGATCAGGATTTTTTCCATCTCCACCCCGGTCTTGGCAATCGCGTCTTTCAGCTTGTGCAGATCGCCGCCCGGATCGACCAGGGCCGCCTTATTGGTCTCAGTGCACCAGAAAAGCGTGCAATTCTGCTGCAACGGTGTAACCGGAATAATCGCAGCCTGTAGCGGCGGCTTTGGAGGATTTTGCGGCGCGGCGCCCATATTGGAAGTGACATTGCTCATGTGCAGCTATGTGGCAAGCGGCGGCGCAGGATGCAAGATGGTAAACCGATTGCATCTGGTTCAGCTGTCCACGCGCCTGCCATGCTGAACAGTTCAACCCCGCGCGCCGATCAGGGCAAACACCGCGCCCTGCGGGTCGATGCCGTTCAGCACGAAATTTCCATCGGGTATTTCCTGCGGCCCCATGAAGACCTGCCCGCCTTTTGCATTGATGGTCTTCACCGCGGCATCAATATCGGCCACACGGAAATAATAGGCCCAGGCCGATACCGGCATTTCATCCGGTTTCTGCATCACCCCGCCCAGGCCATAGCCATGGCCCAGCAGATGATAGGTGCCCATCGGTCCCATATCCATCTCATCGGTTTTTTCCCAGCCGAACTGCTCTGTATAAAAGGAAATTGCGCCCTCTGGGTCAGATGTGACCAGCTCATTCCACGCACAATGCCCGACTTTCGGTTCCGTCTTGGCATAGCTCTGGCTCTCTTCACCAGAGCTGTCGTGCATGATATAGAAAAACGCGCCCTGCGGGTCATTGACCATGGTAAAGCGGCCCACATCCGGGATATCGACAGGCTCCATATGCACAGCGCCGCCCGAAGCCTTGATGCGCCCTGCACTGGCCTCGACATCGTCAACCTCAATATAACCCAGCCACGCCGGACGCCCGCCGCCCGCTTCCATTTCCTCAGTCAGTGCCATCATCCCGGCAATCTGCGCTTCACCTTTGGAAAATATCCGGTATTCCATTTCCGGATTCCCGCTATCGGCAACAGTCCACCCCAGCAGTTCCCCGTAAAAATCCTGTGCCGCTTCCATGTCACCGGTCGTCAGTTCGTACCAGATAAAATCACCGTGTTTATTGGGCATTTTCTTTCTCCTTGGATAGACATTGATATGTGTATGATATGTGTATTTTTTGGAAAGCGGCTATGCCCCCATCGTGACAACAGGCACAAAGCCGCCATAGATCATGTGCTTGCCATCGATCGGCATATCAGAGCCCGGCGCGGGCATGCGTTTATCGGCGTGCATTTTCGGCATCGCCGCCTCAAATTCTTCGCGTGAAGACCATTCAACAAAGCCGAAGACAATCGTGTCGTCCTGAGGCGCGTTCACCGCACGCCGAAAATCAGTGATGTCTCCGTCCGGCACATCATCTCCCCAGCAATCGAGCGTGCGAAGCGCGCCATATTCCACCGCGATCGCCGCCATCGTGCTACACATATCGCGGTATGCATCACGCTTGCCAGAAGGTGCCGAGGCGACATAACCCTGCACATAACCGGGCGCGCCTGAACTGCCATGCTCCGCCACAGATTCAAACCCGCCATAGGTCAGCCGCTTGCCGTCAAACGGCATCGGGTTTTTCTCAGGATCCATACGCGGGTCAGCTTCGGGATCCTCCATCATGGCGTTTATTTTTTCCATTGCCGCGTCCCGCGTGTCTTTGTCTGGCCATTCGATCCATGAAAACAGGACTGCCTCATCGTCTTCGGCCTTCACCGCGCGGAAAAAATCGGTCACTTCGCCTTTGGGCACTTTGTCCTGCCAGCATTCCAGGATACGGCTTGCCCCCATATCCATGAACACAGGGTCAGCTGTTTCGGCATGTTTTATAAACCTGTCCTTATTCGCCGTGGGACAGGCGATGATAAAACCATCGATATAAGGCATTCCACGTCTCCTCTTAGCGCGTATCATATCGCAAAACGGCGTATCGGCCAAAAATCAGATTTTTTCCCCGCGCCAGACGACTTTTCCGATAATGGTTACGTTTGCAGGGTCGATACCTTCATAACTTGGATACTGTTTATTGTCTGAAATTACAGATAGCTGCCCTCCCGGGCCAAAGGCGAGACGTTTGACCATCAACATGTCGTCCATGCGAATTACATAAATGCCATCACGGGCACGCTGCGGGCTGCGGTCGACCAGTATGTCGTCGCCGTCTTTCAGGCTGGGTTCCATTGAATCGCCATCGACCTGGATAATGGAAGGTTCGCTCGCCACCGATACGCCGATTTTCTGAAGCCAGGCATCGTCACAAGCGATCCGGCCGGCCTGCAGCTCATCATCATTATGTGCGCCGGAGCCTGCGGAAGCCCCCACTGATAGCCGCGGAATAAAACGCATGCCATTAAAGCCGGACCCGCCATCTTTGGATTTTCCTACGGGCCGGCTGCGTCCCGGCGCGCCTAGCATATCCTCGGACACACCAAAAAATTCGGCCAGCACCCGGCGGTCGGCCTCGTCCAGCTTACGCGGACTACCTTTGCGAATAAACTGCTGAATATAAGCAGCATTACGCCCCAGCATTTCTGAAAGCGCGCTATAGCTGACGCCGCGTTCCCGTACCAACCGGTCGAGATTTTCCCTGATTTCCATATTTTCCATTTTTTAAGCATAGCATAAGATTTTTCCTAGACAAGTAGGATTTCACCGTTCATCTAGGAAATATCTTATAAAGCGCATCGAGTCGCGGGAAAAATGAAAGGAATTGAAAGACATGCATATTGGCTATCGGGTGGAACGGTTTTTGAACGAAACAGGCATGCCACGCACCAAATTCGGGCGGCTGGTGGCACGCGATCCGCGGTTGGTCGACGATATGCGCAACGGCCGCCAGCCACGTGAAGAGATGCGGAAAAATATAGAACATTTCATGAACAAATATCGGGAGCAGGCACAATGATACACACGAAAATACGCCGCGATGCAGGTGACATGCTGAGCGCTGCGCTGGTGGAAGCCAGTCGCGGACAAGGCCGGGTCATCCGCCGCACGGGCAAAGCCTGGGCCAGCGCCACCTTTGCCGGCATGCGGCACAGCATCGAAATGTATTTTGCAGGGACCGATGCGGTCACAGCTGGCAAAGCATTAGCTATCCGGCTGAATGAACGCGAGTTCGACCTGAAAGGCCATATCGTTGCAGATATAAATGCCGTGCAGGAAGCGGAACAGGATGGAACATTCACACTCGAAATAGAGGCGCTGACGGTGGAGGATGTTTGAGCGGCAGAATTAATGCGTCATTACGAGCGAACACGAAGCAATCCCATGTGGAACCTGCGCAACCCTAACGTGCCATCACCATCGGCGAGGGTGTACCCAGCCAGTCTTCCATGCTGACTTCGTCGCGCACCTTATAAGGCTGGCCGCGGCGGTTGAGGAACATTTTTTCCATCTCGCTGCGGTTAAAAGGTCGCGAGCCGAGGCGGCCGAACACTGCCATCTGTCCGCCGGTTTCATCGACAGCGCGGTCACGGTCCAGGCCTTTGGACATGGACAGTGCCGGTGATGGTGTTTTTGCAAATGCAATCAGTTCAGGCTTTGGCGCGGGCGAGAAGCCGTAAAATTTGGGCTGGCTGTCAGGCGAAGTGAGCTGCACCACCTTAAAGCCGTTCCGGCCATCGGCGACATAGGCAAATAGCGTGGCATTGGTCGATGCTACCACCACATCCTCCACATCGTTCATCGCGCCGCCAAACGTTTCCTTGCGATATATGGTCGGCGCTTCGGGATTCTTGATATCGGCAATCACCAGCCCCTCATCTTTAGCGGCAATATAGGCATAGGTACGCGCCAGATAGAGCCGCTGTGCATTGGCGAGCGGGATCGTGCCGCCTGGAACCGCGACCGGCGCGTCCATTTTGGTAATGTCGAACAGCTTTACGCCTTCTGTATCTGTCACCCACAGGTAACGGAACTGCACCGCACTGGCCCGTGCATCGGTGAGCGGCATCGTTGTCACGTAACGCGGACTGTCTGGATTATCGAGATCCATCACCACCAGGCCCGCATCCGCGGTGATATAGGCATAATGGCCCGCCAGCGTGATGTGCCGGGCGCCGGCCAGCACACCGTTTTCATTCCATGCGTCACTGCCATTGCTGAACTGGGTACGTTTGAAGAAATTGTTGCGAAATTCACCGTCCGCCAGCGTGTTGATATCGACCAGGATCAGGCCTTCCTCGCTGTCAGTCACAACCGCGTAATTATAGATCGGATGGAAAGGCTGTTCCTGATTAATCTCGCGCATTTCCTCCGTATTGCGCAGCGGGTTAATCGGCTGGTTGGTGGCAAGCGCCATACAGGTCGCGTTTTTGCTTTTCACATGCGTATCCTGGCCCAGTGAAGAAAACGGCGCTTTCACAATCCGTTCGGAAAATCCCTTATTGCCGATCGAAGCGATGTCATAGACGCGGAAACCGCCGCGTCCTTCCGCGACAAACATATATTCGCCGCGCATCTGCAAACAGCGAACCGCGTCTTTCGTACCCTGCACGACGTTGGCAAATTCCTCGAGCGCCTTGGTCTCACCGGAGAAATTCTTGTCAAACGTCTCACCGCGCACCCAGTTTTTCAGCTCGCGCCCGTTGCGCTCGACATGCAGCTTGTAATAATCAGGATAGGCATATTTATGCAGATAAGACCCAATCACCGCCTGCGGCTCATCCCATTCGGTGACACGCACTGCTTCAAAGCCCGTGTCCAATCCGACCCAGCTGTTGAGGCCGACAAAATTCACATAATTGGTGCCCAGCAACAATAGCTGCGACATGATCGCATTATTGTCATTGGCTTCGCTCAAATGGCAATCGCTGCATTCTTTCGTCTCTGTCTTGCGCACAGTGTGCGGGAAATGCGGAGCAAAAGCCTGGCTGGAAAAACCGATCGCCGATATGGGCGGCTGCTGTATGTAAATACGCTCGCGGTTGATATTGGTGGAGCTGAGCACCAACGCCGAGGTAGAGCGCACCGGCGCGGTGATATTGCCCTTGGTGGTCTGGTGCTTGCCCAGCTGGAACATCTGGTCGCGTGCCACCTGCGGATTGTAGGTCGCATAGTTGCGGGTATCGTCTTTCTCATACTTATGGACGCTCGATTTCCAGTTGGCTTCAATCGGCAAGTGGCAGCCGCCGCAGCTGGTCGTCCAGCTGAGGTGACAGGTAAAGCACGCCATCTCCTCATCATCATGCGCGCGCGCTTCGGGCAGGACGCCGCTACCGAAACTGTATTTTCCGGTTTCGGAAGCCGACTTTGCGACGGTTTTGGCGCGCGCAGACTTGGCGTTAAAATTCGGATGATTGCGGTCAACACTGTCTTTCACCAGGCTGACCCGCCAGCTAAGCTCTGGATCGACTATCGAACGCTGCACCAACACACGCTTGCCGCCCGGTTCGGTGAACCATTCAAACCGGCGCCTGCCATCGGCATTGCGTAGCAATGCGAGGTTATTACCCTGTGGCCGCGCCGCCAGGTTGGACGTGCGCAGTGTGGGATATTCATCCGCCGTACCGTGGCAATCCTTGCAGCCTATCTCGACCGCGTTGGCAACCTCACCATAAATCAGGCCATTGCCATGGCTGTCCTGCCCGAAATGGCAGTCGCTGCACTGCATGCCCACCTCGGCATGGATGTCCATCATATGCACGCTCTTGCCTGGATTAGTGCCGGGTTCGACAAACTTCTCCTCGCCCTCTTTACGGAATTTCTCGGGATCATCATCCGCGACAATCGCGCCATCCTTGTCGAGCAGGTTGCCGTCGCGGTCGCGTTTCAGGATCGCACGGAAATTCCACCCATGGCCATGATAATCGGCAAACTGCGTGTCTTTCAGTTCTTCATTGAGGTCATAGACATTGCGCAGGAAGTCCACATCCGCCCACAGCCCCTTGGGCGCGGCACCTTCAGGGTTGCGGTCGAGCACGGCGCGCACTTCGGCGGCGGTCGGATATTTCTGTTGTTTATAGGTTTTCTGGTATTCCTCGTCACTCATCCCCTCGGGCCGCGGCGTCTTGTTGTCCGGTCCCGGCCACATATAGGGCGCGTCGGATTCATAATCCCACATGGTGTAGCCCAAGTAGGAATTGAGGAAGATATTGGGCTGGTGCATATGGCAATTCATGCACTGCGCTGTCGGGATCGCCTTGGTGAACTGGTGCTTGATGGGGTGTCCTTTTTCGAGCGGCGCATCTTTGTCATGGCCGCCGTCATGATCTTCCCCATGGCCAGCAGCATTTCCATGTGGCGACTTCGTTTTCTTGTTATGGTCATCACCATGTTCGCTCGCGGCGTCATATTCGGCATAGCTGCCAAAACGCATCTGCCCTTCGCGCAGCGAGTTGATCGTGGGATCGGCAGTTGCGGTCTGCCCGTCACGGCCATATTTGGCATAGGTCAGGCTGTGGCGCGGCTCACGGTCATTGGCGTAGATAACGTGGCAGGATGCACAACCCGAAGAGCGATAGTCGCCCGGCTGGTCATTCGTTCCCATCTGCCACAGGAACGGATCATTCAGCCGCGTCTTGTGGATGTTGAGCACGGGTATCGCAACACGCAGGCCGGTCGCGGGGCCGCGGTTTGACTGTTTGAGGTCGGGCCGTCCCGGCTCCTCCAGCCGCTGGATGATACCGCCAATATTGGGTAGGCCGATTTCAGGGAACTGCGTGTTGATATTGCGGCCGCCGCGCTCGAACACACGGAAAATGTCGGCAGGCGGAATGACATGCCATGTGGGCAGCGGATACATGACGGGCAATGCGCCGCGCGCTTTTTCGGCCTCGGTCACGGTGCCGGGCGCACTGCCCGGTTCAGTGCCGGCGGATTTGATCATCGCAGGCTTGCCATCACGGGTAAACGCCTCGCCAAACAGGTAGTTTTTGAAAGGAACAATACCGTTATTATACGCCGCTCCGCCCCATAACATCGCGCCGGTGGCCATCAGCGAACGCTCCGACGCCTCGATAATTTCGATATGACAAGCGCCGCAGGATTCGCGCACCACGCGGTAATCGGACGGGTTGACGAAACGCACAAATTCGGGCGCTTCCTTGGCGAGCAGCGCGTAGGAACGCTTGGGATTGGCCGAGGATGGCCAGTGCCAGCTTTTGGGGTATTTGGGCACGACATGCGCAGTGGCCAGTGCTTGCAAGTACGGCGCGCTCTTTTTATCCCATGATGCGTCAGCGACAACGGCCGGATCACCGCCATGGCAATCGGTGCAGCCCAGCACCACGGCGGGCGTCGCGTGCATGGTTTTGCGGTCGCTTGCGGTGTGGCAGCTGATGCAGCCCGCGCTTTTTGCATCCGCCTCTGCCCAATCCTGATTCTGCGGTGCGGGCGGGGTGAAACGGTATTTGACCTTTTGCGGCTTTTCCTTGCCCGCGGCCAGCACCTGCTGGGG
Source organism: Sphingorhabdus sp. Alg239-R122 (assembly GCF_900537065.1). GTDB lineage: Bacteria > Pseudomonadota > Alphaproteobacteria > Sphingomonadales > Sphingomonadaceae > Alg239-R122. The sequence continues at coordinate 183,843 of NZ_UNRC01000002.1, read as the reverse complement.
CGGAGCCGCGATAAACGCGATGCCGGCAAGCAATGCCATCACGGCAATCCAGATACGGGATATGGTAAAGCCCTGTTTCATATCAAAACGCCACAATCGCATTTAAAAGCACCGAATAATAGCGGCCATCACCGCCTGACTGCGTGAAAAGATCCCTGAACCCACTGCCCGGATCGAACACCGCGCCCGACAGGCGGAACACCAGGTTCTGGTTCGCCCTTGGCCGCCATATGCCCGCGAGCGACAGGTCCCAGCCAATGTCCCGCGGAATGCTGCCCTCGTTGCGTAGCGCCTGCAGCGTGTCCGTTTTCGCAAACCATAAATGGTTGATATTGCCGGACAGCCGGATTTGAGGTGTCAGGTCCGCATCCGCTCCCACGCCAAGCAACACCGTGCCGGGATTGTTGAAATTGGACTGCCCCTGCTCTTTCGAGGAACGCAGCGAATTGAGGATGCCATTGCGGCCATTGATACCGACCGCTCGGCCGCCACCCGCAAAGGGAATAACCTGCCTTATCCAGTAACTGGTGTCTGCACCTGCAAAAATCGGGTTTTCAAAAATCGCATCGAACCCGCCCTCGACATTGTTATACGGATCGCCATCACCGCTCGCATAAAGACCCGAGGCGCGAAAGCGCAGGAAGTCGACATCATAGCTCGCCTCCGCCGCGCCGAAAAACGCGCGAATATCCGCCTTGCGGCTAGTGAAAAAACTGTTCCTGTCCTCACCAAATGCCCCGTAAAGTTGCCCCGTCAGGTTGATACGCCCGATCCGGCCATCGACCGCGTAACCAAGATAGGCTACGTCATAGGACCGGCTGCGCAGGTCCCCGAGCAGTGCAGGTCGCACCGGAAAGCCATTATCGTCGGTTTTGAACGACCCGCGTTCGCGGTTCATATTATAGGTCAGCGACACCTGGCTGGTCAGGCCAACAACTGGAAAATCCTGCCGGTACACATTCGCGAAAAACACCCAGTCATCACGCGGGGTGTCCACAATGCTATTGAGCCCGCTATTCGTGTCTTTTTCCAGCCGCCAGAACGCGCCCAGATTAAACTGTATCCGGTTATTGTCGCGTGATCCGAACAACCGGACGCCCAGCTGGTTATCCTGAAACAGGAAGCCGCGAAAATCGGCCTGCATCGGCTGGATACCGGCGCGCACCGAAATAAAATCATAACGCGCCGTGTCATATTTGCCGAGGTGATAATCCACGAACGCTTCCTGCACACCGATAAAATGATCGGTGCGGCGGCTGCGCGCGGATGGTTCCACCAGCAACACGCGGCGCTCCGGCACATCAACATGATTGACCTGCGCCGCCAGTGTCAGCCGGTATTCGACCGAAGGCGGCTTATAAGCTGTCTCGCCCTTGATAAGCGCAAACCCGGTAATGAATGTCTGCGCCAGTACCAGCGAATTGGAGCGGCCAAACACATCAAGGCTATCTGGACGGTCCGTAGTCTGCACACCCACCGGTGTCGGGAAGCTGCGCGGTTCAATCACTGTATCCGAAATCGCATTGAGTACGAAAAACCAGTCTTCCTCTTTCAGGAAGCCCGGCTTGTACTTGTCCGGGATTGGCAAATCACCTTTCAGCCAATTCTGGTGATAGGGATCGGTGATCGGCTGGCACACTTCATAGAGCCCGCCAAACACGCCATAGGACACTGGCTGGCCTTTTTTCTTTTCGGGGCAGAGCGAGGTCAGTAGCCGCCAACGATCCGGCACGGGAAACTGGTCGGTGGGAAAAGCCTCTGGCGGCGGCGCACGCACAGCACCCGGATTATTCTGCGTCACCGGATCGGGGAGTTCAGCCTGCACACCCGGGCGGCGGCGGCCATCAATTAACGCATCATCGGCTTCCACTTCAGGGTCGGCCTCAGGCAGTGCTTCATCTTCTACAGGTGCTTGCGCGACCGGCGGTTCTTCGGGAGCCTGTGGGTCTTGCAGCATTGCGAGCTCGCCACCTTGCCCGGGCAGCGCGGCCACAAAAGGAAGGAAAGATGTCATCATCCCCGCCATTTACAGCCCCTCACACACATTCTGCTCGGCACTGTCCAGAAACGGTGCGAACGGGCAGCTGACATAGCGCAGCCGCACTGTCGCATTGCCCAGGTCGACAACGATGCGGTCGGCGCGGATGTCTTTGGGTGCATTACCGATCGATCCGGCCCGTGTTCCTGCATTATGCAGGCCCAGGAAGCTGATCATATCATCCTGGTCAATGCCGTCGCCCGATACGCCCAGCCCGCCAATCAATTCGCCGCCGCGATACACTGGCACCGATCCCGGGAAAATCTGAATGCCGTTTTCCAACCGGTTTTGTCCCGGCGCAGCATCGGGCGTATTGGTGCAACGCGGCGGTGTATCTGTGGCCGAAGCGCCCGCTACAAACTGCGCATGCTGAATGATATTACCCGCCACCAATTGCACCTGTAATCCGGTGGCAAAGGGATTGAAATCCGCAATCGGGCGCGACAATGGGCCGTTGGGCCGCCCGACTTCGCCGTCGGGAAAATAAGGCCGCGACAGGTTCCCGCCACTGCGGTCAGCAAAGGCGAACATGCCTGTCAGTGCCTGCGGATCGCCAAGGAAATCACGCACCCGCTGTACAAAGGCTGCGACATCACCGTCCGGATTGGCGAGCAATTGCTGGCCTGCAACACTGTTGGAGAAAAAGCTCGCCGTTCGCGCCTTTTGCAACGACACATCGGTGCCGAAAATCGGCGCATCGGGCGAGCGCACGATGCCAAGGACCTCACCATGGGTATCGACCAGCGAGATTGTCACCTGCGCGCGGCTATCAAGCGGACGGCGGATCTGCGCACGCGCACGGCTCATCACCGTAAAGGCTTCTTCCAGTATCGCGCGCGATTCTGCAGCAGTCAGCGCGCTGCCTACACTGGCGCCATCGGTCCCGCCGCGCACCGGATAGCGATTGCCGCCCCCTCCATTGGTCAGGATAAAGGCATCGCGATTGGAAAATTCCGCTGCTGTCGAGGCTCGCACACCTGATGCCTCGCTGCCATAGGCCGTGCCGGCAATAATCGCGCCCGCGCTGTAGCCCGTGACAGGAACAAGCGCACCCTGGCTGCCATTAACAGCCGCAAAATTGCTTTGCAGTGGCGCAAGGTCGGATGCTGCCATATCGCTGAACCGCAGGCTCGTACCATCCACTGTGATCCGGCTGGCCAGAATCGTGTCAGGCGGCGCGAACCCCTGCATCCCTGCCAGCGCGATCGCTTCTTCATCATCCACATCGATATTCAGGATGTTGGAATCGAACCCGTAATCGCCATCACCCATCACGCCTATGCCGCCTACCACAACGCCGTTCTTGTATAGCGGCAGACCGCCGGGATCAGCGGCGAGGCCAAGCGGCGCGCGTTTCGGTCCGATGAGTGCGGCAGCGCCTGCTGCGCCGAAACGCGTGTTCAGGTCTGAGCAGGGCAGCTGGCTGAACTGCACCCCGAATAGCGGCCCGCTTTCAAGGCCTGGCGTAGAGGGCGCGGGCGGGAAGTGCTGTTGTACAATCTGGCTCGCGGTGCGTGTGGTAAAGGCATTGCCCGCACTGGAGAGATATGCCCCGGTAATGGCTTTTGAAATCGCGGCCATTTCAGCAGGGACAGCCAGCCCCTGTGCATCGACCAGCGGGCTGTTTGTCCCTGATGGCGTGACTGCACTGGTAGTGGCCGTGGCAAGCGCCCCATTCATGCGGAATACGGCCAGCACATTGCCCACCCTATCGGTCACCGTGATAACGGAAGGCATGCCGCGCGACTGCGCCTCGCCCACCGCCTGGGCAATAATCGTCTGTACATCCGAAACACTAAGCGATTGCTGCGCCGGAACCGAATAAAGCTGCCCGCTCGGCGGCGGTGCGGGTGCTGGCGTAGGTGTAGGTGATGGGGTCGGGGAACCGCCCCCATTATCACCGCCCCCGCATGAGGAAAGGGCCAAAAGCGCAGCAAGTGATACGGCCAATCTGCACGGACCCCGCATTACCGCAGCGTCCTTATCGTGCGTACCGCGCCGCCCAGTGCACGGCGGAAGCGGCGTGGTTCAAAGCTGTTGGGCTCACCCACCTCGGCATAGGCATTGTTGATCTGCACGCGCAGGTCGTTAGCGGCGCTTTCACTCACCGCACCCTGGTTGACCAGGGCGTTGAGCAACGTGTCGATCGCCATGACCGACTGTACCGCACCTTCATAATCGGTGAAGCGCGGGCTGATCGCCTCGCTGGCAATCGTTTCCATAATAGTGAATGTCTGCGCGCGTGAAAAACCACTGCGCGAAAACGCATCCGCCAGCTTCATGGCTGTCTGACGCAGCCGCTGGGCCGCCTGTACCGCGGCTGGCCTCCCCTCAGCCATGGCCGCGTGAAAAGCGCGTGAGCGGGCGTCAAATTCTTTCGCTAATCCGGGTGCCATCACCCGCGCCGCAGCTGACAGCATAATCATGTTTTCATCATTATAGGGCGGCATGCCTGCCGGAATCGGACGTGCAGGATTGTTCAGCTTCTGCGGCCGGGCATCCGCACCGTCATAGATACGGCGGTGACAACTATGGCAGTCATAGAAATAAAATTCTGGGAACAGTCCATCCGTACCAAGCTGCGGTTTGCTGAAAAGCGACAGCGAGCGTTCAAGCGCCATCGCCTGACCCACGGCCCAGAATTGCAGTGAATTGGTGCGGCCCTTGCGTGCGAGGTAATCCGCATCTTCATCATGATGCTGTTGCAGTGCTGAAAACAGGTCCATCTCAAACGAAATGCGTGGGTGCCCGGCGGCCATGATGCGATGGTTTACGAACTGGCCCCCGTCAGTGCTGCCGAAATGGCAGTCGAGACAGACATTGGCGCGCGCTTTCGGATTCTCAAGCGGCGTCAGTCCCTGCGCAACATTGCGGGCATGGGTAACGTCCACTGCATAATGGCTCGACAGCCAGCTGGATGCAGGGCCATGGCAGGCCTCACAACCAACACCATCATCCACCTGAAAACGCGGACCTTTGGAAAAGGCAGGTGTGGTGTGACAGCCCAGGCACATCTGCGCAGCTGCCGGGTCACCTATGCCCAGTTTTTTGGCAATGGCGATGCTGCGTGGTTCGCGCAGCACGCGAAAAGCACGGCTATGTGCGCCGCCCGGGGTGGATTCTTCCTGCCAGCGCAACAACTCATCCTGCCGCACAATTTCGCCATCAGCTTCATTACGTCCATGGCAGGTCGAACCGGCACAGGTGGCCACGCCCAGAAACTGGCCCTGCGGCGTGTCTTCAGCCGCAGCAGCTTCAACAGGCGTGGAAAAATGACTGGCAGCAAGTGCGAAAAATGCGAACGACAGGCAGAGCAGACTTGCCAGCAAAGCTGAACTATTGCGCCTGACCCAGTTCTCCCCGTGCGTCATCGATACCATTTTGTCTTTCTGCATCGCCTCTCCGCCCTTCACGACATGCCCTAACAGCATGTCCAGCCGATTTATTGTAACGATGCGACCCCGCCTCTTATGTGAGCCTTATCACCCTATTGGCCTCATGTTTCAAGGTAAGAGAGGGTGATTTTGTCAAATTTTGTTACCTTATGTGACATTTTATGGCCTATATCGGGTTTTGTCCGTCACATAGTTACGGGGCGGTCAGGTTATATATGCGCGTTTCATGCTATGAGGCGCAGGGTCGATATAAAGACTCGCACGCGCATTATTCAGGGGGATCAAATATGTTCACCGACTTATCCTTTACAGGCGGCGGCTGGCTGGGCCAGCTTTCACTTTTGTTACTGCTTGCCGCAATGCTGGTGAAACCGGCTTTGAAAATGCGGATGCTGGTCATGTTGTCCGGCCTGGTCGGTGCGGTTTTCGCTGTATCTTGGCTGAACGACTATATTCTGGCGGCATGGCAGCTCGCGCTTGCACTGGTCTGCGGCGTTATGGTGCTGGTCTATTTCCTGCAGCAGAGCAAAGTCAGCTTTACCGGCGAGGAAGAAAGCCTGCGCGCTGCATTCCTGGGCAACGTGCCGCGTTCTTCGGCTCGTCACCTGATCGACCAGGGCAACTGGATTGATGGCCGGAAAGGCGAAGTGCTGATCCATGAAAATGAAGCCACCACCCATTTATTCTATATCGAAAATGGCAGTGCGAATGTGGCCTTTGACGGCAAACCTGTCGGAACATGTGGTTCGGGTGACCTTGTTGGCGATGCCACCGCGCTAAGCGGGGAACCTGCCAGCGGTACGGTTACCCTCAATGAAGACAGCCGGATGTGGTGCATCGCCGCGCCGGAACTGCGCGCCTATGTAAAATTGCATGACGATGTCCGCCCCGCAATCGAACGGCATATAAACGCCGCATTGCAACAAAAGCTGCAGGCCGTGAACGAGAAAGTGGCGGGGACCTAGAGCTTAAGTCCGCCGGATTACCAGGTTGCGGATTTCGGTCATATCTTCCATCGCAAAACGGATGCCTTCACGGCCAAGGCCGGAATCCTTGACGCCGCCATAGGGCATATTGTCGACGCGGTAGCTGGGCACATCATTGATGACGATCCCGCCGACATCAAGCTCATCCCAGGCATCGAGTGTTTTGAACAGATCGCGGGTGAAAATGCCCGCCTGCAGACCGAATTTGCTGTCATTCACTTCTTTTAACGCCGCGCCAAAATCACTGAACCGCGACAATATAGCGAGTGGGCCAAACGCTTCTTCGCGCACGGCATCGGCATTTTCATCAACATTTTCCAGCAACGTAGCTTCGAGCATATTGCCCTCACGCTTACCGCCACACAGCAATGTCGCGCCGCCAGACACAGCATCCTGAATCCAGCCATCGAGCCGCGATGCCTCGCCTTCCGAAATCATTGGACCGATAAATGTGTCCGGGTCTTTGGGATCGCCCGCAACCAGCGACTTTGTCTTTGCGACCAGCATGTCCCTGAAGCGGTCATAGACGCTTTCATGGATGATTATGCGCTGCACACCGATACAGCTTTGGCCCGACTGATAAAATGCACCGAAAATTACGCGCTCCAGCGCATCGTCAAGATCGGCATCATGGTCGATAATGCACGCCGCATTGCCGCCCAGTTCCAGGATCACCGGCTTCTTGCCCGCCTTGGCTTTCAATGCCCAGCCAACACCCGGCGATCCGGTAAAGCTGAGCAGCTTGAGCCGCTCGTCCTCGGTAAACAGGTCCGCCCCGTCACGGCTCGCGGGCAGGATAGAGAACGCACCCTTGGGCAGGTTCGTTTCCGCCAGCACTTCACCCATGATGATCGCGCCGAGCGGCGTCTTGCTCGCCGGTTTCATCACGAATGGACAGCCCACGGCAATGGCGGGTGCAATTTTATGCGCAGCCAGGTTGAGCGGAAAATTAAAGGGTGAGATAAAGCTGCACGGGCCGATTGGCACACGTTTCCACATACCCTGATAGCCTTTTGCACGCTCCGAAATATCGAGCGGCTGGACTTCACCATAATTGCGCACGGATTCTTCGGCCGCGATACGGAATGTGTCGATCAGACGCGTGACTTCGCCCTCACTATCCTTGATCGGCTTGCCCGCTTCGACACATAATGCATAGGCCAGCTCGTCAAACCGCTCACGAAAGCGCGATACACAATGGTCGAGCACCGCCTGCCGTTCATAACTTGCCATCCGCGCCATCGGTTCAGCGGCCTCGACTGCGCCTGCAATAGCGGCATCGATCACATCCGGCGTTGCCAGCGCGGTGCGAAATGCAACCTCATTGGTGAACTTGTCGGTCACTTCCAGATCAGTATTGGGCTGTGCCGCTTCATTATTCAGGTAGAGCGGATAAACGTCTTTGAGTGTGGCCATCGGTTTCTCCTGACGGGAAATATATTGCCTGTGATTTATGAGTAAACGCTAGATTTTCGCACTCAGTTCCTGAATCTCATGATTGAGTATCCGGTCATTGTCCGAATAATCAACCGCGCAATCTATCAGATGCACGCCATCGGTGCTGAGGCAGTGATCAATGGTCTTCTGCAACTCTGCTGCGCTTTCAATGCGGTGGCCGCTTGCACCATAGCTTTCGGCATATTTGACAAAGTCGGGATTGTCATAAGTCAGGCCCCAGTCCTTGAACCCCATATTAGCCTGTTTCCAGCGGATCATGCCATAGCTGTTGTCATTCAGTATCAGCACGGTGAGATTGAGGCCGAGCCGCACGGCAGTTTCCATTTCCTGGCTGTTCATCATAAAGCCGCCATCGCCGCAGATCGCCATCACCTTGCGGTCAGGGTATAGCATCGCCGACATCATCGCCGAGGGAAGCCCCGCGCCCATGGTGGCGAGCGCGTTGTCGAGCAGAACGGTGTTCGCCATCTGCGCATTGTAATTGCGCGCGAACCAGATTTTATAGACGCCGTTGTCGAGCGCGATAATGCCATTGCCGGGCATCGCCTCACGGATGGTTTTTACCAGATGCGGGGGATAAATGGGGAACCGTGTGTCATCTTCCATTGTCGCCGTATGCGCCACTTCGGCAGAGCGCGCCTTGTGCATGTGCGCAAAGTCCCAATCAGACGACGGCACAATGTCTTCTTTCATCTGCCAGATCGCATTGGCTATATCGCCAATTACCTCAACCTGCGGGAAATAGACCGGATCTACTTCGGCACTGTTCATTGACACATGCACGACTTCGGTGCCGCCATCGTGCATGAAGAAAGGTGGTTTTTCGATCACGTCATGGCCGATATTGACGATCAGGTCCGCGCTTTCGATCGCGGCGTGGACAAAATCACCCGCCGATAGCGCGGCGCAGCCCATGAACTTGGAGTTATTCTCATCGACCACACCCTTGCCAAGCTGTGTCGTCACGAAGGGAATACCGGTCTTTTCGATAAACTGGCTTAGCATCCGGCCCGTCATGGTGCGGTTAGCGCCGCCGCCAATCACGAGAATGGGCGATCTTGCCTCTTCCAGCTTTTTCACCGCCGCGCGCACTGCTTTCGCCTCCGCCGTGGGACGGCGCGAGATGCTGGGTTTTATAGGTGTGCTATCCGTATCTTCATCGGCAATATCCTCGGGCAGCTCCAGATGCACCGCGCCCGGCTTTTCTTCTTCGGCAAGCCGGACCGCCTCGCGAACACGGCTCGGAATATTGTCGGCAGAGGTCAGTTGCTGCGTAAATTTGGTGATCGGCCCCATCATATCGACCACGTCAAGTATCTGGAACCGGCCCTGTTTCGATTTCTTGATCGGTTTCTGGCCCGTGATCATCATCATCGGCATACCGCCCAGCTGTGCATAGGCGCCTGCCGTGACCAGATTGGTCGCGCCGGGGCCAAGCGTCGCGAGGCAAACACCGGTCTTGCCCGTATGTCGGCCATAGGTCGCGGCCATAAATCCCGCACCCTGTTCATGCCGCGTCAGGATCAGTTTGATTTTTTTTGAACGTGAAAGGCTATCAAGAAAATCGAGGTTTTCTTCGCCCGGCACGCCGAAAACATATTCGACCCCCTCTTCCTCAAGGCATTGGATAAAAACGTCGGATGCTTTCGTCATGTCATGCGTCTCCCCTGGGACAGCCTCTTTAACAAGAACCATCCGGTTAATCTGTGCAACTACGACCCGCCACGGGAATTGTTTCGAAGGAGTCTGCCCCTTATTCCGATGCCCCCGCTTATGCGTTACAGGCATAGGCGAATTTTACATTTGAGTCACGGGTGCAGAATAGTTTTCAGCGTGGTGGGCACGGTGACACATGTCACATCGCGATGATTCAGTAACCTAGTGACAGGTCCACCCTGTTGGTCAGCGGTTCCTCATTTACCCAGGCATGTGTATTTTTGATAAACAGCTCCGCCGAACGCGCAAACATTTTCGATTGCGCGCGGCCCGACAGGTGCATGCTAAGCTGCACATTCGGCAGCGTCCATAAAACATGGTTCGCAGGCAACGGCTCGGGTGTCACCACATCCAGGAACGCGCCCGCAATCGCCTTGTCCTGCAGCGCCGATACCAAGGCATCCTGATCCACACATGACCCGCGCGCAATATTGACGAGAAATGCGTCTTTTTTCATCGCCTCCAGCTCGGCTGCACCAAACATCGCTTCGGTTTCATCGGTTGCAGGCATGGCAAGGATGATCCAGTCAAATTCGCCAATACGTGTCTGCCAGTCATCTGCGCCGATAATGCCTTCTGCGGGTCGTGCAGTGCGCGCGACGCCTGTCACCTCTACACCGAAACCTTCCAGCCGCGCACCAATTGCGCGGCCAATCGCGCCATAGCCGATAACCAGCGCCTTTGTTTCATAAAGCTCAACCACGCCGGGGGAAGCCTGCAGCCATTCTGCTTTGTCGGCGGAACGCACCACATCGGCATAGCCTTTGGCAAGGCTGAGCATACCGAGCACGGCATATTCGGCGACGGCAATGGTATTGATACCCACGCCATTGGTCACCACCGTGCCCTGTGCCGCAAGCTGTTCGACCGGAAAATGATCCAGCCCGGCATAGATGGTCGAGAGCCATTTCAGTTTAGTACCAGCAGATACAACCTCGCGCATGGCAGCGGGGTCATTCAGGTCGACCCATGCAATATCCGCATCCACAATCTCCGCTTTCGCTTCATCCGCCGACATGAACCAGTGCGCATCAATACCGGCAGGCAAATGCTGTTCAATCAGCGGACGCACCATGGCGGATAAAACAGCTTTACTCATATTGATAATTTCCAATCCCAGCCCAGCGGGTCGCCATCCATCACCTCGATGCCCTGCGCAGAGAGGCTGTCGCGGATTTCGTCAGAGCGGGCAAAGTCCTTGTCCACCCGCGCCTGTTTGCGGGCCGCGAGTTGAGTTTCGATATCTGCTTCGGATAAAGCCGCAGACTTGGGGCGGGTACGCAAATCTGCCCGTTGCAATGTCGCAAGGTCCAAGCCCAAAACGGTATCCATTTTCAGCAGCGCCGCCATTTTCTGCGCCGCGTCGATTTTCTTGAGACCAAGCAATTCCTCAAACACGGTGAGCGCCTTGCTGCTGTTCAGGTCATCAGACATGGCCAAATCAAAATCATGTAGGAACGCAGTAATTTTGGGATGATGGATAGCCATATCGGCATCGAAACTATCATCCAGCCGAGCACGCAGCGTCCCCACCTGCATCACCATACGCTTAAGCCGCGTGAATGCGGCCGCCAGATTATCCCATGAAAATTCCAGCTCACTGCGGTAATGTGCCTGCAGACACATCAGGCGATAGGCGAACGGGTGAAAGCCCTTGTCGATGAGTAATTGCACGCGCAGGAATTCACCTGCCGACTTGCTCATTTTACCTTCACGGGCAATCAGGAAGTTATTGTGCATCCAGAAACGCGCACCGCTATGGTCACTGCATGAATGGGCCTGGTTTTGTGCGATTTCGTTCGGGTGATGGATTTCGCGGTGGTCAATTCCGCCGGTATGTATGTCGAACGGAAAGCCGAGCAAAGCCTCGCTCATCACGCTGCATTCCAGATGCCAGCCCGGTGCACCCTTGCCCCATGGGCTATCCCATTCCATCTGCCTGCTCTCACCTTCCGGTGTCTTGCGCCAGATGGCGAAATCGGCGGCATTGCGCTTGCCCTCGACCGTGTCAATCCGGCCTTCACCATCATCAGTCACGGCGCGGGCAAGACGACCATAATCAGCCACGGTTGATACATCGAAATAGAGCCCGCTCTCCAATTCGTAACAATGCTTGTCAGCAATGCCCTTCGCATAAGCGATCATCTGTTCGACATAATCGGTGGCAATCGACCAGTGTGCAGGCTGCCGGATACCCAGCGCTTTTACGTCATCCCAGTACGCCTCACTATAATGGCGCGCGATATCCCAGATGGATTGAGATTTTTCCGCCGCCATTTTCTCCATTTTGTCCTCACCCGCATCGGCATCATCAGTCAGGTGGCCGACATCGGTGATATTGATGACATGGGTGAGCTTATATCCCTTGAACGACAACGTTCGGCCCAGTGTGTCGGCAAACACATAGGCGCGCATATTGCCGATATGCGGATAATTATACACGGTCGGCCCGCACGTATACACGCGCGCTTCACCGGGATGCACGGGTTCGAAAACCTCTTGGGCACGGGTCAGGCTGTTATATAGCGTGAGTGAGATATCGTTGGACTCTGACATGTTGCCCCATGTGTTGCAAAGCGCAGCTCAGGTCAAGACTCCTTCGTTGCGCCTATTCTTCACCCACACATTCGCCTTCGGCATTTTCACGCTCGCATTTTACAGGCGGCAGCCACAGGTCATCATTGCCTGCCCCGGTGACCGGCTCGTCGATTAGAGGCTCGTAACCGAACTCCTCAAAATCCTTGAGCTCAATCAGCGGCGAAAGGAAGAATGAGCCTGGATCACCCGAAGTATCAGGGTCCAGGCCTTCTTCGATCACATCGCGGTCATTGGGTGTGTCAGGATTGTCACCTGTGCCGGGCGGAACAACAGGCGCACAGCTGGATGGATCCGCAATCAGGCAACCATTAATCGTTGATGCCTGGTCAAAACTGGACCCGGTGCCGCTGGTCGCTATGCCCGTTTCGGCAATGACCGCGATACCCGTAACCCGGTTCCCGGCAGCATCGGTGGCAACACCGTTGATCACAATGGGAACATCAGAGCCATTCACGTTTATTTGCAGGGAGCCAGAGCCCACCGTATACCCGCGCCGGTCATCAAAATCTGTGCCCGGCGCTGTATTTTGTATCAGCAGCTGGTCTGTCACATTGAATGTGATCGCATCGGCACGGAAAATACCATCGGGATTATCAACGCCGTCGCTCTGGCCAAGCCGTTCATCAATGCCCGCCGTATCCAGCCCGGAAACATCCGCAGCAGCGCCAGTCGTCAGCGCAGTGATGGTAGGCGCAGTCATGCCGATTTCGCCGGCAAAGCCGCCATTGGCATCGGTAAGTTCGACTATCGCGGTTTCAGCATCGGCAGCAATACCCTGTGCGGCATCAACAAAAATGCCGTTATCGGCAGAAGCATTGCCAAGGGAAACCGCGCCCTCAATGCGTGTATTGTCACCGCCATTGAAGAGGATAGCACCATCCGCGCCAATATTGCCGCCCTGGCCCGCACTTGCCGTCAGGTCACGGATGATAAGGTCATCACCTTGCCGCGACGCCGCATCGGAACGCAGCATAATGCTGCCGCCCGACTGGACATTGCCAAACTCGTCATTGCTCAGGCTATATCCATCGGTAGTATCCGCGCCGCCAACGAACATTGGATCAGTTCCGGTATTGGAAAGCTGTATATCAGCCGTAAAATCACCCTCACCCAACTGCGCACCGCCTGCAATGGCAATATCGGCAGAGCTGATATTGACTGTTTCGCCAGACGCAAGCGCATCCACCTGCACATTGCCGCCCGCGTTAGCCAACAATGCTCCAGCCGCGAGCGTATCGCTACCCAAAATAATGTCAGTCCCTGCATCTAATATGATATCACCCTGACCAGTTGAAGCTGCCCTGTCACCTGCTTCAGTGTCGCCAAGCGTGATTGAGCCGCCCGCAGTCAGGTTCACATCACCGCTGGCATCGGTATCATCCATAACCAGGCTACCCAGCGCGGTCACGGCTACATTGCCGGCACTTGCGCTGGTATCACTGAATTCCAAATCGCCGGAACTGTTCACCAGCACATCCTCGCCAATGGCGCGGACAGTACCGGGCGTGGTCAGATCACCCGCAACGGCAATCGCGCCGTTATCTGCAAGAAGCTCTACATCGCCATTGGCCGATAAGGTATCGATCGTGATGCCGCTTTCGCCCGAAACAGACACACCCCCGCCGCTGGACAGGACATCGCCCTGCACCAGGCCGCCCGCATCAATGCCAACGCCAGTGGCTGCATCAATGCCGTCAAACGTAATGTCACCGCCCGCATTCATGTCGATATTCGCCGCGCCATTGGCCTGTGTGAAATCGATATTACCGCCCGCATCAGCCGTGAAATCACCGCCCTCTGCGCCCAGTGTGCCGAAACCGATATTGCCTGTCGCATCAAGATCAATACCGCCCGCGACAGTAACTGCGCCATTGGCATCAACATCGCCTGCCGTTGCGTTGAGCGTGAGGTCGCCGCCAATATCACCATTGCTCAGGGTTACCGACGCACCAGTGATGTCGGTATTGCCCCCGCTGATGGCATTTGCCAGCGTCGGAGTCCCGGTGGCGGAAACAGTGATGTCATTTGCCGCATCCACTGTACCAAAGGTGGCATCACCCGCACTCGCATCTGCAGAAACAGATCCGCCTGATGTCACGTCACCCACATTGATGACCTGCGCGGCAAGGTCAACATCGCCGCCGCTGTCAATATCGCCGTTGCCCGTATTTGCGCCGATAGTGCCATTCGCCGCCGACAACGCAATCGCGTTGGGTGATGTGAGCCCATCGAACAGGATGTCCGCGCCGCTGGTGAAATCGATCATGTCCGCATTCACATTGCCGACCGCGATATCGGCCGCATCAAGCATCGCCGTGCCGGCAGCGGTTATATCACCGCCACCAATCGCGCCACCGGCATTCATGATCACGTCATTGCTGCCGGTTGCAGAAGCAAAACTGACATCACCACCCGCATCGACAGTGAAGTCACCGCCCTGCGCATCCAGATCGCCAAAGCCGACATTGCCGGTGGCAGTCAGATCGATCGCACCGCCCACCGTAATTGTTCCGGTTCCGGCAATATCGCCGGATGTCGCATTGACGTTGAGGTTATTGCCAATCGTGCCATTGTCCAACGTGACTGAGGTGCCGGTTATATTGGTATTTCCGCCGCTTGTCGCCATGCCGATATCCGCCATCCCGTTCGCCGTGACAATAACGCCAGTGGCTGCAGAAACCGTACCTAAGACTGCATCCCCCGAGGCGGTGATGATACGCGCCGCGTTTCCGGTTGAACTGACACTCGCCACATCAACCGACTGGGCATCAATTGTTATCAGATCTGCACCGACGAGATCATCGCCCGTGAGGATACCCCCTGCGTCGATATCCAATAGTCCGCCACTGGTCAGCGAGGCAATATTGATATCACTCCCGGCATTCAGAGTCATGGCTCCGCCCGATAAAGAATCACCGAACAGTTCAATTGTGGTGTCCGATACAAGATCAAGCGTGCCAGTGGCATCGGCAGAAAGCAGGGCTATAAATCCGCCTGCGACTGTAATATCCCCGCCCGCATCAAGATTGTCCAGTTGGACCGATGTTGCTCCGTTCAGATCAATATTTCCGCCAGCGCGTATATCCCCCGGGCCAAGTGCCGTTAGAACATTGCCTGGTGCACTGATCACCACATCGCTTGCGGCATCCAGCATATCAAGCCGCACATCCAGAACCGATGAAAGGTTGATATTGTCCGCAGATGCGTTGCCAATATTTATATCATCTCCGTCAATGTTAAGATCCCCTGTCAGGATAGCATCCTGAATCGTGACCAAACCGCCAAATATATTTGCACTGTCCCCTGACAAGTCATCGACTTCAACGGAAGACGCGCCTGAAAGGGAAACAGCGCTGCCACTGGCAGCGCCGATTATCACATCAAACGCATCTACGGTCAGGGTATTGCCAGCTATAGCATTTGCGACATTGAACGTACCTGCCGCTATCGCATCAATATCACTGGCACCCGCGACTGTGCCGAAAATGTCCCCGGCATCCATCGTAAGGGTGCCGCCTGCTGTAACCGAGCCAAAACTGATAATGTCAGTAGCAAGCAGGTCAATATTTCCTGCGGCAGATACATCCCCCAGATCAATCATCGTTGCATTGATATCGATATTATCAGCGGTGTTTGAACTTCCTATACTCACATTGCCGATAGCCGTCAGCGTAATATCGGTTCCCGGGACATTTATATCGCCAAAGTCAAAGTCGCCGCCGGCATCATAATTTATGCTGCCCGTTCCGACACTGTGCGACCCGACAAACATACTGCCCGGTACCGAATAAAAACCTTCCAGCGCGCCGCCTATATCGGCAACCGTGGTGAGCTCACCGCCCGTATCGATACTGGCCGCGCTCAGATCAGCGCCTATCGTGATGCCAATATCGTTGGTACTCGCCAGACTGCCACTGCCCAGCAAGCTACCATTTACCGCGCTGAGTTGCAGCAGATCGCTGGTGAGCGCCGCATCGCGCAGGTCGATATCACCTTCCAGGCTTTCAAGCAGGATTTCCGTGCCTCCGTCAAAGGTGGACGCAACACCGTCCATGCCGACAATCAGGTCACGGCGCGTAGTGATGCGGATTATATCCGCATTGACATTGCCGCCTTCGACCACCGCCTGGATCACGTCATTATTGCTCGCCTGGCCGACAAACAGCTGATTGCTCACATCAAGCGTGCCAAGACACACATTGCCCTGCACACACTGTGCACTGAGCAGGCCGTTATCGTCGGACTGCGCGATGCCGTTAGGCGGCGCGTCATTGATATCAACAACCAGCGAGTCAGCCGTGATGGTGCCGCCCAGCCCGTCAACCGCATTCGCCAACATGATAATGGCGAAATCATTCGCATTTATATCGCCAGCCGCGACAATGGATGATATCGGCGTCACGATTGCAGTGCTCAGCGGAGTGAGGCCACCCGCGAGCAGCGCAAGGTTATTGAAGTTAGAGAACGGATTGGCAGGCGTGGGCGACGTTGCCGGGTTGGCCGCCGCTTCAACAAGTGCGCCCGCCTCGATGATGATGTCATCGCCCGTCTGCACCGTCAGGCCATTGTCGGAAATGGTGGTGCTGCCCGCCACAAACGTGGCATTGCCGCCCGCATTTACAATGATGTTGCCGGTTGATGTCACATTACCGGTGATGGTGGCGTTGAAATTCGGATCATATCCGGGAACCGGCGGCGGGGCCGGTGGTGGCGGAGGTGTGCCGTTATCGAGGCCGGCCTGTACGATCAGCTGCGGGCCGACCACAATGGAACCGGCACCAACATTAATGACGAACGCGTTTCCTATCACTGCGCCATTGTTAAGCGTAACATCCTGCCGTGCGGAAATATCAACAAGCCCGATGCCGGTTATATCATCAACTGTCGCATCCTGTTCGGCACGCACTGTGGCCGTGCTGCCCGCAACAATAAGCGAGCCTGCCATACTGTTGAAGTCACCCTGTGCCACAGCATCGAACGTGCCGCCGGAGGTGATCGAATCCACACCACTATTGCTGGTGTGGCCCACCAGTATATCCGCCCCGCTGGTAAGGTCGATATTGCCAGACACATCAAACCGGCCATCATTTGCGAAGTCAAATTCGATATTGCCTGAAACATTCACGGTCGCATCGCCATTGACAGTGATCGCACCGCTATCGCTGAACATATAAAAGCCGGTGAGGCCGGGATTATTGAGGCCGATAACGGTCGCATTCAGGCTGTCGAATGTAATCAGTCCGGCAGGATCGACAGATGTGTCGGTAATCTCAATCCGGCCGCCAGCACCGCCGCCCGAACCGCTTGATTCGATAGTGGTTGCGCCGAAATTGATGATGCCGGGACTGCCCTCCTGCACCTCGATAACCGAAAGGCCGCCTGAGCCGAAGCCTGCGGTTCCATCTGTGCCAGGTGCGCCCCCATAACTGGAAAATGTTCCGCCGCCCGTTCCTGCATCACCGCCTTGGCCAGAGGTTGTTATGACAATATTATTGCCATTAATCGTACCGCCCTGTGACAGGAACCGTGTTGTTCCGCCCGTGCCATTCGCACCATCACCGCCGTCACCGCCACTACCCGAATAGGAATAGCCGCCATTGCCGCCACTGCCGCCCGCACCTGTGTTGGTAAATGTGAAAGAGACAGGAGGAAGCGTTATCGTGCCACCTGTACGGGCGATTATTTCGGACGTGCCGCCTGTCGCTTCACCGCCATTGCCGCCTGTGCCGCCAGTACCCGTTGGTGCGAAGCTGAAATCATCAGCTCCATTGCCGCCAGTACCGCCCGCCGCAGATGCATTCATAGATATACTGGTCAGGTCAATCGCACCCAAATCGCCAGTTACTTCCAACCGCGCCGTGCCACCCTGCGCGCTGCCGCCATCGCCGCTTATACCGCCAACACCATCGCCAAAACCGCCATTGCCGCCTAAAGCAACCGCCGAAATAATGGGGGGTGCAAGCTGCACATTGACGTTGTTAATGTTAAGCGCTGCAACGCCGCCCGTCGCATTGCCACCATTGCCCGAATCCAAGCCGGAACCACCATTGCCGCCTATACCGTTGGCGATAACAGAATATAACGGATTGCCGCTTTCATCCTGGTTCAGGTTAATGGTCGCGTTACCCGCAACCCCGTCACCGCCATCGCCGCCATCACCCGTTGATTCACCGGTGGTCTGGCCAAAGCTGTCCCCGCCCTGGCCGCCTATGCCATTTGACTGCACGGTAAGCTGCTGGAAACTGATCGATCCGGCCGTATTGTTGAAAACGGCATCGCCGCCCGTGCCGGTACCGCCAGTCCCACCATTACCTTCGGGAAGCTGTGTCTGATTTTGCGGGTCGAATGCCGGACCGGAACCTCCAGCCGCACCGCCAAAGCCATCCGCACTGACCAGCACAGTCGGGGCATTGATGGTCGCTGTCCCGTCAAGGTTAAATGTCGCGCTGCCGCCAATACCATTGCCGCCATTCCCGCCATTACTACCGCTGCCGAAACCACCACGTCCACCAAAATTCTGGCTGTTGCCATTCGCCGAGACTGTGAGGGTTGCTACGTTCAACGTACCGGAAATGGCATTGAATGTCGCATTGCCGCCAATACCATCACCGCCAGTGCCGCCAAATGTACCGGCGGTCACATCACCTTGCGCGCCGTCTCCGCCAGCACCGTTGGATGTTACGGAAAGGTTCGCAACAGTGGCTGAACCTGCTCCAAGGTCCAGGTTGAATACAACGTCACCGCCCGTACCGACACCGCCATCGCCCGCTGACATGCCCAGCGCATCCGTGCCAACAGCAGCAGCAGCCAAGGCGAACGCAGCCGGTGCAGGTCCGGCAAGCCTGGGCGCCGGCGCAGCTGCAAATGCTCTAAAGAAACCGCCACCTCCGGCACTTCCCCCAAAACCATCCGCACTGACATTCAGGTCTCCGGCGGTGAACGTCCCGCCCAGCAAGTCAAGCACGACAGAACCGCCAGCGCCGTTGCCACCAGCGCCTTCAAAGAAGAAAAAGCCGCCCTCGTCGCCTTGGCTGATCGACCCGTCCGCCTCAAGAAACGCATTGGCAAGCGAAAGATCGCCATCTACGCCTTCGACACGGAGTGTTACATTCCCGCCCTGGCCGGTACCGACTCCGTTCGCGGAAGTGCCAGCACCACCAAAACCGTCGGAAGACGCGAACAAAGTGCTGGTAAATGTGATCGAACCGTTATTGGCGTTGATAAGTATATCCCCGCCGGTGGCATTACCACCAGCAACCCCGCTGGCATCTGCGCTGGAGGACAAACTACCAAAACCAGCAAGAATAGTACCATCATTTTGCGATACGACATCAATATTGCCGCCTATATAATCTTCTGTATTCGATGAGTCCCTTGTCCCTACGCCCGCGCTCAGGAACATATCCCCTGCAGTGATTGTTCCACCATCGGCGCGGATTGCAATTGAACCGCCTGTCAGCGTCCCCGTCGCACTGTCACCGGATGCCCTTGTAGTAATACCGATATTGTCGGTCACAATAAGCGAACCGCCATTTTGGGTAGTGATTGTGGCGACATCAACCGGACTGCCAGTGACCAGGCCAAATGCATCCAGGTCAAGATCAATATCGTTCCCGACATTGAGCGTGCCAGCATCAACCAGGATATTGGCCCGGCTGCGACTGACATTGCCTGATACCCTGTCGCCAGCAGCGTTGAATGACTGGCCTGCAGACGACCTGCCATTGACATTTATGTCGCCAATATCATGCGCGCCGCCCGTCACCGATAATGTGAAATTTCCCGCCGTGGCATCATTGCTTTGTGCCGTGCCTGCATCAGAGCCTGATGATGCACTCGCCCCAATGTCAAAATTCAGCGTTCCGGAAGTAAAAGTCCCGCCAGAAAGGCTAAGTGAGACATCTCCGGCCACGCCGTCAGCACCGAGCAGCCCCACACCATTGCCACCGATTTTCCCGGAATTTGAACTGCGTGTACCAGTGTCAAACTGTGTAAAGCCACCAAAGTCAATCCGAGTTCCCGCATCGGCAAGGTTCAGTGAAATGTTGCCGCCTTGAGCCAGGCCATTTTGCTGTTCACCCTTGCCGCCCTGTGCGCCCGCGAGGAAATTTGCATTCCCCCCTACAGTGAAACTGCCGCCCTGCGAAATATTGATATTGATATCACCGGCAATCGCGTCCTCACCAATGCCAGTGTTCCCATTATTGCGTATAGTAAAAAAATCATCCGCTCCTGCCGCGCTGGTATCAGCAGTGAAGTTTCCATCAATCTGAATCGTCCCCTGGGCATCAGGTGAAACAGTATTGCGGTCCACAAATATGTTAATGGTTCCACCCTGCGCAGATGTTCCCGCCCGCAACGTGACATCGCGGCCAGCCCGAAAGCTGCCGCCTGCTATGCCGCCAATATCAATCCGGTTGCCAGCCGTCGCGGTCAGGTCATACCGATCATTATTGACAGCCAGCACCTGCGAGCCTTCGGTAACCATGTCCAGTGTGTCGCTAGCCTGCAACGTCGTGGAGGCATTGAGTGTGAGGCTGCCGAACTCAATATTGGCAGATAGCGCATTGACTGGATCAGACGCGATATCAATGGTCGGGTTTGCATCCGTGCCGCCAACAGAGACATTATGACCCGCACTCAGGATGACTTCACCATTGACAATGTTCGCGCTCGCAGCCTGGAAATAGCCGATATTGCCCGACACCAGCATGGTGATCGCATCGTTTTTGGGGACGGCGACCATATAAACGGCTTGTGCATCGGGATTGGCAGGTGGAGTGTTGTTCGCGCCTGCCGGTGTTGGCGTCGACGATGGTCCCAGTGTCCGCCCTGTTTCCTCGTGCACAACGCCGTTGGCGTCAGTCGTACCGACTGTCACGTTAATATCAAACAGGCCGTTATTGATCGTGAGGTCCGCCTGTTCCGCGCCCACATAGGCAACTGAACCGTTCACATTCACATTGCCACCTTGCACCACACGTGGTGCAACCAGCGCAACATAGCTGCTGCCCACTTGCGAGTTGATACCACCATTATTCGGCGCTGTTATCTGCGCGCCATTTTCAACAACCACTGCAGAAGTACTGCCTGCGGCCCCGCGAAAGCGAATTTCGCCATTCGCCCCGAACAGGCCACCGCTTGTATCAATGGCGTTGGCGGTCAGGACCAAGCCACCCACATCGAAAACCGATGTTGCCCCGGCGATAACCCCGCCAGGGCTGTAGAACCAGACATTACCGCCCGTATTGCCCCCAACCAGGCTCTGCACCGTGCCGTCAATGCGGATTCCGCGCGTGGCATCGGTTGGCACGATCCTGTTGAGCACCGTGTAGTCACTTGATCCTGTGAACAACAGCGTATTATTTTCAGGCAGGAATACGATATCACCGCCACCAATCGCATCATCAGTCAGATCCCAGTCGATAATGGCCTCACTGCTGTTGACCGTGACTGTGTCCTGCGTGGACGTCTGGGCTATGGTCGCACTGCCGCTGGTGACACTACCTGTTCCTTCGACAGCCGAAATGGCACTGTCCATGGATTGAGCATGCGCAGGCAACGGCGCAAACATGAGTGCCAGTGCCGCTGCGCTCGCCGATCCGCTGCTCAGCAGCAATGATCGGCACCGGACATGCTGCATTAACCAGTCATTCCTGCGGTCTTTTGATGCTGTCTGTGCCATTGCTGCTTTCCTCTGTGTAAAACCTTTAATGCCCGTCATTATACCCAATGAGGCAGGATTAATTTCCCCCGAACCGCCATGGCGCAAGCTGCATGGTCAATGAAATCAGGAAGCGGACATCGCCCCGCTGTGTCTGAAAACCTGCTTTTTTCAGCGGAACCGCCAAAGTCGCGTCAATTCGGGCGCCATTGCGGATATTGGCGCGGACACCGCCGCCTGCCGAATAGAGACTTTGCGGATCCAGCCCGTCAAAGGCGGCGTCTTCATTCCACACCCATGCGGCGTCAAAAAACACATAGGGCTGGATAGCCGATGCCGCACGGTCTTTTGGAATGAGCGAACCGTAACGCAGTTCGCTGCGAAAGCCGACGCCGCTATCCCCGATCAATATACCTGGATCAAAGCCCCGGCCTATCGTGTAGTTGCCGCCGGAAAATTCTTCATAGCTCAGCAATGCATCAGGAGCATATTGCAGGCGCGGCGCGATGGTTATGGTCACGTCTTTCGCCGGACGATAATCAAATTGCCCGCTGGCACGAACTACAAAGGCCGTGGGGTCACCTTCAGCGCGGCTAGGCGGTACAAAACCAGGCACTGCGCAGCGCGCAAGCGCCGGACCGCAGCCCTTGCTCGCACCAAATATGCTGAGCCCCTGCCTGACTTCAAGCGAACCCCCAACGGCCCAGCGCGGCTCCGAAATCGAAAAACCATCGCGGCCTGTAATACTGGGGGCAGAAATCGCATTATAGCCAAGACGGGCATAGAGCACGCTTAGTTTGTCACGCGTCAGGGGCAATGCGCCAAAGCGCACATCCTGATCAATATATTCAAATCCGACCGTGCCGAACAGGTTGCGAGCCTGACTGCGGACTATCGGATAGGTGGCATCAAGAGATGCAATCAGCGTTTCGGAATTGAGGTCAATACCGGGGCCAAGGTCAGGCGTTGTCCATGCATAGGTGAAATTGCCGCCAATGGTCAGCCCTTCACTGCCAGGCTTGAAGCTATGACCGAACTGCAGCACCTGCTGTTCATCAAAATCGATCGTGGAAAAAATGCTTGCCGTGGTTTCATCGGCAAGGCCGGTAATGCCATTGACCCTGATCCGTCCCAGCGCACCAAACCTGCCGACTGATTTTGACCCGTAATTCTGCACCGTGGTGTCCACATAGATTGGCGTACGCTGCACCGAAAATTCACCGATCACTTCTCCTGGTGCGCCATCGGTGGGGCGCAATGCCAGCCGCACGTCCAACCCCGGTATGTCGCGCGCCAGCAGCAAATAGCGTTCCGCATCCTTGATATTGAAAACCGGCTGGTCAGTCAGTTTATTAACGTAGTCCAGCAACGCTTTTTCCGATGGCCCTGCATTCCCGCGGATCTGCACCCGCGTCATTTTTGCCATTAGCACATCCAGGCGCACTTGCCCGTCGCTGATTTTCTGCGGCGGCACCTGCACCGCGGCAAGATAACCCGCCTCGCGAAGTGTTGTGGCTGCACGGTCGCGAATATCGCATATCGCGGCAACGGGAAGCTCCTGCCCCACTTTATCGGCATAGCTGGATGTAAGCATATCCGCGCCAACCATCTTCAGCCCGGTAAATTCAACCCCTGACAGGCGGAATTTTATGTCCGCAAATTCAGGATTGGCGAGCGGGCATGGCGCACGTTCCAAACCGCCTTCAACCGTCAATGGTCGCGGTTCATTATCCAGCGTAGCGTCGACAATACCTTGGTCAATTTCCTCACGCGTGGGCGGGGATATATTGGCCTGCGCAAAAGCGGGCAGCGCAGGGGAAAGCATGGCCAGCATCGAAATTCCCGCGATCATGCGCGTCCTGCCAGCTATTCCTGTTTTATGCAGCATCCTTATCCCTCCATATGGCCGCTTTATCCAGCGGGCTCTTGTGTTATTTTATTCTCATCTTCGGGTAGTACGTTCAAAAGTGCATCAAGCTGTGCTTCACAGCCATTTTGCAGCAATAGCTCGGCCAGCTCCAGATTATCTTCCGGCAAGGCATCCAGCTCGACCAGCTCGATCCGTGTGACATCTTCTTCGCTGGGCGCCGCAGCCGCATCTTCACGGCCTACCAGGCGGTAGCGATATCCATTGCCAATCGGCGTGGCCGTTTCAGGCCAGGCCACACCTAATGTGTAACGCCCCCAGAAAAGCCGGGTCATCGCCCCGCCATCGGCCATGCCGAGCCATGCATAACGGCCCTTTTCAACATCCTTGCGCGTGAGCAGTAGCCCTTGATCCTGGACATAACAGACACGTCCGCTTTCATCGATATCGGCATGCCACAGCGAAGTCCGCATCAGCTTTGCCTGCGCTTCCCTTTTGAACATATCACCCGGTGTTTCAGCCGTGCCTGTGGCACTGCCCGGATATACCGAACGCACCGCACCTGCCGCAGCCCTGACGGCAGAAGCATTTTTGACCGAACGGGTCAGTCCCACCAGAAGGTTGCGGTCGCGATTGACACGGCCATCAAGCACGAAACTGCCCGGCCCCTTCAGAACGCGTGTTCCGGCTCTGTCCACAACGGTCACTCTATCTTGTGCCTTCAGAGTAATACGCGCATCGGCAGGCAGTTTTTTACCCTTGGGATAGTCCGATGATGATGGCCCTGTCGCATTCACAACCATAGACTGGGCAAATACAACAGATACAGGAAATGCCGCCGCGATAATCGCTGCTGCAGATATGATATTGCGTGTCAGCCGTACCATCATCACGCCCCTATTCGCCGCCGCCAATGATGGCGCCGTCGCTTGCCTCCAACGTGGTGACAAGAAGTTCGAGCTGCGTATCACAGCCTTTTTCGATCAGTAATGCAGCTGTCTGATCAAGATCATCTGGCACATTGCCCAGCAGGCGGGTGGTAACCGTTTGCGCCCCACCCATGCCCTGAACGTTTATCTGGTAACTGCCACCATCTGTTAGTGGGACAGCATCAAGCGGCCAGGATTTGAGCGCATTGCCACGACGCCATTCAATCGGTGCCGTGCCATTTTGGCCGCTGAGCTGACCGGTCGCATTATCCATTACGCTGGAACGCCACAATATCTGCGTTGCCGGATTGGCTACACAATAGGTGCCGCCCTTGGCTACGTCGATAAACCACAGGTTCGGGCTCGGCATAGCCTGGCCCGACATGCGCAGGCTGTTGCCCGCACCCCGCACGGCCCCGGTGCGTGCGCGCCGCGTGCTGCGGTTCGAAAGAAAGCCGGCCACGCGAGTGCTGCGCGTCTGGTCTCGCCGCACCTGCCCGTCCAGTGTGTAGGTACCTGGGCCAGACAAAACGCGTGAACCCGATTTGTCGAGCACAGTCACACGGTCGCCTTTCTTCAGTGTCACCCTGGCATTGGCCGCCAGTTTCTTGCCCTTGGGATATTGTGCCTGTGACGGCCCTGTCGAACGCACCACCACGGACTGCGCATGGGCAATGCCCGCGCTTACCATGGCGCTACCCAGTGCAAAAGCCGCTGTCACCATTCTGATTTTTTTAGCCGAGAACATAGCTCTCTCCTTTTTTCGTCTGCTGCAACCTTTTGATAAGATTGGTCAGGGCATTGTCGTGCGCGAATTCTGCCGCCCTGTCTGTGAATTTCTGCACAAGTCCAGTCTCTCCCGATTCATGCGCCGCGATAAGCTGTGCCAGCTCTTCGCGCTTTGTGCTTTCCCATTCGGGGGCAGGCTCAAACACCTCGACCGGGGTCGAGCGGCCACGCAGCGTCACGCGGCCCATCGGGCGATACCAGTCCAGGCCGGATCGCTCCGCCGCCTGACGGCTCACCAGCACTTTTGTTTCCAATGCCTTGTTGGCAGCCTCCAGCCGCGCCGCCGTGTTCATGGCATCGCCCAGCGCGGTATATTGCATACGGCCCTCACCGCCAAAATTGCCGACAATGGCCTCGCCATAATGCAGGCCAACCCGGGTCCGGCCAATCGGCGGAACGCCTTCGGGTACATTTCTGCGAAACGCCTCGCCTTCTTCATATAGCGCATAGGCAGCCTTGGCCGCACGCTCGCCATCATCGCTCGAGGAAATGGGCGCACCCCAGAATGCCACCACCGCGTCGCCCACAAACTTGTCGATCGTACCGCCATATTCGAGCACCACGTCGCTCAACCGGTCGAGATAATCATTGAGCAGCTGCGCCACCATTTCCGGCGGCACCGCATGGCTCAGCTTGGTAAACCCTTCCAGGTCGGTAAAGACGCAGAAAATTTCCCGTTTTTCCCCGTGCAGGGCAAGCTTGTCAGGGTCTTTCATGATCTGCGTAGCAATCGAACGCGGCAGATATTTGCCCAACGCGCTTTGTGCAAAGGCGCGCTGTTTCGAACCGATCACCCGTGCTGCCGCACCCACCGACGTATAGGCAAGCAGCCAGCCCAGGCCGAGGCCAAAAGACGGCACGCCCAATGTGCTGATATTCATTGGTTCCAACGCAAATGGCAGTACCACGAAAAACAATATCTGCCCCGCCAACAGCAGCGCAATCAGCCATGCACGTCCGAATATGAGTGCAGTCGCCGCGCCCGCCGCCGCCGCGAACAAAGCCATTCCCCATAAAACCCAGCTAGGCAGGGCTCTGGGCCGAAGGTCATCAAGCAACTGTGCCAGCATGTGCGCATGCACCTCCAACCCAATCATCTGTGCCGCGCCCGTCACAGGATCACCAAGCCGCGTCAGGGGGGTGTCAAACTGGTCATAATCGACGATATCCCCGCCTATCAGGACATATTTGCCTGCAACCTGGTCAGCCATGAATTCGGCCATTTCAGGGTCCGAAAACAGATCAATCGGAAGCTTGTTGAAAACGGGTCGTTCACTTGATGCCGGCACACGGTACCGTATCGGCCCTTCATAGCTTTCAAATGCAGGCTGTATCGGTGCCATCGCATTGGAAAGGAAAGGCGGCAGATTTTCCGGTTGCGTCGGCCATCTGCGCGCAACACCATCCAGATCGGTTTCCAGCCGGATGCTGGCAGGTTTTGTTTTTTCGGTTGTTGCATCGGCAAGATATTGTTCCAGGAACTTCTGCTGCTCATACTGGATGGCTTCTGTGTTGCTTTCGGCTGTGGCAAAAGCAACATGTGTCGGGGTCTGCATCGACCGCAGTGCGGACTGTAGAAGCGGATCATCATCCTGTGGCTGGTCAAACAGGATATCAATCCCGATCGCCTTTGGTCCCATCTGGTCAATATTGGCGAGCGCATTCGCCAAAGTGGTGCGGTCCATGGGCGAACGCTGCCCCGTATCGCGCAATACCTGATCAGTATAAACAATCATGACAATGCGTTCATCCTGATCTACTGCCTCTGCCAGATTTCCCGCGCGCAGGTCATATAAGGCTGCCTCGGCATCGCGCACCAGCGCCAGGTCCCAGCTATAACGGGCCACCAATATGGCCAGCAATAATATCATGCCGGTCGCAAATAACCGCACTGGCCCCAATTGCCGGAAAGTGCGCCGCGCGGTCCGCTCCATCTCCCCATCTTCGGACGGAGAAGCTGTTGCCTGCATGGCATCAAGAGGCGCTGCTTCAGCCATTCTCAATCGCTACCTGCTTCACCTGCCGCATTCCCTGTTTGTGCCGCCGCGCTTTGCGTACCGCTGATAAACGGACGGCGGCCATCACCCACCACGGCAAAACCGGACCAGTAATAAGGGTGCGAGGTCAGCGGATCGTCCATAAGCGGCCGCTGCGCCTTGTTGAGCGCATCCACAATGCTGGTGCCAGCCGCAGATTCAAACATTCCGCTGATGAGCCGCTCCGTAGCATCAAAATCATCGGGTGCGGGCCAATGGCTGGCCAGCACAGACCGGCCGCCAGCGCCCACAAAGGAACGGACAAGGCCATCAAGTGCGCTGCCACCGCCGCTGGTGATGCCTGCATCACGCGTTGCGGCCACGGTTGCGCGGCCCGCGGTATCACATGCCGAAAGGATGACCATATCGGCATCAAGGTCGAGATCGAAAATTTCCTTGAAGCTAAGCAAGCCATCGGAATTCTCTCCCCCAAATGACGTGAGCAGCGCCGGGCGCGCCGGGCAATCCGGACGCGGCGCAGTCACCAGCCCGTGCGTGGCAAAATGGACGATACGGTACTGGTTCAGGTCACCGCGCGACAGTATGTTCTCATCGGTAAAAGCCTCGCCTGTTACAACCTCGGCCGTGCCATCACCCAAAATACCCTGCGCACGGCGCAATTCCCTGTCCGAAATGGGCTTGTTCCATTCCCCCAGCGGCCAGGCGCAATTGGTGGCATCATATTCCGCGCTTTGCGGGTCGGCAGCACGAGCGCCGCGGATACCGGACAGGTTTTCTTCATCAAAAACAGCTGCATTCTGGCCAAAACCCAGATACTGGTTGGATGCGCGTGAAAGTGGCGCCTGGCGTGCATCGTAAAAAGCGCGCACCGAAACCGCTGTACTGACATCGGTTGTCCGCCCTACCCAATTAACTCCGGTAAAATCAAATGGATCAGCGTCCGGGCTTTCGGTGCGGGTCAGATAGGCATTTACCGATGCATCGTCGGACACCAGCAGATTCACAGGCAGACTGAGCATCGCACCATCGGGCTCAAATACCAGATGTTTCACATTTGCAAGATCTGTAGCGACAGGGCCAAACAGATCACGGTACAGTGCCCGTGCATTTTCAACGTCGAACGGGCTGGTAACATATTGGAACCCGTCAAAACTGGAAATCGTGTCGCGGATCGCATCTACGCGCGATGTCATTTGCGCGGCTGACATATCTGAACGATAGGCTGTCGCCCTGTCCTTGTTCGCAAAGAAGACATAGACATCATTGGACACCACGGACAAGCGTATATAAGCCTCGTCACTGCCCAGCATGCCTTGTAATTCAGCGAGTGACAATGTGCGTGAAGACACGGCCTTATACTGCGGATAATCGGCAAGCTTGATAAGGGTCTGCTGTTGCTGCTGTTCCAAACGTTCGATCTGGGCTGCGGTTTCGGTGCGCTGAAGGGCAATACGTGAATTTTGTTCAGTCTGTCCCAATGCCGCAAACCGGATACGGGCCTGCTCAATAGAACGTGTCAGGTTGTTCGACTGGCGAAACAGGCGAGCCGCTTCATCATCGCCGGTGCTTAGTTCGCGGGCGAGTATCGACTGTGTTTCGGCCACGCCGGGGCGCACTAGTATCTGCGTCGCATCAAGGAAGTCAGAGGCAAACTCAGGCCGGGTCGCCATATCACGCGCCAATATGGTGAAATAGGGCGATAGCTGATTTACCATCCCTGAAGTAGGATTGCGCCTGTCGAGTGATGCGGCCACGACGCCTTTGTAAATTTCCCGTGCTTCATCGTCACGGCCACGCCGCACCAGGAAAGCGGCATAACGTGCGCGCGCCGCATTAAGCGCACGTGCCTGCGGATATTGCACTTCGAGCAGGTTGACGGCTGCGGTGAAATATCCCTGCGCAGCGGAATAACTCCCTTCACTTTCGGCAATCTGAGCGAGTTCGGCAAGTATCTGTGCACGCAGGCGGATGATGGAAATCACGCGCCCTTCGCGCACCGCCACCACTTCGCGCAGCGCATCGGCCAGTGCGGTGCGTGCGCCGGCATTATTCCCTTTCAAACGATTTGCTGTAGCTTCCAGATGCTTGGCCTGTGCATCAATGATGATGATGCGTTCTTCCGGAGTGAGCTTCAGATCATCGGCAAGTCCCAGAGCTTCTGATGAAGCATCCGAGGCATTGATACGCGTGGAAATGGGCTGTGTAATCTCGCCTGTCGTGCGCAGAACATCAGATCCGCTATAGAGCGGCGGCACAGGTTCGTTCAGCCGTGCGATAGCCGGATCGAATTTGCGCTGGTTGATTAAATGAATTGCTTCAAAGTTGCGCAACAACCGCTCCTGTACAGGCGTGGAGCTTCCCATAGTGCGCGCCTCGGCAAACAGTGTGTTGGCTTCCGCAAATTCGCCAAGGTTCGATTTTTGCAACGCCCGGTTGACCAGAAATTCCGCCGGGTCGATTTCTACCGGCTTGTCGAGACTGGCAACGCGCTGCTGCAATGTTTCAAAAAACTGTGCGGCATCGGCATAGTCGCCGCTATTGTTGCGCCTGTACCCCTCTGCCAGCGCTTGATCGGGATCAAGTGAAAGCGCCTGAATACGCGCAAAAGCCTCGCCATCACCCACTGATGTCGTAGCAACGGAAATCTCGCCATCGACAATTTCATCGTCCATGATGGATTTGAGTGCCAGTTCAAGCGCGCTGTCATAGACAGAAAACCCTTCGGCAAAATAGGTAACCTTGCCGATGCGGACCTGTGCGACGCTGTACCCAACGTCGCCATTGCGCCATTTACAACTTTGCTGCGTGGCGTCATTCACCTTAATTGTCGCAGCCTGCACCGCTGCGCTGCAATCCACGTCCTGTGCACGGCGAGCAGCCAATCGGGCAGCCGGGTCACCCCCGTCATCACGCAGCGCAAAAATATACCCCACCGGCAATGCACTATCACGGCATACAATCGCCCAGCTGCGATCGAATGGTGAGACATTGGCAGCATCCGCGGCCTTGTTCTGCACCTGGCACAATACGCCGCTTTCATTGCCCAACGGGAAACTGTCGCGCAGGCTGAGCGGCATGTCCTGCGCCGCAAGCTGCGCAGGTTGCGTGGCGGCCAGCATTGCTGCCAGCACCAATGATAAAGCCCGGATTCCGCTTTTCAGTCGCATATTCCATCCCCCACACGCCAGCCGCGCTTTGCGCGCGGCACGTGCCTATTTCCTAATTTTGCGACCCGAGTTTAGACTCAGATGTAAATTATTATAGGACGTTATCGACACGAAAGCCACGCTAAGGTGCGGAAAATCACAGATGGTTAAAATTTTATTGCGAGGTAAATGTAAAATATACGTGGCCGATATTTCAGTCTGGAAACCCCAAATATGTAATGTTTTCCTGTACTTCAGCGCGCGGTACAGCAAAATTATTGATAGGAGCGTTGACATCCCGGCAACCAATAGCCATCCCGCAAAAGAATATATGGTCCTCGGGAATATTCACCGCCTCTCGTATTTCCGCGCCGTATAGCGACCATGCCTCCTGCGCACAGCTGTCGAGTCCAGCCTCGCGCAGCAACAGCATGATAGTCTGCAGCCACATGCCGATATCCGACCATTGCGGCGGCCCCATATATCCAGGTGTATGCACAAACATGCACACCGGCGCCTCAAAGGCGCGGAAATTTTGTGCCATCTGCATCATCCGGCCCATCTTGTCGCCGCGGTCGATGCCAATCGACTCGTACAAGGCTTCACCCACACCATAGCGGCGACTGCGATAGGGTTCGGGCAGGTCTTTAGGATAAATGTCATATTCGGGCGACTGGCCTGCCGGCCCTTGCGGCAGTTTTCCCGCAACGGCGCTAATAAGCTGCGCAAGCGGATCGCCAGTAAGAATCGATGCGTTCCACGGCTGTACATTGCCGCCAGAAGGCGAAAGCTGCGCGGTGTCCAGAACCGATTTGAGAACATCCAGATCAACCGGCTTGCCTGTAAATGCCCGAACGGAACGGCGGGTTCTAACAGCTTCGCTTACGTTCATTTCATTCCTCGTCAAACAGTCCGGCGAGTTGCTCCACCATCGTACCGCCAAGCTGCTCGGCATCCATGATCGTCACCGCCTTTCGGTAATAGCGGGTCACATCATGGCCAATGCCAATCGCGTTGAGCTGCACCGGTGATTTATTCTCAATCCATTCAATCACCTTGCGCAGATGCTGTTCCAGATACGCACCATTATTGACCGACAAGGTGCTGTCATCAACCGGCGCGCCATCGGAAATCACCATCAACACACGGCGTTCCTCAGGCCGCGCAAGCAGGCGATTATGCGCCCATAAGAGCGCCTCACCATCAATATTCTCTTTCAGCAGACCCTCGCGCATCATCAGGCCCAGATTCTTGCGCGCGCGCCGCCATGGTTCATCGGCTTTTTTGTATATGATATGGCGCAAGTCATTAAGCCGTCCGGGAAGCGGTGGCCGCCCTTCGGCGAGCCAGCTTTCACGGCACTGCCCGCCTTTCCACGCCTTGGTGGTAAAGCCCAGTATCTCGGTCTTCACCCCGCAGCGTTCGAGCGTGCGCGCCATGATATCTGCGGAAATCGCGGCGATGGAAATCGGCCGCCCGCGCATGGACCCCGAATTGTCGATCAGCAACGTCACAACCGTGTCGCGGAAGTCTGTGTCGCGTTCGACCTTATAGCTCAGTGACTGCATCGGGTTGACTACCACACGCGACAGCCGCGCGGCATCGAGCAGGCCCTCGTCCTGATCAAAGTCCCAGCTGCGGTTCTGCTGCGCCATCAAGCGCCGCTGCAGCCGGTTGGCGAGTTTCGTGACCGCGCCCTGCAGACTGGTCAGCTGCTGGTCAAGATAGGCACGCAGGCGAAGCAGTTCATCCTCATCGCAAAGCTCGGTTGCTTCGATGATTTCATCATATTCTTCGGTCCAGGCTTTATAGTCAAAGTCATTCGGAATATCGGTCCAGGGCCGGTTCGGCCGCACCGGCATCATGCCGTCCTCGCCCATATCACCCGGGTCGCCATCGCTGGCATCGTCCATTTCGGACTCGCGCTCCTGACCCTCGCCGTCTTCGCCCTCGCCCTCCTGCTCTTCGCCGCGCGCGTCTACCTCGCCCTGGTCGCCCGTGGCTTCCTCTTCGCCTTCCTCGCCATCGTCATTTTCTTCGTCTTCGCCATCGTCGCTCTCGTCGTCCTCGCCTTCTTCCTCCTCGACATTGCCCTGGACAAGTTCAAGATGCTCAAGAAGCTGCTGTGTCAATTCCGCAAAGCTCGACTGGTCATCGAGCGTAAGCGGCAGCGCATCAAGGTCCGCGCCAGCCTTTTCCTCGATCCAACCGCGCAGCATTTCCACGCCCGCCACCGCACGTTCGGGCACTGGCTTGCCCGTCAGCCGCTCGCGCACCATCAACGCGAGCGCGGTCGAGATCGGCACTTCATCACGCTGCGTGGCGCGGCTGATCGGATCGGCTTTCAGCCGCATCTCAAGCGCGGCGTCGAGATTGTCACCCACGCCCGCCATCTGGCGGCTGCCCAGCGCTTCTATCCGCGCCTGCTCCACGGCATCGAATGCCGCCCGCGCCACAGCCTCACGCGGGGCAGTTTTATTATGCGCAGCTTCATTGTGATAGCGCATTTTCAGCGCATAAAGATCGGCATAACCGCGCGCCTCGGCCACCTGGTCCTTGGGCAGGTTGCGCCCCGGCATCGGCACCTTGATATTCTTGCCCGCACCCGAAGGAGCTTCTGCCGTATAGGCAAGCTCCACCTCTTCCTCACGCGCAATCGCCCGCGCCGCGCCGCCAAGCACGGATTTCAGGTCATCAAGGGGAGTGCGGTCGGTCATTTTTCCTTAGCCAGGTTGGCCCACAATGCTTTCCGGCAGGTCCTCACCAAATACGCGCTGGTAATATTCGGCGACCAGCATCCGCTCGGCTTCGTCGCATTTGTTGAGGAAGCTGAGGCGGAAGGCGAAGCCGATATTGTGGAATATCGCTGCGTTCTGGGCCCAGCTGATCACTGTACGCGGGCTCATCACGGTTGAAATATCGCCGTTTATAAAGCCCTGCCGCGACAGGTCCGCGACCTTGATCATATTGGCGACAACATCCGGGTCGGTTTCACCCACCTTGGCCAATATGACCCTTGCCTCGGTTTCGGCAGGCAGGTAGTTGAGCGTGCACACGATGTTCCAGCGGTCCATCTGTCCCTGGTTGATCTGCTGCGTACCGTGATACAATCCGCTTGTGTCGCCCAGACCAACCGTATTCGCGGTGGCGAACAGGCGGAAATACGGATTGGGACGGATCACGCGGTTCTGGTCAAGCAGGGTCAGCTTGCCCTCGGTTTCCAGTACGCGCTGGATCACGAACATCACATCGGGACGTCCCGCATCATATTCATCGAACACCAAAGCCGTTGGCGTTTGCAGCGCCCATGGTAGCAAACCTTCACGAAATTCGGTGACCTGCTTGCCGTCTTTTAGGACAATGGCATCACGTCCAACCAGATCGATACGGCTGATATGCGCGTCAAGATTGATACGGATACATGGCCAGTTCAGCCGCGCCGCGACTTGTTCGATATGCGTCGATTTGCCGGTGCCGTGATAGCCCTGCACCATCACGCGGCGATTATGCGCGAACCCGGCCAGAATCGACATAGTCGTTTCGGGGTCGAATACATAAGAAGGGTCGAGGTCCGGCACGCGCTCATCTGCTTCGGAAAAGGCCGGAATTTCCCAGTCCATATCGATGCCAAATTCTTCGCGCGCATCAACGACCCTATCGGGCGCTGCCATTATTGTGTCGCCTTGTGTGCCAGGGGTGGTGTTTGGAATATCCGTCATGTTTCTGCCTTATGCGTTTTGACCAAATACTATCATGGAACGGGACTCTATGAAAAAGCCGCCGCGTTTTTAAGATGGGTATAGGCCGCAATCACGTCTTGCAATGCCTTTTCGTGGGTCCGGTCACCGCCATTACGGTCAGGGTGGTAGCGGCGCACAAGCTCACTATAGGCGCGGCGAATTGTGCGGCGGTCCGCATCTTCGCCTAGCCCTAGCGTCGACAGCGCCTGCCGGTCCGCCTTGTCCAGAGGTGATGCGGCAAAACCCGCCCGTGACCGCGCCGCCAGATTTTCCTTGAACCGGGCTCCAATGGCATCCAGCGGGTCGGTAAAATTCGACCATCGTGGAGCGGGGTCCCCCTGATTCACAAAAACACGGCTTTCCGATTCCCACGCTGATCCGGGCCGCTGCGCCTCGTAAATCTCGTCGGTGTCCATCCCTGCAAAAAAATCATAGCCCGCGTTGAAATCGCGCACATGGTCGAGGCACAGCCAGCGCCATTCACCAGGGCCATCATAACGTGACATACCGCTACGGAACCGTGCGGACGGCGCGCGGAATTCACCATCTTCAGCGCAGCTCGGTACGTCGCACAAACGACCCGTGTCCTCATATCGCCCATGAAAGCGCGGGCTTTTCTTTTTGGTCTGATGTTGCTTGGTCAAAATTCAGCGCGGGCCCGGCCAATGGTTACAGTTTAATGCGAACACACTATATAAGTGCGAACAAGATAGAATCAAAGGACGTGAGATATGGGTGAAGTCGAGCAAGAAATTATCAAAAGGCTGACCGAAGCGCTTTCGCCGACACGGCTGGTGGTCAATAATGACAGCGCCCAGCACCGCGGCCATGCCGGTGATGATGGCAGCGGAGAATCACATTTCAGTGTTGAGGTGGAGAGCGCAGCCTTTACTGGCAAAAACCGCGTGCAGCAGCAGCGCATGGTGAACGCAGCGCTCGGCAACCTGATGGATGAACGCATCCACGCAATGGCGATCAAGACGCAGGTTGCAGACTAATCAATATAGAATCATCTTATTGACATTATTGGATTTTATGCTATATTTGCTTTCCTAAAAAGGAGAGAATTGATGAAAAAGATAGCACAATCCGTTGCGTTTGGAATGGCGGCAGCGATGGCTGTGCTGCCTGTTGCAGCACATGCCGAAACATATATTGAGTGCGATCAATTTGGGAATTGTGTAGTTATCACATGCGAAGTTCTACCCAATGGCCAAGAAGTGTGTTTTCCTAGTGAATGGGAAACTCCGGGTATACCAGACTAGATTATCTTGATGGCGGAGAAATGGCTGCCTCGCCATTTTTCGATATTTAGGGATCGAAATCTAGACTGAAATTTCTCCATTTTTAGTTCGCACTAAGTTTGCTGAGGTTTCGGCTTTCACCAGAATGATGAATGGGTATAGTAGGGCGATGACTCGCTCTTCTTTCCAGCAGACCCGCATTGCCCTTTCCACCGGTATCGAACTAGATGTAGCCATTGAGGGGCCGGAGAACGGCGAGCCAATCATCTTCCTGCACGGTTTCCCCGAATCGCACCGCACATGGCGGCATCAGATTGCGCAGTTTTCAGACCGTTATCGCTGTATCGCACCCGATCAGCGCGGCTACGCCAGATCTTCCAAGCCAGAGGGTGTGGATGCCTATGGAATCCAAAATTTGGTTGCCGATGTAATCGCACTCGCCGATGCGTTGGATATCGACCAGTTTACGCTTATGGGCCATGACTGGGGAGCGGGTGTAGCCTGGGCGACGGCGCTGGGCCATGCAGACCGCATCAAACGCCTGATTATTGCCAATGGCCCACACCCCTTTACTTACCAGAAGTCCTTGTTTGATGACCTGGAACAGCGCGCGGCGGCACAATATATTACGGCATTTCGAGGAGATGGTTTTATAGAATATGCTTACCGCAAGGGCTGGAATGCCTATTTTGACGAGAATTTCGCGAATTTCGGCGCGGCAGGCATAGAGCCGAAAGAACGCAGCATATATCTGGAGCAATGGGCCACGCCCGGCGCGTTCGAGGCGATGATAAACTGGTACCGAGCCAGCCAGATCGTAATTCCTCCCATGCCTTCCAAAAATGGGCCGGATAGCAGAGACCCCATGCCCGAACGACCTGCCTATCTGGACAAGCCCTTTCCCATCCTGAAAATGCCGGTGCTGCTTATCTGGGCGATGGATGACCATGCGCTCAAGCCGTCATTGCTGGACGGGCTGGATGACCTGATTGAGGATCTGGCACTCGTCAAAATCCCCGGCGGGCATTTTGTGACATGGGAAAATCACGACGCAGTGAATGCGGCGATGGAAAACTGGCTGTAAGCGCCTAATTGAGCCACTCCACCCATTTGCCATGCGCATGGGCATTGGCCAGATGCATCGCCTGTTCCTGCCCCGGCCAATAACGGACTTTCAATTCATGCCGCATGGTCGCGCGATTGGTTTCCAGTGATATCCACGCCAAAGGCCGCTCGACATTTGCATGTGCTGCGGCGGCATCCATGGCGGCGCTGATGCGTTTGCGCCCACTTTCCGGGATATATTGCCACACAATGGTATGGAATAATGCCCGCACCGTACCCGCATCCTGCTGCGCGGCAAGTTGCGCCTCCACCCAGTCCGCTGCATCTGCCTGCATCAGATCAGGCGCGTGTTCCTGCGCAAAGGCGATGGCATTGTCCAGCCTTGCCATACGGTCCGGATTTTCCGGCCACACATAGCTGCGCAGTCGCATGGCCTCAGTCGGATCAGTCAAATCGACCGGATTTACGTCACATCCGTGAATGGATGCGATTTTCACATATGCATGCGGCGGCGATGCACCTTTCCATTCGGGCCGGATGCGCATGGGCGAGCCTGCGGGTCCCGCTTCCACACCGCCCATATCATAATGATAGCGCGGCATCATGGTGTTAATGCCTGCGCTTGCACCGATTTCCAGTAACTCGAAACGCGGGCCTAGCTTACCCGACAGCCATAGCAGCGCCGCCATGATGTTAGCCGAACGTCCTGCCTCATTGGTCTGTGGCGGGCCGTCAAACCATGATGCCAGTTCATCGTCATGGGCATAAACAACTGACGCAACAATGGCATTGATTTCATCCTGATCGGTGACGTCCTGGTCATATATGACATTTAATCTGGTGTCGTGCCCGGTCAGATGCAGATGATGCAGCCCGCCTGCAATGCGCAGTGCCAGCGCATCTTCTATCGGGTTGCCCGGCCAATCCGCAATAATCCGTCCGCAGCGCGTATCTCCCTCGGCCAGAGCAACCATGGCTTCACATATCGCGCCTGTCACCGGCGCATCATTGGTCCGGCAATGCGCCGCCTGCTGCAAAATGCCTTTTCGGATTTCATCACGCATTGCCATATCCCATATCCATTGTTTATTGCCCTTTCACGCCAAGCCCCCTACATCCGCCTGCGATATGGCAAAACCAACCATCTTTGCGATTCCCAAGGGAAGAATACTCGATGACGCGCTCCCGATACTGGAGCAGGCGGGCATCGTGCCCGAAAAAGGCTTTTTCGACAAGTCGAACCGGGCGCTGAAATTCGGCACCAACCGCGAAGATATAGACATTATCAGGGTGCGTGCATTTGATGTGGCGACTTTCGTGGCACACGGGGCCGCGCAAATCGGCATTGTCGGGTCGGACGTGATTGACGAATTTCAGTATTCCGATCTGTACGCGCCAGTTGATCTGGGATTCGGGCATTGCCGCCTGTCGGTCGCCGAACCTGCCGAAAAGGCCGGCACGGACGACTTGGCGGGCGCTAGCCATGTCCGTGTAGCCACGAAATATCCCAATCTGACCCGCCGTCACTTCGAGGCGATGGGGGTGCAGGCGGAATGCGTCAAGCTGAACGGTGCAATGGAACTTGCCCCTTCGCTGGGCCTGTCGCGCCGCATAGTCGATCTGGTGGAATCAGGCCGCACGCTCAAGGAAAACGGGCTCGTCGAAACAAGCAAAATCATGAATGTCTCTGCACGCCTGATCGTCAACCGGGCAGCGCTCAAAACCAATCACAGCGTGCTTGGCCCATTGATAGACAGGTTTCGCGAGGCTGTCAGATGACACTCCGCCTTAACGCCTCTGACCCTGGTTTTGATCGCGATTTTGACCATTTTATAAATGCAAACCGCGGCGGTAATAATGACGTAGCGGGCGATGTGACGCGTATTATAGCAAAGGTCAGGGCACGCGGCGATGATGCGCTGACCGAATATACGAACCGCTTTGATGGCCACTCACTGGCCGCCAGTGGCTGGAATATCGAAGCGGCAGAATGCAGGGCTGCTTATGACGCGTTGGATAGCGAACTGCGCGCAGCACTGGATATGGCGGCGGAGCGGATACGCGCTTATCACGAAGCGCAACTGCCCGAAGACCGCGATTACCGCGATGCGCAGAATGTGCGTCTGGGCGCCCGCTGGAGCACGGTCGAAGCGGCGGGGCTTTATGTGCCGGGCGGACGGGCGGCTTACCCCTCATCTCTGCTGATGAATGCAATTCCGGCCAAAGTGGCGGGTGTAGAGCGGCTTGTCGTTACAACGCCAACGCCCAATGGCGAAATTAACCCGTTAGTGCTTGCAGCGGCGCACCTGGCAGGTGTCGACGAAATCTGGCGCATTGGCGGAGCTCAGGCTGTTGCCGCGCTTGCCCATGGTACTGACAAAATCGCGTCCGTGGACGTCATTACCGGCCCTGGCAATGCCTGGGTCGCCGAAGCCAAACGGCAACTTTATGGCGTGGTCGGCATTGATATGGTCGCCGGGCCGTCCGAAATTGTCGTAGTGGCCGATGCCCAAAATGATCCCGAATGGATTGCAGCGGATCTGCTGAGTCAGAGCGAACATGACCCCAGCAGCCAGTCAATCCTCTTCACCGACGATGCAAGTTTCGCCAATTTGGTTGCCGATGCTGTGGCTTTGCAATTAAACGCCCTACCGACAAGCGAAGTTGCCCGGCAAAGCTGGAGTAACAATGGCGCGATCATTGTTGTGGATGACCTGAAAAACGCCATGCCGTTGTGTGACCGGCTCGCGCCTGAACATCTGGAGTTGGCCACAGACAATGCCGAACAGCTGTTTGCAATGGTACGGCATGCAGGCTCCGTGTTCCTGGGCCGCAACACACCCGAAGCCATTGGCGATTATGTTGCCGGACCCAATCATGTACTCCCCACCGGACAGCGGGCACGTTTCTCCTCGGGCCTTTCCGTGCTGGACTTTATGAAACGTACCAGCTTTATCGAACTGGATCATGATAGCCTTGGCGCAATCGGTCCGGCTGCTATGACACTAGCCAAAGCCGAGGGCCTGCCCGCGCATGCCGAAAGCGTGCGACGTCGATTGGAAGAGAAGAAATAATATGACACAGAATGCAAAATCAAAATCCCGCAGCGCCGCGCGCCTTGCTGCGGTTCAGGCCATTTACCAGCAGGATATGGAGGGCATGAAGCTCGCGCCCCTGCTGCACGAATTTCATGAACATCGACTGGGTGCAGAGATTGAAGACGCACAATATGCCGACGCTGAAGTTAGCTTTTTCGATGATATTGTCAGCGGCGTCGATGCCCGGCGCGATGAAATTGACGCGATGATCGAAAGCCGGCTGGCGAGCGGCTGGTCGTTGAAGCGGCTTGACAAGACGATGCATCAGATACTGCGCTGCGGTACTTATGAGCTGATGGCCCGCGCTGACGTGCCGGTGGCTACCGCAATCACCGAATATGTCGATGTCGCTCATGCTTTTTTCGACAAAAAGGATGCAGGCTTTGTGAACGGCCTGCTTGATGCGATTGCAAAAGAAGTGCGGCGGTAACGGCCCGGCAATACATGACCTCAGAAACCGCCTTTATCGAAGCGCTGCGCAAAATCGCCACTGATCCGGCGGCGCGCGGTCTCGCAGATGATGCGGCGGTTTTGAACATGGGCGGCACAAAGCTCGTCCTGACACATGATATGCTGGTCGAGGGTGTGCATTTCCTGCCCACTGATCCGCCGGCAGACGTTGCGTGGAAACTCCTTGCAGTCAATCTGTCGGACCTCGCAGCCAAGGGCGCTAGGCCTGTCGGTATAATGATGGGCTATGGCCTGATGGAAGATGCAGACTGGGATGCAGGTTTTGTGGCCGGGCTGGGCGATGCACTTGCCCATTATGGTGTCCCGCTGCTGGGCGGTGATACAGTTGGGCAGCCAAAAGGCGATGCCCGCGCCATGGGCCTGACCGCTATTGGTGTAAGCGCGGATGCGCCTCCTCCAGCACGGTCAGGCGCAAGGGCTGGAGATTTACTCTATGTAACCGGCACCATTGGCGATGGCTGGGCCGGGTTGCAGCTTCTGCAACAGGGCCAGGAAGAACCAGCCGCGGTTATACAAGCTTACAGACGCCCTGCCGCACTTCTGGTTGAAGGGCAGGCACTTGCCCCGCATGTTCATGCGATGATGGATGTGTCCGACGGATTGTTGCTTGATGCGCGGCGTATGGCGGACGCCTCTGGCCTTGCATTGTCGCTGGACCTGGACGCTGTGCCACTGTCGGATGCCTATCGTTCTATATTTGGCGATACGCAGAAAAGCAGACTGGATGCAGCCAAAGGCGGTGATGACTATCAACTGCTGTTTGCCGCACCGCAGGACCTTCGCCTTCCTTGTCCTGCCACAGCGATCGGTAAATTTGCATCAGGAAAAGACATAAGCATCAGATATAAAGACAAAAACATGCAACTTCCCGTATCACTGGGTTATATACATCGGGATGGCTGAAAGCCCCTTTTTATTTAGTGGTTGCGCTTTTTGGCAAAGCCACACTATACCTCTCCCCCAATTCCGCATTCGACGGAGTAATCATAAACCATTTTAGGGAGAATTTCAGCACATGGAACTTAATGCTGTTACCATTTCAATATTGTGCGGGCTGATCGCCGTTTTATACGGCATCATAACCAGCCGCCAAGTGCTCAGCGCATCGGCAGGCAATGAAAAAATGCAGGAAATCGCAGGCGCTATTCAGGAAGGCGCACAAGCCTATCTGGGCCGCCAGTATCGCACCATCGCCATTGTCGGCGTTGTTGTAGCAATTATCGTCGGCCTGACGCTGGGCCTGATTTCCGGAATCGGCTTTGTTATCGGTGCTGTGCTTTCGGGCGTGGCCGGATACATTGGCATGAACATTTCCGTACGCTCCAACGTACGCACGGCTGCGGCGGCGGATAGTGGACTGCAACAAGGGCTTACCGTGGCATTTCGCGCAGGCGCTGTCACCGGCATGCTCGTTGCTGGCCTCGCGCTGCTCGCGATTGCGGGCCTGTTCTGGTACCTCACCACATTTGGCGGCTATGCACCCAATGACCGGCATGTCATCGACGCACTGGTGGCATTGGCCTTTGGCGCTTCGCTGATTTCCATCTTTGCACGTCTGGGCGGCGGCATCTTTACCAAGGCGGCTGACGTCGGGGCTGACCTGGTCGGCAAAGTTGAAGCAGGCATTCCTGAGGATGACCCGCGCAACCCCGCCACCATCGCTGATAACGTCGGTGACAATGTGGGTGACTGCGCAGGTATGGCCGCTGATCTTTTCGAAACTTATGTCGTGACTGTGGGCGCCACCATGGTGCTTATCGCACTGCTTATCACGGGCCTTGCTTCGGCAGACCTGATGAACCTGATGAGCCTGCCGCTAATTGTCGGCGGTGTGTGCATTCTCACCTCGATAATCGGCACCTATATGGTGCGTCTGGGCAGTTCCAACAACATCATGGGCGCGCTTTATAAAGGCTTTATCACAACAGCCGTACTTTCCATTCCCGCCATATATTACGTCACATCGCGTACATTGGGCGGTATGGACACTGAAATCGGCACCACCGGGTTTACCGGCATGGATCTGTTCTGGTCGATGATTGTAGGGCTGGGCGTAACTGGCCTTATCATCTGGATCACTGAATATTATACCGGCACCGAATATCGCCCGGTACGGTCCATTGCCAAGGCTTCGGAAACAGGACACGGTACAAACGTGATCCAGGGTCTGGCCATCAGTCTGGAATCCACCGCGTTGCCAACATTGGTTATCGTGGTTGGTATCATCGTATCCTACCAGCTTGCAGGTCTTTTGGGCATTGCTTTTGCGGCAACATCAATGCTGGCATTGGCCGGTATGGTTGTGGCACTGGACGCATATGGCCCGGTTACGGACAATGCTGGTGGCATCGCCGAAATGGCTGGTCTGGACGAAAGCGTGCGTGACAAGACCGATGCACTGGACGCCGTGGGTAACACCACAAAGGCTGTAACCAAGGGCTATGCCATTGG
The DNA here is from genome assembly GCF_900537065.1 of Sphingorhabdus sp. Alg239-R122. GTDB lineage: Bacteria > Pseudomonadota > Alphaproteobacteria > Sphingomonadales > Sphingomonadaceae > Alg239-R122. The sequence continues at coordinate 141,191 of NZ_UNRC01000002.1, read as the reverse complement.
TTCCGCCGGTCTCGCCGCACTGGTGCTGTTCTCCGCCTATACCGCGGACCTTGATGTCTTCTTCAAGGACGTCACAGTCGATTTCAGCCTTGAAAATCCATATGTGATTGTCGGACTGCTGCTCGGCGCATTGCTCCCTTATCTGTTCGGAGCGATGGGCATGACAGCCGTGGGGCGCGCTGCTGGTGATGTTGTGAAAGACGTACGTGCACAGTTTTCCGCCGATAAAGGCATTATGGACGGCACATCACGGCCGGACTATGCTCGCACGGTAGACCTTGTAACCAAGGCGGCGATCAAGGAAATGATTATTCCTTCACTGCTTCCCGTGCTTGCACCGATTGTGGTCTATTTCGCGATTACAGCGGTTGCCGGTCAGGCGAACGGCTTTGCCGCGCTGGGCGCATTGCTGCTTGGCGTGATCGTGTCCGGCATATTCGTGGCCCTGTCGATGACAGCCGGCGGCGGCGCATGGGACAATGCCAAGAAATATATCGAAGATGGCAATCACGGCGGCAAAGGGTCAGAGGCGCATAAAGCCGCTGTCACCGGAGATACGGTTGGCGATCCTTACAAGGATACGGCTGGCCCTGCGGTAAACCCGATGATCAAGATCACGAACATCGTGGCCTTGCTGCTCATTGCGGCTCTGGCAGGTGTCGGCTAAGTAGCCTACCAGAAAATTACTCAACAGGAAAAGGCCCCGGCGCAACATGCGCCGGGGCCTTTTTCATGCCCTAAAATCTTTTACGTAAATTCAGCTCCACAAACCGTCCGCGCGGGTCAACAAAGCCGGGTTGATAGCTGAGCGGGGTTTCGCCACTTTCATCGCGTACAGTCTGGATGCCGCCCAATATATTATTGATACGCAACGACACACGGCTGCCTTTCAGAAACGGTACTTTCTTCACCAGTTTTTCACGGCTTCCCATATTAAAGAAAAATCGGACATTCACCGTCGCGATATCGTCAAATATCAGGTCCGATGCGCCCAGTGCATCCGCACCTTCGACACGTGTGCCACTGCGGTAATTGCCGCTTACACGCATGCCCAGACCGTTATTGAACCACCTTCCGCCGAAATTGACACTGTGCCGCGATGCGCCTCCATTGCTGCCAGTCGCCGACCCGCCAAGCAAATCCAGTTCCGGCACGCCGGGGCGGATCAGTATAGTCTCGTCAATTGCAATATTGTGAAAAGCATAAACGCTCCAGCGGCCGCCGCGGCGCCGACCGCCAAAACCGCGCCTACCGCCGCGGCCGCGGCGCGCACTTTGCGCTGGCGGTCTGCCCCTTGCCTGTTGCGGCGTCTTTTGAGGGCTCGAAGCTGTATCTGCAGTTGCCGCTTTTGCTTTCTCGCCGCCTGGCTTTCCCTGCCGGGGTGTTTGCCGCGGCTTAGGTTGCGCAGCCGCCACGCCGGACTGTTGTGGACGTGTACCTGGAGGGCCGCCATTGTCAGCACTGCGTGGACCTCTTCCACGGCCTCGCCCTTGCGGTGGACGCCCGAATGATTTGGAAAAAGAAATACCGTAGCGCACACGCTCGCTATTCACGCGATCAAACGTCACGGGACGGCGATCAAGTGCAACAAGCTGTCCCGCACCATTACGTGTGACCCGTCCTGGAAAAGCCGCCTCAATTTCAGGCGAAAGTGCCGGAAAGCCCGCACTGTCATCAAAACTGCGGTTGCGATAATATTCGGCAAAAAAACCTAGCCCCCCGGTCTTGGGCGGACGATAATTCAGCGCGAACTTCAAATCACGCTGACGCTCCGCCAGCAGCAATGGATTGCCACCGGTGGTGATGTTGACAATTGCATTCTGGCCAGTAGCAAGGTCAAATATCGGCACATTTGGTGTCACGATTACCGGGCTGACAAGCTGTGAAATACTTGGCGCACTCTCGGTGTTGATAGATGTAGCGGATAAGCTCAATCCACCTAGCGGCTTCCATGTTACCCCGAAACCATATTTCGTCAGCCCGCCAAAATCGGACAGTTCGCGGTATCCCAGATTACCGTTTAGAGACACATCGCCCAGTATCTTCCCAGCCCCGTAACCGCGTTCGAATAGCGGCACTTCTATATTGGCGGCAATTCTGCCCTGATCACGGCCCAGCGATGTCTGCCCCGCTGACCGGCTATCTTCGCTGTCCAGCGAAAACGTCGAATAACCTGCGCTGAATGTCGCGCGCACTTCACCGGCAGGCAATTTGAGCGGAACTCCGGAAATAGAAGCAAGCAGACTGCCAGTAAAAGTCTCGCTTTGCGCAAGGTCTGCCGATGCGGAAGGTAGTAAAAGTCCAAGATCGCTTCCCGCGAAAGGGTCAATTGCCAATGCCGGGTCAGTTTCGGCAAGCCCTGCGCGAATGGCCGCAAAATCGGCACGTGTATCGGTGTGGGTCACTTGCTTCACATTGCTGGCATCGCCCGTCAACGACCAGCGCCAACCGGACAGATTGCCATTGAGCGCAAACCCGCCCAACAGCGAATCATTGCGCGCAACACGCGTTAGCGGACGCGGCTCAGCCGTAAAAATACGGATCGTCTCGTCATCGGTGCCGCGGGCAAACGGATTGCTTGCAGGCACCAAAAGACCCGCTGAATTGAGCCCGAACAGTGATCGCCTTTCGTTGCGCTCATACGCAGCGTTAAACGAAAGCCGCGTATCTGGCGCAAGGTTCATGCTGTAGTTGGCATTGGCCTTAACAGGGTCGCTGGCCGCGATAAGTGTACGGTAAGCCCCGACATCCTGCGGGCTTATATCGCCCACCAGCGTCTCCCCCGTCGCAATATCACTTTGAACTATGCCGCGCTCGCTTTCGCGCAATGCTGTCCTAGGCTCATATTCCACGTTCAGATTAAGCCGCGATCCCTTGCCAAATTTAGTATATGTCGCCTCATATTCCGATACACCATATCCACCTGCGGTCGACAGTCCGTGACCCAATTCCAGCACAAGGCTGGAAAAACTCTCCACGAGAATAAAATTGATAACACGCTGATCGGCCGAATATCCGAATTGCAGCGCCACTTCTTCTGGCAAGACCTGCACCTGCCGGATAGCTTCGGGTGGAATATTGCGCAATTCACGAAATCCTGAGACAGGTTGACTATTAATCAGCACAACAGGACGCCCGCTCCCGCGTCCACGCCCTCCGCCTGTTTGCGGTTCAAGCGCCGTCAGCAGATCTTGCACCGAAGATACGCCATAGCTGGCTATATCTTTCGGATTCAGCTCCAGAACCGCTTCATAAGGTGTAATGACTGCACCTGGCAGCCTTTCGGCACGCACTACGATAGTCCCAGTGTCATCGATAGTATCGGTGCCATCCGATTCAGATTCGGTTTTAATGCCTTCCTGCTGCGCCTCCTGCGCACAGGCCATATACGGTGCCGCACATAGCGAAAGCGCTATCGCGAAGCGTGGCAGCCTGTAAGGGATTTTTCTGGCACGCATATCCGTGTCGTTTTGCTCTCATATTTGAGTAAAATCAGTGCTATATTTATAGGCAAGATGTAAAATGGATGACAAGCACCTATATTGTATCAAAGCGTAATAGCGGATGAACATGCACCAACAGTGGCTTGTGCCTTGTCAGACAGTAAAATCTTCCCTTTTGCGTGATTACCCGCTACATGCGGGCCAAACCAACAATTATGGAAATTTAAGAAACTGCATGGCTAAAGAAGAACTATTGGAAATGCGCGGGACAGTAATGGAATTGCTGCCCAATGCGATGTTCCGCGTAAAGCTTGAAAACGATCACGAAATCCTGGGCCATACGGCAGGCAAGATGCGCAAAAACCGCATCCGTGTGCTGGTGGGGGATGAAGTGTTGGTTGAGCTGACTCCTTATGACCTGACCAAGGGCCGCATAACCTACCGCTTTAAATAAGAGCCACTTTTATGGCCGCTCCACAGCTTGTCCTTGCATCGGCCAGCCCGCGCAGGCTTGACCTGCTCGCACGCATCGGCATTACGCCAGATGCGGTGGCTCCAGCAGATATAGATGAAACACCCCATACAGGTGAGAAACCGCTGGACTATGCACGCCGCATGTCCGCTGAAAAAGCAGCTGCGGTGGTGAGCGCGCATAACGGAAGCTTCGTCCTTGCAGGTGATACCGTGGTGGCTGTTGGCCGCCGCATCCTGCCCAAAGCGGAAAGCGAAGCCGAAGCACGGCAATGCCTCTCACTCATATCAGGTCGTCGCCACCGCGTCCTGTCAGCTGTTACCCTGGTCCGGCCCGATGGCAGCTCGCAGCATAAACTCTCCGAAACTTGCGTTATCTTCAAACGGCTCGAAGGGCGTGAGATTGATGCCTATATTGGGACCGGTGAATGGCAGGGTAAAGCAGGCGGCTATGCCATACAGGGCGCTGCTGAAGCGCTTATCCGGCGTATTTCCGGCAGCTATAGCGGCGTGATGGGACTGCCGCTTTATGAAGTGCGCACCCTGCTCATTTCCGGCGGTTACACATTGTAATGCACTGGTTATACGAAAACGGTATTGGCGAGGAACGCGCAGCATTAGTGCGTGGCAGCCAGATCATAAAAGCGCGGATTGAGCGTGCAGGCGACAGCATACGGCCCGGCGCAGTCCTCATGGCACAGTTGATACGCAAGATCGGGACCGGAAAGCGGGCCATTGCCACACTCTCGACCGGCGAAGATGTCATTATTTCATCTTTTCCGGGTACACTGACCGAGGGGCAGGAATTGCGGGTGCGTATCACCCGTACAGCCATTACCGAACAAGGGCCTGAGCAAGGCCGGTATAAATATGCATTGGCCAAGGGCGTGGGCGATGACATCGCACTTGCCCCCTCGCCCAGCCTGCTCGAGCAGATAGAAGCAGATGGCACCGAGGTAAAACATTGCCCTGCGCACGGGCCTGACTTGCTCGCCAAGGCGGGGTGGAACGAGCTCCTACATGAAGCACAAAGCGGCCATGTTGCATTCCCGGGTGGCACTCTGGAAATCGTGCCCACACCAGCCATGGCGGTGGTCGATGTTGATGGTGAAAGCGCACCCAGACAACTGGCGCTAAACGCAGCACAGGCGGCCGCAAAGGCAATTGAGAGGCTCAGCATTGGCGGCAATATTGGCATTGATTTTCCGGCGCTACCCACAAAAGCAGATCGCGCGGATGTAACCATTGCCGTTGACCAGGCGATGCAGGGTCCGTTTGAACGCACTGCCGTGAACGGTTTCGGCTTTATGCAAATCGTGCGCAAATATGAACGGCCGTCACTTTTGCAGGTTGTTCAGGATACACCTGACCTCACGGCGCTGCTGGACCTGCTGCGCTGCGCGCAAAGAGACCCGGGCACAAGCAAGCTCATGCTCCACCTGACAGCGCCTATGAAAGCGATATGGGATGAGCATGAAGCATGGCAGGCCGCGCTTGTAAAACAGATAGGCCGCAGCGTGGACATTGCCGCAAAGCCAGCTTGCACGCGGGAAGCATCCTGCCTATCTGGTACATATGACTCAGCCTAGCAAAACACCCGGAAAATGCCCGCTCTGCAAAAAGGCGGCGGTGCCAGAACATGCTCCCTTTTGCAGTAAAGGCTGCAAGGACCGCGACCTCCTGAAATGGTTGAATGATGGCTATAGCGTCCCCGGTGAGCCCGTAGTGATACCGGATAGCGAAATAGACTGATTTAAGGCTGGACATAAGGCATGAGTCCTGCTTATAGGCTGCCTTCGGTTTCGCATGTATCACCAAATGCGCAATCAAAGTGCCCGAGTAGCTCAGTTGGTAGAGCAAGCGACTGAAAATCGCTGTGTCGGCAGTTCGATTCTGTCCTCGGGCACCACTTTTTTCCTATATTTCCAGTGTCTCCAGATTTTCGTTTGAGCACATAAATAGCACCGACATTTCCGCAGGTTATAGATAGGCTCTGCGATATAGCGTTGACGAGAGACCATTTGTCAGCGGCGCACACCGCCGCAAATGACCGTTTGTCTCGGTGGTCCGAAACGCTGGCACCAGATGCACTTTTGGATTTTTAGTGGTTTGGAGTTACCCGAACCCTAGTGCGGCTCGTTGTTCAGCCCAGCAAAGTGGAAGAGCTCCCATGCGCAGTAACTTGCGGCCTGTGAGATGGGCCGGCTGATTTCCATCGACTATCGCTGAGATAATGTCGGGTGCCAGATAGCTGAGCCGGGTAAGCTGATGGAGATGGCGATCGCTATAGCCAGCTACCATGGGTGAAGAGGCGCCCAGAACAATATGATTCTGAGCCGCAAAGGCATGGGTGATCAACCTTAAGAGAACAGGATCAGGATCGCGTTTCATTGTCCCATCATTGGGTGCAACAGCAAGTTTGAGATCGGATCCTCTGCTTACCAGCTTTGCTTTGAATTTGCTGACTCAGGGATAGCGCAAACACTGGGGCAGAAAACCATCCTGCTAATTGGTAATCTTGGGAACCTTTTCTCGCACGCGCCGTCTGATAGCTGAAACGGGATTGGAAGCATGAACAATATTGCCCACGATTACGAACAAATGAACGATCGTCAGCTTGTTGAAGCTGCGGTTCAGAAAGACAGCACTGCAATCGCGTTGATCACAAGGCGGAACAACCAGCGCCTTTTCAGGGCCGCCTGGAGTATTTTGAGAAATCACGCCGATGCCGAGGAGGTTGTTCAGGATTCGTATCTCAAAGCATTTCGCGCATTGGACAAGTTTGAAGGCAAGTCGTCTCTTTCGACCTGGTTAACGCGAATAGCGCTGAACACAGCACTCGATCGAAAACGTTCCAACGATAGGAAAATCGACGCATTTCGAGCGCAAGATGTAACCGTCATTGATGCGTATCGCTCGACCTATTCCTCAAGCAGTGAAGCAAGTGAATTACCAAGTTCAATACTGGCCCGGTCCGAATTGTCCAAGTTTTTGAAAGCGGCTGTCCGGCGGCTGCCGGACCCGTATCGCACAGTTTTTATCCTGAGAGATATTGAGGGAATGTCCGTGGCAGAAACCGCTAAAGCAATGGAGATTCCCGCTTCCACCATAAAGACGCGATTGTTTCGCGCAAGACGCCTCATGCGCAAAGACATTGAGGTCGAATTCGGCAATGTTTTTGACGACACGATTACCTTTGCCGGAGCCGACTGCGAAGCAATGACCGCAAAGATTATCAAGGAATTCTGTCCCAACAAAACGGAGAATGAAAATGACAACTGAAACCACAATGCCAACACGCCGGAATTTCATCGGCGGGGCCGGAAAAACCCTTTCTCTTGCTGGCTTGGCAATGATCTCTGGCGGATGTTCCTATGCAGCCGCTCCCAATAGTGCAAGCGCGACAAGCCAGGATGTTGAAATCCTGAATGCCGCTATCGCATTGGAACACGAAGGGATTGCCGCATATCAGATTGCTGCCACAAGCGGTTTGTTGCAACCGGCCGTCGTTGACATTGGCGTAACTTTCCAGGGCCATCACAAAGGGCACCGCGATGCGTTGATAAAGGCCGTCGAGCAACTTGGCGGTACGCCCGTTGAGGAACAATCACAGGATCATTATATCGACGCTCTCGATATTGCTTCGCTAAAGAATCAGGAGGACGTCCTGCGTCTCGCACTCAAGCTGGAGCGCGGCGCCGCAAATGCCTATCTTGGCCTGATCCCATCTCTTGGAAACGACTTTCATCAAGTTGCCGCACAAATGGCTGGAGACGAAGCTTTTCACGCGGCAATTTTGGGCAATGCTTTGGGCGAACCTATCCCCAAGACACCACTCATGTTCGGTTAATCCTGAATCTACATTCTTTTTAAAACGGGTCGATAGTCATGAAAACAACCACCGGTATAGCCTTTGCCCTAATAGCAATAGTTACAACAATTGGCGGGCTCCTGTTGGCAAATTCCCATCCCTCAATGCAGAACGCCCTCCATGTGCCCGGTAATGCGGAGAAAACAGATCCCTCCATCAAAAGCTCCGCGCTATCGGTCACCTTGGCTGCTACATCCGATCAAGCTGCTATTGGGGAAAAACTATACCAGATGAAATGTGGCGCATGCCACTCGCTTGACAAAAATCGTATCGGCCCCCGGCACAGAAATATTGTGGGCAAACAGGCAGGGACTGTAACAGGCTTCAAATACAGCAACGCGTTGAAGAGGCTCAAAGCACAGTGGACCGATGAGAACCTAGATGCCTGGCTGGAAAATCCGGGAAAATTCGCACCAGGTACTTCAATGGGTTTTCGCGTAAAAAAAGCCAACGAGCGGAAAGCTATCATAGCATATCTCAAATCGGTATCGAAATAGCTGCGGTATCACCTATGGCACTGTCAAAGCCAGTCCATCTGTATGAAACGGGCATATACGGAGCAGACTCACGGTCAACCCGCCATTCATGGGGCTTTTTAATATTCCGAGAGCCTGTCCAGCGCCATGTCGCGCCCTATGAGTGGCAGCATCTCGCCCATATCAGGGCCATGGGCTTTCCCGGTTAGCGCCAGGCGGAGCGGCATGAACAGCGATTTTCCTTTGCGCCCCGTCGCTTCCTTCAATGCGCCCGTCAACCGCTTCCAGATATCATCGCCCCAGTCCATATCCGCCAAAGCAGCGTGTGCGGCGCGAATATAGGCGGCATCCTCCGCTTCCAAATCAGGCCATTCAATTTCACCGCTGGCAATTTGCCACCAGTCCGCAACATCGGAAATATTGGCAACATTGGGCCGGATTGCATGCCAGCCCGCCTCATCCATATCGGCGGGCAGCCTGTCTGCGACATAGGCATAGTCAAGCTGATGCACGATTTTCTGGTTTATGAGCTTCAGTTCCTCGTCATCAAAACGCGCAGGCGCGCGGCTGAAACGCGCAAAATCAAATGTCTCAAGCAAAGGTTCGATACCCGTTACGGGCTCAACCGGATCGGATGTGCCCAACCGTGCCAACAGCGCAACCACCGCAATCGGCTCGATAGACTGCTCACGGAAACTCGCCACGCCCAGCGATCCAAGGCGCTTTGACAACTTGCCTTCCTTGCCAACCAGCAGCGCTTCATGCGCAAATTCGGGTGGGCTGGCGCCCATGGCTTCAAACATCTGCACCTGCGCCGCGGTGTTGGACACATGATCCTCCCCGCGCACGACATGGGTGATACCCATATCCACATCATCAATCGCCGACGGCAGCATATAGAGCCAGCTGCCATCCTCGCGCCGGATCACCGGATCGGACAGCAGGGATGCGTCGAATTTCTGTTCCCCACGCACTAAGTCCTTCCATGTAATGGGTGTCTCGTGATCGAGCTTGAACCGCCAGTGCGGACGACGGCCTTCGGCTTCATAAGCCGCCACCTGCTCTATGGTCAGCTCCAGCGCGCCACGGTCATATACAGGCGGTTTGCTCCGGCCGAGCAGGATTTTGCGTTTCAGCTCCAGCTCCTGCGCTGTTTCATAGCAGGGATAGACGCGCCCAGCGGCTTTCAGTTTTTCAAAACCAGCCTCGTATACATCAAACCGGCCCGACTGCCGTTCTTCACCATCTGCCGACAAGCCGAGCCAACCGAGGTCACGGCGGATGCCATCCACAAATTCCTCTTTCGACCGCTCAGCATCGGTGTCATCGAGCCTGAGCAGGAACTGCCCGCCCATTTTACGCGCAAACATCCAGTTATGCAGCGCGGTACGGATATTACCGACATGCAGATGGCCGGTGGGCGACGGTGCGAAACGGGTTTTAACGATCATGATGTCCTGAATGCATTGGTAATGGGGTAGCGCCGGTCACGGCCGAAATTCTTGGTTCCTAACTTGACGCCTGGGGGGGCCTGGCGGCGTTTATATTCGGCGATATAGAGCAGCCGTTCGATCCGCGCCACCGTGTCGCGGTCAAATCCGCGTTCGACCAGTGCGCCGACCGACAGCTCCTCCTCGACCAGCCCGTGCAGGATCGGGTCAAGCACTTCATAGGGCGGCAGGCTGTCGCTGTCTTTCTGATCCTCGCGCAGCTCGGCACTTGGCGGCTTTGTGATAACCGTGTCGGGCATAGCCGGACCGTCCGGACCAAGTCCCATGGGCGGCTTATTCTTGTTACGCCAGCGTGACAGCTCGAACACCGTCAGCTTATACGCATCTTTCAGCACCGAATAACCGCCCGCCATATCACCGTAGATGGTGGCATAACCGACCGACATCTCGCTTTTGTTGCCGGTGGTAAGGAGCATATGGCCAAACTTGTTCGACAGCGCCATCAGAGTGACCCCGCGGATACGGCTCTGGATATTCTCTTCGGTGATATCGACTTCCTTGTCCGAGAAACTACCTTCCAGCATTTCGTCAAACCCCTCAATCGCAGGCTGTATCGGAATGCTATCAAGCCGGCAGCCGAGCATTTCCGCACAGCCCGCCGCATCATCCAGGCTTTCTTGAGATGTAAAACGTGACGGCATCATCACGCACCACACACGGTCTGCACCCAGTGCATCGACCGCGACCGCCGCCGAAAGCGCACTGTCGATCCCGCCCGACAGGCCGAGCACCACGCCCGGAAAGCCATTTGCATTCACATAGTCGCGCAAGCCAACCAGCATGGCGTGATAGACATCCTGCGGGAACGGATCGAATTCATGGATTTCACCAGGCGCGCAGTTCCAGCTGCCTTCACCCTTGCTCCATTCGGTCGCCACAATGGTTTCGTCCCAATCGGGCAATTGGTGCGCCACGCTGGCATCAGCGTTCAGCACGAATGAGCAACCATCAAAGACCACCTCATCCTGTCCGCCAATCCGGTTGAGAAACAGCATAGGGACACCGGTTTCGCGCACCCGCGCTTTGCCGACACAGTCGATACGCAGATCGTCCTTGTCAATCTCGTACGGGCTGCCATTGGTGACGATAAATATTTCCGCACCCTGTTCGCCAAGATGCGCGCACACTTTCGGAAACCACACATCCTCGCAGATCGGCACGCCCAATTTGACGCCGCGAAACACGATTGGATCCGGCAGGGGACCGCTTGCGAACAGGCGCTTCTCGTCAAATGTACCGTAATTGGGCAGCTCGTGCTTGTAACGCACCGCCGCGATTTCACCGCCATCGAGCAACGCCAGGCCATTGTAAAGCTGTCCGTCTTCGGCAAACACACTGCCCACCAGCATCGCCGCTCCGCCATCGGCAGTAAGCGCTGCCATGCGCTGCAGTTCCGCCTGTGCGCTGCGCACCAATGCAGGTTTGAGCACAAGGTCTTCGGGCGGATAGCCGATGAGTTGAAGCTCAGGATAGACGATCAGATCAGCGTCTTTGTGATTTTCGCGGATCGCCAGCATCGCATCCGCATTGCCAGCCAAGTCACCTACGCGCTGCGTGATCTGTGCGATGATGATAGAGAGTTTGTCAGTCATAAAAGCGTGATAGAGCGACGCAGCACTGGCGGCAATAAAAGAGTCGTGGATAGCTGATATTACACCTTTAGATTCCCGGTGACTGCGCTAAAAAGGTGCGCAACATACGAATCCATGGCATTTCGGGGACAGACGCATGAAGTTAATGGCGGGCAACAGCAACCTTCCACTCGCACGGGCCATCGCCGGCTATCTGGAAATCCCGCTGACCGACGCATCGGTCCGCCGCTTCGCAGACGAAGAAGTATTCGTCGAAATCCACGAAAACGTGCGCGGTGAGGATGTGTTTGTCCTGCAATCCACCTGCTATCCGGCCAATGATAACCTGATGGAACTGCTGATCTGCATCGATGCGCTGCGCCGTGCATCGGCCAAGCGCATCACCGCAGTGGTTCCCTATTTCGGCTATGCAAGGCAGGACCGGAAACCAGGTCCTCGCACGCCGATTTCGGCCAAGCTGGTAGCCAACCTGATTACCAAGGCGGGCGCGGACCGCGTTCTCTCGGTTGATCTGCATGCCGGACAGATACAGGGCTTTTTCGATATCCCGACTGACAATCTTTACGGCGCACCAGTGATGGCCGCGGATATCCAGGCCCGCTTTGGCGGCAAGGAGCTGATGGTGGTATCGCCCGATGTCGGCGGCGTGGTCCGCGCACGCGCGCTTGCCAAGCGGCTCGACAACGCGCCACTTGCCATTGTCGACAAACGCCGCGAACGTGCAGGCGAAAGCGAAGTCATGAACATTATCGGCGATGTATCGGGGCGCTTTTGTATCCTGATCGACGATATTGTCGATTCAGGCGGCACGCTCTGCAATGCCGCCGCTGCGCTCAAGGAGAAAGGCGCAACCGATGTGGCCGCATATATTACGCACGGTGTGCTGTCAGGCGGCGCAGTTGCCAATATCAACCAGTCGTCGCTCAAAGAACTGGTGATCAGCGATTCGATCCAGGCCACGGAAGCGGCAGCGGAATCGGACAGTATCCGCTATCTCTCTATCGCCCCGCTGCTCGGCGAAGCGATCCGGCGCATTGCCGATGAAAGCTCGGTGAGCAGCCTTTTTGACTAGTCCCTGAGGAGGGCAGAAATTGTGCGTTTGAATTCCCGTACATAGGCCGCATGGTTCTCCGCATAGTACATCAGGCCTTTTGATGCCCAATAAAGCGCTGTTGCTATATTCTCTGCTTGCCGGGCATCAAGTTGCATGGCCTTTTCGGCCAGAAGCTGTTCTGTCACTTTTTCCATAATGGCTTTTTCAGCGTCCTTGGTCGCGTCACCAGCTTCGCTGCCCGCCATTTGTACAGTCTCGGTGCTGTGGGGAGATGAGCGGAGCAAGTCAACATGCTGGCCGGACCACTTGTCAAAACCGTTCAACAGTCTTTGCGCTAGAAGCTGTCCTGGAGCCGTGAATGCAGCCAGCGCTTCGCTACAGGATTGCTCAACTAGTGCGTTGGCCGCCAAGTGGAATATTTTTTCCTTTGATTCAAATTTTTTATAGAGAGCCTGGCGCGATATTCCCACGGCCTGGGCAATGTTGTCCATAGACGTTTTGCGATAGCCGTAATGCGTGAAAACAGCGATTGTCTTTTGGAGGTCCTGAGCATGTTTCATATTACATAGTTGACAATATACATCTAATTTGTCAACTATGTAATATGAAACATGAAAATTCACATCCCAGCGCATAAGATAAGGAACAATCAAAATGGCTTATAAAATCGTCGATAGTGGTTTTACGGACTGGACTGCAGACCGTTTGCCAGACCTCACCGGAAAACTTTTTGTTATCACTGGAGGAAACTCGGGTATCGGATTTGAAGCGGCAAAGTCACTCGCAAAGGCTGGCGGCGATATTGTCATTGCATGCCGCAACCCTGATAAAGGAGCGAGAGCTGTCAAAAGCTTGGTAGAGCTTGGCGCTGGCAAGGCAGAGCAGGTTGCGCTCGACTTGTCCGACTTGTCGTCTGTCCGTGCTGCAGCTGCTGACCTGCATCACCGTTTTCCCCGCATAGACACGCTCGTCAACAATGCGGGCATCATGCAGACACCACAGCTGAAAACCAAGGATGGCTTTGAGCTGCAATTGGGTACAAACCATATCGGTCACTTCCTGTGGACAGCCCTGCTCTTCGACATGCTGGACAAGGACGAAGGACGCGTCGTCACCGTGACAAGCATCGCCCACAAATTCGGACGCATGCATTTCAATGACCTAATGCTTGAAGAAAACTACACTCCCTCTGTGGCATATGGGCAAAGCAAGCTGGCGAACATCATGTTCGCATTCGAGCTCGACAAACGGCTGAAAGCAGCAGGAAGCAATATAAAATCCATTGCCTGCCATCCCGGATATTCCAGCACATCGCTGCAAAGTACCGGCCCCGAAGGACTGCTAAACACAATCTATAAATTCACAAATCGCCTTTTTGCGCAATCCGCAGAAAAAGGTGCACTTCCAACTGTGCTTTCAGCAGGTGGCGATGAAGCGGTAGGCGGTGCCTATTACGGCCCCACAGGTATATTGGATGTCGGCGGTCCAGTTGGAGATGCCTCGGTTGCAAAACATGCCCTTAAACAGGAAGACTGGGCAAGAGTGGCCCGTCGGTGCATAGGGCAGGACCGCGTTTGTCAATCTCGCTGGCCAATGGCTTCCCACTGCGCTAAAGCGCAGCGATGACTACACCCGCCGACCTAAACCTCGCCCACAAACTTGCCGATGCAGCAGGTGAGGCCATCCGTCCATTCTTTCGCGGGAAATTTGATACCGTTTCCAAAGATGACGCCTCCCCAGTGACAGAAGCCGACCGGGCCGCCGAAGCCGCGATGCGCGACATTCTGGACAAGGAACGCCCCGATGATGAAATTATCGGCGAAGAATTTGGAACAAAAACCGGTACATCTGGCAAGACCTGGGTGCTTGATCCGATAGATGGCACCACCAGCTTTATTGCCGGCCGGCCGATTTTCGGGACTCTGGTGGCCATGCTGCAGGATGGCTGGCCCGTGATTGGCATTATAGATCAACCGATAGCATGTGAACGCTGGGCAGGCATGATGGGCCGCACCACCGAATTTAACGGCAAATCTGTAAAGACACGCGCCTGCCGCGAACTGGGGGACGCGTCGCTTTCCACCACGGGGCCGCAGTATTTCAGCAATCACGACGCGGATCATTTTATGGCGCTGGCGCAGCAGACCGACCATAAACGCATGATCTATGGCGGGGATTGCTATAATTATGGCCTGGTCGCATCAGGCCATGTCGATATCGTCTGCGAAACAGGTTTGAAACTGCACGATTTTGCCGCGCTTGTCCCTGTCGTCGAGGGTGCAGGCGGGCAGATGTGCGACTGGAACGGTGAACCGCTGCACGCGGGCAGCGAAGGTCATGTATTGGCCATCGGCGATCCTGCGCGGCTTGATGATGTACTCGAAGCCATGGGTATGGTAGGACACAGCCATTAGGCCGAATTTAGCAACAACCGCCAGCCTTGCGTTTGGCGGAAATTTCCACCTCAACAACGCCTTTTATTTTTTCGTTTGAAGTAAGACCCACTGCGATGCCGATAGGGGCTATGTCGCAATCACAACGCAGCGTCATGCTCTTTTGTGCCGAGCCCACCTCAAGCTTGCCCTCCCATAGAGCACCTGCCCATGAGCCATTGGATTGCTCCATGACTTCTGCATGCAGCGGAATTGTCATGCATTCCCCGCATGGCACACAGAAATTCGCTATTGGCTCATTCAGTTTGACACCATTTGTTCCCGGCGGAACCGAGATAAACGAACTCAGCCCTGGAACCAGCCCCCAGGTATCTCCGGCCTGCACTGCCGCAACAAGTTCAAGCCGTCCTTCAAGCACACCTTGTCCGTCAATAACTTTGAGCGCAGACATATATAACTGAATACAGCATTTGGGTTTGCACTCATCACCGCAACCGGAACCACAACCACACTGCTTTTGACCTGCCGGATCATTGGGCCGCCAGATGCCCGCGGGCGACACGTCGCCAGCTCCATAACTCAGTTGTTGCGGCTGGATTATGGAACTGGTGGCGCTTTGAGTCATATCCTGAAACAGCACAGACGCATCTCGCAATTCCTTAAGGCTGCGCTGGATTTCCGAATCCTGCACCTGCGTACGAAGGGATTCGGCCTGCCCCACAATTTGCGACGTGAGCTGGCTGATACGTTCCGCCACTATTTCCGGTTTCAATGACGAAGCGGTGGTATTTTTGACTTCACTTTTAGGTGCCGGTTTTGATGGTGCTTTACGCGGTGTGGCTTTTTCTGGCATTATAACCCCCTATTTTAATGTGCTTTTAGGGCCAAAGCCTGCCACTCAGGTGGCATCAGGGCCAATTAAATGCCGGTAATTTACATATTGCACATGGCAAACTGCCAACTGCTTATACAATTTCCCGCTTGCCGAATCATATTTCGCCCGCTAATGCCCCGCTTTCGTAAGAGATGCGCTGGCCAGTTAGGGCTGCCATGTGCATCTGAAATGAAACTCATAGATTTGAGGAGTTCGAAATGCCCAAGCTGAAGACAAAGTCCGGCGTTAAAAAGCGGTTCAAAATCACCGCGTCCGGCAAAGTGAAATTCGGTGTGGCTGGCAAACGCCACCGCCTGATGAGTCATAACGCAAAATATATCCGCCAGAATCGCGGCACGAAAGTGGCCTGTGACGCTGATGCGAAAACAGTAAAAAAATGGGCGCCGTACGGGCTGTAACGCCATCGTACTGACCAGATTTACATAGATATATAAGGAATTAAGTTATGGCACGCGTCAAACGGGGTGTTACCACCCGCGCAAAACACAAAAAAGTTTTAGAGCAGGCAAAAGGCTATTATGGCCGCCGCAAAAATACGATCCGTATTGCACGTCAGGCTGTCGAAAAAGCCGGTCAATATGCATACCGTGACCGTAAAGCCAAGAAACGCAGCTTCCGGGCGCTCTGGATCCAGCGTATTAATGCTGCTGTTCGCGCAGAAGGCATGACATACGGCACATTCATGCACGGCGTAAAACTCGCCGGTATCGACCTTGACCGCAAGGTCATGGCCGACCTCGCCATGAATGAAGCAGAAGTATTTAAAACCATCATCGAACAGTCCAAGGCCGCGCTGCCCAAGGATTGAACCAACGATACCCAAATAAAAAGGCGCCGGGCGGAAACGCTTTCGGCGCTTTTTTCATTGGTTTGCAGCGCGCTTTTGCCTAGGAGAGCGCAAGGCCCAAAAAAGCCCATGGAGCAGCTATGAGTGATATTGAAAAACTGGCATCGGATTATCTGGCACAGATAGAGTCCGCCGCGAATGTGGAAGCGCTTGAGGATATCCGTGTGCGCGCATTGGGCAAGAAGGGTGAGATCAGCACCTTGCTGAAAACACTAGGCAAAATGACGCCCGAAGAACGCCAGACTGAAGGCCCGAGAATCAACGGTGCACGTGAACAGGTTGCCACCGCCATTGCAAACCGCAAGGCGGCAATGGAAGACGCGCTGCTCAATGAAAAACTTGCCGCCGAAGCGATTGACCTCACCCTGCCCGCACCTGAAACACCGCAGGGCAGCGTGCATCCGGTCGCGCAGGTAATGGACGAGCTCGCTGAAATCTTTGCCGACCTTGGCTTCTCCGTTGCCGAGGGGCCGGAGATTGAGGATGATTGGCGCAATTTCACCGCGCTCAACATCCCCGAAACACATCCAGCCCGCGCGATGCACGACACGTTCTATTTCGACGATAGGGATAACGAAGGCCAGCAGATGCTGCTGCGCACGCATACCTCGCCGGTGCAGATCCGCACGATGATGGATCAGGAACCACCGATCCGCATTATCGCACCAGGGCGTACTTATCGCAGCGATAGCGATGCCACGCACACACCCATGTTCCATCAGGTTGAAGGGCTGGTAATCGACAAGGGCATCCATATGGGACACCTAAAATGGACACTCGAAACATTCGTACGGGCGTTTTTTGAACGTGACGATGTCGAACTGCGCCTGCGTCCCAGTTATTTTCCGTTCACCGAACCCAGCGCCGAAGTCGATGTCGGTTTCAGTGTAGAAAAAGGCAAGCGTGTGATTGGCGGCGATCCCAACAGCGAAAATGGTGGTTGGATGGAGATACTCGGCAGCGGCATGGTGAATCGCAAGGTGATCGAAAATTGCGGACTTGACCCCGATATATGGCAGGGCTTTGCCTTTGGCTGCGGCATCGACCGTCTTGCCATGCTGAAATACGGCATGCACGATCTGCGTGCTTTCTTTGACGGCGATCTGCGCTGGCTTAAACATTATGGTTTCAGCGCGCTTGATGTTCCGACACTCAGCGGAGGAGTAGGCGCATGAAGTTCACACTGGACTGGTTGAAATCGCACCTCGACACCGATGCGAGCCTCACCGAAATTACCGACAAGCTTACCGCCATCGGTCTTGAGCTGGAAGGTATTGAGAACACCGCTGACAAGCTGCGCGATTTTCGCGTTGCCAAAGTCATCGAAGCAGGACCGCACCCCAATGCGGACAAGCTGCAATTGCTCAAAGTCGATGATGGTAGCAGCGAGCCGTGGCAGGTCGTGTGCGGCGCGCCCAATGCGCGCACGGGCATGGTTGGTGTGTTCGGTCCGCCAGGAACCTATATCCCGGGCAGCGACTTCACTCTAAAGCCTGCCAAAATCCGTGATGTTGAAAGTTTCGGCATGATGTGCAGTGCGCGCGAGCTGGAACTGGGCGACGAACATGACGGCATTATCGAGCTCGATGACAGCGCCGCAAGTGCTGTGGGCAGCAGCTTTGCCGACTATGCCGGGCTGGATGATCCGGTGATTGATGTAAGCGTAACGCCCAATAAGCAGGATTGCATGGGCGTACGCGGCATCGCCCGCGACCTGGCCGCATCTGGCATCGGCGCGCTCAAACCGCTGGAGCAAGTGGCCGTGGAGCGTAGCGGCACTGGCCCCGATGTGCGCACCGACGACCCGGAGGGCTGCCCGGCCTTCTATGCCTGCACTATAAAGGGCGTAAGCAATGGCAGCGCACCCGATTGGATGCAGCGCCACCTTAATGCAGTTGGACAGAAACCGATCAGCGCGCTGGTTGATATTACCAATTATGTGATGCTTGATCTCGGCCGTCCGCTGCACGTCTATGACATGGCCAAGCTCAACGGGCCGCTAGTGGCGCGCAAGGCCAAGGACGGTGAAACCCTTACCGCGCTCAACGATAAAGAGTATACGCTCGATTCCACCATGACCGTGATTGCCGATGATAATGGCGCGCACGATATTGGCGGCATTATGGGCGGTGCAGCGACCGGTGCAGAGGAAGGCACGACCGATGTGCTTATCGAATGCGCTTATTTCACACCGGAAAATATCGCGCGCACGGGGCAGAAACTGATGCTTACATCCGATGCCCGTCAGCGTTTCGAACGCGGCGTGGACCCGGCATTTCTGGACGATGGTGTTGAAATCGCCACCGCCTATGTCACGCGGATTTGTGGTGGCACCGCAAGCGAGATCAGCCGTGCAGGCACACCGCCCACTGATATCCGCGAGATCGCATATGATCCTGCGCTTTGCATGGGGCTGGGCGGTATAGCCGTGGAAGAAGATCGGCAGAAAGCGATACTCGAAGCACTTGGCTTTGGCGTTTCTATGGGTGCGCCATGGGCCATTTCTATCCCCACATGGCGGCGTGACGTGATCAGCGCGCCCGATATCGTTGAGGAAATTGTTCGCATGGTGGGGCTTGATGAAATCAAGTCTGAACCATTGCCGCGCACACCCGGTGTGGCCTCGCCCACAGCCTCCCTGATGCAGCTGGCCGAGCGCCGTGTTCGCCGTGCGGCGGCATCACGCGGGCTTAATGAAGCAGCCAACTGGAGCTTTATCTCGGAAAAAGAGGCCATACCTTTCGGCAGCGGCGATTGGACGCTAGCCAATCCGATCAGTGAAGATATGAAAATCATGCGGCCATCGATGTTGCCTGGCCTCCTGTCAGCCACCAAACGCAACCTGGACCGCGGCGCAACCTCTATCCGCCTGTTCGAAGTTGGTCGTCGTTATTTCAAGGCGAAGAATGGTCATAGCGACGAAAAGCAGACGGTGGGCCTTGTACTAAGCGGTGATAAAACTTCGCGTGGTTGGCAAGGCGGAAAGGCCGTGCGTTTTGATCCCTATGACATCAAGGGCGAAGTGATTGCGCTCCTCAAAGCCGCAGGTGCGCCAACTGACAAGCTGATGGATTTCGGCGAAGCAGGTGCGCACTTTCACCCCGGCCAGTCCGGCACATTGCGGCTCGGTCCCAAAAAAATTCTGGCCGCTTATGGTACACTGCACCCCAAGACTGCAAAGGCTTATGGCTTGAAAGGTGCGATAATGGGCGCGGAGATATTCCTAGACGCCATTCCGATGAAGCCGCTCAAAGACCATATGCGCGATGCCTATGACCCGCCCGCATTGCAGGCGGTGACGCGTGACTTTGCCTTTGTAGTGGATGACAACGTCGCAGCGGGCGATCTGGTGCGTGCAGTCAAAGGTGCGGACAAGAAAGTGATTGTCGATGCCCGGCTGTTTGATGTCTTTACAGGCGAAGAACTGGGCGAAGGCAAAAAGTCGCTGGCCATAGAAGTAACCTTGCAGCCCACGGACAAAAGCTTCACCGAAGAGGAGCTACAGGCCATTTCCGACAAGGTGGTGGCGAATGCGGTAAAACTGGGCGGGGAGCTTCGGGGCTAAAACCCGCAAGGATTATCCGATGACCAACGAACGCCGCACCTTTGCCATTATCTCGCACCCCGATGCGGGTAAGACCACGCTCACTGAAAAACTGTTGCTGCAGGGCGGCGCTATTCATCTGGCAGGCGAGGTCAAGGCACGCGGTGCAGCGCGGCGTGCCCGGTCCGACTGGATGAAAATCGAGCAGCAGCGCGGCATTTCGGTGACATCCAGCGTGATGACATTCGAAAGAGAGGGCATCACCTTCAACTTGCTCGACACACCGGGACACGAGGATTTTTCCGAGGATACCTATCGCACGTTGACCGCAGTCGACAGCGCCATCATGGTCATCGACGCCGCCAAGGGTATCGAACCGCAAACGCGCAAATTGTTCGAAGTGTGCCGCCTGCGTTCAGTGCCTATCATCACCTTTATCAACAAGGTGGACCGCGAGGGCCGTGATCCATTCGAGCTGATGGATGAAGTCGCTGATATGTTGGCGCTGGATGTCTGCCCAATGGGTTGGCCCACCGGAATGGGCGGGCAGTTTGAGGGCATATATGATTTTGCCACCAACACACTCGCGCAGCCTACGGGTGCGAGCAAAGAATATCTCGGCGATGCAAGGCGGTTTGCCGGGTTGGGTGATACGAAGCTAGCGGATGTGCTGTCCGAGGGTGCATTACAGCGGCTGACTGAAGAAGGGGAACTCGCCAAGGAAGGCTATATGCCGTTTGATCTGGAAGCGTACCGTAATGGCGACCTGACGCCCGTATATTTCGGCTCTGCGCTGAAAGAATTCGGGATAGTACCGCTGATCGACGCGATTGCAGCCCATGCACCGCCCCCACGTCCGCAGCCTGCTGAGCCAGAGGAAATCCAGCCAAACCGTAAGGACGTGACCGGTTTTATTTTCAAGGTGCAGGCCAATATGGACCCGATGCACCGCGACCGTATCGCTTTTATGCGGCTGTGTTCCGGTACATTCAAACGCGGCATGAAACTTACGCCGAGCGGGCATGGCAAGCCTATTGCCATCCATTCACCGATCCTGTTTTTCGCGCAGGACCGCGAAATTGCGGACAATGCACACCCTGGCGATATTATCGGCATTCCGAACCACGGTACATTGCGGGTCGGTGATACACTTTCCGAGAAAAACGATGTGCGTATTACCGGTTTGCCCAATTTTGCGCCCGAAATCCTGCGCCGTGTCGTGCTGAAAGACCCGACCAAGACCAAGCAGCTTCGCAAAGCGCTGGACGACCTTTCCGAAGAAGGCGTGATCCAGGTATTCTATCCCGAAATTGGTGGGCAATGGATTATCGGCGTGGTCGGTCAGTTGCAGCTCGAAGTGCTAATCTCACGGCTGTCCGCTGAATATAAAGTCGAGGCAACGCTCGAACAGGCCCCATTTGAAACAGCCCGCTGGCTGTCAGGTGATGATGCCATACTCGATGCCTTTAGCCGCATCAGCCAGGCGAACCTCGCCAAGGATCGCGATGGGGACATGGTATTCCTTGCCAAATCGGCATGGGATGTCAGCTATCAGGAAGAGAAGAACCCGGAAATCAAATTCAGCGCCACAAAAGAGCGGTGATAGCGATTATTCTACCCAGTCCCGCGCCAGAAACCGGCTCGCCAAAGCCATAAGTGCCGCCGCTATCAGATATAGCCCGAGCGAATAGAGCATGGCATAGCGCAGGGCTTCGCCGCCATAAATAGCGCCCAGGCCATCAGACAGCGCACCCAGCGCATAGATGCCGCCGCCAATGCCGATCAGGTTGTTGATAAGCAGGAACAGTGCCGAGGCCGTGGCGCGCATATCAGCACGGACCAGATGTTGCACGGCGGACAGGACAGGACCGAGCCATATATAGGCCAGTGCCTGCGGAATCAGGAAGAACAGGAAAGCAGTCATCACCGAACCTGAGACAATGCCAGCCGCGAATAATGGTACGGCCAAGGCAAAAGCCGCCGCAGGGAGCAGCGCATAGGCGGATTTGCGGTGCGCGCCCAAGTGGTCGCCCAGATAGCCACCGCCCAATACACCCGCGACCCCGCCTATCAACAATACCGCGCCAAAAAACTGTGATGTGCCAATAAGGTCCAGCCCAAAGCTGCGCATCAGCAAGCTGGGGAGCCAGAAAGCGATGCCGTAGCCGAGCATGGAGCTGAACGCCGCACCAAAGGCGAGCAACCAGAAGCTGGGCTTTGCCGCGAGTATCTGCACCACTTCCATAAAACGCGGCGCCTCAGGCGCAATGAGTTGCTGCCCATCGGCAGGTGCCGGATCTTTGACAAAATGGCGAAATAACGGCGCTATCAATATACCGACCAGCCCCACCACCAGAAATGCCAGTCGCCAGTCCACCGTGGCGGCAATATATCCGCCCGCCAACACGCCTGTGGCTGATCCGATCGGAATGCCAAGCGAATAGATGGACAACGCTCGGGCGCGTTCTTCGCTCGGATAATAAGCGGAGATTAAGGCATAGGAAGGCGCCACACCGCCCGCTTCACCAACGCCGACACCAAGCCGGCTGAGGAAAATGTGCCAGAAATTCTGTGCCATGCCCGTGAGCGCGGTAAAACCGCTCCATATTACCAGCGAAACCGTGATGACCCAGCTGCGACTGGTGCGATCCGCCAGCCACGCCAGCGGCACAGCAAGCGTTGAATAAAGCAATGCAAACGCGACCCCGCCCAACAAGCCCATCTGTCGGTCGGTCAGCTCCAGTTCGGCCTGAATCGGTGCAGCGAGGATCGACAATATCTGCCGATCGACAAAGTTGAAGATATACACGACAAGGAGCATGGTCAGCGCCATGCCCCTTCCCGCTATTTTCGGCGGCGCTGATGCCTCCGCATTACCTTGCGCAGTCACCCGTCCTAGAACTCAAACCCAGCCGTTACAAATACCTGACGCGGATTGCCGTAAAAAGCAGTTGCAATGCCTTCGGTGCCGAGTGTCGGTGTGAAGCCGCCCCCAGCGCCTACAACACCGAATTGATAACCCGATGTGATATAGCGTTTGTCGAACAGGTTTTTGCCATGCAGGCCCAGTGAAAAGCGGTCATCACCTGAAGTCCAGACCAGGCTGGCATCGACCAGCATATAGCTCGGCTGATCCAGGAAAATGCTCGGTGTTTCGAACTGGTTCGTCTTGCTTTTATAGCTGGCTGTGGTCGCTGCATAGATATCACCGCTACCCACTGGAAGGTTCATCGCCAAAGTGCTTGCTGCTGTCCATTTAGGTGTATTCTGGATCACTCGCTGGTCAGAGACGTCAACGCCGTTGACAATATATTCGCGGTATTCACCATCAATATAACCAAGGGTTCCATTAAAGGTTACGCTTGAACCGGCGCCTGCAAAACCGTGCGCAAAGCGGAAGAATGCTTCTGCTTCAATGCCTTTGAAGCGCGCTTTGGCTGCATTGGTGGTAACCCCGGCAAAACTTTCGAACACACCGTCATTATCGGCATCTACGCCTACCGAGCCTGGAATCTGCACGTCTTTATAGTCGCCATAAAAACCCGTCAGTGCAATGCGCCCGTCACCGTCCATAAACGTACCCTTATAACCCAACTCATAGCTGTCGACGCTTTCGGGCTGGAACAGGAAGAAATCATATATTTCCTGATAACTGCGCAGACCATCACCATTGGTATCGGGGGCAATAGTGGCATTGCCGCGCGGGTCGAAACCGCCGCCCTTAAACCCTTCGGAATAGGACGCGTAAAGCATGTGATCGATGCTGGGTTTGAAGCTGACCGAGGCGCGCGGCGTAAAGTCGGTGAATTTTGCTTCGCCAGTAAAATCCGTGCTGGTGGCAATTGTGACAGCGTTACCGCCAAATTGCGGAGACAGGCCAAAGAGTTTTGTCTGGCGCAATATGTCAGATGTGCGTTTATCGCTGGTATAGCGGCCACCCACCGACAGCGAAATCATATCACCAACATCATAGGTGAAATCGCCAAAGACCGACCATGTACTGGTATCGACATTGCCCGCTGTATAAGCGTTCAGACCGGGCAGGCTCAGGAACGTGCCCGTGGGTCCAAGGATCACGTCAAACTGCGTCACCGCATTCGCGTCGAGATAATAAAAGCCGACAAGGCCGTTCAGCGGCCCATCATTATAGAGGAGTTGAAATTCCTGGCTGAGCTGCTCATTGGCATAAAAAGCCGGTACATCGACATCGTCAACTGGCAGCGCGTCAAAATCGATCGGCGTCGAGCTTTCATCCTTGCGCCATGCGCTGATCGAACGGAAAGTCAGTGTGTCACTCAGGTCAATTTCCGCCGACAAGGACAGGCCATATGCTTCGATATCCTGTTCCGGCTGGTTAAGGCCCGCACGCGTGTCATACACATCATCCAGTACCGGAGCGCCGGAAACAAGGCCGGGGATCAACCGGTGTCCGTTGCGCGGGTTGGACTTGTCGCGCGTATAATCGCCGGTGATACGCACAAACACCGGTTCGCCATAACCGCCCAGCTCCACGCTGGCGCGGCCCGCCCAGACATCCTTGTTGTAATTTTCAATGCCCAGATTGAGATTGTCACCAAACCCGCCCCGCGACAGGCGCGCAACAGAGCCGCCAACGCGGATCAGGTCGCTGATAGGTGCAGATGCCGTTACAACACCTTCCGCCTGGTCATAGGTGCCATAGGTGGCCCGCGCTTTCACGCTGAGTTCCTGTGGCAGGCGGCGGGTCACATATTTGATCGCGCCGCCAATCGTGTTGCGGCCATAGAGCGTGCCCTGTGGCCCGCGTAGCACCTCCACCCGTTCAACATCATAAATGTCGAGCACAGCCGCCTGCGGGCGGTTGAGATACACATCGTCCAGATACAGTCCCACGCCCGCCTCAAAGCCCGCAACCGGGTCCTGCTGACCCACGCCGCGGATAAAAGCGGTCAGTGTCGAATTGGTGCCGCGCGATGGCTCCAGTGTTGTATTGGGCGTGACCTGTGCAATATCGGTAATATCCACCGCACCGCTTTTTTCGAGCTGGTCGCCCGAGAATGCCGTGATCGAAATCGGCACATCCTGCAGGCTTTCATCACGCCGCCGTGCGGATACGATAATGACATTATCATCCTCATTTGCCTCGGCCTGCACATCCCCTGCCTGGTCCTGCGCATGCGCAGGCATGGCAGCGGCAAGCGCAATCATGGCGGTAGAAAATAAAGCGGGGCTGAGTGTGCGTGCAGCGAATTTCATCTGGTCTCTCCTGTCATCGGACTTTTCGAACAGCGCGCTGTGCACCGCGAAATCCGGTTTGTGACTCTGCCTATAATGAAAGTTGAACCACCTTTCAACTATTTCATTCCCAACAACGTTTTTTTCGTGTATCCGTAACCTGGAAGACACAGAGTAGGCACGACCGCAAAGAGCGTGAAACCTGCAGGGAATCGCAACAGGGAAAGAATGGTCAGTGTGGCAAAAACAGATATAAAACAGGAGACTGAGACGCTAACCCCACGCACAGAGCGCGGCCGCAAAACATTGCGCAAGCTGCTCGACGCCGCCGCATTGGAATTTGGCGAGAAAGGCTATCACGAAACCTCAATTGTCTCGATCACCGCCCGCGCGGGCGTGGCGCTGGGCAGTTTCTACACCTATTTCCCGTCCAAGGATGCCATTTTCCGCGGCCTGGTCAGCGACATGTCAGCACAGGTCGGCAAACATGCCGCCGCCGCAATGGAGGACGCACCCGATGCATTATCGCGCGAGCGCATGGCGCTACAGGGATTCCTGGAATTCGCATCCGAGCACAAGGAAATCTACCGGATCATCGACGAGTCAGAATTCGTCGATCCGGAAAGCTATAAAACCCATTACACAACCACCGCCGAGCGCATATTGGCGCGCCTGCAATCCGGCGCAGAGGCCGGGGAAATACGAGACGACGTAAATGAACTCCACGCATGGGCGCTAATGGGCATGAATGTGTTTCTGGGCCTGCGCTATGGTGTGTGGGGCCATGATATGCGCGCAGAAGATGTCGCTAGGGCAGCCAATGACCTTCTCGCAAGGGGATTGAAGGGGTAGCTTTTTACCTTCTTCACACACCTTCAATCCAACTCCGTACGCCCCGCCTGATGCTTGTCTGAACCTCACTGCGCTGGGATAACGGATTGACTGAACACGATATCACCCCCGCAGCAAAAACACCGCATGTTCCGCCATCAGGTTGGCTGCGCCGCGGCCGGTTTGCGTGTCGCCGGAGAGAAACCACTGCCCGTCCTGCACCAGCCCCTTGTCGCGGATGAGGGCGCGGAAGTCATCAACCGTGACATGGTGAATATTGGGCGTATCATACCATTGTTCGGGAAGCAGCCGCGTCACCGGCATGCGCCCGCCCATAAGCAGCGACAGCCGCACCCGCCAGTGCGCGAAATTGGGAAAGCTCACAAAAGCCTGCCGCCCGATGCGCACCAGTTCATCCAGCACGAGGTCGGGCCGTTTCACCGCCTGCAACGTCTGGCTGAGTATCACATAGTCGAAACTCTGGTCCGGATAATGGACAAGGTCTTTCAGCGCATCACCCTGTGCCACCGACAGCCCCCGGGCCATGGCGGCGGCCACCTTGGCGGGGTTGATTTCCATGCCCAGCACATCCGCGCCGCGCGTCTCCACAAGTTCCTGCATCAGCACGCCGCTGCCGCAACCAATATCCAGCACACGCGCACCATCGGCCACATGGGCGGCAATGATTTTCTGGTCGGGGCGCAAGCTGGTCATTTGTAAATATCCGGGAAAAGGCGCTGCATAACGCGTTCCGGTTGCGGGTGCACTTGCCAACCCATTGTCCTGTACAACCCCTGCGCATCGGCAGTGACCAGCAGCCAGCTGCGGATATCCTGCAGGCTGTCATGCTGCTCCAGTGCCGTTATCATAGCCCGTGCCAGCCCCTGGCCGCCATGGTCCGCCAGTACATAAACATCCGCGAGATAAGCAAACGTCGCCGCATCTGTGATATAGCGGGCGAACCCGACCTGGCTGTCCTTATAGAATACGCCCGCACATAGCGAACCTTCTATGGACCTCCTTACGACATCCATTGGTATTCCTTGCGCCCAATAGCTGTCACAGGACAGATATTTGTGAATAGCCTCAACCTGCATGTCTGCCCGGGTTAGAGAGATGGAATAATGATCAGGCAAATTTTTCATCGCTCTTCTCCATTCCCCAAAAACCCGCGTATGATCGCCTCCATTTCCGCATTTTCCAGCAGGAAAGCATCATGGCCGAAAGGTGATTCCAGTTCGACGAAGCTCGCATCCGCGCCTGCGGCATGGAGCGCCTGCAATATGGTGCGCGATTCCGCGGTGGGGTAGAGCCAGTCGGTGTTGAAGCTAATCAGGCAGAATCGCACAGGGGTTCCGGCAAAAGCCTTGGCGAGCATGCCGCCATGCGCCTCTGACAGGTCGAAATAATCCATCGCGCGCGTGATATAGAGATAGCTGTTCGCATCAAAGCGTTCGACAAAGTTGATTCCCTGATGGCGCAAATAACTTTCAATCTGGAAATCCGCATCAAAGCCGAAAGTCTTCGTGTCACGGTCCTGCAGCCGCCGGCCAAATTTTTCGGTCAGACCGGCTTCGGACAGATAGGTGATATGCGCGGCCATGCGTGCCACGGCCAGGCCCGCCGAGGGTGCCGCACTGCCATCACCATAATATTCACCGCCCTGCCAGCTGGGGTCCGCCATAATCGCTTGCCGTCCCACTTCATGAAAGGCGATATTTTGTGCGCTGTGCCGCGATGTCGAAGCGATAATGGCCGCCGCGCCGACGCGCATAGGGTATTGCGCAGCCCAGCTAAGCGCCTGCATGCCGCCCATAGACCCGCCAACAACCGCGTGCAGTTTTTCAATCCCCAGATGATCAAGCAGCATTGCCTGCGCACGCACCATGTCGGCAATGGTGATGACCGGAAAGTCCATCGCATAGGGCTTGCCAGTGACGGGGCAGATCGAAGCTGGTCCGGTCGAACCCATGCAGCTGCCCAGCACATTGGCGCAGATAACATGATAGCGGTCCGTATCAATCGGCTTGCCCGGCCCTACCATGCGCACCCACCATCCCGGTTTGCCAGTGACGGGGTGATCGCTCGCCACATATTGATCGCCAGTCAATGCGTGGCAGATCAGGATTGCATTATCTTTGTCCGCATTGAGCATGCCGTGGCTGGCATAGGCAATTTCCACACCCTCCAGCTGCTTGCCGCAATCGAGCGGCAGCGGGGAACCGAGTTTGACAGACTGACTATGGCGATCGGCATTTTGCATTGTGCAACGGCGCTATTCCGCCTTGCATGGCGCTGTCAATGCAAAGCTTGCGCGCTTTAACACTTGGCACGACCTGTAAAGCAGCGCTAAAGCCCGTGATTATGACAAAGCCGACCCAAAACCGCCCGCCGCCCAAACCTTATGTACAGGCAATCCACGCCTATGTGCCGGGCAAGTCATCGGGTGAGGACGGCAGGCCGTTGGCCAAATTATCCGCCAATGAAAATCCGCTGGGGCATAGCCCGAAAGCACGGGCAGCGATGCAAACTGCCGCTGCGGCAAGCGGTGCGCTTTATCCTGATCCCGATGCGGCAGCGCTGCGGCAAGCGATCGCACACGCGCACGAACTGGACGCCGCGCATATTGTATGCGGCACTGGATCGGACGAACTGCTCAACCTTGCCGCGCAGGGTTATGCAGGGGAAGGTGATGAAGTCCTTTATGTGCGTTATGGCTTTGCCGTTTATGACATTGCCGCACGGCGTGTGGGAGCTACTCCCGTCATTGCCCCGGACAGCGATTATGCGACTGATATCGACGCGTTGATCGGCTGCATCACTGAACGGACACGGGTGATATTCCTTGCCAACCCCAACAACCCCACCGGTACATTGGCAAGCCGCGGTGACATTGCCCGGTTGCACGCCGCCATCCCTTCGGATGTATTGTTCGTACTGGATCAGGCCTATGCTGAGTATCTGGATGAAGCCGATGATGATGACGGACTCGCCTTGGCACAGACAGCAGACAATGTGCTGGTAACGCGCACATTTTCCAAGATTTACGGCCTGGCAGGCGAACGCATCGGCTGGGCCACTGGACATGCCGACATTATCGCCACGCTGAACCGGATACGCGGGCCGTTTAACGTAACATCCACCGGGCAGACGGCGGCAATAGCGGCACTCACCGATCAGGAATTCGTGGCACATTCACGCACACACAATGCAAAATGGCGCGACTGGTTGATGAATGAAATAGAGGCGATGGGCAATTACGGCCTTTCCGCTGTGCCTTCGCACACCAACTTCGTGCTGGTGCTGTTCCCCGATGCCGCTCTGGCAGAAACGGCGCTGAACGGATTGATGGAGGCGGGCTATATCGTACGCTGGATGCCCGGGCAGGGATTGCCCCACGCCCTGCGCATCACCATTGGCAGCGAAGCCGATATGCGCGGGCTCTCTGCAGCACTGCGCGACATTATGGAGGCTGAGACATGAGCGGCGCGCCATTCCAGCATGTCGCCATTATCGGGCTGGGGTTGATCGGCTCCTCTATCGCGCGCGCTGTACGTGAATATATACCAGACATGCGCACTTCCGGCTTTGATGCCAGTGAAGAAACCCGCGCGAAGGCCAAAGCACTGAAGCTGTGCGACCATATCGGCAGCAACCCCGCTGATGGTCTGGATCAGGCCGATCTCGTTATTCTGTGTGTCCCCGTGGGCGCAATGGAACAGGTGCTTGCTGACATCGCCCCGCATCTGGCGACAGACGCGGTCATCAGCGATGTCGGCTCCTGCAAGTCTAGCGTCATAGCCGCAATGCGCGCGAAAGTACCAGGGCATATCTTCATCCCCGCGCACCCCGTCGCGGGCACCGAGAAAAGCGGACCTGATGCCGGTTTTTCCAGCCTGTTCCAGGGCCGCTGGTGCATTGTCACACCCGATGCGAATACCGACAGCGCAGCCGTGGAACGGCTCAGCCGTTTCTGGCAGGTCTTAGGTGCAGATGTCGAAACCATGGACGCCGCTCATCACGACATGGTGCTCGCCGTGACCAGCCATTTGCCGCACCTTATCGCCTATACGATTGTCGGCACCGCGTCTGATCTGGAAGATGTGACACAAAGCGAAGTCATCAAGTACAGCGCCGGCGGCTTTCGTGATTTTACGCGTATCGCCGCGTCCGATCCCATTATGTGGCGTGATGTTTTCCTGTCCAACAAGGAAGCCGTTCTGGAGATGCTGCAGCGCTTTTCCGAAGATTTAAGCGCCCTGCAGCGTGCCATTCGATGGGAAAAGGGAGATGAGCTGGAAGAACTGTTCACCCGCACTCGCGCGATTCGCCGCGAGATTATCGAAGAAGGCCAGGATGACGCCGCCCCCGATTTCGGGCGTAGTCATGAGTGAGATCAAACAGGCTCCCCGTTCAGCGCATTAATCGCTTCATGCACCCGCGCCTCGATTTCCGCACGCGGCAGGCCGGGGGGGATTTCTTCACCGATCAGATAGGTAACCACGCCTGGTTTTTTGACAAAACTGTGCTTGGGGCTGTGCAGTCCGGTATTCACTGCAATCGGCACCACCGGCAGGTTTGCAATTTTGTATAACCCGGCGAAACCCGATTGCAGTGGGGGGCGCTCACCATGCGGGACGCGGGTACCTTCAGCGAAAATAACGATCGAACGCCCCTTGGCCACAAATCCGCGCACTGTGCGCAGCATCTGGCGCAGGCTGCTGGCCCCACCCCCGCGATCGACAAATATCATGCCATAACGCCGCGCCACCGCGCCCCAGAAAGGAATACGCGAAAGCTCCTGCTTCGCCACTACACCGGGGTTTTTAAACAGCCGCAACACTTCTATCGTTTCAAACATGCTTTCATGCTTGATCGCATAAAGCACAGGTTTTTCGCTGAACTCACCGATAATATTTACGCGAATGCCCAGGAAAATCCGGGCACACGCATAATGAAAATGGCCCCATCCATGCGCGCAGGCACTCAAAAAACGCTGCGAAAAGGGGAAGCCGATTAACGCCGCCAGCACAACCAGCAGCGACCCAGTATAAAACACTGGTGCAAACAGCAACGAGCGGACAAGATTGATCAGATATCGCATGACGGACGTATGCCCTAGATATTTGCCGCGCCCGCGGCAAGACTGAACAGATATTTGTGATATTCGAGGAACAGCGTTTCGAGTGTCGGCTCGCTGCGCACTGCGTCTGGTTTTACCACAACGCCTGCTGGCAGGGCATGCTCTATTTCATTGCGCGCACGACGCATATGCCAGTCGGTGGTAACCAGCCGTATCGACTTATAATCATGCTCGGCTATCCAGGCCGCGGTTTCCCCGCCATTGGTGCGCGTATCGACAGCATCAAAGCCAAGATCAATGCAGCAGCTGAACAGCCGGAGCGGCTTGTCATATTCAGCGGCCAGCTCAGGCGCCCTTACGTCGCGATCAACACCCGAAATCAGCATCTGGGGCGCCCAATTTTTTTCAAGCACCTCAAGCCCGCGGTCAATCCGGTTGGGGCCGCCGGTGAGCACGACAACAGCGTCCGTTTTCTCCTTACCCATCGGTTGGGGCAGGGCAATGGTGAACCAGGCGAAGCCCAGCATCCACAATAGCAGTAAAGCTGATACAAACCGTATAATCACAACATTTTCCGTAAGGCGCGCATAATGGTCACGCGCGCGGTGAGCATGGCCAGCACTATGCCGCCAATGGGGATAAGCGCCAATATCGCCCAATCATGCCAGCGCAGCAAGCCTGATTCGAGCAAACCTGAACCAATTTCGCCCATCTGCACCGCGATAAAGAATAAAACCATCAGCGCCGCAATAATACCAACCGCGCCGCCAAAACCGGCATCCAGGCCGATGCGCCTTTGGAAAAGACGGGTTATCTGCCCGTCAGTGGCCCCCAGAAGATGCATGATATCGATTGTCTCGCGGTGCGTATCAAGCGCGCTGCGCGCTGCCAGCAGAACTGTCGCCGAAGTCGCAAAAGCAAGCAGCAAGACAAGGCCAAGCGCCAGATATTGTAGCGATTTCAAAAGATTGAAAACCGGTTTGAGCCAGGATCCATGCGCATCAATGCGTGCGGCGGGCGCAATATCGGTCAGCAGATCGCGTATTTCATCCAGATTCGCCTCTGTCGCCGGGCCATTCAGGTCAAGGTCAATCAGTGCGGGAATAGGTATCGTATCATCCAACCCGTCCGAGCCGATCCACGGTGCCAGCATCTCTTCAACGTCGGTCTCTGACACCGGCTCTACCTTTTCCACCAGCCTGATTTTACTCAGCGCTTCGACCGCAGCGCCCGCCTGTTCCGCGCGCAGATCGGGGTTGGCCTCGACTATCTGCACCGTTACGCGCCCGGCAAGATCGGCATTCACCCTGTCTGCCGATGCCCGCACGGAAAGTCCGGCCGCCGCTGCCAGAATGGTCAGGAACATCATGATCGCGATCACCCACGGCATGGGCCCGGTCAGACGCCCTTCGGGTATAAGGCCCCGGTCCTGCGCGGAAGGAAGGGTAAAGAAAGCCATGACTAACCCCCTTGCCCCGCATCGCCGGGCCGTGGCGGATAACGCAGCGCACCTGTGGGATCAGACAGCCGCCCCTTGTCCAGGCGCATCATCTGCGCATTTTTCACCTTGCTGAGCAGGTGCAGGTCATGTGTTGCAACTACCACCGTAGTGCCAAGTTTATTCAACGCTTCAAACAGCTGCAACAAACGCAGCGCCATATCAGGATCAACATTGCCCGTAGGCTCATCGGCAACCAGAATCTCCGGGCGAGAGATGACGGCACGCGCAATCGCCACACGCTGCTGCTCCCCGCCCGATAGTGTTGCCGGACGAGCGCTGGCACGCTCCCCGATGCCAACCCAATCGAGCGTTTCCGCCACCGGCTGCTGCAACTCACGCTCGCTCACCCCCGCCACGCGCAACGGCAGGGCTATATTATCAAAAGCGGAAAGGTGCGGCACCAGCCGGAAATCCTGAAACACAACACCGATACGGCGGCGCAATGCGGGCAATTCCTCACGCGGCAGGGTAACTGCGTCGGTGCCGAACAGTTTGATGAGGCCGCGGCTGGGCCGCTGGGCCAGAAATAGCAGGCGCAGCAGCGATGACTTACCCGCCCCCGATGCACCTGTCAGGAAATAGAAACGCCCGGGAAACAGGGTAAAGCTTATGTCGGACAGCGTTTCAGTATCCGTGCCATAACGCAGGCCCACATTTTCAAATTGCACAATGCTGTCCATCGCAAAAACCGATAGGGTCTTTTCGCCGCCGGATAAAGGATATTTATTGGCGCAATATCCCCTGTCCGGTCAATTTCGTTGTGTAAAACCACCTATCCGACCTTGCCACAAAGCGCGCGCGTGTGTTTAGACAACAGCTATGATTATCGCCTGCCCAGCGTGCCACACAAAATATGCGGTGCCGGACAATGCCATTGGCATTGATGGCCGCACGGTGCGCTGTGCAAAATGCCAGCATAGCTGGTTTCAGGAGGGTGCGCCTGTCGATGTCGCGCCGCCGCCAGCTGATTCAGCAGCGCAGGCGCCATCTGAGCCACAGCAGCA
The DNA here is from genome assembly GCF_900537065.1 of Sphingorhabdus sp. Alg239-R122. Taxonomy (GTDB): domain Bacteria; phylum Pseudomonadota; class Alphaproteobacteria; order Sphingomonadales; family Sphingomonadaceae; genus Alg239-R122. The sequence goes on along the minus strand of NZ_UNRC01000002.1, from coordinate 107,461 downwards.
GGAAAACGAAACCGAGCATCCTGACCCGGTAAAACATGTTGAGGCCGATGAGACTGCTGGTCGCGTAAACGCAAAGATGGAGCCGGAACCCGCCGAACAGGGTGAGGCGGACATTCCAGCACCTGCGCCAAGTCCACCCGTACAGCAGCCTGCGCCGGAACCGGTAGATGCCGATACAGGTGAAATAGACGCCGTACAGGAAGAACGGGCACCATCCACCGCCATTGCCCGGCCACGGCGCAACCCGGCACGGTTATGGACGATATTGGCCATTGGCTTTGCTCTGCTAGCGGCCCTCACCATCGGCGCAGTCTCTTATTTCGGACTGCCTGGATTCCTTGGCGGCGGCGCGACATTTGCCGAGCAGGAACCCGACCTTATCATTGAGTTCCCAGTCGAAAAACAGGAACGGCGGCGGGCGCCGAGCGGCACCGAATATTTCGCCGCCAGCGGTACCGTAGTAAATACCGGCACCACGACGCAGAAAGTGCCGGACATGCTGATCGTATTGCGCGACGCGCGCGGGCGGATCGTCTATAACTGGGAAGTGAAGGCGCCGGTGGACGAGCTTGGTCCCGGCGAACGCGCCAATTTCAATGAAGCGGTGGTCGATATCCCCCGCTCTGCCACAGTGGCGGAAATTGGCTGGTCCCCTTCAGGCTGAATAGGTTGTCGATCAGACCCCTTAATTGGCGCCCCTGCCGGATTTACACATTTTGCCCGCAATAGATATTGCGCACCCGCGCGGCCTTTGCTAATGGCACGCGCCTACCTTGCAATATGGACATGCGGCCGTGGCGGAATTGGTAGACGCGCAGCGTTGAGGTCGCTGTGGGAGTTAAATCCCGTGGAAGTTCGAGTCTTCTCGGCCGCACCAGATTTGATAAGCCAATGCCTGGCTACCAACTGGCTCCATCCACCTGTTCCAACGGTACATCCTGCCAAAGCTTGCGATCAAATATGCGTACGTTTACGCCCATACGGTCCTCAGGTGCTGTTAACGCCGTCCAATGCGTTGCATTACCGCAATGCCGGCACCGCCAGAATGTAATGGCCCTGTCCCCCTGCACATATCCGGCCATGCCATCGTTTTTCGCATCCACTGTGACATCATTCGGGTGGTAATAGGCCCCAAGCCAGCCTGTCCTGCTGCATATGGAGCAATTACAGCTGACCAGTTTTTCAGGCAGCGACGGCACGGAAATAGCGACCGCGCCGCAATGGCATGTTCCAGTAATTTTACCCATCGATTATGTCCTTACTCGTAAACTGTTATGGAACATAAGTAGAACATGCTCTGATAGGCGTCAATTCTTATAAGCCGCCAAACCATGACAATCCGATATTCAGCAGATTATGCGGATGCTTGTGCATCACCGCTGCCGTGCGTTTCGGCAAATATGTGCCAGACCGCCAGGAACGCGGCGGCGAGCAGCGGGCCGATGATGATGCCGTTAAACCCGAATAACTGCAAGCCGCTCAGTGTTGTTATCAGGACAATATAATCGGGAATGCGCGTTTCACGCCCCACCAGTATCGGCCGCACCACATTGTCGACCATTGAGATGATGAAAACGCCACACAGTGCCAGGATGATACCATCCCACAATGCGCCTGTTACCATCAGATAAATGGCGACAGGCGCCCATACCAGCCCTGTGCCAATCGCCGGGATCAAAGAAAGAAAGCCCATCAGCACACCCCAGAGCAATGCGCCGGGAATATCCAGCATATAGAATATGAACCCGCCAATCGCGCCCTGCAATATGGCAACCACCCCTGTCCCGTTGATGGTCGCGCGGATCACGACAATGAACTTGGCGAGCAATGAACGGCGCTGCTCCGCATGCAGCGGGATCGCCGTTTCTATTTTCCGTGCAAGCGCATCGCCGTCACGCAGCAGGAAGAAAGTGAGGTAGAGCGTAACACCCAGCGCAAGGAAAAAGCTAATCGCGCCCTGGCCAATTTTGAAAAGCTGTGAAATCAGGAATTCCAGTACATTGGTAACGCCCGCATAGAGCCGTTCACGTATCGAGGCAGTATCGGCAAAACCATAAGCCTCCAGCTGCTCACGCATCCATGTGGGTAGCGCCTTTTCCGCCGCCGCAAAAGCTTGCGCAAAATCAATCTCACCCGATCGCAGGCGTTCATAAACCTCCGATGCCTCACCCACCAGCGCAACGCCCAGCGCCAGCGCCGGTGCGATCACCAGCGCAATGATGATAAGCAGTGTCAAAAATGCCGCACTGTTCAGTCGGCCCGGCAGAAATCCGAGAATCCGCTTGTTGAGCGGCATGAACAGCACCGCCAGTATGATGCCCCACAAAATTGCACCCAGAAATGGCTCGATCAGCCACGCAAAAGCCAAAGTGACAATCGCCAGCAGGACCAGCAGGAAATTCCATTCCAGTCCGGATGTCGAAGGCTTGCCTTCATCCATATTACCGATCCTGCCTGCTTATGTGTTTCATAACCATAAGACACCACTAGCAACCGATTGGGTTATAGGCAATATGGCTTAACGCAGGACTGCCGCGGCTTTGGCATTTGCCGTTATTGCATCAACATCTGGCACGTCCCCTGGCACAACCCAGCTTCCGCCAACGCACAGTATTTGCTTATGCGCCAGCCAGTCGGCAGCGGTTGATACCTTTATGCCGCCCGTGGGGCAGAATTTGCACTGGCCAAACGGCCCGGCCAACGCCTTAAGCGCAGGCAGGCCGCCCGACGCTTCGGCGGGGAAAAACTTGAAATGGGTCAGGCCTAAATCTAGCCCACGCATAATGTCACCTGCACTGGCAATGCCGGGCAGGAACGGAATATCGCGCTCCACCGCGGCCTTGCCCAGATTGTCCGTTAGGCCAGGAGCGACGATAAATTCGCTGCCTGCCTTAATCGCAGCATCCAGCTCATCCGGATTGGTGACGGTGCCTGCCCCGACAATAGCGCCCGCTACCGTTTTCATTTCGCGGATCACGTCGAGCGCGGCATCGGTGCGCAGTGTCACCTCAAGCACGGTCAGGCCACCCGCCACCAAAGCCTTTGCAATTGGCACGGCATGGGCCGCATCGTCCACCACCAGCACGGGGATGACCGGCGCGGTGCGCATGATTTTCTCGATAGGCTTCATAGTGCGTGCTCCTTCACAAATGCCGCTGCCGCGCCATAGAGGCCCGGCTCGTCATGCAATAACTGTTTGACGGGAATATGCTCCATCAGCGATTCAAACCGTCCCTTGGCGACAAAACGCTGACGGAAACCCGATTCAGGAAGCTTGCCTGCAATGCGGTTGCCAAGACCGCCCGCCATCACCACGCGGTGTGCGCCCTGTGCAAGCGCAAGGTCACCCGCCACTGCGCCCAGGCACAGGCAGAACCGGTCAAACGCAGCCGATGCCAGACTGTCTTCTCCCGACAATGCCAGTTGCCAAAGCTCCCGGTCATCCAGTCTTTGCGGTGCTGCGCCTTCCATTTCGGCAAGCGTGCGATAAATGACCTGCAGGCCCGGGCCAGAAGACACACGCTCCACCGACACGCGCCGATGAGTTTCACGCAGGTTTGACAAGAGCCGATCCTCAACATGGTCAAGCGGCGCAAAATCAATATGCCCGCCTTCCGTCTCCGTCACATGATAGCCATCTGCTTGATGCAGAATATGCGCCACGCCCAGCCCGGTGCCCGGCCCCACTATAGTAGTCACGCCGTGCGGAGATGCTGTTTCTTTCGGCCCGCAAATATGGCTGAACATATCTTCATCCAGCACCGCAACGGCATGGCCCACCGCCCCAAAATCATTAACTAGCGTATATCGGTCCAGCTCCAGTTTGTCGCATATCAACGCAGGCCTGACCAGCCAGCTGCTATTGGTGAAATAGATAACGTCGCCGCCCAGACGGCCCGCCAGCGCCAATGCGCCATCACGCGGCAGCGTCCGGCCAATCTCACGCCCATAGGCCTGCCACGCGATTTGCAGGCTGGCATGGTCGGCGCTTTTCATTTTGACGATATGGTCCAGTCCGGTGACATGTCCATCCTCGATCAAGGCGATGGCAAAGCGCGCATGCGTGCCGCCAATATCGGCCACAACCAGCTCGTGCACGTTCAAAGCCCCGCTTCTTTCAGCATTGCGCTGCCGCCCATTTCCGCAGGATCGCTATGATGGCGCAGCATGGCAAACAGTTCGCGACCTGTCCCCAACGGCACAGGCGGCACTTCAGCCTGTTCGCGCGCGTCCCATTCTGCGGCATCGACCAGTGCGGCAAGCTCGCCCTTTTCCGCACAGACACGGACCATGTCGCCATCGCGCAATTTGCCGAGCGGCCCGCCATGATAGGCTTCCGGGCTACAATGGATCGCCGACGGTATCTTGCCGCTCGCGCCCGACATACGGCCATCGGTCACGAAAGCGACCTTGAAACCCTTGTCCTGCAATACACCAAGCGGCGATGTGAGCTTGTGCAGTTCGGGCATGCCGTTCGCCGCCGGTCCCTGAAACCGCACCACAACAACCACATCACGGTCCAGTTCGCCGCGCTTGAAGGCTTCAGACACCTGATTCTGGTCGCTAAACACTGCCACCGGCGCTTCAATGGTCCAGCGGCTTTTATCGACTGCGCTCACTTTCATGGTGGCCCGGCCCAGATTACCTGACAACAGCCGCATGCCACCATCCCCCTGAAACGGATCTGCCACGGTTTTGAGGATCGTTTCATCCAGACTGTTCACTGGTGCAGGCTTAAAGACCAGTTCGTCATTTTCTATCACGGGTTCCAGCGCACCTTGCGCCAGTGAAGCACCATAAACGGTGCGGATATCGCCATGCGCCAGCCCTGCGCTCAGCAGCTCGCGGATCACGAACGGCATGCCGCCCGCCGCCGCGAAATAATTCACATCGCCTGCTCCATTAGGATAAACAGCGGCAATCAGCGGCACTGCTTTTGACAGTTCGTCCATATCGTCCCAATCAATGGCGATACCCGCCGCGCGCGCAATGGCGGGCAGGTGCAGCATATGGTTGGTCGAACCACCCGTTGCAAGCAGGCCGACTACGGCGTTCACAATCGCCTTCTCATCGATACAGTGCCCAAGCGGGCGGTAGTCGTCTGCGCTTTCATCTCCGACGCCCCAGCCGATTTCTGTGACACGGTGTACAGCGGCACGGGTCAGTTCCTGCCGCAACTTATTTCCCGGATTGACGAACGAGCTACCTGGAATATGCAGCCCCATCATCTCCATCATCATCTGGTTTGAATTGGCTGTACCAAAAAATGTGCAGGTGCCCGCCCCGTGATAGGAGGCAGACTCGGCCTCGAGTAGCTCTTCCTCACCCACTTTGCCCTCGGCATAAAGTTGCCGCACGCGGATTTTTTCCTTGTTGGCAAGGCCTGATGGCATGGGACCGGCGGGGATCAGGATGGTCGGCAGATGTCCGAACCTGAGTGCACCGATTAACAACCCTGGCACGATCTTGTCACATATGCCGAGCAGCAGCGCGCTTTCAAACATGCCGTGACTGAGCGCCACCGCCGTGCTCATAGCAATCACATCGCGGCTGAACAGCGACAGTTCCATGCTGTCCTGCCCCTGTGTCACGCCATCGCACATCGCAGGGACCCCGCCCGCCACCTGCGCCGTTGCGCCTTTTTCACGCGCGAAAATCTTGATCTGTTCGGGGTACCGCCCATAGGGCTGATGCGCGGACAACATGTCATTATAGGCGGTGACAATGCCAATATTCATCGCCTTGCCGGTGCGGATCACTTTTTTGTCATCACCCGATGCCGCAAAACCATGTGCCAGATTGCCACACGACATATTGGGCCGGTGTACCCCCGCCCCACGTTGCCGGTCGATTAGGTCCAGATAGGCTTGTCGTGTCGGACTGGAACGTTCGATAATACGCTGCGTGACTTTTTCGAGCGTGGGATGCAAGGTCATGAGGGACTCCAGAATATTGTGATCGGACACGTCGCCGCACCAAGCAGCCGCGCAATGGGCAGATCATTTTCACCTGCCATGGCAGCATCCAGAACGGCGCGTTTTTCATCACCGCTGACAAGCAGCATGATGGCATCGCTATTGGTGAGTGCGGCCATGTTCAGGCTGACACGATCAAATGGTGCTTCAGGTGGCAGTGGGTCGGGCGTGTTGCGCACGATTTGCGCCGCGCCGTCCGGCTGTGGGTCCATATTCGGAAATAGCGAGGCAATATGCCCGTCCGCGCCCATGCCGAGCCAGACAAGATCAAAATGCGGTGGTTCCAGATCTTCAGCCAGTGGCGTGATATAGGCCTCTGTCGCGCCCAGATGTTTTTTCAGCAGGCCATAATTGCTGGCTTCATGGTCCGCCGGCACGCAGCGGTCATCGGTCAGCCATATCTGCACACTGCCCCAGTCCATGTCGCGCCTGGCAAACTGTGCCAGATACGGCCCCGGCGTACGTCCGCCCGGCACCGCCAGCTGCGCATTTTCCCTGCTCGTGATGGCCGCTTCGATAAAATCAGCGACCGCCTCCAGGCTGGCACTATCGGCATAATGGATATCACTCATTCCAGCTCACTCCGTCGCGTTCGGTAAGTGCGATGCTGCCCGCCGGACCCCAACTGCCCGAGCCATAGAGCTTGGCCTCAATCTCTTCACGCGCCCATGTCGCGCGGATATCATCAATCCAGCGCCATTGTGCTTCAACCTCATCCCGGCGCACGAACAGCGTCGGATCGCCATCAATCAGATCAAGCAGCAGCCGTTCATAGGCGATGCGCCGCTGCGCTTTTGAGAAAGCTTGAGTCAGCGAGAGGTCAAGCGGGACTTCGCGCAGCACCACGCCCTCACGGTCCATGCCCGGTTCTTTTGCCATGACCTGCAACCGCACATATTCTTCCGGCTGCAACCGGATCACCAGCCGGTTGGCATTGAGCTTGCCGCCGCGCTCGGCAAAAATGTTATGCGGCACACATTTAAACTGGATCGCAATTTCACTGCGCCGCTCGGCCATGCGCTTGCCGGTGCGCAGGTAGAACGGCACCCCGTTCCAGCGCCAGTTATCGACATGTGCTTTGATAGCCACAAATGTCTCGGTATCCGAAGCCTTGCCGAAATCTTCGGCATAACTTTTCACCGATTTACCATCGATTGCGCCATCGCCATATTGGCCGCGCACCATTTCGTCGGGTGCGACTTTGCGCAAATTGCGCAGCACCTTGACCTTTTCATCGCGCACCGAGGTTGAATCAAGATTGGCAGGTGCCTCCATCGCGGTAAGCGCCAGAAGCTGCAGCATATGGTTTTGCACCATGTCACGCAATGCGCCGGTGTCGTCATAAAACCCGTGCCGCCCCTCCAAACCGACCGTTTCCGACACGGTGATCTGCACATGGTCGATGCCCTGCGAATTCCAGAGCGGTTCGAACATCATATTGGCAAAGCGCAGCGCCATCAGGTTCTGCACCGTTTCCTTGCCCAGATAATGGTCAATGCGGAAAATACGTTCTTCGGGGAAAACGCTGGCCACCGCATCATTAATGACGCCCGAGGATTGAAGGTCATTACCGAGCGGTTTTTCAAGGCCAATGCGGACATTTTCACCCGTAAGGCTCGCCGCATCGAGACCCTTGATGGTCGGTTCAAACAGGAAAGGTGCGGTGGACAGGAATATCGACAGCCCGCCCGAAATATCTCCCAGCTTTTTCGCAAGCGCATCGAAGCCCTCAATGGTCGAAGCGTCGAGCGCCTGATAGGCGAGCCGGTCGAGAAAGCTCTGCAGTTTACTTTCATCGCGGCGATCATCAGGAAGATATTGCAGCAAAGCCTCACGCGCCAGCGCCTGATATTCTCCATCCGACATAGCGCTACGCGCCGTGCCGAAAATACGCAGGTCAGGCGCGACCAACCCGTCTTCATGCAGAGCATAAAGCGAAGGCAGCAACTTGCGCTTGGCCAAATCGCCCGTAGCGCCAAAGAGTAAGAGCGTTGAGTAACTGCCCTGCATAATCATCCCCTCGCAATTGCCCGTCAAATCTTCTGTCCAAGGCTAGACCGGTTTGTGAAAAAAAGCATCATGCATATGTATGCATCACTTTATTTCAAGTCCTTATATACCCTGTATGACATCGTTGTCTTTTTCTGTCTATAGTGAGGTATAGCGCCCCACGATGCATCACGCAGATGTTGATCGCAGCCAAAATCAACCATGGCAACATGGGAGAAATCCCACGCATTGGCTTGAAAATATCTCTTTTTGCTTGTTTTTGACGTATTAATGCATAAATACAGGCAAAATTGAATTGATTAAGGGATTCTTCCCATGGATAATATGCAAATATCAGAACTGGTAAGCCGGGCAGAGCAGCTCGCAGGCCAGACCGGGCAGTCGCTGTCGACCATCTCACGCAAATTGCTCAATGACGGCAAGGGCCTTGCGCGCCTGAAGGATGGCGGGCAATTGACCTTGAAAACGCTCGAAAGCGCAGTCCAGAAGCTCACCGAGCTGGAGCAGGTCGGGCAGGCGGCTGCCCCCAAAGCCCTCACACATCTCGACCGACTGGAAGCAGAAAGCATCCACATCATGCGCGAAGTGGTGGCCCAGTGCCAGAACCCGGTCATGCTTTATTCAGTCGGCAAGGACAGCGCAGTCATGCTGCATCTGGCGATCAAAGCATTCTATCCTTCCAAGCCACCTTTTCCGCTGATGCACGTCGACACAACATGGAAATTCCGTGAGATGATCGAATTTCGCGACGCCATGGCCAAGGACCTTGGCATGGAACTGATCACGCACAGCAATCCGGATGGTATTGCTGAGGGCGTCGGCCCTTTCACGCATGGCAGCGCGGTGCATACTGACATTATGAAGACACAGGCGCTTAAACAGGCGCTCGATATGCATAAATTCGATGCGGCCTTTGGCGGTGCCCGGCGCGACGAGGAAAAATCGCGCGCCAAGGAGCGCGTCTTTTCCTTCCGCAACGCCCAGCACCGCTGGGACCCGAAAAACCAGCGCCCGGAACTGTGGAACATCTACAACACCAATGTCGCCAAGGGCGAATCGATGCGGGTCTTCCCGCTGTCCAACTGGACCGAACTCGACATCTGGCAATATATCTACAAAGAGCAGATCCCGCTTCCCGGGCTGTATCTTGCGGCCAGGCGTCCGGTTGTTGAACGCGACGGGACACTGATCATGGTCGATGACGAGCGTATGCCACTGGAAGAGGGCGAAGTACCCGAAGAGCGCATGGTGCGTTTTCGCACGCTGGGCTGCTACCCGCTGACCGGGGCGGTTGAAAGCGAAGCGACAACATTACCCGAGGTGATTCAGGAAATGCTGCTCACCACCACATCCGAACGGCAGGGCCGTGTGATTGACAGCGACCATGGTGCATCGATGGAAGACAAAAAAGCGGAAGGGTACTTCTGATGGCCGAGCAAGAATACGCATATGAAACCGACGTCCGCATTGCCGGCGATATTCTGGGCTATCTGGAAAGCCATGAGCAAAAAAGCTTCCTGCGCTTCCTGACCTGCGGCAGTGTCGATGACGGCAAGTCCACGCTGATCGGACGGCTGCTTTATGACAGCAAGATGATCTATGAGGACCAGCTTGCCTCGATCGAGAGTGACAGCAAAAAAGTCGGTACACAAGGTGAAGGACTGGACCTTGCACTGCTCGTCGATGGGCTAGCCGCAGAGCGCGAACAGGGCATTACCATCGACGTCGCTTACCGGTTTTTTTCAACCGAAAAGCGCAAATTCATCGTCGCCGATACCCCGGGGCATGAGCAATATACCCGCAATATGGCAACTGGCGCATCCACCGCGGACGTCGCCATCGTGCTGGTCGATGCGCGCCACGGTGTGCAGGTGCAAACCCGCCGCCACAGCTTTATCGCGTCGCTGCTCGGCATCCGTCATGTCGTCCTCGCGGTTAACAAGATGGACCTGCTGGATTTCAGCCAGAACCGTTTCAACGAGATTGAGGAAGAATATCGCAGCTTTGCGAAAGACCTGGGCTTCAGTGAAATCACCTGCATCCCCATGTCGGCGCTGAACGGTGACAATGTGACCGGGCGCAGTGACAGCTCCCCCTGGTACAAGGGGCAGACACTGCTCGAATATCTGGAAAATGTCGATGTGCTCAGCGAAAAGGAAGGTCGCCCTTTCCGCTTGCCGGTGCAATGGGTCAATCGCCCGAATCTCGATTTCCGCGGTTTTTCCGGCACAGTGGCATCAGGTCATGTCAAACCGGGCGAAGAGATAATTGTCATCCCGTCAGGCAAACGGTCACGGGTGAAGGAAATCGTCACCTATGACGGCAATCTGGACGAGGCGATGCCCGATCAGGCAATAACCCTCGTGCTGGAAGATGAAATCGATATCTCGCGCGGCGACGTGATCTGTTCGACAGATGGTCCCGCTGAACAATCCGACCAGTTCATGACGCATATCCTGTGGATGTCGGAACAGGAAATGTTCCCCGGCCGCCAGTACCTGTTCAAGACCGGCAACAAGACCGTAGCCGGCAGCATCACCGCGCTCAAACACACGGTGAACGTCAATGACCTGAGTGAAGATGCTGGCAAGACGCTGCATCTCAACGAGGTCGGTGTATGCAACATCTCGCTGATCCAGCCGATTGCCTTTGACGCCTATGCTGATAACCGCAAGACGGGCAATTTCATCATTATCGACCGGTTGACCAACGAAACCGTTGGTGTCGGCATGATCGACTTTTCGCTGCGCCGCGCGGACAATGTGGTGTGGCAGGACCTGGAAGTGGGCAAGGCGCAGCGCGCATCCCAGAAGCACCAGAAGCCAGCAGCGCTCTGGTTTACCGGCCTGTCGGGTTCGGGCAAGTCGACCATTGCCAACCTGGTGGAAAAGAAGCTCTACGACATGGGCCGCCACACTTACATACTGGACGGTGACAATGTGCGCCACGGCCTGAACAAGGACCTGGGCTTTACCGATGCCGACCGCGTGGAAAATATCCGCCGCGTATCAGAAACGGCAAAGCTGATGCTCGATGCTGGCCTGATGGTGTGCGTATCGTTCATCTCCCCCTTTCGCAGCGAGCGGCAGATTGCGCGTTCGATGATGGAGGATGGCGAGTTTATCGAAGTGCATGTCGATACCCCGCTCGAAGTTGCCGAAATGCGCGATGTGAAGGGGCTTTACGCAAAAGCACGCGCCGGGGAGATCAAGAATTTCACCGGTATTGACAGCCCGTATGAAGAACCGATGAATGCCGAAATCACGATCAACACTGTCGATATGAGCGCCGAACAGGCCGCCGAAAAAATCGTGACATGGCTCGCCGCCAACGGATATCTGCAGGAGGGGTGATGTAACGCCCATGTTGCCCCACCGTACTGTTAACCATATCCAAAACAAATGGTGGTAGCAGTACATTATGCGGAGAATTTCCCAACCTGTGACCATCGCTGTGCTTGCATGCGCGCTTGTGCTCCAAATCAACACGGCATGGACAAACCATAACAGGCCGGAACCCGGCAGGCCCTATAAGCAGGTGCGCAGCGACATGGTCGCCAGTGCCGCTGCATCGGCGGACCGTGTTGATACCGTTGTACTGGGTGATAGCATCGCCGAGTCCATCTGGCTGGATGGCATGTGCGGCACCACGCTCAATGCCAGTGTCGCAGGCGCCACGACCCAGCAGATTTCCGATTTGGGCGAGAGGGTTTTTGCGAAACTGCGCACCCGCAAAGTTCTTGTCGCGATTGGCACCAATGATGCCTATCAGGGCATTGCCGATGATGCTGCTTTCGAGGTCAGATACGATGCGATGTTGGAGCGCCTGCCCACGCGTCCCTTTGCGCTAGTCGGCATCGGCAACAGCGATATTGCCAACGCCTATGTGAAGGCAAAAGCCGCAGAAATCGAAGCAGTATTCATCCCGCCCATCGCACCTGAACATACGACCGACGGCATCCATCCGGATGAAAAGGGTCGGGAAATATGGCGCAATCGCGCCGTCAGTGCATGCGCCCGGAGCGAAAAAACTTCACCCTTGGCCTGAGCGGCCAATGCCCGTAGCATCGCAGGCATGACCACATCATCCGATAGCGATATTGAACAGTTCAGAGCAGAAGTGCGCGGATGCAATATCTGCTCTGACCTGCCGCTCGGGCCGCGGCCGATATTCCAGATCGATCCACGCGCGCGTATACTGATTGCGGGGCAGGCGCCGGGGCGCATCACCCATCACAAAGACCAACCTTTCGATGATCCATCGGGCGAGCGGCTGCGCGCATGGATGGGGATTGACCGGAGCATATTTTACGATACTTCCAAAGTCGCGATTGTGCCGATAGGGCTATGTTTTCCCGGCACCGGCAAAAGCGGTGATTTTGCCCCCCGCGCCGAATGTGCGTCTGCATGGCGGGAAAAGATGCTGGCACGCATGCCCGATATTGCCTGCACTCTGGTGATCGGCCGCTATGCACTCGACTGGCATATCGGACCGCCGAAAAAGGCGAGCCTCACTTCCATCGTACAAGATTGGAAAACCCACGCGCCTGTGCGCTGGCCGATGCCGCACCCCAGCCCGCGCAACAATCGCTGGCTGAAAACAAATCCCTGGTTTGAAAGCGATGTGCTGCCTGCACTCAGGGCCCGAATCGCCTCTTTACTGAACGATTAGTCAAGCCGCCTTCCGGCTTAGCGCAACATGACGTTTCAAGTGGTGACCTGCATCCCCAAATTCACTGTCGATCATGGTGAGGCGTTTGAAATAATGGCTGATTGCCACTTCGTCCGTCACACCAATGCCGCCGAAAGTCTGCACTGCGTTCTGGCCAATAAAGCGCGCCGCCTGTCCGGTCCGTGCCTTGGCCATGGATGCGAATTTCGCGCGCTCCGCCGCCGGTTCACCCAGCTTGAGAGTGATAAGGTATGACATCGATACTGATTGCTCATATTCCATGAACATGTCGGCCATGCGATGCTGCAACACTTGGAACTTCGCGATCGGCACACCGAACTGCTTGCGCTGTTTGGTGTAATCGAGTGTCATTGCATTGGCGACCTGCATCGCGCCGCACGCTTCTGCGCAGAGCGCAGCGATGGCCTCGTCTGCCACCTGCATGACCAGGCCCAGGCTGCCGCCTTCTTCGCCGACCAACGCATCGCCGCCGACTTTCACATTTTCAAAATAGACTTCGGACGCGCGGCGGCCATCGACTGTCGCATAGTCACGCGTGGAAATGCCTTCCGCATCCTTGGACACGATGAACACACTAGCGCCATCATGATCCGCTACATCACCCGAAGTGCGCGCAGTGACGATCAGGTGTGACGCCCATGGAGCGCCAATCACGACCGCCTTATGGCCATTTAGCACATAGCCGTCGCCATCTGCTTTTGCGCGGGTTTCCAGGAAAGCCATGTCATAACGGCCCCGAGGCTCGGCATGTGCGAAAGCAAATACGCGGCTACCGTCAATTATTGCGGCGAGATGTTCATCCTTCTGCGCCTGCGAGCCGCCATGTTTCAGGATACCGCCCGCGCACACCACACTGGGGACAAATGGTTCGACAACCAGACCTTTGCCCAGCTCTTCCATAATGACCAGTGTTTCAATAGGGCCGCCGCCAAAGCCGCCATCTTCTTCGCTGAACGGCGCTGACAATATGCCAAGCTCGGCCAGCTGCGCCCAAAATTCAGGCCGCCAGCCACTGTCAGATTCTATCACCTTGTGGCGTGTTTCAAATGTATATTCTTCACGCACCATACGCGCCAACGTGTCGCGGATCATGGTCTGTTCTTCGGTAAAGTCGAAGTGCATTATCTGTATCTCCTAACCCTTATCAGTGGGTATATATGCTTAAAGCCCAAGCACCATTTTGGTGATGATATTGCGCTGGATTTCATTCGAACCGCCATAGATGGAGGCTTTACGAAAGTTGAAATAGTGCGGTGCGGCATGTGTCGAATAATCCGGGCCAACCGCATTGTCATTGGCCAGGTTATCTTCAAACGAGCGGAAATCGGGGAGGCCATATGTGCCCACCGCCTCGACCGTCAGCTCGGTGAGCCGCTGCTGAATCTCGGTGCCCTTCACTTTCAGGATAGAACTTTCCGGCCCAGGGCCTTTGCCTGCCTGTTCGCCCGCAAGCGTGCGCAGTTCGGTGATTTCCAGCGCTGCAAGATCAATCTCCAGCTGGCTCAGCTTGCGCGCAAAATCAAAGTCTTCGCTCAGTGGTGCGCCATCCATCATTTCAGCGTCCGCAATATCGCGTAGGTTTTCAAGTGCACGTTTTGAACGCGCCACCCCGGCAATACCACTGCGTTCATGCGCGAGCAGGAATTTGGCATAGGTCCAGCCCTTGTTTTCCTCACCAATCAGGTTTTCCGCCGGTACGCGCACATCGGTCAGCCAGACCTCGTTCACTTCATAGCCGCCATCGATCAGTTTGATCGGGCGCACTTCAATGCCTGGTGTTTTCATATCGACCAGAATGAAGCTGATGCCCTGTTGCGGGCGTTCTGCTGTGGGATCGGTGCGGCACAAGAAGAAACCCCAATCGGCATGCTGCGCCAATGTGGTCCATGTTTTCTGGCCATTGAGGATATAATCGTCACCATCCCGCACGGCGGTCGTTTTGAGCGATGCGAGGTCAGAACCCGCACCCGGTTCAGAATAACCCTGGCACCACCACACTTCACCGCTGTGAATGCCTGGCAGATGCTTGGCCTTTTGTTCTTCGTTGCCAAATGTATAGATCACAGGAGCAACCATCGCGACCCCGAAAGGCAGCGGCATCACCGCATTTACCCGCGCATTTTCCTCCTGCCAGATATAACGCTGGGTCGGAGTCCAGCCGGTGCCGCCATATTCTTCGGGCCAAGCGGGCGTGGACCAGCCTTTCTTACCTAATATCTTATGCCATTTCAGGAACTCTTCACGAGTCATATCATCGGCGAGCCCACGCTTGGGCAGATCGGTTGGGTAATTTTCTTCGATAAATGCGCGCACTTCATCACGGAACGCATTTTCTTCGGGGCTGAATTCCAGGTTCATATGGCTCTCTCCTGCATTGTCCACGCGCTTGCTGAAGAACGCGACTCTTAATCGCTTGTTTAAACTGTTTGCACAGCTTTGTGAACGGGAAATGGAGAGAAAACTGCGGCTTCACCGATGCCGTAGCGTCACTCTGTGCGCAGTGCCTCTATCGGCGATAGACGCGAAGCGCGCACGGCGGGCCAACCGCCAAAAACCAACCCTACAAGCGCCGAGAAAATAATCGCACCAATCGAAACACCCAGCCCGATCGGCACCGGAAAATCGGCATAGGCAGTGAGCACCCGCCCGGCGGCAATGGCGAGCAACAACCCCATCGCGCCGCCAATTACGCACAGCACTGCCGCCTCAACCAGAAACTGGTTACGGATATCGCTTTTCTTTGCTCCAAGCGCCATGCGCAGGCCAATTTCCCGCGTCCGCTCAGTCACTGACACTAGCATGATATTCATTATCCCAATCCCGCCGACCAGCAGCGATATCGATGCAATCGCCACCAGCACTGTCTGGAATATACCGGTGACCTGTCCGGTTTCCTCGATAAATTCCTCAGTTGTGCGGATGGTGAATGGATTGCCGTCACGCCCACGCACCTTGTACCGGTCCCGCAAAAGGTCAGTCATTTCGCGCTTGGCTGTCGATAGTTGCACCCCATCCTGAAACCCGACAAACAGGATATGCAGGTCATCGGGGCCTGCCAGTGTATCGCCCACAAACCGTTGCCGCACTGTGCTCAGCGGCATAATTGCAATATCGTCATTGTCATTGCCAAAACTCGAACCTTTTGATTCCAGAACCCCTATTACCTTGAACGGGATGCGGTTGATGCGCAGGCTTTCACCAACAGGATTATAGTCACCAAACATACTTTCGGCCGTACTGGTACCAAGCACGACAACGCGCGCCGCCGTGCGCACATCCGCGTCAGTGATAAACCGGCCCTGCTCTGCCGCAACGTTCGACACACGGCCATAAGCGGGTGTGGCCCCAATTGCACTGGTAGAGGTGCTATTGCCCGAAGCCACAAGAGTAATACTTACACGCAGCTGCGGCGCGATATCGGTTACACCGTCAATTTCGCGTTCGATAGCACGCGCATCGCGGGTTGTGAGGCGGCCACGCTCAAAACTGCGGCGTCCTCCCTCACCATCAGGCTGCGGGAATACCAGCGCCATGTTTGACCCTAGTGAATTGATCGATTCAAGCACTGATACCTGTGCGCCAGAACCTACGCCCACCGCCAGCGTCACCGCAAACACGCCAATCATCACACCCAGGGTGGTGAGAATCGAACGCATCAGATTGGTGCGCAGCGCGGTCATCGCGATCGAGATGTTGACCAGCCAAGCGGAGAGGCGCGAGGACAGGCTGCGCTTCATGCCGGCACCTCCTGCCCTTCTTCCTGCGCTTTGGCAAAGCGGCGGTTTGTGACAGGCGCGTCCTCAATTACTTTGCCATCGCGAAACATGATTTTGCGCTTGGCATGATCGGCAATTTCATCTTCATGCGTCACCACGATCACTGTAATGCCATCATCGTTGAGCTGCTGGAAAATCTGCATGATGTCTTCGGATGTACGTGTATCGAGCGCGCCGGTCGGCTCGTCGGCAAGCAACATCAGCGGCTCGGTCACGAGCGCGCGGGCAATGGCCACACGCTGCTGCTGCCCGCCCGAAAGTTTCGCCGGCGAATTGACCAGCCGGTCACCCAGCCCCATGGCGATCAGTTTCTGCGTCGCAAGGTCACGCCGTTCTTCCCCGCTCTTGCCTGCATAGATAAGCGGCACGGCAACATTGTCGACCGCCGTCGTGCGGGCCAGCAGGTTGAACTGCTGAAACACAAAACCGATCTTGCGGTTACGAAGATCCGCCAGGTCATCGCCGCTCATATCACTAGTGGGTATGCCATCAATTTCCACGTTGCCTGATGTCGGCACATCAAGACAGCCAATCATGTTCATGAAGGTCGACTTGCCCGACCCACTCGCACCCATGATCGCGACAAATTCACCATTGTCGATGGTCAGCGATACCCCGTCCACAGCATGGATTGTCTCACCGCCCAGTTCATAGGTTTTGACAAGATTGGTCGTTGCGACCAGCGGATGGGACATCAGTCATCCTCTCCGCGGTCATTATCCTCGCTGCCATCAAGATTACGGGTACGCAGCAATATTTTCTGTCCCGGCTTCAGCCCATTGGTGATTTCCACATAGTCCTCACCTTCCAGTCCGGTCTGGACTTCCACTTCTTCGGGCCGGTATGGATCGTCGGTGGTAAGCCAGACAGTAGTTTTGTCATTATCGCCGCTTTTGCTCTTCGCCTCATCACCTTCTTCCGGCCGGTCTTCCTGCTTGGGCCGGAAACGTGTCGCGGCCACGGGGACACGCGTGGCATCTTTTTTACGACCAGTGATGATCTCGACATTAGCGGTCATGCCTGTGAGCAATTTGCCGCCAATATTGTCGACATCAAGAATTACCAGATAGCTGACTGCATTTTGTGCTTCAGTTGCCGATTTGCGGATCTGCTGTACCTTGGCGGCGAATTTCTCGTCCGGGAAACTGTCCACGGTGAATGTCACCGCCTGACCGATTTCGACCTGGCCGATATCGGCTTCATCGACTGAAGCTTCGACCTGCATCTTGCTGGTGTCGGCAGCGATTTCAAACAAGTTGGGTGTCTGGAAACCTGCAGTCACAGTCGAGCCGGGCTCTACCAGTTTATTAATCACCACTCCACTGGTGGGCGCAAGTATGCGCGTACGGCTGAGGTCAAGCTGCGCCGAAGAAAGTTCGGCAGCGCTCTGTGCAATCTGCGCACGCGCCGACTGAGCCTGTGCCTGTCCAGTCGCTAGTGATGCCTTTGCCGTTGCAAGCAGGTTTTGTGCCTGATCAAGTTGTGTCTTGGACACAAAACCCTTTTCAGCCAGTTCCTTTCGTCGTGCGAAATCCCGGCTTTGCACTTCGACATCGGTACGGGCGCGGGCAATGGCCGCTTCGGCTTGAGCCAGTGAAGCTCGCGCCAACTGCACCTGTGCCTGCGCCTGCGTTACCCGGGCACGCAGCCGCGTGTCATCAATCTGCGCCAGCGGCTGGCCCTGCGTGACCGGCGAGTTATAATCGACATAAACCGCCGTGACTTGCCCCGACACTTCAGAACCTACGTTGATCGTGTTGAGCGCACGCAGTTTGCCGCTGGCTGAAATGCCCCGGGTCACATCACCTTTTGATACTGCCTCAACTTCATATTCATAAGATGGTGGCGACGGTACAAGGACATTGTAAAGCACCAGTGCCAATATCAACGCGCCAATGCCGGAAATCACGGGATGACGTTTTACCCAACCAACGAATTTACGCATGATGATGGCCCCTGTTTGCAAGTCAGGGGACCATAATCACTTTTTGCCCATGCTGTCGATGGTTTAGGCCAAACTGTCAGACAGGCGTGCGATATATTTATGCAGCAGGCGCGCTTTCGGCAATAAACTGCTGCAGCTTTGCCATGGCCGGCACAGCGTTGCCACGCAGGCGATTGAGGATATCCATCTTCTCGGTATCATTCGGATCAACTTTGGATACCATCTTGCTGAATCCGTCGAGCCGGTTTTCAAGCATCCAAGCCTGGATTTCCTTGTCCTGCCCCCAGTTATACTGGTTCATCATCATGGCGGCGGTCATACGCATATAATCATAGGTGCTGTTGGGCAGCGGCACGACTGTGCACAGCCGGTTCTTTTCCGCTTCATCGCGGCTTGACGCTTCGACATGCGCAATCAGCGAGGCACTGAAAACCGGCTGGTAAGCACGCACCGTCTGCGGTGTAATGGTGTTGCCATTGAACACGGGGATCATGTCGGCGCGCGTGATCGCGCTCGCCGAACAATCGACATGCAGGTGATTTGTGCTGGTCGGGATTTCGCCTTCGGCAAGCACAATGCGGTCGGTCTCGATGGCCGAGACGCGGCCCATACGCACAATGTTTTTCACGCGGCGCAGCTCTTCAATTTCCATCTCGCTCACTGTCGCGGCGTGGAACATTTTCGGGCGCACGTCAGTGTCGATACGCAGGAAATAACCCGATTCTTCCAGACGGTCGAACATATCATCCATGTTTTCCGCATTCGCGATCGATTCAAACTGGGCCGCCTGTGCACCCATGGTGTTTTCGAAAAACGCCATCGAAGGCTGGGTATTCGCACGGTTGATGAGCCAGGCATCGCGCGGCATGATCCAGGTGATTTTATCGGGATCAATCCCGGTTTCCAGCATCCACAAAACGGCATCAATCCCGGTCTTGCCCCCACCGACAACGACATAGCCTTCGGGCGCCTCTGTCACTTTGGGCAGGTCATTGAGCGGAATAAAAGGCACGCCATCTGCAATGGTAAAGCCTGGTGTATGTGTCGAGGGCACAGAGGTGTTGAGGAAAGTGCAGTCGACCAGTTTATCATAGTCAACTTCAAATGCCTCACCGCTCAGCTTTGAAGTGAACCTGCCTTCGCCCTCATAGTTACACATCGGAAAATACTGCACGCGGCCCGTCGGCAGGAACTGGTGGCGCATCACATCGTCAAAATAGGCGCTGACTTCCTGCCCCGTGGCCAGGTCATTCAGGCCTTTATTCAAGCCCACCTCATCAACCCGGCCCTTGCTCAACTCTTTTGAACTAACACCGTAAAACTGTGACGGCTGATGCAGGGTCACGAACGGATAAGCGACATTCCAGTGCCCGCCCGGTTTCGCATAACGGTCAACAATGATGATATTGGCATCGGTTTCGGTGAGTAGAGTATCGGCAAAAGCCATACCGACAGCGCCGCTGCCAACAATCAGGTAGTCAGTTTTGAGTTTCGTGGTCATGGGGGCGTTCCTAAAATAAATACGAATCGAATATAACGGTGTTATACGGCGTTATATAACGCTGTTATATTTTGTCAAGGCATGCTAAAATCGGATCATGGTGCATGATTCACAGACGACTGATTTGCAGGGCGACACGAAAACCAGGATATTGGATGCAGCTTCCGCACTGTTCCTTGAGGGCGGGCTGCCTGCATTGTCAGTGCGCGCCATTGCCAGGCGCGCGGGCATGTCCACTATCGGCATCTACAGCCATTTTCAGGGCAAGCAGGGTGTGCTTGACGCTTTATATATAGAGGGGTTTGAGAAAGTGTCCGCGGCCATGGACATCGACCTTTCGGAACATGGCCCCCGTGAAGCGATCATGCTGGGCATGAAACGCTATATAGACCTGGCGGAGAAATATGACGCGCATTACCGGCTTATCTTCGGGGAGGCTGATCCAGACTATGAACCTTCCCCAGAAGCGCGGCGCGCCGGTGTAGAAGCTTTTGCCCGGCTTATAGCGCTGACATCATCGGCACTGCCCAAAGATGCGACGCTTGCGGAAAAACAGGAGTTCGCGCTTACCTTATGGGCAACGCTGCACGGCTTTGTGCGGCTGCGTGGCAATGCTGTATCACAGCTGGTCGAAATACAGGATTGGCGTCCCATGATCCTGGATGCAGCCGGGCGACAGATTGATGCTGCGCTGGAACTTTAGAGCTGTCCGGCTGGCTTTGCAGGCCGTGCTACAGACTCACGTTTCACAATGTGGTGCTTCAAAAAAACCGGATCAGACGTATCGCCATGACGGAACATTTGATTGGAAAGCAGGCCAACGGCTTCCGATACAAGTTCAGCAATAGGCTGATTCACCGTTGTAAGTGACGGGCTGATGACCGCAGCGACTTGCGTATTGTCAAACCCCACAACGGACATGTCACCAGGCACATGTATATTACGGCGATAGGCAGCGGCAATGACTGCTGCCGCCATATCATCGTTACTCGCAAAAATCGCACTTGGCCGCTCGGGCAGGTCGAGCAGTTTCTCTGCGGCCACAAGCCCTGAGCTCCATGAAAAATGGCCTTGTTCCACCAGCTCTGCAGATAACTGAATGTCCGCATTTTTCATCGCCTGCACATATCCGCTATAGCGCTTTTCCGATACATTATGTTCTGGATGTCCCTTGATAAACGCAATTCTGCGATGACCCATGCCGATAAGATATTCGGTCATTTCCCTTGCGGCGGCTTCATCGTCCATATTGACGGAAGCTCCTCGCGATGATTGCGGGTCATCCGGTGCAATCAGCACATAGGGAATTTCCCTATCCTGCAACAACTTGATGACTGCAGGATTGTCGCATAATGGCGGCGTGACGACCACGCCAACCGGCGATGTATTGTCAATCATGGAAGCGATGCCGGAAACATCATTGCATTCTTCCATGATGAGATGTGCGCCGGTTTCATGGCATCTCCTGAGCGCGCCCAGGTGCATACTCTCAACATAGCTGCGGCTGGGATTGGCGACCAGCAGAGCAATGATCTGCGGCCCGCCCACACGCAGGCTTCGCGCAGCACCGTTAACAGAGTAATTTAACCGCTGTGCAGACTCCAAGACGAGCCTGCGGGTCTCGTCCCGGACATTCCCTTCGCCATTCAGAACGCGCGATACCGTTTTAAAGGATACGCCCGCATCCTTCGCCACATCAACCATTGTTGTACGCGATTTACCAGGCACTTTGCCCGATTCAGTGACAATGCTGTTCAATCGGAAACCTTTCGCGCATCTTCTGGGCGCACTCACAAAACCGTATCATAATTGCCACAGCAAATGCGGTCAGACAAGGTTGTCAGCACTGTTAGGAGAAAAATGGAGTGGCACATAGGCAAATATCACCGATTGGAGGCCCGAGCCGGAATCGAACCGGCGTACACGGATTTGCAATCCGCTGCGTCACCACTCCGCCATCGGGCCGCCGACCGCGCAATTGCTAGGCTTTCATCATTTTGTCAAGGTATCTTTATCGTTATTGCCATTTTATGGCACAATCCCGCCAGGTTATGGTTCATATAAAAGGGCGTATTCAGCTGTGCTGAGTGGCGCCTGCATAGAAATGGCTGCATTTGGTCGATATTCGGCTATAGCATCTTGGCGGCGCGCATATGAAGCGGTAAGGATATCCCAAATCGCTTGACTGTATTGTGTTTATAATACAGTATGGCGCCTAAGACAATTTTTGCAGTGAGATAAAAATTTTCATGGTTTCCACTACTTCCGATACCCCCCAGCCTGAAGTTCAGAATGATTTTGCGTCCATGCGCCGCGTGATGGTGGAAAGCCAATTGCGCCCCAGCGACGTGAATGACCCCGTCGTCATTAGCGCCATGGCGGTTACTCCGCGCGAAGATTTCGTGCCGGAAAGCCGCAAGCAGACCGCTTATATGGACCGCGCAGTTCCGCTTGGTGCAGGCGGGCGCGTTCTGAATCCACCGCTTGCCACCGGCCTTATGCTGGATCGCGCGCAGCTTCGCCATGATGACCATGTGCTGGTCATAGGATCGGCAACCGGCTATCTTGCCGCCTTGCTTGCCCCGCTTGTGGCATCGGTTGTGGCCCTGGAAGAAGATGCATCATTTGCGGGTGATGCAGCATCGCAGCTAAGCAATTTCGGGAATATTGCACCTGCAAGTGGCGACCTGGTTAAAGGGCACGGCCGCAAAGGGCCCTATTCCCT
Organism: Sphingorhabdus sp. Alg239-R122; assembly: GCF_900537065.1. Lineage (GTDB taxonomy): Bacteria > Pseudomonadota > Alphaproteobacteria > Sphingomonadales > Sphingomonadaceae > Alg239-R122. Next base: position 84,837 of record NZ_UNRC01000002.1, on the reverse strand, counting down.
GATAATTATCGATGGCGCGGTTGAACAGCTGCCAGATACTATTATCAAACAACTGGACGAAAATGGCAGATTGCTGACCGGACTGGTCGAAAATGGCGTCACACGCATAGCCATGGGCCGCAAAAGAAACGGTACATTTGGACTTACACCATTTGCCGATTCAGACATTATGACACTGCCGCAATTTATTGCACCTAAAAGTTATAAGTTTTAGAGGCTTATCTTAAGGGTACGCACTTTTCAGCCGAGGGAAGCAGAATGGCGAAACGCAAATCACAATACCGCAAATGGATGGCAGGAGCTGCAATTGCCGCGCTCGCTTTCCCTATGCAGGTACAGGCGGATACCTTGCGTGAAGCGCTAGTCAATGCCTATCTGACAAACCCGACACTGGCCGCAGCGCGGGCACAGCAGCGCGCCACCGATGAAACCGTGCCCATCGCCAAGGCGGACGGACGGCCCAATGTCACCAACCAGACGAACTATACCGAATTCCTAAAGCAAAGCCGGACCAGCTTTACATCTCCGGAACGGCAACTGACATCAGGCGTGCAACTTAGCGTGCCCGTATATTCTGGCGGTTCCGTGCGCAATAATGTGCGTGCCGCAAAGGAACGCGTACAGGCTGGCCAGGCAAATCTGCGCGGCACGGAATCTGCATTGTTCAGCAATGTGGTCGCAGCCTATATGGATGTCATCCGCGATCAGGCGGTCGTCAGCCTGAACGCGCAGAATGTGCGCGTATTGGAAACCAATCTGCAGGCTACAAGCGACCGGTTTGAGATTGGCGACCTGACCCGCACTGACATAGCGCAATCGGATTCACGGCTTGCCATCGCACGCAGCGATTTGCAGAGCGCCGCCGCCAACCTGATCCGTAGCAAGGAAGTATATATCCAGCTGGTTGGCAATCCTCCTGGCGGACTGGAAGCACCGCCGCCCCTGCCCAATCTACCCGGTTCACCCGATGCAGCCGTAACCATTGCACTGGAAAGCAATCCAGACCTTATCGCAGCAAGGGAAGATATTGAAGCCAGCCGCTATGACATACGTTCTGCAAATGGAACCAAGCTGCCCCGTGTCAGTGTATTTGCCAATGGCGGTTATTCCAATTTCCTCAAAAGCCTGCAAAATGTAGGTCCTGATGGCATTCCGAACACAAATGACGATTTTGGCCAGTCATTTGCACAGACAACTGCCGATGCTGGGGTCCGGCTTACTGTCCCACTTTATCAGGGCGGCTTGCCTAGCGCGCGGGTGCGCCAGTCACAGGCCCGTTACAGTGCCGCATTGGAGCAGGCCATTGCAGTCGAACGCAATGTCGTCGCACAGACCCGTGCAGCCTATTCCAGCTGGCGCGCATCCCTGCAGGTTATTGAATCCTCACAACAGGCAGTTGAAGCCAGCGCTTTATCGCTGGAAGGTGTACGCGCCGAAAACAGCGTGGGCAACCGCACCATATTGGATATCCTCAACGCGGAGCAGGAATTGCTGAGGGCGCAGGTTCAGTTGGTGACAGCCCGCCGCAATGCCTATGTCGCCGGATTTACCCTGCTGGCCGCCATGGGCCGCGCCGAAGCACGTGATCTGGGCCTGGATGGCGGCGTGCTTTATGATCCGCAGGACAATTACGATCGTGTCGATGGGAAATGGAATGACTGGAGCCGTGACCCACTGCCTGAACCTGTATCCACACGCACCGTTGACACGCCCGCACAAACCGCGACAATGGGTCCTGTAGACGAATAACTATTCCCCGAGGATAAAGTACATGGCAGAACGCGGTTCGGAACCAAGCGTTGAGGAAATTCTGGCTTCCATCAAAAAAGTGATTGCGGAAGATAACCGTGCGGCGGTCACTGGCCGCGGTAAAGACGGCATTGCACCGGTCGCAACCAGCATGAGTGATAGCGAATATATCGAAGCCGATGAAGACGACGTGCTGGAACTGACCGATGATTTCGCACCTGTTGCAGAAGATGCCATGGTTAGCGATCCGAAACGTGACGCGATGCGCGAATCACTGGAGGCGCTGTCCACATTCTCCCGCCCGCAACCTGCCTCTGCGTCCGCGCAGTCGGGTGAATCTTCGCTGGAAGCCATGGTCAGGGATATGCTGCGCCCCATGCTGGCACAGTGGCTGGATGACAACCTGCCGCAGATTGTCGAGAATATGGTGGCACGCGAAATCAGCAGGATTACCCGCAAAAGCTAGTAATGGGGGCCGATAATACTTGTCCTGACGCGCATTTGTGCGGTAGCAGTTTCATATGAAACATATCCTGAAAGCGAGTATGTGCGCCCTCGCCATTGCCAGCGCACCTTTCACCCTTTCCGCGCAAGCGGCCGCCCGGCCCATGACCGAAATGGACCTTGCCACCATGAAGCGCCTCGGCGCGCCTACAGTTTCGGCGGACGGTAAATGGGCAGCCTATCAGGTCACCTCTACAGATGCCGACAGTTTTGATCGTTCGACACGGCTATACCTGCTCAAGCTCGATTCCAAAAACGCACAGCCCATACCGGTCGCCGACCATGATGGCGCAGACGAACATAGCCCTAGCTTCGCACCTGATGGCAACGCGCTTTATTATCTTTCCGACCGTTCGGGTTCGGAGCAGCTATGGCACGTTCCGCTTTCCGCAGATGGCAGCGCAGGCACGCCTGTCCAGACAAGCGATCTGAAAACCGATATTGTCGGCTATCATATTGCCCCCAATGGCGCGCGCGTAGCCATATGGAGCGATATTGCGAAAAACTGCCCGACATTCGGCTGTGACGACGATGGCAACACCGCTGACAACGGCCTTGGCACAGGCCGGGAATATGACGAACTGTTCGTGCGCCACTGGTCCAGCTGGGAAAAGCCGGGTAATTACAGCCGTATTTTCATGTTCGAAATGGCAGATGGCAAAATCACTGGCACCGGCAAGGCAGCGGACGGCGAATTTGTGGGCGATAGTCCATCCAAGCCTTTTGGCGGCGGTGAAGAAGTCGTCTGGGCACCTGACAGCACAGGCATTGGTTATACCATGCGCATTGCCGATGGCGATGAACCCAAATCCACCAATCTCGACATATATGGCGCGTCGTTTCATTCGGATCAGGTTGTTAACCTGACCCCTGACAACAAAGCGACCGATACGCTTCCCGCCATTTCACCCGATGGTAAATATTTGGCATGGGCCGCGATGGAGCGTCCCGGATATGAAAGCGACAAGCTGGTCGTTATGCTGCGCGAACTCAAAACCCCGCAGCAAAACGAACGCGCATTGACAAAAGACTGGGACCGCTCTGTCGGTTCAATCGCCTGGGCGCCCGATGGCAAAAGCCTGATTGTCACCGCGCAGGATGTGCTTGACCATCCGGCTTTCCGCGTCGATGTGGCAAGCGGTAAAATCACCCGGCTGACCGGCGCAGGCAATGTGCACAGCGTGACACCGCTGGCGGATGGCTCAATCATCTATGCGAAGAATAGCCTGCAGGCGCCCAATGACCTGTACCGCCGTGATGCGAATGGCAAGGTGACACAGCTTACCCGTGTCAATGCGGATGTGCTGTCCGAAATTGATCCCATTGTTGTTGACCGCTTCTCTTTCGCAGGCGCGAATGGCGATACGGTCTGGGGCCAGATCATCAAACCCACTGGCGCAGCGCGCGGTGACGCCGACCAGCTTCCCGTCGCATTCCTGGTCCATGGTGGACCGCAGGGGTCGTTTGGTAATAGCTGGTCGTTCCGCTGGAACCCCAAAGTCATGGCCAGTCAAGGTTATGCCGCTGTCACCGTCGATTTCCACGGATCCGTTGGTTACGGGCAGGAATTTACCGACTCGATCAACAAGGACTGGGGCGGCAAGCCGCTTACTGACCTGAAACTCGGCCTGGCTGCGGCAGGCAAAAAGGACGGTTCGCTCGACACCAAAAATGCCTGCGCACTCGGCGCGTCCTATGGCGGCTATATGATGAACTGGATTGCCGGAAACTGGAACGATGGCTTTAAATGTATCGTCAACCATGCCGGGATTTTCGACCTGCGTTCCTTTGCCTATTCGACCGAGGAACTATGGTTCGACCAATGGGATCATGGCGGTCCGTGGTGGAGCCGCGCCGATGCCGAAAAATGGAACCCGGCAAACCATGTCGAAAACTGGCAGACACCGATGCTGGTCATCCATGGCGAGAAAGACTTCCGCATTCCCTATACCCAGTCGCTGATGCCATTCACCGCGCTGCAGGAAAAGGGCATTGATTCAAAACTGCTCATCTATCCCGACGAAAACCACTGGATCAACAAGCCAAAAAACAGCATCCAGTGGCACCGCAATGTATTCGGTTGGCTGGACAAGCATATCGGTGAGGGAGCAGAATAAACGCCCTTTATATTTTGCAGGTACATGACCAGGCAAAACCTACCATATCGGTTTAACTTCCCTTAGCTTCGCGCCCAGGAGCCCTTGTTTTGCGCCAAAGCCCGTCAATCCTGTTGGATTTGGCGCCTGCCGGGTGTTGGATAGCCGGAAGCATTCGCGAAGTGAATAGCTGCTAGTCCAGGCAACCTCTCATTCCCGGCTTGAATAAGCCTGCGCACACTGGCAAAGGCAGAGCATGACACTTGAAAAGAATTTCAGCCCCGCTGCGATTGAAACCCGCTGGTACAGCCATTGGGAAGAAAAGGGCCTGTTCCGCCCCGCCCGCGATGATGCCGAGCCGTTCACCATTGTGAACCCGCCGCCCAATGTGACGGGCAGCCTGCATATCGGCCATGCGCTCGACAATACGCTCCAAGACATCATCATCCGCCACGAACGGATGAAGGGTAAGGATGCCCTGTGGGTGGTCGGTACCGATCATGCGGGCATCGCCACGCAGATGGTGGTTGAGCGGCAATTAAATGCCAAACAGCAAAAACGCACCGATTTCACCCGCGATGAATTCGTGTCGAAAGTCTGGGAATGGAAAGAGGAAAGCGGCGGCACGATCACCGGCCAGCTGCGCCGTTTGGGCTGTTCAATGGACTGGTCGAACGAACGTTTCACCATGGACGAAGGCTTTACGCGGGCAGTGACTAAAGTGTTTGTCGATCTCTACAATAAAGGCCTGCTCTACCGCGACAAGCGGCTCGTCAACTGGGATCCGGGCCTGAAAACCGCGATTTCCGATCTTGAAGTGGAAACGGTCGAGAAAAACGGTAAGTTCTGGCACTTCAAATATCCGTTGGGGGATGGCAGTGGTTCGATTTCGGTTGCCACCACGCGGCCCGAAACCATGCTGGCCGATATGGCAGTCGCGGTGCACCCGTCTGACGAACGCTATGCCGATATGGTTGGCAAGATGGTCAAGCTCCCGATCACAGGCCGCCTGGTGCCGATTGTCACTGACGAACATGCTGACCCTGAGTTGGGGTCAGGCGCGGTGAAAATCACACCGGGTCATGATTTCAACGATTTTGAGGTGGGCAAACGCGCAGGATTTGCGCCTGCCGAGATGCTCAACATGCTCGATGCCGAGGCCAAGGTGTGCCAGACCAGTGATGGCCTGATCCCCGAAGATTATCTGGCGATGGACCGTTTCGACGCGCGCAAAAAGGTTGTGGCAGCGATTGAAGCAGAAGGCCTGCTCGAAAATATCGAAGACCGCGTCATCCAGACACCCTATGGCGACCGCTCTAACGAGGTTATCGAGCCATGGCTAACCGACCAATGGTATGTCGATGCCGAAACGCTGGCCCAGCCCGCGATCGAAGCCGTGAAATCAGGCAAGATCGAGATTGTCCCGAAAAGCTGGGAGAAGACCTATTTCAACTGGATGGAAAATATCCAGCCATGGTGCGTCTCACGGCAGCTTTGGTGGGGACACCGGATACCGGCCTGGTTTGATACCGATGGCAAAGTCTATGTCGCCGAAGACGAAACGGCGGCGCAGGCGCTGGCCGGTGAAGGCGTAACGCTTACCCGCGATGAGGACGTACTCGATACATGGTTCTCCTCCGCGCTCTGGCCGTTTGCGACCATAGGCTGGCCGGAAGAAACGACCGACCTGAAACGCCATTATCCGGGTGACCTGCTGATTTCAGGCTTTGATATCCTGTTTTTCTGGGATGCGCGCATGGCGATGCAGGGCATTGAATTCATGGGTGATGTGCCGTGGCACCGGCTCTACCTGCACGGGCTGGTGCGCGCCGATGATGGCAGCAAGATGTCGAAATCGAAAGGCAATGTGGTCGATCCGCTGGGCCTGATCGACGAATATGGCGCCGATGCACTGCGGTTCTTTATGGCGGCAATGGAAAGCCAGGGCCGCGACATTAAAATGGATAAAAAACGCGTCGAGGGATATCGCAATTTTGCCACCAAGCTGTGGAATGCTGCGCGTTTCTGTGAAGCGAACGGTATTGGCGCGAGCGATACGCTGAAAGCGCCCGAAGCGAGCCTGCCTGTCAACCGCTGGATTATTTCCGAAGTGGTGGAAACACTGGAAACGCTGGACAAGGCGCTCACCGACCTGCGTTTCGATGCGGCGGCGAACACCATATATCACTTTGTCTGGGACCGGTTCTGCGACTGGTATCTGGAGCTTATCAAGCCCGAAATGCAGGGCGACAATGCCGATGAAACACGCAAGGTTGCGGGCTGGGTGCTCGACCAGATTATTGTCATGCTGCACCCCTTTATGCCGTTTATCACCGAGGAATTATGGCACTCCATGGCGGCGGACAAAGGCGGGCGGACTTATGACCTGATCGTCGCCAAATGGCCCGACCCGCGCGCGAATGTGGATGCAGAAGCGAAGGCGGAGATCGACTGGATCATCAAGCTGGTGAGCGGAGTACGCGCCGCCAAGGTTGAGCTCAATATTCCGCCCGGCGCGAAAATGACCGCGCATGTGCGCGATGGTGATACGGACCTGATGGCGCGTATCGAACGGCAGAAAGCCGCGCTCGACCGTGTGGGCCGCCTAGAACATGTGACTGCGGATAAAGCCCCCGATGGTGCAGCGGCGCAGATCGTGGTGGACGGCGCGACATATGTGCTGCCCCTTGAAGGCGTGATTGACATTGCCGCCGAAAAGGCACGGCTGAATAAAGCGATGGAAGGCGTGATGAAAGAGGCGAAATCACTCGAGGGCCGCCTCAGCAACGCCAACTTCGTCGAACGCGCCAAGCCCGAAGCGGTGGAAAAAGCGCGCGCAGACCATGCCGATAAAACCGCCGAGGCAGAGCGGTTGCAGGCCGCACTGGCGCGGCTGGGTTAAGGGAAAAGGCGGACGATGCCCAAACTCCGCCTGGCCACCACCGCTCCGGGAAAACCGGAAATATTCCATTCACTGCAAGGCGAAGGATATAGCACAGGCCAACCGTCAGTGTTTGTACGGCTGTCGGGGTGCAACCTGCACTGCACATGGTGCGACACTGCCTATACATGGAATTTTAACGGCACCGACTTTGACCATCGTGACGGACGGAAATATGATCGTGGCGACAACAGCCTGGCCATGGAGATTGCCGATGTGGCAGAGGCCATCCGCGCTTTTGACTGCCCGCGCATTATCTTTACCGGCGGCGAACCGTTGCTGCAACAGGGCGTGCTGGCACAGCTATGCGCCCTGCTTGGCGATGCATATCACATTGAAATAGAAACCAATGGCAGTGTGGAACTGCTCGCTGCTTTTGACGCGCACGTGGACCAGATAAATATCTCCCCCAAGCTCGCCCATTCGGGCAATGGGGAAGACGAGCGCATCAATGCATTGGCACTAACCGCCTATGCCGCTGACCCGCGCAGCTGGTTCAAGTTCGTAATCGCTGCGCCAGAAGACATGGAAGAGGTAAATGCGCTGCAAAAACGGTTCAATGTCCCGGTCGCGCGCATTTTCCTGATGCCAGAAGGCGTGACGTCCGAAGAGCTGCGAACAAAGGAAAAATGGCTTGCCCAACTTGCCCTGCAAAACGGCTATGCCATGACCGACCGGCTGCATATCCACCTCTACGGGGATACGCGCGGAACGTAATTGCATCTCGCCCAAACGGTATTCAATGGCAAAGCCGTAAAAATTGGAGATTGTAGTGAGCTGCGAGAAGCCAGCCGCGGGGAGTGCTAAAAGCACTTCCAAGGCGCAGCGACGTAGCAGATCGCTGCAATCTCCAGTTTTTATCGGCCCTGGTTACGCCAGCGGTGGACTACCCGTCCTATCATCTCTTCCTCACCGCCCTGTTCCTGCCAAAGCTCACTGAAGCTCGGGTCTTCTGATGCAGGCCGGCGATGTTCTTCCAGATTGTCGAACGACACGCGGATCGGGATCGACACACCCTCACCGCAGATAATGCATTCGCGGTTGCGCAGCGCCGGTATCGAATCGAGGAAGCCGCGCGCGCCTTCGGGCATGGCGGCTTTCACAAATGCCTGGTCGCGGTCGTTGTTGAGGCGCATGGCGATGATCGTACCGCATTGCGACAGCACGCCCTCGGCAAGGTCGGACGGACGCTGGGTTATCAGGCCCAGTGAGATACCATATTTACGGCCCTCCTTGGCAATCCGGCTCAGGATATCGCGCACCACGCTGTCACCGCCCTTGTCATCTGAAGGAATGTAGCGGTGCGCCTCTTCGCATACGAACAGGATCGGGCGCTGCGGCTCGTTGCGCGCCCAGATGGCGTAATCGAACACCAGCCGGCTGAGCACCGCAACCACAGTCGCGGTAATGTCAGACGGCATTGATGACACGTCGATTATCGAAATCGGTTTGCCTTCGGATGGCAGGCGGAAGATCTTGGCTATGAAATTGGCCATGGTGTCACCCACCAGCATGCCGGAGAACATGAAGGAATAGCGTGGATCGGCTTTCAGTTCCTCAATCTTGGTCTTGAGCCGCATATAAGGCGCACTGGATGAGCTTTTGTCGAGTTTGCCCATTTCAGTCTGGATCTCGTTGAGAAGGTCGGACAGCAAATAGGGCACCGGCGAATCCACGGTCAGCTTGCCGATTGATTCGGCCAGCCGGTTCTTGGCCCGCGCCCTCAGCAGGCATTTAGCCAGAATATCGCTGTCTGTCTGATTGTCTGCACCTGATGATTTCACAAACACCTCACAATGTTCGGCAAAGTTCATCAACCAATAGGGCAACGACAGGTTGTTGGCATCATAGAGCGCGCCATTGCCTTTGAACGCCGCACTATATTCCCCGTGCGGGTCGACCATCACAATATGCCCTTCGGGGGCAAGGTCGCATATCCGGTGCAGGATCAGCGCCGCACTGGTCGATTTACCTGTACCCGTCGAACCCAGAAGCGCAAAGTGCTTGCCCAGCATCGCATCGACATAAAGCGCACCGCGAATATCGCTGGTGGGATACACCGTGCCGATTTCAACATTGGCACGCGCATCGGCGGCATATATCTGTTTCAGATCTTCACTGCTGGCCGCATAGACAGGTGAGCCTGGAACCGGGTACCGCGTCACGCCGCGGCGGAAATTATAGATACGACCTGTCAGGACTTCCTCATCACCTTCGCCCAGAAAGTCGATGCTGGCAATAATGAGACCGCCCTGGCGCGGATGCATCTGCTGGGTACGCACATTCGCAAGCACGGAGCGCTCGCCCAGCTTGATCTTGATCTGGCTACCCACTTGCCCCGCCATGGCGATGCTGGGATCGGGATCATCCAAAAGTCCCTCCAGCCGCTCCACATCAATGACGATTTTTGAACCGGCACCTGATATTTCGATGATTTCGCCAATCTCATATTGCGCGAGCGCATTCTGGCTGGCCGCCGCGACAGCTGTCACATCCTGCTCTGGCGCGGGCTGGCGCCCGTCAAAATCCTGTTGGCGAATATCCATGTCCTGGCCCCTATCTGCTCTTTCTGGCTGCGCATAATCTTGCATCCAGATCTCATAGCCAAATAGGGTAAATAAAGGCTTTAAACGGTTCTCAAAGGCTTAAAACACCTTTAATCGCGGCGGAAAAAATTTCCTGCTGCCCAGCCAAAGAGCAGGGATATGGTGACGGCGGCCAGGCCGTAGATGAATGACATATCTTCCGCCATCCATGCCAGAAACCCTTCAAAACCAAATTTGCGGATTTCCACCTCGCGCACCGCCGCAGCAAGCACCCGGGCATCCTGAATAAGGAAAGTTTCAGCGGTATAGGTCCCCACTGGTACGCTGGAAGGTATCTGGATACGTGCCTGATACAGTACGGATTCACTGATCGTCACACTATTGCCGCTCTCACCATACAGCCCGCCACGTGATTTCAGGTCAACCAGCCCCGCCGTGAACCGCCTTTGCTCCTCCGGGTCAATCGACCCTGCCGGGGAAAGCTGCAGATAATCCAGCCCAAGCTCATATATGGCAGCGGTCTTGTCATCGACTATGTCTGCGATTGGCCGCGAAGAGGCAACGGCAAAATATCCCGGGGCCGATCTGAATTCCGTGCTTTCCGCATTGACCCAGATTCCGGCAATCTGTTGTTTTTCGCGCACTATTATGGGTTGTACCGGGCCTTTTAGCACCACCACAATGTCCGTTTGCTTGCCCGAAGATGAACCTGGGGCTACCAGCGCGCCAAACAACAACAGCTCCGCCCCGGTAAAACCATACTGAATGTTGATTTCACGCTGTGACACCTCAGGCACCAGTGTCGGTTCCTGCGCGGCGGCCAGGCCCGGCATGCTGGCAAAGGCCAGAAAGGTGAGCAGGATATGATGCCAGCGCCGCATTGTTACTGCACCGTCACCGTATAAATTTCATCTGGCTGCCAACCAAGGCCGATGGCCAACCGCAACGCGACAATCAAAACCAGAGCGGCCAGTAGCAGGCGCAGATATTCAGGTTTTAGCCTTTGCGCAAAACGCGCACCCAGTTGCGCCCCGACAACACTGCCCAATAACAACAGAACGGCCAGCACAATATCCACGGCTTTGGTCGTCATGCTATGCACCATGGTCGAAGCTATCGTGACAAACAGTATCTGGAACAGCGATGTGCCCACCACCACCTGTGCGCCCATGCCCAGCAGGTAAAGCATGGCCGGCACCATCACGAAACCTCCGCCCACGCCGAGCAGGATTGTCAGGATGCCCGTTACAAAACCAAGTATAAGCGGTGCGAGCGGGGAAATATAAAGGCCCGAGCGGTAAAAACGCCACCGCATCGGCATGTTGGCCACCAGCGGATGGTGACGGCGCTTCTTTGCTTTCAGCTGCCGCCCGGTCCGCATCGCAATTACCGTACGGATGCTTTCATTCGCCATCATACCGCCAATGCTGCCCAGCATCAGCACGTATAAAATATTGATAACCGTATCGATCTGCCCAAGCCGTTGCAGCAGGCTGAATAGCATGGCCCCGAATACTGTGCCCAGCAGGCCGCCAACGACCAGCACCGCGCCCATATGGTAATCAACCCCCTTGCGGCGCGTGTAAGCAATAACGCCGGAAACGCTGGCACCTGTCACCTGGGTCGAGGCGGATGCAGCCGCCACCGTAGGGGGAATGCCGTAAAAGATCAGCAATGGTGTTGTCAGGAAACCGCCGCCCACGCCAAACATGCCCGACAGGAAACCGACCAGCCCGCCCAGCCCGATAATGACCAGCGCATTGACCGACATATTGGCTATGGGGAGGTAAACGTCCATATGGGCTGCTGTATCCTGTTTTGCAGCCAAGCAAAAGCTCGCGCAGCACGATTGGCGATAATAATTTGCGCGCGCCGTAACTACCGCGGCAAAAACCGCCCCTTTATCGCATTAGAAGTTATCGCGTTAGAAATCGGTGGCGAGTGTGAGTGCCACTCCTGAACCTGGCTGCGCGTTTCCGGAAATGCGCCGCCGCCAGTCAAGCGATAGCTTTGCACGGCCCCTCGCGACAGGAAAGCGCACTGAAGCACGCGGACCGATATCCAGCCGGACTGTATTGTCCCGCGCACCGGTGGCATTTTTTTCGCCTGTCTGTCCGCCCGACCATAATCCCGCGCCCATTGAGACGTCGGCCTTGCCCTGACGGGCAATTTTCCGCTCCGCCACCATCTGCAGATCAAAAAACAGCTGCGTATCTTTTACGCCCACCGCTCCTGCCTGTGCATATATATCTGCGGAAAAGCGCGCAGGCAGATTCACTGGCGGGATCTGCGTAACAGCATAGGCGGCAGGGCGCGTTCGCGCGTTCTTGCCAAGCCCAAACCTTTGCTCCGCCGCCAATGCTGCCGGAATAGCAGGCAATGGCCGTACCACAGCGCCCAGCGCGACATCCGCATCACCAAAGCCAGGCCTGCCACCATCTGGCAGGGAGCTGGCAAGACGGGCATAAAGATGGACCGGCCTTTTGCTTTGCGGGTTGGGCGTATAACGGCCCGTCACGCCGAATTGGCTTCCGCCATATTGCCCCTGCCCTACGCTTAGTGCCTGGCCGCCCTGTCGGACAAAAGCCCAGCCCTGCAAAGACCATCTGCCAGGCCGCGATGTTGATATGGCTGGTGCAGGCAGGAAAGACGGCTGCTGCAATCCGGTTTCCAGATGCCGCCATTTATCAGATCGCATATTTTGCGCGCCTGCGGCAAATGCACGTTGGAAACCCTGTCCGCTCATATAACCGGAACTGCGCATATATAGCAGGTGATGCTGCGCCATGATGGCTGGATCAATACCCCTTCCGTGTGGCTTGGGCGTAGAAGTATAGTGCTGGGAAATATAACGCCGGTCATGATTTTCGGTTGTGCTGGTGTTATGCAAATAGCCGCGTATGGCATATGGTACTCCACCAACCTGAACCGCATTTTCTGCTATATCAGTTTCTGCCATGGCGGCGGCCGGCGAAGGTATATGCGCGGCATAGGGGTTTTGCATTACCACATCCTGACCCGGCAGATAGGCAATGATCCGCGCCAGTATCCAGACACATGCCACAATGCCCAGAAAAATAATGGGTTGACCCCGCATATCCCGGTTTCTCACTGTCATTCAGGCATTCCTGGCTTGATAATATGCTGCGTTTTCTCCCAGCGCAGCCTTATGCCTTTCAGGTCGCGGATATATCCGGCCAGCGCGCGGCGGGCCGCCATGATGCTGATAATATTGGCCACCCCCACGCGTGGTACTGAAAGCAATCCTTCACGCCAGCCATATTGCGCCGTGGTAAAGCCAAACCGGAAACATAGCCGCCATAAAAGCAACCCCGCATTGCAAAGCAATATAAGCGACAACGGCGCGCCAATGGGAACCGGGTCATAAATACCCGCCCATTTGCCTATGGTGGTAACTGCAAGAAACAGCATGGCAAGATATGCCGCGCACAGCACCAATGCGGCCAGCACGGCGCGGCGGTCGCGCAGGCGCATCCATTTTTCCGCCCAGTTACCACGCCACCCCATGCGTTCCCAACCCAACAGGGCAATGCCCGCCATCCATCGACTCTTCTGCCGTGCAGCCTCACCAATGTCAGAGGGAAAAAATTCCGATGTTGCCACAAGAGTGCCCTCACTGCCGCGTTCACGTACAAAAACACCTGATCCGCCCATATCCTTGATCCTGAGACCCAGTTCGTAATCTTCGGTCAGGCTATCCGCATCAAATGGCTGGGCCGCCCTGCCGCTGCGCCAGTTCTGTTGCGCCACGGCGACAATGGCATCGCGCGAAAATGCGCACCCCACACCGGCAGCAGGCAGTCCGGCCGATACGGCGGCGCGCACAACCATGGACTTGCCATGCGCCTCGGCAAATTCATCGCAATAATGTCCTGATACCCAACGCGAGTGCGGGTTGACGAATGGAACCACGGGTAACTGCACAAAATCATGGTTTTGCAGATAGCGTGCGAAAACACGCAGTGCATCTTTATGAACCACGTCTTCGGCATCCTGTAATATGATGGCACGCACCGAAGCATCTCCGCCCGCTTCATCCATGCACATTTGCTGCCATATGGCATTCAGGCAATCGGCTTTGGACGTCGGCCCATTGCGGTCATTAATGACAAGCCGGATACGCGGATCCTGAAATGCCGCATAGCAAACGGTGTCGATCGTATCCCCATCATTCGGATAACACCCGACATAGATGCGAATATCATCATGCGGCCATGCCTTGCGGCAATGATGTAGCATATGGCCAATCACATCCGCCTCTTGCCAGGCGGGAATGAAAATTGCGAAGCCGCCCGTGTCAATATGAGTGTCAATATGATCGGGGACAGGTTTTGTTTCGCGTGCCCGCCTCGAAAGCCAATGCCAGAACCCTTTTGCCTTCCGGCCAAGCCAGATCAGGTCCACTGCGATATCGTCCAATGCGCCGATCAGGAACCAGAGCGCGGCAAAAAGCAGGAGCTCATGCCCCAGGACATCGGTCCAACTGAAGAAATCGCCTAAAACCTGCCTGCCCCCTCAAGATAGGTTTGATATTCCTACATTAAACTTATGTAATCCTCCACTTCAAAATGGTCGGTTATGGATTATTCGGCGCTAACCGGAAAACGACGCATAAAATTTTGGAAAAAGCGTCTATTTCAACACTGCAAGGCTGGACTTGCAGGCCAATCGCTATAAATATGCACGGAAACGGTAAATAGGAGCATTCATGGGCGATAGCGCACCACCACGTTCAGGAACAGATTCAGTCTTACGCGACTTCCTGAGAAGCGAGGCAGCAGGCGGTGTCCTGCTGATGCTTGCGGCTGCGCTTGCAATGATAGTCGCAAACAGCCCGCTTTATGATGCTTATCATCATTTCCTCCATGAAATTGATGGCCCCACTCTTACCAGGAAACTGGGACCAATGACTCCACATTTGTGGATTAACGACGGATTGATGGCTATTTTCTTTCTGCTGGTCGGACTGGAAATCAAACGCGAGTTTATAGATGGCCGCTTGTCGACATGGGAAAGGCGGCGGCTTCCGTTTATCGCTGCGGCTGCAGGCATGCTTGTTCCTGCGCTGATTTACCTGTTCATAACCCGCAATAATCCCGAGCTGGAAAATGGCTGGGCTATCCCTGCCGCGACTGACATCGCCTTTGCCATCGGCGTGCTCGCACTACTGGGCAAACGTGCACCTGCATCGCTCAAGCTTTTTCTTGTCACGGTTGCGATTGTTGATGACATGGGGGCGGTGGCGATTATCGCGATTGCCTATACCGAAACGCTGGCCACCATATGGCTGTTCATGTCGGCCATCGTGCTGGGCGTCATGTATGTGTTCAACAAAAGCGGTGTGCGTTCCATTCCGATATATCTAATAATGGCCGTGGTGCTCTGGTACTGCGTGCTCATGTCAGGCGTGCACGCAACGATAGCGGGCGTACTGGCGGCATTGACCATCCCGCTGGACCGCACACCCGGCGCGCCTGATGCCAAGGACAGCCCGCTGCACATATTGGAACATGCCATTCATCCGTGGAGCGCTTATCTCATCATCCCGGTATTCGGTTTTGCCAATGCGGGCGTATCGCTCGAAGGCATGGGAACGGAACAAATACTCGCGCCGCTGCCTCTTGGCATCGCAGCGGGCCTTTTTCTGGGTAAGCAGCTCGGCATTTTTGGCAGCGTCTGGATCGCGGTCAAAACCGGCTATGCAGACAAGATGGGCGGGGCGAGCTGGACACAGATTTACGGTGTGTCGCTGCTCTGTGGTATCGGCTTTACCATGAGCCTGTTTATTGGCGCGCTCGCCTTTCCGGGCAATGCGCTGCTGATAGATGAAGCCAAGATCGGCGTTCTGCTCGGCTCGGTCCTATCGGCGATAGTCGGCTTCCTCCTGATACGTTTTGCACCCAACGCGGACAAGGAATTGGAAACGGAAACCGGTAAAACAAACACCGCAGAGGCGGCGGAATAATGCGGCTCTGGCCACTGCTTCTCGTTCCAGCTGTGCTGGCGGGGTGTGCGATGCCGGAAAAACAGGCACAGCCTACAGCCCAACCAGCCGAGGTGCGCAAAGCTACATCATCCGAAATGCTGGGCCATCTCGCAAATCGCTATGTCCGGCTCAGCCTGGAAATAGGGGAGCGGGAGCCGGGTTATATCGACGCTTATTACGGCCCCGCCAAGTGGCAGGCAGATGCTGAATCCTCACAGCGGGGCATGATCGAACTTGGCAATGCCGTTACACTGCTCGAAGAGCAGCTTGGCAATATCCCCGTTGAAACGCTGGCCGATGATGAAAAACGGCGGGCGCGCTTCCTGCGTGCGCAGCTCAATGCCGCGCATACGCGGCTTATCATGATGCAGGGTGAAACGCTCAGCTTTCGCGAAGAATCGCTGGGCCTTTTCGGAGCAACGCCTGAATTAAAGCCATTGGCGAGCTATGACGGGATATTGGCCAATATCGAAAAGATGGTACCCGGCGATGGTCCGCTCGATGTACGTGTAACCGAATTTCTTGACCGCTATGTCATTCCAAAACAGCGTCTGAAACCTGTTTTCGAGGCCGCAATTGCCGAATGCCGCGCCCGCACTGCGCGCTATATCAAACTACCCGAAGGCGAAAAATTCACCATGGAGTTTGTCACTGACAAGCCATGGAGCGGTTATAATTATTACCAGGGCGGATATGAAAGCCTGATTCAGATCAACACCGACCTGCCCATCCGTATCAGCCGCGCTGTCGATCTTGGCTGCCATGAAGGCTATCCCGGTCATCATGCACTCAACATGCTACTTGAAGCACGTCAGGCAAAGGCCAAGGGCTGGCAGGAATTTAGTGTATATCCGCTCTATAGTCCGCAAAGCTTGATTGCCGAAGGGTCGGCCAACTATGGTATAGATCTCGCTTTTCCGGGCGATGAACGCCTGAAATTCGAACGCGGTGTGCTCTACCCACTCGCCGGGCTCGACCCCGGCACGGCGCGCGCCTATTTCAACCTGACCAACGCCATGGGCGCGCTATCGGGTGCGCGTTTTACGATAGCGCAACAATATCTTGATGGAGAAATTGACCGCGAAGAGGCTGTGAAACTGATCCGCAAGTATCAGTTGGTTAGCGAAAAACGGGCGCGCCAGTCATTGGATTTCAATGACACCTACCGCAGCTATGTCATCAATTACGGACTTGGTAAGGATATGGTGCGTGCGCACATCGAAGATGCGGGCAGTGACCCATTGTTTCGATGGGCCGCAATGGAACGGATTATCAGCGAACCGACCCTGCCCGCCGATCTCATCAGCGAATAGCCCGAAACCTAGAGTCAGACTTCAGTCCGCGCTGTCTTCTTCCACTTTTCGGTAAGGCACAAATTCACTAAACGCGCAGCTGCCCACGTCTATCCCGATCTGCAAGTCGGTGACTCGTGCAATATCACCGCTGCATAACCTGTTCGTCGTCGCTCTTGTAACCAATGTGTCCCGGGTCACTCCGGGGCAACCGCCATAGGGCTGATTTACATATACGGTGTCGCCAACTTCATAGAGAAGGACATCATCACTGATCGCGGTGAAATTGCGGACACGGCTGCGCTGAATGCATGACACAGGCTCTCCTGCAACACGCCCGGCAAGTTTTTTATCAAGCTTGACCTGCTGCTTTTCGGTTAGCTGTGGTTCTTTTTCACCAGCGGCGTAATCAGCTTGCGCGCACCCGGTAAGCGCCATAGCCGAAGCCATGAGGGAAAGGGGAACAAAGACTTTACGCATAGGTTTTCTCCAGTTTTACCCCCGTAATAATATGACAGTAACAGAAATCGCCATTTTTTACAATCAGGCGGGCTTACCAGCTACCGCTATTCTCCATCGAAGCCCATGGTTCCTGCGGAGGTAAATGCTCCCCCCGTTGCAACAGCTCAATCGAGATATTGTCGGGCGTACGCACAAACGCCATGCGCCCATCATGCGGTGGCCGGTTGATGGTCACGCCCGCATCCATGAGTTTTTGGCAGGTCTCGTAAATATTATCGACGCGGTAAGCGAGATGGCCGAAATTGCGGCCAACATCATATTCTTCCGCATCCCAGTTATAGGTCAACTCAACTTCTGCGGCCTGCCCCGGAGCCGCCAGGAAAACCAGCGTGAATCGCCCTTTTTCGACATCGAAACGCCGGACCTCCTCCACACCGAATAGCTTGAAAAAGGCAATGGTCGCATCAAGGTCACGGACACGGATCATGGTGTGGAGATATTCTGTAGTCATTTTACTCGCTTTGTCGCAGTTCAGAAACGGTTCATCGCAGCAAGCGCATAGCGACGAAAGGATGATGAAGCCAATATGGATGTAATGGGAAGGAGTGGCAAGATGAGTGAAGAAACGCATTTCGAGGACACAGATTCCAGCAAATGGACTGATAGTTTCAACAAAGTGATGCTGGCCAGTGCTGGCCTGCTGACTATTGGCCTGGTGGCGGGTGGATATCTTCTGGGTGACGGTTTGCTGCGGGCACGCGAGGCAGACCGTTCGGTCACGGTCCGCGGTTTGGCCGAACGCGATGTCACGGCCGACCTTGCCACCTGGACCATTGCCTATAGCTCAAAAAGTGCAAACCTTGCCGAAGCACAGGCAGAAATTGACCGCGATACCGATGCGATACGCGGTTTTTTCACAGAATTGGGTTTCAAGGCAGATGCCCTGCAACCCACCGGCGCCAACGTGTCGCAATACAGCAATTATGGCAAAACCACTTACACCATCCGGCAGCGGTTATCGCTGCGCACCACCGATATTGAAAAGGCTCAGGCCGCCGTCGCGCGGCAGTTTGACTTGATCAAGCGCGGTGTGGTGCTCGAAGATGGCTCAGGCATGAGCTACACTTTCACCAAACTTAACGACATCAAGCCGGAAATGGTGGCCGAAGCCACCAGGGATGCCCGCGAATCCGCGCAGCAATTTGCCGAGGATAGCGGCACCGATGTCGGCAGCATCAAAAGCGCAACGCAGGGCTATTTTTCGGTCCAGTCACGCGACGGTGATGGTGGCGGTTACGGTGTAAGCGATACGCCCTATAAAAAGGTGCGCGTGGTTACGACGGTCAACTTCTATCTGGAATAACCGCTCAGTCACGCCGGTGCGGATTCAGCGCACTGCCGCGCGGGGCGCGTTCCATATTCACCGTTTCACCACCGATTGCACCTCCCGTGCCATCACCCATCTGCGCAGCAATGTCCTGCAGTGCGGCGATGCGGTCACCTGTATCGGGATGAGTCGAAAACATCGCCTTGATGCCTGATGGTACGATGTAAAGCTGCGCCGCCGCCGGGTTGCGGGCAATGACCGGGTTCCCGCCCTGCTTCGCCTTGTCGGTTATCTTGGCAAGTGCAGAGGCCAGTGCGAGCGGCTTGCCGCTGATTTCCGCACCGCCACGGTCCGCGCCAAATTCACGTGTACGACTGATCGCCATCTGCACAATCATTGCCGCAAAGGGAGCGACAAGCACTGCCAGCAATCCAGCTATCCCGGCATTGCGTCCACGAAAAAACATGCCGAAATTGGCTAGCATCGAAATCGCGCCGGCAATGGTCGCCACCATTGTCATGATCAGCGTGTCACGGTTTTTCACGTGCGCCAGCTCATGCGCCATCACGCCTTCCACCTCATCACGGCTCAGCATCGATAGCAAACCGGTCGTGGCCGCCACCGCCGCATGTTCGGGATCACGGCCTGTCGCGAAAGCATTGGGCTGCGGCATGTCTATCAGATAGACTTTGGGCATCGGCAGGCCGCCACGCTGTGCAAGATTCTGCACAAGGCCATAATAGTCAGGGTGTGACTGCGCATCGACCTCAACCGCATTGTGCATTTTCAGCACAATTTTATCGGCATTCCAGAATGTGAATAAATTCATGCCCGCCGCGACAATCAGCGCCAATACCGCGCCGCGTGGCCCGCCCAGCGTAAAACCGAGCGCCATAAACAAGGCTGTCAACGCCGCCAGCAGCATAGTGGTTTTCATAAAGTTCATCTGGTTATCCTCATCAGTATTTTCCTGTCCGCGCCTGTTCTCACACTAGAAACATTGCACTTTCTGGTCATATATACCCTATATGGTGTCAGGTTTTTTGTTTTTCAAATATACATGAGGCGGCAATATGGCGGATAATATGAGCGGTAAAATCGGCGAGACCCGACGCGCAACAAAGCGCCCGGCCCATGTAAAGCCGCCTGCACACTGGAAAAATGCACCCGCCCCGGAACCGCAGGCTGAAAAAAATACCAAAAACAGCAGCGAAGGCCGCAACCCTGTGCGCTACGGCGATTGGGAAATAAACGGCGTTGCGATAGACTTTTAGGTCAGCATCCTGGGCTGACATCTTAAACGGACATCCGCGTTTCTGCTACATAACTTCACAATACCTGCCTGTCTTTTTTGTCACATACTCTGATGCGGCCTTGCCTTAGTGTGAGTCTTGGGACGCAAAAAACACAAACACACAGACAGGAGAGAAGTTATGCCTACAATTAGAAACGACCTGAGAAAAGGTGATTACCGCGATGCATTTGATCGCTATCTGGAACCTGGACGATATCGCTATACCTTAACAGCCTCCGGCGGCGGCAAAGTAGCATTCAAAGTACGCGAACACACCCGGCAGGGCGAGGGGAAAAGAATCCGCAAATGGAAAATCCTCATCGAACCCAAAAGCCGTATTTCAGGCGGTTCAGAACTGGATGGTGAATTCCTGGTCCATGAGGACAAGCTGTTCCGCGATTCCGAGCCGGCGGAAACGACACGGACCCAGTTTATTTTCACACGCAAGGCTTTTTCAGCCGGCGTGGATTATGAAATAGACTATGATAAAATAAACTGAGCCATCATGGTTGCGGGGGGGGGCCTGTGCGGTCACTCCCCCCGCAATTTCTTCTGCCGCCGCCGCTGTACAGAGGACCCGAGCCCCATCGCTTCGCGGTATTTGGCAACGGTGCGCCGGGCAATTTCGAATCCGTCAGCCTTGAGCAATTCGACCAGCTTGTCGTCGGACAGAATTTTTTTCGGATCCTCATTGTCGATCAGCGTCTTGATCGCGGCTTTCACCGCTTCGGCCGACACCGCTTCCCCGCCATCAGATGATTGAATGCCGCTGGTGAAAAAATATTTAAGCTCAAACAGGCCGCGCGCGCAGCTTAGATACTTGCGTGAAGTGACCCGGCTGACCGTCGATTCATGCATATCGATAGCTTCGGCCACCTGTCGGAGCGTGAGCGGTTTCAGCTCCGACACGCCTTTGCGGAAAAAGCCTTCCTGTTGCTTTACAATTTCGCTTGCCACCTTGATGATCGTGCGCTGCCGCTGGTCAAGCGCCTTTACGAGCCAACTCGCATCATTCAGGCATTCACTAAGCCACGCTTTCGATGCCTTGTCATGCGCGCCATCCGACATTTCGACATAATATTGCCGGTTAACGAGCAGGCGCGGCAGTGTCGCCGTATTCAATTCAATCGCCCAGCCTTTCCCGCGCGGCACCACAAACAGGTCGGGCACCACGGCCTGTGCGGTTGTGCCTCCATATTTCAGGCCTGGCTTGGGATCATAGCCGCGCAGTTCAGCGATCATGTCCATCAGGTCTTCGTCATCGACCCGGCACATCCGTTTCAGCTGGGGCCAGGCCCCGCGCGCAACCAGGTCAAGATTGTTTATCATCCGCGACATGCACGGGTCATACCGATCGGCATCTTTCGCCTGTATCGCCATACATTCACTGAGGTCCCGCGCGCCGACACCGCACGGTTCCATACCCTGTATCACGTCTAGTGCAGCCTGTGTGTCAGCCAGCGATGTTCCCAGCTGATCTGCGATTTCAGTAATATCCCCGCGTAGATAACCGCTGTCGTCAACATGCCCGATCAGGTGGCGGGCAATGAAGAGCGCATCACCCGATAGCATCTCCCCTGCTTGCGCCTGCAGATGATCCTGCAGTGACAGGTCATCCTGCAGCATATTTTCAAAACCGGTGCCATCCCCGCCCGGACCGCCGCTGCCCATATCCCCGTTCATGCCAAGCGCGCCATCGAGACCGGATGTGGTCAGGCCTGCACCCGCTTCCGCGCCGTCGCTCGCCTTGCTGTCGACCATATCGCTTGGGCAATCATGGTGATAGATATCGGCTTCGGTATTCATATCGAGAGCCGCTTCGCCTTCTGATACCCCGCTTTGCAGCAATTCGTCAGAACCTTTGGGTTCGGGTGGCCCGCCATCTGCTTCCCCATCGACATCGCGGGTTTCACGTGCGCCATCAGCCACATCAAGCAGCGGATTTTTCTCCAGCTCTTCGGCAATATAGGATTCGATTTCCAGATTTGAGAGTGCCAGCAACTTTATCGCCTGCTGCAGTTGCGGCGTCATCACCAATGACTGACTCTGGCGTAAATCAAGGCGGGGGGTCAGTGCCATTATGCGAACTGGTGCCGACTTGCGAGCGAGAGCGAACCAAAAAGGCCTTGAAGTTGAATGCGAACCGGTGCCGCATGTAAACCGGAACGAACCGGAAAAACTTCCATTACGCGGCCCTTACAATGCAAAACCTTCGCCCAAATAAAGCCGCCGCACATTTTCGTCGGCGACCAGATCTTCCGGACTGCCTGCGAACAGCACATGACCATCATAGATAATGCAGGCACGGTCCACGATATCGAGCGTTTCGCGTACATTATGGTCGGTAATCAGCACACCGATATCACGGTCTTTAAGCTGGATCACCAGCTCACGGATATCGGAGATAGAAATGGGGTCAATCCCTGCAAACGGTTCGTCGAGCAGGACAATTGAGGGATTTGCCGCCAGCGCGCGGGCAATTTCACAGCGGCGGCGCTCACCGCCAGATAGGGCCATGGCCGGTGCGCTGCGCAGACGGGTCAAGCCGAACTCATCAAGCAGCTCATCAAGCCGGGCATGCCGGGCATCACGGTCCGGCTCCGCCATTTCGAGCACAGCCATGATGTTCTTTTCAACGCTCAACCCGCGAAAAATGGATGTCTCCTGCGGCAGATAGCCCAATCCAAGCACGGAACGGCGATACATAGGCAGCGCTGTGATGTTCACACCGTCCAGCATGATCCGGCCCGCATCGGGCTTTACCAATCCCATGACAGAATAAAAACAGGTGGTCTTGCCCGCACCATTGGGGCCAAGCAGGCCGACAACCTCTCCATTAGCCACAGAGAGCGATACATCGGACAGGACTTCGCGCTTGTCATAGCTTTTGGCGATGGAAATCACGGCCAGGCCATGATCCAGCGCTGCATCGGTTACCGCATTTTCGGCCGGGTCAATCGTGGCGGCATCGTTCATAAATCCATCCTGAAGCGCGTGTTTCCTTGTTTCATATATAGCTATAGCATGGAGAAAATAATAGGAAACCGGCCAAAAAATGATTTTGGCAGGATTTATGCATGTATATGTAGAAAAAGTCTAAACCTCTGCCGTTGAAAGCTGTCTAGTCCGTACTTTGCGGAACGGAAAAGCTTCCCGAAACACGGCCATTATTGCCTGTCTGGCCGCCGGGAGCAGAGCTTCCCGAACTGCGGCCGTCAATAGTCGACCGGCCCGTGCGTAAATCAATCACAAGACGACCCCCATTAAGTGTGTCGGTGCCGCGGCGCAGTGCCACATTGCCAACAACAGTAATGATGCGGCGGTTAAAATCATACACGGCGACATTGCCGCTAGCGCGTTCATTGCCTTTTGCCACCGTCACGCCGCCCGTGGCGTCGATACGGTCAATTTGCAGGCTGCCCTGATTACGATAAGCCACGGTGGTACGCGCCGCACGCATGTTGAGCCCGCCCTGTTCGATATTGACATTACCACTCAGCACCACCCGGTTTTGCCTGTCCTGCAGCTCAATACGGTCCGCAGCATAGTTGACCGGTGCGTTGCTGTTATGGCTGGTGATGGACTGCGCATTGAGCGCAGCGGCTCCGGCAAATGTCAGTGCGCTTGCAATAACGGCTATCGAAACTGTCTTTTTCATGACCTATTCCTTAGCCGAACTGTATGTAAAATAAAACAGGGCATTAGAATCCCAGCCCTTTTGATCCCGGTTGCATCCTGAGCCTCGCACCACCTTCCAGCACGACGCGGCGCTCATCCAGATCCGCCACCAGTTTATTGGCACGAAATGTGCCGCTCGGCACGCGCCCGGTCACCGCGCCGCGGCTTTCCATACGTTGCCCGTTCAAGTCGACGTCAACATCGCGCGTCACAAGTCCATAACCACCCGCCGATTCAAATTCGATCGGGCCGGTGATTTCCACAGTTTCGGCATCCATATTATAGGAGCCTTCATCAGCCCGCAGCTCGGCAGGCCCCGTGTCCAGAGCGATGCGTGCCAGCAGGTCTTCCATTTCCACCACCGGCAAGGCCGAACTGCGCTGCACAGCGGAACCCGCCTTTAATGAAAAGGCGCGGCCTTTATTGTCCGATCCGCGATATTCAGCCTCGTTGACGCGCAGGCGTTCCTTGGCGATTTCCACACTATCCTTGTCGAGCAGGAAGCTGACTTCACCTTTGTTGGTCAATGGCGCCAGGATCAGGAAAGCCGCCAGCGCGCCAATGGCCGATGGGAGAATCACCCGCCATATCTTCACCCATGTGTCACGCGCACTGCCGGGGGCAGCAACAGCATGCCTGCGCGTGCGCATCCGTTCGGCCTTGGCGCTCATAAATCGATCATCCTGGTGACCGGCACCGGATTGGCGCCGTCTTGCTTCACATCTATATATTAACTGTGCGCGAAAATATCAATTTCCGGCCAGCCCATCAGGTCAAGCTCAGCGCGGCGCGGCAGAAAATCAAAACAGGCCTGCGCCATTTCCATCCGCCCTTCCCGCTTGAGCCGGGTGACAAATTCCTCACGCAGTTCATGCAGGAAACGCACATCGCTTGCCGCATAATCGCGCTGCGCATCACTCAACTCCGGTCCGCCCCAGTCGCTGGACTGCTGCTGCTTGGAAATATCCTTGCCCAGCAATTCTTTCACCAGTTCTTTCAGGCCGTGCCGGTCAGTATAAGTGCGCACCAGCCGTGAAGCGATCTTGGTACAAAATACCGGCGCTGCAGTGACGTTCAGATAATGATCGATCGCCGCCAGGTCGAACCGGCCGAAATGATAGAGCTTCACCCGGTCCGGGTCCGCGAGTATCACCCGCAAGTTGGGAGCAGCATAGTCACTGTCTGGTCCAAAGCGCACCAGATGCTCGTCGCCGCTACCATCGCTAATCTGCACCACACACAACCGGTCGCGCGGCGTGATAAGTCCCATTGTTTCTGTATCGACGGCGACATCGCCAGGCCCCAGGGCATCTGCTGGCAAATCTTCTTCATGGAAATGGACGGTCATATTTGGCTTTCCGGTCTATTCAGGCCATGGATTTGGCCACAGGGTTTGTCTGGCAAGGCGACAAATTCATAACGGGTTTCTCATGGCCCAGCCGCGATTATCTTGCAAGAGCATTGCGCCGCGCCGTATATCTTCACACAAAAGCATATGTCATGAACGAGTCACAAAATTTCTCTAACAGCACGCTATCAGGTAACCAAATGGGCTGAAATGGTACATTTTTGCCACATATTGGTGCCGTATGACGTGGATTCTATTCGCAAAGGCAGGTTTTTTGGTTTATAGATTCGCCCATCTGGCGGTCTTGGCAGTTGCCGGAAGAGGAAAAGAAAGCCGCATCCGCATTGAAACAGCGGATACCCGGCTGTCTTTTTAAATTATACGGAGAGCGGAAATTCGTCCATTCCGCAATCCGCACTGAAAATATTACGGACGATGCGAAAGTGAATTTTAAGGCATGGGTTTTGACAGAGGCCGGCGTGGTAAGGGCCGGGACAAGCGCGACCAATTTGGTGATGAGAATTTCGACGGATATCAAGGCAGCGGTGGCCGGTTTGATGGCGGCGGATATAATAATAATTCCAACGATCGTTTCGGCGGTAGCGGCGGATTTAACAGCGGCGATAGCGCACCACGCAGCGGTTTTGCCGGTGGCGGCGCACGTGGCGGCATGCCAGCGCAGGTCGTTGGCGAAGGCAAGGGCGTCGTAAAATTTTTCAACGCGCAGAAAGGCTTTGGCTTTATTCAGCGTGAGGATGGCGGTGAAGATGTATTCGTGCATATCAGCTCTGTCGAGAAAGCAGGACTAAGCGGTCTGGCCGAAGGTCAGGGCCTGGAATTCACACTGGTTGATCGCGGTGGCAAGGTGTCGGCAAGCGATCTGCAGATTGACGGTGAGGTGATCGAAGCACCGCAGCGCGCAGAACCACCCCGGCGGGAACTGACCGGTGAACGCACCAGCGGAACGGTGAAATTCTTCAATAGCATGAAGGGCTTTGGTTTTATCACGCGCGACGATGGTGAGGCCGACGCATTTGTCCATATCAGTGCCGTCGAACGCTCTGGCATGTCGGGGCTGGATGAAGGCGATCAGGTTGAATTTGATGTTGAGGTTGATCGCCGCGGCAAATATTCCGCAGTCAACCTGTCCCCCAAAGCGGGCTAGGCAGTTTCATATTTCAAACATTAAGGGCGGCGCATCATTGGATACGCCGCCCTTTTCATATGGGATATAGCCTTATTTCAATGTTTCGCGCAGGAACCATGCGCGCTGCTCCGCCTGATCAGTCCAGTCGTCGATCAGACCATCCGTTGCATTATCGCCAGCCGCCTCGGCCAGCTCCTTGGTATCCTTAAGCGCTTTCACAAAAGCCATATTGTCATTACGCAGCTCTTCAAGCATCACTTTGGCATCAATGTCTTCACTGTCATTATCAGACACGGACTGTTTCGCAGCCACCGATCCGATTGATGTCAGCGTGCGATAGCCTATTTTGCGCACACGCTCAGCAATAACATCGGTAATGCCGATGATTTCAGCGGCATGCTCATCAAGCAGCAAGTGGTAATCGCGAAAATTAGGTCCCGCCACATGCCAATGAAAATTCTTTGTCTTGAAATAGAGCGCAAAGCTATCAGCCAGCAGGCCATTAAGTGAGTCCGCCAGTGCTTTTGCGGCATTATTTCCATTATCGTTTGACATAAATATCCTCCTGTCTGTCAAATCCATCTATATGCCTTATCAACGCGGCAGTGGCGGATTTGTGCCATCACACCTCATGGAGTTTTTCGACCAGAGAAATTGATGAAATCAATTAGACTGAATCTATCATCTGGCAGGTTCGTGTAAGCGGCCACTACAATCACAATGCGCATAGCGCTTGACATTGCGCCGCATTTCTCGCATTGCGCGTCACGTGTTTTGCGGCCCGATTCACAAATAATCGCCTGGCCGCTTTATTTTTTGGATTTTTGGCCGTTTTCTGCCGGGTCGCTGCCCAGCACGAACGCGTCATGCGAGTAAATTGAACGAAGGACATAAGACATGGCGAAACCAGCCAATGTAAAAATCAAACTGGTCAGCACCGCAGATACGGGCTTTTTCTATGTGACGAAAAAGAACCCCCGCAACCTGACCGAAAAGCTTGTGTTCCGCAAATATGACCCGGTTGCGCGCAAGCATGTTGAGTTCAAGGAAGCCAAGATCAAGTAATCTTGCGTTTTCGCTCCGCCATGAAATGCGGAGAATGAACACAGACACATATGTATCAGATATGATCAAATGGACGCTTGCTGACATCATAGTTCAGCAGGCGTTCAATCGATTCCGGGTATTGAGATAAGCCACTGAATTGGAGAATTATATGCTGATAAAGCGCCCTTTCCTGCTTACTGCGCTGGCCATAACGGCTCTGACACCGTTGGCGGCAACCCTGCCAGCCATACCGGTGGCCGCACAATCCACCACTGCCGATCTGGACCGTGTCAGCCGCCATCTCAAAACGGTAACCACGCTGACAGCCAATTTTACACAAACCGACCGCACCAATCAGACTGTTAGCGGGAAACTGACCTGGAAACAGCCAGGCAGAATCCGTTTTCAGTACCAGAAAGATGTGCCCCTGCTGATTGTCAGCGATGGCAAGGCACTGACCCTGATTGATTATGAGGTGAACCAGGTGCAGCGCTGGCCGATCAGGAACAGTCCGCTAGGCGCCTTGCTGGACCCCGACCGTGACCTTGCCAAATATGGCAAAGTGGTCCCCACTGATAATCCCAATGTACTGAGCGTTCGGGTGAAAGACCCCAAACGTCCTGAATATGGCGTCATCACACTCATCTTCACGCGCAAGGCATCTGCCCCTGGTGGTATTGAGTTGTCCGGATGGGTTGCACTCGATTCGCAAAACAAGCGCACGACGATTCGCCTGTCGAATCACAAATATGGCGCTGCAGTGTCGAACAGTGCCTTCAAATGGAAAGATCCACGGCGCAAGGGTGGACCGCGTCGCTAAACAAACTTAGTGCACATGCATTCTTTCTGTCGTTCCTGAACAATATTCCTGCAAGACCGGGCATTATCCCGACAGAATGCCCCTTTCAGTCGGCAAAATGCCAAAATTTGTAAAATGTGTTCAGTTAAATGACAGGAAAGCGGGCGTATAACCAAACTTGTAAGGAAGCGAACCGGGTTTCCCCCCTGTTGTCCGGTTTATAAAGCCTCTCCTTATATATAGCGTGACGAACGCAACAGAACCCTCGTTCCAAATGCCCCCGGAGCGAGGGTTTTTTGTTATCTGCCTTACCTTGGGGCTTGGGTTTGGCGCGAAGCGCGGCTAGAGCAGTGCCATGACTGCAAACATCAAGATCGTGACCTGGAATATAAATAGCGTGCGCTTTCGCATTGAAACCGTGCAACGCTTCCTGAAAGAAGAAAAACCGGATATTCTGTGTTTGCAGGAAACCAAGGTTGCTGACGACAAATTTCCCGAGGGGGCGTTTCGTCAACTGGGTTATAACCATCAGGCACTTAACGGACAGCCGATGCATCATGGTGTGGCTACACTCAGCCGTATACCACTGCATAATATCACGCGAAATGACTGGCAGGCCAATGGCGAGGCACGCCATGTCGGCGTCGAAATAAAAGGCGCAAGCGGCAAATCGGTGCGGCTGGAAAATGTCTATATTCCCGCAGGCGGCGAAGTGGCAGACCGGGAAGTGAACCCGAAATTCGGCCAGAAAATGGACTTTTACGGGCGCATGATCGAATGGGCCAAAGAACTGAAAGACCCCACTATATTGTTGGGCGACTTCAACATTGCCCCGCTGGAATGCGATGTGTGGAGCCATAAGCAGCTTATCAATACAGTCAGCCATACACAGATTGAAATCGACCGGTTGTACGAACTGCGCGATGCACACGGCTGGATCGATGTTGGCCGCAAATTCATTCCGGCGCCAGAGCGACTGTATAGCTGGTGGAGCTACCGTGCACGCGATTGGGCCAAATCAGACAAAGGCCGCCGGCTCGACCATATCTGGGTCTCGCCCGAATTGGAAAACAATGTGCTGGGCCACAAGGTTCTGGAACCGGTCCGCGGGTGGACGAAACCATCCGACCACGCGCCACTTGTCAGCGAGTTTGCGCTCTAATGTCGGCACCGCGTCGCACCGCGCAGGCGATTGATGCGCTGCGGCATGGCTGGGCTATATCTGTTGCCGGTAGCGATGATATTTTGCACCTGCTCCCTGTTGAGACCGCGCTGTCGGCTCCGGGCAGTCAGCGGCTGCTGATCTCTGCCGCACGTGCCGATACGCTCAAACTCACCAACCAGGCCGCAGCCGCGAGTGGCCCGGATGCACCCGTATGCATGTCGGTTACAGGTGGCCTTTCAGGGGACCTTGCCCGCGCAATAGCAGACCCCGTGCTTGATATGCGCCACCCTATGAAGGGGCCGTTTGTGGCAGAGACGCCCTGTGACAGTTCCGCTGCCGTTGCCGCGCTCGACCTGGCGCGCAGAGCGGGAATTTTGCCCGCTTTCTACATATTGAATGCGGCGGATGAAGATACGCTGACATTGAACGCCGCAGACATTGCCGACTATGCGGATCCTGTACACCTGCAGATTGCAAGCCATGCCGCATTACCGGTAGAGGCGCATGAAAATGCGCAAATCATTGCTTTTCGCAGCACCAACGACCTGCGCGAACATGTTGCACTGATTATTGGCACCCGCGATGAAAGCACGCCGCTGGTGCGGCTACATAGCGAATGCCTTACCGGTGATATACTGGGGTCGCTCAAATGCGACTGCGGACCGCAACTGCATGAAGCCATGGCTGAAATGACAGATACCGGCTGGGGTATTTTGCTCTATCTGCGGCAGGAAGGCCGCGGCATTGGCCTCATCAACAAATTGCGCGCCTATGCGCTGCAGGATCAGGGCTTTGATACTGTCGATGCCAATAACCGTCTCGGTCTGCCGACCGAAGCACGTGATTTTGCGATCGCCGCTGAGATGCTGAAACTGCTGCATGTAGACACTATCAACCTGCTCACCAACAATCCGGAAAAAGTAGAGTCGCTGCGCACGCACGGCGTTGACGTTGCCGAGCGCAAGCCGCTGAAAATCAACGCCAATCGCCACAATGCCCGTTATCTGAACACCAAGAAGACACGCACCGGGCATCAGCTATGAATGCGGCAGGCAGTATCGTGCCAGAGGGTATTGTGAAAGTGGATACGGCCGCAGGCATGCTATCACTCGGCGACCTCGCTGTACCATGCGCCATAGGGCGCGGCGGCACATGTATGGCGAATGCCAAACAGGAAGGCGATGGCTGCACGCCGCTGGGAAGCTGG
Organism: Sphingorhabdus sp. Alg239-R122; assembly: GCF_900537065.1. GTDB lineage: Bacteria > Pseudomonadota > Alphaproteobacteria > Sphingomonadales > Sphingomonadaceae > Alg239-R122. The sequence goes on along the minus strand of NZ_UNRC01000002.1, from coordinate 54,228 downwards.
CCAATACGCGCCGCAATGTTCCGGCATGGACGCAGTGCACCGCCGCAGGGCATTACACTGCCCTGGCGCTGGATATTGCCCAGCGATGGCTGGTCCGATGCACCGGAAGATGCAGCCTATAACCGGCCCGTGCGGCTGCCCCATGCTTTCAGCGCGGAAACCCTGCAGCGCGGCGATATGCTGTATGACATCATCATAGTGCTGGATCATAATATGTCGCCGCCCGTGCCGGGCATGGGCAGCGCGATATTCTTTCATCTGTGGAATGAGGAAAAGCCGCCACAAGAGCGTACAACCGAAGGCTGCGTAGCGATATCGCGCGACGATATGATGCGGATATTGCCAGCATTGGAGCCGGGCATGGCGATGAAAATTAGCTAGGGGAAATTATCTAGGCGGTCTCGCGGATTTTTTCTGCGGTTTCAGCAAGATCGTCAGGCAGATCGCTGGCCGCCTCGACCAACTTTTTCTCCAGTGTTCTCAGCCGCGCCTTGCTTTCTATTTTCGCACCCAGAAGATCGGTGACGTAAAAGGTATCGACTGCACGCTCGCCATAGGTGGAAATATGCGCGCTGTGCACAATCAGTTTCAGGTCAAACAAAGTGCGCGCCAACCTGCTCAACAAGGCGGGGCGATCATGGGCATTGACCTCTATCACCGTGAAGCGGTTGGACGCCTCATTATCGATGATCGCCATGGGGGAAATATGGAATGCTTCCGAGCGCGGATGCGCCAGCGGCCGTGCATCCAGTTTCTCGACCAGCAGATGCCGATTGGCGAGTGCATCAGTAATTGCCACTTTGAGCCGCTCTATCTGATCGGCTTCATTGAAGGGCCGTCCTTGCGGGTCCTGCACCAGGAAATTGTCGAGCGCCATGCCCCTTTTGGTGGTGTGAATGCGCGCATCGATAATATTGCCGCCGGCAAGGTGGATGCCGCCAGCAATACGGTAAAACAAACCCGGATGATCGGCGGCATAGACAGTCACCAGCGTCGCGCCGCGCGCTTCGTAAAACTCGGCTTCAATCGACAGTTCGGTATCGCCGACCCCGCGCATGTGCCGGATATTGCGCGCGATGATATCCTCCGGCTCAGCAATCCAGTATGGGTCTGTCAGCTGCCGCGCCAGTTTGGCAAAAACAGTTTTCGGCAGATCGGTCATCGCCGCCACATCAGCTTTTTTCGCAGCAATTTTCTCTTTGCGGCCATGTTCCTTATGCCCCAGCCGCAGCACTTCTTCGGTCGCTTCAAACAATGTGCGCAGCAATTGCCGCTTCCAGCTGTTCCACACACCCGGCCCCACAGCACGGATGTCAACAATGGTGAGTACAAGCAGCAGTTTGAGCCGTTCGGGACTTTTCACCTGTGCTGCAAAATCGGCTATTGTCTTATAATCGGCAAGATCGCGCTTGAATGCGGTCGCCGACATCAAAAGATGGTTGCGCACCAGCCATGCGGCCAGCTCAGTCTCTGCCTGGCTAAGACCCAGGCGTGGACAAAGTTTCATCGCCACCTCCGCCCCCAATATACTGTGATCTCCCTTTCGGCCCTTGGCAATATCGTGCAGCAATGTGGCCACATAAAGCACCCGGCGCGATGCCAGTTTCTTCAGGATTGCATGACTGAGTGGATGATCGTCCTCCAGCCTGCCTGCTTCTATTTTTGACAGCAGGCCAATGGCACGAATGGTATGCTCATCGACCGTATAGTGGTGGTACATGTCGAACTGCATCTGCGCGACTACACGGCCAAAATCAGGCACAAAGCGCCCGAATATCCCCGCTTCGTTCATCCAGCGCAACACGATTTCAGGGTCGCGCGGACTGGTCAGCACATGCATGAACATCTTGTTTGCCTCTGCATCATTACGCAGTTCTGAATCAATCAATTTGGCATCACGCCCCGCCAACCGCATTGCCGCCGGATGGATTTCCAGTTCATACCTGTCGGCCAGCTGGAACATCTGCATCAACCGCAACGGCTCCTTGGCAAAGAAATCATCGCCCGGTACGCTGAGACGTCCGCGATCAAGTTTGAACCCTTTCAGCTTGCGCGGCCGCCGTGTGATGCTGGGCAGGAAACGTCGGCCACGCGCCGCAAACTTCTCATCCAGCTGCGCCAGGAAAACCCCGGTCAGGTCACCCACTTTTTTCGCATTCAGGAAATAATATTGCATGAACCGTTCGACCGCCGACTTGCCGGGACGATCGGCAAACTGCATGCGTGTCGCCACCTCACGCTGCAGATCAAAAGTCAGGCGGTCCTCAGCGCGGCCGGTAATCATGTGCAAATGGCTACGCACCGCGAGCAGGAAATTTTCAGCACGGCGAAAGCCGCGATATTCAGTGGTTGTGAGTAACCCAGCCTCAACAAGATCCGCGGCCACACGGACGTCATGCACATATTTGCCAATCCAGTAGAGTGTCTGCAGATCACGCAGCCCGCCTTTGCCGTCCTTCACATTGGGTTCGACAACATAGCGGCTGTCGCCCATACGCATGTGGCGGGCATCGCGCTCGGCCAGCTTCTGGGCCACGAAATCGCGGGCGGTGCCGCTCACCACCTCCTTCTGGAACCGCTCGGCTGCTTCGGCATAGATATCTTCATCGCCCCAGACATAGCGCCCTTCAAGCAGCGCCGTACGAATGGTTACGTCAGCTTTGGCCATGCGCACCATTTCATCGAGCGAACGGCTGCTATGTCCGACCTTCAGGCCCAGATCCCAAAGGAAATAAAGCATCGCCTCGACCACCTGTTCGGGCCAGCTTTTCTTTTTCATCGGTGTCAGAAACGCGATATCAACATCACTATGTGGTGCCATTTCAGCACGGCCATATCCGCCCACCGCCATAATAGTGAGCCGCTGCGCGGCGCTGCGATTGCCGGGCGGATACTGGTATCTGACGATATAGTCATGAATGATGCGTACCAGCTGATCGACCAGGAAAGCCTGCGCCCGGTTGCATTCATAGCCAGCAGACGGCTTCGCCATCAGCCGCGAGGCAATTTCCGTGCGCCCTTGCTCAAGTGCGGCGCGCAGTTTTTCGAGCACGACGGGACGGCTTTGCATGCCATCCGCATCCGCCGCCATTCGTATTTCGCTCCATAGGGCGCGCCGGTCAATAATGTCGCGCTGACGCGGAATCCTCATCATATGACCGGCATGTCCCTATGCTCACCCTTCCGCCGCAGCGACGGCCTGATATTTCTTGCGCAGGCCAACCTTGTCGATTTTCGCCGTGCCCAGCTTTGGCAGCGGATTATCAGTCTGCCAGTACCGGCAGGGCACTTTGAAAGCCGCCAGTTTTTCCGACAGGAAAGCTGCCATGTCCGCATCGCTTACCTGCGCGCCGCTCTTGGTATAGAATACTGCGCCCGGCACTTCGCCAAAACGCTCATCAGGAAGACCAAACACGCTCGCTTCTGATACTTCAGGATGTTCATACAGCGCCGCTTCCACCTCAACACAGCTAATATTCTCACCGCCGCGGATGATGATATCCTTCTTGCGGTCGACAATATAAAGATAATCATCCGCATCGAGATAGCCGAGATCACCGGTGCGGAAATACATGTCGTCGGTGATCGCCTCCCTGGTCGCCGCATCATTTTCCCAATAGCCCAGGAAATTACAGACCGAACGGATGCACACTTCGCCCACCTCACCTTGTGGCAGCGGCTTTCCGTCGTCATCCAGTATGGCAAGGTCCACCAGCGGCCGCGAAGCCGTACCCGTGCTGTTCGGTTTAGCCAGATAGTTTTCGTTGAAATTACCGCAGCCAACAGCGTTGGTTTCCGTGAGGCCATAGCCCAGCAGCGGGAAGGCCCAATCCATTTCCTTTTTGATTTTCTTCACATGCTCAACAGGGCGCGGTGCGCCGCCTGCGGCAAAGGCTGTGCATGTCGTCAGGTCATATTTACCGCGATCGGGATGCGTCGCCATTTCGAAACTCATCAAGGGCACGCCCACAAAATAGGTGACTTTTTCCTTCTCGATAAGCCGCATTGCCTCTTCGGCATCCCATTTCGGCATCAGCACCAGCTTGCGGCCAATGCCGATGCTTTGCAACAACACAGGGATTTCAGCAGTCACATGGAAAAGCGGTACATTGAGCAATGTCGCTGGCTGGCTTGTCGGCGCTTCGCCTTTCATGGTCAGCAGCTGCAGCGCCATCATCGTCTGCGAAATATAGTTGAACACACCCTGCACAACGCCGCGATGGTCGCTATAGGCGCCCTTGGACTGACCGGTTGATCCCGATGTGAACAGGATTGTCGCCAGATCATCAGGGCCAATTTCGGGCAGGGCAGCATCGGCAGTCCCGCGCGTCAGCACATTTTTCAGCCCTTCATCGGGCTGGCAGTCATGATCGAACAGGATAATTTCCGCGCCGCCTATATCCTCACCGTCCAGCCGGGCCGCGCGCTGCGGGTCCGCCAGTACCAGTTTGCATCCAACGCTGTTAATACCTGCGGCCAATTCCGCGCCCTGCCACCAGCCGTTGAGCAGTGACGACACGCCGCCCGCCATCAAAATCGCCATATGCGCAACAATCCAGTTTGCCGAATTACGCGCAGCAATACCGATTCGATCCCCTTTTTCGACACCGCAGCCTGATGCCAGTGCCTTGGCCACCCGGTCAGCCGCCATATAGACCTCACCAAAGGTCAGGCGTAAATCACCATCAACCAGAAATTCCTTGTCCTTGTTATCGCCGAGACAGAAATGCGCGAAATAGTGCGGCAGTGCGGGGGGTGCAGCCGCTAGCATCGGCATTTTCGCGCCGCCGCGCTCCACATCAACAGTGGTCAGCGGCGCGCCTTCGGCTGTCAATGCATCCATAACCTGGTCCAGCATTACATCGAGCTCTGTCGGCATATTTTATCTCTCCTATTGGTCTTCTCGTTTTCCCCTACTATGGAGAGTAAAACCTATGGAGAAAAGAGTTGATACTAACATTATTGTCATCCGCGGGTGAATTTACGCAATTTTCTGACCTTGGACTGTCTCCTGACATATTCACAATCGGTGGATTCAGCCTGAAATGGTATTCCATGGCATATCTCGCCGGGATTCTCATCGGCTACTGGTATCTGACCAAGCTGATTGCCCAGCCCGGCGCGCCCATGGCGCAGCGGCACGCCGATGATTTCATACTTTATGCGACTCTTGGCATCATAGTGGGCGGCAGGCTTGGCTATATCTTTTTCTACCAACCGGAAATTCTGCAAAATCCGGTCGATATTCTCAAGCTATGGGAAGGCGGCATGTCGCTGCACGGCGGCACATTGGGTGTGATCCTCGCCATATGGTTCATGGCGCGGCGCAACAGCCTTAGCTTCCTGCGCATCTGCGACTATATTGCCTGCGTGATCCCGTTTGGGCTTTTCTTTGGCCGCCTTGCCAATTTCGTCAATGGCGAGCTGTGGGGCCGTGTCACGGATGTGCCTTGGGCGATTATTTTCGACACAACTGGCGGCGGTGCACAGCCGCGCCACCCCAGCCAGCTTTACGAAGCGGGGCTTGAAGGCCTGCTGATGTTTGCCATCATGGCTTTCCTGTTCTGGAAAACAGGCGCGCGCTATAAGCCGGGCCTGCTGTTCGGTACGGCGGCACTCATCTATGGCTTCAGCCGGTTTTTCGTCGAATATTTCCGCCAGCCTGATGCGCACCTTACCGAATTTGCACAAAATACGGGATTGAGCATGGGGCAGTGGCTCACTGTTCCGATGATCCTGATCGGGCTTGTGCTCGTTTTCACCGCGCTGCGCCGCACACCTGCCAGCAAGGATATGGTCACCGGATAATGCTCGCTCCCAGCGGTCTTGCCCAGCGCCTGATGCGAACAATTGAAGCAACCGGTCCAATTCCGGTAGCGCAATACATGGCCGAATCGAACGCCCATTATTATGCATCCGGCGATCCGCTGGGCGCGGACGGTGATTTCATCACCGCGCCAGAAGTCAGCCAGATGTTCGGTGAACTCGTCGGGCTCTGGCTTGCGGACCTATGGCTGCGTGCCGGAAAGCCGGAACATTGCCATTATGTGGAATTTGGCCCCGGGCGCGGGACACTGGCCAGCGATGCCTTGCGGGCAATGCGGAAATTCGGGCTGGTCCCTGACATACATTGTGTGGAAACCAGCCCTGCACTGCGCGCCAAACAGAAAGATGTCCATCCACAGGCTGTTTTCCATGATGGCATGGAGAATCTGCCCGATAATGGCCCACTGCTGGTCGTCGCCAATGAGTTTTTCGACGCGCTCCCGATTCACCAGATTATCGCCACTCATTCGGGATGGCGCGAACGGGTGGTGGCACGCGATGGGCAAAAATTCATGCCGCTACCGGGCGCGCGACCAATGGATGGAGCAGTCCCTAAAAAATTCGCCCAGTCACAACCTGGCACCATATTGGAAAGTTGCCCGGCGGCCATGGCCATTGCGGCAGAGATTGCGCGGCGATTGCAACAGCAGGGGGGAGCCGCACTGTTTATCGATTACGGCTATACCGAAACCCGGAGCGGTAGCACTTTGCAGGCGGTGGCTGCACACGAAAAAATCGATCCATTTACCCGCCCTGGTCAGATCGACCTGACCGCACATGTGAATTTTGAAGAGATTGCGCAGGCCGGCAAAGGACAAAGCGCACGCATAATGGGGCCAACCACACAAGGTGCATGGCTTCGCGCGCTCGGTATCGATCAGCGCGCCGCCGCACTGAAAACCCAGCATCCAGACGCAGCAGATGAAGTGGACGCAGCGCATCACCGACTGACATCGCCCGAAGAAATGGGGGAGCTTTTCAAGGTGCTGGCCTATACCGCTACAGACTGGCCAAAACCGGAAGGTTTTGCGGGCAGCTAAGCCCGTTCAGGCCAAATCAGCCTACCCAGTCGGATATTTCCACCGCAACACGGTTGGCCGCACGGTTGAGCGCCGTCCCAACAGGACCGGCTTCGGGCGCAGACACATTTTCGCGTGCTTCGAAACGCCGTTTTTCAACTTCGCCCGCGCCTGAGCGACGGATCGCGTCAAACGCTACCACTGCCTGGGCCGTGCGTGCATCATAGCCGAAATCAACCAGCGTGCCGGAAATGCGCGAGGAACTCTGTCCCGATATTTCCACCTTGTCGAGCACCAGTCGCCCCGAACGCGCAGCAATGGTTTCGGACAATAATGTGCGGAACAGCCGGCTGGGCCGGTCTACCCAGACCGCTTCTTTCAGATAGGCAATCGAACTATCGTCAATCTGCACCGGCACACGCAAATTATCCAGCTTGCGTTCTGTAGTCGGCATATCGACGATGATCGCACTGGCCACAGGGCCACTGCGCGATGTGCCTGCCGCGATTTCACTATCGGGCGTAAGTGTCAGCAGCGATGGCGGCGGCTCGCTCCCAAAACTGACACAGCCCGCCAGCGTGACCGCCGCCAGTGCGGGAATGGTCAAAGATTTGAAAATCTGTCTCATGCGTTTTCCACCTGAATGGCTCATGGTTCATAATCCGGCAATTTGGGTGACGCGAGCAGCGACCCCGCCCCCTCCTGGTCCAGCCGCTCTGTAATGGCGGTCAGCGAATTGCTCATTTCCTGAAGCTCACGCATCAGCGCTTCAGCTTCAGGCAAGGTCGTGGTGCGCACCTGCTGCATCACGGGCCGTGTTTCGGCGAGTGTCTGGCTAAGCTCTGCTGCGCTTTTCTGAGCTGCGTCCAAAGTTTTGCGCAGATCCGCCGCCAATGGCCTGCCTTCATTGTCCAGCAGGTTTTGCGCCGAACCGGACAACTTGCTGAATTCGGCCAAGGTCTGGTCTGCATTCTTAAGCGTCAACTGCAACTGCTGCATGGTGCGGCTGATTTCGGGTGCCTGGTTCGCGAGATTTCCGGTCAATCGCTCGGTATTCTTAAGCATCCCGCTGATTGTTTCCTGATTGTCATCATTAAGCACTTTTGTCAGCTGCTCAGTGAGCGTCGCCAACCGTTCAATCAATACCGGTGCGCTGTTCAGCAATTCACCCAGTGCGCCTGGCTTGGTGGGAATGACCGGCACACCTTCCGGACCCAGTTCGACAATTTCGGGTGCGCCCTGTATCGCACCCTCCAGCTGTATGACAGGCGGCGCGGTAAAGCTGACATTCTGGATGGTGGCGGTTGTCCCCTGCAGAACCGGAATACTTTCATCCACCACAATGCGTACACGGACAAACTGCGGGTCTTTCTGCCATAGCGCGATTTCCTCCACCTGCCCGGCCGGCACCCCCGAATAGGAAACGCCCGACCCTTTGGCGAGGCCGCTCACCGATTGTTTGAAAAATATATCATATTCTTTCTGGCTCGAATTGCCAAACTGGACGATCCAGACAATGAACAGCGCCAGCGCGGCCAGCAATGCCAGCGTCACTGCGCCTACCCATATGTGATTTGCACGCGTTTCCATAAAGCCGTTATGCCCCTTTCAAACCACATCTGTCCATGGCCTTGCGGCAAGGCCCAACATTACAAGTGAAATCAGGCATTTTCACGCGCCTCCTTGCGCTTTTGCGATGCGATGGCAGCGCGCCCGCGCGGGCCATTGAAATACTGCTGTATCCACGGATGATCCGTTGCCAGCAGCTCGTCAATCGTCCCCACTGCAATCACCTGCCGGTCGGCGAGCACTGCAACACGGTCACAAATCTCGTAAAGTGTGTCGAGGTCATGAGTGATCAGGAATACCGTAAGGCCAAGTGTTTGTTGTAGTTTTTTTGTAAGTTCATCAAATGCCGCCGCGCCAATCGGGTCCAGGCCTGCTGTAGGCTCATCAAGGAATAACAGGTCGGGGTCGAGCGCCAGCGCGCGCGCCAGCCCGGCACGCTTACGCATGCCTCCCGACAGTTCAGAGGGGTATTTGGCCGCAGCCTCGGGCGGAAGGCCGCTCAAAGCGATTTTGTAAAGCGCAATCTCATCAAGCAGCTTGGCATCCATGTCGGGATAGAATTCCTTGAGCGGAACCTGCACATTTTCAGCGACGGTAAGCGTCGAAAACAGCGCTCCGCCCTGAAACAATATGCCCCAGCGAGAACGCACGCTACCATCGGATACTTCTTCGTCCAGCACATGCGTGCCAAAAACTTCAATCGTGCCCGCCTGCGGTTTTTGCAGGCCGATAATCGAGCGCATCATGACCGATTTGCCCGTACCGGATCCGCCGACTACACCCAGGATTTCCCCTTTGTGCACATCCAGTGACAGATCGTCATGAATCACCTGGTCGCCAAACGCATTGCGAAGACCCGATATCCGCACGGCATAATCGGCCTGCTCAACCAGCTCCTTGGCTTCCTGTAGTTCATCTTGCTCTTCGCTCATGCCCAGATCACCCCTATGCCCAGCCGACCCAGGTAAAGAATACCGCAAAAAACGCATCAAGCACGATCACCATGAAGATCGCCTGCACCACCGCTGCCGTGGTCCTAAGGCCGACTTCCTCGGCATTGCCCTTAACCTGCATCCCCTGAAAACAACCCGAGAGCGCGATGATCGCGCCAAATACGGGTGCCTTTATAAGGCCGACCCAAACATCATAGAGTGGAACGACTTCACGGATACGCTGCACAAACGTCGCAGGCGGAATATCCAGCGAAATCCAGCTTAAGAGTCCGCCGCCAATCATTGCCATTATACACGCATAAAACCCCAGAAGCGGCATCATGAGTACGCTTGCCAGAAAGCGTGGCAGCACCAGCGCTTCCATCGGTGAGACGCCAATAGTGCGCATCGCATCGACTTCCTCGGTCAGCTTCATCGTGCCAAGCTGCGCCGCAAACGCCGATCCCGAACGACCCGCCACCATGATCGCGGTCATCAACACGCCCAGTTCGCGCAGGGTCAGGCGGCCCACCAGATTGATGGTATAGACTTCCGCGCCAAACTGCCTGAGTTGCACCGCGCCCTGTTGCGCGATCACGATGCCGATCAGGAAGCTCATCAGCCCGATAATGCCCAGTGCGCTAACGCCCACCAGCTCAAACTGCCGCACCAGCGCCTTGAACCGGAAGCGGCCTGGGTGCAACAATACAGCGAAAAACGAACGCACAAGCCCACCGAAAAAGCTGATCATCCCGACAAAGGTCGTCAGTGCCAAAAGCACGGCCTCGCCGGTTTTTTTCATGGCGTAAATCGGGGGGATTGGCCGTTTTTCACGAATTGTCCCGCCATTATCGGCGTTGCCCACTGCTTCGATCAGGCGGCCCTGGTCATTGTCTTCGCCGGCAATGGTTGCGCCATGGTCGCGGGCAAGCCGGTAGCAAAGCCAGGCACCGACCGTGTCCATTTTCTCCACACCGGAAATATCAACTTCGGTTACGGGCCCCTCAATTGCATCCAATTGCTGGGAAAGGCCGCCAATATCCGCGATATCCAGATCGCCTGAAAACAGCACGCGCTGGGTGCCGTCATCCAGCGTATCAATAGTAAAATCGGCTGCTCTACCCATGGCATATACCTTTGCGGTAAAACGCGCATAACCACAACCCCTTCACCACCGGCCCTTCACCACCGACCCCTGGCCACAAACCTTGTGCAATGCGCTTTCAATATAAAAGCCGCGCATATCGCATGACGATCAGAAACAGATTGTCAGGCCTGCACCGCAATGCAAAAAGGCTTTATGCAGAAAATCGCAATTTACGATATGGACCGAACCATCACGCGGTCAGGCACCTACACACCATTTTTGATGTTTGCCGCGTTGCGTAAAGCACCCTGGCGGCTTGTGCTTGCACCGCTCGCCCTGTTGTGGATGAGCCTCTACGCGCTCAAGATCATTTCACGCGCGAAGCTGAAAGAGCTTAATCTCACGCTGCTGATCGGCGGGCGGTTCGACAGGCGTGATGTCGAGCAGCAGATTGATGAATACTCTGCGCGTACCATTGCAGATAACAGCTATGCCGAAGCGATAGCACAGATCGAAACTGACCGGGAGAATGGATATCGGCTGGTGTTGGCGACGGCCAGCTATCATCTTTATGTAGATGCCATTGCCGCCCGGCTTGGCTTTGATGATGTGATCGCCACCGAACTTGAACAGGATGGTACACAGGTCGTGGCGCGTATCATAAACGAAAACTGCTATGATGAAGCCAAACTGCGCAAAATAAGGGCGTGGATGGATCGCGAGGAGCTGGTGCGTGAAAATTGCGATATTCGCGCCTATAGCGACCATATTTCCGATATGCCGATGCTCGAATTTGCCGACCATCCGGTTGCCACCAATCCTTCGGCGGCGCTGCGACGCGAAGCCGTCTCACGCGGCTGGCCCATCCATGACTGGAACTGAATAATATTATGGGCGCACTTGGCAGCTGCATATGAAAACCCCATTAAAGGCAAATGCCGCCTCAGGAAAACAGCCCCAAAGACACAAAGCTGCCCGATAATATCTGGCCAACGCTGAGGCGCTTCCTGCCCTATTTATGGCCAAAGGACGCGGCGGCGCTGCGTATCCGCATCATCATCGCGCTGGCGTTGGTGCTGGTGAGCAAGGCGATTATCCTCACAATGCCATTCGCCTATAAGGCCGTGGTCGACAATATGACTGAGGGAGCGCAGGCAGCGCTAGCGTTGCTTTTTGCCTTTGTTGCCGCCTATGCAGGCGCACGGTTTGCCGCCGTACTGTCGGACAATATTCGCAATATCGCCTTTGAAAAAGTGGGCCAAACCGCAACACAGAACCTTGCATCGCATGTGTTCCGCCGCCTCCACCGCTTGTCGCTGCGTTTCCACCTGTCACGGCGTACGGGTGAGATTACCAAGATTATCGAACGCGGCACGAAAAGCATCGATACCATGCTCTATTTCCTGCTTTTCAACATTGCCCCCACCGCGATCGAACTGACCGCCGTACTCGTAATTTTCGGCGTGAAATTTGGCGCCGGACTGGTGGTGGCCACTTTGGTGATGGTGGCGGCCTATATCATATTTACCCAGCGCGTGACCGACTGGCGCAATGCACTGCGCGCCGAAATGAATAGTATGGACGGGCAGGCATTGGGCCGCGCGGTCGACTCGTTGCTCAACTATGAAACCGTCAAATATTTTGGTGCGGAAGACCGTGAAGCACAGCGCTATGACACAGCCGCACGCGAATATGCACAGGCCGCCATAAAGTCAGAAAATTCGCTCGCCCTCCTCAATATAGGTCAGTCACTCATCACCAATCTCATGATGTTCGCCGCCATGGCCTATTCGGTCTGGGGCTGGTCAGAGGGACGCTTCACCGTGGGTGACCTGGTGCTTATCAACACATTGCTGATGCAGTTGTTCCGGCCGCTTGACCTGCTCGGCATGGTGTACCGGATGATCCGGCAGGGCGTGGTCGACATGCAGGCGATGTTTGACCTGATCGATACCGATTCCGAAGTGGTCGATGCACCGGATGCAAAGCCGCTCAGCATAGACAGCCCTGCCATCCGCTTCACCGATGTGCATTTTGGCTATAATGATGAACGCCAGATTCTCAACGGCCTGAGTTTCGAAGTACCCGCAGGCAAAACGCTGGCTATTGTCGGGCCATCGGGCGCAGGCAAATCGACGATCGCGCGATTGCTCTACCGCTTTTATGACCCGCAGCAGGGACGCATCGAAATTGACGGGCAGGATATTGGCCATGTCACGCAGCAAAGCCTGCGCTCCGCCATTGGCATCGTGCCGCAGGATACAGTGCTGTTCAATGACTCTATCGGCTATAATATCGCCTATGGCCGCGCCGGTGCAGGGTCATCAGACATTGAACGCGGCGCACAGGGCGCGGCGATAGCAGGCTTCATACAGGCACTGCCACAAGGATATGATACACAGGTGGGTGAGCGCGGGCTCAAGCTTTCGGGTGGTGAAAAACAACGCGTGGCGATCGCGCGGACATTAGTGAAAGATCCGCCCATATTGATACTGGACGAGGCAACTTCCGCGCTTGACAGTCGCACCGAAGCCGAAATCCTGACCACTCTGCGCGGCGTCGCAGAGGGTCGCACCACCATCACTATCGCGCACAGGCTATCCACCATTACCCATGCCGATGAGATACTGGTGCTGAAAGACGGCGCAGTGGCCGAGCGCGGCACCCACCGCGACCTGCTTGGCGAAAACGGGTTGTATACCGAAATGTGGGAAAGACAGGCGCAGGAAGCGGCGGAAGCCTGATTTCTGTCACCGCCTGCTAATGCTTGCACGGGATTATTTTTGCACAGCCCATATTCCCCCTTCACCCTGCCGCTTCACCCCGCTACCAACCGGGCGTGACTTCCGACCTGCTTCCCCTTCTTAAATCCACTTTCGGCTATGACAGCTTTCGCGGGCGGCAAGCGGATGTGCTGGGCCGTGTCATGACGGGAAAAAACACACTCACCATCATGCCGACCGGTGCGGGCAAATCGCTATGTTATCAGCTGCCCGCGACCGCACTCAACGGAACGGTGGTGGTCATATCGCCGCTGATCGCTTTGATGCATGACCAGCTACGGAGCGCCGAAGCAGTCGGCATTCACGCCGCAACGCTTACATCCGCCGACAGTAACCGCGAGGAAACCATCGCGCGGCTGCGCGCAGGTGAACTCGACCTGCTTTACGCTGCGCCCGAGCGCGCTTCCCAGGACAGTTTCCGCAACCTTCTGGCGAGCACGAAAGTAGCGCTGTTCGCAATTGATGAAGCACATTGCGTATCCGAATGGGGGCATGACTTTCGCCCGGACTACCGCCTGCTGCGCCCGCTGCTCGACCAGTTTGCGGATGTTCCGCGCCTCGCGCTAACGGCCACGGCCAACGCACATACACGCGGCGATATATTGAAACAGCTGGGCATAGAAGAAGACGGCCTGGTCATTGCCGGTTTCGACCGCCCCAATATCCGTTATACCATCAGCCCGCGGCAGGGGCTGACGCGGCAGATTGGCGATCTGGTAGCCAGCAATACCGGCCCTGGAATCATCTATGCGCCCACCCGCGCGGCCACCGAAAAAATGGCGGCGCAGATCGCAAAAACAGGCCGCAATGCCCGGGCTTATCATGCCGGGCTGGCCCCTGAAATCCGTGCGCAGAATCAAGCCGACTTTGTCGCGTCCGAAGATATGGTGATGGTGGCCACTATCGCGTTCGGCATGGGCATCGACAAACCCGATGTGCGCTTTGTCGCACACGCAGGCCTGCCCAAATCGATCGAGGCCTATTACCAGGAAACAGGCCGTGCTGGCCGTGACGGCGACCCTGCCGAAGCGCATCTTTTCTGGGGCGCGGAAGATTTCGCGCGCGCAAGGCAACGGCTCAGTGAAGTGGACGATACGCGCCAGAAGAACGAGCGCACACGCCTGTCTACACTCGGCGCGCTGGTGGAAACGGCCACATGTCGGCGCGCTGTCCTGCTCAGGCATTTTGGCGAAGATCCGCCCACCACGTGCGGCAATTGCGACAATTGCCTTAGCGCACCCGAAACACGCGATGTTACCGAATTGTCGCGTAAGTTCCTCTCCGCCGTTTACCGCACGGGCGAAAGCTATGGCGTCAATTATCTTGAAGCGGTGCTGACCGGGCGGCAGGATGAAAAAATCCTGAGCCGCCGCCACGACCAGCTATCTGTCTATGATATTGTTGGCGCAGAGGACGCTCCGCTTATCAAACCGGTGTCACGCTCGCTGCTGATGCGCGATGCGCTGCGCAATACCGAGCATGGCGGGTTGATGTTCGGCCCCGGGGCTCGTGCCATTTTGAAAGGCGAGGCAGAGGTGGCCATTATCGAGCCGCCAAAGCGCAAAAGCAAAAAGCGTCCTCGCGGCAGCTCTCCCAATCCCGTGGGCGATCCGCTGTTCGATGCATTGCGCGCGCTCAGAACGCAGCTGGCGCAAGAGCAAGGCGTGCCGCCCTATGTGGTTTTCCACGACAGCGTATTGCGCGATATGACGGGCTTCAAGCCGCAGACGCTCAGCGCACTATCGGAACTTCCCGGCATTGGCGCGCGCAAGCTCGAAAATTATGGTACAGCGTTTCTGGAAGTAATTCTGGAGCATGGGGCATGAAACATTCTCGCAAATTCAGATATGCGGCGCTGACCAGCCTGATGCTGCTTGCCGCCTGCCAGACAGCGGACAAGGCCGATATAGCGCCATCACCTGTCGCAGACGGGAATGACAGCGGCATAACCAGGGCCGGGCCATGGAAAGATTTCTACAACGACACACGCAACCCCGGCATTCCACACGATATCCGCGTGTTCATCACCAAAACACAGGCGTGCGGGCATTTTAGCGGCGAAGAGCCCTATGATACTGAACGCGGCGCATTCCTGCGCAAAATGATAGATGAAAACTGTACAGGGTTGCCCGATGCACATGCGGCATTACGCCGCAGCTATGCCGGAAACACGCCACTGCTGACGGCCATATCCGAAGTATGGGAGATTATGGGCGAAGCGGAGACGGTGCCATGAAGAAAAGCCTTGCTATGGCCATTGCGATATGTGCAACGCTGACAGCATGTCAGGGCAATGCGCCCGAACAGACAGAACAACCAGCCGAGACGCAAAAGGAAACGACAATGTTCAGACCGCTCACTGACACCATGCGCGTGTCTCCGCAAATCACCCTGGATCAGGTGGCCGCTGCCAAGGAAGACGGCGTTACGCTGATCATCAACAATCGTCCCGATGGCGAAGCCGAGGACCAGACACCGGGTGCGGATATAGAAGCCGCGGCAAAAGCAGCGGGCATCGACTATGTCGCCATTCCGGTCACGCATAGCGGTTTTTCAATGCCGCAGGTGGATGCGATGATTGATGCGCTTGAAAAAAGTGAAGGCAGGGTGCTTGCCTATTGCCGTTCCGGCACACGCTCAACGCTGTTATGGGCGCTGTCTCAGGCAAAGCAGGGCGCAAATCCGGCCCGCCTTTCCGCCGATGCGGCCAAGGCAGGCTATGACCTGAGCCCGGTCCGTCCGATGCTCGACGCATTGGCAGCAGGCGGCAGCTGACGCCCGATGGACTGGCTCGTACTTGCAGGTTCTTTGATCGCGATTTTTGCCGTAGCGGCGCTTGTCCATTATCTTCGGCTCGGGGAAGCGGCACTGAGAGATTCCGCACACGCCATGCGATTGGCCGAAGACAACCTGTCCGGTTTCGAAGCCAGCTGGGCGATATTGTCAACCGATGGCGCCGCGGCAGTCGTGCACGGTGCAGACGATGACATCGCACTTGTCAAACGCCACGGGGCACAGTTCGCACTGCGCAAGGTCGTGCGGCCACTCAGAATTGTCCAGGACGGAAATGCCCACATGGTGGACAGCGGCGAACTCAGTTTTGGACGCGTCTCTTTCATGCTCACGGAAGAAGATGCTGACAAGTTGCTGACATTGATGTAAGCAAGCGCTTATGGAACCGAATCTACCCAGCCCTACCGAACTTGCAGTGCCAGGATTTATTATCCTGATACTCCTTGAGATATTCATCATCCGCGCGCGCAACCGGCGCAGCTATGAAGCGCGGGATACGCTGACCTCACTTCTGCTGGGTCTGGGTTCGACCATTGCGGGCGCGCTCACCGCCGGTATTATGTTTGCCATTGCGATGTGGGTGTACCAGTATCGGATTTTCGATTTCAGCTTTGTTTGGTGGGCATGGCCACTCGCCTTTGTGGTCGACGATTTTGCCTATTATATCAAACACCGGCTGGGCCACCGCATGCGCTGGATGTGGGCCGCGCATGTGATCCACCATTCGAGCCAGCATTATAATCTCTCGACCGCGCTGCGCCAGACATGGACCAACATCCTGACACCCGGTTTTATCATCAGCCTGCCTCTGTTCCTGCTCGGCTTTCATCCCCTGCTGGTTGCTTTTGTCGCAGGCATCAATCTTGTCTATCAGTTCTGGATCCACACTGAAGCCATAGACAAAATGCCGCGCTGGTTTGAGGCGGTGATGAACACGCCAAGCCATCACCGCGTGCATCATGCCACCAATCCGCGTTATCTTGACAGCAATTATGCCGGTGTCTTCATCATCTGGGACAGGATGTTCGGAACGTTTGTGCCGGAAACCGATGAAGAAGAAATCCGGTACGGGATTGTCAAACAGCTGGGCAGCTTCAATCTGCTCTGGGCAGCATTCCATGAGTGGGTGGGTATTGCAAAAGATGTCTGGAACGCGCCGGGTCTGAAAAACAAGTGGAACTACCTTATTCAACCGCCCGGGTGGAGCCATGATGGCAGCCGTGACACCAGCGACATCATCAAGGACCGCTGGCGCGCAAAAACCATGCAGGAAAGCAAGGCACGGCTCCGGGCTGAATTTGCCGAACCGGCTGAATAGAAGGCATGGCGCATACCCGCAAAGTCGTGACCATCACTGATGATGCCGTTAAGGATAAGGCCGATATGCTGGCTGATTTATGCGGCGCGGTTTTCGATGATTTTGACCCGGCCTACCTTACAGACAGGCTGCCCGGTCTTGTTTACCCTGCGTTGCACCTGATAACAGGTAATGAAGAAGAACCGCTCGGTTTCAAACTGGGTTATCAACGCAGCCCTACGCTGTTCTATTCATGGCTGGGCGGTGTCGTACCCGGCGCACGGCGGCTGGGCATTGCCGGTGAGCTGATGCTGGCGCAGCATCAATGGGCGCAAGCGCATGATTACACCCATATCGAAACCCGCACACGGGCCAGCAACAACGCGATGATTATCCGCAACCTGAAAAGCGGCTTTTCCATTGTCGGACATGAAATTGACGGCGCCGGTCGCCCCGTTATCACGCAGCGGATTGCGCTTGTTTAATCACTCGGTTAAACCTTGCGGTGAGAGGATAGCGCATGGCAGAATATGATATCATCGTTATAGGGGGCGGGTCCGCCGGAAGCGCAGTGGCCGGGCKGCTCAGCGMAGACCCGAAGCTGAAAGTCTGCCTGCTCGAAGCAGGCGGGCGCAACGATAACTGGATCATCAAGACACCGGGCATGATGCCTTTCATCCGGAACAGCGCAAACTATAAATTCGATACCATCCCGCAAAAAGGACTGAACGGACGTGTCGGATATCAACCACGCGGCCGCGGCCTGGGCGGCTCCTCCGCAATCAATGCGATGGTTTATATCCGCGGCAGCAAATGGGATTACGATAACTGGGCCGCTATGGGCGCACCCGGCTGGTCCTATAACGACGTGCTGCCCTATTTCAAACGCGCGGAAAATAATGAGCGCGGCAGTGATGACTATCACGGCGATAATGGCCCGCTGCATGTCAGTGACCAGAAATGGCCCAACCCCGGCAGCAATGCTTTTATCGAGGCTGCGGCCCAGTTACAGCTTCCGCTGAATGATGATTTTAACGGCGAAAGCCAGGACGGCTTTGGCCTGTATCAGGTAACGCAAAAAGACGGTGAACGCTGGAGCTCCGCGCGCGCCTATGTCGAACCGCATCATGAGGCGCGCACCAACCTTGATATTCGCACCGGCGCGCTGGTCGAAAAGATACTGGTCAAAGGCAGGCGCGCGGTTGGCGTGCGGTTGAAGAAAAGTTTTGGTCGCCATGAAGAATTGCGCGCAAACAGGGCAGTCATCCTGTCAGCAGGCGCATTTAACAGCCCGCAGATATTGATGCTGTCGGGCATTGGCCCCGCCGCGCATCTGCAGGACCATGGCATTGCCGCCATCCACGACATGCCTGAGGTTGGACAGAATCTGCAGGACCATCTGGATTATGTAGCCAGCCTGGAAACCGATTCCAAAGACCTGATCGGTGATTCACTGGCCGGCACGACCCGCATGGCGAAAGCGATGCTGGAGCACCGGTTTAAAAAAACTGGCATCTTTACAACACCTTATGCCGAAGCAGGTGGTTTTTGGCGCACAGACCCGGTACTGCCTGCCCCTGATGTACAATATCATTTCGTGCCTGCGATGCTTGAAGACCATGGCCGCGAAAAAGTGAAAGGACATGGTTTCAGCTGCCATGTCTGCGTGCTGCGTCCGGAAAGCAGCGGCACGGTCGGCCTGAATAGTCCTGATCCTGCCGCACCACCGCGCATCGACCCCAATTTCCTGGACGACGAACGCGATATGGCGGTAATGCGTGCGGGGGTGCGGCAGATGTACCGTATTTTCGACACACCGCCCCTCTCGGATTATCACGCCCGCGACCGCCACCCGGTCGACCTTCACGATGACACCGCACTGGATGCAATCATTCGTGCCCGGGCCGATACTGTATATCACCCCGTCGGCACCTGCCGCATGGGCGGCGATGATATGAGTGTAGTCGACCCGCAGCTACGCGTGCGCGGCTTGGAGGGACTGTACGTCGCCGATGCCAGCATCATGCCAAAGATCGTCAGCGGAAACACCAACGCGCCGAGCATCATGATCGGCGAACGATGTGCCGATTTCGTGAAAGAGCATCTCAGACCATGATGCATGTCTGTGCCCACCCTTTGCCTAGCCTCTCTATGACGTTGTACCTTGCCAAGAGGTTACATGAAGAGCGAGCCGGTGCCAAAATGTAAGCAAGCGCAAACAAAAGCCGGAGTTTTCACCCCGGCTTTTTCCTTGTTCATATGCAAGCGTTCTTAAAAATCCTGACGGACAGTCAGGCCAAATGTGCGCGGCTGGTTGGTACGGAACGCGAGCCTTGCGCGGCCACCACGTTCGCGGTCAAATGACAGCAGAGCATTTTCGTCAAGCAGGTTGTTGACATAGGCGATCACAGACAGCCCACTGTCAAAATCAATGCCCGCACTCAGGTTGACAATCTGATAGGCAGGCAGTTTCAGGTCCACCACTGTCGCATCAGTTCCGGGAGCCCCGCCAAATGGCAGGCCGGAAACAAAACTGCGCGGGTTATTTTCCTGATCGCTGGGCTGTGTAAAGCGGCTGCCTACATGTTGCACGGAACCCGCAAAATAGGCTTCCGCACCCTCACCAACAGGGAAACTGTAGGAGGCATTGCCCGAAATCTGGAATTTCGGGACCGATGGCAGGCGATTGCCTTCGCGAATACCGCCCAGTACTGCGCCGGTTCCGTCAACTACGGTGGAATCAAATTCTGCCTCGACATAACTGCCGGAAACGCCAAAGGCCAAGCCTTCCGCCGGTGATACCGTCGTTTCAAATTCAAGCCCGACTGTATGCGCTTCGGGAACATTGAACACGACCCGTGAAGAACAGGATCCAGCATCCAGTGTTACCTGCAGATTGCTTATATCGGTATAAAAACCGGCAGCGTTAAAGCTGAAATTACCGCTCTGCACTTTCACGCCGGCCTCATAGTTCCAGAGCGTTTCATCGCCATAATCCTGGAAACCGCCAAAAATGGAAGCATCGGCAGCGGAACAAAGAGGTAGGTTAAGCGGGTCATTCACACCGCCAAGGCGGAAGCCCTTTGATGCCTGCGCGTTTACCGTAACATCATCGCTGACATCATAGGCGAGCAACACGCGCGGCGTGACACCATTTGAACGGGTCTTGTCACGCTGGTCATCACCATTGGAAAATAGCCCGCCAGTGGTAAACCGGCGTTCCTCCACATAGTCATAATAGCGTGCGCCGACCGTCACATGGAATGCGTCGGTCAGGTCATATGTGCCTTCACCAAATATCGCGAGCTGTTTCAAGTCATATGGAAGAACCGAATTGAATGGAGAATCCGGTCCAAAACTACCATTGGTTGCCGCCGCTGTTCCTGCACCCAATGTTGCATCTGTAAAGGCATCATAGCCCGGTGTCGGCAGCGTTTGTGCATAATCGCGCTGCGTGTTCGCATAAAACCCGCCTATTACCCATTGAAAGGGGGAAATATAATCGGAGGCCAGGCGAATTTCCTGTGTGAGCGACTGCACCTTGGTTACGTCACGCAAGTTCGATGGTAAAAGCACCCCAGCATCGGGATAGCCAAGGTCAACTGACACCGAACCAGTCAGCGCGCTGGCATCGCGGCTGACCAGAATGTCACGATCCGTATAACTTGTCACCGATGTCGCGGCGAGGCCGTCCCATGACGCATTTATGGTCAGGTCGCCGATAATGGTTTCGTCTTCAAACGATTCATCCAGCAACAGATATTGCTGCCTTTCTTCGAAGTTTACCGTCGGCCGGGTCGTGGTAAACGGATTGCCATACAGGTTGAATATTTCCTGACGGTTGAAACCACCGGTCTTGATTTTCTGGTACACGAGACGCGGTGTGATGGTGACATCGGGTGCCGCCTGGAACGCGATGGCAATACGGCCGCCATAGCGTTCTCCATCATTGACATCTTCCTTGACAGAACCGCCTTCACCCAGCGCATCAATAAAGCCGCCATAACGGGTATAATAACCGACCAGGCGTACTGCCGTGCTATCGCCGAGAGGTAAGTTGACTGCGCCTTTGAGCGAGCCGCCGAAATCATCACCATCAACCAGGTTTACATTGCCTTCTACTGACCCTTCCACAATGCCCAGTTGCGGTTGGTTGGTAATGTAACGCACAGTGCCGCCAACAGAGCCCGAACCAAACAACGTGCCCTGCGGACCGCGTAGTGTTTCAACGCGGTTCAGGTCAAACAGGTCAAGATCGGGCGTAAATAGCGAAAGCGAGATAACCGATTCATCCAGATAGACGCCAACCTGTTCTTTCACGCCGGGTTGATCACGTACAATCTGGCCCGCCGAAACGCCGCGTACCGACACCTGGCTCTGGCCGGGCCCAAGATTCTGGATCGAAAGACCGGCAACATTGCGGGAAATATCTTCCAGATTGGTGGAACCACTGCGCTGGATATCTTCCTGTGTCTGCGCATTGATGGAAAAAGGTACATCCTTGATGGAGGAATCGCGTTTTGTAGCAGTCACGATAATGACATTGTCATCATCATTTGCCGCCTCTGCATCCGTATCCTGCGCATATGCAGGTGCGGCCATAGCTGTCATCGCCAGTGCTGAAACGCCGGAAAAGGCCAGTGATTTCACAAACAGGTGACGTTTTTGTAGCTGTAACATAACGATTTCCTCCCGATATTACATAACTGTGCTCCGATGCTAGTGCGCCATTTGGGCGTTAATCAAGGTTAATTACTTACATTATTTTACATTTTTTCATTGTGTTGCATATTTATCAACGCCTTCATCTTGCACGAAAAACAAAAAATGGCCGGAGCGTCACCGCCCCGGCCTTAGGTGTCAGTTCGCAGGAGGAACCTGTTGAGAAATGCGGGCGCTCATGGCCCGCCATCCAATCTTGTCAATAGTTATAGGCGCGCTCACCATGCTCGCCGAGATCCAGTCCCTCACGCTCGATTTCCTCGGTAACGCGCAGTCCTGTGACCAGCTTGGCGATGCTAAAGGCGATAGCGGAACCCACCGCAGCCCACACAATGGCGATGATGACGGATACGACCTGCCTGATAAACTGGTCACCCAGCATATAGCTTTCATCCCCCTGGCCGCCCAATACGCCCAGATTGACAACCGCGACGCCGACCGAACCGATTATACCGCCCAGAGCGTGAATACCAAAAGCATCCAGACTGTCGTCAAAGCCCATTTTCGGCTTCAGACGCATCACGAACCAGCAGCAGACAATAGCTGCGATGCCGCCCAGCAGGATCGCGCCTGCGGGTCCCGAATTGCCCGCAGCAGGCGTGATCGCAACCAGCCCCGCAATTGCGCCAGAACATGCGCCAAGCAATGAACCCTTGTGCCCCAAAGCCCGTTCAGTCAGCATCCAGAACAGCACGCCGCCCGCGGTTGCCGCGAATGTGTTGATCATAGCAAGCGCAGCGTCACCATTTGCTTCGAGTGCGGAGCCGGCGTTAAAGCCGAACCAGCCCACCCATAGCAGGCCTGTGCCGATCAAGGTCATGGTGAGTGAGTGCGGGGCCATCACATCTTTCTGATACCCCACGCGCTTGCCGATCATCAGCGCGCCGACCAACGCAGACACACCTGCGTTAATGTGCACCACCGTACCGCCTGCAAAGTCAAACGCTTCCCATTGGCTCAGGATATAGCCTTCGCCATCCCAGACCATATGCGCGATCGGGAAATAGACTATGGTGAGCCAGACCGCAGCAAACACCATCAGTGCGGAAAACTTCATTCGCTCGACAAGCCCGCCAACGACCAGTGACACGGTAATGGCCGCAAAGGTCATCTGGAATGCGATGAAAACATATTCGGGTATCTTGAAACCGTCACTGAACGTATCGGCCAGCGAATCCTTGTCGACACCGTTCAGGAAAGCCTTGTCAAAGCCGTCGTAAAAAGCATTGCCCGTACCGCCAAATGTGATGCTGTAGCCATAAAGGATCCAGATCACCATCGCCAGCGACGCCACGGCGAGTATCTGTGTGAGTACGGACAGCATGTTTTTGGTGCGCACCATACCGCCATAAAAGAGCGCCAGCCCAGGCACGATCATCGCCATTACCAGCACCGTGGCCACCATCATCCAGGCAGTATCGCCCTTGTCAACAACGGGCGCTGTCGCTTCCGCAGCTTCCTGAGCCCATGCAGGTGTAGCGGTAAAAGCGGCGGCCCCAACCATGGCTAAAATTCCCATTTGCTTTCGCATATTCATTTCCTTCTTCTGCCCAGCGCCTAAAGCGCGGTGTCGTCACTTTCACCCGTGCGGATACGTGTCGCCGCGCCCAGATCCAGCACGAAGATTTTTCCGTCACCAATCGCACCGCTATGCGCTGCGGATGTCACTGTTTCGATTATTTGTGGTGCAAGTTCGTCACTGGCTGCGACTTCAATCTTCACTTTCGGCACCATGTTGGTGGCGTATTCTGCGCCGCGATATGTTTCTGTCTGGCCCTTTTGCCGACCAAAGCCCTTAACCTCTGATATAGTCATCCCGGCTACACCCAGGCCGGTGAGTGCATCGCGCACATCATCGAGCCGGAATGGCTTAATTATGGCAATGATATATTTCATCTTGCTCCCTTTGCGTTCCGCACGGCGGATTACGTTTCTGGCAAACAAAGCAAAGCAAAGGGCGTGCCAATCCATAGAAAAGCATGGAAATTGGCAATTTTAAGTAATAAAATTATAGTAAAAGATTCCTGGATCGCCTATTTTTTAGGCAAAATTATATGCCTGCATAAAAACAAGGCAGGTTTTATTGCGCTGCAGCAATGGCCGTCTGGATTTCAGGCAAAGCCCTTTCCGTTTCCCGGTTGCCGATCTCGATAAGTTCCTCCGCGCGGGTAAAATTCTGGATATCAATATGGCCCACGGGCAGGTTGAGCAGCACTTCGGGCGGATCAAGTGCGATGGAATAGGCCGCAAGGTTGGCGAGCGATAGGCCTACCGATGCCTTCACGACCGAGATACTGCCCGGCAAAGGTGCATCGGCTTTCTCGATCCCCACTCCGCGGGCGCGATTGAGATAATCATTCTGGAGGCTGATCGCGACACATGGCAATCCGGGCGCAAGTTTTTTGGCGGGCGTTACCGGTACCGGAATCGCCGCACCGCCATCGACCAGCAATTTATCACCGATTTTGACTGGCTTGAATATGCCGGGCAGCGACATCGACGCCCGAACAGCTGACACAAGGGGGCCTTCATCCAGTATCACCGTATCGCCGGTAATAAGGTCGGCCGCCACGACAGAGACCGGTATGGGAAGGTCCGAAAATGTCATATCGCCCAGATGCTTTGTCAGTTCATTCTCGACAATTTTGCCGCCAAAAAAAGCACCGCGGCTAATGGTGGGGTCAATGAATTTTATCATCTGGCGCAAGTTGGTGGAAAGCGCCATTTTCTCCAATTCATCCATCTTGCCCGCCGCCACGCAGCTGGCCGTAATCGCACCGATGGATGTTCCCGACATGGCAGCGATTTCTATACCGGCTGCCTCAAGCGTCTTGATAACGCCGATATGCGCCCAGCCGAGGCCCGCACCGCCGCCTAATGCCAGCGTAATCTTCATGGCAGCGGCTCCGCTTCTTCGGCGAGTATGGCGCGCGCCTCTTCCAGATCTTCATTCAGCACCATGACGCGTACCGGAATCATGATGCCGACACTTTCGGCGATATTCATGCCCGCATCGAAGCAGACGGCGTGCACCCCTGCCGCTTCAAGCCGGCCCTGCACGATATGGGCCTCCATATTATTTGGATAACGCGCGAGTTCGACAAGAGCCATTAACTGTCCGGTCCAAAATAACGTGTAGGCGGCGTAACCGGCAAGCCGTCAATGCTCTTCGTTCGGCCTTTCATCTTTTGGGTCCAGGCATCCGCATCAGTTCCTGCATGGTATTTCACCAATGTGCTGCGCTCGCCTTTCAGCTTCATGTGCGGAACGCCATAGCCGCAGCTCGTCTGTATGCTTTCCACGGCAATATCGAAAATCTGCCGTGTGCCTGGAAGGAGTTCAAAATGCGCGGACAGCTCCTCCCATTTCGCATCGTCCGGGAGCACGGGAACGGCTCGGCCATAGATGCGCAATATCAGCGCGGGATTTGCAAAATTGCAGAACATCACAGTGATCCGGCCATCGGCAATGGCATGTGCATGGGTTTCATTGCCTGACCCGCCCAAATCAAGATAGGCCACACGGTTCGGCGCAATCACGCGAAACGCATCATAACCTTTGGGGCTAAGGTTGATGCGCGCATCTTCGGCTGCGGTTGCAACAGAAAACATTGGCTGCTGCGCAATAAAATCGCAGTGTTTCTCATCCAGCATATCGAAAAATTCGGCCATACTCACAGCATATGGGAATTTCATCGGAGGGGGAAGCGGGAATTGGAATCCTGCTTGTTCTGTCTGTTTGATCGCCTCACGGCGACAAGCCTGTTCTATCCCACTCTTCCATCTAATTTATTGATAGTATTATACTTTATCGAGAGGTAGGGTAAGAGAGCGAGATGGAACAGCTGTGCGAACAAGAGTGAGCCAACCAAGCCACTCTCACCCATCCAAATTCGGGCGCAGCCAGCGCCGCGCCGTGCCCATGTCAACACCGCGGCGATCCGCATATTCGGTGAGCTGATCCTCGCCAACCCTTGCTACGCCGAAATATTCGGATTGCGGGTGGCCGAAGTAAAATCCGCTGACGGCAGCCGTGGGCACCATTGCAAAGCTTTCGGTGAGCGTGATGCCGGTATTGGCGCTCGCATCCAGCATATCGAACAATAAAGGTTTCTGGCTATGGTCGGGACAGGCCGGATAGCCAGGTGCCGGACGGATGCCGCGATATCTTTCCTTGATAAGCGCCTCATTGGTAAGCTGTTCTCCGGCGGCATAGCCCCATAGTTCGGCACGGACATGCTGGTGCATCCGTTCGGCAAAAGCCTCAGCCAGCCGGTCGGCCAGCGCTTTCAGCAAGATATCCGAATAATCATCATGGTCGGCTTTGAAGCGTTCCAGATGTTCTTCGATGCCATGCCCTGCCGTAACGGCAAAGCCACCGATCCAGTCATCTGCCCCGTCAACAAAATCGGCCAGGCACATATTGGCGCGGCCCTCCCGCTTGGCAATCTGCTGTCGCAGGAAAGGCATGCGCATCTCGCCGCCACCCGTATCGATCAGCGCATCATCCCCATCCCGCCGACACGGCCAGAGCCCAGCCACGCCTTTTGCGGTGAGCCATTTTTCGTCGATGATCTTATCAAGTATGGCCTGCGCATCATTATAGAGGCTGGTTGCGCTTTCGCCGACCACTTCGTCATCCAGAATCGCCGGAAAATTGCCCGCAAGTTCCCAGCTGCGGAAGAAGGGCGTCCAGTCGATATATTCGCGCAGGTCTGCCAGGTCCCAGTCGTCATAGACATGCAGCCCGGGCTGTTTCGGCTTAGGCGCTTTCAGCGACATATCAGCCTCAAATGCGTTGGCGCGGGCTTCTTCAATCGAAATCAGCTTGCTCTGACCTTTATTCGCACGCTTGATGCGGACTTGTTCATATTCATCGGCAATTTTGGCGACATAGTCGTCCTTCAGCGTATCGCTGACCAGCGTAGAGGCGACACCCACGGCACGGCTGGCGTCAAGCACATGGATTACAGGACCCTTATAGGCAGGTGCAATCCGCAGTGCGGTGTGAACCTTTGACGTTGTCGCACCACCAATCAACAGTGGCATATCCATTTCGGACCGCTGCATTTCCTCGGCCACCGTCACCATTTCATCAAGTGATGGCGTGATCAGCCCCGACAGACCGATAATATCTGCATCTTCATCCAGGGCCCGCGCCAATATGTCCTGCCACGGCACCATCACGCCCATGTCGATAACTTCATAGCCATTGCACTGTAGCACCACGCCAACGATATTCTTGCCGATATCGTGCACATCGCCCTTGACCGTAGCCATGATGATCCGGCCCTTGCCTTTCGCGTTCCCGTCTTTTTCTTCCTCAATAAAGGGCAGCAGATGCGCAACGGCCTTTTTCATGACACGCGCGGATTTGACCACCTGTGGCAGGAACATCTTGCCTGACCCGAACAGGTCACCCACCACATTCATACCGTCCATCAGCGGGCCTTCGATGACTTCGATCGGACGATCCTTGAGCTGGCGCGCTTCCTCGGTATCGGCGACAATATGCGCATCAATGCCCTTGACCAGCGCATGTTCGAGCCGCTTCACCACATCCCAACCGCGCCATTCTGCAGCCGCTTTTGCATCCGCCTTGCTCTTGCCTCTGAAACTCTCGGCCAACTCAATCAGCTTCTCGGTCGCGTCCGAATGCCGGTTGAGAATAACATCCTCACATGCGTCACGCAGGGCCGGGTCAATCTCGTCATAAATATCGAGCTGCCCCGCATTGACGATCGCCATGTCGAGCCCAGCGGGTATGGCGTGATAGAGGAATATCGAATGCATGGCACGGCGCACAGGCTCGTTACCACGGAAACTGAATGAGAGGTTGGACAGCCCACCCGAAAAATGGACATGCGGACAGCGTTTTTTTATCTCGCGCACCGCTTCGATAAAATCAACACCATAATTATTATGCTCGTCAATGCCTGTGGCCACGGCAAAAACATTGGGATCGAAAATAATATCTTCAGGCAGGAAGCCGATGCCGGTGA
Organism: Sphingorhabdus sp. Alg239-R122; assembly: GCF_900537065.1. Classification (GTDB taxonomy): domain Bacteria; phylum Pseudomonadota; class Alphaproteobacteria; order Sphingomonadales; family Sphingomonadaceae; genus Alg239-R122. The sequence continues at coordinate 26,199 of NZ_UNRC01000002.1, read as the reverse complement.
GCAGTTTATAAGCGCGCTCGCAAATTTCGATCTTGCGTTGTTTCGTATCCGCCTGTCCAGTTTCATCAAACGCCATGACAACAACCGCTGCACCATAAGCCATGCACAGCCGCGCATGTTTCAGGAACTCTTCCTCGCCTTCCTTCATGGAAATCGAGTTCACGACAGGTTTGCCGCTCACGCATTTCAGCCCTGCCTCAATCACTGACCATTTGGATGAATCGATCATCACCGGCACACGGGCAATGTCGGGTTCCGCCGCGATCAGTTTCAGGAAGCGCGTCATCGCCGCTTCGGCATCGAGTAGGCCTTCGTCCATATTTATGTCGATAATCTGCGCACCGTTTTCGACCTGTTGGCGTGCGACTTCAATCGCGGCCTCATAATCATCATTCATGATGAGCTTTTTGAACCGCGCGCTGCCGGTAACATTAGTGCGCTCGCCAATATTGACGAATTGGGCTGTGCTGTTGATGGTCATTTTATATCTTTTTCTCAGGCCGCCAAGGTGAAAGCTTCAAGACCGGCCAGCCGTGTCTGCGTTTCCACCTGCGGAATGGTGCGCGGCGCCTTTCCGGCGGCCGATTTAGCCAGCGCAGCAATATGCTGAGGCGTTGAGCCGCAACAGCCGCCGACAATATTCACCAGGCCATCGTCCAGCCATGCGGAAACCTGCGCTGCCGTATCTTCGGGCATTTCGTCATATTCGCCCAGGTCATTGGGCAGGCCCGCATTGGGATAGGCCATGACCAGCGTATCAGCGATAGGCGACAATGCTTTCAAATGTGGTCGCAGCAGGTCTGCACCAAATGAACAGTTCAGCCCGATAGTAAGCGGTTTGACATGGCGGATGGCATGCCAGAAAGCCTCCACCGTATGGCCCGAAAGATTGCGTCCAGCCATATCGGTGATGGTCATGGAAATCATCAGTGGGACATCACGGCCCGCTGATTCTGCGGCTTCCTGCGCTGCCATGGCCGCTGCTTTGGCATTAAGTGTGTCGAAAATCGTTTCGATCAGGATCAGGTCCGCGCCCGCCTCCACCAGCGCGTCGCACTGTTCGCGGTAGACAGATTTCATCATGTCAAAATCAACCTCACGGAAGCCGGGGTCTTCTACATCAGGAGAAAGAGAGAGCGTTTTATTGGTCGGGCCGATAGCGCCTGCCACATAACGCGGGCAACCATCTATTGCTGTAGCCCTGTCACAAGCGCGGCGTGCAATTTCAACCGACGCGAGATTCAGTTCCCGTACCAGATGTTCTGCATTATAATCGGCCTGACTGATGCTGGTCGAGCTGAACGTATTGGTTTCAACAATGTCGCTACCCGCTTCTAGATATGCGAGCGTAATCGCCTCCACCACATCCGGCCGCGTCAGCGAGAGCATATCGTTATTACCCTTTTGGTCCGCGGTCAGCTCCAGATCACCCCGGTAATCGGCCTCTTGCAACCTGTAATTCTGAATCGCGGTGCCATAGGCTCCGTCAATCAGCATGATGCGCTTTTGCGCTTTTGCCAGTATTGCTTCACGTACGCTCATGCCGCACCTTCCTTTGCAGGGCGGCGGCCAAGCAGGTGGCAAATCGCGTAGCTGAGCTCAGCCCGGTTGAGCGTATAAAAGTGGAATTGTCGGACACCGCCCGCGTAAAGGCGGCGGCACATTTCCGCAGAAATTGTCGCAGCGATAAGCTGCCGCGCAGATGGATGGTCATCCAGCCCTTCAAACAGGTCATCCATCCATGCCGGAATGGCCGCACCGCACATGCCCGCAAATTTGCGGGTCTGTGCCACATTGGAAACGGGTAAAATTCCTGGCACCAGTTCCGCATCAATGCCGCAGGTTGCCGCTTCATCACGAAAGCGAAAATAGGCATCGGGCTTAAAGAAAAACTGCGTGATGGCGCGCGTTGCACCGGCATCCAGCTTGCGCTTCAGGTTATCAAGATCATCCTGCGGACAGCCCGCTTCGGGGTGGGTTTCGGGATAAGCCGCCACCGAAATTTCAAAATCGGCAATATCTTTCAGGCCCGCAACTAGATCAGCCGCACTCGCATAGCCGTCTGGATGCGGCTGAAAATCCTGCCCTGCTTCGGGCGGATCGCCGCGCAGGGCGACGATATGCCGGACGCCTGCTTCCCAATAGGCTTCGGCCACTTCACGGATTTCCTGCTTGCTCGCCTCAACGCAGGTCAGGTGCGCAGCTGCCGGAATATTTGTTTCTTTCACGATACGTGCCACGGTCGCATGGGTGCGTTCACGCGTTGAACCGCCCGCACCATAGGTGACAGACACGAAGCGCGGGTCCAGCGGCTCTAGTGTTTTGACACTGTTCCACAGCGTCTGTTCCATTTTTTCCGACTTGGGCGGGAAAAATTCGAACGACACTTCGGCATCATCGGAAAGGCCCGCAAAAAGCGGTTCATCCAGCGCGGTTTTGGCTTCTTTTAATTGCGAGAGAGAAGGTGTCATGCAGCGGCCTTTTTGGGGGTTGGCTTATTGGAGTGTGATTGAACAGCAGAGCGGTCATGCGGCGTCAGCGAAAAGCGGCTACGCACACCGATCCAGATTTTTACGGTCAGTTTGCCTCCGGAAAGTTCGCGCGACCGATCAAGGGCAAAGCCGCCCCCGCGTAAAAGTTTTTCAATTTGTGTGTCGGAAAAGCCCAGCCGGGCATGCGCATCCTTTGTCCGCAGTTCTTCCATATCGTGCGACGCAAAATCGACAATCACAATGCGCCCTTCGGAAGCAGCAACACGGCCGGTTTCGGCAATGACACGTTCCGGGTTTTGCGCATAATGGAGAACCTGGTGCAGCAAGATCGTGTCATAGGACGTACTTTCCAGTGGCAGGTCATTGAAATCACCCTGCACCAGTTTGACTTGTCCCTGCTCCAGATGCTGCAGTTTCGCACGGGCAAGACGGAGCATTTCCGGACTGTTATCGACCGCCGTGGCTTTCACGATTTGCGGCGCGAACAATTCAACCATCCGGCCCGTGCCCGTACCAACATCAAGCAAATGGCCCAGGTCTTCTCCGTCCAGCATATCGGTTAAAGCTGCTTCGACATGTGCCTCGGCGACATAAAGCGAGCGGATCGCATCCCAATTGTCTGCATGTGCGGCAAAATATTCTGCTGCCTGCGCTTCTCGCTGTGCCCGCACATCCTGCAGCCGAGCAATATCCTCGCGCGTCTGCAGCGCCACTTCATCACCGCCCGCACTTGCGGAGCTCAGCAATCGCGCCAATGCGTCTTCAGCACCCGCACCATGCAATTCCAGGTTAGGCCGTAAAAATACCCAGCTGCCTTCCTTGCGCCGTTCGGCAAGGCCCGCTTCATCCAGTATGCGCACATGACGCGATACCCGCGGCTGGCTTTGGCCCAGCACGAGGGCAATTTCACCCACTGCAAGCTCCATCTGCTGTAATAACAGCATGATGCGGAGCCGTGACGGGTCCGCAAGCGCGCGAAAGATGGAAAGCATATTCATTGAACAACATCATATAAAGAATTCTTTATATGTGGTCAATCGGCAGTTTCGCTTAGTTTTGAGATAACCGGAAAACGGGCCTGTCCCGGTTTTAGGTCTTCAGGTCTCTAGATATTTGCCAAACCTCACATTCCCATGTATGGACCGCCGGTCGCACCTAATGGAGCCTAGTTTCCGTCGGTCGGCAATTTTGAGTTTTTGATTATTATGAGGGATATTATGTCTAAATTTACTGTTGCGCTTGCCGCTGTAGCCGCTCTTGGTCTTTCAGCATGTGCAAATGAAGAAACAGAAACCGTTGTAGAAGGCGATTCTGTTGAAGCTGCTGCTGACGAAACAATGGAAGCTGCTGAAGGCGCTACTGAAGAAGGCACAGCCACAGCTGAAGAAGCTGCTGCTGAAGGCGCTGACTCAGTTGAAGCTGCTGTTGATGGCGCTGTTGCAGAAGGCGAAAAAGCTGCTGAAGAAACAGCAAAGTCACTTAAAGACTCCGCGAAAAAAGCTGGCAACGACGTGATCGACGCTGCCGCTGACCGCGCCAAGAAAGAAATCGGCGAGTAATTCGCTCACCTTCTTTAGCTATTGAACGGGTTGCAGTCGCGTTGGCTGCGACCCGTTTTTTATTGCCTTATCGGCCGGGCGCTCCATAATCGGCATATGCGAATATACACTGCTATATTGTCTTTCCTCACGCTCTGCGCCTTGGCCGCGTGCGATAATTCAGGCAGTGTCAGTCCACCAGAGGCCGTTACGCCCGATGAAAGTGAAGAGCTGAAACAGGCCGAAGAGATGCTGGATGTGCAGCGCCCGCAGGCGGCAAAGGATTCGGATCCCGCCGAGACACCTGCCGACGCTGCGTCGGCGCAATAAGGATTTTAATCACGCACTCGCGGCACCAGCACCGTATCACGCGCCCTATCGGCACGTTCAGGATAATCGCTGGTATAATGCAGCCCCCGGCTTTCGGTACGCGTCAGCGCCGAACGGACAATCAGCGATGCCACTTCGATCAGGTTACGCAGCTCAATCAGGTCCATCGTCACCCGGAAATTGCCGTAATATTCATCCACTTCCTGTTGCAGCAGCTCGACACGATGCTGCGCGCGCTCCAACCGTTTGGTAGTGCGGACAATGCCGACATAATCCCACATGAAACGGCGGATTTCACGCCAGTTATGCTGTACCACCACCTCTTCATCGGAATCGGTGACACGGCTTTCGTCCCATGGGTTGATATTGGGCGGCGCATCAAGTTCATTCCAGCTGTCGAGGATATCCTGTGCCGCCGCGCCGCCAAATACAAAGCATTCGAGCAAACTGTTTGAAGCAAGGCGGTTGGCACCGTGCAGTCCCGATTCGCTGACTTCGCCTGCTGCATAGAGTCCTTTTAGATCGGTGCGGCCATTCAGGTCTATGAGCACACCACCGCATGTATAATGCTGGGCCGGGACAACAGGTATCGGTTCACGCGTGATATCAATGCCCAGCCCCATCAGCTTGGCATAGATGGTCGGGAAATGGCCTTTTACAAACTCCGGCTCCTGATGGCTGATATCCAGATGTACATAATCCAGGCCAAGACGCTTGATTTCATGATCGATCGCACGCGCCACCACGTCGCGCGGCGCCAATTCCATCCGTTCGTCAAAATCACCCATAAAACGGTAACCGCGCTCGCCCTTTTCCTTGGCTGGGATAAGCAAATGCCCGCCTTCGCCGCGCACGGCTTCGGTAATCAGGAAATTCTTGACCTCCAGATTATACAAACATGTCGGGTGGAACTGCATGAATTCCATATTTGAAATACGCGCACCGGCGCGCCAGGCCATAGCTATACCGTCGCCTGTCGCCCCGCGCGGACTGGTGGAAAACAGGTACGTACGGCCCGCTCCCCCCGTCGCCAGTATTGTCGCCCGCGCTGTCACGGTTTCCACTTCGCCCGTGACCCGGTTCAGCGCATAGGCGCCCCAGATACGCCCTGCCTCCCCCTTATCTCCCGCGACATGGCGTCCGGAAATCAGATCAATAGCCACCATATCGGGCAACATGGTGATATTGGGGTTGGCCGCCGCCGTGCGCTGCAGCGCTTCCTGCACCGCCCAGCCAGTGGCATCATCGACATGGACAATCCGGCGGTGGCTGTGCCCACCTTCACGCGTAAGGTGCAGGTCATCATCAGCCTCACGATTGAACGGCACGCCCATTTTAATTAGCGAATCAATTTCTGCCGGTGCATTTTCTACCACAAACTCAACCGTTTCGCGGCGGTTTAGGCCAGCGCCTGCCACCATCGTGTCCTGGATATGGCTGTCAAACGTATCACCCGGTTCCAGCACAGCTGCAATGCCGCCCTGCGCCCAGCTGGTTGAGCCGCCCGAAATCTCGCCCTTGGCCAGCACCAGCACACGTTTGGTTTCGGCAAGGCGGATGGCGGCAGTCAGGCCTGCGGCGCCGGACCCGATTATCAGGACATCATGGTCATTGCGTAAAGTCATGGGATCAGGCCGCATCACGTGTGAGGCCCAGGAAAACATCTTCAAGGTCAGCTTCCCGCGTGCTGACATCTTCTATATCAAATCCGGCCTCGCGCATTACCGACATGATTTTTCCTGCATTGGCTTTGTCCTTGTCATAGGTGATTTCGAGAGCGCGCGGTGCAATCCGCTCCACTTTGTTGAACAGCGGGTTATCGGGAATATCATCCATATCCCGGTCCAGTGTCAGAACTATCAGCTTTTCGCTCGCCATACTCACCAACTCATGCGTAGTCTTGTCAGCAATCACCCTGCCATGGTTGATTATGGCTATCCGGTCACACAGTTCCTCGGCCTCTTCCAGATAATGCGTAGTGAGCACAATTGTCACACCGGCATCATTCAAACCGCGCACATAACGCCAAAGCTGCTGCCGCAGATCAATATCGACACCCGCTGTCGGTTCGTCGAGCACCAATATGGGCGGCGAATGCACCATCGCTTTGGCCACCATAAGCCGCCGCTTCATCCCGCCCGACAAAGTGCGTGCATAGGCATTTGCCTTGTCAGCAAGGTGCACCGCCTCCAGCAATTCCACCGATCGCCGCATGGCTTTTGGCACACCGAACAGGCCCGCCTGCAGCTCAAGCGTTTCCAGCGGTGTAAAAAATGGGTCGAACATGACTTCCTGCGGTACGATACCGATAGACGCTTTTGCATTGCGGGGGTCACGGTCGATATCAAACCCCCATATGGATGCATGCCCCGCGCTTTTATTGACCAGCCCCGACAGGATATTGATAAGCGTCGACTTGCCTGCACCATTGGGACCCAGCAACCCGAATATCTTGCCGCGCGGTATATCCAGGCTGACGTCGTCAAGCGCCAGGTTGGGTGGGTTGTTCTTGGTCCCGGCATATGTCTTGCTGACATTATGGATGGAAATAGCTGCATCACTCATGCCGCATGGGATAACCAGTAAGCCGCGTGCGCGCAAATAGTTCGTGGCTTAGCAACAGATGTGACCGTTATTTTGGATTTTTTAACCATATCTGGCAACTAGATTGTGACAGTTGGGCATTATAACTTACAAACATGAGGGACCAGCTCATCATCATGTCCAGCCAGTCACGCCGAGGCCTAGCCCTGCTTGCCAGTGCAGCGTGCAGCGCGATTGCCATGCCTGCCGCAGCGCAGGATGGTGAAGCGCATGCCGAAGTCATGCAGCCAATTATTATCACCAATACATCTGAGCTACAGTTTGGGAATATCATTCCCGGCACTGGCAGGTCGATTATCCGCGTACGGCGCAATAATGATGGCATACGGGTTGTGCGCGGTGATGCCATACTGGCCGGCGGCACTGTATCACGCGCAGGCTTCACAATAAGCGGCGAACCGGACCAGCGCGTTATTATACGCGCGCAGCGGGGCCGTATCTTCCTGACACGCAACGGCGGAACGGAGCGTATCCGCATGAACCGCCTGCGCATTGATGGGCGGCGCCGACAAAGACTGGATGGCGCCGGCGCAGCCACGGTTAATGTAAGCGGCCAGATAAGAGTGAATGCAGACCAGGCAGCAGGTGTTTATACCGGAACCTTCAACCTTACTGTCGACTACCCATAGTCAGGCATATTCCATTTTTTTCCGGCAGTTAATGTAATTAACCTTGCTGGCAAGCAAATATTTACCTGTTGCGTATTAGAAAGAGCTTTATGGGGACCAGAATTTCAAAGCGCATATTAACCAGGATATGCACATTCGCCATGGCAGGGTTTGCGGTTATCGCAAACCCTGCCCATGCACAAACAAGCGACGCAGATGCAGATGCCCGGATTCTGGAGCCACTGTCCGTCTATAAAATTGCCGACCTTGATTTCGGCAATATTATCGCGGGCCCAGCCGCAGGTACGGTTTTCATCGACACGCGCAATGGTAACCGCACAGCCGCCGGTGGCGTAACATTGGGTGGCGGCACATCGTCGCGGGCCGATTTCCTTATTAACGGTCCTGTAAATCAGATTGTGCGCATTTCCATACCCTCAACTGTCACGATCAACCGCACTACTGGCAGTGACAGCATGCGCATTGACAGGATGGCGATTGGTAATGCGAACAGAAATTTCGGCTCCTCCGTCAGGGCGCGGCTTTCCAGGACCGGAGTCTTCAGCATAACAGTGGGTGGCAGGCTGCTCGTAAATGCCAATCAGCCAACCGGTGAATATACAGGTACATTTGTAATGACTGTCATATATGAATGACGGGCATTCGGCGCAGGTGAAAAACTGCCGCTGGCGGTGCATATCAATCTTGCACTTAAATGGTGCCGCGTTTACACAGCACTCATGACTGAAGCACCAGAAACCGTCCGCACATCCAACGTCCGTGTCGCCTGTGATGGCGCCAGTAATATTCCTGGCGGCGCTGCGCTGGGCCATCCCCGCGTCTGGCTGGAAATAGATGAAAAAGGTTATGTCGAATGCGGTTATTGTGACCGCCGCTTTATACTGAACGGTGGACCAGCAGACGTCGCGGAAAGCTGAAATCCGCTCCAGACCCGGTGATATATGCGATATTTGACTAGCACATATCTGCCAAACGCCTATATCTGATGGCATGACAGACCATCCAGATCCCCGCTCCTTTATTTATCGCGACGGCGCACTTGACCCGGAACGCGCTGTCCAGCTCACCCGCGATGCATTGCAACGCTGCGATGATGGTGAGCTGTACATGCAATATCATGCATCTGAAAGTTTCGCCTTTGACGATGGGCGGCTGAAAACGGCTGATTACAGTAGCGATTCAGGCTTTGGCCTGCGCGGTGTATCGGGGGAAATGACGGGCTTTGCCCATGCCAACGACATCAGCGAAGGCGCAATCCGCCGCGCCGCCGAAACACTCAGACTGCTTGATGTCGCCAAGGATGAGCCCAGCGCGCCGCCCCGCCACAACAACCGGCATCTTTATACTGACGGCAATCCACTCGAAGAAATTGACTTCCCGGCCAAGACTGAGCTGCTTGCAAAAATAGATGCCGCCGCCCGCGCACGCGACCCGCGTGTCAAACAGGTGACGGCAGCCCTGTCAGGTGTCTGGTCAGTAGTGGAAATCGTGCGTGCCGATGGGTTTATTGCCAGTGACATCCGCCCGCTGGTACGCCTCAATGTCTCTATTGTAGCCGAACAAAATGGCCGCCGCGAAACCGGCAGTTTCGGCATGGGTGGCCGCTATCTCTATGACCAACTGTTTGAAGAAGCCAGCTGGAACCGCGCCATTGACGAAGCGCTGGCGCAGGCGCTTGTCAATCTGGAAAGCGTCGATGCACCTGCGGGCGAAATGACGGTGCTGCTAGGCCCGGGCTGGCCTGGCGTATTGCTTCACGAAGCAGTCGGGCACGGGTTGGAGGGTGATTTCAATCGCAAGGGCACCAGCGCCTTTTCCGGACGCATAGGTGAGCGTGTAGCAGCCAAGGGCGTGACCGTCGTTGACGATGGCAGCATTGCCGACCGCCGCGGTTCGCTCAGCATTGATGATGAAGGCACGCCGACACAGGAAAATGTGTTGATCGAAGATGGCATCCTCAAAAACTATATGCAGGACCGGCTCAATGCCCGTCTTATGGGGGTTCCCGCCACAGGTAATGGCCGCCGCCAATCCTATGCCCATGCACCAATGCCGCGCATGACCAATACTTTTATGCGTGCGGGCAAGGACGATCCGGAAGAATTGATGAGCCGCGTCAAGAACGGCATTTTCGCCAAGAGCTTTGGCGGCGGGCAGGTCGATATCGTATCAGGCAAGTTCGTATTTTCCTGTACAGAGGCTTACAAGGTCGAAAATGGCAAGCTGGGCGCACCCATTAAAGGTGCGACGCTGATCGGTGATGGCCCGACCGCGCTGACACAGGTGACTGGCATCGGCAATGATATGGCGCTCGATGAGGGCATTGGCATGTGCGGCAAGGGCGGACAAAGCGTCCCGGCAGGTGTCGGCCAGCCGACCCTGCTCCTTGAAGGCCTGACCGTCGGCGGCACAGCAGCATGATATTGTAACCTTTCGCATGGGCTACCGGATATATGGGCACATGTGGTTGCACAGGATAAATATGGGAAAACCGGATCTGGTGTGTTGAAATGAAGCCGCTATTTTACAGTTTCTGCGCTTTTCTCATGCTCATCCTCTGCGCACCCTATGCCGCATCCACGCAGAATGTGGCCGAAAGTGCGCCGCACATCGCGGCCTCAGGAAAACAGACCAATATCAAGGTTGTGTTGCAACCGGAAATGGATGTTGTCCGCTCCGGTGAAACTGTCATGTTCGCCTTTATCATGCAGCCCGAAGCTGGCTGGCATGGATATTGGGAAAATCCGGGTGATGCGGGTTATGGTATGCAGGCCGACTGGGCCCTGCCAGAAGGCGTAACAGCAGGCGAGCTGCAATATCCGGTCCCGAAACCCTGGGTTGCTTTTGGCCTGATGAACTATGTTTTTGAAGAAAATTACGCTGTTCTTGTGCCGGTGAAAATAGACGCAAGTATCGCCGCAGGCGAGTATCTGGATATCGCTGTGAAGCTGGAATGGTTGGCTTGTACGGATAAAGTATGTGTCCCCGAGACAGGCACATTCCAGACCAGCATCGTGACCGGCGATAGCAGCGAGGGGGTAGTTCGCAGCGAACAATTCGACGCGTTCCGCGAGAAGTTACCCGCCCCGTTAGGCAGCACTGGCCGCTTCGCGATTGATGGCAACACGGTGCGCATTGCGATTCCTTATCCCGAGGGCGGAGAACTGGAAGTACCCTATTTTTTCCCCGCCACAACAGGCGCCATTGACTATGGCGCGCCCATGCGCGTGTACCGCAATGGGCAAAATGTTGTTGTAGAGGCCAAGGCCAATACAGGTCCGGCATCGCAGCTGGGCAAGCTGGAAATGCTTCAGGGCGTTCTGAAAATTGCACCTGGTTTCGGGCTCAGCGTTGTGGCTGACAAAGGCAGCGTCCCTGCTGGCGGTGAGCTATTATATACATCGGATACTGGCGAAAGCACAGCCGGAACCAGCGAAGCCAGCTTGCTCCTGTTGGTTGCCGCACTGGGCGGCGCAGTGCTGGGCGGACTGCTGCTCAACATCATGCCGTGCGTCTTTCCGATACTCAGCTTGAAAGCGATAAGCCTCGCCAAAATCGGCGGAGATGAAGTCGCCGCGCGGCGCGAGGCCATTGCCTATACAGTCGGTATCATGCTGGTATGCGTGGCCCTGGGCGCAGTGATGCTGGGCCTGCGCGCGGCGGGCGAACAGGTTGGCTGGGCTTTCCAGTTACAGGACCCGCGCGTGGTGTTCGTGCTGCTGTTGGTCGTTACGGTAATTGCGTTCAACCTTGCCGGGTTATTTGAAATTGGCGCGCTCGCCATTGGGCATGACCGGGCAGCAGGCGGCGGCACATCGGGCGCATTTTGGACTGGTGCGCTTGCGGCTTTTGTCGCAACACCCTGCACCGGCCCTTTTATGGCAGTCGCGATGGGCAGTGCGCTGGTGCTGCCCCCGCTTGCTGCCATGCTGGTCTTTGCCGGGTTGGGGTTGGGGTTGGCACTACCTTTCCTTGCACTTGGCTTTACCCCGGCGCTACGGCGCCGGTTACCAAAACCAGGCACATGGATGGAAACATTCCGCAAGATCATGTCATTGCCCATGTTCCTCACTGTGCTGGCTCTTTTATGGCTGATGGGGCAGCTTTCCGGCTCCAATGCGCTGGTGTTGGCGCTGATGGCGACCATGCTACTGGCCTTTTTCCTGTGGTGGGCAGGGCAAAGACAGCGTCAAGGCAAAGCCGCAGCACTCTGGATTACCGTGCCACTGGCTGGTTTGGTACTGGCTGGCATATATGCCATGTCACATCTTGCAGGCGATACGGATACGGGCAGGCCTGGCGCGGCCCGAAGTGCGGACGCTACTTTGCCCAGCGAGCCTTATAGCGCTGCACGGCTGGCGGAATTGCGCGCTGAAGGCCGTCCGGTTTTTGCCTATTTCACCGCTGACTGGTGCGTGACGTGCAAAGTGAATGAAGCCGCCGCGATAGAACGCGAAGGAACCGCAAAAGCCTTTGCAAACGCCGATATTGCTGTGCTGAAAGGTGACTGGACACGGCGTGATGCCGAAATCACCCGCTATCTTGAAGCCAATGGCCGGTCGGGCGTACCGCTCTATGTCTATTATCCCGCAGGTGGCGAGCAGCAGATATTACCGCAAATCCTGACCCCGGGAATGCTGACTGGCCTTGCAAAATAGCAAGGGAAGTTGGGCGAAGGCAGGTCGACCCGAAAGGACCTATATGCAGGAGCTCTTGGCTGCCCTCGCCCTATCCAACCGGTTGCGACCCTGAGGGTTTCCGGTGGAAACACATAAACTGTTCGGCTTGAAAGAATGTGCGGCCACTTTGCAACGGAGCAGCCAAAACAAAGGCGCCCGCAAGAGGCGCCTGTTCTCAAAGCCCATCGGCATATATGAGCGTGTAGCTAAACCTGGGATGAACGGCTGGTGACGCAGCACCAGCCGTTATTTAAACATGTGATTCTATAGCGTATTTATATGTAAAATCACTCCGGCTTCCGGAATTTAAATATAAACCGGTCTGTCTTTCCACGCACGGCAGGGTCAAAGACAAGCTTTGCGTGGTCATCGTCTGCATTGGCAAGCAATGCGCTTTCATCGTCCAGCACAAATCCCGCCGCAGCAAAGTCCGCTTTGACAACCGCGGGGTCAATCCGGTGCAGTTTATCAACTGTCTGTCGCGTATCGCCCGGATCTGCGACATGGTCGACCACACCGACAATACCGCCAGGCTTCATGGCAGCATAGAGGTTTGCAAGAAGGGTGGCGGGCTCCATCCGCGGGAATTTGAACCGCTCGCTTTCCCAATATGCATCGTGATAAACCATATGGAACAGCGCAAAATCATAACTTCCGGCAGGTGCCGTAAATTCATTATAGGGTTTGAGATAGACCGATATATTGGAGTTGCGCGATGTCACGCCAGCCCATTTAGCTTCGTTTTTCTCACCTTCGGTAAAAAATTTCACATTATGTGCCGTCACCTTGCCTTCGGAACCAACGGCGCGCGCCATGATTTCACTGTAATACCCGCCACCGGCAAGAATATCGAGCGCATGGTCGCCACGTTCAAGGCCCAAAAATCCTAGCACTTGCGCCGGTTTTCGGCTTTCATCAAGCTTGATATCATCCGCAGCCCGGCCTGTGCTGTTCACGGCAGCAGTAAAGTCGGGTGGCGGTGCAGCGACTATATCTGATGAATCACCATATGTGGCGCACGCAGACAAGCTGATGGTAAAAACAGTTGCGGCCAGTGCAGCCCTGATCGAATGACGCATGATATTCTCCCCTAAGCGATATACGCCCCATTTTGCGCCCTGTGTGCAGATAAGGCAAGGAGGAGTCCGGCCAGTATGTCCAAGGACAATGCGCCTTGGTCGAAAAGCTGGCCAGCCTTTTACAACATCAACAAGGTTTGTCTTTTTCACAACCTCCGGAAAGATCGAATTACAGCAGAGGTATATCTGGGTTAAACCCGTAGCGGACCTCAGCATGGCCAAAGTGAATAAGCCGCTGGCGTGACGGTGGCAGCGTGTTCGACAGTTCTGAAATTTCCATAATAATACTCCTTCGGTTGGTGCGACCCGAAGCAGTGCGGCGATAAAGCCTTTTGAATACATGGCACTTAGTGGCAGTATATACTAGTTTATCTTTCGCTGCGTACGGCCATAGCGCATTTTGCGCGTGCCAGGCTTGCCTTCGGTGGCGCGGCCCTTTGGGCGGGCCACCTGTTCGTCGGCGGGCAAACCCAGCTCCTCAGCCTCAAGCTTACGGATCTCGTCGCGCAAACGCCCAGCCTCCTCAAATTCCAGATCCGCTGCGGCGACGCGCATGCGTTTTTCCAGGTCCTCAATATGCGCGCGCAGATTATGCCCGACCATATGTTCTGCATCATCACTGCCTGTATCCACAGTGACGGCATCGCGCTGCGTCACATGGCCAACAATATCACCAATATTGCGCTTGATTGTTTTGGGCGTGATGCCGTGTTCCTTGTTATAGGCGAGCTGTTTTTCACGGCGGCGGTCCGTTTCATTGAGCGCGCGTTCCATCGAGCCTGTCATCCGGTCCGCGTAGAGAATGACACGGCCATCGACATTGCGCGCGGCACGGCCAATGGTCTGGATCAACGAAGTTTCACTGCGCAGAAAGCCTTCCTTGTCAGCGTCCAGTATCGCCACTAGCCCGCATTCAGGAATATCAAGGCCTTCGCGCAGCAGGTTGATGCCGATCAGCACATCATAGACACCCATGCGCAAATCACGGATCAGCTCGATCCGCTCCAGCGTTTCGACATCACTGTGCATATAACGCACCTTAATGCCCGCCTCATGCATAAACTCGGTCAGGTCCTCGGCCATGCGCTTGGTCAGCGTGGTGACAAGCGTACGATAGCCCGCTTCTGCTACTTTCCGGCATTCATTGATCAGATCATCAACCTGTTCCTCAACCGGACGGATTTCCACAGGCGGATCAATCAGGCCCGTGGGACGGATTACCTGTTCACTGAACACGCCGTCCGTACGTTCCATTTCCCAGTTACCGGGCGTGGCTGAAACACTGACCGTCTGAGGCCGCATCGCATCCCATTCGTTGAAACGCAGTGGGCGATTGTCGATGCAGCTGGGCAGGCGAAAGCCATGCTCTGCCAAAGTCAGTTTGCGGCGGTGATCGCCTTTTGACATCGCACCTATCTGCGGGATTGTCTGGTGGCTTTCATCGACGAACAGCAATGCATTTTCCGGTAGATATTCAAACAGTGTCGGCGGCGGCTCGCCCGGCAAGCGACCGGTCAGGAACCGTGAATAATTCTCAATCCCCGCACAACTGCCCGTCGCAGCAATCATCTCCAGGTCGAAATGCGTGCGCTGCTCCAGCCTTTGCGCTTCGAGCAATCGCCCTTCAGCTTCCAGCTCTTTCAACCGTTCGGCAAGTTCAAACTTTATCGCTTCGCTTGCCTGTTTCATGGTCGGGCCGGGCGTCACATAGTGCGAATTGGCATAGATGCGAATCCGATCCAGATTGCCACTTTTCTTGCCTGTAAGGGGGTCGAATTCGGAAATCTCCTCCACCTCATCGCCAAAAAACGAAATGCGCCACGCCATATCGTCATAATGCGAAGGAAATATTTCCAGGCTGTCACCACGCACCCGGAAATTGCCACGCGCAAAAGCAGTGTCATTACGTTTATACTGCAATGCGACCAGCTTGCGGATCAGTTCGCGCTGGTCGACATTTTCACCTTTTTTCAGGTCGAAAATCATTGCTGAATAGGTTTCAACCGAACCGATGCCGTAAATACAGGACACCGACGCGACGATAATCACATCATCGCGCTCCAGCAGCGACCGTGTCGCCGAATGACGCATCCGGTCAATCGCCTCATTCACGCTCGATTCTTTTTCGATATAGGTGTCACTGCGCGGCACATAAGCTTCGGGCTGGTAATAGTCATAATAGCTGACGAAATATTCGACTGCATTATTCGGGAAAAAGCTTTTGAATTCGCCGTAAAGCTGTGCTGCCAATATCTTGTTGGGCGCAAGCACCAGCGCGGGACGCTGGGTCTGTTCAATCACCTTGGCCATAGTGAATGTTTTGCCTGAACCAGTGACACCGAGCAGCACCTGATCCTGATCCTGATCCCCAATGCTTTCAACAATTTCAGCGATGGCCGCCGGCTGGTCCCCCGACGGCTCATAATCGCTGACCAGCTCAAAACGCCGGCCACCATCGGACTTTTCCGGACGCGCCGGTTTGTGCGGGACAAAATCCCGATCTGTTTCGGGCTCTTCCAGCCCGCGACGGATGATGAGCTGTGACATAATGCTTATATGGAATGTACATGGTGCACTGTCACCCCCAGCCTGTCAGAAATATTCTGGATTTAGCGACGAGAGCCTGTATGCTCACCCGCATCATTTACAGGAGGGTTTTCCCATGAAGAAACTTATTTTATCCGCCGCAGCGATCGGCCTGCTTGCCGGGTGCAGCGACAAGGGTGCCGATACAGACGGCGACGGCAAAATTTCCACGGAAGAAGTCGCAGCCGAAATGAACACAATGAAATTACAGCCCGGTGAGTGGGAAAACACCGTTGAAGTTGTCGACGTGAAAATCGAAAACCTTCCCGAAGGTGCACCCGCGGGCATTGCCGAAATGATGAAGGGCCGCAAGAATTCGGTCAAGCAATGCATTACCGAAGAAAAAGCCGCCAATCCCGGAGCAGAATTTTTTGCAGCGCAAAAAGACGCAAATTGCGATGTAAAGGAATTCAATATCAGCGGAGGCAAAATCAAGTCTGAAATGAGCTGTGCCGCGCCTGCCGGACAGGGTGAAGGCAAGATGACTATGAAAATGGATGGCGATTATGCCGAAACCAGTTACGACATGAATATGAACATGGTCGCGACCGCGCCGGGTACGGGCATGAATATGAACATTACGTCCAAAGTCACCGGCAAGCGCATCGGTGACTGTCCGTCATAAATACGGGGTCATGGGCAAATATGGGCGGCCAGCTTTCTGGCCGCCCTTTTTATTGGGTCCGCTTGCGGGCGGCAATGAATGCGCCTAGCCTGAACTTCACTGCATTTTATGCGGATAGTGGAGCACCTTTATGGCAGATGGCCTGACAGATGCAGAAATTGTAGGTTTGAAAACCCGGCTGCTTGCGCTGCAGGTAGAACTGAAAGCACAGGATGCTGAAACATCCGCCTGGCGCGCACCGGTCACATTGGACCAGCAGAGCGTAGGCCGCCTGTCACGCATGGACGCGATGCAGCAACAGCAAATGGCCGAAGCCGAAGCACGGAGGCGCACATCTGATCTGGCGCGTATAGAAGCAGCACTGAAACGCATCGACGAAGATGAATATGGCTGGTGCGCAAGCTGCGGTGAGGCGATTGCATCAAAACGCCTGGAAATTGACCCAATGGCAACGCAGTGTATCGGCTGTGCGAAATAGGTGGTGCTGAAGCTTCTTGATAATCGCTGGGTGCCTATACTGGCAGGGCTTTTTGCCGGACTTTTTGCCATTGCCATGGCTTTTGCGTTCGCAGATAGCCTATCAGAGCGGGCATTGCTGGCAGCGCGCTGGACCGCACGCGCTGCCCTGCCATTATTCCTCATAGCCTATCTGGCGAGCAGCCTGGTGCGGCTATGGCCGGGCGCGCTCACAAAAACGATCCTGAAACGACGGAGGCAATGGGGCCTGGGCTTTGCATTAGCGCATACCATCCATCTAGGCGCGCTGCTGGTGAATATACTCCTCTATCGTCCCCGTGAACCCGAAACACTTGTCGCAGGCAGCCTTGCCTATGCGATGATTTATGTGATGGCGCTGACGTCCAACAGCTGGTCGGTGAGGAAGTTCGGAAAATGGTGGAGGCGGATTCACAAAACCGGCATCCACTATATCTGGTTTATCTTTACCGCCAGCTATGCGGGCCGCATTTTCCATGAAGATCCCGGCTATCATCCGGAAGGCAGGGCATTGACAGCGGTCATGCTGGCGGCGCTAGCCGTCAGGATTACCGCATGGTGGCGCGGCAGCAAGGCTCGTCAACGATGAATGATACACCGCAGTGCTGGCTATGCGAACGTCCTTTAGGCAAGAAGGTGCAGTGGCACCACCCCGTACCCAAAAGCCGGGGTAGGTGGAAAAACTGACGCGCGGCGCCTTAGCGCATCAACCCGCCCATCAGGTTGCGCGCAAAACGGCCTAGCCCCGGCACCCCGATCGACTTGCCGATTTCGGTGGCTATAGTGCCCGCAGCCGCGCTGCTGGCGCGGGCGGTCGGGTTGGAGCGCGACTTGCGCCCCGTAAGTTTCGCCGCAAGTATAGTGCCCACCGAAGCCGCTGCAGCACTGGCCGCCGCCTTGGTTGCTTTTTGCCAGAGTGAGGTCGACTTGCGCGGGCGCTTGGCAACTTCTTCTTTGCTTGTTTCCTCGACTTCCTTGGCTGTCTCGGCAGCATCTTCAATTTTCTGCAGCAGCACTTCCTCGGCAGATTCGCGGTCTATTTCGTCGTCATATTTGCCCTCAAACGGGGAAATGGACTGCATGATCGCGCGCTCTTTTGCAGTAATCGTGCCCAACCGCGAGCGCGGCGGCTTGATGAGCGTGCGCTTCACAACCGTTGGTGCGCCCTCTTCATCCAGGACGGATACCAGTGCTTCACCAACTTTCAGGTCAGTAATCGCCTGCGCCACATCAAGATCAGGATTGATCCGGAACGTTTCCGCCGTTGCCTTGATCGCTTTCAGATCGCGCGGCGTATAGGAACGCAGGGCATGCTGCACACGGTTGCCGAGCTGTGCGGCAATATCCTCGGGAATATCAATCGGGTTTTGCGTGACAAAATAGACGCCGACACCCTTGGAGCGGATCAGTTTGACAACCTGCTCGACTTTCTCTTCCAAAGCCTTGGGCGCGTCATCGAACAATAGGTGTGCTTCATCAAAAAAGAACACCAGCTTCGGTTTCTCAGGATCGCCCACTTCAGGCAGTGTCTCAAACATTTCGCTGAGCAGCCAGAGCAGGAATGTCGCGTAGAGTTTCGGATTTCGCATCAGCTTGTCCGCAGCCAGCACGTTGATATAGCCGCGGCCCTGGTCATCGGTTTTCAGGAAATCATCAATTTCAAGTGCAGGTTCGCCGAAAAACTGGTCCGCCCCTTGGTTTTCCAGCTGCAGCAATTGCCGCTGGATCGCGCCCACGCTTGCCTTCGACACATTACCATATTTAGCGGACAGTGATTTGGAATTTTCTGCTGTATAGGCAAGCATTGACTGCAGATCTTCCAGATCAAGCAACAGCAATCCTTCGTCATCGGCAAAACGGAAAGCGATATTGAGCACGCCTTCCTGCGTGTCGTTCAGCCCCATAAGCCGCGCGAGCAGGAGCGGCCCCATTTCCGAAATCGTGGTGCGAATCGGATGCCCTTGCTCACCGAACAGGTCCCAGAATATTGCCGGATTATCGCTATAGGCATAATCGTCCATGCCGATTTCCTTGGCGCGCGCTTCCAATTTGTCCGCATGTTTGAATGTGGAGGAGCCTGCCATCGAAATCCCGGCCAGATCGCCTTTCACATCTGCCACAAAAACCGGCACACCATTAGCGGAGAAACTTTCTGCCATACCCTGTAGCGTCACGGTCTTGCCGGTGCCGGTTGCACCCGCAATCAAGCCGTGGCGGTTGGCAAGGCCCAATTCAAGCATCTGCCGTTCATTACCAGCTTTTCCCAGAAAAATTTCACCCATTTCATGCTCCCTCAAAATTCGAATATCTTACCATCAATAGTGGTCAGCCGCACAACCGCCGTCAATGGCCCGCAACAAAATGTTACTCGGCAGGGCTATATCCAGCCGCCTAGTTCGCGCCGCACCAGCGTTTCCAGCATATCCATGCCCGCATCGCCATCATTCAGGCAGGGCAGATAGGCAAAGTCGGTTCCGCCTGCATCCATAAACTGGCCACGGCCCTGCATGGCCAGCTCTTCCAGTGTCTCCAGGCAATCAACCGAAAACCCGGGTGCCACTATAGCCACTTTTTTCATACCCTTGCCCGGCAGCGCCTCCAGCGTGTCATCAGTGGCAGGTTCCAGCCATTTGGCGCGGCCAAAGCGCGACTGGAACGACACGATAATTTCGCATCCGGTTTTTTTTGCCATTTTTTCCGAAAGCAGCCGCGCTGTCTTACGGCACTGGCAATGATAGGGGTCTCCCAGATGCAATGTCCGCTCGGGCATGCCATGGAAACTCACCACCAGTGCATCAGGGGTGAAGTCGAGTTTTGCAATATCAGCCGTGATCTGCGCTGCCAGTGCATCAATATAGGCCGGGTCGTCATGATAGGCAGGTAATGTACGGATGGCCGGTTGCCAGCGCATATCCTGCAATACTGCATATGCACGGTCATTGGCGGTAGCTGTCGTGGCACCCGAATATTGCGGATAAAGCGGTGCGAGCAATATGCGTTCGCAGCCTGCCGCCTTCATCGCTTCCAGCTTGCTGGCGATGGACGGATTGCCATAGCGCATGGCGTAATCGATCATCACGCCGCCACCCAGCCGTACCTGCAGCTTATCACTCTGCCGTGCGGTATAGACAGCCAACGGAGAGCCTTCTTCCATCCATACAAGCGAATAGGCATGGGCCGATTTTTTCGGACGGGTGTTGAGGATCACCCCGCGCAATATGGGTTGCCAGACAAGGCCCGGTATTTCGACCACTCGTTTGTCGGACAGGAATTCCTTCAGATAGCGTTTCACCGAAGTCGGATCAGGCGCATCGGGTGTGCCCAGGTTGGTGAGCAGAACACCGACGCGTGGCGGCTTGACCTCCAGGTGTTCTTCAGGGCGCATCATATTGGCCCGCGAGATTTCAAATTCTTTTTTCGTATCCGCCATTATATCTATAACCCGTTTGCCAGCAGCGGCAGTGCCCGCGCCCTCAGACCACTTGCAGAGAACAGCGCATTGGCAATTGCGGGTGCGACAGCGGGAACGCCAATTTCGCCGGGATCAACTGGGTCTTCATTGTTTTCCACCAATTCAATTTCAATTTCCGGTGTGTTGCCAAGAACCGGCAGGTTCATATCGCGCAGCCGCCGCGCGGTTGTCAGACCGGCTTCATATCCGGTGGCACAGCCCATCGCACTTGCCAGTCCGAATATCATGCCGCCCTCAATTTGTTGCAGGACGATATCGCGGTTGATGATGCGGCCTATGTCAACAACCGCGCTGAGCCGCTCGACTTCAATACCACCATCCCCCTGCCGCGCATTGGCGACTATTGCGATATGTGCGTTGCGCCCCGCTACATCCATTTTGTGACAGGCTATACCCTGGCCGCTATTGTCGAGCCCGCCATTCCAACCGCCCAGAACGGCTGCATTGCTCAGACAGCGTGCCAGCCGTGCCTGACCGCCCAGCATCTGCATGCGATAGGATAAAGGTTCGCTGCCCGCTTTGCGCGCCAGCTCGTCAATAAAGGATTCGATGAAGAAGCAGGTATAGCCATCAGCGTTGGCGCGGCTACAGCCCGTGGGTACACTTATGTCTGCCGGATAATGGTCGACTGTCTTATTGGCAATCGCATAAGGTGCCAACGCACCATGCACAGCCATATAATCATATTCACCAGACACTTCACGCATCGCTTCATGCGGTTTGCTGAACGCGAACAGGCGCTGCGCAAATTCCCTGGCGCTGGCAGGCCCAGCGATTTTCACTGACAGTGCAGTCACACGGCCTGCCTCATCAGTAACTGCCGCCAGTTTGGCGCGCACCGGTGCGCGCACCGGGTCATGAATCATTTCCTCACCGCGTGACCAGACAAGCTGCACCGGCCGCTGCATGTGGCGCGCCAGCAATGCCGCCTGCACGGCAACCTCATTTTCCAGCCGCCGGTCAAACGACCCCCCCGCCATCACCGGATAGAGCACTACGTTATCCGTGCTCAGGCCCAGCGCACCCGCCGCCGCGCGACGTGCCATTTCGGGTGACTGGGTCGCCAGCCATAATTCCAGCTGCCCATCGACATAGCGCGCCGTTGCCACGCTCGTTTCAATGGTGGCGTGCGGCATGGCAGCAACATCATATTGCCCGCTATGGCTGGTCCCTCCCGCAAAGGCGGGGCCGATATCACCCACAGCATAAAGCCGCTTGCCTGCGCCGCTGTCAAAAGCCAATTCCAGTCCGCTTTCAACAAGGGTGTCATCGGCCAGATTCCCGCGTGTTTCAAATGTGACATTCATTTTCTTCAGCGCCTGATTGGCCGCCCACCAATTGCTTGCCACCGCCGCGACCCAGCGTTCATGCTTTACGATTTCGATCAGGCCGGTCACGCTATCCGCACTGCCACGGTCCAGTGATTTTAGCCGGCTATTGCCAATCGGCCCCTGCCGCACTGATGCATAAAGCATGTCCGGCAGGCGGATATCGCCCGCAAAAGTAACGCTGCCATCAACTTTGCCCGGCAGGTCAAGCCGAGGATAGGGGGTTTGCGCTGATTCGTTAATTGGTGCCAGCGCACTGGCAATGCTGCCGCGCACTGGGATAGGGTCTGGCACATCGAATGTCTTGGCTTCATCAACCAGTTCGGCAAAGCGCAACCTTTTGTCATCATGGATGACAAAACCGTCCCGGGTTTGGCACGTTTCCCATGCCACATCCCACCGGGCCGCTGCTGCCTGGCACAGTAAGGCACGGGCAGCAGCACCCGCTTCGCGGGCAGGAATTTCGTAATTCGCCAATGTCGCACTGCCCGCCGTAAGCATGAAGCGCGCATCGTCCCCGTAACGGGCGGCAATGGCATTATCATCTGCAAATATGCTGTCCAGTCCGGCAGGCCACAACAGTTGCGCCCATTCACGCGCTAGCACGTGATTGGCATAAACAGCGCTTGCCGGTGCAGCTTCGACCGCAACCGAACGCCAGTCCGCACCCAGTTCCTGCGCGACTATCTGCGGAATGACGGTGGTGACACCCTGTCCCATTTCGCATTGCGGCACAGCGACAGTGACCGAGCCGTCTTTTGCGATTTTCAGATAAGCGCCGAAACCGCGCTCACCATCTGCCACCGGCAAGGGGTTCGGATATTCGCGCGGTATAAACTGCCACGCCACCACCAGCCCGGCCGCAGCCGCGCCGCCAGCCAGTACATGCCGCCGCGTCAACGCTGCCATCAGGTTGAATCCTGACGGTTATCGACCCAGGTCAGCACACGTTTAGCAATGACGGCAAAAGCATCGGATTGCGGGCCATCGCCTGCAGCCAACGGAATTCCCGCATCGCTCGATTTGCGGATCGCGGGGTCAAGCGGCACACGGCCCAAAAATGGCAGGCTCATCGTTTTAGCTGCGGCTTCAGCCCCGCCCACACCAAATGGATCGCTCACCTCATTACAGTGCGGACAAAGATAGCCCGCCATATTTTCCACCATGCCGATAACCGGGACTTTGCCCTGATCAAACAGGCTGATCGCGCGTGTCGCATCCATCAGCGCCAAGTCCTGCGGCGTCGATATTATCAATGCCCCATCAGGCTTGTGCTTCTGCATCATAGACATCTGTACGTCACCGGTACCGGGCGGCAGGTCGACAATAATATCGGTTACCATGTCCCAATGCGCATCGACCAGCTGCGCCAGCGCATTACTCGCCATCGGTCCGCGCCAGGCAATTGCCTGCCCCGGCTTGGCAAGATGCCCCATGGACAGCATCGGCACATCATAGGCATTGGGCACAGGGACCAGCTTTTGCTCTTCGACCTTGGGTTTTACGCCTTCACATGAAAACAGACGTGGTTGTGACGGGCCATATATATCGGCATCGACCAGGCCGACCTTGCGACCCATCCGCTGCATCGCCACGGCAAGATTTGCCGAAAATGTGGATTTGCCAACTCCGCCCTTGCCGCTGCCAATTGCTATGATCCGACGGCGAATCTTTTCCGCTGTCATCACGATGCGCACATCCTCAACGCCATCAATTTGCCTCAGGTCGCCTCTCAGTGCGACTTCCATCCTATCGCGCGCTGACCTGTCCAGTTCAGCGACATTCAGCACCATCGATACCACACCATCCTGCACGCGCACGGCAGAACTGCGATTACCGGCAATATCGGCGATTTTTGTCTGTACGAGAATTTCCAATTGGGTTGGCGGACTGGCCATGGGGATATGCGTTCCTGTATTTTTACGTCTGTGTAGCGGTTTTTTCTGCGAAATGCCCATGAAATTCTGCCTAGCAGGCAGATTCAGGTGCAAAAGCACTGTTTTTCTCAAAAACCATTCCTATAAGAGGAATATGACGAATTTTACCACACGATTTTCGCAAAGAATATTGGCAATGGCAGGCAAAAGCCCCTGGGGCAGTGGATCCGGCGATGATTCCGGTGACTCAGGTGGTGTTGGCAATGGCGGTTCGGATAACGGTCCGCGCAACCCGTGGCAACCTACAGGGCAACCCACTGGCGGTCGGAGCGGTCCCAATATTGAGGAACTGTTTAAAAAAGGTCGCGGCAAAGGCGGCGGTGGTGGCGGCGGTTTTACCGGCCTACCCAAACGCTCCAATGGCAAAAGCTGGCTTCCCATCATTCTTGTAGCGGTTGTGGCCGCATGGCTGGTCCTATCCAGCTTTCACCGCGTCGGCCTGCAGGAACGCGGCGTCGTGACACAGCTCGGCGGCTATAACCGCACTGTGGAATCCGGCATCCGTTGGACCTTCCCGGCACCGTTTGAGCAGATGCAGAAAGTAAATGTACAGGAAATCCGTACACTGCAAATTGGTTCAACCGAAGCCAGCAAGGAAAACCTGGTGCTGACCAGTGACCAGAATATTATCGATATGGCTTATGAGGTGCGCTGGAATATTTCCGACCCAGAGCGCTATCTTTTCCAAATTCAGGACCCTGAAGAAACCATCCGCGAAGTCGCCGAAAGCGCCATGCGCGCAGCAGTGGCCAACTTCGAACTGATTTCCGCCATCGGCCCTGGGCGTAGTGAGATTGAAGCGCAGGTACAGACCCGTATGCAGGAGCTTCTGAACCAGTATAATAGCGGTATCGCGGTGCAGGGCATTGCCATTCGGCAATCCGACCCGCCTCAGGAAGTGAATGACGCATTCCGTGAAGTGAACGCCGCGCAGCAGCGCCGCGAAAGCTATATCAACAACGCCCGCGCTTATTCACAGCAAGTGCTTGAACGTGCACAGGGTGATACCGCCGCTTTCGACAAGGTATTTGAACAGTACCGGCTTGCCCCCGAAGTGACGCGCCGCCGTATGTATTACGATACAATGGAAAATGTGCTGGGCAAGGTGGACAAGACCATCGTCGAGCCGGGCGGCGTACAGACGTACCTGCCCCTGCCTGAAGTACAGAGGCGTTCGCGCGCCAATGCGCAGGCCAAGGAAGGGGGGCAGTAACCATGTCATTCAGCTTTAAAAATCCGATTGTCCTGGGCGCGTTGGCAGTCGCAGCGCTCATTCTGGCAAGCCTGACCATGACCATCGTGCCTGAAGACAAACAGGCCATTGTTGTCAGCTATGGCAACCCGAAACGCGTCTGGAATGCCTATGAGGAAAAAGAGATTTTCGGCAATACCGGTGCAGGTCTGCATTTCCGTATCCCTTTTGTCGAGCAGGTGGCCTGGATCGACAAGCGTATACTGGGCGTGGAAATGGAACGTCAGGAAGTGCTGTCCACCGACCAGCTGCGGCTGCAGGTCGACGCATTTGCGCGCTTTCGTGTCACTGATCCGCTGGTCATGTATCGTTCGATCCGTACTGAAGATCGGTTGAAACAACAGCTGCGCACCATTTTGGGTTCATCGCTGCGAAATGAGCTTGGCAAGCGCGAATTTGCTACGTTGCTAAGCCCCGAACGCGGACAGGTGATGAAT
Organism: Sphingorhabdus sp. Alg239-R122; assembly: GCF_900537065.1. GTDB lineage: Bacteria > Pseudomonadota > Alphaproteobacteria > Sphingomonadales > Sphingomonadaceae > Alg239-R122. The sequence goes on along the minus strand of NZ_UNRC01000002.1, from coordinate 716 downwards.
AATATCCAGTCAGCTCTGAACCGTGAAGCGCGGAAATATGGCGCGGAAATCATTGATGTACGGATCAAGCGCGCTGACCTTCCTGAAGGCACCCCGCTGACGTCCGCCTATGAGCGGATGCGCAGTGCGCGTAATCAGGAAGCTGTGGCTATTGATGCCGAGGGTCGCAAGGAAGCCCAAGTTATCCGAGCCGAAGCCGATGCCGAGGCGGCACGCATCTATGCCGAAAGCTATGGTAAAGACCCGGACTTCTATGATTTTTACCGCGCCATGGAATCATACCGTACCACATTCAACAATGATGGTGACGGCAATGGAGACACTTCGGTGATTCTGTCACCCAACAATGATTATCTGCGTCAGTTCCGTGGACGCCGGTAGAAAGCTGTCGCCATTTGGCAGAAAAGCCCGGGGTGCGTAAGCTTTACAGCTCGTGACATTCAATTTCTGTTCAGCCGGAATTTGAAAAATGCGATCTGAAATTTAATGTTGGGCATCCGTGCCAACGGAATGTCCATGACAAGTTTAGTTGAGAAGGATGAATATCGTGCGTTATGTCTATGGAATAACATCTGCACTTTTGCTCGGCGGCAGTGCCGTGGCGCTTGCCACGGGGCAGCCACTCGGTGCACAGGTCGCGCAAAATGATGAAAATGCGATGCGCACAGCCTGTCCCGTATACACATCTGAAGCTGCCGCCTATACTCCTTGTGTAG
>NZ_UNRC01000001.1 GCF_900537065.1 Sphingorhabdus sp. Alg239-R122 | reverse complement strand
AAGRGACAGGATTAATGGTGTGAGCATCTTGAACGAGAGCTTTTTCAATGAATTTACAGTTATCCTGCCAGTGGATGCGCGTGAAGCGGTACGTGAACTCGCTGAACGTAAAATTCTGGGTGGTGTCTCTCTGGGGCGGCTTTACCCGGACCAAAGCGGGCTATCCAATGCGATGCTGGTGACGGTTACCGAAACCTGTACGAACGAGGATGTTGATGCTTTGGCCTCTGCGCTGAAGGAGATAGTGTCATGAGCATGAACAGTCAGGGCCGTCCGACACGCAGCGAAGGAGCAGAGATGAATGCCGCGCAAGAAACATTTACCGGCAATCGTGCGCTCATATTAGAAGAAAAACTGATTTTCGAAAGCGGTAGTATCGACCGCACCGGTATCGACCTCCCGGCTGCGCCTGATGCGCCGTCAAAACTGGGCGGACTGGAACGCACAGTTGATATTGGCCTGCCGGGATTGTCTGAATCTGAAACGGTACGCCATTATACGCGGCTCAGCCGACAGAATTATGGGATTGATCTTGGCTTTTTCCCGCTCGGTTCATGCACCATGAAACATAACCCGCGACTAAACGAGAAAATGGCACGGTTGCCGGGCTTTGCGGATATCCATCCGCTGCAGCCTCAGCAAACGGTACAAGGCGCATACCGGGTAATTGATGAACTGGCAGACTGGCTCAAGACACTGACCGGTATGCCTGCAGTGGCGATGTCACCCAAAGCGGGCGCGCATGGCGAATTATGCGGTGTTCTGGCTATCCGCTCTGCTCTCGAAGCGCGCGGTGATGCGCGTGAAGTCATCCTGGTGCCTGAAAGCGCACATGGTACCAATCCGGCTACCGCTGCTTTTGCGGGCTATAAGGTCGAAGATATTCCGGCGACCAAAGAAGGCCGTGTTGACCTGGATGCGCTGGTGGCGCGCCTTGGCCCTGATGTGGCGGGCGTGATGATTACCAACCCCAATACATGCGGGCTTTTTGAACGCGATATGAAGAAAATATCGGATGCAGTGCATGCGGCGGGCGGTTTTGTATATTGCGATGGTGCGAATTTTAACGCGATCGTTGGTAAAGTGCGCCCGGGCGACCTGGGCATTGATGCGATGCACATCAATCTGCACAAGACATTTTCAACCCCGCATGGTGGCGGCGGTCCAGGCAGTGGGCCGGTTGTCTTCTCGCAAGCACTAGCCCCTTATGCACCGCTGCCTTTCGTGGAAAAACAGGGCGAAGAATACCGGCTTGTCGAAGAAGAAAATGCCGAGGAACATCACGCGAGCAGCTTTGGCCGCATGGTGGCATTCCATGGCCAGATGGGCATGTTTACCCGCGCGCTTACCTACATGCTTAGCCATGGCGCAGACGGCCTGAAACAGGTGAGCGAAGATGCAGTGCTGAATGCCAATTATATCCTGCGCTCGCTTGAGGACGTGCTCGATGCCCCATTTGCACCCTCAGGGCCGTGTATGCATGAGGCACTTTTCTCCGATAAAGGTTTTGCTGATGGCTTTTCCACGCTCGACCTTGCAAAGGGCCTGATTGATGAGGGTTTCCATCCGATGACTATGTATTTCCCGCTGGTGGTGCATGGCGCGATGCTGATCGAACCGACCGAGACCGAAAGCAAGGATGCGATTGACGAGTTTGTCGGCGCGCTACGCCATGTGGTGTCTGCTGCCAAGGCTGGCGATGCGAACCTGAAAGCGGCACCGCATCACGCACCGCGCCGCCGTCTGGATGAAACCATGGCTGCGCGTAAACCGGTGCTTGTCTATAAGGATAGCGAAGCAGCGACCTGAATTAGAGCCAACGACGTACCTGCTGGCAATAATTTCGGTATGCGATGCCGAACGTTTTATCCAGATAGGCCTCTTCCTTGCGGATAATGAAACGGTCGGCAGCGATAAATGCGATCGGCACGAAAAACAATATACCAGCGCTGCTGAACCAAAGCGCTGTGCCGATCTGTATCATCAGCATGGCCAGATACATCGGATTGCGTGTATGGCGATAGGGGCCGCGGGCAACAATTGTGGCGGTAGGAGTCCAGGGTTCGGGGTTCTCCCCCGATGCCCGGAACAGGCCCAGTGAAATGATGATAAGCGCCACGCCCGCCGCACCAAGCGCGCCGCCAAACCATTGCAATTCGGGAATTTGTGCCACTGCCGGAAGACCCAGAAACTTATCCGCCAAAATCCCAAGCATGATGAAACCCAGAAACATGAGCGGCGGCGGGAAACGCACGTCAGGCTTTGTCAGTTGGTTCTTTTCGCGGATCATTATCTGCCCCTTTGTTTCCTTATACATGCCATGTAGTGTTGGCCGCATGCAATTACAGCCCGGAAAGGACAGCATGGCCGATTCATACGCATGGGATAGCGAGTCTGCCGGGCCGGAGGCAAAGAAACATGCCCCGGCGACATTGCGTAACCGTGACGCCATAGCGGCGGTGTTACGCACTGTCCTGCCAAATGACGGTCTTGTGCTTGAAATAGCCAGCGGGTCGGGGGAGCACGCCGTGCATTTTGCCCGTGCCTTTGCACATTTGCGATTTCAGCCAAGCGATGCTTCTGCCGAGGCGTGCCGGTCAATTGCGGCATGGGTGGAGGAGGCGAATGTGGCCAATATCCTGCCTCCCGTGCAGCTCGATGTCATGCAGCATGATTGGCCCGTTGCAAAAACCAACGCAATCTTATGCATCAACATGGTGCATATATCGCCATGGCCTGCCAGTGAGGCACTCTTTCGTGGCAGTGCTGCGATACTGGAGAAAGGCGCACCACTTTTCCTTTATGGTCCGTATATATCGTCAGAGATCATAACAGCGCCAAGTAACCGTGCATTCGACCAGTCGCTCAAAGTGCGCAATCCTGACTGGGGTCTGCGAGATATTGCGGATGTTGATAGGCTTGCAGCTAGATATGGGTTTGTAAGAGAAGCAAAGATGACAATGCCTGCCAACAACTTTTCACTCATATACCGCAAAACTAAGCGGGCTTTGGGGTGATGCTATGTTCCTCGGGATCAGGCTGGATTATTAATTTTCTTATGTCTCCATTATAGATAATTTTTCATGCATTTGTTGACCTCTATCGAAATTATATTACGCTTAATGGAAAATGGAGAGTGATATTGCCGAATATAAAGCGTGACAGCCTGCATAGCTGTGTCGATTACTGGGTGGAAGAACGCGGTTCACATATGGCGCTGAGCGATGCGCAGCGTGAGGTTGATTATAAAGAGCTGGCGGAAACCACATCTTCATGGGCCGCTGCGCTCACAGGTGCAGGTTTTGCGCGCGGCACACGCATGGCATGGCTCGGGAAAAACAGCATCACCTACGCCATGCTTTTTGTCGCAGCGAGTAGGGCGGGTATGGTGGTCGTGCCGGTCGGGTGGCGGTTATCGGTGCCAGAAGTCTCCTATATCCTGAACGATACCGGCGCGCATATTTTGATCTGTGAACCTGATTTTACGGATATGGCAAGCCAAGCAAAGGAAAACTGCAAGGAACTGCGTACTATCTTATGTGATGGTGAGGGCAGCCCTTTCCCTGACCTGACCGAATGGCTGGCCGGACAGCCGCAAGGTGATGTGACAGAGGCAAACCCGAATGACTGTGTGCTACAGCTTTATACGTCGGGCACAACCGGCAGTCCCAAAGGGGCATTGCTCAGCAATTATAACCTGTTTTCGCTGCGAGAGCCATTGGAAGAAAAAGGTTGGGGTTGGGCCAAAATTGACACGAGTGACCAAATGGCCGTCATCATGCCAATCGCGCATATTGCCGGGTCAGGCTATTTCGCCCATGGCTTTTACGCGGGCGTAGGTGCGCGAGTTTTGCCTGAATTCACTCCTGATGCGGCCCTGGATGCCGTGGAGGCGGGGGTCACGCAGATGTTCCTTGTGCCCACCGCGGTGCAGATGATGATTACCCATCCACGGGCGACAGGCACGGATTTCTCGCGGCTAAAATATATGCATTATGGCGCGGCGCCGATGCCGCTTGAGCTGCTGCGCCAGGCGATGGATGTTATGGGGTGCGGTTTTTGCCAGCATTATGGAATGACTGAAACGACGGGCACGTTTTCCATGCTGCAGGCAGAAGATCATGATCCTATGGGCAATGCACGCATGCGTTCGGCGGGGCAGCCCTTGCCGGGTGTTGAAGTGAAAATAGTGGATGAGAATGGCGAAACACTCACGCACGGGCAGGTTGGTGAAATTGCTACGCGCAGCCCGCTCAATATGATCGAATATTGGAACAAGCCGGACAAGACAGCTGAAACGGTCGACAGTGAAGGTTGGCTCATAACCGGCGATGCGGCTTATATGGATGAGGATGGCTATATTTTCATTCAGGACCGGGTGAAAGATATGATTATTACGGGCGGTGAGAATGTCTATCCCGCCGAAGTAGAGAACGCGATTTTCGGACATGAGGACGTACTGGAAGTAGCAGTTATTGGTGTTCCGGACGAAAAATGGGGAGAATGCGTCAAGGCCGTTGTCGTACCGCGCCCCGACCGTTCAATCGATGAGGGGGCAATCATCGCCCATGCGCGCAGCCATATAGCGGCTTTCAAAGCACCCAAATCAGTCGATGTGATCGCAGAAATGCCGCGCAATGCCAGCGGTAAAATCCTACGCCGCGAGCTGCGTGCGCCCTATTGGGAGGGCAGGGAGCGCGGGGTAAATTAGCTCTGACCGGTATTTTCGGGCGGCTCGGGATCAAACCGGCCTTCGGGGAATATTCCACGCACCTTCTTCCATATGCGCCGGGCGAGGAAGAACAGATAAACCGTCAGTGCGCCCAGAGCCAGTGCCACCAGAATGGCGATTTCGGGGTTGGCGAGCGCGAGGAATAGCAGTCCGCCTGTGGCAATGTCTTCGCCGGTGGACACCACCACATTGCTAAACGGTTCGGGGCTGACATTGACCGCGGTACGTGCACTGGCTTTGGTTGCGTGGCTCATAAATGCTGCGCCGCCGCCGAGCAGAAAGGTGATAACCTGCCACACAGGATCGGATGCATCGACCACCGCAAGTGCCAGTAACGCGCCGCCCACAGGGCGGATAATTGAATGCAGCGTGTCCCACACACTGTCGAGCCATGCCACTTTGTCCGCGAAAAATTCAGCGCCTGCACCGACCGCACTAATGCCGATGACCCATGGATTCCCCAGCGCATCAAGCACTTTCAGGTTTTCCGGCAAGTCGATCCAGCCGCTATACATAGCCAGACCCGTTGCAAAAATAGTGAGGTACAGTCGCCAGCCTGATAAAAGACTGACACTGCCAGCGACGCCCAATAGTTCAATAATTCCCATATAGGTTAGATGGCAGCAATGCTGCCTAAAAGCAAATTATGTGCAGAGTTTTTACATAGGTAAAAAACCTATTTCGTAATTTAAACAGTAATTTATTCAGGGACATTGATAGGTTCTGATATGCTAATCTTATGCTCGCGCCACGCAATATACAGGCCGCAGCCTATAATGATCGGTGCGCCGATCCAGGTGCTGGGGCCCGGCCAATTGTTCCAGATCAGATAGCCGAACAGGGTTGCCCAGATCAGGCTGGTATAATCCATCGATAATATGGTGGAAACTGGAGCCAGCCGTAATGAGGTCGTTAGCGTCAATTGCCCGATACTGCCAAACAGGCCTGCACCGGCAATCAACGCCCATGTCCCGGCATCATGCATCTGCCCGAAATACAGCATGGCTGTGGCAAGCAGGGGTAGCGATGAGACCGTGAACCAGAAAACAGTGGTGGCCGGTTTTTCGGTTCGCCCAAGTTGGCGGATCAGGACACTAACCCATGCGGTAAATAGCGCGCCTGTTATGGCGACGGCTGCGCCGAACAACGGAATATGCCCATCGCCAGGCTGCACGACGATAAGTACACCGATAAATCCGAGTATGATAGCAGCCCAACGATGAATACCTACCCATTCAGCCAGCAATACCACCGATAGCAGTGTTGCGAAAATCGGTACCATAAAACCGATTGTTGTGGCTTCGGCTAGTGGGAGCAGCGACACGGCCCAGAAATTGAAACCCATGCCTGTCAGGCCGACGATCATCCTGCTGATATGCAATTTGGGATAATCTGTCTTGAGTGTAGCAAGACCCGGCCCAGCGAGAAAGAATGGCAGCAAGACGACAAGCGCGAATAGCTGGCGGTAAAAAAGCAGCTCGATAATATGTGTTCCGCGTTCCGCCGCCAGTTTGACGCATACGAACATGCAGGCGAGGCTTGCGATGGCCAGCAGCCGCACAAGTATTCCGGGAAGGGGACGGTTCTGCGGAATGCTGCTTGATGATATGGTTGTGTCAGTCAAAATGGTTGCCTGTTTTATACTGTCACACTCCCATAACGCAGCGGTGTATATCTGCAATTTAAATCATGCCACAACGCTTGAGTAATTTTATTACAAAGCGCATAATGGGCAAAAGGCATAAGCAGGAGCAATTACATGCGCACAATATCCCATGTCATGGCCGCAAAACCGGCATCGACTTCCGACAGAACCAGTGATGTATTTGACCCCAATCAGGGCAATGTCCAGGCTCAGGTAACACTGGGCGGGCAGGCCGAGCTCGATGCTGCAGTGGACGCGGCATTGGCGGCACAGCCCGCATGGGCGGCAACCAATCCGCAGCGGCGCGCGCGCGTGATGTTCAAATTCAAGGAACTTGTCGAAGCCAATATGGACGAGCTGGCGGCCATGCTGTCGCGCGAACATGGCAAGGTGATTGCCGATGCCAAGGGTGATGTGCAACGGGGCCTTGAAGTCATTGAATTTTGCTGCGGTATCCCGCACGCGTTAAAAGGCGAATATACGCAGGGCGCAGGGCCCGGTATTGACGTGTATTCCATGCGTCAGCCGATTGGCATTGGCGCGGGTATTACTCCGTTCAATTTCCCGGCGATGATCCCGATGTGGATGTTTGGCCCGGCGATTGCGACGGGCAATGCGTTTATCCTGAAACCGTCCGAGCGTGACCCGAGTTGCCCGGTTCGGCTTGTCGAGCTGATGCACGAAGCTGGCCTGCCTGAAGGTATTCTGCAGTGTCTGCACGGTGACAAGGAAATGGTGGATGCAATACTCGATCATCCCGCCATTGGCGGCGTGAGCTTTGTTGGTTCGTCCGATATCGCGCATTATGTATATCAGCGCGGTGTGGCGGCGGGCAAACGTGTACAGGCCATGGGCGGCGCGAAAAACCACGGTATTGTGCTGCCGGACGCCGATCTGGATCAGGTCGTGAATGATTTGAGTGGTGCGGCTTTCGGGTCGGCGGGTGAACGCTGTATGGCACTGCCGGTGGTAGTGCCCGTGGGTGAGGAAACTGCAGACAGGCTGCGTGAGAAAATGATCCCGGCGATGGAAGCGCTACGGGTCGGTATTTCCACCGATGACGAGGCACATTACGGGCCTGTGGTGAACGCAGCGCACAAGCAGCGGGTGGAAAACTGGATCCAGACCGGCGTAGACGAAGGCGCGGAACTGGTAGTCGATGGCCGCGGATTTGAGCTTCAAGGACATGAGGAAGGTTTCTTCATTGGCCCCAGCCTGTTTGATCATGTGAAGCCCGATATGGAAAGCTACAAGGAAGAGATTTTCGGACCCGTGTTGCAAATGGTGCGTGCCGAAACTTTTGAGGACGCGCTTAACCTGCCGAGCACGCATCAGTACGGCAATGGCGTCGCTATCTTTACGCGCAATGGTCACGCAGCTCGCGAATTTGCGCACCGCGTCAATGTCGGCATGGTGGGTATCAATGTGCCTATTCCGGTGCCGGTTGCCTATCACAGCTTTGGCGGTTGGAAACGCAGCGCATTTGGCGACATCAACCAGCACGGTATGGAAGGCGTAAGGTTCTGGACCAAAACCAAGACTATCACCCAGCGCTGGCCCGATGGCACTGCAAGCGGTGATAATAAAGACGCGTTTGTTATCCCAACAATGGGGTAACTGAAGGCATAAACTGTTCATTTGAAAGTTACATATGACAAACCAGTTTGAATTGACCGAAGACCAGCTTGCGATACAGGATATGGCGCGCAAGTTTACGGCGGATGAAATTACGCCGCATGCCGCGCAGTGGGATGAGGACCATCATTTCCCGCGCGATACGATCCGCAAAGCGGCGGAGCTTGGCTTTGCGTCGATCTATGTAAGCGAGGAGAGCGGCGGTATTGGCCTTGGCCGGCTTGAAGCGGCGCTGATCATGGAGGCAATGGCCTATGGCTGCCCATCGACGTCGGCCTTTATTTCGATCCACAATATGGCAAGCTGGATGATCGACACGTTCGGCGATCAGGCAGTGAAGGACAAGTTTCTGCCTGATCTGGTCGGTATGGAAAAAATTGCATCCTATTGCCTGACCGAACCGGGCAGCGGGTCGGATGCGGCGGCGCTCAAAACCAAAGCAGTCTTGGATGGCGACCATTATGTTGTGAATGGATCGAAGCAGTTTATTTCCGGCGCGGGTGAAAATGAAGTCTATGTCACCATGGTGCGCACAGGTGAAGATGGCCCCAAAGGCATTAGCTGCCTGGTTATCGAAAAGGATATGGAGGGTGTCGGTTTCGGCGCGAACGAGAAGAAACTGGGCTGGCATTCACAGCCCACGCGGCAGGTGACATTCGACAATGTCCGCGTGCCGGTGGAAAACCGTGTCGGCGCAAAAGGCGATGGTTTCCGTTTTGCGATGATGGGGCTTGATGGCGGGCGTTTGAATATTGGCGCCTGTTCGCTGGGCGGCGCGCAGCGGTGTCTGGACGAGGCAATTGCCTATACCGGCGACCGCAAGCAATTTGGCAAACGCATTTCTGATTTTCAAAACACACAGTTCACGCTGGCTGATATGTCGACTGATCTCGAGGCTTCCCGTGCGCTGCTCTATATGGCCGCGGCCAAAGTGACTGCGGGCGCGCCTGACAAGACCAAGTTCGCAGCCATGGCAAAGCGACTTGCCACCGATAACGGCTCGAAGATCGTCAATGATGCGCTGCAACTCTTTGGTGGCTATGGTTATTTACAGGATTACCCGATCGAGCGTTTCTGGCGCGACCTGCGCGTACATTCGATCCTTGAGGGCACTAACCAGGTGATGCGCATGATTGTGGCTCGTGAAATGTTGCGGCAGTAACGGATTAGAAAAATGACTGACGAAATACTTACCCAAACCGAGAACCGTGTGGGCCTTATCCGCCTGAACCGGCCAAAAGCGCTGCATGCGCTCAATACATCCATGTGTCAGGCGATGGTTGATATGCTGCTTGCGTGGCGTGACGATGAGGCTGTCGAGGCAGTGATGATCGATCATGCTGAAGGACGAGGTTTTTGTGCGGGCGGCGATATTCGCATGCTCGCGGAAAGCGGCGTGAAAGATGGTGTAGAAGCACGCGCATTTTTTCATCTGGAATATCAGCTCAACCATCTGCTGTTCTACTATCCAAAGCCTGTCATTGCCTTTATGGACGGCATCACCATGGGCGGAGGTGTGGGTATCTCACAGCCCGCCAAATTTCGCATCGCGACCGAAAACACACGCTTTGCCATGCCGGAAACTGGCATTGGCCTGTTTCCTGACGTAGGCGGCGGATGGTACCTGCCTCGGTTGCCAGGACGCGTTGGGCAGTTTCTTGCGCTCACGGGTGCGCGGCTTGATGGCGCGGAATGTTATGCTCTTGGTCTGGCCACCCATTATTTGCCGGCGGAAGCATTGCAGGAAGCGAAAGACCGCATTGCCATCAATCCAGACCAGATCAGCGGAGTTTTGGGGCAGCTGTCCATGACGCCGCCCGAAGCGCGTGTTGAAAATAACATCGGTAATATCAATCGGTTATTTGCCAGCGATGATTATGAAGAGATACTGGCAGCATTAAAAGCCGACGGTTCGGATTGGGCGATGAAAGAGCTGGGCACTTTGCGAGGCAAATCTCCGCAGACCTGCAAGGTGGCACTACGCCAGCTGAAAGAAGGCGCGCATATGCCCGATTTCACTGCCCAAATGAAACAGGAATATGCCATTGGCGCGCGGGTTGTGACACGGCATGATTTTATCGAGGGTGTGCGTGCGCTCATTATCGATAAGGATCATGATCCGAAATGGAGTCCCGCCACGCCTGATGCAGTAACCGATGCCATATTGGATGAAATATTTGCGCCTTTGCCCGAAAACGAGGCATGGAAGCCGTTAGTTTGAATTGATATGTCATTGCTTCGCTAAGCTAGCAATGACGGCCCAGATAACAGGAGCTGGAAATGTCAGATTATGAAACAATTCTTGTCGAACAACGTGACCGGGTCACGCTTATAACGCTGAATCGGCCCAAGGCGCTCAATGCGCTGAACAGTCAGGTGCTGGCCGACCTGATTGCTGCACTGGAAGCATTTGACGCTGATGACAGCCAGGGCTGCGCCGTGATTACGGGCAGCGAGAAAGCTTTTGCGGCAGGCGCGGATATCAAGGAAATGTCTTCGCAGGGATTTGCCGAGATGTATGGCGGTAATTTCTTTGCCGGTTATGACCGTGTAACGGCAACGCGCAAGCCGGTTATTGCGGCAGTGGCGGGCTATGCACTGGGCGGCGGGTGCGAACTTGCCATGATGTGTGATTTTATTCTGGCGGCAGATAGTGCGCAATTTGGTCAACCTGAAATCAAGCTGGCGGTGACACCCGGCATGGGCGGGTCACAGCGTATGGCGCGGGCGATTGGCAAGGCGAAAACGATGGACATGTGCCTGACGGGACGCATGATGGATGCGGAGGAAGCCGAGCGTAGTGGGCTTGTGGCGCGCATTGTTCCGGCGGGTGATTTGGTTGAGGAAGCAATCAAAACAGCTTCGAAAATCGCTGCTATGGCGCCGTTGGCGACGCTTGCCGTCAAGGAAATGGTCGATGTGGCGTTCGAAACGACATTGCGGCAGGGGGTACAGTTTGAGCGCCGCCTGTTCCACGGTCTTTTCGGCACTGAGGACCAGAGCGAAGGCATGACGGCGTTTGTTGAAAAACGCCCTGGTAAATGGACAGGGAAATAATCATGGCAAAAATCGGATTTATAGGTCTGGGCAATATGGGCGGCGGGATGGCTGCCAATCTGGCAAAAGCGGGACATGAGGTGCATGCATTTGACCTGTCAGGTGAAGCGTTGGCGCGGGCCGGGGAGGCCGGCTGCCATCCGGTCAGTGATGCCGCCGAAGCTATTCGCGGCATGGAAGTGGTGGTGACCATGCTGCCTGCTGGCGAGCATGTTCGCAAGGTTTACGAATATGAAATTGTCATGACTGCGTCTCCTGGCACGTTGGTCATTGACTGTTCGACCATTGATGTGGGTAGCGCCGAAGATGTGGCGACCATGTCGGATGCGAAAGGCCTTATTCCTGTGGATGCACCGGTATCAGGCGGTATTGCAGCGGCCAATGGCGGCACGCTGACTTTTATGGTCGGTGGCAGTAAAGAAGGTTTCAAACGTGCCGAACCGATCCTGTCCGACATGGGCAAGGCGGTAATCCATGCCGGTAGCAATGGTGCGGGGCAGGCTGCGAAAATCTGTAACAATATGCTGCTCGGCTCGACCATGGCGGCGACATGCGAGACATTTGTCCTGGCCAAAAAACTCGGCCTTGATCTGCAAAATTTCTACGATATCAGCTCCAAGGCATCAGGCCAGAGCTGGTCGATGACAAGCTATTGCCCCGTACCCGGCGTTGGTCCGCAAAGCCCGGCAGATAATGGGTATGAAGGCGGGTTTGCAGCGGCCTTGATGCTGAAAGATATGCGGCTTGCAATGGAAGCGGCACAGGCATCAGGCGCAGACGTCCCGATGGGTGAACGCGCTACTGCAATTTATGAGGCCTTTGTGGAGGCTGATAGCCAGGGACTGGATTTTTCAGCGATAATCAAGGCGCTGGAAGATAGTTAAGGCACGGCCATGCTGGATTTTTTGGACAGTCTCGATCTATGGGGGGCTATTGCCATAGGCGGCGCGGTTGTTGCGCTAGTCGCATCTCTGGCCGAGCGCCGCCGCAATAACCGAGCGGATGTTGACCGGGTCGGTTTCATGCCATGGACACTGATATTGGTTTTGGCCGTGCTTACCACCATATTCGCCGCGAGCTTTGCGCTAAAAAGCGGCTGAGTGGGTTCAGCGCTGATACATGGTAAAACCGGTAAGATTAGCCTATAACCCACTGACCATTATAGGCGGAGCTGGTATATGCGAAATAGCGAAATAGCGGAAAATCGCTTTGGTTATGGTGCGCGCAGTAAAGTTGTCCGCCACGACAATCCACAGCGTTTCCTGCTTGCGCAGATGGAAAGCTTTGATGCGCGTCCCACTGCGTTACGCGCCATGCCGACACTGGAGTCCATCAGCATAGCGACCCGCGCGCATATGGCAGAGCTGCGCAAGAGTGGCACTATCAAAACCGGTAATGGTAAAAATGCGGCATTTATCCGTGACAAGAAGTTCGCAAATGCCGTGCGGAGCCATATGCGCAAGTCAGGACGGGACCATTATGACCAGTCTGTCATGAGCCGTTTCGCACTTGCCACAAAAAGCGACGCGTCCTTTATGGAACGGATCGTGCATTTCTGGAGCAATCATTTCGCTGTATCTGCCGAAAAGTCACTTGTTATCGGCTTCGCAGGATCAATGGAATTTGAAGCGATCCGCCCTCATATCCTGGGTAAGTTCTCAGATTTGCTGAAATCGGTGGAACGGCATCCGGCAATGCTCATTTATCTTGATCAGGTGCAGTCGGTTGGACCGGGTAGTCCACTTGCCATGCGCACCAATGCGGTCGCGCGGCGTAAGCTCGGCCTGAATGAAAATCTGGCGCGTGAGATCCTGGAGCTGCATACACTTGGCGTGAATGGCGGTTATTCGCAGGTGGATGTGACCGAATTTGCGCGCGCGCTCACAGGGCGGACAGTGGGCGCGCTGCCACGCGGTACAATTGCGCGGATGATGGATATCAACGATAGGCCGGGCCTGACGCAATATCACGCCGCATTGCATGAACCCGGCACACGGCGCATAATGGGTCACAGTTATAGAGATACCGGGGAAAGGTTAGCGGACCGGATACTAGGTGATCTGGCATTGCATCCCTCAACAGCGAAATTCATATCGACCAAGCTGGCGCGGCACTTTGCGGGTGATGATGCGCCTGAAACTCTGGTTAAACGCCTGACGGAAACATATCTGAAAACTGATGGCGATCTGCCTAGCCTTTACCACGTGCTCGTGCAGGCACCGGAAGCCTGGCGGCCTGAGCCGGTGAAATATAAACAACCTTGGGAATGGCTGGTGTCTGTATATCGCGGGACACAAGCGAGCCTGCCGGTAAAAAACAGACAGATTGGCAACATAGTGCGCACGCTCGGACAGCCGGTGTGGCGGCCAGGTTCTCCCGCGGGATATGGCGACAGGTCGAGTGACTGGATCGGGCCCGACGCTCTTTTCAAAAGGGCTGAAATGGCCAACTTTCTGACCGTAAAATTATCACGGACTGTAGATGCGGTTGAACTGGCCCCTGCGCTTTTTCCGTCGGGGCTCAGCCTTAAGACATCCGCCGCTCTTGGCAGCGCGGACAATCGGCGGCAGGCATTGGCCATGCTGCTTGCCAGCCCGGAATATTTGCAAAGGTGATATGGATATGATGGATCGCCGTAATTTACTCGCTGCAATGGGCCTGTCCACGCTGGGCCTTGCCGCACCGAAAATGGCCTTTGCTCAAACCGGCAGCAGGAAAAAATTCATCCTGATACTGCAGCGAGGGGCGGCTGATGGGCTGATGGCGCTTGCACCGACCGGGGATAGGCATTTCACGTCGGCCCGCACGCAATTTATGCGTGACATCAAGGATGGGCACAAAATTGACAGTTTCTTCACCCTGCATGCAGCCATGTCCAATATTGCCCGGCTTTATGGCGAAAGGGACGCGTTATTCGCGCATGCCGTCGCATCAAACTACCGCGAACGATCGCATTTTGACGGGCAGAATATATTGGAAACGGGTGGAAACTCTCCATATGCCGTCAAAAGCGGATGGATGAACCGTCTGGTGGGTTTGTTGCCGAATGCAAGGGAACAGCGGGCAGTAGCATTGGCCTCTGCCTTGCCGCAGGTATTGCGTGGTGACAATGCCGCCGCATCTTTTGTGCCCAATAACCGGCGTAGCCCCAATGCTGCGCTGCTTGACCGTTTGTCGGACCTGTATTCGGATGAGCCGCTGCTATCCAATGCATGGGAACAGGCGCGTATGACGCGTGATATGGTCGGGGAAACCGGTAGAGTAGGGCCGCGCGACATGGCCGCAATTGGTGCATTGATGGCCAAAATTGTCAAAGGCCGGGATGGTGCTAGTCTAGCCATGTATGAAACATCAGGTTGGGACACGCACGCCGCGCAATCTTTTCGTACCAAGACCGAGCTTGGCAAGCTGGATAGCCTTATTGGTGCGCTGAAAGCGGGCTTAGGTGCAGATTGGAGCAACACAGTGATACTGATCGCAACTGAATTTGGCCGGACCGTTGCAATGAATGGCACACAGGGTACGGATCATGGTACAGCCAGTCTTGCCTATCTGATCGGTGGTGCAGTAAGGGGCGGACGCATTGTCGCCGACTGGCCCGGATTGGCGGAACGGCAGCTTTACCAGAAACGTGATCTGATGCCGACACAGTCGCTGGAAATGCTGATGGCGGGCACAATTGGTACACATTTCGGGCTGGATAGCGCGAAAGTTGCTGCACAGCTGTTTCCCGGCGCTATACAGGGCAGGCCATTGTCAGGGCTGGTTTCTTAGAGACACGCCTCAAGATAAGGTTGTTCAAACCCGTATTGCCGTGCCTTTTCAAGCGTATAGGGGCGCAGGCCTGATGGACGGAACTCGCCATTGATTTTGCCATCGGCATCTTCGTCCAGATATTCGAATTTGAACAGCTCCTGCGTCACGATCACCTCGCCCTCCATCCCGATTACCTCGGTAATATTGGTAGTGCGGCGTGAACCGTCGCGCAGACGTTTCACCTGAACGATCAGGTCAACCGATTCTGCAATCTGGCGCGAAATAGCTTCTTTCGGGATTTTAATGTCGCCCATCATGATCATGTTTTCCATCCGGCCCAGGCACTCACGTGGGCTGTTGGCGTGGAGCGTACACATTGAGCCATCATGACCGGTGTTCATGGCAGCGAGAAGGTCAAAACATTCTGCGCCGCGAATCTCACCCAAAATAATGCGATCAGGGCGCATACGCAGGGCGTTTTTCACAAGGTCGCCGATGGTAATCGCGCCCTTACCTTCAAGGTTGGGCGGGCGTGTTTCGAGCGGCAGCCAATGCGGTTGTTGCAGGCGAAGCTCGGCGGCATCCTCGATAGTCAGCACCCGTTCACCAGGATCAATCATTTTTGACATTGAATTGAGCATGGTGGTTTTACCAGAGCCTGTACCTCCGGAGATTACGATATTCATGCGGCAAGCACCGGCAATTTTGAGCGCAGTACACATCTTGTCACTCATCGAGCCCCAGTTTTTGAGCATGTCGAGCGTAATAGGTTTTTCTGAAAACTTACGAATCGAAATCGCCGTACCTTTAAGCGAAAGCGGGGGCACAATGACGTTCACACGCGAACCATCTTTCAAACGGGCATCGGCAAGCGGTGTGGTCTGGTCAACACGGCGGCCAACCTGGTTCACGATACGTTGAGCTATCTGGAAAAGATGATCCTCATCGCGAAACTGGATCGGTGCAACCTGTAGCTTACCGCTTTTCTCAATATATGTCTGTTGCGGGCCGTTGACCATGATATCACTGACATCAGGGTCGGATAGCAGTTCTTCGAGCGGGCCAAAGCCAAGCAGTTCATCAACCAGTACTTTTTCAAGCGCGAACTGTTCGCGCCGGTTCAGCGTGAGTTTCAGTTCAGCCAGCACTTCCATGATAATGGGGCGGAATTCCTCGGAAAGTTCATCCTTGGTCAGCGTGGCGGCGGCTTCAGGATCAACGCGTTCGAGCAGACGCGGCAATACCTGTTCCTTGATTTTATGGACTGAGGCTTCAAAACCTTCCAACTTTGCTTCTGGCGCGTTGACGGAATTGGCGCGGTCTGTAAGGCGCGACATGGCATCTTCCTGTCCCGGTGCGGGAGTTACACCGCCGGGAAGTTCCGCTTCCTCAATGTTTGGAAACTGTTCGCCGCCTTCTGGTTCTGCCGAGTTTTCGTCACCTTTCTGGTTTCCGCTACCACCCTGCATAGGCCGTGCAACACCGAAAGAGGGACGGCCATTATTTTTTTTGCCAAATGCGCTCATATACTCTCACCAATTCTTTTATATCAGGCCCTGAATTCAAACCCGACGGGTCAAATTCGGCCAATGTGGAATGGTAAATAACGTGGAAACTTTTACAATTTCCTAACTACACGTGGAAAGAGGATGAAAACTGTATCTGATGTTTTGCCCCGCCGCATAAAACCGCGGTTCATTCCCATCCGTTAGGTGTACAAGGTTATTGCATTATGTCGCTAACCCGGAATTAACCATGTGTGATTATCTCCATGGTAAACGGAGACAGAATGTTTTGCCTATCCTGAACCATATCACGCGTGCCCCTGATGCACGATTATTGGCGGCCCATGGCACCGTGCGGGACAATATCTGGACACGTGCGCTTAAATATAGCGCGTATGTACTGGTCATATTCGCGATCATGGCATCCATGGTTACCAGCGAGATAATGACCACCTATTTCCTTGTGCAGCAGGATATATATGCGGTTATCGCGATAGTTGTCTTTTTTATCTTGCTGTCCCGGTCAACGGCGCAGGGCGGTACTTTACAATATGGATGGGTGGCTCGCTTCGGAGCAGGGCAGCTTTCCCTGATTATGGGCGGGATGGTTGCTGTCGGAATAGCGGGACACTATCTACTGCTGCACGGCTATGCATTTAGCCGTGATGAGCAGATGGCATTATTCGATGCGGAAATATTTGCGCATGGTGAATTTGCCGCCCGGCTTCCCGAATATTGGCGTGGCATGCATGAAGCGTTGAACATGACATTTGTTCCCGCCTCCGTGCGCGGGGAAGGGTGGGTGTCGTCCTATAGGCCGGTCAATGCTATTATGCATATGCTGGCAAGCGGAATTGGCACAAATGTCTGGCTCAATCCATTTTTGAGCGCAATTGGCCTTTTTGCAACATGGCGTGTCGCTGTACAGCTGTGGCCGCAGCAGCGCGAGGCGCATCTGGTGACGGTGCTTTTATATGCGCTCAGTGCGCAGGTGCTGGCCGTCAGTATGACCAGCTATGCCATGCCCGGCCATCTGGCGTTCAATATGATATGGTTGATGCTGTTCCTGCATGACCGTTGGTATAGCCATCTGGCCGCGATACTGGTCGGTATATTGGCCATAGGCATGCATCAGATTGTCTATCATCCGTTATTTGCGGGGCCTGTACTGTTTTGCCTGCTACTGCAAAGGCGCTGGTTCCTCTCGGCAATTTATGCGGCATGTTATGCGGCCGCTATCCTGCTATGGGCTATATATTTCAAATTACCGACCGCAGCATTGGGTGCAGCGGGCGTGCCTACCGATACGGATCAGTATATATGGACGCGTATTGGGTGGGCGCTGGCAAATATTTCACCGGAATATCTCTGGATCAAGGCATCGAATATGCTGCGTTTCTTTGCATGGCAGCATGTGCTTTTGCTACCTCTGATGTTGGTGGGGGCAAGTGCGATGGTAAAATCGCGTAGCAAGGTGCAGATAGCATTGATTGGTGCCCTGCTGACCGTCATCGCATTCAAGTTGGTCATGCGTCCATACCAGGGGCATGGCTGGGGGTATCGCTACCTGCACGGGTTGATAGGTATATGCTGCCTGATCGGGGCTGCGGGTTGGATGGAGCTTAAGCGCAAGGGGTTGGTCCGCCTGGGCCATTTCCACCTCGCATCTGCAGTTACGCTGTGCCTGACCATGCCCTGGCTGCTATGGCAGGCAAGCGCGTTTTCGGGCAGTTATGCTGCAGTGGACCGTAACATTGCGGCGATGAAAGCTGATATTGTGATCGTGGAGGACAGGGCAGCACCTTTTGCCAAAGACGTGGTTTCCAACCGCCCTTATTTGGAGAACCGTCCGATCCGGCTGATGGCGAGCAATCTTGCGGATGCTGACATGCACACACTATGCGCGCGCTATAAAGTAACATTTGTCGATGCAGGTGCTTTTGCCGGTGTGGCAGCGCAGTATAAAACACTGCCAGTGGAAAGCGGGAATATTGGGCGTTTACGCGCTGCAATGCCTTCACAGGCTTGCGAAGTTTCAGATTAGATGCAGTTTTTGCTTGTTATCTGAAAACAATTGCCACGATCAGGCGGCGATACGTTCGGCAAGTATGGTTAAACCTTTTTCACTCACTTCGGCAAAACCGCCTTCGATTTCAATGACTTCGGCTTCTGCACCTTCACTCGCGAAAATGCTGACTGCACCATTGCGAATGGTTGACATCATCGGCGCATGGCCTTCCAGCACGCCAAATTCGCCTTCGCTGCCGGGGACCTGCACCATGTACACATCCTCGGAGCGGACGAGTTTTTCAGGTGTTACAAGTTCGAAATGTAATGCCATGTCATAAATCCTTTCGGGTGTATCAGTTTGATTTTTTCTTAGGATTGTCGGCCAATTCAAGCTGATCCAATAACGAACCGAAATATTTTCTTTTTTCTTCGTTGATGAGGAGAGAATCCTTTGAAAAAGGAACTCCTCGTAGTGCAAACTGCACTAAGACAATATCACCATTGCGTTTAATTGCTTGTGCTATTGTCATTTCGCCAGCTGTTTGGCCTCCAACTACCGAAACATCGCGGCATCCAAAAATAATACGATGGGCTGAACCGCTTTTGAGAGTCACTTTTCCTAGATCTTCAAATATTGAGGAATTAGGGCAGCTCTTGGCAACGAGTTTCGCCAGCATTACAGCGAATTCCTTGGCAGATTTCGTGCGCACCACTTGCTCTGGAAAGGCCTGTATAGTGAGCATTTCAGACCAATTTTCTTTAATGTTCTCTCCGAAAGGGATGAACTCTAACATGAAATTGCTTGGTGCTTTCGCTTGGAATGCTGGCACCAAATGCTTAGGATATTTGTAACTCAAGACATTTGAATACAGACTAATTACACTACTGACTTCATCTGAAGCAGAATCTTGTACTGCATCATAAAGACTCTTTTGCTGTTCTTTGCTTATATATGTCTGCTGGGCCGCAGCTGGCCCAGCATGAATAATGCAAAAAACAAAAGTAAGAAGCACTTGGAGCGTACGGTTACGCATGACAGTCCCTATGCTAGAGTAACGGGCGATCACGCAGCTTCTGCTGCCATTTTCTTGCCTTTTTCAATCGCTTCGTCGATGCCGCCAACCATGTAGAAAGCGCTTTCCGGCAGGTGGTCATATTCACCTTCGACAACGGCTTTGAACGATTTGATCGTGTCTTCCAGGTCAACGAATTTACCGGAGATACCGGTAAAGACTTCGGCCACGTGGAATGGCTGCGACAGGAAGCGCTGGATCTTACGCGCACGGGCCACGGTGAGTTTGTCTTCTTCAGACAGCTCATCCATGCCGAGAATGGCGATAATATCCTGCAGAGACTTGTATTTTTGCAATGTTTCCTGAACCGCACGGGCGGTCTGGTAATGCTCTTCACCCACAACACGGGGTTCCAGAACGCGCGATGTTGAATCGAGCGGGTCAACAGCAGGGTAGATACCCAGCTCCGAAATCGCACGGTTCAAAACGGTCGTGGCATCCAAGTGGGCAAATGAGGTAGCCGGTGCAGGGTCGGTTAAGTCATCGGCAGGCACGTAAATCGCCTGAACCGACGTAATCGAACCTTTGTTGGTCGATGTAATGCGTTCCTGCAGAGCGCCCATGTCAGTGGACAGCGTTGGCTGATAACCCACAGCGGACGGGATACGACCGAGCAGTGCGGACACTTCTGAGCCAGCCTGCGTGAAACGGAAAATGTTATCGACAAAGAACAGCACGTCCTGGCCTTCCTGGTCACGGAAATATTCCGCGATGGTCAAACCGGACAGCGCCACACGTGCACGCGCACCCGGAGGTTCGTTCATCTGGCCGTAGACAAGCGCCACTTTTGAACCTTCGGACGTTGCATTGCCGTCTTCGTCTTTTGCGATAACGTCAGCGTCAAGGAACTCGTGGTAAAGGTCATTACCTTCACGGGTACGCTCACCCACGCCGGCGAATACGGAGGTACCGCCGTGGCCCTTGGCGATGTTGTTGATGAGTTCCTGAATAAGAACGGTCTTACCCACGCCGGCACCGCCGAACAGGCCAATCTTACCGCCTTTTGCATAAGGCGCGAGAAGGTCGATAACCTTAATGCCGGTGACCAAGATGTCGCTTTCGGTCGACTGATCAACAAAGTCAGGTGCGCCCGCATGGATAGGGGC
The DNA here is from genome assembly GCF_900537065.1 of Sphingorhabdus sp. Alg239-R122. Taxonomy (GTDB): domain Bacteria; phylum Pseudomonadota; class Alphaproteobacteria; order Sphingomonadales; family Sphingomonadaceae; genus Alg239-R122. The sequence continues at coordinate 392,926 of NZ_UNRC01000001.1, read as the reverse complement.
AACAGCTTTTGCGCCAATCGGGCCAAGCTCGTCAATCGGCTCACCAATCACGTTCATGATGCGGCCAAGTGTTTCAGGGCCAACAGGCATCTGGATCTGGTTGCCGGTGTCTTTTACTTCCTGACCGCGTGTCAGGCCGTCCGTGCCGTCCATGGCGATGGTGCGTACAGTGTTTTCACCCAGGTGCTGTGCGACTTCGAGTACGAGACGCACGCCGTTATTGTCGGTTTCCAGCGCGTTCAGAATTGCGGGCATTTCGCCGTCAAACGTCACGTCGACGACGGCGCCGATGACTTGGCTGATACGGCCTGAATTAGTTGTGTTTGCCATGGTGTGTTTCCTTGCCTTGGTAAAGCTTTACAGCGCTTCTGCGCCGGAGATGATTTCAACGAGTTCGGTGGTGATCGCGGCCTGACGGCTGCGGTTATATTCGATGGTGAGGCGGTCAATCAGATCGCCGGCATTGCGGGTCGCATTGTCCATGGCGGTCATTGAGGCGCCTTGCTCGGATGCGTTATTTTCCAGCAATGCGCCAAAAATCTGTGTGGTCACGTTGCGTGGAAGCAGCTCAGCGAGGATTTCTTCCTCATCGGGCTCATATTCCACGGCGGCGCCAGTGTCGGCTGCTTCCTTGGTGTCGATCGCAACCGGCATAATCTGGCGACCGACAGGTTCCTGCACCAGCGCGGACTTAAATTCGGAATAAAACAGATGCGCTATGTCAAACTGCCCATCCTCAAACATTTCCATGAGTTCGTCAGCAATAGCCTTGGCTTCGTCAAAACCGGCGGTTTTGACGCCAGTCGTGTCGAAATGCTTGACGATCTGGCTCGGATATTCACGTTTAATGACCGGGCGGCCCTTGCGGCCAACAAGATAGAACAGGACTTTCTTGCCTTCGTCCTGTAACTCTTGAGCCTTGATGCGCGCCGCTTTCACGATGTTCGAGTTAAACGCGCCGGCAAGCCCGCGGTCCGAGTTGCAGACGATCAGCAGGTGCGTATCGTCTTTACCGGTTCCGGCAAGCAGTTTTGGCGAAGAATCGCTGATGCTGATCTTCGATGCGAGCGATGCCATCACACCTTCCAGCCTTTCGGCATAGGGGCGAGCAGCTTCGGCGGCCGCCTGCGCCTTGCGGAGCTTGGCAGCTGCGACCATTTGCTTGGCCTTGGTGATCTTCTGGGTCGATTTGACTGACCCGATCCGGCCTTTTAGTTCCTTAAGAGATGCCATGATGGCTCCTGTTCAAACCAAGCCTTATGCGAAAGATTTACCGAAATCGTCGAGTGCGGCGACCAGCTTGTCTTTTGTTTCGTCTTTCAGGTCTTTGTCAGCACGGATGCTGTCCAATATGCCCTGATGGTCATTACGCATGAATGATAGCATCATTTCTTCATATTGGGTTACGCGGTCCACGGCGATATCGTCAACATAGCCATTAGTGCCTGCGAAAATCGAAACGGTCTGCTCTTCAAATGGCAGTGGGCTGAACTGCGGCTGCTTCAGCAACTCTGTCAGGCGCGCACCACGGTTAAGTAGTTTCTGTGTCGAAGCATCAAGGTCGGAGCCGAACTGAGCAAAAGCCGCCATTTCACGGTATTGCGCAAGCTCAAGTTTGATCGAACCGGACACTTTCTTCATTGCTTTCGTCTGTGCAGCGGAGCCCACACGCGAAACCGACAGGCCCACGTTAATGGCAGGGCGGATACCCTGATAGAACAGTTCGGTTTCCAGGAAGATCTGACCGTCGGTGATCGAAATCACGTTGGTTGGAATGTATGCAGAAACGTCACCAGCCTGTGTTTCAATGATAGGTAGGGCGGTCATGGAACCGGCGCCATTGTCCTCGTTCATTTTTGCGGCACGTTCCAGCAAGCGGCTATGCAGATAGAAAACGTCACCAGGATAAGCTTCACGGCCAGGAGGACGGCGCAGAAGCAGAGACATCTGGCGGTAAGCAACAGCTTGTTTCGACAGATCGTCATATACGATCAGCGAGTGCATGCCATTGTCGCGGAAATATTCACCCATCGTGCAGCCTGTATAAGGTGCAAGGAACTGCAGCGGTGCAGGTTCGGAAGCGGTTGCGGCGACAACGATCGAATATTCCATCGCACCGTTTTCTTCGAGCTGACGCACAATCTGCGCAACGGTTGAGCGTTTCTGACCAACCGCAACATAGATACAGTAGAGCTTTTTGCTCTCATCATCGGAACTGTTCACGTTTTTCTGATTGATGAATGTGTCAATTGCAACTGCGGTCTTACCGGTCTGACGGTCACCAATGATAAGTTCGCGCTGGCCGCGACCAACGGGAACCAGCGCGTCAATGGCTTTCAGGCCAGTCTGTACGGGCTCGTGCACAGACTTCCGGGGAATAATGCCGGGCGCTTTTGTTTCCACGCGGCGACGTTCGCTGCCTTCAATGGGGCCCTTGCCATCAATCGGATTGCCAAGACCATCTACAACGCGTCCGAGCAGGCCTTTGCCGACAGGAACGTCCACAATGGTGCCGGTACGTTTAACCGTGTCGCCTTCTTTAATCTCGGCATCAGAACCGAAAATCACGACACCGACATTATCGGCTTCGAGGTTCAACGCCATGCCCTGCACGCCATTTGAGAATTCGACCATCTCACCAGCCTGAACCTGGTCGAGACCGTGAATGCGGGCGATACCATCACCGACGGACAGAACCGAACCCACTTCTGAAACTGTGGCGTCGGTGCCAAAATTGGCAATCTGGTCCTTGATGACTTTTGAAATTTCTGCTGCGCGAATATCCATTTGCTATTAGCCTTTCATCGCTTGCGATAGCGTATTGAGACGGGTTTTAATGCTACTGTCGATCATCTGGCTGCCCATCCGTACGATAAGGCCGCCCAGAATTTCGGGATCGACATGTGTTTCTACTTTAACTTCGCGGCCTGCGCGGCTTTTGAGCTGCGCGCCGATTTCTTTGATCTGTGCTGCTTCGAGCGGAAAAGCAGAGGTAACCTGTGCGGTTACTTCGCCGCGATGATCCGCGAGCATGGAACTGAATGCGGCGATCGCAGGGGCAAGCTGGTCAAGACGTCGGTTTTCAGCGAGCACGCCGAGGAAGTTTTGCGTGATGGCATCGAGTTTCATTGAAGTGCCAAGCGCGGTCACAGCTTTTGTGGCTTCGTCGCGCGAAACAACCTGGCTTTTTGTGAGATCTGCGAACGTGGGCGAATCATTCAGCGCCTTATCCAGATTCGTGAGGCTGGCTTCCACTGCCTCAAGCGTCTTTTTCTCTTCAGCCAAATTGAAGAGCGCAAGCGCGTAACGCCCCGCTAAACTGGCCTGAATTCCGCTGGAACTGTCCACGCGTCATATCCTTTTATATCACATTATTCGGGCAAGGCCTGCCCGTCGGCGCTTGCATAAAACGCCGTGTCTCGCGCGGCTGTTAGCATCCACCATGTTGCATTGCAAGACGGGCTTTGTGCGAATTTGCAAGACAGGTCGCATAGGTCCGATTTGTAAGCCGCACAGTCCCAAATTTGCTTTAAACGCAAGAAACGGGACGTATCGTGTTTTTGGTTGGCCTATTCCATGTCCATCATAGCGAATGGAGTTAGATATGGGATATATTATTAATGGCCTGTCGCCCAAGAAGTTTGCCGACATAGCAGACATGAGTGATGCAGAGCTTGCCAAAGCGCATATGCTGAGGGTGCAATCAACATCGCAACGCGGTTTTCCATGTCGCATATCATTACAGGATACGCCTTTGGGTGAAGATGTGATTTTACTGAATTATGTGTCGCATGACGTAACAACACCATATAATAGCAGTTACGCAATTTATATACGTCCAAATGTTGAGACACCGTCAGTCTATCTGGATGAAATACCGCCTATATTTAAAGGGCGCTCTTTGGGCATGCGAGGATTTGGCGATGACGGCATGCTAAAATCCGCTGCGCTTGCACTGCCCGGTGAAGCGGATGCAAAAATATGCGAGCTTTTTGATAATGATGAAATTGCCTATATTGATGTACATAATGCAGCACACGGATGTTTTGCTGCACGTGTACAGAGGCATGGGAGTTGATCGTGATTGAACCAGATAAGGCATGGGAGGCGGTCAGGAAACGTGATCGCAGTTATGACGGTCAATTTGTTACAGGTGTTTTGAGCACCGGCATATATTGCCGGCCATCATGTGCCGCGCGGCATCCGCATAGAGAAAATGTCAAATTCTTCGCGGAACCTGCGCAGGCAGCAGCTGCTGGACTGCGACCGTGTAAAAGATGCCGTCCAGATGATATCGCACGCGATGAAGCAGCCATCAAAAGCGTGATCGACATGATCCGTACAGTGCAGGAGACCCCCAAATTGGATGAACTGTCCGAATTGACGGGATATTCACCCACATACTTGCAAAAGCTGTTTAAACGCGAAACAGGATTGTCGCCAGCTGCATATGCACGGGCTTTGCGCAGTGAACGTGCACAAGAAGCGCTGGAAGGTGCCGCACGTGTCACAGACGCCATATATGATGCGGGTTATTCCGGGCCTTCGCGGTTCTATGCGGAAAATGAAAAGAGGTTGGGTATGAGTGCGAGTGCGTGGAAAAATGGCGGGGCAGGGGTTTCTATACACTGGACCATTGTGGATAGCTATCTGGGCAGTATGTTGGTAGCGGCAACCGATAAAGGGGTGTGTCGGCTTTCCTTCAACGAAGGCGAAGATGAGTTAAAGACGCGTTTCCCGAACGCACAGCTTGATGAGGGAGGGGCTGAATTTGCGGACCTTGTCAAAAATGTTGTTGCGGCTGTCGAAAAACCGGGAGAGACCTGCAACATTCCGCTTGATGTGCAAGGCACTGCTTTCCAGGAAGCCGTGTGGCGTGAACTGCGCCAAATCCCGTCCGGCGAAACACGCACTTATGCTGAACTTGCGGCAGCGGTAGGTAGGCCAAAAGCATATCGTGCGGCAGGGTCGGCCAATGGTGCGAATAACGTTGCGGTGCTGATCCCTTGCCACCGCGTCATTGCGAGCGATGGCAGCATGGGCGGCTATGCCTATGGGCTGGAAATCAAGCGTAAGCTACTTGAGGCAGAAAAAGCGCGTTAGCTTTGATGTGCCTCAAGAGCTTTTGCCAGAACGGTTCCACACTGTGAAAGCGTGTATCTTGGGGAAGGAGGATATTCTTCGCCTACATTGCGTTCCACAATACCCAGCGACACAAGCTTTTTCAGGCATTGGGCGATGGCCCGCGATGTGGTTTTGTCCAACGCATGTTCAAAATCTGAAAAACGCGTATTTCCCTGACGCATCAGTAACAATAGCGGATAAGTCCAGCGGGTCAGCTGGGAAGGGTCAATATTCAGTTTTCCCAAAGATTGGCTAAGGGTATGCGCAACATGAGCAGCAGCCTTGCCATCATCCTTAAGCAGATACTCGGGACGCAGTGGGTGTCCATGCCCTTGGTTCCGTGCCAGCCAGCCCATCTTCACCAGATAATCCAGTGTCTTGCTCAGGCTCTCCGAGCCGATTGCGAGAGCCTGCCTGAGCTGCGCAAAACGCTGTGCGCTGTCTGTATGAAAACGGGCCATGACAGGCATCAACCATCTCCGGCTGCCTAGATCAGATAATATTTGTGCATTGACATAGATCATAATTTTATAGTAACTATACAAACAGGATTGAATAATCAAATATGAAATACAGGAGGCGGAAATGGCTGTTGAGTATATTGATGAGCTGACATGTTCATTGGGTGTAACGGATTTGGACAAGAGTATCGAATGGTATCAGCAAGTTCTTGGTTTTGAGGTGATATACCGCGTGGATGACATCCAGTGGTGTGAAATGAAGACAGGTGTGTCTTCGGCCAACCTTGGGCTAAGTGCTGTCGAAAATGTAACAAGCGGTGGCGGCGCTACCGCAACCTGGAGTGTAAAGGATATTGATGCTGCAAAAACGCATTTGCTCAAGCATGATGTCAAACTGGACGGAGATATCCAGCATATTCCCGATATGGTGAAGCTGCTTACCTTTTATGACCTTGATGGTAATGCCATGATGTTTGCCCAGCCGCTTTAATCGCTGGCGGATTGGCACTCATAGACAAGCACTTCGTTGGGATGCGCGGGTAGGGCCTGACGCAGCACTTTTTGCATGTCTTCCAGCTCGGTTAACTTATCTGCATCCATGGTGCAGGCCTTGCTGGAGTAACGTCTGCGGATGCCGCGCGCCGCGCCCATTGCATCAATGCCTAGCAAATAGCGTTCGGTGCGATATTCCCCCTTTTGCGGGTCGAAGCTGTTGATGGATACTGTCTGCTCCGAATTGGGCACGAAAATACGCGACCAGCGTGCGCCTTCGCGGCCATACTGCGTGCGGCCATTAATGCACCCGTTATCATCCCATTGCAGCTCAATCTGCGGAAGTTCACTCACTGTGATCCGGCTACGATCGGTATTGAGCTTGCAGACATTCTTTCCATTGAAACTTAGCGCGAGGTTATTTTGTGCCGGGGCATTCTCGGCAAGAATCGCGGCGATCCTGTCTTCACGCTCAGCAAGGCCAGGGCGTATCACAAAAGCTGTGATGGCGCCGGTGAGCAAGAGCAATGCGCCGCCTGTTGCGGCGATCGCGGGGTTGCGTTTGCCACGCTCAAACAAAATCCCGCCTGTACCGGCCGATAAGGTGGCAATAGCCAAAAGCAACGCTGCCAGCGCCATATGATTTTCGCGTGACGTCATGATTTCAACATCAGCCTGTCGTTCGGCATTCTGCCGGGCCTGCTGCTTTTCGGCATTGGCAGTACGGTCTATCTCGGCCTGCCTTTGCAGCTCTGCGCTGCGGCGTTTTTCTTCTTCGCGGCTAAGCTCTGCGGCGGACCGGCACGCAGCACTGGTGGTACGAGGTCGGATATTCGCATTGCGCGCAAATTGCATGATTTCACGGGCGGAGACAGCGAAGCCAAATTCGGCATCATTACCGTCGGAAAGTGAACCGAAGCTGTTTATCCCAACAACGCGCCCGCATGGGTCGACCAGCGGGCCGCCGCTATTGCCGCTGGCAATAGGCGCTGTGTGCAGTAACGTGTCCATTTCGCGCGATGTCCGTCCGCCGGATATGACGCCCGGTGTCTTTACAGGCGCCATGGGTGTGATCAGATCATTAATCTGCAACCCCTGTGCCCGGTCAACAGATGCCGGATAGCCAATGGCTACCACACTGGCACCATCAGCAGGTTTCGCACTGTATATGGTGGCAGGGGGTAAGCGGCCATTTTGCAGCTGTATGACCGCCAGATCATTGGCGGGGGAAAAGGATAGCAACTTGCCCCCATAGCTTTTGCGGCCCTGTGACGGGATAATGCCAATGACTATGCTCTGATCTTCACGGACAGGTTCGATTACATGCGCGTTTGTGAGTATTTTGTCGGGGGCAATCATGACACCGCTGCCATGCCCGACGAAAAACACCCGCTCACCTTCACGCGCCACCAGAACGACTCTCACTACTGAGCGACTTGCGGCGGCAATGTCCTCGGGATCAGCCTGAGCAGGGCTGGGTAAAAATATCATGCCAGCAAGAAGCATGAGCAGCGGGAGTAGTTTTTTCATTGCACCTATCTGACAGGCGGTTTTTGTCAGCACAAGAAATTTGTACCTTATGCATGCGCTATACAAAGCTATAGGGATCCACATCCACCGCCACACGTACGCTGCGGGGCCAGTCGAGCTTTGACAACCATTCGCGGATGATTTTCTGCATTTCGACACTACGCCCGGCATGAACCAGCAAGCGGTGGCGGTGGCGGCCGCGCAGCATTGCAAGTGGGGCAGGGGCAGGGCCGTAAATATAGAGACCGTCTGCTGTAGGTGCGCTGCCACCAATGGCGCGCGCTGTTTCGAGCGCTTCCTGATTGTCCTCGGATGATATGATAATGGCAGCCAGTCTGCCAAAGGGCGGAACGCCTGCATGATGGCGGCTTTCGGTTTCTGCGATATAAAATGCCTCACGGTCACCCTTGACAAGGGCGTCGATTACCGGCGCACCAGGGCTGCGTGTCTGGACAAATACACGGCCCGGTTTTTCGGCGCGGCCAGCGCGTCCTGAGACCTGCGCAATTTGCTGAAAAGAACGTTCAGCAGCACGAAGATCGCCGCCTTCCAGGCCAATATCGGCATCTACTACACCTACAAGCGTCAGGTTGGGGAAGTGATAGCCTTTTGTCACAAGCTGCGTGCCGATAATGATATCGACGGCACCATTTTCAACATCTGCAACAAACTGCGCCGCTTTTTCGGGCGACCATATGGTGTCAGACGTGATAATAGCAGCGCGAGCATCGGGAAAAAGCGTGGCCACCTCATCGCCAATCCTTTCGACGCCAGGACCACAGGCGACCAAGCAATCTGCTTCGCCGCATTCGGGACATGCTTCGGGTGGCGGCATAACATGACCACAATGATGGCAGGCCAGTCGCGCAACAAGCCGGTGCTCTACCATCCAGGCAGTGCAATTGGGGCATTGAAAACGATGCCCGCAGGTCCGGCACAGGGTGAGGGGGGCAAAACCGCGTCGATTGAGGAAAAGGAGCGACTGTTCGCCTTTTTCGAGTGTTTCTTCGAGTGCTTCGATCAGGGGCGGCGCTATCCATTTGCCACGCTCTGGTGGATGTTCGGTCAAATCTATTGCTTTGAGCTCAGGCAAGGTAGCGTCGCCGAAGCGTGAGGGCAGTTCGAGTAATTCATACCGGCCAAGCTGCGCCATATGGCGGCTTTCAATAGCAGGTGTCGCGCTGGCAAGGATGACGGGAAATTTTTCGAACTGCGCGCGCATGACGGCTACATCCCGTGCATTGTAACGCACGCCATCTTCCTGTTTGAAGCTGGTTTCATGGGCTTCATCGACTATGATCAGGCCAAGATTTTCATATGGCAAAAACAGCGAAGATCGCGCGCCCACCACCGCGCGCGCGCGGCCCTTTGCGATAGCGCGCCATGCACGGCGGCGTTCTGCCTGTTTCAATCCGGAATGCCAGCATACAGGCGGGGTACCAAAGCGTGCTTCAAACCGTTTCAGAAAAGGCTGGGTCAGTGCAATTTCCGGAAGCAGGACCAATACCTGCTTGCCTTGCCGTAAGGCTTCGGCAACTGCCTCAAAATAAACCTCGGTCTTGCCTGATCCGGTTACACCGTCGAGCAGGAAAGGGCGGAAATCATCCTCCTGCACGGCTGTCCGCATGGTGGTGGCAACGTTTTCCTGTGTGTCGCTAAGCTGAGGTGGCGCAAAATCAGGATCGGGCAGGGGATAGGGCCGGTCGGCATTGACGCTGACCGCTTCCATCAATCCGGCATTGACCAACCCGCGGATAACGCCATCGGAAACATCGGCCATTTCCGCAAGCTCGCGCACGGTGGCCTGTTCGCCCTGCAAGCGGTCAAACACCTTTTCCCGCTGCGGGGTCATCCGCTTTGGCATCTCTCCCGTAAGCCGATATTCCGTTATCGTCAGGCTGCCCCGCAATGCAGCGCTGGACGACAATGTCATGCGCGTGACAGCTGCCATGCTCGCGAGGTAGTAATCCGCCGTCCATTCGATCAGGCGGCGCAGTTCCGCCTCAAGTGGCGGGACATCCAGAACTTCACGTATCGGGCGTAGCTTTTCAGCAGGAGCTTCTTCTACATCGAAAAAATCAGGTTCCCAGACGATACCTATTATCTCACGCGGCCCAAGAGGAGCGACCACGATAGAGCCATATTCGACCTGCATATTGTCCGGCACCTTATAATCAAGCGGACCCAGTGCGGCGTTAAGGAGGAGCAGGCGGACGCGATTCATGAACATGATATAGAACGGCAAAGCGCGTGCGTCATGCCGTGATATGGATTTTATGAACTTTTGCTGTAGATTAGGGGTTTAACGGCCAGGAGAGACAGGAATGAAACAGATAGATCGTCGCACATTGTTGGGCGTAAGTGGCTCAGCAGCATTGCTGGCATTACCGGGATGCGCCTCATTGCCGGGGTTTAGCCTAACCGATGCCATTCGCCGGTTGCTGACCCTGTCATCGCAAAACGCTTTTGCCGCACTGCTGCAACCGGGCGGTTTTTACGATAGCCAGATTGCGAGGATTGACCTGCCGCGGCAGCTTGGCGGTTCGGGTGCAGGCTCTGTCCTGTCGGCCGTTCTGCAAAGCGGTGCATTTCGCCGTTCATTACAGAAACAGGTTAACCGTGCGGCGGAAAAAGGCGCCGAGCGCGCCGCGCCGCTGGTGACTGACGTTGTACGCAATATGAGTATTGAAGACGCGGCTGCTCTGGTGCGTGGCGGCCCAGAAGCGGCGACGGGATATCTGCGTCAAAAAATGGGACGTTCGCTGGTTGACGCCATGGTGCCTGGTATAGGTGAGGGGTTGCGCATATTTGATGATGGTATCATCAGTCGGGCACTGAGCGCTGCATCGGGTATTGATTTTGCAGGACTGGCAAATGATATTTCTTCCCGCGCGGATACGGCAATATGGAAAGCAATTGGCATGGAAGAAGCGAATATCCGGGCGAACCCAGAGGCAACAAACGATCCGCTGCTTATCGGCGTTTTTGGCACGGGTGTATTTTGATTACGCTCTTTGGGGGCGAACAGACAATCCACAAAATTCTGCGGTCTTGCGCTGACAAACCGCTGCATTGCGGGTTATAGTCACAGGCGATTCAATTTCACTCACCGGAAGGGCCTACCCCCATGAAGTTTTTTGTCGATACAGCCGATACAGCCGAAATAGCCGATCTTGCGCAAACGGGTATGGTGGACGGTGTTACCACTAACCCCTCACTCATCAAGAAATCAGGCCGTGACATCATGGAAGTCACGAAAGAAATCTGCGACCTGACCGATGGGCCGGTTTCCGCTGAAGTTGTCGCGCTCGACCATGAGACCATGATGAAAGAGGCTGAGGTACTGCGCAAGATTGCCGATAATGTCTGTATCAAGGTGCCGCTTACCATTGATGGACTGAAAACCTGTAAAGCGCTGACAAGTGATGGCACGATGGTCAATGTGACGCTGTGCTTCTCCGCCAATCAGGCGCTGCTTGCCGCAAAGGCTGGAGCATCGTTTATTTCACCGTTTGTTGGCCGTCATGATGACAATGGTTTTGATGGTATGAAACTGATTGATGATATTCGCCTGATTTATGACAATTACGCCTTTGACACAGAGATACTGGTCGCTTCGATACGCAATCCGATCCATGTGCTCGAATCCGCCAGGATTGGCGCGGATGTAGCCACCATGCCGCCAAATGTCATACGCGGTTTGTTCAAGCATGTCCTGACCGACAAGGGAATTGAGGGTTTTCTGAAAGACTGGGAAGCTACCGGCCAGAATATCGGTTAACCGATTTCTAACGAGAGCCTGTAATCAAAAAAGCCGCCGCACTATGAGAGTGTGGCGGTTTTTTGCGTTGGCGCATTTACAAAGCTTATTTGAAACTGCGCGGGGCGGTTGATACCACGTTGATGGATCCGCTGCCTATTTCCTGCACTTCCAGGGCACGTTCGGCTGTGCCTTTGCCGGTGAAACGGAAAGCTCCATCCAGGCCGACAAAGCCGCCATCATCTTTCAACCGATCAACCGGGAAACCCTGTCCAACCTTCCAGTCGCGGGCGATGCGGATAGTCAGTAGCACGCTATCATAGCCCAAGCTGGACAGCCGGTACGGATTGGTTCCGAACATGCCGCGATATTTTGTCGCATATTGGCGGTAAAGATTGTCGGAGACACTGGCAAACCATGCGCCGCGCATACCCGGTGCAGAAGCGAGCTTTGATTCCGTGTTCCACAGCTCTGTGCCGAGTAATTTGGCGTTCGCGCCGCCGTTGCGGGCGATGATAGGCTGCGCGTTGATCGCCATATTGCCGCTATCAGCGATCAGTATCGCGTCATAGGCGCTGTCCTGCTGCATACGTTGCACGGCAGACCGCATGGACGCGGCGCTACGGTTATATTTTTGCATGGTCACCACCGTGCCGCCTGCATCTTTTACCGAACGCAGCAGCTGTGAGGAAGCACGCTGGCCATATGTGCCATTGGGGACCAGGCCGGCAAAACGGGACATGCCCCGTGAACGGGCATATTTGACGACCCGGTCAATGGACTGGTTCGGCATATAACCAAGCAGGAACACATTACCACCAGCAACACCGATATCGTTGGAATAGCTGATAATCGGAACATTTGCGGGGCGTGCCGCTTCTGCTGCTGCAATAACATTCTCACTGAGCAGGGGGCCGAGTATCAGGCGATTGCCGTCCGCAATAGCCTTTTGCGCTGCGGCGCGTGCGCCCTTGGCAGTGTCATAGCTGGTAATGCGCAGGTTTTCCGCCTTGGCATCGAGCAAGGCGAGTGTGGTCGCATTGGCAATGGATTGGCCTATGCCAGAATTCCTGCCCGAAAGCGGCAATAGCAGCGCGACACGGTGGCGTTCGGTATCGGTGGGCAATGCGCCGGTTATAGGATCAGGTTCAGCGGGTTGCGTGGTTTCGGTCGGTTGTTCAACCGGCCCCTGTGTTTCTGCAGGTCCTTTTGGCAGAAGCGTTTCACAGCCAGCCAGTGTCATCAACGCTAGCAATCCGGCAATGCGTCCCGCCAAAGAACCTTTTCGAGTTCCATTTTCGACCACATCTTCCCGCATTAATTTTCCCTCATGCTGTTTCATCTCTTGCCGCTCCATCCCTTTTTGGTCCATGCACATGAATATGGCCCGAACCAGCGACCCTGATACAGAAATAAATCTGCCTGCAGGACTTTATATTGTTGCAACACCGATCGGCAACCTTGGCGATTTGACGCCAAGGGCAGCGGATATATTGCGTAATTGCGATCTTATCGCCTGTGAAGACAGCCGTGTCACGGGCAAATTGCTGCATCACCTGGAAATTGACGCGAAAATGGTGCGCTATAACGACCATAGCAAGCCAGCGGACCGGGCTGCGCTGATCCGTAAAATGACAGAGCAGTCGGTCGCCTTGGTGAGCGATGCGGGCACACCGCTTATTTCCGACCCGGGCTATAAACTGGTGCGTGAAGCACGGGAGGCCGGGGTTGCCGTTACAACATTGCCGGGGGCGAGCGCAGTAATTTCCGCCCTGACACTCTCGGGCCTGCCAACGGATAAGTTCCTGTTTGCAGGATTTTTACCGTCCAAAGCAGGTGCGCGGCGACGCGAGCTGGAAAATGTAAAATCTTTGGATGCGACGCTTGTTTTCTATGAAAGCGGACCAAGACTAGCGGCCTGCCTTACCCAGATGGCGGAAATTTTAGGGTCGCGCGAAGCAGCTGTGTCGAGGGAAATCAGCAAGAAATTCGAGGAAACGGTTGCTGGAACGCTGTTTGAGCTGGCCGCATGTTATGCAAAGGCACCTCCAAAAGGTGAAATCGTAATTACTGTCGGGCCGCCTGCAGAAAACCAAGAGGAAGCGGATCCGGCTAAAATAGAACAGGCACTTCGTGAAGCCATGCAGCATATGTCCACCAGCAAAGCGGCGGGCGAGGTGGCGCGCGCATATGGCGCCGACCGCAAGGAATTATATGCGTTGGCGCTCAGGCTGAAAGGATGAGTCATAAGCGCAAGGCTGCTGAAAATGTGGGCCGCCGTGCAGAAGCGAAAGCGGCATGGTGGCTGCGCCTGCATGGCTGGCGCATCATGGACCAGCGTGTCAAGACACCGCGCGGTGAAGTGGACCTGGTGGCCAGACGCGGCGGAACTGTTGCCTTCGTCGAAGTTAAAGCGCGCAAGTCAGTAAAGGCGCTGGGTGATGCAATAGACGAATATCGCCTGCGCCGCGTCGCTGCTGCGGTGTCTATACTGGCACCAAAATATGCGCCAAATGGTGAAGATATCCGAATTGACGTTATGCTGCTTGCACCCTGGCGGTTGCCGCACCATCTTCCCAATGTCTGGCATGGCGGTTAGGTCTATGCTGAAACTTGCAAAGGAAAACCTATGCCCCTGAAAATAGCCGTGCAGATGGACCCGATGGATAGCATCAATATCAAGGGGGATTCCAGTTTTGCCCTGATGCTGTCAGCCCAGGCGCGCGGACATGAAATATTCCATTATGATGTGGAAACGCTCAGCTATGAAGCCGGGCGTGTGTCCGCGGTCGCGCAGCCAGTTACCGTGCAGAGAGTGGAAGGCGACCATTATACGGCAGGCAACCCGGTTAAACTGGACCTCGGCCGCGATATCGATGTCGTTTTGATGCGGCAGGACCCGCCTTTTGATGTAGGTTATATCACCGCGACGCACCTGCTGGAACGGCTTGAAGGCGAAACTTTGGTTGTGAATGACCCGGTATCGGTCCGTAATGCGCCGGAAAAGGTGTTTGTGCTCGACTATGCGGAATTTATGCCGCCCACGATGATCACGCGCTCTGTGGATGATGTGCGCGATTTTCAGGATCGCTATGGCGATGTTGTTATCAAGCCGCTGCACGGCAATGGCGGCAAGGCAATTTTCCGTATTGGTAAGGATGGAGAGAATCTGTCCGCACTGATGGAAATGTTCAACTTAACCTGGCGCGAACCGCATATGGTGCAGCAATTCCTGCCCTCGGTCAGCGGCGGTGACAAGCGGATCGTGCTGGTCGATGGCGAAGTTGTGGGCGCAATCAACCGCAAGCCGGGCGAGGGTGAATTTCGCTCCAATCTCGCACAGGGCGGTTATGCGGAAAAAACGGACCTCACCGAAGATGAACAGCGCATCTGCGCCGCGATGGGACCGGAACTCAAGAAACGGGGCCTGATTTTCGTTGGTATTGACGTGATTGGCGGTAAATGGCTCACCGAAATCAATGTGACATCGCCCACGGGCATTGTCGCGATTGATGATTTTAATGGCGTCGACTGTGCAGCTATGATCTGGGATGCGATTGAGGGGCGATTAGAACATTAAGCCCGTGGATGGGCATTTTCGTACACATCCAGCAACAGCGCAGCATCAACCTTGGTATAGATCTGCGTCGAGCTAAGGCTGGCATGGCCTAGCAGTTCCTGAAGGCTGCGCAGGTCTGCACCTGCACCCAGCAAATGCGTGGCGAAGCTGTGGCGCAGGGCATGCGGTGTTGCGGTGTCAGGCAGGCCGAGCGCGGTGCGGGCGTTTTGCACAGCACGGCGGATAAGGGCGGGGGAGAGCGCGCCGCCGCGTACACCGCGGAATATCGGCTCGTCCTTGCTGATAGGATGTGGCGATAGCTGCACGTAATTTTCCACCGCTTCGCGTACTTGCGGCAATATCGGCACGATCCGCACCTTGCCGCCTTTACCCGTAAGCCTGAGCGTTTCGCCCAGCGGTAATATTTCGCCTGTCAGGCCAGTCGCCTCGCTGATACGCAGGCCCGCGCCATAGAGTAGCAGCAGAACGGCCAGATCACGCGCCTGCACCCACGCGGGGGCATCACGCTGCGATATTGTTTCGGCAAGATTTACGGCTTCGTCGGGAGAAACCGGGCGCGGAAGTCCACGCTTTATCTTGGGCCCGCGTAGGCGCGGGACGGCGGCATCGGGCGTGTCGCTTAACGAAATGGCGAATTTCAGGAACGCACGCATGGCGGATAATTCACGAGCGGCGCTGGCATTGGTCAGGCCGTCCTGACGCCGTTCGGCCAGAAAGGCGCGCATATCCGATGCCTGAATATTGGTAAGCGCGGTGATAGTGACCGGTCCACCCCAATGCGGGACCAAAAACGCGTAAAGCCGCTCTGCGGTTGCCAGATAGGCACGTATCGTGTGCTCCGAACGCCGGCGGTTTTGCGCCAGATGCTTCCTCCAGCTTTCGATTAAGGTGTGTGGTGTCTCTGCCATTAAAATTAACGTAGCAGAGTTGAGACTCTGCCTCAAATATAGAAGTTTTGATTCGCTCTCGCCCACAGCTTTATCGCCGTGAGGCGATCAGAGATTCACTACCTCCGGCAATATCGCATCCAGCAAGGGCATGCCGTTCGGCGTTACCGTCAGTTGCGGTTTGCGATACTCAATCAAGCCGATATCGCGCAATTTGGTAAAAGCATCCCAATCAATCATCTGCTGCGATGTCAGGCCAAACCTGCCAGCCATCGCATCAATGTCGATGCCTTCGCGTAGGCGCAGTCCCATTAGCAGTGCTTCCATTGCCTGAGTGCGGCTATCGAGCGTATCTTCATGGGCAAGACCATTACCGTTGCGTGTAATCGCAGAAAGGAAGTTCTCGGGCTTTTTATGGCGCTGTGTCGCCTTGGTGCGTCGTCGTCCGTGCGCACCGGGGCCTATGCCGGCATAATCCTGATAGCGCCAATAGGCGAGATTGTGCGCGCTTTCCTGTCCCGGGGCGGCATGGTTGCTGATTTCATAAGCGGGTAAGCCTGCGGCGAGGGTCATATCCTGTGTCAGCGCATAAAGATCAGCGGCTTCATCGTCATCGGCAGGCGTAAACTTGCCCTGCCGCACCAGAGTGGCAAAGCGCGTGCCCGGTTCAATGGTGAGCTGATAGAGCGAGAGGTGCGTGGTTCCGAATGACAGGGCACGGGCGAGTTCTGCTTCCCATTCTTTGGCGCGTTGGTCTGGACGCGCGTAAATCAGGTCGAATGTCACACGGCCAAAATGCTGTTGTGCTGTACCCAGAGCTGCAAGCCCTTCATCAACATCATGCGCGCGGCCCAGGAATTCAAGCGCATCATTGTCCAGCGCCTGCAACCCCAAAGAAACCCGGTTCACACCTGCCTTGGCAAGGTCCGCAAAGCGTGCTGCTTCAACAGACGAAGGATTTGCCTCAAGCGTTATTTCGATATTATCCTCAAATCCCCATAGCTTTTCGGCCTGTGCAATCAGTGCCTCAACAGTTGCTGGCGGCATCAGTGAAGGTGTGCCGCCACCGAAGAAAATCGAACCCAAGGTGCGGCCTTGTGTCAGTGCGGCTTCATGGCGCATATCGGCCAATAGTGCATCCAGCCACACCCGCTGATCCACCTGCCCGCGAACATGGCTGTTGAAATCGCAATAGGGACATTTCGATACGCAAAACGGCCAATGGATATAAAGTGCAAGAGATGGGTTCATATCATGCACGTTACGCGCTTTTGCCTGTTCAAGTCGAGCAGTGCCTAGAGGCAGGCTGCCACCAGCTTTGCAAATGCATCCGCGCGGTGGCTTATCGCATGCTTATCCGCCGGATCAAGCTGCGCAAAAGTTTGTTCATGGCCGTTGGGTACAAAGACCGGATCATAGCCAAAGCCAAGTGTGCCGCGCGGCGGCCATGTCAGTGAACCATGCACGCGGCCTTCAAATATTTCGTGATGCCCGTCCGGCCATGCGAGTGCCAGCGTGCAGGTGAAATAGCCGCTGCGATCAGTATCGGGTCCCAATTCTGCAAGCTTACCCTCAACTTTACCCATGGCCATATACCAGTCACGGCCTGGCCCGCTTTCAAATGCGGCTTTTTCAGCCCAGTCGGCGGTATAAACACCCGGCGCGTCATCAAGGGCAGCCACACACAGCCCGCTATCATCGGCGAGGGCAACACAATTTGCGCCTTCCGCGCTGGCACGTGCCTTGAGCAGCGCATTCTCGGCGAAAGTCGTGCCGGTTTCCTCGGGTTCTGGCAGGTCCAGCTCTCCCGCCGAAACCGGTTCAACGCCATAAGGTTCCAGCAATTCACGTATTTCACGCACCTTGCCCTGATTATGGCTGGCGATGACAAGGCGTCCAGGGGTGAGTTTGCGGGCACTCATGTCAGTAATCAGCCGGAAACAGCTTTGTCCTGCGCCGCGAAAATTTCGGTACAGCCCATACGTGCGAGGCGGAGCAGGCGCAGAAGGCCTTCTTCATCATATGTCGCGCCTTCGGCTGTTGCCTGCACCTCGGCAATATTACCGTCCCCGATCAGCACGAAATTGGCGTCCGCATCGGCGCTGCTGTCTTCGTCATAGTCAAGATCAAGGACCGGCGTGCCTTTGTAGATGCCGCAGCTGATTGCGGCGATTTTCTGTTCAATGGGATCATGCGTTATTGCACCGTCTTTCAACAGTTTATCCACAGCGAGCTTCATCGCCACCCACGCGCCGGAAATCGATGCTGTGCGGGTACCGCCATCGGCCTGTATAACATCGCAATCGAGTGTGATTTGATGCTCGCCCAGTTTTTTCATATTTACGATAGATCGTAAGGAACGACCAATAAGCCGCTGAATTTCCTGTGTTCGCCCGGATTGTTTGCCGCGTGCAGCTTCACGTGAACTGCGCGTGTGTGTGGAACGGGGCAGCATTGAATACTCACCTGTGACCCAGCCTTCACCCTTGCCGCGCATCCATGGCGGCAACCGGTCTTCAACACTGGCTGTGCATAATACGCGGGTATCGCCAAAACTGATCAGGCAGGAGCCTTCAGCATGTTTGGTGAAACCGGTTTCGATGGTGATGGGGCGCATTTCGTCTGCGGCACGACCGGATGGACGCATGAATGATTCTCCTGTGGCTAATTGCGATTTGCGATAACCACTCTTGAGCGATGTGGCAACACGCCCTAGATATTTGTCCATGACATCCAACCCGCTCACCGAAATGAATGAACGCACCAGTGATGTGTTCCGCATCATCGTCGAATCCTATCTGGATAATGGCGTGCCCGTGGGCTCGCGCACGATATCGAAAAATTCCACGCTGAGCCTGTCACCGGCCTCAATCCGCAATGTGATGCAGGATCTGGAAGAGCTGGGCCTGCTCGCCGCGCCACATGTCAGTGCGGGACGTATGCCGACTGAAAGCGGCCTGCGGCTGTTTGTTGATGGCATGATGCAGGTGGCAGAACCTTCCGCACAGGAACGTGCGGCGATCGAGACGCAACTGGCTGAACACGGACCGATTGAACAGGCGCTGGCCGCGGCCACGGCTACATTATCGGGTCTTTCCGCTTGTGCAGGCATAGTTATGGTTCCGAACAAGGAACCGGTATTGCGCCAATGCAGTTTTGTGCGTTTATCCGCTGCACAGGCATTGGCCGTACTGGTGGGCGATGATGGCAGCGTGGAAAACCGTGTGGTCGATATTGATCCGGCGACCAGCGATGGTGCGCTCGTTGAAGCCAGCAATTATGCAACACACCGGCTGAACGGCAAGAATCTGGTCAGCGCGCTCAAGGAAATTGGCAGCGAGATTGAGGCCGGCAAGGCACAGCTTGACAAGGCGAGCAGCGAGCTTATCCGCAAGGGGCTCGCGACTTGGTCAAAAGATGGTGCCAACAGGCCCGTACTGATTGTGCGGGGGCAGGCCAACCTGCTCGACAATGAAGCTGTGCACGACCTTGAACGGGTGCGCACACTCCTCAATGAACTTGAGGAAATGGAAGATATTGCCCAGCTGCTCGACAATGCCCGTGAGGCATCAGCGACCAAGATATTCATCGGTTCGGAAAACAAGCTGTTTTCATTATCGGGTTCATCGGTGATCGCTTCGCCCTATAAGGACGGGGAGGGCCGTGTGGTCGGTGTCGTTGGTGTTATTGGTCCGACACGCTTGAATTACGCGCGCGTGGTCCCCATGGTAGATTTCACAGCGAAAAGTCTTACCAGACTCATGAAATCATAAGCAGGAATTTTTACGCGAAATGAGCGACGAAACAAAAAAAGACGATATAAAAGATGCACCCGAAAAAGATGTTGCTGTAGAAGCTGAACTGGAAGGTGTTCCGGAAGAACTGCGCGAAGAAAGCGATGCCAAGGCTGACGGAGGCGCGCAAGATCTGGAGGCGCGCATAGCCGAGCTGGAAAATGAACTGGCCGAGGCCAAGCAGGCAACGCTCTATGCGCATGCCGAAGCGCAGAATGTCCGCCGCCGCCTGGAAAAAGATGCGCAGGATGCAAAAGCCTATGCGGCGACCCCGTTTGCGCGTGATATCCTGTCAGTGGCGGATAACCTTGCCCGGGCAATGGACGCTATCCCTGAAGAAATTCGTGACGAGGAAAAGTGGAAGGGCCTGATTACCGGCCTTCAGGCCACCCACCGTGAGCTCGACACGGTGTTTGGCAAGCATGGCGTTACCCGTATTCCTGCCAAAGGCATGCCGCTCGACCCCAACCAGCACCAGGCAATGATCGAAATCCCGAGCGATGAGGAAGAGCCGGGCACGATCGTGCAGGAAATGCAGGCCGGTTATATGTATAAGGAACGATTGCTGCGGGCAGCGATGGTTGGCGTGGCGAAAAAACCGGATTAAGCTTTGATTGCCTTTATGTTTTGATCGCAGATTAGTTTAGCCAACCCTTTCAGGGATGAGTTGATTGTTTTGGCGTGGATAAAGCTGATACATTTCGCTTCGTGGCCTGGAATGGCATCGTTTGAACCAGGCTTTATAAAAATAATCAGTTCTTCACCCTGCTCACTTTGCGCAACTGTTATTATGGCATGGCCTAACCAACCTCTCATGTCTGCATAGCTTTGAAATTCCTTTAAGCGCTTTAAAACTGCTTCCGGTTTTCGAAAGGGGTTTGGCGTTTGTTGGGCCAAATCTATGGCCGCCTTCAGCTTTTGGCCAAAGAGATATGGCTGCTTAATTTTGATTCCCATACCGTCGGCGTGCCTAAGTGCCTTGCAAATCCAGTCTTCTACTTTGGCACAATGATCAAGATATTCACCACGGATTGCATAAGCCCGATCAAGCAGAGTGAATTCACACGGCTCGAGAGCAATGTCTGATTGTATCGGTGTTTGCAGCATATCACTGTTTTAGAAAGGATTCATCAAGCAAAGGTTAACCAGCTTTCGGCAACAATCCTAACCGCGCCCGCATAACCCACCTTACAAGCATCAGCACGGCCACCACACCCAGTCCTGCAGCAAGTCCTGCCCATAGGCCTTCACCGCGCCAGTCGGCCCAGAAGGCAAGGCCTGCACCTACACCGATGCCGACAATCCAGTAGCCGAATGCGGCGAAAACCATTGGCAGGGTGGTGTCGTGCAGTCCGCGCAGCATCCCTGCGCCCACCACCTGCGCGCCATCGACAATCTGGAACAATGCTGCAATGGCGAGGAACTTGACTGCCAGCGCGAGCACTGCCGTTGATTGTGGGTTGTCATAATCAATAAACAGGCCCGCCAGAGGCTCCGGAAAAATCCAGATAATCGCGGCCGTCAGTGTCATGAAGCCTGTTCCCAGCACAAAGGCTGTCCAGCCCGCGCGGTGGATCAGGGCATTGTCTTTCCTGCCATAGCCGATGCCAACCCGCACCGTTGCTGCCTGCGCGATACCCATCGGCACCATAAAGCTGAGCGAGGCGATTTGCAGCGCGATGGCGTGCGCAGCCACGGAAAGCGTATCGATAAGACCCATTAGCAGCACAGCCGCGCTGAACACGCCGCCTTCCAGCGCAAAGGTAACACCGATAGGAAGACCAAGCTTCCAGACGCTACGATACCGCTCCCAATCCACGCGCCAGAAATTGCCAAACAAGCGGTAACGGCGAAATTGCCTGTCAGTGGTTAGCACGATTGCCATGCCTGCAAACATCACCAAATTGGTCAGGATGCTGCCTATGCCTGCACCGACAATACCGAGCGCGGGAAAGCCGAGTTTGCCGAATATAAGCACATAGTTGAAAGCGATATTGGCCAGCACACCCAGCATGCCAATCACCATCGCCCATCTCGGTCGTTCCAGTGCCGAAATGAAATTGCGTATCACAATGGTGAACAGGAAGGGGAGGATCGAAAACATATAGATGCGTACATAGGTTTGCGCCTTTGCAGCGAGTTCAGGCAATTGCCCCAGCGTGAGCAGTATTGCTTCAGCGTTCCACAGGATCAGCCAGACGGGCACCATAATGGTGATGGCGACCCAGAAACTTTGCCGGAACGTGCGCCGTACATCGCGCACGCTGTTCCACTTGCGGCCGATTTCACTCGCCATCATGGGCGCGCTCGCGGTCATCACGCCCATGGAAGATATCGCCGCCAGCATGGCAAGGTTGAAGCCCAGCGAAGCGCCCGCCAGTTCTTCTGCGCCGAGCCAACCGATCATCAATACATCGGTCGCGCCGATAAGTGAGAAAGTGAGATTGGAGAGGATAAGCGGCCAGGCGAGTTTTATCGTTTTGGATAGTTCACCTGCCCACAATTTATTGCGTTCAGTCATATGATCAGATCGCGTAAACGATGAGATAGCGGGCAATAAGAGCCACAAGAATGACGACATTCAATTTGACGCTGCGAAATAACATTGTCGCCAGCATCAATATGATGAGGATAGCTGTCAGTGATAAAGCGAGCGGATTATTGAGCCGTGCCGCAAGTTCTGGCTGTGCCCAATAAAACCCGAGCTGACATACGACCAGCACGAGCAGGATACCAATAACAATACGGCGAACACGGAAATAATGATCGTCCAGGTTTTCATGTTTTGCGGGCTGTGATGGAAAGACCATATAGGCCGCCAGGAAATAACTGCTCGCAAACACCAGAACTGACATAAGTGTCACCCCGTTTACTTCCAGCAGGTCGCGCGTGGTCCATGCAGCAGACCAAAATGACAGAAGGTCGAGTAAAACAAAGATACCAAGCAAGGGGGTCAGGAGGCCAAGCCTGAATTGCTTGTCATCGCTATCACGAGGATGCAGTGTCTCCTCCACACACCGGCCAAGTCCGCTTAGCAATTCAACAAGTGAGAAGCTGAGTAGCAGGCTGTAGAGTGAAAATATGAACCCAAACTCGCTCATGCCTTAAATCCTGAAAACGGCAATATGCCGAGATATTGTTCCAATGGCGGGGCGCCTGCAATCAGCGCGCCTTCGCGCAGCAGGAATGCGTGCCGGACAATTTCAGCCTGCTGTTCAATACCATAACGCTCCAGCCGCCAGCCAGGTTTGAGTGTATAGTGATAACGGCAGAACGGATGACGTTTGAGCGGCAGGAAAATGCCTTTTTGATGCTGCCACACATGCACCATTTCATGGATGAAAAGCCCCTGAAGGCCAAGGCTTTCCTGTGCGTAATCCGGTTTAAAAAGGTCGCCTCTAGGATGAAAATGGATATGTCCGCGCGGGGCCATTACTGTCCTCACCGGTTGGAACGGGAACCATTTGTGATTGCATATTTCAACATGCTCTAGTGCAATCGCATCGCCAAAAACCGATGCGACAAGCGCCTTTTCCCGCTGTGTTAGCAACCGTGATGTCATGCTGGGATTATCCGTTTCTGGTTCACTCGGTGGTTTGCTCACCAGTATCTGACGTCATGGCTTCGTTATCATTATCGTTCTTGCCGTGATCCATTTCGCCATGGTCCATCCCATCATGCATGCTCTGGCTTGTGCCCATATGCTCTATTTTGGCGGGTATTCTGAAAATTTCCCCATTGGCAAACTTTACGAGCAGTTTTATCTCGCCCTTTTGGGCGGCCCCTTTATTGACACCCCAAATCATAAGATGCTTTCCGCCGGGCTCAAAAGCAACATTTTCTCCAGCAGGGACATCGACGTTTTCAAGTGACTGCATTTTGGAAAGGCCATTTTCTTTTATGGTTTCGTGCAATTCAATACGCTCGGCCTGTTTCGACGATATTTCCACTAGCTGCGTGTCTTCGCTGCCACCCCTTAATGTAAGGTAACCGGCACTGGGATTGCCTTCAATGGGAGAGAGTTTCACAATCGCATCATCCGCCCCCAGTATCTGTGCAGGGCCACATGCAGAAAGAGCAACGCCCGTCACGGCGGCTACAAACCATTTGGAATTCATCAATTACAGGTCCTTTTTCCATAAAAACATATTATTTGCCCCTTGAACTTGTCTCTAAGGCTTCCCAATCCTTGTGCCAAGCAAAAGCGCACCTATATCGCTTTTCATAAGGGGTGGGTGGATCGTCGCCATAATGGGGTGAACCACCTGGAGGACTTAATATTTTAGACTTGAG
This sequence comes from Sphingorhabdus sp. Alg239-R122, assembly GCF_900537065.1. Taxonomy (GTDB): domain Bacteria; phylum Pseudomonadota; class Alphaproteobacteria; order Sphingomonadales; family Sphingomonadaceae; genus Alg239-R122. The sequence goes on along the minus strand of NZ_UNRC01000001.1, from coordinate 369,005 downwards.
GAATATATGGCAAAAGTAATTGGCATTGATTTGGGTACGACAAACAGCTGCGTTGCAGTCATGGACGGCGGCAAACCCAAAGTTATCGAAAATTCGGAAGGCGCACGCACAACGCCTTCGATCGTTGCTTTCACAAAGGACGGTGAACGCCTTATTGGTCAGCCGGCAAAACGCCAGGCGGTGACCAACCCTGATGGAACAATTTTTGCGGTGAAGCGCCTTATCGGCCGCCGCTTTGATGACCCGATGACGAAAAAGGACATGGAGCTGGTTCCTTACGAAATCGTCAAGGGTTCCAACGGTGACGCATGGGTAAAAGCAGCGGGTGAAGATTATTCCCCGTCGCAGATTTCCGCATTCACGCTACAAAAAATGAAGGAAACTGCCGAAAGCTATCTCGGTGAAACCGTGACACAGGCCGTGATTACCGTACCTGCTTATTTTAACGACGCACAGCGCCAGGCAACGAAAGATGCTGGTAAAATTGCTGGCCTGGAAGTTTTACGTATCATCAACGAACCAACAGCGGCAGCTTTGGCCTACGGTCTCGACAAGAATGACGGCAAAACAATCGCTGTCTATGACCTTGGCGGCGGTACATTTGATATTTCCATCCTGGAAATTGGTGATGGCGTGTTCGAGGTTAAATCAACCAATGGTGACACCTTTTTGGGTGGTGAAGATTTTGACGCGAAAATCGTTGAATTTCTTGCAGCAGATTTCAAAAAAGCCGAAAGCATTGATCTGACGAAAGACAAGCTTGCATTGCAGCGCTTGAAAGAAGCTGCGGAAAAAGCGAAAATTGAACTGTCTTCAGCGCAGACGACCGAAGTCAATCTGCCGTTTATTACGGCAGACCAGAATGGCCCGAAGCACCTTGTGAAAAGTATCAGCCGCTCTGACCTTGAAAAAATGGTCGGTGATCTGATTAAACGCACACTCGAACCATGCAAAAAAGCGTTGAAAGACGCGGGCATGAAATCCGATGAAATTGATGATGTCGTTATGGTCGGCGGTATGACCCGCATGCCGCGCGTGCGTGAAGTTGTGAAAGACTTTTTCGGCAAGGAACCGCATACAGGTGTGAACCCTGACGAAGTGGTAGCCATGGGCGCAGCTATTCAGGCAGGTGTGCTGCAGGGCGATGTGAAAGACGTGCTGCTGCTCGACGTTACGCCATTGTCGTTGGGTATCGAAACACTGGGTGGTGTGTTCACCCGCATGATTGACCGCAACACGACCATTCCTTCGAAGAAAAGCCAGGTCTATTCAACTGCTGATGACAACCAGCAGGCAGTGACTATCCGGGTTTTCCAGGGTGAGCGTGAAATGGCGGCAGACAATAAGATGCTTGGTCAGTTTGACCTGGTCGGCATTCCGCCTGCACCGCGCGGTGTACCTCAGATCGAGGTGACATTTGACATTGATGCCAACGGTATCGTCAACGTGTCTGCCAAAGACAAGGGTACGGGCAAGGAACAGCAGATCAAGATCCAGGCCTCTGGTGGTCTGTCCGATGATGATATCGAGCAGATGGTTCAGGACGCGGAACAGTTTGCTGACGATGACAAACAGCGCCGTGAAGCCGCCGAGACCAAGAATAATGCAGACAGTCTCGTCCACACCACGGAAAAGCAGTTGGAAGAGCATGGTGACAAAGTCGACGCTGCGCTGAAGTCTGAAATCGAGGCAGCGGTTGCGGAGACAAAAACCGCGATTGAAGCAGAAGATCTTGATGCCATGAAAACCAAGACGGAGGCATTGGCGCAGGTCGCCATGAAGCTGGGTCAGGCGATTTATGAGCAGGAACAGGCTAGTGGCGGCGGCGATGACGCTGCGCAGGCTGATGCCGCGGCTCAGGCAGCCGAAGATGATGTGGTTGACGCGGAATTTTCGGAAGTCGATGAAGACGAAGACAAAAAAGACTAAGCAGTCTGGCAAATAGAGATACCGCCATTCCCAGCCCGACCGGGAATGGCGGTATTTTCGGTTTCAGGTTTTGAGCATATTGCTCCGGGAAGTATTGTACATATGGCTACCCAAACTGATTATTATGACCTTCTGGGCGTTGCGCGTGATTGCGACGGGGCGGCGCTCAAGTCATCCTATCGCAAGCTGGCAATGAAATGGCATCCCGATCGCAATCCCGGTGATGCGGACGCTGAGGCGAAGTTTAAAGAAATCAGCCAGGCCTATGAATGCCTGAAAGACCCGCAAAAACGTGCGGCCTATGACCAATATGGTCATGCGGCTTTTGAAAATGGCGGCTTTGGCGGCGGTGCGGGGCAGCAGGGTTTTAGTGATATTGGTGATATATTCGAAACCATTTTTGGCGGCGGTGCTGGTGGCGGATTTGGCGGCCAGAGGCGCGGGCCGCAGCGCGGGGCAGACTTGCGCTATGATATGGAAATTTCACTGGAAGATGCCTATGATGGCAAATCCACAGAAATTGAAGTCGATATAGCCAGCACATGTGAACCGTGCGGTGGTCAGGGTGCGGAGCCGGGCACCGGTGTGCGCACCTGTAACCTATGCGGCGGCAGCGGTAAGATGCGGGCACAGCAGGGCTTTTTCGTGGTCGAACGTACCTGTGGCAGCTGCCATGGCCGCGGTGAAGTGATCGAAAGTCCATGCCGTAATTGCGGCGGTGAGGGCAGGGTGGACGAAACCCAGACACTGGAGGTGGAAATTCCACCTGGTGTCGATAATGGTACTCGCATCCGTTTGAGCGGCAAAGGCGAGGCCGGGCCGCGCGGTGCGCCTGCCGGCGATTTGTACATATTCATCCATATTGCCGGGCATGCGCTGTTTGAGCGTGATGGCACGACGCTCTTCACGCGTGCGCCGATCAGCTTTACGACAGCAGCATTGGGCGGTGAAATCGAGATTCCGGGTCTGGATGGCAAAACACATAAGCTATCGATTCCCGCCGGTATCCAGTCTACCAAACAGCTGCGCCAGCGCGGCGCAGGCATGCCTGTGCTTCAGGGCCGCGGCCATGGTGATATGGTGGTGCAGATAGATGTCGAGACACCGACACGGCTGTCCTCGCGGCAAAAAGAATTGCTGCGCGAGTTTCAGGAAACCGAAACCGGTGATGAAAGCCCGAACAGCAAGAGCTTTTTTGACAAGATCAAGGATGCACTGGCAGGTTAAGCCAGCCTCAATTCCTGTTTTACCAGAAATATTGCACCTGACTTTCACTGATGCGACAAACTGTGTTACCTGAATTGATAGTTGGCTGTAACCGGCCGATCGTTTCGCGCGAATAACTACCAATCGCGTTCTATTTGAGAGGATATCCGCCCCATGAAACTGTATCGTTTTGCTGTGCCCTTGCTTGCTCTAATGTCTGCCCCGGTTATTTTGACGGGTTGTGCGGATTTGAGCGCTCAGGAAAAAACCAAAGCTGAAAAGGCGGAAGCTAAAAAGGCAACTCCCCAACGAGACCGGTTCGCGGCTGTGCAGATTAAATCCGAAGAATTGGCACCAGGTGTTGCCGTGTTATTTGGTGCGGGCGGCAACATTGGTGTGAGCCATGGCGAGGATGGCACAGTGCTTATTGATGATCAATTCGCGCCTCTTACTGGTAAAATCCAGACAGCAATAGCAGATTTGGGAGCAGCGCCGGTCAAATTCCTTATCAACACACATTGGCATTTTGACCATAGCGGCGGGAATGAGAATTTCGGCAAGGAAGGCGCGCTTATCATGGCACATGACAATGTGCGTATTCGTATGGCGGGCGAGCAGACTTCTGGCCGTGGTAACGACCCGGCCTCTCCAGCAGAAGCTTTGCCTGTCATTACTTATGCAGATGGCATCAAGCTGCACCTGAACGGTGATATGGTGCATGTGAAGCATATGCCATCAGGGCATACTGACGGTGATTCCATCGTATATTGGGAAAAAGCCAATGTGCTCCACATGGGAGATCTGTATTTCAATAAAGTCACCTTGCCATTTATCGATACAAATAGTGGTGGCAACGCCGTGGGTATGCTCGAAGCGGCCAATATGGCCTTGGAAATGATTAATGATGATACGAAAGTCATCCCCGGACATGGCCCCATGGCAACCAAAGCGGACCTGATGGCATATCGCGATATGCTGGAGAATGTGGTTGGTGCTGTGAAATCTGCGCGCGATGCAGGAAAATCTCTGACAGAGATTCAGGCGATGAAGCCGGCCGCAGATTATGATACCAACCCGAATGCTTTTATCAAAGGCGATGCCTTTGTAGAGGCCATTTGGAAGAGCCTGGAAAACGCGCAGGAATAGCGCCTTACAGCCGTTCCTCTATTTCCCCGCGAATGGCCGGGATTAACGAAGGATCTGCGTTCAGGTCCGCTTCCTCATCCAGTATGGCGAGGAAAACGGCTTTCTTGAAAGCTTTGACGGTCTGTGCTTCCAGTGTGTCATTGGATTCCAATGAGGTGGTAATCAGATCGATCATACGCTCCGCTCCGTGCAAACGACCCCACAGATAGTCATTTTCGCGGTAGGCGCGGCTAAAAAATGCGCCAAAGCTGTTAAATTCTATGCCTTTAAGTGTGGCCTCAGCGCCGCCAGCACGAATGGCCTGTGCATCATCGGGGGAAATGCGGTCGACTTTTATAGGATCGAATTCATTCAACCCTTCGCCCTGCAATAGCGACAATGTGGCAATGTCATAAAAAGGAAAGCCCAGATAGGCGAGCAGAAGTGACCGCCGTTCTTCCTTGGGCAGCAATTCAAGCGCCGTGGCAATTTTCTCATCGACAATTGCGTCAATCGTGATCAGGTCCCGGCGCTGTCCCAATTCGTCAATTGCCCTGGCGGGAGAGGTGAATGCAGTTTTGGCCAAATCGCTGAAATCCTTGCCGTCCTGCCCGCAGCCTTCGCGTTCCAGATACCGGGACAGGCATGCATAGATTGTGTCCTGCATTGCCACTACCGCATCGCCAGGGACCGCATCATTTGCGGCAATATCTTCGGACAGGCGGCGGGCGAGAAAGCGCAGGCGCCGGATGCGAAAACCAAGATCATGGGTACGGAAAAAAGTTATCGCTTCATCGGTTGCGCCGCCCTTGTCATCGGCGATCGAACCCAGGCCGCGCAATGTGAGTTCCGCCATGATACGGTCGCGAATGTCACTTTGCCGGGGCTTGTCCGTTCCTGAATAGGCACATAGTAAAGTTGCCGCGATCTCATCTGCAATCCCGGCCAGTTTGATATGACCGTATGAAGAATAGGTATAACCGGCCTGTGTTGCCGCCTTTTGCTGCGCCTTGCGCCGCCACGCGATAAGCCGCTTCGTGGTCGGGCTGTTCAGGAAAAATGTGCGCCCGAACAGTTTGTTGACAGCAGCCTCGACTTCACTGCGCAGTGCCTGTGTAATCTGCCGCATACGCAATATCCGGTTGGACCGCGCCTCGATCAGCTCCAAATCGTCACGGATGGGTTGCTCACGGGGAATGTCTGAAATTGCCCCGAATATGGTTGAGAAAAATCCGGGAGGCCCTTCGCTCCCGGGTAGGCTGCCATCCTTTTGCTGCTCAATATTCTGAAAATCTGGTTTGGGATCAATATAAACAAAGCGGCGGTCAATTTCGCGGTGGGCAGGGCGGTTGCGTAGTGCCGATACGGCCTGTGAAAACGGTGCATTGGCCAGAACCGAACCATCGATCAGAACCGCATCTTCCGCCGTGCCCATGGCATATTGCCGCGGCAATATGCGTTTCAGGAACACATCGCGGTTCGGCCATTCTTCCTGCTTGCGGGCCACGACCTTATCAATCTCTTTGACATTGAAAGCAGGAAAAGCGCCCGGAAAACTTGCCGTGGCCCGCGCAGCGAACACCAGTTCGGGCCGTTCGGCGAGGCGACGGCCACTGCCCACGATTTTGCGAAAGCCAATGGTGAGGCGATGCTCGGTCTCCACCACATTGCGCGGGCTGTGCAGCCGCAAATGTTGCAAGTGTCCGTGAAAATCGGTGACAGTTACAAACAGGTCGAGCGGCTGTCCGTCCGGAAGCAGTTTCGGGCCCTCTTCGCTTTCCGCCATGGCTTCGGTGGCATTGTATAGCAGGGTTGAAAATCCCGTGCCGCTAAAGGGTGGGGCAAACCAGCGTGCGCGAATGAGACTCGACATTTTGCTCTTCACTTCTCCTTGTGTTTCTTTGGCAACTGTCCGCTCCACGGCCCCGCCCTTGCGGGACAGGGCAAACCACGCGATCGGCTGCGCCCAAAACTTGGAAAAACGCGAGAATGGCCGCGCATCAGGGTCAAGCAGTACATCAATATCAGCACAGTCGAGCCAGAGCCGGGTGAGCGGTTCAAGTGATTGTCCGGTGGCAATGGCCTGCGCCAGGAATACACCATTGATACCGCCCGCACTCGCACCTGTAATAATATCGGGCAGGAATCGCATTTTCAGCCCTTTTTTACGGGCAATATGCTCAAACAGGTCGCGATATACGCCTTGACTGCCCTCTGCTTTCGGGGTTCCATCATGAAAATTACGGCTCGCCCGGGCAAGCCGCCAGACTTCTTTGGTAATGCCGTGCATATAGACGGCGAGGCTGATACCACCGTAGCAGATAAGGGCTATGCGAAGTTCACGTTGGCGCATAGATATTTAGTGCCATCATGCTGCGCTTCACGCAAGCTATAAGGCATTGATGTTCTATTTTTGTTCTGATATGGGCATGTTATGGCCAAAGCAAAGAAAAAATATGTGTGTCAGCAGTGCGGCAGTGTATCGTACAGGTGGCAGGGGCAATGCGCGGATTGCGGCGAATGGAATACATTGGCAGAGGAAGCCGCACCAACCGTTTTTTCTGCCAAGCATGATTTGCAGGGCGGCGGCCGTGCGGTTGAGTTAGTGGCTTTGGATGGTGATGTGGAACTTCCGCCTCGGCAGGAAACAGGGATAGCTGAATTTGACATTGCGCTGGGCGGGGGTCTGGTTGCTGGGTCTGCAACGCTGATGGGCGGTGATCCGGGTATCGGCAAGTCGACATTGCTGCTGCAGGCGTCCGCCAATCTGGCAAAACGCGGTCTGAATGTTGTCTATATCAGCGGCGAAGAGGCCGCTGATCAGGTGCGGCTGCGCGCGCGGCGGCTTGGGCTGGGTGATGCGCCGCTCAAATTGGCGTCGGCAACATCGGTGCGTGACATACTGACAACCCTGGGGAAGGATGATGTTCCCGATTTTCTTGTCATCGATTCAATTCAGACCATGCACAGCGATCAGATTGAAGGCGCACCCGGTACCGTCAGTCAGGTTCGGGCCTCTGCGCATGAACTGATCCGTTATGCCAAGCAAAGCGGTGCGGCGATGGTGCTGGTTGGCCATGTCACGAAAGACGGCAATATTGCGGGGCCGCGTGTGCTTGAACATATGGTGGATACTGTGATGAGCTTTGAGGGCGAGCGCAGCCACCAATACCGGATATTGCGGGCAATCAAGAACCGTTTTGGCGCGACGGACGAAATCGGTGTGTTTTCGATGCGTGAAGAAGGACTGACTGAAGTCAGCAACCCATCAGCACTGTTCCTGAGCGATCGGAGCGATGATGTTGCTGGCACAGCTGTTTTCCCCGCACTGGAGGGGACACGGCCCGTTCTGGTTGAAATACAGGCGCTCACCGTGCGTCTGGCCAGCGGAGCCACCCCGCGCCGAGCTGTTGTGGGCTGGGATAGCGGTAGGCTGGCGATGATATTGGCCGTGCTCGAATCGCGCTGCGGTCTCAGCTTTTCGTCATGCGAAGTCTATCTGAACATTGCGGGCGGATATAAAGTTTCCGACCCGGCGGCGGATATGGCAGTTGCAGGTGCACTCATCTCTGCTCTTGCCGAAAAACCGCTGCCGGGCGGTAGCATATTGTTTGGCGAAGTCGCGCTTTCCGGGGAAATCAGACCCGTGTCGCATGAGGCATTGCGCCTGCGTGAAGCGGCTAAACTGGGTTTTGACAGCGCCATTATGCCGTCTTCCAGTACAAAGCATGGCGGTGAGATGAAACTGCAACATATGCAAAAGCTTGCAAATCTCGTTGACCATTTGCTTGGGCGTGACTAGTCACGCCCATAATGACGGCACTTGATATCATTGTTCTCCTGCTGCTGGGTGGCGGAGCTATATTCGGCTTCATGCGCGGCTTTGTGCAGGAAGTGCTGTCGCTGCTCGCCTGGATATTCGCGATTGCCGCCATTTGGCTGTTTTATGAGCCTGTTGCTGCTTTCCTTGCCGGTATAATCGGGACTGAGGGCGGGGCATCGGTGCTTGGTTATGCTGCCGTGTTTATTGTCACCTATGTAATTGGTAAGTTCGTTGCAGGCTATGTGGGCGGTAAAACCCGGTCATCCCTGCTGGGGCCGATTGACCGGGTGTTGGGTTTTGGTTTTGGTGCGCTTAAGGGGTTGGCCATGGCCACCGCGGGCTTTATGCTTCTGACCATTGGTTATGAAACCGTATATTCCGCGCAAGAACGCCCCGACTGGATGACACAGTCGCGCACCTATACCCTGCTTAACGCCACGAGCAATGCCGTGATTGCCTATGTCGATAAACGACGCGGCAGGGGGCGTGATACGGAAGCGGAAGCAGAGGAATGACTAAACCACTTTATACGCGCGAAATTCTGCAGGCGGCGATGGCCCTCGCGGATTATCCTTTTGACACGGCGATGCCCCGCAAGGTGGAAATGCGATCCAAAACATGCGGCAGTGTGGTATGGATATCGCTATCTGTCGATCAGGAAAAGCGGATATCAGATATAGGTGTGAAGGCGCAGGCCTGCGCGTTGGGGCAGGCATCCGCAGCGGTGCTGACGCGTCATATAAAAGGACGCAGTCGCAGCGAAATTGATGCTGCCGGACAGGCATTGTCGGACTATCTACACGGCAAGATAGGGCGTCCCGGGACATGGCCAGAGGCAGACATGCTCATGTCAGCGCATGATTATCCGGCGCGCCGGGATTCAGTGTTATTGCCGTGGCGCGCTGCGCTTGCTGCCATGGACGAAGGAAAAGGCTGAAGATGGAACATGGCCATGCAGACATGTTTCTGTCGGGGTTCATACTTCTTGCCGCGGCACTTTTTTTCGTCCTGATATTCCGCAAGTTCGGGATTGGCGCGGTGCTGGGCTATCTGGTTGCTGGTATGCTTATTGGTCCAGAAGTACTGGGCCTGGTCGATGATGCGGAAACGATCGTGGGCTTTGCCGAATTGGGTATTATCCTGCTGCTCTTCCTGGTTGGCTTAGAGCTCGCACCATCGCAGCTTTGGCGCATGAAGCGTGATATATTCGGGCTTGGCATGTCGCAGGTGATACTGTGCGGTATCGCGATATTCGCGGCGGTTTACCTGCTGACCAATTTCACATGGCAGGCGGCTTTGGTAATCGGCCTGCCGCTTGCGCTGTCATCCACGGCGCAGGTGCTGCCATTACTTAAATCGGAAGGGCGGCTCAATACCCCGGCAGGGCGAAAGGCTTTTTCCATTCTGCTGTTTCAGGATATTTCGATTGTTCCGCTCCTGACCATAGTCGCCGCGCTGTCGCGTGCACCAGTAGAAGGAGAAGGAACAGCAGGCTGGCTCATTGCTCTTTATTCAGCGCTGGCGGTTATCGGCCTTGTTCTGACGGGGCGTTATATACTTGCGCCGATGCTCAAACTGATCGGCCGTGTGGCTGAGCGTGAACTGTTTATCGTTGCGGGCCTCTTTGCGGTGTTTGGCAGTGCTGCTTTGATGAATTATCTGGGGCTGTCGCCTGCGCTGGGCGCATTTGTTGCCGGCGTCATGCTGGCAGATTCCCCTTTCCGGCACGAACTCGAAGCCGATATCGACCCGTTCCGCTCGATTCTGCTCGGCCTGTTTTTCATGGGCGTAGGTATGATGCTCGATTTGAGTGTAATCTGGGATAACCCGGCATTTGTGGTCGGCATGGCGGCTTTGCTGATTGCCATCAAGGTCGCGATTATCTTTGGTTTGGGTAAGGCATTTGGCATGAAAAGTCAGCCAGCTTTTGTGCTGGGCCTGCTTTTGAGTCAGGGCGGTGAATTCGGCTTCGTGCTGTTTGCAGCGGCTGAAACTGCAATGCTTATCGAAAGTGAGGCTTCCAGCCTGTTTGGCGCGGTAATCACACTATCGATGGCAACCACGCCTTTCCTCATGCTGCTTGCGAAAAGGTTGGGCGGTGTCAAATCTTCGGTTCGCTCTGATATTGAGGATCCTGAAAAGGCCCCGCGTTCCAGTGCCATTGTTGTCGGCCATGGCCGTTTTGGCCAGACAGTTTCGCAGATATGCGCAGGTGCGGATATTTCAGTGACATTGATCGATTCAAAACCTGAGCAAATTGATACGAGCAGCGAATATGGCCGCAAGGTCTTTTACGGCGACGGCACGCGTGTTGACTTGCTGCGCAAGGCAGGGGCGGAAGAAGCGTGCATGCTATTTTTCTGCATGGATGGACGTGATTTTGGGCCGGAGCAGATTGGGCCTATTGCAACGAGCTTTCCAAATGCGATGATTTATGTACGTGCGTTTGACCGGATGCATCTGCTGCGGCTTAAAGGTACAGATATTGATGGCGCTCAACGCGAATTGATGGAATCAGCAATCAAAATGGGCCGTGATGCATTACTGAAATACGGTCTAGCCAAGGACAAGGTAAATGGTCTGGTCAATGAATTCCGCCGCCGGGACCTGGAACGCCTGAAAATGCAGCATGAGGCGGGCGATATGAAAGCGGGGCTGCATATGAGTTTTGGCGGCGATATGTCCGCCGGTTTTGATATGGAAACCATCGAAAATGAACAGAGCGTCAAGGGCAGCGATTAAGCTAGCCTGTTCGGTATCAGGTGTTTGCCAGCTCGTCACCCAGAAAAGCGGCAACATCAGCCAAATCGGTGCCCTGTGACAGAAAAGTGTCACCGATGGAGCGCATTAGCAACAGCGGTACATCGCCCTGAACAACTTTCTTGTCATGCTGCATGTGCGCGGCCAGAGCTGTGCCGGTGGTCTGCATGGCAATATCGCCGAGACTAGCGGGCAAGCCGCTTTGCACCAGATGATGCGCAATGCGTTCCGCTTCGGTGTGTCCGATATAGCCTCTACGTACCGAATACCGGGCGGCCAGGGCCATGCCTGCCGCGACAGCTTCCCCGTGGATCAATATGTCACCAAAACCGGTTTCCGCTTCCAGCGCATGGCCGAATGTATGCCCAAGGTTGAGCAATGCACGGCGGCCGCTAAGCTCGCGTTCATCCTCCGACACAATCTGCGCCTTGGCGTTGATGCTGTGTGATATTGCCCTGATACGTGCCGCCTTGTCGCCTGCGAGCAATGCACCACCATTTCCTTCGCACCAAGCAAAAAAATCTGCATCGCCAATCAGACCATATTTGACCACTTCAGCATAGCCTGCACGAAGCTCCCGCTCAGGTAATGTATCCAACATGTCGGGGTCGATAAGAACAAACGCGGGCTGGTGAAACAGACCCACCAGATTCTTCCCCGTCTCGCTGTTAATCGCGGTTTTCCCGCCCACACTGCTATCTACCTGCGCCAGCAATGTGGTCGGGATTTGTACAAAATTACAGCCCCGTTTCACGATGGCGCTGGCGAAACCGGCAATGTCACCGATCACACCGCCGCCCAATGCGACGATATGATCGGCGCGTTCCGTACCTTCGCGGATCAGCCAGTCGCATATAGCCTCCAGATTCTGCCAGCTTTTGCTGGCTTCCCCTGCGGGCAGGATGAAAACCTCTGCATTCACGCCTGCTGCGGACAGGCTTTCACGTATACGCTGCCAGTAAAGGTCGTGAACATTCGCGTCAGTGATGAAAAGCAGGCGGCGCTGTGCTGTATAAGGTTCCAGCAAGGCCGCAATGTTGGCAAGTGCGCCATTTTCAATATGGACGTTATAACTGCGCCCGCCCAGCGCGACATTTATGATTTCCATTCTTGGATCGCCTTTATGATTTCCTTTGCCATGCGGTTATGCGGGCCTGTTTGGCTTGTTACGTGCACATGCGCCTTGGCATAAAACGGGTTTCTTTTTTTTGCCAGGTCGGTCAGAATTTCCTGTGCATTGCCGCCCCGTAGCAGCGGGCGTGTGTCGCGGCGATTCACGCGCTCAACCAGGGTGTCAATATTGGCGTCCAGCCATACGGCTATGCCGCGCTCAAGTATGAGCGCACGCGTTTCGTCATTAATGAAAGCGCCGCCACCTGTGGCGATGACTTGCGGACGGTCCTCAATCAGGCGGGCGATCACACGTCGTTCGCCATCACGAAAATATTCTTCGTCAAATTCTTCAAAAATTTCGGCAATCGACATCGCGGCGGCGTCTTCAATTTCGTTGTCAGCATCGACGAAATCCAGCTTCAGCATGGCGGCAAGACGGCGGCCAACGGTGGATTTGCCAACACCCATCAGGCCCACCAATATGATGGGTCTATCGATTGTCAGGTCATCGGGCCTGTAATTTTCTGTGGCTTTGCGCTTTTCGTTCATTGCCCGTCAGCGTATAGATGCGCTAGGGCAGTGTGCAAGAGCGCTGTCATATATTATTTACTGGCCAGTGCCTGCCAAATCTAGCAAGTCCGGATGAAGACATGACAATTTTGAACGAACGCAAGAAACGCCGCAGCCCCGCTGCACTTAAATGGATAATCGCATTGGCGCTCATTATCGGCTTTTTCTACCTGCTTTACTTCTGGGGTGGGGAGCAGCCGGTCGAACAGATTGAACAGCCCATTGAGATAAGTGACATAGAGCAGGCCTGATGCAGACTCCGCGTTACAAATCCCTGTTATTTTGCGGCCTTGCTTTTGCCGCACTGACCGTGCCGGCATATAGCGCACTACAGGGACAGGCTGAAGACGCACCCGAATCGCTGTTGCCACCAGGATTTGGCGACCCGGCTCCCGCGCCTGCTCCTTCACCAACTCCCGAGCCTTCGCCTGCACCTTCACAGTCACCGGCTCCGTCTCCTGCGCCATCCACAGGGCCGCAGGTGGCACCGGCCAATCCTGTCACGCCTGTACCAGCACCATCGGATAACAATGTGCCTGATAGTGCGCCGGCAGATGCGTCATCACCTTCACCGGTGGCGAGTGTAGAAGAGCTGCCCGAAGACACATCGGAAGAATTCACATCGGCTCGTGTTATCTATGACCTGCCTACGCGCGCGCAGCGTTCGCTTGATCAGATCGGGATAATCGGCATTGATCAGGGCGGTTTCCCAAATGATAGTTTCGCGACGACGGATGGTCAGTATCTTACCAAGCTGATCAACAATATTGATGGGCCAGTTCTGTCGCGCTGGGGATCAATATTGCTGCGCCGCGCGTTGGTTTCGCAGGTACAGACACCTGGCGGCGTCAATGGTGCAGACTGGGCTGCTGCCCGCGCGGCATTATTGTTGAAAATGGGTGAGACAGCCAATGCGCGGATGATGTTACAAAATGTGGACACGCGTAATTTCAATGCCCGCCTGTACCGAGTGGCCATGGACACGTATCTTGCCAATGCTGACCCCAGCGGGCTGTGCCCGATTGTCGCAGGTGGCTCTGAAGCATCGGATGATGTGAAATGGGATATGAGCCGGGCTATATGCTCGTCATTTTCTGGAGAGCAAAGCGCAGCGACATCGCGTATTGACCGGCTTAACCGTCAGGAAAAAGCGTCGCAAATCGACTTGTTGCTTGCAGAAAAAGCAGTTGGGGCAGGGGTAAATGGCCGCCGCGCTGTCACCATCAAATGGGATGATGTGAATGAATTGACGCCATGGCGTTACGGCCTGGCGCTGGCCACAGGTATCCAGCCGCCAATCGAACTTTTTAACAAGGCCGATGTCAAATACCGCGCTTGGCAGGCAATAGCGCCCATGTCCCCAATTGAAGAGAGAATTGCGTCTGCGGATGTTGCCGCGGCTATGGGCGTACTGTCGAGCCGGGCCATGGTTGACTTGTACAGTGCCGCTTACGCGAGCGGTGAAACCGCCGATAATGTTCGTGCCCAGGCGGCATTGCTGCGCAATGCATATGCCAATCAGGACATGTCGACCCGACTTAGTTCGATGACGAGTATCTGGGGCCGTTCGAGCGATCCCAGTGCAGTTTATGCCATGCTTGTGCTGACATCACATGCCGCGGCGCGCTTTCCAGTGTCTCCTGATTATAGCGAAGAAGCTTCACGGCTGATCGCATCCATGCTTAGCGCCGGGTTTGACCGTAACGCCATGCGATGGAGCGGTACAGTCGAAAACGGTAGCGATGGATGGGCAATGCTGGCCATTGCCAACCCGGAACCTGCAAATGCTGAAAGCTATGACGCGCTCGATGATTATTACGACAATGATTATAGCGAAGAAAGCCGCAAGAGCGGTTTCCTGCTGGCTGCACTTGCTGGTCTGGAGCGTATTTCAGGCGAAGACCGTGACAGTTTTGCAGAAAAACTCGAAATAAATCTGGAAAGCACTTCACGCTGGGCACGCGCAATAACAAGGGCGGCGGATACCGGTGAAGCTGCGCATGTCGCATTGCTCGCAGGGGCCGGCATGCAGGGGGCGGATTGGTCAAAAATGTCGGCAACGCACCTCTACCATATTGTCAGCGCGCTGAACAAAGTGGGTTTGAACGCAGAGGCACGGATGATAGCGGCCGAGGCGATAGCGCGCGGATAGCTTAAACCTGTGCGCAAAAAAGTAACATATGACGCATGATGATACAGTCCTGATTGATAATTTCCTGGAAATGATGGCGGTCGAACGCGGTTCCAGTGTCAACACTCTTGCTGCGTACAGACGCGACCTGGAAGGTGCGTCGGATATACTGGCTGCCGGGCTGACACAGGCAAAGCGGCAAGATATTGAAAAACTGGTAGCGTCATGGTCAGGACTGGCGGCGAGTACACTGGCGCGTAAGACATCAGCGCTGCGGCAATATTTTGGCTACCTGGTCGATGAGGCGATAATTGCGGATGATCCATCCAGTGCATTGCCTAAGCCAGGTGCACGTCAGAGCCTACCCAAAGTGCTGGGCAGGGATGACATGGACAGGATTTTCGCAATTCTCGAGGCGAAAGCGGGTAATCCCAAGGCTGGTGACAAGGATTTGCGGCTATTGGCGCTGATTGAGTTGCTTTATGGTTCCGGGCTCCGCGCAAGTGAGCTGGTGGAACTGCCTTATAATGCATTTTTATCAGATCGGCCTTTGCTGGCGATCAAAGGTAAGGGCGGCCATCAGCGGATGGTGCCGATATCGAAGCGCGCACGGGCGGCGGTGGCGCGCTGGCGGGCAACATTGCCAGAAGACAGCAAGTGGCTGTTTCCTTCACGTGCCGGGCATTTGTCACGTATTCGCCTGTACCAGATGGTAAAGGAACTCGCCGCCGAAGCGGGCATTGATCCAGCCACCGTTAGTCCGCATGTTCTGCGCCACGCATTTGCGACACATTTACTTGAGGGTGGTGCTGATTTGCGGGTGCTGCAGACGTTGCTCGGTCATGCTGACATATCCACGACGCAAATCTATACGCACGTGGACAGCAAGCGCCTGGTGGAATTGGTAAATGCCCGGCATCCACTGACCAAAATACGGCCATGAGAACGGCTTTTATCTGTGCATGATGGCCGCTGCGCATTGACGCACAGGCTGGTGCGTTCTAACCCCGTTACAAATATTACAGGATTGATATGACAAGCTATCTTGAATTTGAAAAACCCATTGCCGAACTGGATGAACGGATTTCCGAATTACAGGAAACCGCTGATAATGGCGAGCTGGACATAGCCGCTGACCTCAAACGGTTACAGAAAAAATCAGAGCGTTTATTAAAATCTACATATAAGTCATTGACACCATGGCAGAAAACACAAGTGGCTCGTCACCCGCAACGTCCGCATTTCCAGAACTATATTACCCATATTTTTGAAGAGTTTGAACCACTGGCCGGTGACCGGGCTTTTGGCGACGACCAGGCAATCATGGGCGGATTTGCCAAAATCGATGGCCGCCGCGTCATGGTTATTGGCCATGAAAAGGGAAATACCACCGAAAGCCGGATCAAGCATAATTTCGGTATGGGAAAGCCTGAAGGATATCGCAAGGCCATCCGCCTGATGGAACTGGCTGACCGCTTTCACCTGCCGGTCGTGACGCTGGTGGATACATCTGGCGCTTTTCCGGGAATTGAGGCGGAAGAACGCGGCCAGGCCGAGGCAATCGCGCGCTCGACCCAGACCTGCCTCAGTTTGCATGTACCCATGGTGGCGTGTATTGTTGGGGAAGGCGGTTCAGGCGGTGCAGTTGCTCTTGCATCTGCTGAACGTGTGTTGATGTATGAGCATGCCGTTTATTCTGTTATTTCACCGGAAGGCTGCGCGTCGATATTGTGGCGCACGGCGGACAAGGCGAGTGAAGCGGCAACCGCGATGAAAGTGACTGCAGCGGACCTGAAAAAACTGGGTGTTATTGACGAGATTGTCCCGGAGCCTGTGGGGGGCGCACACCGCGACCATGAACAGGCCTGTGTGGCTCTCAAAACCGCTATATTAAAGCATCTTGATGAGCTGTCGGGGCTGTCCGACAGCGAGCTTTTGCAAGCTCGGCATCAGAAATTCCTCTCGCTCGGGGAATTGTAAACTTTTTCCATCTTACGGAAAAAAGGAACTTTTTGGTTTGCCAGCGCTTGTTTTCAGATAAGGTCCTGTCATTAAGAGAGGATAAATGGAGGAAATATCATGGCACGCAAATTTGTGACAATGGCAACGGCTACATCTACACTCATGCTGGCGGCTTGCATGGGCTCAGGCACCGGGGGAACGCAATCAGCTTCGTCGCAATCAGCGTCATCAAATGCGCCGCAGCAAGTTAAAAGCATTACAGCGGAAGAAAAAAAACTGGGTGACCAGTATCATCCGCAGCTTGTTTCGCAATATGGTGGTAGCTTTGATGCGCCGCAGGCAGCCTATGTCGAAACTGTGGGTAAGAATATTGCCGTGCAGTCCGGCCTGGGGAATGCGCGCAGCGATTTTACAGTTACACTGCTCAATTCACCGGTGAACAATGCTTTCGCGATTCCGGGTGGTTATGTTTATGTAACGCGCCAGCTTCTCGCACTTATGAATGATGAAGCTGAGCTGGCTGGCGTTCTGGGTCATGAAGTCGGCCATGTCGCGGCCCGACACTCGCAAAAACGCCAGAAAAGGGCGCAGCGCAACAGCATCTTTGGTGCGATTGGCCAGATAGCCTCTGCTGTTTTGCTGGGCAATTCGGCTGCAGGGCGTCTGGGGCAGCAGCTTTTTGGAACCGGCAGCCAGCTGTTAACGCTCAAATATTCACGCAATCAGGAAACCGAAGCGGATGATCTGGGGATCCAGTATCTCAATTCTGCAGGATATGATCCAAAGGCACTATCCAGCATGCTGGCTTCCCTTGCCGCGCAAAGCTCGATTGATGCACGTGTTTCGGGCCGCGAAGCACGCAATGTGCCCGCGTGGGCCAGTACGCACCCGGATCCGGCGAAACGCGTAAGTCGCGCGCTGCAAAAAGCAGGTGCGAATTCGAGCGGCGTGCGTAACCGCGAAGTCTTTTTGAACAGGATTGACGGTGTTCTTTACGGCGATGACCCTCAACAAGGCGTTGTCGAAGGCACGACATTCCTGCATCCGGACATGCGTTTTACCTTCACTGCGCCAACTGGATTCGGTCTGCAAAACACCACGACGGCAGTTGGCATTACCGGTCAGAGTGGGCAAGGACAGCTGACCTTGCTGCCATATAACGGCAATTTGCGTAACTATGTGGAAAGCGCGTTCAAAAAAGTGGGCGGTGACAAGACGCAACTCAACTATGGCAATATCCAGTCAACAACGGTCAATGGCTTACCCGCGGCCTATTCCACGGCTCGGGTAAATAATGGCCAGCAACAGGTGGATGTAGCTGTCTTTGCCTATGAGTTTTCAAAAAGTAGGGCGCTGCACTTTGTGACGATCACGCCTGCGGGTCGCGGGCAGACGTTTAATAGCATGTATTCAAGCATGCGCCGCTTGAGCGCAAATGAAGCGGCGCAGATCAAACCGCGCAAGCTGGATGTTGTCACTGTCAAATCCGGCGACACCGTTTCGGGTTTTGCACGGCGTATGGCCTATACTCAGTTGCAGACAGAGCGCTTCCTTGCGTTGAACGGGTTGTCACGTAATGCGCAACTGCGTGCAGGACAGCGCGTGAAAGTCGTGACATACTAAAGCCCGCATTCTTTCTGCGGACATAGGATAAAATAAAAAAGGCGGCAGTTTTCACTGCCGCCTTTCTTGTCTTTAACCAATTACCGATTAGTTATTGGCTTTATCGGTGCCTTCTTTCATTTCAGCAGCCGTTGTGCCGAATGTGTCGGTCAGCTGGTTGCCAAGGCCCTGCATTGCTGTAATAGCAGCAACTGCGATCAGAGCAGCAATCAGGCCGTATTCAATTGCAGTAGCGCCTTTTTTATCAGCGATAAGATTCTTTACATATGACATTTTGGTCTCCTTAGGTTTCACTTCATATTACCCGGTCAAAACGATATTAAACGGATTGACTATCGTCGGTTTAGCTAGAAATTCCTTACAAATTCTTAATCCAAAAAGGAAAATCCGCACCAGTCAGTTGTCGTTTCTGTCAAACCCTTCTGAAACAGCGTTCATTGTGTTTGACGTTTCCTGACCCAGTACAATAAGGCCGGAAATCATTGCGATGGCTATCAGCGCCGCAATCAACCCATATTCGATCGCAGTGGCACCTTTTTTATCGGTGCTGAGCTTTCTGAATGTATTGAACATTGATTTTCCTTTGCCCCTCATTTCTAACAACCCCGTTTTCTGGCAAAAAGTTTAATGAAAAGTTGATGGAGTGAAATAAATTGCAAAAAAATCCGACATTGCTCCACGTGGTGGCTGCGGCATTTGTGGATGTAGATGGCAAAGTGTTGCTGCAAAAACGGCCGCAAACAACTTCAATGGCAGGACTTTGGGAATTCCCGGGTGGGAAGATAGAAGCAGGGGAAACTCCGGAAGATGCGTTGGTACGCGAACTAGATGAGGAATTGGGTGTCACAGTCAATATAGCCGATCTGACCCCTACCTGCTTTGCAAGCGATGCATTGGGGGACGGGCACCTTGTGCTACTCTTATATATATGCCGGCGATGGACGGGGGAAATAAAAGCACTGCATGCTGCCGATATCATCTGGACGGAGGTGCAGGAGATGGAGAAGCTGCCGATGCCACCCGCCGACAGGCCACTTGTGCAGGCGCTGCAAAGGTGGATTTAGGTAAAAATGGCAAAACCGGTAAAATATCGGTTGCAAGGCGTCCATACAATCGCTAGTTCCGCCCAACGCAGACACAATGCTTGGTTATCAAACACTGTGGCTGCATAAACGACCATCCTGATTTTGCGGATAATCGTTTGAAAATTAAGTGCGCGCCCGTAGCTCAGCTGGATAGAGCACCAGACTACGAATCTGGGGGCCGGGCGTTCGAATCGCTCCGGGCGCACCATTTTCCTCTTTTTATGAACTCAAGTTTCAATCGATGCGATGCACCGATAAGAGGAAAATTGCGCTTTGTTGCTACGTGAGCATCCATTGATGCCTTGTTTCATTTGGCAAGCCTGCCTATCTTGTCAGGATATTGAACAAGGGGGCAGACAATGCAGCCAGATGAAATGGATAGCGACGAGAATCTGGGGAGGAAATCAAAAATTCCTGTGCCTGATGATGTTCAGGACGCGATCCGGACATTGATCAGATGGTCAGGTGACGATCCAGGGCGTGAAGGTTTGCTTGATACACCAAAACGGGTTGCGCGGGCCTGGAAAGAATATTGTCAGGGCTATGATGATGACCCTGCGGTGCACTTGCAGCGTACATTTGAAGAAGTCGGTGGTTATGATGAGCTGGTTCTGCTGAAGGATATCCCATTCCAGTCGCATTGCGAGCACCATATGGCACCGATTATCGGCACTGCGTCCATCGCCTATATGCCATCGGAACGCGTTGTCGGCATATCGAAGCTGGCGCGGGTATTAAACGGTTATGCGCGGCGTTTACAGGTACAGGAACGTCTTACAGCAGAAGTCGCGCAATGTATTTGGGATCATCTAAAGCCCCAGGGTGTCGCCGTAGTCATATGTGCGAGTCATAGCTGTATGACAGCAAGAGGCGTCAGGACACCGGGCGTTAGAATGATGACCTCGCGTCTGCTCGGATGTTTTCTGGATGATGCACGTAGCCGGGAAGAAGTGCTCAGCCTTATGGGATATTAGGCAAAGGGCGGCACACCCGCGACTGTCAATATTTTCGACAAAAAGGCCTGTGAGATGAATGTCTCGCAGGCCTTTTTGTTCGTATTGTCCGAATGGTTACATGTTTTCGAGCATATATTCCGCTGAACTGACCTTGAAATCACCGGGCGCTTCGACGTGGAGCTGTTCCACCATGCCATCGTTCACCACCATGGAGAAACGCTGGCCGCGTGTGCCCATGCCGAAACCGCTGCCATCCATTTCCAGGCCGAGCTGCTTGACAAAGTCTGCATTGCCATCGGCTAGCATGGTGACAGCTTCCGATCCGGCGGCATCTTTCCATGCGTTCATCACAAAGGCGTCATTCACGGCGGTGCAGGCAATTTCTTCAACTCCTTGGGCCTTGAGCTCTTCCGCTTTTTCAACAAAGCCCGGCAAATGTTTTGCAGAGCAAGTTGGGGTGAAAGCGCCTGGGACGGAAAAAAGTGCCACCTTCCTGCCAGCGAAATAATCATCGGTGGCAACCTGCTCAGGGCCGTTTTCTGTTGCTTTGACAAGGTTTGCGCTGGGGAGTTTGTCGCCTTGGGAGATCATGGAAAAATCCTTTCGGTAAGAGGCTGTGGGAGTGATAAATTATTGCCTGCCCTATCTTGTGATGATGCAGGTTATTTTCAACCAGGATTTTCTGTTTCCAGATTATAAACTGTCGGCAATTTATCATATAAAGAATTCTTTATATCTTATCCAAGTTTCGTTTGATTACACAGGTTCTGTCCGTTATGGAGGGCGCCAATTGCATGGCGAGGCATTGCCCCACCATGCGCAGTACCTGCTTTAAGGAGATTACCCTGTGTCCAATGACTATATCGTAAAAGATATTTCGCTTGCCGAATATGGCCGCAATGAAATTGCGATCGCCGAAACCGAAATGCCGGGCCTGATGGCCATTCGTGAAGAATATGGTGAAGAAAAGCCGCTGAAAGGCTCGAAAATCACTGGTTCGCTGCACATGACGATCCAGACAGCGGTTCTGATTGAAACGCTGATTGCGCTGGGCGCGGAAGTGCGTTGGGCATCATGCAACATTTATTCGACACAGGATCATGCTGCAGCTGCGATTGCGGATCAGGGCATTCCAGTTTTCGCCATCAAAGGCGAAACTCTGGAAGAATATTGGCAATATGTGGACCGTATTTTCGACTGGGGCGCAGAATCAGGCGAAACATGTAACCTGATCCTCGACGATGGCGGTGATGCGACTATGTATGCGCTTTGGGGCGCGCGCGTTGAAGCGGGTGAAGAACTGTTCACTCCCACCAATGAAGAAGAAGAAGCTTTCGCCAAGGTGCTCAAAGAGCGCCTGGAAAAATCACCCGGCTATCTGACCAAGACGGTTGAAGCGATTAAGGGCGTGTCTGAAGAAACCACCACAGGTGTGCACCGCCTTTATGATCTGGCCAAAAAAGGTCTGTTGCCTTTTCCGGCGATCAACGTGAATGACAGTGTCACCAAGTCGAAATTTGACAATAAATATGGCTGTAAGGAATCGCTGGTCGACGGCATCCGCCGCGGTACAGACGTGATGATGGCCGGTAAAGTGGCTGTTGTGTGTGGTTATGGCGATGTCGGCAAAGGCTCCGCAGCCTCTTTGAAAGGTGCTGGTGCCCGCGTTGTTGTCACCGAAATCGATCCGATCTGCGCGCTTCAGGCCGCCATGGACGGTTTTGATGTGCAAAAGCTGGAGGACGTCGCACCGACGGCTGACATCTTCATCACTACAACGGGTAACAAAGACGTTATCACCATCGACCATATGCGTGCGATGAAAGACATGGCGATTGTCGGCAATATCGGCCACTTTGATAATGAAATTCAGGTCGGCGCGCTGTCGAACCTGAAATGGACCGAGATCAAGCCACAGGTTGACATGATCGAATTCCCGGATGGCAACCGTATGATCCTGTTGTCACAGGGCCGCCTGCTTAACCTGGGTAATGCCACGGGCCACCCCAGCTTCGTCATGTCTGCCAGCTTCACCAACCAGGTGCTGGCGCAGATCGAACTGTGGCTGCGCAGCGATCAGTATGAAAACCAGGTCTATGTCCTGCCCAAGCATCTGGACGAGAAAGTGGCGCGTCTGCACCTTGACAAACTGGGCGTGCAACTCACCGAACTGTCCGAGGAACAGGCCGATTATATCGATGTTCCTGTGGAAGGGCCGTTCAAGACGGACGCCTACCGCTACTAATCGATATCAGCTGATGAAAATAATGGCTCGCCGGACATTTCGGCGAGCCATTTTTTATTGGCCTGTATGGTCCATGCGCGCTAGGTAAGGCGAAGGCATGAATTCTAATTTTCTGATAAGGTACGGGCACAGGTGACATTATCCGATAGCGCCGTATTTTTCCTAGGCCTGCTGCTCGCTGCATGGGTTGTGGGTGGCATCTGGGCAGTTAGCAGCGGGCTTTCGGTACGCCGCCGCGCGCAGGCAACACTGCGCCATTCGCGCAGGCTGGGCAAAATGCTCGACGAAGCGCCCGCCTTGCCGCTGCTGGTGCGGACCGATGGACGGATAGAGGGGCCGGAGCGATTGGCTCGCTGGTTCGGTCTGGATGGCTTGCCGCCCTATTTTTCTGACCTTTCACGCGGGGATACAGGCTGGAGTGAGGATGATCTGCAGGAAGTGCAGGGCCATATTACTGCTGCGCAGAAGACCGCGCGGCCCTTTACCACCAAGATAAACGTCAAATCTTCGCGCAAAAGCTTGCGTATCAAAGGGCATCAAGCCGACCCGCAAATAGCGCCCTTGGGAGCGGCGCTTCTGTGGATTTTCGATGATACCGAAAGTCAGGAAAATATCGAATCACTGCAATCGCGCCTGAGTCATGCCGAAACGGCATTTTCGTCGCTTTCGACCTTGATCGAAGCTGCGCCCATGCCAATGTGGCACCGTGACACGGACGGCAATATCACATTGGTCAATTCGGCTTATGTGAAAGCGGTGGATGGCGCGGATGCCAAGCAGGTCGTGGCTGACAATATGGAGCTCGTTGAAACCGTAGATGGCCTGACGCCCGCAGCGGTGGCCGCGAAGGCCCGGTCGGACGAACGTATGGTGGAACGCACTGTGGCCACCACGATTGACGGCAAGCGGCAGGTTATGCGCGTTGTCGACTTGCCACTCGGGGAAATGGGTGTCGCGGGATATGCGATCAATGTGCAGGAGCTGGAAAGCCTGAAAAATGAATTTGGTCAGTTTCGCCGTGCCCAGCGTGACATGCTGGACAATATGTCAGCGGGCGTTGCGCAATTTGACAGCGAAAAGGCGTTAGTATTTTGCAACCAGCCATTTCAGCGCATTTTCTCGTTGCGGCCGCAATGGGTGAATAACTCCCCTGAATTTGACCGGATACTTGACCGGATGCGTGAAGCGGGTTGTGTGCCCGAAGTGCGTGATTTTCCGGAATGGAAAGGACAAAAACGTGCCTGGTTCACCAGCACTGAAGCGATTGAAGATAATTGGCTTCTGCCTGACGGAACGCATTTGCGTGCCATTGCGCAACCAACGCCCGATGGCGGATTGCTGCTGATATTTGAAGACAGGACCGAGCAGGTACAGCTGGCCAGTGCGCGCGATACCCTGCTGCGGGTGCGCACTGCCATGTTTGACAGTCTGTTCGAAGCGCTGGCGGTGTTTTCTCCCGATGGCCGATTGCACCTGTGGAACCGCCGTTTCATGCGGATATGGTCGATTGAAGAAGACAGCTTGGCTGAACATCCACGCGTCGACGAATTGATGAAAATGCTGGCGCCCAGATTGCAGCGTCCAGCGCAGATTGCGGCGCTGCGGGACATTATCCGCGCCGCTACACTGGACCGGAACCAACGCAATGGCCGGATTATCCTTTCCGATGGACGTTGTTTCGAATTTGCCGGCATCCCCTTGCCCGATGGCAATGCGATGCTGACCATGCTCGATATCTCTGACAGCCAGCAGATCGAACAAGCGCTGCGGGAGCGTAACGATGCACTGGTTGAAGCGGATTCGATCAAGGGCAAATTCCTGGCGAATATGAGTTACGAATTCCGCACGCCACTCACTTCCATTGGCGGCTTTGCGGAAATGCTGTCGAGCGGCATAGCCGGGCCGCTGCCTGGGCAGGCGCAGGAATATGTAGATGCCATACTCGATTCGGTCGACCGGCTCAGCGGACAGATAGAAAATGTCCTTGATCTCAGCCAGAGTGAGGCGGGCGCCATGCCGCTTGTACAGACCGATATTGAAGTTGCCGAGTTTCTTGCGGAACTTGCCAATAGCCGGGAAGAGACGGTCGAGGCCAAGCATATCGACCTTGATATCCAGCTTGATCCCGAACTTGCCACGCTGCGCGGTGATGAAAAAAGGCTTGCACAGGCAATCGGCAATATATTGGACAATGCACTTGAATATACACAGGAAAAAGGGCGTATATTAATCCACGCTGCACCCAAGGATAGTCAGACGCAGATTGTCATTTCTGACAACGGACCGGGTATGGATATGCAGGCTGTGGCCGCGATACTGGGCGGAATTGCGTCTGAACGGGATGTGGAGGACAAGCAACATAATAGCGGGCTGGGCCTGCCACTGGCCAAACAGCTTGTGGAGGCGCAGGGCGGCATATTCGACATTATCTCGCGGCAGGGAGAGGGAACTGTGGTCACCCTGACACTGCCATGAAAAGGCATGTGAAAGATGCAGGCGAGATGCAGGCATTCGGGCAAAAGCTGGGTGAGGCATTGCAAGTGGGCGATGTCATCAAACTGCACGGGGAACTGGGTACAGGCAAAACAACTATGGCACGCGGTATATTGCTGGGCCTGGGGCACAGCGGTGAAGTGCCGAGCCCAAGTTTTTCTATCGTGCAATATTATGCGCCGCCCGATACGCGCATTCCCACCGTCCATGCCGATTTTTACCGCATTGAAAACAGCGCGGAACTGTATGAGCTTGGGCTGGATGATGCCACTGTGGATGGTGTTATCATTGTGGAATGGCCCGAAAAAGCAGCACATTTACTGGGTGAAAATGCACTTGCCATTCACATCGATTTTGCCGAACAGGGCGGGCGGTACCTTAATGTGAAAATGAATGAAAACTGGACGGACAGGCTGACATAGGAATGGATATACCAGAGCATATTGGCAGGTTTCTTGAACAAGCGAATTGGGGGGGTAGCGTGCTTGACCCGATTGATGGAGATGCGTCTGGCCGCCGTTATTTCCGGGTGAATGGCAATCAGGGCAAAGCCATATTGATGGATGCGCCACCGCCCGATGAAGACCCGAAGCCATTTTTACATATTGCCGAATATCTGTGCGCGCATGATCTGAATGCGCCGGATATATTGGCGGCGGATGCCGAAGCAGGGCTAGTGCTGCTCGAAGATTTTGGCGACCGGCGGATGCGTGAATATGTTGATGCCAATGAAGATGCCGAACGCGGTGTATACCGTGAGGCCATTGATACGCTGATTGCGCTACATGATCGCCCGCCTGCGGATTGCCCGCCCTATGACCTCGATTTTTACCAGCAGGAACTGGCGTTGTTTACTGAGTGGTATTGCCCGGCACGGGGCCTGCAGGTCGATACGAGTGATTATGCCAATATCTGGAATAGGGCACTGGAGTCTGTTTTGGCACAGCAAGATCCGGGCGTGACCGTATTGCGTGATTATCATGCGGAAAACATCATGCTGCTTGAAAATGGACAGGGTTTGCTCGATTTTCAGGATGCACTGGTCGGTCATGCGGCCTATGATCTTGTTTCGCTGTTACAGGATGCCCGGCGCGATGTGGCGCCTGCGCTGGAAGCAGACATGCTGGATTATTACTGTAACAATACTGGCATGAGCGAGGATTTCCGCACCGCTTATCACATTTTGGGTGCACAGCGGAATTTGAAGATTGTCGGTATTTTTGTGCGGCTGTGGAAGCGTGACGGCAAGCCGCGTTATCTTTCCTTTATCCCGCGCGTATGGGAAGCGCTGGAACGAGATCTTGCACACCCAGCATTGACGGAAGTGCGCGCATGGTTTGATACCAATATTCCTGCTGAAGTGCGCGGCCAAGGTAAGGTTTTGGGGGGGGAGTTTCAGCCATGATGGTATCGAAAACGGCGATGGTAATGGCTGCCGGCATGGGCAAACGGATGCGTCCGCTCACCGCGACCCGGCCAAAGCCGCTGGTCCATCTGGCAGGCAAACCGCTGATCGATCACTGTTTCGATAAATTGTGGGATGCGGGTATCTGCAATGTTGTCGTCAATGTCCATTATCTGGCGGATTCGCTTGAGGCACATCTGGAAGGGTTGTCCTATCCGATGGATATCAGGATTTCCGACGAGCGCGAGCAATTGCTCGAGACCGGTGGCGGCCTCATCAAGGCACTGCCGCTGATTGAGGATGATCCGTTTTTCTGTCTGAATTCGGACAATGTCTGGCTTGATGGCCCGCAAAACGTATTTGCACAGCTGAGTGAACATTGGGACGCGGACAGGATGGATGCTTTGTTATTGCTGGTTCCTCACCAGAGGGCGCATAATTATAAGGGCCAGGGCGATTTCGTGCTTGGCAATGATGGCAGATTATCGCGGCGTATACCGCGTAAAGTTGCCCCATTCGTGTTTACCGGTATTCAGCTTATGTCCAAAAAGTTTATTGTCGATCCGCCGCAGGATAAGTTTTCGACCAACATATTCTGGGACCGCGCCATTGCCGAGGGGCGTCTCCACGGTGTGGTGCATCAGAGTTTCTGGTTTGATGTTGGTACCCCGGCCGCGCTGAAGCCCACTGAGGAATTTCTGCGCGGTGGCTGATGGCACCCGCGCTTCTGTCTATTCCATTCCGGCACACCGGGGATTTGCCGATGCGCTTGCCACGGGCCTTATCGCGCGGTTTGGCAAGGAAACGGGTGAGCTTGCCCGCCTGACCTTGCTGGTGCCGAACCAGCGCGCGGGTCGCGCCATTACAGAGGCATTTGTGCGGCAGGCGGAACAGGGGTTGCTGCTGCCGCGCATGGTGGCAGTGGGTGATATTGATCTTGCTGAGTCACTTGGCAGTGCGCTCGACAATATAGGCGCTGGGCCTGATATCCCGCCCGCGGTGGAACCTGTGCAAAGACTGTTTGCGCTCACCGAAATTATTGGTGAGGCGGGGCATTTGCTGAAGGGTGAGCTTTCACCGACAGAAAAGCTGCGGCTCGCGCGTGAAGTCGCAGCGACGATTGACAGCCTGCTGGTCGAGGAGATCCCGCCCGCACGGCTTGGTGAGATAGATATTGCCGATGAGCTTGCCGATCACTGGCGAACATCACTCAATTTTTTTGAAGGCGTGCATGGGGCTTGGCAAAAAAAACTCGCATCGCTTGGTATGATCGATGCGGCGGACAGGCGGAACCGGCTGCTGCGTCACGCGGCGCGGAAATGGGACACGCAGCCGGCACAGTACCCCATCATCGCGGTTGGCATTACCACCGCTGCACCGGCCATCGCAACGCTCCAGAAAACCATCGCTTTTATGCGGCACGGGATGGTGGTGCTGCCCGATCTGGATCTGGCGCTGGATAATGATATCTGGGATACGCTGGAGCCGGTTGAATTCGGCCCCGATGTACCCCGTCCTGCGGTGGGTGTAGTGACGCACCCGCAATACCATCTTAAACTGCTGCTGCACCGCATGGGAGTGAACCGCGATGAAGTGATGCGTTGGGCTCGTTCAGGCCAGAGCGATGCACCCGCACAGCGTGCGCATGTCATTAGCAATATTTTCCTGCCCGCCGAGGAAAGCAGTCATTGGCGCGGCCTAGATGCCCGTGCGCGCAGTGTCAGCCAGCTTAAAGTGATCGAAGCCGCCAATCCTGAGGAAGAGGCGCTTGCCATCTCTATTCGCGTACGTGAAGCGCTTGAAGTAAAGGGAGACCGGATCGCGGTGGTGACGCCAGACCGGCAACTTGCAGCGCGTGTATCTGCGCATCTGAAACGGTGGAATATCGATGCCGATGACAGTGCAGGGCAGGCGCTGTCGGTTGTGCCTGAAGGCGTCCTGCTCATTACGCTGGCCGAATGCATCAGCGAGGATTTCGCGCCTGTATCTCTGCTGGGTCTGTTCAAGCATCCGCTCGTGCAGTCTGGCGATGATCGTGCGCAGTGGCTGCGGCAGGTGCGCAGGTTCGACCTTGCGTTGCGAGGTCCGCGTCGCACTGGCGGGTTTGCAGCGCTGCGTCAGGCTATCACTGATGCCAAGCGCGCTCTGCCTGATGCTAAGGCACGCGAAGAATTGCTGGCATGGTTGGACAGCGTAGAGGAATTGATGCAACCCGTCATCGTGCTCGGCAAGGCGGGTGGAACGCAGCTTAGCGACTATCTCTCTGCGCTACGGGACACCGCCACGGCGCTTTGCGGGACGCGGATATGGTCGGGTGTGGCCGGGCGCGGAGCTGCTGATATGCTGAGCGAAATAGAGGCCGAGGCGGCACAGGTGAAACTTGCCATGGAACCCAGATATGGGCCAGCTATTTTACGCAGTTTCACCGATGAAACCGCGATCCGCCCTGCCTATGGCAAGCACCCTCATGTCGCGATTTACGGCCTGCTGGAAGCGCGGCTGCAACAGGCAGACCTTGTCATCTGCGGCGGCTTGAATGAGGGGAACTGGCCGCAGACACCTGATATTGATCCGTTGCTTTCGCCGCGTATTGCCCGTGAAATTGGCCTTGCGCCGCCTGAATTCCGCATTGGGCTTGCTGCGCATGACCTGGCCGGTGCGATGGGTGCACCGCACGTTATTCTGACTCGGGCACGGCGCGAGGCCTCTGGTCCTGCCGTGGCCTCGCGCTTTTTCCTGCGTTTACAGGCGATGTCGGGTACACGGTTGCAGATGGACGAAGAGGCGCTGCATCTGGCCCGTGCGCTTGACCGTCAATTGCCCGCGAGCCGTATGGAACAGCCCAGACCCATGCCCGGTGCGGCGCAGCGGCGCGTTGATATCGCTGTCACTGATCTTGACCGGCTGCGCGCCGACCCGTTTGCATTTTATGCGCGCAAGATATTGCACCTTGCCGCGCTGGACATGGTCGATGCGCCACCTAGTCCGGCATGGCGCGGTAGCGCGGTGCACGAGATACTCGAAGCATGGAAAAAAGAGGATGGGCTTGATCCTGTCAAGCTTGTCGCGCGGGCGGAGGCATTGCTGATGTCGGGTTCTGCCAATGCGCTGCTGCGTACATTGTGGCGGCCGCGCCTGATGGCGGCGATCCACTGGATTGCCGAGGAAACACAGCGTTTAATGGTAGAAGGCCGCGAAGTGTGTGTAGCGGAAATTTGGGGTGACATGACTGTCAAAGGTGTGCGCATATCGGGTAAGGTCGACCGGATAGACCGCCTCGCAGATGGCAAAAAACTTGCCATTATCGATTATAAAACCGGGAGTCCACCCAGCGGTTCGCAGGTTGAGGCAGGGTTTGCGCTGCAGCTTGGCCTGCTGGGCATGATAGCGGAGCGCAGCGGTTTTAAGGGCATATCGGGCGATCCGCAGGCGTTTGAATATTGGTCACTGGCGAAGAACAAAGCAGGCGGTTTTGGTTACCGGGACGAACCCATCAAGGAAAGCCGCAAACGCACGGGCCTGCTGCGTGAGGAATTCATACAGAAAACCGAAGAATATCTGATCGATGCGATTGACCGCTGGCTACTGGGTGCAGAACCTTTCACGGCAAAACTCAACCCCGATCTGCCAAGCTACAATGATTATGACCAGTTAATGCGGCTTGATGAATGGTATGGCCGCCTGGTTACGGATGAGGAAACATGAGCGGCAGCGGCAAGATATTTCCCCTGCTGGATAATCAGGAAAAGGCGGTGGCACCCAGCGAAAGTATCTGGCTAAGCGCATCTGCCGGTACGGGTAAGACACAGGTATTGTCTGCACGCGTTTTCCGCCTGCTGCTGCGGCCCCATATCAAGCCTGAACATATACTGTGCCTGACTTTTACCAAGGCAGGGGCCACCGAAATGGCGAACCGCATCAACGCCGTGCTCGCCAGTTGGGTGCAGATGGACGATGCGCAGCTTGCCGCTGACCTGCGCGCCATTGGGGCACCTTTTGGACCCGAGGCGCTGGCCCATGCGCGTACATTATTCGCGACCGTGCTGGATGCACCGGGCGGGGGACTGCGTATCCAGACAATCCATAGCTTCTGCCAGACACTGCTTGCCGCTTTCCCACTTGAAGCGGACATTGTGCCTGGGTTCAAAGCCATGGAGGAACGTGACCAGAAACTGCTGGTGCGTGCAGCGCTGGTGGACATGCTGGCCGAAGCCGAAGCGAATGGCGACCAGCGGTTGCTCGACAATATCGCCATGCTCAGCGTGCGCATGGGCGAGGATGCAAGCGAGAAATTCCTGCTGCGCTGTGCGGGTGCGGTCGATATCTGGCAGGGGCAGGACGCATGGATTGGTGACCTGCCCCCGCGCGTCAATGCGCTGTTCGGACTGGACCGGGCCGAGGATGGTGGCGGCCTTGCCGAGATGTGCAGCGATGCGGCGCTGGATGTGGAGGCGTTAAAAGCGCTAGCTGCGGACAATATGGCATGGGGTACGAAAACCGGGATTGCAGCGGCGGACAAAATCCACCACTGGACCGCCACTTCACCATCTGAGCGGCTTGCAGGGCTTGATGCGGTGCTGAGCGTTTTCCTGACCCAGGCGGGCACACCGCGTAAGACTTCGGCAGGATTACTGAAAGCCAACCCCGATTATGATGTGCAAGCGCATGATATAGTCACTGCACTGATCGCCATTGCCGAAAAACGCGCGCTTATTGAACTGGCCGATATATTCTCCCGTGCGCTCGAGGCTGGGCGCGCCTTTGCCTTTGCGTACAGGCACGCCAAGCAGCGTGAAGCGGTGGTTGATTTTGACGACCTAATCCGCATTGCGGCAGGCCTTTTGTCCGAAAGCGGCATGGCGGACTGGATCCGCTACAAGCTTGACCGGCAGTTCGACCATATCCTGATTGATGAAGCGCAGGACACTAATCTGAGGCAATGGCGGATTGTCGAAAGCCTGGCGGGTGATTTTTTTGCAGGGGAAGGGGCTAAGGAAGGGCGTATCCGCACCCTGTTCACCGTGGGCGACTTCAAACAGGCGATCTTCGGGTTTCAGGGGACAAGCCCGCTCAACTATGAATGGGCGCGGCGGCATTTCCGCGATGCCGCAAAAGGATCGGACATGCGGCTCTCCGATCTCACATTGGCGCACAGTTTCCGCTCGGCTCAGCCGATACTTGATTTTGTCGATACCGCGATTTCGGTGATTGAACCCGCCTCGCTGAACCTGCCAGAAGATCCGCCGCGTCATGCGGGCGATGACCGCCCCGGACAGGTGACTTTATGGAATGCGGTTTCGGCGGCGGATGACAGCGATGATGGGCGCGATATTGGCAATGATGCGGAACAATGGCTGTCCAAGCCCAATCGCCTTCTGGCGGACAGGTTGGCACGGCAGATTGCCGTCTGGCTGAAAAATGGGCTGTGGCTGCACAAGGAAAAACGCTGGGCGCGGCCCGGTGATTTCATGGTGCTGGTGCGCCGGCGTACCGATCTGGCGGCGCTCATTGTTGCGCGGCTTTATGCGCGTGATATTCCGGTGGCCGGTATTGACCGGCTACGCCTTGGCCAACCGCTGGGCGTGCAGGACCTGCTCGCTGCGGTACGGTTTGCCTTGCAGCCACATGATGATCTTAATCTTGCCAACCTGCTGGTTTCACCGATTATGGGCTGGACGCAGGAACAGCTGCTCGAACGCGCTTATCGGGACAAACATGCAGGTTTATGGAGCCATTTGCGCGACACTGTGGATGCTGCAGAACTGACAGTATTGCATGCGATATTGCAGCGCGCCGATTACACCACGCCGTACCAGTTCCTGGAATGGATATTAACGGGAGAAATTGGCGCGCGGGCAAAGCTGATCGCGCGGCTTGGCCGTGAAGTCATTGATCCGCTTGACGAGTTGCTGAACGCTGCGCTGGATTATGAAAAAAACCATGTGCCGGGTTTGCAGCAATTCCTGCACTGGTTTGAAAGTTCGGACGAGGAAATCAAGCGTGAGGTCAGCGATACGGCGGATGAACTGCGCGTGATGACGGTGCATGGGGCCAAGGGATTGCAGGCACCGGTCGTCATACTTGCTGATTGCTGCACCGACCCGGCGGCGACGCCCGACCGCAGCTTTGGCTGGAAAATTGATGGTGTGCGGGAGTTGCCTGTTTTTGGCTTGCGCAAGACAGAAATGCTGGGACCGCCGGGGGAAGCCTATGCGGCATCGCAGGCGAGCGACATGGCCGAACATTGGCGGCTGCTTTACGTTGCGATGACGCGTGCGGAGGAGCGGCTATATATGGTGGGTGCGCAAAGCGGGCGCGGCGATGCCATTCCGGCCAATAGCTGGTACGCGAAAATACAGGACACATTTGCGAGGCTGGGCGAAGAGCAGGCGGCGGATGATATCTGGCTGGGTGCGCATCATTACGTCGCGGCGGCCAATGTGGCCGAAAATGCACAAAGCGAGGTGCAAGCAGGGGATGCACAAGGCAAGACAATGGCCCCAGAGGTCGTCTTGCCCGATTGGGTAATGCAGCCTGCGGCCGATCCGGGGCAGCCGCCCCGTCCGTTGGTGCCGTCGGCGATGCGCGATGACGCCGCCGATCCACCCGTTATGGAGCAGGCGGACCGGGCCGCAATGGAACGCGGGCGGATGCTGCACAGCCTGTTTGAGCGCCTGCCTGAATTGCCCGATGATGAACGCGAAGCTGCGGCACTTGCGTGGCTGGAGAAACAGGGACGGATTGCCGACGCACAGCAACGCCGGGATATGGTGGACAATGTGCTGTCGGTGGTGCGCGATGGCGAATGGGCAGGGCTGTTCGGGCCTGAGGCGCTCGCGGAAGTGCCGCTGGCCGCATGCGTGGGAGAGCGTGTTGTTTCAGGAACAGTCGACCGGCTGTTAGTCAATGACGATCATATCTTCGTAGCTGACTTCAAAACGTCACGATACCCGCCTGTATTACTTGAAAAAATTCCTGTGGCTTATATCCGGCAAATGGCGGCCTATGCAGCGGTGTTGCGGCAGATTTACCCCGGCCGTACCGTGTCGGCAGGTATATTATATACACAGAGGCCACATATGTTCACTCTGCCCGAAAAATTGCTGGCGGCACAAAAGCTGGATTAGTGCAAAAGCTGGATTAGGGACGTGTGAATAATAAGTTTCCCGCTGCCCCATTGTGATGCACGGACAGGATAACTAGGTTAAGGTCGAAACGAACAAGGAGCGATATTATGGCGACAGTAGCAGTGACAGATGAGAGTTTTGCAGGCGACGTGCTGGAAGCGGAAGGCCCCGTACTGGTGGATTTCTGGGCAGAATGGTGCGGCCCGTGCAAAATGATCGGCCCCGCGCTGGAAGAAATCAGTGATGAACTTCAAGGCAAGGTCACTATTGCCAAGGTCAACATAGATGACAGCCCCGAAGCACCCGGCAAATATGGCGTGCGCGGCATTCCCACCATGATCCTGTTCAACAAGGGTGAGATTGTCGAAACAAAAGTGGGCGCGGCACCTAAAAGTCAACTCAAAGAATGGCTTGAAGGAGCTTTATCAGCTTAAGCCTTTCTAATTAGACAATATTCGTGCCGCCTTGTCCCACAATCGGGGTGAGGCGGCACCAATTAACCCAGTCCGCTGATCGGCTACTTTATAGGGACTGTCGTCAGCTCGGGCAGCTTTCCCGCCCGCTTCATTCAGGAATAAAATGCCTGCGGCATGATCCCAGGGCAAGGTGCGTTCAAAAATCGAAACATCATTGGTTCCGAGCACCAGCCGCGGATATTGTTCAGCGGCGCAGCGCGGAATATCAACAAGCCGGAAATGGCCTTCCGCCTTGCGTATAACTTTTTTGCGGCCTTCCTCTTCCAGAAAAAGTGTGGAAAGCGCGGCTATTGGCATATCTTCACCGCTCTCCCGGGCAACAATTTTTTCACCATCAATATAGGCGCCGTGTCCGAAATGCGCATGGCAAATCCGCTGGGTCAGCGGGTCGTAGAGCCAGCCTGCCACTGTTTCACCTGCCTCAGCGAGTGCAATCAATATTCCGAATGGCGCACGGCCTGCAGCGAAGTTTCCTGTGCCATCGATTGGATCGATAATCCATGCGGCATCAGCGCCAATATTGTCCATAAGGCTGGCATTTGCCGCGACGGCTTCCTCGCCAATGACGCTGGCTTCGGGCAGTAACGTGGCGAGTTTTTCGCTTAGAAAAATTTCACTTCCACGGTCCGCCACTGTTACGAGATCACCGGGTGATTTTTCCTGGATATCCTTGTCTTCCAGCGTTCGAAAAAACGGCAATATCTGTGTTTCCGCAGCTTCACGGACAATATCAAGCACAGGCTGGTAAAGCGAATGCATATCATCAGCTCCGATAATCGGCATTAATCGAAATATATCCGTGCGTCAGGTCGCAAGTCCATACTGTCGCATGGCCCTTGCCCAGTGCCAGGCCCACATCAATTCGGATATCTTGCCCCTGTAAATGCCGTGTAACAGGCGCTTCGTCATAGCCATCGACAACCATCCCGTCTTTCGCAACTTCGGTACCGCCAAACGCGATAGACAGGCTGTCCCGCTCTGCTGGTTCACCCGCCTTGCCAATAGCCATGACAACGCGGCCCCAATTGGCATCTTCACCAGCGATTGCGGTCTTAACCAGAGGCGAATTGGCAATTGCCTTGGCAACTCTATGTGCACTGCTGTCTGAAACAGCGCCGCTAACGCAGATTTCGATGAACTTGCTGGCCCCTTCACCGTCGCGCACGACAAGATGTGAGAGCTGCCTGCACAAATCGGTTAAAGCGGCGGCAAAAGCATCTGCTCCGGCGCTGTCCATTGTCTCAAGCGGGGCATTGCCTGCCGCGCCAGTCGCAAAGGCAAGCACCGTGTCGCTGGTGGATGTGTCGCTATCAACTGTAATACAGGAAAATGTTTCCCGGTTGGCGGCGTTCAGCATATCCTGCAGCAATTGGGACGAAATTGCGGTATCGGTAAAAATATAACCGAGCATTGTTGCCATATCGGGTGCAATCATGCCGGAACCCTTGATGATGCCTGCCAGGTGAACCTTTTTGCCATCTACAAAGGCGTGTGTTGATGCGCCTTTTGGAAAAGTATCGGTAGTACTGATAGCCGCTGCCGCATTTTCCCACCCACACTTTTCAGCTGTATAAGCTTTCTGTAGTCCAGCCTCAGCAATATCGATAGGCAATGGCACGCCGATCACACCGGTTGACGAGATAAACACCTGCTTTTCGGTGCATCCAATATACCCTGCAGTCTGTTTAGCGATGGCTTGAACAGCCGTACGGCCGCGATTGCCTGTAAAAGCATTGGCATTACCGGCATTGACCACCAACGCCCGGGCTTTGCCGCCTTTAAGAGCTTCACGGCACCATTCCACCTCTGGTGAAGCACATTTGCTTTGTGTTAAAACGCCTGCAACAGCCGTATCGCGGTCAAATACAGCATAGGTGAGGTCTGCGCGATCCCAATCCTTATACCCTGCCTTGGCAATATGAAGTGATATGCCGTTGATTTCTGGCAATTCCGGGAAGCTGTCAGGTGCGAGGGGGGATTTTTTATCAGACATTAAAGTTGTCATTAATCCAGCCTATGCTAGAACGCCAGTCACTTTAACAGGCAGCTTCCATTGGGGCCATTTTGGTTTGAAATTATATCTTGCCAGTTTTGTTATCCTTTTCCTGCAGGCTGTGGGTGTTTCCGCGCAGCCTTCGGAAACGTTGGGGCAGGCGCTGGCAGGCTCAGACAAGGCTGCGACAAACAGCGAGACCGAACAAAACGGGCTGAATTTCCGTATAGCAGCGAAACAGTGGAGCCTGCGCGTTATGCAGCGTGCCGGGGCAATGTATGCCGAGGGTCCTGTCCACGATGACCTTGAAGGCCGCTCTGTGGTCAAATTCAGGTTTCTGGAAGACGGTACAGCAGTAGACTGCCAAATTCTTGTCAGTAGCGGGTATCCGCAGTTGGACCAGGTTGCCTGCCGGGCTGTGCTTCTTACTGTACCTTCACCTGTTAAAATCGACGATGCCGGTAACAAAAAGGCAGTATGGGCACAATTGCCCGTGTGGTTTGTGATAGGTGACAAGCATGAGCTGGAAGAAGGCGCACCCTGACCGGCGGAAAATAGCTCTGGCCGTTTATTGACACGGCACGGGGCTGATCCTACATCGCCTTCAAAATCACCATATCCCACGTAAAATTTAGCATATTGCTGCTTTCGGGACCAGATTACAGGAAATTGCCATGCTCGGCGGCCTAGCCAAATCCATTTTTGGGTCATCCAATGACCGTTACGTAAAATCACTCCAGAAAACCGTGGACAGCATTAACGCGTTTGAGCCACAGATCAAAGCGCTCAGCGATGATGAATTGCGCGCGCAAACTGATAAGTTTCGCGCTGCGCTAGCTGACGGTCAAAAGCTTGACGATATCCTGTCAGAATCATTTGCAACCGTACGCGAAGCATCGGTTCGCGCGCTTGGCATGCGCCATTTCGATGTACAGATGATTGGCGGTATCGCCCTGCACCGTGGGGAAATTTCCGAAATGCGGACGGGTGAGGGCAAAACGCTCGTTGCGACGCTTGCCTGTTATCTCAACGCGATTGAAGGCAAGGGTGTTCATGTTGTGACGGTCAATGACTATCTGGCCCGCCGTGACGCGGAATGGATGTCGCAGGTCTATTCATTCCTGGGTCTCACCACGGGTGTTATTGTTCCCAATATGGCTGAGCATGAGCGCCGCGAGGCCTATGAGGCGGATATCACCTACGCCACCAACAATGAGCTTGGTTTCGACTATCTGCGCGATAATATGAAACACGAGCGCAGCCAGATGGTGCAGCGCCCGTTTAATTTCGCAATTGTCGATGAGGTTGATTCGATCCTGATTGACGAAGCGCGAACACCGCTTATCATTTCCGGTCCGACTGATGACAAATCGGACCTTTATATCGCAGTAAATAAGATTGTTCAGGACATCACTGAAGAAGATTATGAAAAAGATGAAAAGACACGCAATGTTCAGCTGACTGAAGATGGCACGGAAAAAGCGGAGCGCCTGCTTGAAGCCGCTGGCTTGCTTGAAGGCAGTAACCTCTATGATTTTGAAAATACACAGGTCGTGCACCATCTTGACCAGGCGTTGAAAGCGAATGTGATGTTCAAGCGTGATACGGACTATATCGTCAAGGATGATAAAGTTGTGATCATTGACGAATTCACGGGTCGCATGATGGATGGCCGCCGCTGGTCCAATGGCTTGCACCAGGCGGTGGAAGCGAAGGAAGGCGTGAACATAGAGCCTGAAAACCAAACTCTGGCATCAATTACTTTCCAGAATTATTTCCGCATGTACCCCAAATTGTCGGGCATGACCGGCACCGCCGCCACTGAAGCGGCCGAATTTTATGAAATCTATAAAATGAATGTGGTTACAATCCCCACCAACGTACCAGTGCAGCGGATTGACGAAGAAGACGAATTCTACAAGAATACGA
This sequence comes from Sphingorhabdus sp. Alg239-R122, assembly GCF_900537065.1. Taxonomy (GTDB): domain Bacteria; phylum Pseudomonadota; class Alphaproteobacteria; order Sphingomonadales; family Sphingomonadaceae; genus Alg239-R122. The sequence goes on along the minus strand of NZ_UNRC01000001.1, from coordinate 331,054 downwards.
TGGACAAGTTTCAAGCCATCGCCAAGGCCATCAAGGAAAAATATGACATTGGTCAGCCTATTTTGGTGGGTACGGTATCAATTGAAAAATCTGAACTTTTGTCCGACTTCTTGGATAAAGAGGGTGTGACACATGAAGTGCTGAACGCACGACAACATGAGCGTGAAGCACATATTGTGGCACAGGCAGGCAGGCTGAATGCCGTTACAATCGCTACCAATATGGCGGGCCGCGGTACTGATATTCAGTTGGGTGGTAATCTCGATTTCCGTATCGAAGAAGAATTGGCCGATATAACTGAAGGGCCGGAACGCGATGCGGCTATCGAAAAACTGACTGCTGAAGTCGGTGAAGAACGTGAAAAAGTGAAGCAGGCAGGGGGCCTGTTCGTGCTGGGTACGGAGCGGCACGAGAGCCGCCGTATCGATAACCAGCTGCGCGGCCGCTCAGGCCGTCAGGGTGACCCGGGGCTTAGCCGTTTCTATCTCTGCCTTGAAGATGACTTGCTGCGTATTTTCGGCCCTGACACATTGTTCAGCAAGATGATGAATAAAAACCTGGATGATGGCGAAGCGATTGGTTCGAAATGGTTGTCTAAAGCTATTGAAACAGCGCAGAAAAAAGTTGAAGCGCGTAACTATGACGTGCGTAAGCAGGTGGTTGAATATGATGACGTCATGAATGACCAGCGCAAGGTTATCTATGAACAACGCGCGGAAATCATGGATGCTGATCAGGTGGATGATGTCGTTGACGATATGTGGCGTGATACCGTCAATGCGTTGGTGATCGAAGCCTGCCCGCCGGGATCCTATCCTGAACAGTGGAATATAGAAGGTCTGAAAGAACGTGTCGGCGATGTCCTGAATCTTCAGCCTGATCTTGATGGCTGGATGGAAGAGGACACGTTGGAACCTCAAATCATTGAGGAACGCATTGCCGAGATGACCGAAGAAAAGCTTAAAAAGCAGACCAGTGAGATCGATGAGAGCATTTGGCATCAGATTGAAAAATCCATATTGTTACAACAGCTTGATCATCACTGGAAAGAACATTTAGCGACTCTAGATGCACTGCGTCAGGTGGTTTTCCTGCGTGCCTATGCGCAAAAAACACCGATCAATGAATATAAACAGGAAGCATTCGGTCTGTTCGAGCGTATGTTGGCTGTCATCCGTGAAAATGTAACCAAGACAGTCATGACCAGTGACTTCCGTATTCAGGAACCAGAGGTTCCGGAATTGCCTGAATTGCCTGATTTCCTGACAACGCATATTGACCCGTTAACCGGCGAAGATAATTCCAATGATGTTGATGGCGGGACTTTGGACACGATCAGCACAGCCCTGCCACCGCGCCAATCGGCACCCGCCGCACCGCTAGGTGCAGATAATCCATATGCGGATCAGGATATCAGCCGCAATGCCCCATGTCCGTGCGGTTCGGGCCGTAAGTACAAACATTGCCATGGCAAGAACGTCTAATATTGCCGTTCTTAATATATTGACGAAATAGAGATGGCGGTCAGCAAATGGCCGCCATCTCTATATGCAAAAGGGCACAAAAAGCCGATGCCTGATATAGGCAGTCATATAGGTCAATTATGTGTGAAAAATGGCTCCCCGGGTCTGATTCGAACAGACGACCATCCGATTAACAGTCGGAGGCTCTACCGCTGAGCTACCGGGGAGTGTTCTGTGCTTTCGAACAGACGAATGGGCCTATAGCAACGGATATCTGGTCCGTAAACTCATAAAATGCACATCGGTGTATTTTTGTTAATCGGGCGGTGATGCAGAGCATTTGAGCATGCTGGATTATACCAGAAACTGCTCCATTGCTATGCGTTCATCTAGGCTATGGTTGGGGTCGAATAATAGCGTGAGACGTTTGCTGGGGTCAATTTCAACCTGAATTTCACTGACATCACGTAGTTCTTTTTGATCTGCAACTGCAAGAACAGGTCGTTTTTGCCCTTCGCGAACACGGAAACCAATTTTAGCGGTGTCGGCAAGGATAGCGCCTTTCCATCGGCGTGGGCGGAAGGGGCTGATCGGCGTGAGTGCCAGCATTGAGCTGCCTAAAGGCAGGATGGGGCCGTTGGCAGAAAGATTGTAGGCTGTGGAGCCGGCAGGCGTTGCCACAAGCACACCGTCACAGGCAAGTTCGGGTATTTTGGTCATTCCATTGACAATTACTTCGAGTTTCGCCGTCTGGCGGGTTTCGCGCAGCAGCGAGACTTCGTTAATGGCTGAAAATACACGCCTTTCGCCGGACATGGTGGTTACTTCGGTGCGTAATGGCACAACGTCAAATGGTTTGGCTTTATTAAGACAGTCGAACAGGTTTTTGCTACCATCCCACAGGTTCATCAGGAATCCAACGGTACCCAGGTTCATGCCATAAACCGGTATGATCCGGCCCTTATCGATCATCTGGTGCAATACCTGCAGCATGAAACCATCACCGCCCAATACTATTGCGCGATCAGCCTCGGCCATATCGACCCAGTCATGGTCGTTACGGATTACCTGTGCGGCTTCCTGTGCACGATGTGTCGGAGACACAAGCAAGGCAATTTTCTCATCCTGCATGCTGTTCATATGGATATTCGTCCCTGATAATTGATATTCGCTGCAATACTGACGTGTTGCCATGATGATATGCTGTGTAACGCGGCATGGCAATGATACAGAAAAATGATGCGTAACGTCATGAAAAGGTTTTATGAGGTATATGCGGACAGAATTTGAAAAGACCTTGAAGGGGTAGGGATAATTGTCACGACTACCAGATAAAGAACATACGCATCAGTTCCGGTTTTTAGGGTTGGGCAAAGCTGTCCGGCTTGCCCGACCAGCGATTGCAACGACCATTGACGACGTCACTTACAATTATTGTGCAATTATTGATCTGCATAAAAACGCAGATGATGCTGAACTGCTGCATGGGCTCAAAAAAGTACCGCATGCGATTCTTGCCATTATAGACATCGAAAACCCCGCCTCCTTAGCAGCAGCGGCGGGTGTGTGTGCCACGCATATCATCGCAACACCGATCAGTGAAGCGCTGTTAGAAGCGCAAATGGAGGCGATAAAGTCTTTTCTGGATAACAAGCCTATTTCACTGCGATCAAGCGGCAACGATCACCTTACCGGCTTGCCTGACGCTTATGGCGCGGGTGAACAGCTTCAGACATGGTTGGAGGATGGAAAACAAGATGTGTTTGCCATCATGTGTGGTTTACGCCGGTTTGAAACAGTCAATACGGCTTTCGGTCCAAATTCCGGCGATATGCTGCTTGAAACCATTGCGCAGCGCATACGGGCATTTGTGGATGAAACGATAGGCAAAAACGCACTTGTTGCACGGTTCGGAGGAAGGGATTTCCTGATCGCGGCACAAGGCCCTATCACGCGAAGACAATGGCAGTTTATAGCTGCAGAGCTGCTGGAACTCGTGTCCCAACCCGTAGTTCTGGAAGGACAAGTAATCCGGCTGACTGCGCGGGCATCTCTTGCCAAAGTTGCGCCTAGCGAGAATGCGCAATCCTATATCGGCCGTCTGGTTTCTGCGCTGAAACAAGCGCAGCGTGGCAGCGTGCAGAACATCAAGTGGGCCGATCGCGCGGCTGACGGTATTCCGGAACATGGATATCAGCTTGAGTCCGATCTTATGCGGGCCATAGATAATGACCAGATCAAGATTAGCTTCCAGCCGCAGTTTTCCGTAAAGGATGGCCGTATAGTCGGCGCGGAAGCACTTGCCCGGTGGGAACATCATGAATTTGGGAAAATTGGTGCAGCGGTGTTATTTGCGCTGGCAGAGCGCACTGATTTTACTGAGCATTTATCTACGCATATTGGAATGCTTGCGATGCAACAGGCTGCAAAATGGCCGGAAACCATGACGAACTTACGGCTATCACTGAATGTAACAGCAGAAGAGCTAGCGTCTCCCCGATATATGGAAACATTGCGGGAGGCATTGGAATTATCGGGTTTTGATGCAGGGCGTTTAACGCTGGAAATTACCGAATCCGCATTGATCGGTAATTTGGATGGTGCGGCGGAACTGCTATCAGGGTTACGAGAATTGGATGTAAAAATTGCAATTGATGATTTTGGGACAGGCTATTCCAATTTCCTTTACCTCAAATCGCTGCCGCTGGATTACATCAAGCTGGACCATGCCATGACGGGAGATATTGCAGGTAGTGTGCGGGACCGGATCATCGTACGTTCCATCATAGCGCTAGCGCAATCGCTGGAACTTGAAGTCATAGCGGAAGGTGTTGAAACAGAAGAACAGCTCACCGCTTTGCAAGGTGAAGGATGCCAGTATTACCAGGGGTTTTTGCGTGCGCGTGCGCTTGCACCAGAGGACTTTGAAAATTTTGTGCTGTCCGAGCAGTAAATCTATTTCTGCTTCAGGATAATACTAGCCAGACCTTTGGATAGCTGAATCAGGCCGTTGAGGCGGCTTTTGGGATCGTTCCAGGCACGATTTATCATCAGTTTCATATCCGGTCGCAGTTTGGCAACGCCGTTCAATCTGTCTACATAGCGCAGCAGACCTTCAGGATGGGGGAAATGGTCTTTATGGAACGTTACCAATGCGCCGCGCGGCCCCACATCAATTTTTGAGACTGAAGCAACAATCGCGTTTTGCTTAATTTCTATAATTTTGAGCAGGTTCGCAGTCGCATCAGGCAGATCACCGAACCGGTCGATCATCTCGGCGGCAAAGCCTTCGATTGCACCCTTGTCGAGCAGGTCATTCATGCGGCGATAAAGCGCCATACGCACGGCTAGGTCAGGCACGTAATCTTCAGGGATCATAATCGGCGCATCAACCGAAATTTGCGGTGAGAATGTTTCTGTATGTTGCTTGAGGCCTGCCTGCCCGGCCTTGGCCTCGATTATCGCGTCTTCCAGCAGTGATTGGTAAAGTTCGAAGCCCACCTCGCGGATATGGCCGGATTGCTCGTCACCAACCAGATTGCCTGCGCCGCGGATATCAAGGTCATGGCTGGCAAGTTGGAACCCAGCGCCCAAGCTGTCGAGATCACCCAGCACCTTGAGCCGCTTGTCGGCGGTCTCGGTGAGAACACGGTTTTCCGGCACGGTGAAATAGGCATAGGCGCGTGTTTTAGACCGCCCGACGCGCCCGCGCAGCTGATAAAGCTGGGCCAGGCCGAAGCGGTCAGCGCGGTGAATGATGAGTGTATTCGCACTCGGGATATCGAGGCCGCTTTCAACAATGGTGGTGGATAGCAATACGTCAAACTTGCGGTCGTAAAACGCGGACATGCGTTCCTCAACTTCGGTCGGGGTCATCTGGCCATGTGCGCTGACTACCTTGATTTCAGGTACATAGGCTTTCAGGAAATCCTGAATTTCAGCCATGTCGGATATGCGCGGCACCACAAAAAAACTCTGTCCGCCGCGATAATGCTCACGCAGCAATGCTTCGCGGATCACCATCTGATCCCATGGCATCACATAGGTCCGGATGGCAAGCCTATCGACCGGCGGCGTCTGTATAACTGACAGTTCGCGTAGCCCCGTCATCGCCATTTGCAATGTGCGCGGAATGGGTGTTGCTGTCAGTGTCAGCATGTGTACGTTATTCTTGAGCGCTTTCAGTCGTTCTTTATGCACAACGCCGAAACGCTGTTCCTCGTCAACAATGACAAGGCCGAGATGCTTGAAACTGATGGTCTTGGCAAGCAGGGCATGGGTGCCGATGCAGATGTCAATTGTGCCGTCCGCCATGCCTTCTTTCGTGCGCTTGGCCTCTGCTACGGGGACCAGGCGGGACAGGCGACCGATATTGAGTGGGAAGCCTTTGAAGCGCTCAACGAAATTACTGTAATGTTGCCGTGCAAGCAGGGTGGTCGGGGCTATAATGGCCACTTGCATGCCTGACATAGCGGCTACAAAGGCGGCGCGCATGGCGACTTCGGTTTTTCCGAACCCGACATCGCCGCATACCAGTCGGTCCATAGGCTTACCGGAACTAAGGTCATCGAGCACTTCGCCGATAACGCGTTCCTGATCTTCGGTTTCCTGATACGGGAAGCGGTCGGCAAAACTGGCATAGAGATTGGGTTCTATAGTTGCGCGCTCGGCTGCGTTCAATGCGCGTGCAGCGGCAGTTTTCAGGAGCTCTCCGGCAATGGCGCGGATGCGCTCTTTCATTTTCGACTTGCGCCGCTGCCACGCTTCACCGCCCAGCTTGTCGAGCGCCGCGCCATCGCTTTCACTGCCATAGCGGCTCAACACGTCGATATTTTCGACTGGGACGTATAATTTATCACCGCCCGCATAGGTCAGCGCGACGCAATCATGCGGGCTTTTGCCTACAGGAATCGACATGAGGCCATCATAGCGGCCAATGCCATGTTCCATATGCACGACCAGATCACCTTCGGACATTGCCGACAGCTCGGATAAAAAGGCTTCGGCATCTTTCTTGCGGCGTCTGCGTTTGATAAGGCGGTCGCCCAGAATATCCTGCTCGGTAAGCAGTTCCAGCGTATCGGTCACAAATCCGTTTTCCAGTGGCAGCACGGTCAGCGCGGCATCATGATTGGCTGCCAATCCCTGAGCTTCCTGCCAGCCGTCCGTAATAACCGGTCTTGCAAGACCATGTTCCTGCAACAATCCAGCAAGCCGGTCACGTGCACCCGCACTGTAGCTGGCGATAATGGCTTTTCGGTTGTTGCTGGCGATATGGCCGGTCACAGCCTCATAGACGTTGGCATTACGAGCACGTTCAGGGGCGAAAGACCGGCTATTGCCAAAACCGAAATGCAATGTGGTATCGGATTCGGGTTCATCAAATCCGCTAAATCTGTGTGCTTTATGGCTTTCCAGTGCGTTCAGATATTCCTGCTGCAACAGATATAGCTTTTCCGATTCTATGGGCCTGTAGCCACCTGAACCACCTTCTAATGCGTCGCGGCGGTTGGCGTGATAATCGGCAATGGCTTCAAAACGCTGCTCGGATGCCGCTTTACTGGCGGCATGACAGGTAATGACATCATCTGGCCCCAGATAGTCGAACAGCGTTGCCATCTTCTCTTCCATCAGAGGAAGCCAATGCTCCATACCGGCAAGGCGGCGTCCCTCTGAAATGGCTTGGTAGAGCGGATCTGTGGTGCTTTCAGCGCCAAAAATCGTGCGATAATTGCCGCGGAAGCGCTTGATATTATCCTCATCCAATAAGGCTTCGGAAGCAGGGAGCAGTAGGTGCTTGTCGAGCCTTTTGATCGACCGCTGTGTCGAGACATCAAAAGCGCGCAACGTTTCAATTTCATCGCCAAAGAAATCAAGGCGCAAACCAAAATTCAGCCCGGAAGGTGTGAGATCAACCAGATTACCGCGGATCGCAAATTCGCCAGAGTCCGCGACCGTATCTGTGCGGACATAACCCTGACGGTGGAGGATGGCCGTAAGCTCGTCACGGTCAATCACTGTACCGGGGGCAAGTTTCAATGTGCCCTGCCGCATGCGGAATGGGGTAAGCACGCGTTGCGACACCGCATTGACTGTAGTGATTACAAGCGTACGGTCGTCAGGCTTGTCCTGAAGCTCAAACAGTGCAGCGAGCCGCTGAGCACTGATGGAAAGCGTCGGGGATGCCCGGTCATAGGGCAGGCAGTCCCATGCCGGAAACAATATAGTCTTGAGCTCCGGCGCGAAATATGTGGTTGCATCAGCAACCGCCTGCATCATCGCATCATCGGGCGCGATATAGACAGTGCGTCCCTTGGACATGCGGGCGATATCGGACAATACCAGCGGCAAAGCGCCATCGCCCACAGACGCAAGTGTCAATGGCGCATCCGCGTTCAGGATTTTCTGGATATCAGTCACGTGTCGTCCTGCACTTTTCAGGTGGTTTCGATATAATCGAGTTTTTGCATGGCATTCATCATTTCACCCGTAAATTCCGCCGGAACCGGCTGTGTCCCGATGGCCCAGGCCATGATATCGACATCATCATGTTTGAGAAGTTCGTCAAACCAGGCAATCTGCTCTTCGTTCCACGACGCGCCATAACGATCCAGGAAGCCGCCGATCATGAAATCAGCCTCACGCGTACCGCGGTGCCAAGCGCGAAAATGCAGTTTCTTGAGCTCAGTTTCGCGGTCCACGTTTATTCTCCGGTCAAAATCCATATGTAAATTGCTTGCAGGGCTTGTTGCGCGCCCGACATGCGCATATCAGGTTCGATAGCCATGCGACCGACGATACTCAATCCATTATTCGCAGATGCGGAGAGCTTGAAGGGGGTTGGACCCAAATTGTCCAAGCCGTTGGACCGGCTTGGGCTGGGGCGAGTGCGTGATTTTGTCTATCATCTGCCGACAGGGTTTGTAGAGCGCAAGCGAATCGAAAATCTCGAGCAGGCAGAACCTGGTGAACATATAATCGTGGAAATCCTGCCCACCGAATATAAATCTGCCTATAATCGCGGCCCTTACCGGGTGCAGGCGGTGGATGCGATAGGCAATCATATCTCATTGATTTATTTTGGCCGCAACACCGGTTGGGCGCGCAAGCAACTACCGCTTGATGAAAAAAAGATAATTGCTGGCAAACTCGAAATTTATGGCGAAATTTTGCAAATGGTGCATCCCGACTATGTGGTCGAGCCGAAGGAAGCCGGGCAGGTAGAAACCAGTGAGCCGGTCTATCCGCTGGCAGATGGTATGACCCAGAAACGCCTTGCGGGACTGATTACGAATGCCATGGCGGAAACACCCGAACTGCCTGAATGGATTGAACCCACCCTGATGGAAAAACATGGCTGGCCCAGCTGGAATGATGCGCTCGCCCTGACACATGGCGGAGAAAACGAACGGGCACGTGACCGGCTTGCCTATGATGAGGTTTTTGCGAACCAGCTGGCATTGATGTTGGTGCGTGCGGCTAATCGGGGCAGGAAAGGCACGCCGCTGATAGGCGATGGTAGTTTGCGTGATGCACTGCCGCTGCCGTTTGAACTGACCGGCGCGCAAAAGCACGCGATTAACGAGATACAAGGTGACCTGGAGCAGGAAACGCCGATGCTCCGCCTGCTGCAGGGTGATGTCGGTTCAGGCAAGACAATTGTTGCCGTGATGGCGCTGCTGGCAGGGGTGGAATGCGGCAAACAGGGCGCTTTGCTCGCACCCACCGAAATATTGGCGCGGCAGCATTACGAAAGCATTTCCAGACTGCTACAAGGTTTGCCAGTCAACGTCGCCATCCTGACGGGGCGGGATAAGGGCAAGGCGCGCGAAGCGACATTGATGGGTATTGCCAATGGTTCCATCCATATCGTGATTGGCACACACGCGATTTTTCAGGAAGCGGTGCAGTATAAGGATCTGGCGCTGACAATCATTGATGAGCAGCACCGCTTCGGCGTGAGTCAACGGCTGATGCTGTCCAAAAAAGGACGCATGACACCGCATTTTCTGGCCATGACGGCAACGCCAATCCCGCGCACGTTAACGCTCAGCCAATATGGTGAAATGGATGTGTCGCGCCTTGATGAACTACCGCCGGGGCGTCAGTCCATTGATACACGGGTGATATCCGGGGAACGCCTAGATGAAGTGATAGCCGGACTGGGCAGGCATATTGAAAAAGATGGGCAGGCCTATTGGGTATGCCCACTTGTGGCGGAGAGCGAGAGCAGTGATCTCGCCGCGGCGGAAGAACGCGCCGCGCAGCTCAAGGCCCGCTTTGGCGAGAAGGTCGGGCTGGTTCATGGGCAGATGAAGCCGGAGCTCAAAGACGCCGTGATGGAGGATTTCGTGAGTGGTAAAATCATGGTGCTGGTGTCCACCACGGTGATTGAGGTTGGCGTTGATGTTCCGAATTCCACACTCATGATTATAGAAGCGGCAGAACGTTTCGGCCTTGCACAGCTACACCAATTGCGCGGACGTGTCGGGCGGGGGAGCGGAAAGTCGGTATGCCTGCTACTGCGCGGCAATGGCCTGAGTGAAACAGCGCGTGAACGGCTTGCGCTGATGCGGGAATCACAGGACGGGTTCCATCTGGCCGAAGAAGATTTGCGGCTACGCGGGGGTGGTGAGGTGCTCGGCACACGCCAGTCCGGTGATAATGCATTCCGCACCGCCAGCGCCGAACAAGTGGTCAGGTTCGCGCCAACCGCCAACGATGACGCCCGATTGTTAATCGATCGCGATGGCGGGCTGGACAGCGAACGCGGACAGGCGGCGCGTGTCGCGCTTTACCTATTTGAACGCGACGTGGGTGCAATGCTGCTTAGAAGCGGTTGATGTTATTCAGCGGCAAGCGATGCAAGCCGCGACATCAGCAGTACTAATGTCTGGGTATCCACTGCTTTTTCCGTATCATTCCAGCTACCGGCTACAACATACCAGTCGCCTGTCTTGTCTTTCATCAGGTAATTCAGGCTGACGACCCCGGGTTCTGACCCACCCTTGAAGCCGATATATTTCCAATCTTTCCTATCGCCTTCGGGAAGGCCGTCATTCACGGCCATGACATCCAGGGCGGTTTTATCGCCCTGTTTTACCATGTAGTTGAAAAGCTTTACCGTATCATTGGGTGATACAAACCATTCCACTGTATCGATATGGCGCGGGGTTTCACTTGCCAGATCAGTCAGGTTGACATTATCAAGCGTAAGCCGCCCCCCTGCTTCTTCCAGTATGGCAGCCTGTTCATCCTCTGACCCCGCAACAAAGCGTTCCAGCAGGTCTTTCTGGTCCTTGTCCTTTAAGGAAAATGCCTCGACAGTGGTGAGGAAAGGAAGGGTATTGTCAGGATTGCTGTGTCCTGTTGCTGTCAGCAATGCACCAACATTATCACGCCCCAACTCGTGGATCAGTACATCGGTGGCGGTATTGTCACTGATCGAAATCATAAGTGTTGCAAGCGTCTGCAACGTAACAGGTGCGCTACCTGGCCAGTTCTGGCTGATGCCAGAAGGGAAGGACTTACGGTCGATCGTAACAACATCGCTCCATTTACGTGATCCTGCCTGCACCTGCCGCGCAAGCTCGGAAAGCACATAGAGCTTGAATGTGGAGCCAACAGCAAAACCGGTATCGGCTTTGTGAGCATATATTGGTTCAATTGTATCGCCTGACAGTTTTGAAACAGTGAAACCGGCATCTCCTTGCAAGGCTTCAAAATCGGCTTTTACCTTGTCAAAACTATCTTCTTTCGTGTCAAAGCCCGTCAGGCGCAGGCCATTGATCAGATATGGCGCATCGGCACTTACAGACATCACGCCATTGCCAATTGCTTTTTCAAATTCAATTTGAATGTTGGCGGTCGTTTCATTGACGGAGGCCAGGTTTTTCATACTGAGCACAGGCCCAAATTGTGAGGTGAGCTGTTTTGTCATTGCATTGAACTGTGCAGGCGGAACAGCATTTAGAAATGCAGGAGCAAACACGTCCTCAGGCTTGCCTTCGCCTTTCAACAGGGCAATAAGCTGTTCAGAAGCAGTTGAAAGCTGCTCGGAAACTTTCATCTCTTGTTGAGCAAATGCGTCTGGAACAAGGGCGGTGGCCGACAATGACATAATTGCTGCGGCGGCCAAAGCGGTCATTGCATGTCTCATTACATTTCTCCCGAATTATTTCTGTATTTCAAATGCAGTATAGCTAAATAACCGGCAATCAACGACTGACGCGATCAAGCGTCGATTTTGTCTTCATCCAGCGTAGCTGCATTGTCTTGTATGAACTGGAAACGGTGTTCGGCATGTTTGCCCATCAACCGGTTGACCAGATCCTTTACGCCCGCGCGCTCTTCATATTCACGCGGCAGGGTGATGCGCAGCAGGGACCGTGAAGATGGATCCATGGTTGTTTCCTTGAGCTGTGCCGGGTTCATTTCTCCCAACCCTTTGAAGCGGTTAACCTCGACCTTTTTGCCTTTCAGGACAGTAGCTTCAAGCTCTCGGCGATGCGCTTCATCGCGGGCGTAATAGCTCTGACTACCACTGACCAGACGGAACAGAGGGGGCTGTGCCAGATAGAGATGTCCTTCGCGCACGATTTGCGACATTTCCTGGAAAAAGAATGTCATTAGCAGTGTCGCGATATGTGCGCCATCAACATCGGCATCGGTCATGATGATGATACGATCATAACGCAGGTTCGCAGGATCGCAATCCTGGCGGGTCCCGCAGCCCAGTGCCTGAATAAGATCGGCAATTTCCTGATTGCCCAGAATTTTTGCGGAAGTGGCAGAGGCCACATTCAGAATCTTGCCACGGATTGGTAGAATCGCCTGTGTCTTGCGGTCACGCGCCTGTTTGGCGCTGCCGCCCGCGCTGTCACCCTCGACAATATAGATTTCGGTTTCGCCATCGCCGTCACCGGTGCAATCGGTGAGCTTGCCTGGCAGGCGCAGCTTGCGTGCACTGGTGGCAGTTTTACGCTTGATTTCCCGTTCGGCCTTGCGTTTGAGCCGTTCTTCCATCCGGTCCATCATGAAGCCAAGCAACGCTTTGCCGCGTTCCATATTGTCAGTCAGGAAATGATCAAAATGATCGCGTACGGCATTTTCGACAAGCCGTGCGGCTTCAGGTGAGGTAAGGCGATCCTTGGTCTGGCTCTGGAATTGCGGATCGCGGATAAAGACCGAAAGCATGAGCTCGCAGCCGTTCATGATATCATCGGCAACAAGCTGTGAAGCTTTTTTAGTGCCGATGAGTTCGCCGAAGGACCGCATTGCCTTGACCAAAGCTGCGCGCATACCATTTTCATGTGTTCCGCCATCGCGCGTCGGGATGGTGTTGCAGTACCAGCTATAGCTGCCTTCGCTCCATAACGGCCAGGCCACGGCCCATTCGACGCGCCCAATGCCTTCAGGGAAATCCTGACTGCCCTTGAAGAATTCGGCTGTCACACATTCGCGGCCTGAAAGCTGTTCACGCAAATGATCGGCAAGACCACCTGGAAATTGAAAGACAGCCTCAGCAGGTATATCTTCGCCGGTAAGTTCAGGATCACATTTCCAGCGGATTTCGACTCCCGCAAACAGGTATGCCTTGGACCGGGCCAGCTGGAATAGCCGTTTCGGGCGGAACAGGGCCTTTTCACCAAAAATTTCGGTATCGGGTACAAAACTGATGCTTGTGCCGCGTTTGTTAGGGGCCGCACCTGTTTTTTTGAGCTTCGTTGTTGCATGCCCTTTGGCGAAATACTGTTCAAAAGCTTCCTTGTTACGAGCGACCTTGACAATTGTCTCGCTTGATAAAGCATTCACAACCGACACGCCAACACCATGTAGGCCACCGCTTGTCGCATAGGCCTTGTCCGAAAACTTGCCGCCTGAATGAAGCGTGGTGAGAATGACTTCGAGTGCTGACTTGCCAGGATATTTGGGATGTTCTTCAACAGGAATGCCGCGGCCATTATCAGTGATTGTCAGGCGGTTTCCTGCTTCCAGTGTCACTTCGATCCGGCTTGCATGGCCGGCGACTGCCTCGTCCATGGAGTTATCGAGCACTTCGGCAGCAAGATGGTGTAAAGCGCGGTCGTCTATACCACCAATATACATGCCCGGGCGGCGCCTTACCGGCTCAAGCCCCTCCAACACTTCAATCGAAGAGGCATCATATCCTTGGTCACTGGTCTTATCGCCGGTTCCGGCAAACAGGTCATCACTCATGGCACGGCTATAGAATAGCCGGACTCGCGCGCGCAAGGCCTGTTTGGCATTGCGTTGTGGATTACAAATATAGCTCTATGCGGAGTTATCTGACGCGCGGGCCGCCAAAGGGCAGAGGCGGAGGCGGACGGCGTGTGCCGCGTGGCAATTGTGCCTGATAGGCACGGCCACAATGCTCCACACAATAAGGGAAGCCTGGATTCACATCAGCGCCGCAAAAGTGGAAATCAGGTTCGCCGGGGTGTCCCATGGGCCAGCGGCATACTTTCTCGCTAAGATCCAGCAGGCTGGTCTTGTCGGCAATTTCCGGGCTAGGGCGTGCTGGCACCAGACGGCGGGGCGGGGCAGGCGGAATAGGTGCCTGCTGGTCACCTGGACCCTGACGCAGAAATCCGCCGGGGCCGACCGAAACAATGCGTGGCATGTCCTTATTTGCGGCTGCCGGGTTCGGTACACTTGCATTGGGCGTGGGTGCTGCTGGTTTCGCCGCGGGCGCAGCGGGTTTGGCTGTACTGGCTTTTGCTGCAGGTACTTTCGCTGCTGCCTTGGGGGCGGCCTTCTTTTTAGGTGCTGCCTTTTTCCTTGGCGCGGCTTTTTTGCCCTTACCGCCTGACTTAACAGGAGAAGGACGCGATTTCAGGCCGAGCCGGTGTGCCTTGCCAATCACAGCGTTACGGCTTACACCACCCAATTTTTCTGCTATCTGGCTGGCTGTCAGCCCCTCTTCCCACATCGCCTTCAACTGGTCGATGCGTTCATCCGTCCATGCCATTGGTATAAAATTCCTTCAAAATCGCCCTTGCAAAGCTTTACAACTCTAAATAGGCCGAACGGCATGAACGTTCAACCTTCCAGTGATAAAGTTTCTCCTGAAAAAGCGCAGGCAGGTGAATTTTTACCTTCTGGCGCACTACCTGCGCTGCGTGAGTTTGGGAAACCTGTAATTCACAATGTCAATTGGGGCGGGCTGAAAACACTGTATTTAAAGGAAGTGCTCCGCTTCCTGAAAGTACAGTTGCAGACTGTCTGGGCACCAGCAGTTACCACATTGTTGTTTCTGGTCATTTTTACGGTGGCGCTTGGCCGCGAAGGGCGTACTGTGCTGGGCGTTCCTTTTTCCTCATTCATAGCGCCTGGCCTTATTGTTATGGGCATGATGCAGAACGCATTTGCCAATTCCAGTTTTTCGCTGCTGGTTGGCAAGATTCAGGGGACGATCGTTGATTATCTGATGCCGCCGCTTTCTATTGTAGAAATGATGGTCGCGCTGATCGGCGGCGCTGTGACCCGCGCATTGTGCGTTGGTGCGTCCGTCTGGCTTGCCATGTTTCTATGGCCAGGTGTCAGCGTATCCGTGATACATCTCTGGGCTGTCATATATTTCGGCCTTATGGGTTCTGCGATGCTCGCCTTCATGGGTCTGATAACATCCATATGGGCGGAAAAGTTCGATCATGCTGCGGCTGTCACTAACTTCGTTGTGGCACCGTTGGCGCTGTTATCAGGCACATTTTACGTTATCGATAAACTCGCCCCCGCCTTTCAGACGGTGAGCCAGTTCAACCCGTTCTTCTATGTGATTTCGGGCTTCAGATACGGTTTTCTGGGTGAAACGGATTCTAATATAGCGACTGGCATGATTGTAGTGTTATGCGTCAATGTATTGCTCGCCGCGACTGCCTATCTGCTGTTGCGTTCAGGCTGGAAAATCAAGTCCTGAACCTAATGGTGCATAATGGGCAGGAGCTTATAGTGCCCATCATCAAATTCCTGAAATAAAGCTTGGACGTCTGGATGTTCGACCGGTCCGGATTCACTGTCATCCAACAGGTTTTGCTGACTCACATAGGCAATATAACTATTCTCCAGATTTTCGGCGAACAGGTGGTAATAAGGCTGGTTTTTTGCTGGACGGATATGTTCTGGAATAGATTCATACCATTCCTCGCTATTCGCAAACACTGGATCAACGTCGAACACAACACCGCGAAAATCGAACATGCGGTGGCGCACGACAGCACCAATGGAAAAGCGCGCTTCGGCCTTGGGTGGCATGGCGTCAATATCCTCACGGGTCAGTTTTTTGTCGTTTGCAGCTTCCATACACACGATTTAAGGTCGCAATCATGTGAGCGCAAGCTTTCAACCCTTGGCAAGGCGCAAATGATACGCTAATGCGCCGCTTCGCGCTGGCGGTTCGACCGACCCTATGCCACCGCGAACATGCGGAGAGGTGCCGGAGTGGTCGAACGGGGCGGTCTCGAAAACCGTTGTGGGCTCGCGCCTACCCAGGGTTCGAATCCCTGTCTCTCCGCCATTTTGTCACCAATGAACTGCTATAATAGGCTGATTTAACTGAATGCCGGGCTTTGAAAGCTTGCCCGTTTAAACTGACTCCCATAACGTCGGTTGGATGATGGATAGCCAAAAGCTTCTGCCTGAACTTTGTGATCGTCTACGCCCTGTCATGGGCATGGGACGTAAGTTCGCGTTGAGTGCGATATCGGATGAATTGCAACATTTCGCATTAAACCGGCATAGGGTTGCTGGGTTGCTTCACACGGCTTTGATACCTGGTACCGGTATGGCGAAGAATGATTTGCCGATTCAGTTTAGCAAGGCATATTTGCGACGCAAAGCCGCATTGCAGCAGGTTTCTAAACTGTTTCAGCAAACAGGCATTAGATATATTATCTTGAAGGGAGATCCGCTTGCGAAGCAGCTATATGTATATCCAGAGGCGCGTTCGTCCAAGGATATAGATATTTTGATAAGACCAGAAGATATTGTCGATGCATTGAAATTGCTGGGCTCCTCTGGATATGTTTCACGTAAACCTCGCCTTGAATTTCTTCGGCACACGCACGTGAAAGTCACCAAGGATGTTGCATTTATTGATCCCAAGACAGAACAGCAGCTGGAGTTGCATGAACGGTTGCTTCTTGCAGAACCTGAACGTTTTACGGATGATTTTATAGGCTCGGCAGGTGATGAAGCTGCTCCATCCATAGATAATACTCATTACCAGTTATATCTTGTAATGCATGGAGCATCGGCGAACTGGCCGCGCTTGAAATGGCTCGTGGATATTTGTTTGTTGCTTCGTAAACTGAATGACAGTCAGGCATCCGCCCTGTTCAGCTTAGCCGAAAGATATGGGTGTTTGAGCGCAGTTGCGGCTAGTTTGCAATTTACCGAAAGCTTGTTTCCTGGCGCTCTGACTTCTGCCTGGCAAAAAGAGGCCGTAAGGCATGGAGACCCGAAAAAAATATCCAGGCTGCTTAACGGATTTTCGGATATGCTGCACCGACATAAGCCAGATGCCCTAAGAGTGGGTTTTCCATTCGCAGAATATTACATATTCGACCATGGCATAAATTTGAAACGCTATTGTGGGCAGCGGCTACTGCGTCCATTTGTGACTCGCCTATAGCACATCCGATTTTACAATTATTCGTACCAATGATAACTAAGGCCCTCGTAAACAATCTACGGAAAGATGCTTGTTGAGCAAAAAGCGCAACCTCTCCCTTATACAAAAGGTCCGCCGGATTCTGGTGATGATAGAGGCGTGCATAATGCTTTTTCTTGCGCGGTTTCTTGTTTTGATGGTGCCATTTAAATTCTGGCGAAAAACGCTAGGCGTCATAAGTGCAGGGCAAGGGAAGCCTGCATCATCGGAAACCTATAATACTGCAAGCTTTGTGCGTGCCCGTGCAATTGGCCGCCATGTACGGCGTGCTGCTATGATGGTACCTTTTCGCGCTGTGTGTCTGCCCCAGGCTATGGCTGCGCGATGGATGCTGTTGCGGCGGGGTATAGACACGCAATTATTTATCGGTGCGCGCCGCGGAGCTGATGAAAAACCCTTTGATTTTCATGCCTGGCTAATGCTTGGGGATGAATGCCTTACCGGCCAGGAAGAACGTGACGGGTTTCACAGTTTTCGATCTAAGAGCAAGGCAACCATGTGACGCGACGGGCAGGAGCTCAGACGGGTAAAGCTAACATGGCAGACTGGAACGCCATGCTTGCATCAATCCGCGATTATGCTGGGCCGCGGCTTGTACCTGCTTTGATTATTGTAACTCTTGGAAGCATTGTTGAAGGTGCAGGCCTTATCTTGCTCTTGCCAATTGCGGATCTGGCTTTTTCGGGGGCGAGTTCAAACAGCCCTGTGGCCGGTATTGCGGAACAGCTGTTTGCATCTCTCGGGCTTGGTAACACATTGCAACAACTTGCATTTCTATGCATTGCCTTTCTTTTCATAATTTTGTTGCGCGCTGTGATACTCTTGCGGCGCGATGCGCTTCTAAGTGAATTATCACAGGGTTATGTTGATCATTTCCGGAAAGAAATTTTCGCTGCACTGGCAAATGCGGAATGGACAGCCATAAAACGGGTGCAGCGAGCACATTTACTGGATAACATGACCACGAACATTGCCAGAATGTCATTGGCAGTCCGTTTTATTTCGCAGGCTGGCATAATGCTCGTGATGGTGGTTATTTATCTGGCATCGGGCTTCATTGTGCACTGGGGCATAGGTTTATTGCTGGCAATAATCAGCGGCATAGCTGCAATAGCAGGATTGCGATGGAGCAGGCGAAGCAGGCGGCTTGGTGAGGCGATGACCAAAAGTAATCGCTTTATAATGGATGAAATGACACGTTTTCTTGATGGCCTGAAAACTGCCAAGGCATATCAGGCAGGCGATCTCTTTGCGCGGCGCTTCAATATGCGAATAGACGCTGCAAGGGCAGTGTCTGTGCAATTTGTACGGCAACAGGGGCGGATGCGACGCATCATAGAAATGATAGGTGCCTGTACAGCCGTCATCCTTTTGTTGAGCGGATACGGTCTGCTCAGCCTATCAGGTGCAGAATTGCTGGTAATGGGAGCCATTGTCATACGCCTTATGCCTGGCCTTCTGACCCTATTTTCCGGCATGCAAAGTATTTCCTATGCACTGCCGGCGTTCACCGCGGCCCAAAGTATCCGAAAGAAGCTGGAAGATGCCAAGGAGGATATAGCGATTCAAGATGCGGGTGGTACGAACGGATTAAACCATAATGGCGCTATCAAACTGACAAATATCCGTGTTTCGGCCATGTCCGATAGCGCTGACACTCAACTGTTATATGTAGAAGGTATCACATTGCCAGCACATGGACTTATTCATGTGGAGGGGCCATCAGGAGCAGGCAAATCAACATTCGCCGAACTGATCGCTGGTCTGCAGCTAGCATCTGCTGGCACCATCACTATTGGGGATGTTGAACTCAGCAAGGCCAATCGAGTGGCGTGGCAATCACAAATTGCTTTCGTTCCGCAGGAACCCTTTCTATTTGCTGCGAGTGTACGTGAAAACCTGTGCTGGCCCAATGCTGAAGTAACCGAGCGGGAAATATGGGTTGCTTTGGAAGCAGCAGCTGCAGGCGATCTTGTGAAAGGCCTGTCAGATGGACTTGATCATGCACTACAGGATGGCGGCAATCGTCTGTCGGGTGGTGAGAGGCAACGCTTATGCTTGGCAAGGGCTTTGCTGCGCCCCTCATCGATATTGATAGTTGATGAGGCCACCTCTGCCGTCGACTCCGCAGTGGAGGGTATAATTGTCAAAAATCTCGCAAAAATTGCGCAGAGAAAACCAGTCATTCTTATTAGTCATTCTGCGCAGCCAGCTAAATTTTCCAATTATTCCCTGTCTATAACGCAAGATGGCCATGTCATCGTTCAAGAATAATTACGCTATTTGGCTAGTTTTTCCGGATCGTGATTTGGCCTGCCAAAAGCTGTTTTGGTAAAATTCTTGTCGACTCGCCATCAGACCACTTTACCTCGATAAGTGACACGGATCTGGCCTTTCCCAAACCGAAATGAGCTCGGATTGGATCGCTTGACATATACCCACCGCTGGCTTTGATATTGCGTATTTGACACTTTCCAGGCTTTGCAGTGGTTTCACCATCAACACAGATCGCTACGTGTGCACCAATGCCCTGACTATTGCCTTTACTGTCGCGCAGTTTCACAAAAAGGGCTGGTCCTGCAGGTTTGTCATTGCGGTGTAGGATCATGCGAAGCGAAGCGTTATCGCGCACAATATCAATATCGCCATCGCGGTCATAATCGAGCGAGACATAGCTGTATGAAGGGGCCAGGTCATAAAACCCGTACTGTGTTGTTGCCTCAGTAAAAGCTTGGCCATTATTGTGATAGAATATGTTAGTGGTCGACGATGCGGAATTGAGCCAGATGCCTGTCATAACAAGAAGATCGAGCCGGCTATCCTGATCAAGGTCAATAAACTTGCTGTTCCAACTCCAGCCAGGGGAGCGGACATTCGCATTGCCGCCTGCATCTACGAAGCTGCCATCTGGAGCAGCGGTCATCAATATGTTGCCATTAGTAAAGCCGGGCCGGAATAGCTGGCGCATTTTCTCTTTACTAATAGGTGGATCAGCTGGCGTTAAAAGTGATGCACAATGAATCTTGATGACGGGTATATGCTCCAGCAGCTTCTCACAGCTCTTGAACCTTTCCGTATCACCAGATCTTGTGCGGCTACTATTTTCATGGTCGGGAAAGATGCTGGCTGCGCCGCATAGGGCTCTGTCTCTTGCCAGAATCGGGCGTTTGCAGCTGTCCAGGCCTTTACCGCTTTTGGAACTGCGCACAGCATCCATGGATAGCAAATCCTGCGCGCAGGCTTTGATGTGAGTTTCACCCCATTTCAGATCTTTTCCGAACTGCGCACATATTTCAAATATGGTCCGGTTCCGTGAAGGCCGGGTTTTGTTGACATTTCCCGCGGTTCCTATGGCAATTTGCGCACCATAATAATCGGTGCGTAAATCCCCGTTCCAGTCGCCCTGATCATAGCTCATGCTGGAGCGAGTGTGATAGGGAAAGGGCTGGGTTTCGATGCCAGATTCCCTAATAACTCCATTCTTTCCGAAAAAAGTGACTCCGTCTGAAAAACCCGCATCATCCGCATTGAAATAATCCAGATAGCCATCGCCGTTAAAGTCGCTGATGATACTGCTGAGTGTTTGGCCGGGTACGCCGGGCATTATCTGCATTTCAAACTGTTTGTTACCAAGGTTCCAGAATATCTGGTTGCGGATATGCAATGGACGTAATTTCCATCCTTCTGCTATGCCGCGTGGCCCCCATTTACCAGCGATGAGATCGACATCTCCATCTTGATCCATATCGGCAAAGGCGAAGCTGTTGATGACTGCCGGCGATGGTTTGGAAAGCTGAACCATCTCGCGGGTATTAAAATCACCCCCCTGATTATAGAAAATATAATCACCATTCATAATGGTGGACACAAAGAGTTCGGGCAGGCCATCGCCATTCATATCCGCAAGCGCAAGGTTAAAAACCTCACTTTCATCAATGATGCCGAGGTCAAGTTTCTGCCGCGTGAACCTACCGCCGATATTGGCGTAGAGCGAAAGTCCTTTTGCATGATCAGGTCGCCGTGTCACGATATCCGGCCAGCCATCGCCATGCACATCGTCAGCAGCGATGGCGCCGCGCATCATGTAATAACCAAACTCCCGGATAGGGGAATTCAGGCCTATCTCATCAAGGCCTATTTCTGGACCCACGATACGCGCAAAAGGCACTGTGGCAGAGCTGCGATTAGATGCTGATGGAAGAGTGAAATCACTGCGGGTGATAGTAACTGCGCTGCCTCTGTCACTTGTGATTTGTGCATCAACCGGTGTCATAACAGGGGTTTGTTTTTTGAGCAGGGGAGCAAGTTCGGAAAGGCTTTGGCCATCAGTTATTTTGGGCGGCACGGGCCAATCAATTTTCGCCACTGAATTGAGCGCAGATATCTGTTGAAAGGCATAATATTTTTTGACACTGGGATTAACCAGATTTGCCAGTATACCACCCACCATGGCCATCGCAATTACAGCGACCCATAATGTTATGGCCGTACGTAATGATATGACTTTCCATAATATTATGAAAGCATAGACGCTGAAAGATCCAAGGCCGATCAGAGCTGCTGTCGCATAGTCATCACGCATCCCGATATTGATCAGGATAGTTGTCAGGATAACATCAAGCGCAATGGGCGCTGGGACAAAGCTGGCAATAAAAGCCGTGACCAACATCGCTAGCAGGACAAGGGCGACTGACCCCCTGGGAAACAGGCCAAGCAGTTCGGTGGGGGATGCAAATGTTGCCACAATCGCCCCCAGCAAGGCAGCAAGCAGCATCATGGGCACGGTGATGATGAAAATGAAAAAGAAACTGCGGGCGTATGTGCGGATAAACCATAGCAGTGCGGACAGTGGTGTGTGAGGCCCGGGCTGGGCATCCACAGGTGTCAGGGCCTTTGCGATCCATGCCGTAAAGCCCTTTGCTTCTGATATTCCGGCAAACTGTGCCGCATCATGACGGGTCGCATCGGTCTCGCTAATTAGTACGTATTTGCATAAAAGCGGAATGACGAGCATGACGAGTACAAGCGCCAGTAGCAATTTGATGACGGCTAGATGTATCGGCAAAAGTGCAAAGCTCATTGTAACCACAATGACGTTAAGGGTAGGAGAAGCAAGCAGTGCCGACAGTGTGGTCTCAAGGCGCATTCGGCCAAGATGCAATCCCATGGCGATTGGCACGGCGCAATTCACGCACACTCCAAGCGGTGCTCCGATCACTGTGCCCAGCGCCGAATTCGCAAATGCGCCTTCAAATGACCTTTTCTTGACAAGTGACAGTAATGTCAGCGCTGCCGCGCCGAACAGGACGCCAAACGTCATGCCCTTTATATTGGTGGATATCCAGTTGACGACATTGGCGGTCAGTTCCCACCATAATCCACTATTTGGCAGTATTTCGTATACTGTATCGAATGAAAGGCCGGATAATGGGGTGTCTCCGCCCATCATCGCTTTTTCGTTTAGGGCAGGATAGCGCGAACTGAGCCAGAAGCTGAATGCCAGGATGATGATGGCAGTGATCGCGATATGGATGCGCCAATCGCGGTCGGGAATTTCACGGTTGAAAATCTCGCGACTGAAAATGTTGTGCAAGTTTATACCTAATTGAATCGCATATGAATATCTCTTCAGGCCAAGACAGAAGCCTGAAGAGAATTATGCGTGTGAACAGATGTCAATTTTCGCGAAGATACTTACATATCAACGCCAAAATCACGACTTCATCAACTGGTTGTGCCGCCAGTAAAGTCAGCGCTTGGCCCAACTGCACTCTTTACATCGCTTGGTGAGGCATCGACGTCCACGACTTCAGGCTTTTTCCATGCCCTGGCCTCTACACGTTTTTCTTTCTTATCCATATCATGCACCCCATGTTGTAAATACCATAAACTAGGACAGAATTTTACATTTGTAAACTGCTATCAGCTTCAACTGAAGTGAGTATGGTACAAACTCCTGTTTTCTGGGAGCTACATGCATTTGCGCATTGTAAAACCGTGCAATATTTGTATGCATTATCTATGAGCGGATTGGCGGCAATATTCCAGCGTGATGGCGCATCAGTGACGGCTGATTACCTGCAAAGAATGTGCAATGCGCTGCGTTTATATGGCCCAGTGAAGCAGAGTACCCGGCAATTTGGCAATTTGGGCCTATGCTGGGCGCAGGCTCCGCATTTTACACCCGAAGATAAATATGATGTGCAACCCGTGTCAGCCGCGGGGAAATGGCCGTGTATATTTTCGGGTTTCCTGATGCACCGTGAAGAATTGGGCGCAAAACTGGGCATTGAAAACGCACGTCTGAAAGCAATGCCGGATAGCGCTTTGGTTCACACGGCATTCCAGAAATGGGAAACTCGGTTTGTTGAGCATTTATACGGCGAATATGCTGTTATCGTTTGCGATACGGATGCGAGCAGAGTCTATGCGGTGCGTTCGCATGGGAATGCTCCACCGCTATTTTATCATGAAAGCAGCCAAAGATTGGTGTTGGGAAGCGCTCCAAAGGCTATATTCGCGCTGGGGGACATTTCCCGCGAACTTGACGAGCAGAAGATCGCTGACAGCCTTATCCTGAACAATCAGGACGCGGAGAGAAGTTTCTATAAAAATATCAAATCGCTTCCGCTCGGGCACCTGCTGGTGGCAGCCCGCGACACCATAAGTGTTTCACGCCATTTTGACCTCTCAGGTGTTTCCAGAATCCATTATGTGAAAGATGCGGATTATGTCGAAGCGGCGCGCGAATTGTTCTCGCGGGCGGTCGCGAGTTGTATGCGTGCGTGTAAAACCCCGGCTGCGACGCTGAGCTCGGGACTGGATTCCACATCAGTCGTGGCAGAGGCTCTGGCTTACCTGGATACGAATGACCATGATCTGGCGGAGCGCATGGTGAGCTTCACATCTGTGCCAGCCAGCGGATGGGATGGAAGGGCGCAGGGGTTTCGCAGGTGCGGAAACGAGTCTGCACCAGTGAAAGCCTTTGCGAAAAAATACCCGCAGCTCGATGCGCGCTTCGTTGATTCTGCCGACCTTCCGCTTGACCATGACCTGGATAAAATATTCCTTCTGGCGGAAACACCGCCTTTCGGTATCAAGAACCTGCACTGGGTGATGAACATCATGCAGCTTGCAAGGCAGGAAGGGCGCAATGTCATTCTGAACGGAACCAGCGGAAACCGGACACTCAGTTTCAATGGCCGCGGCTTATATGCCAAGCTATTGCGGCAGGGGCGCTTGTTGCAGTTATCCAGAGAACTTCTGGGTTCGGATAATCGCGGGATGCAATTTTTTGGCCTTTACAGCCGTGCGATATCACCCAACCTGCCCAAATCTCTCGTACGTAAAATCTCGGCACTTCGCGGCAATATGGCTCATATTGGTTGGAAAGGGCATTCAGCTATCTCACATGAATATGCCAATGACATGCGGGTCGATGAAAGGGCAAAGGAGCTTGGGCTGGACGATAGTTATGCAGGGTTTAAAGATAACCCGAGTATGATGCAGGCCATGGGTGAGGGCGGCACGCGCGATATGGGGCAAACGGTAAATTATGCGATGCAAGCCCTTACCGGGATCCAGTCGCGCGATCCGCTCGGCGATCAAAAACTGGTCAAATTCTGTGCTGCGATACCTGATACGCAATTTATGAAAAACGGGAAGGACAGGCTGCTTATCAAACGCGTGATGGAGGACAGGTTACCTGCCGAGATCATACATGCCGATCGTGGGCGGCAGGCCGCCGATTGGCACATGCGGATGACGCGCGACTTGCCAAAATACAGGCAGGACATAGAACGCATGCAGGAAGATGCCGATATGTCCAGACGGTTCGACGTCCCGCGCCTCAAAGCCCTGATTGATAACTGGCCGGACAAAACACCCGTTTCTGCCAGCGATCATCCGGATTACCTGCTGGCGACAACGGGCCTGATGCGCGCCGTGTCAACGGCACGGTATATACGCTGGATGGAAGGAAAAAACTGATGCGCCAGGTACCCTTTACGGTACGATCGGATATTGATCTGGGTTCCAGGGTGAAACCATATATCGTCGATCATGGGCAAGATGTAATGGTGCGGGAAGGGGATGTGCCTGGCGAGATTGAACAACCCACGCATAGCGGAGTGGCTTTCATGGCCAGCCCGGCACAGGCCCTGCTCAACATCCCGGGTGGTGCACGTTTCTTTGTGAGTAATGGCGATACGGTAATATATGACAGGGGGGGCATGTCTGACCGCGATGTTGCTTTGTTTCTTTCGGGTTCGGCATGGGGCTTGTTATGCTATCAACGCTCTTTGCTTCCTCTTCATGCCAGTGCCATAATAAAAGATGGCCATGTCCATGCCTTTACAGGCCCGTCTGGAGCCGGGAAATCCACACTTTCCGCGGCGCTTGCTGCGCGGGGTCGGGATTTTTTCACCGATGATGTCCTGATCATCGATCCTGCTGAAATAGATGCGACGACGCGCTGTTATGCCGGGCAGAAAGATCTAAAGCTCTGGAAAGATGCCCTGAAACTTACAGGCGCGGAAAAAATGGATGCTGTTCGCGATGCGGAGGGTTTTGAAAAGTATTTTGCCAGACCCGCTCATGCTGGTGGTCAGAGTTTTGGCGAACTGGCCAGCTTGTCCATTCTTGCAAACAGCAATGACCGATTAAAAGACGAACGTTTCGCAATAGAACGTGTCACTGGAGCAATGGCTCTGAAACACCTACGTGAAAGTGTGTACAGGCCACGCTTTGCTGAAGCGATCTGGGGCAGAAAAAAACTCTTCGAAACACTCGCACGTATTATCGCCAATGTATCTGTGCAGATATTTGATCGGCCCAAAGACAGGGCGGTATTTGATGAGGGTACAGCCCATATTGACAGCTGGATAGATGGTTGGCGTAAAGATGGCCGGTCAGGCAGCAGCGATGCCGGCTAGTTCGATGAAAACTGAAGCCGGCGGCTCACAAAATGCGATACGCAAGATTTGCTGGCTCGCCTCGTTTCCCAAATCCGGGAATACCTGGACCCGCATTTTGCTATCACACCTTGTCGGTGAAAAACCTTCGGATTCCGAACTTGATTATGTACAGTTAAATGGTTCTATTTCGAGTAATAGGGTGCGGTTCGATAACCTGACCGGCCTGCCATCTTCGGACATGACGGATGATGAAATCGACATATTACGGCCCGCGACCTACCGCAGTATCGCAAAAGATTCCAGCGAGCGGCTCTATGTGAAGGTTCATGACGCGTATCATGAAAATGCACAGGGTAATCCAATTTTTCCGGCGGATTGCTCCTATGGCGTAATTTACCTGGTTCGCAACCCACTTGATGTTGCGGTTTCCTATGCCTTTCATCAGGGGCATCAGGATTTTGCAAAAACGGTGGCGCAGCTGAATTGTGCCGATCATATCATGGCGGGCGGGCCGCGTTCACAACTCCGGCAAAAGACCTTTGGATGGGCCGGACACTATAAAAGCTGGCATCAACAGACCGAAATTCCTGTCCTGACGATCCGTTATGAAGACATGTTGGAAGATACCGAAGCCTGCGTCATGCAAATGGCAAAATTCCTGCAATTGGAAAGCGATGATATGGCAGAGCGCGTGGCGCACGCCGTGGCTGAATCACATTTCGACAAATTGCGGGAAAAAGAAGCGAGAATAGGGTTTCAGGAACGGCCGCAAAAGGCAGAAAGATTTTTCCGATCCGGGCGCGCCGGTGAAGGACGGGAGCAATTATCAAGTGAACTGCAGAATGAAATATACAATGTTAATCATGAGCTTATGCGTAAATTAGGTTATGCGAAATGATGCAACTACGTAGAACCGGGGGATGGAAATGAGTGAAATAAAGAGCGATAGCAGCATCAGAAAAAATGAGAATTTTGTCGAAACAACTGTCGATGGGGAGGTGGTTCTAATGCACCTTGATGACGGGCGTTTTTTCAGCCTGAGCGATACAGGCAAAAGAATATGGGAATTGCTGGACAGTCACGACCATTTTGACGAACTGGTGACCGCCACTTTGCGCGAATATGATGTATCACAGGAAAAATGTCGGCAGGACTTGGTAGACCTGCTTCATAATCTGAAGGAAAGGGCGCTGATAACCATTGCGTAAATGGCTATCAGCGCCTTGTTCTACTCAGTTACGTGATGGGAAAGTGCCCTGTGTATTCACACAATAACGGAGTGTCAGGAATGGCTGCATATTATTTTGCGCCTGTCCGCCGCCCGTATTCCCGATCAGGAATGTCGAAGCATGCATGAAATTGCCTGATGGCGCCACGCCATTCACATAGGTGTTTTCCTGGGCGATGCCAAACGCGTCACTTTTCGCATTCTTGCTGCCGGCGGCCTGGTTGGTCGTCTGGATACCGCCCTGGTGATTGTGTGAAGGCATCTGCGCAACCGTCATGGTGTTCGTTTCGGTGCCGCTTCTGGATCCCTGCGTACGGTTGGTGAGGCCAGGTCCCTGGCCAACATGAATGGGAATCCGTCCACGCAAATCCGGCAAAGCGAATGTTGTGCGACCGTCACCGCCATATGTTGTGCCATAAAGTGAAAAGAGCGCCTGGTTGCTGTTAATTGGAAGAAGGGTTCCGTCCGCGGCCGATGTTCCACGCGGACAGAAAGTAAAGCCGACAATGGTGATTTCACCCAGATACGGATTGGTGCCGGCCTGTGCGGGTACAGCAATTGATAAACCCGATGTGATGATAGCTGCTGACGCTACAAAATATTTGATAGACATATTGATGTCCTTTCGGTCTTCATCAGTTACGTGATGGGAAAATACCCTGTAAAACAACACAGTAGCGGATTGTCAGGAATGGCTGCATATTATTCTGCGCCTGTCCGCCGCCTGTATTTCCAATCAGGAACGTGCTCGCATTCATGAAATTACCTGATGGCGTCGCGCCATCCACATAGGTGTTTTCCTGGGCGATGCCAAACGCGTCACTTTTCGCATTTTTGCTGTTTGCGGCCTGATTGGTAGTCTGGATACCGCCTTGGTGATTATGCGAAGGCATCTGCGTAACCGTCATGGTGTTGGTTTCGGTGCCGCTCCTGGAACCAAGCGTTCGCGGGGAAAGACCGGGTCCAGTCCCGGTATGAATGGGCGCACGACCCCTTAAATCGGGGAGAGCAAATGTAGTACGGCCATCACCGCCATATGTTGTGCCATAAAGCGAGAACAAAGCTGTGTTTTGGCTAATGGCAAGAAGTTGCCCATTGGCATCAGTTGTTGCGCGCGGGCAGAATGTAAAGCCGACGGGTGTAATTTCACCGATATATGCATCTGTACCTGCATATGCAGGTGCGGTCGTGCAAAGACTGGCGGAAATAATTGCGGATGACGCAAGTAAATATTTGATAGACATGAACTGGCTCCCTGTTGTGCGCAGCTACGTGCTGCAAGGATGTTCA
This sequence comes from Sphingorhabdus sp. Alg239-R122, assembly GCF_900537065.1. Lineage (GTDB taxonomy): Bacteria > Pseudomonadota > Alphaproteobacteria > Sphingomonadales > Sphingomonadaceae > Alg239-R122. The sequence goes on along the minus strand of NZ_UNRC01000001.1, from coordinate 302,467 downwards.
GTTACATTATTTTACAATATTTAACAAGGTTGAGGGAGAATATTGTGAGTGTCGGCGGCACCGATCTGCAATATCTGATCATGCAACCGATTGGTCGAGAAGAGAGGATTCTAACTTCCGGCCCGCCTCCTGAAGACTGCGCTCTAACGGGCTGAACCAGGACCCGTTTTTTCCAAGGCCGCAAAAATATCGGAGAGCAGGTTACTTTCAACTTTTATCTTGGCTGTCAAAGCCTGCCGACCTACTGTCTGAGGCTATGAACATGACTATCGATTCTGATACACGCAACCGAACTGAAACAGCTAGCCATTATGAGCAGCAATATCTGGACCTTATGCGCCATATCTGGACGCAAGGAGCCAAGCGTGTGGACCGTACAGGAGTGGGGACACGGGCGGTTTTTGGTGCATCGATGCGCTTCTCGCTCGAAGACAACCAGATCCCGCTTCTTACCACCAAGCGCGTCTACTGGAAGACTGCCACGCGTGAAATGCTCTGGTTCCTGACCGGCGACACCAATATTCGTGAACTTGTGAAGCAGGGTGTGCATATATGGACCGATTGGCCATTGGACAGTTATTGCCGAGAGACTGGCGAGGATGTTGACCGCGATGTTTTTGAGCAACGTATAATTGATGAACCTGACTTTGCAGAAAAATGGGGTGATCTAGGCCCTGTCTACGGCAAGCAGTGGGTGGATTGGCCGGTATATGAGCCAGCCGGGGAGGGGTTCTACACGCGCCGCGACAAAGGCATCAATCAAATCGCGAAGTTAATTGAGGGAATTAAAAACAACCCGGGATCGCGCCGTCATATTTTCGAAGGCTGGAATGTTGCGGAACTTGACCAGATGGCTCTGCCTCCATGCCATAAGACCTATCAGTTTTTCGTGAGCGACGGTAAGCTGTCTGGCCTTCTTTACCAGCGGTCCTGTGATCTGGGATTGGGATTTGCGTTCAACGTTTATTCCGCCGCTTTGCTGATCCGCATGATTGCGCAGCAGTGCGACTTGGAACCGGGAGAGTTGGTCTGGAACGGCGGCGATGTACACCTGTATCTCAACCATGCAGAGCTGGTAGAGGAGCAATTGTCGCGCAAGCCGAAAGGCGCACCCAAGCTTGATATATTACGCAAACCACCCAGTATATTTGACTATACCATCGAAGATTTTGAAGTCACCGATTACGCGCCGCAAAAGCATATATCCGCACCGGTCGCTGTTTAACTTTTTCGCGCAGTGCAAACTTGCGCTTTGATGGCAATTGTAATAAAATAACGCCATAGCGTAATTTATGATAAGTGGCGCAGGACTCCAGAAACCTGCGCAAATCAGCTATAGCCACGGACATGGCGTAGTAATTTTAGGTTAGGGAGAGCGTATGTCAGGCGAATCCGCCAAATCAAACTTGCCGCCCCTGTCGCTGCATGTGCCGGAACCACGTTCCCGCCCGGGCGACCCGGTCGACTTTTCCGATGTAGTGATACCGGAAGCGGGCAAACAGCCGCGACCGGCGGAAAATGCTGATCCGAAAGACATGACAAATCTCAGCTATGATCTGGTGCGCGTACTGAACGAAGGTGGGGAGGCAGTCGGACCATGGGATCCGAAGCTTTCCGAAAAACAGCTTTTGAAAATGCTGCGTGATATGGCTTTGACACGAGCGTTTGACGAACGGCTTTACCGTGCGCAACGTCAGGGCAAGACCAGTTTCTACATGAAATGCCGTGGTGAAGAAGCCACCTCGATTGCACCAGCCATGGCGCTTGATAGTGAGGATATGGTTTTTCCCAGTTATCGGCAGCAAGGTATTTTGATTTCGCGTGGTTACCCACTGGTTGAGATGGTCAACCAGATTTATTCCAACAAGGGCGACAAGCTGAAAGGTCGCCAGTTGCCGATCATGTATTGTTCGCGGCGGCTGAATTTCTTTACGATTTCAGGCAATCTTGCCACTCAGTACCCACAGGCTGTGGGCTGGGCGATGGCGAGCGCGATCAAAGGTGATAGCCGGATTGCCGCGGTATGGTGCGGTGAAGGGTCAACCGCGGAAAGCGATTTCCATGCGGCGATGACTTTCGGCACTGTCTACAATGCGCCGTGCATCTTCAATGTCGTGAACAACCAATGGGCAATCTCGTCATTTTCCGGCTTTGCAGGCGCAGAGCGTACCACTTTTGCTGCACGTGCGATTGGCTATGGTATGGCAGGTCTCCGCGTGGACGGTAATGATGCGCTGGCCGTGTATGCGGCCACCCAATGGGCGGCGCACCGGGCGCGGACCAATCAGGGACCGACGTTGATTGAGCATTTCACCTATCGGGCAGAGGGCCACAGCACGTCTGACGATCCTTCCGCCTATCGCAGTGCCGATGAGGCCGTAGAATGGCCTTTGGGTGATCCGATCGAGCGCCTGAAGAGACATATGATTGGTCTGGGTATCTGGGATGAAGAACGTCATGTTGCGATGGACGAAGAGTTGGCAAATGAGGTAAAGGCTGCAACCAAACAAGCCGAGAAAAACGGTATTTTGGGCCATGGACTGCATCAGCCATTTGAAACCATGTTCGAAGATGTGTTTGAGGAGCTGCCCTGGCATCTTCGTGAGCAGAGTGAACAAGCCATTCGGGAAAGGGAAATCAAATGGCCCGAATGAATATGATTCAGGCGATTAACAGCGCCTTGGACAATATGATGGAGCGCGACGATAATGTCGTGATGATGGGCGAGGATATCGGCTATTTTGGCGGTGTTTTCCGTGCAACAGCAGGCTTGCAGGAAAAATATGGCAAGACTCGCGTTTTTGATACGCCGATCAGCGAGTGCGGTATTATCGGTGCTGCTGTCGGGATGGGGGCCTATGGTCTGCGCCCCGTACCGGAAATCCAGTTTGCTGATTATATCTATCCTGGAATTGACCAATTGATTTCGGAAGCGGCGCGGCTGCGTTATCGCTCAGCAGGCGAGTTTATTGCGCCCATGACAGTGCGTTCTCCCTTTGGTGGCGGTATTTTTGGTGGTCAGACACATAGCCAATCTCCCGAAAGCATGTTCACACATGTATCGGGCATTAAAACTGTCATTCCATCTACGCCATATGATGCCAAAGGTCTTTTGATCGCCTCGATTGAAGATAACGATCCAGTCATTTTTTTCGAACCCAAGCGTATTTATAATGGCCCATTTGATGGCTATTATGACAAACCGGTCCAGCCATGGTCAAAGCATGATGCAGGCGAAGTGCCGGATGATTATTACCGAATTGAACTCGGCAAGGCCAATATTGTTCGCGAAGGCGCTGACCTGACTGTTCTGGCCTATGGTACGATGGTGCACGTGGCGCTTGGCGTGATTAAAGAGCATGGCATTGATGCTGAAGTCATTGACCTTAGAACACTGGTCCCTCTTGATATTGAAACTATCGAAAAGTCGATTGAGAAAACTGGCCGCTGCCTGATCGTGCATGAAGCGACGCGTACCAGCGGTTTTGGTGCGGAATTGTCGGCGCTGGTACAAGAACGCTGTTTCTATCACCTTGAAGCACCGATTGAACGTGTGACTGGTTTTGATACGCCGTATCCGCACTCTCTGGAATGGGCCTATTTCCCTGGCCCCGTCAGGATTGGCGAAGCATTAGACAAGATTATGAAGGACTGAACGTCATGGGCAAATATATATTCAATCTGCCGGATATTGGCGAAGGTATTGCCGAAGCGGAAATCGTCGCATGGCACGTTAAAGTAGGTGATATGGTCGAGGAAGACCAGCAGATTGCCGACATGATGACCGATAAGGCGACTGTCGAAATGGAAGCGCCCGTGGATGGCAAGATTGTGGCCGTTGCCGGTGAAGAAGGCGATGTGATCGCAATCGGTTCGATGCTGGTTGAGATTGAAACCGAAGGCGATGATGCTGACGGAACGGAAGAAAAAACCCCAAAAAAGCCGGCGACTGAAGTTAAAGAAACGGTACCTGCCAAAGAGGACGGCGCGCCCGAAAAGCTGACCGCAGAATCAACCGCTGCGCCAGAACCTGCTCCAGTTCCTTCAACAGCCGAACCCGAAGCGCAAGAAACAGTTAGTAAGCCGGTAAAGGCAACGCCTGCGGTTCGCGCGCGCGCGAAGAACCTTGGCGTGGACCTGTCACAGGTGAAAGCGCAGGGTGAACATATTCGTCATGCCGATCTGGATGCCTATCTCGCTTATGGCAGCGGACAGGGATATCAACCTGTGGGTGCATGGCGCAAACGCGAAGATGAGAAGGTCAAGGTAATTGGCCTACGCCGCAAGATTGCCGAGAATATGGCGGCTTCAAAGCGCAATATCCCGCATTTTTCCTATGTAGATGAAATTGACGTCACCGCACTGGAGGATATCCGTGCCGATCTGAATGCGTCGCGTGGCAATCGTCCGAAACTGACCGTTCTTCCGCTTATGATAGTTGCCATTGCGCGGACAATCCCCGATTTCCCTATGATCAATGCTCTCTATGATGATGAGGCAGGGCATGTGACCCGCCACGGTGCCATTCATCTGGGCATGGCGACACAGACTGACTCTGGCCTGAAGGTTCCAGTCATTAAAAATGCGCAGGACAGGAATGTATGGCAACTGGCACAAGATATTGCACGGCTTAGCGAAGCGGCACGTGATGGCAGTGCGACAACAGATGACCTGACAGGCGGTACGCTCACCATTACATCGCTTGGCCCGCTGGGCGGTATTGCCACGACACCTGTTATCAACCGTCCGGAAGTCGCCATTATAGGCCCGAACAAGATTGTTGAACGCCCGGTTATTGTTGATGGCGAGTTGCAGGTTCGCAAAATGATGAATTTGTCCATCTCGTGTGATCACCGCGTCGTTGATGGTTACGATGCCGCAAGCTTTGTTCAGGCGCTGAAGCGGGTGATAGAGAAGCCGGTTCTGATCTTCTCGGATTAAAATTTGGTTACGCAGTGGGTATCTGGGTTAATCAATATGAAAAAGTCGTTAATTCGGATTTTCCTTATGAGCTTATGCAGATAAACAACTATAATATAGAAATATTATAACCCAAGAGAACTCAAGCTCTCCTGATCAAATTTCAAACGGAAGGTGATAAAGGGCCCGCTGCGCGTATAGCGGCTTTCCTCAAAATCGCGGTCTTCAAAGCCCACAAAGTTATAGCCGGCGGAGACATAGGCATTCTTGAACGGCGTCACACCAACGGTCGGGCCGCCGCTATAGGCAATAGTTGTGCCCTTCGTGCCGAAGCGTACGGTGCTGGCGCCGCCGACATCAATGGTATCGCTAAGGTCAAAACGCGCGTCCAAGCCTATTACATTGCTCCAGCCCACGATATCGTCCTCACCAAATCTGTCAAAGACATAGCGCGTACCCCAAAATAGGCTATATTCACCGCGTTCGACAAATTCCGTGGCATTGTTGGCCCCATCGCGCTCATCAATCGGTGTATAGTTGACGCTCAGGCTGTTGATCAGGCGGCGTGAAGTCACATTGCCATCTACTGTCAGCAATGCGCCGCCAATCGGCCCCGCCTCACCGGCAACCGCGCCACGCACTTTGTCCTCGTGAAACTCTACCTTGTCGAGCAATGACCACCTGCTGTTATCCGGGCGATGCGCCCAGCTAAGCTCGGCTTTGGTAGTTTCAGTCCGCGGACCGCTATCCAGTGCCGCACTGAAATAGCTGACAAGCCCACCAACGGCGCTGCCTTGGCCGATCTGTCTGAGTACGGCGGTTGTGAAGCCATAGCGCTCACCTGTTTCGGCGGCTCTGTATTCTGCGCGCGAAGCCCAGCTCCAATCCTTGTGCCTGTAAGTGGCGCCCGCAGTCACAGCGATAAAATCTTCGGTCAGTGCGCCCGCACTGGACAGGAAGCCTCCGGATGCCACAGGCTGGTCTGGATTGAGGATATCGGCCGTATCAATTCCGCCGCTGATGGTTTCATTGCCATCAAGTGAGAAATCTACTGACCATTTGTCATTAAGTCTCAGAGATTGCGAGAAACCATAGGCTGCGTAACTGCGTGGGCCATATTCTGTGATCTCCTGCTGATTGGCGGTGCCCAGAAAGCGCGCGCCATCCCATGGGGCAACCTCAAAGCCGATGCGCGCGGTCTGCGTCTTGAATTTTTCGCCATCGGCAATTTCATAGGCGCCAAGGATTTTGATATCAGGAGAAATAGAGTAGCGTGCTCCAAGCGTATGGCGTGAAGGAAAGTCGACACTCTCGTCTTGTCCGCCCAGTGCAAATTCACTGCTAGCGCTCAGTTCCAGCTTATTGTCCAGCAAACGCTGTGAAGCACCTATTTTACCAAGGGTGGAGCGGTTAACTGTACCGTCGGACAAGCGATCTTCGGCATGGATTAGGCCTGCCTGTAGCGATGTCGCGCCTTTGCGATACTGTATTTCGGCATTGCCGGCGCGTCGGCGCGCGTCATTTACCAGGAAGTTTTCCTGATAGGCGCTGGCTGAAAACGTCAGCGTATCGGAAAGGCGTACACGTGCATCCAAACCGAATTTGCGTGTGCCATTCTCCGCATTGCTGAGCTGCCCCACACCAAAACCGCTTTCCTGGCGGCGGACATAGGCAAGCAGGTCATATTTGGACCCATGATGTTCAGCTTCGAGCAGCCATGCGGCCGCTTTACTGTCATTTGTAACATCGGCGTTCGCACCACGCCCTTTAGCTTCGCTATAAGCGATTTCCCCGCGCAGTTCGGTCTGGACGCTGGGGCGATATCTGACATCCAGGCCGATCAAGTTGGTTTTCTGGACATCATCCCGGTCGTGAATGGCGGTTGCGCCCACCTGCAACTGCTGCGTAGCGTTACGCCAGCTTGCGCGACCACCTGCGTTAATTTCTCTATTTCCAGCTCTATCCACTTCATATTCAGCAATAATAAATTGTGGATCAAGGCCATTTGCGCGACTGAGTATAGGCTCGCGAAAGTGAATTGTTCCGGTCAGATAGTCGATATCATAATCGATATGCCGGGTCAGATTGCGGCTTTCCACAATGCGTTCCGAACGGAAGCGGTCGCGCACTTCGATGCGGATGCGTTCTGAATTCAGGATAATATCGCGTGAGGCAAGCGCATAAGGACCGGAAAGGCCATTGCCCTGTATTTCCTCGCGGCGGAAACGGTTAGGTGTATCCGCACCAAACGCGACTGCGGATACTCGCTCGCTGCGATATTCCGCCTTGATACCGTTGAAAGCGCGCTGGTAGCGGGCGAGTTCAGGCTTGTTGATACCGGTTTCATAATCGCCGAACAGCGCGTAGAATTGTGGCCGTTCCAGCTTCAGGTAAAGGCGACGGATGCTGGCTGCATCATAACGTTGTTCACTGCGATCCGCATAGATTGTGTAATAACTGCGCGGGTCTATCACACCCTGGAAACGGGTCTCATCTTCTTCCTTGTCACTATCATAGGCCAATGTCATCAGCCATTTGCCCTTGATGCGGCCCTTGGCATAAAGGGCTACACGGCCATCAACATTGACGTCACCTTCACTGTCGGCCAGCGTTTCAAGCCGTTCATCAAGTGTGTTGAACCCGATAGTGCCTGCGGCAAAACCAACGACGGTCCAGGGCCGGTTACCTGGGTCCAGCCATGTTTCGACACGCTGGCTGCGTTCGGCTTCACCATCACGAAACGGAAATTCGATAGTGACGCTTCCCGATGCTGTTGTCGGGGCGAGTTCGATATAGGCAATCCCATTATCACCTTCTATACGCCATACAGGCTTGGCCCGCTCCAGGCCCGAAAGCTGCTCAGCCTGCTGCGCATCTACTTCTATCGCAGGTGCATAAGGCGCGGGAACCGCAAATGCGCCGGTTGCGCCGTGATGTACGGGCCTGCCGTCACGGTCTGTCAGGCGCACAGCGATAACCGGGCGTGTAATGCCATCTGCCACCAGAAGAGATTGCTCTTTCAGGAAGCTCGCATTGAGAGGCGCGCCTGAATAATGTACTTTGCGGATCAATTCTTCGACAAGATTGCCGCCGCGATTTTTGATTTTCGCGGTAAGCGTGTTGTTGCGATCATCAATCTGCAAGCCACGCCAGATACTTACGCGGATTTTTCCGTCGCTGCTTTTGCGTGTTCCATCAAAGGAGAGCGGATCAACAGGCTTGCCGTTAAGCAGCAGTTCCACATTCTGGTTTGGCATATGCTTGATTGCGACGCGGATGGCTTTGACGCGTGGATTATGGTCTGCTTCCGGGAACAGCCAGGCAATGCCTGGTTCCTGCCCTGCAAACCAATCGCGCTCTGCACCTGCTGCTTCCTGATCGCTGACTGAGGCAGGACGTTCTGCCTGTTGCTGTGTAGTAGGTGCTTTGCGCAGCGCAGTTTTACGGGCACGGAAGTCGGCACGTTTCAACGCACCGCCGCGGCCTTCGACAAACCGTGAGATGTCGCTGCCTGCGGTGCGGGTGTTTTGTGCACAATTAACCGGCATCTGGTCGAGCGGAAAGGTGGATGGGTCCACCTGGACAACATGCAGGCCGGGTTTGATGCCTTCAAAATGATAACGGCCTTCATGGTCGGTAATGGCATAAGTGCCATCCTCCAGCATGACGCGGACACCAGCAATACCGGATGCTCCGCGTGGATCGATGGTGCATGCACCTTCGGTGACACGGCCGATAATGGTGAAACGTTCACTGATGCCGTCGCGTGTAATGCGGACAAATGCCTCGCCAACTGGGCTGGTGGCACCCAGATTGTCGTGGGCAGTCGCTGTGTTGGTTATATCGCCAGGTTGGGCATCTGGACGGACTTCAGTCAGATATGTCAAAAGGCCGCTGCCATTTGGGGCAAGGCTGGGTACAGTAATGCTGAAGCTGCCGCCATCGGGGGCGATATCTGCGGTAATGCTTTCCCCATTGTAACGCATGGTGGCTGGGCGCAGCTTGAGTGCCATAGGCAAGTCATCGCGGATTGTGACAAGGCCTGTAGGGCGGCGCCTGTCATTGTTTTTCACAGCAATACGGAACTGCAGGGCATCACCAGGAGCAGCAACAGCCTTGGATACCACTTTTGTAAGTTGCAGTGGCGCGCCGGGGCGATCGATCGGAATATCAACCCGCACCGCTTCCGGGCTGCTGAGTATAATATCGCCGCCATAGGACCCATCAACAATCATATAGGGTTCACCGTCTGGCCGCAGGAAGCCGGCAAGAGCAGGCGGCGTTACGACAGATGGCGCTGTATAGGGCGCAGGCGGTTCAACCCGGATCGAATAGGACCCAGCACGTACAAACGGGAAGCGGTAAAAACCATCCGGAAAATCATATGTCTGGCCGGAACTATCGGTCACCGTGCTACCGGAGACGATTGTGCTGGGGAACGCAGAGACACCATCGTCACCAAAAACTTCAGCGGCCTGTCCGGTCGCATTGTTGATGATTGTAACGGTTACTCCGGATACAGGCGCGCCATCGCCGCTGTCAAAGACGATACCGAACGGGTCGATCAGAATTTCCAGATCAACTTCACCCAGCAATCCACTCGTCTTACTGTCCAATATGTCGACGGTGAGTGTGCTGCCCTGCCGTGCGGAGAGCACACAGTCGCCCTGCACCGGGTTAGGGGGTACGGATACGGTGTTGATATAACCGACAAACCGCCCGTCATTCGTCGATGTTTCTGTAACAGAGATGGTCTCTATATCGCCTTCAGGCGTTGTCAGCGTTATGTCGAACGTGTCAATGGCGGTAGGATCAAGGTTCTTGTCCTCGGCCATGATCGAAATGATCAGTGGTTCATTTACCTGGATCCGCGTGGTTGCTTTCAGGCTTGCAGGATTGATGTCAACGCCTGCAAAAACGCCATGGAACTCGACAGGAATATTTCCTGACGAGCCGCGGCAGATTGTGCCTGGAAGCGGTATCTGTGTCGCCCCGGGTGGATTGTCAAACTGATAGGTTGTGATCGTCAGAGGGTTGCCTGAAGGCGGGTTTGATACGCTGATATCTACGCGGTTGGACGGTTTTTGCAGGCGTGCACCGCCTGCATCCCATTCGACAGTTGCAACATTACTGATCGTTTGCGCGCTTGCCATGGTCGCAGGTAAGGGGGCGGAGAACACCGCCAGACCCAGCAACAAAGGCTTAAGATATTTGGTTAACGCGCGCATTAGCATCTGGATTGATGGGGCCAGCGGGGTGTTCCCGCCGGCCTTCTTCAATCAGATATGCCTCAGTCCACAGTAGCACGGAACACAAGGGCAGAGTTACCGCCGCCGGCTATGTCGTTCAGCGTACCTGAAACAACACCGCCGGAGAAGGTGCCTGTACCTGCACCCGCACTGCATGTGCCAGCTACGTTGTCATATGTACCGTTGGTGGTGACACCAAAGCCAGCATCATAGGTGATGTTGGCGGGCAGGGTATCCGAAATTGAGATACCGGTCGCTGTTGCGCTGCCAGGTGCGTTGGTCACCGCGATACAATATTCAATGACTGCTCCCGGAATGGCTTTCGGGTTGGTTGTGCCATTGATCGGGTCCGAAATGACAGTGCTGAACTTGACTACGGCCAGATCAGCCGCAGCAACAGTATAGTCGTCACCCGCGCTGAATGCTGCGTCGCGCGCACCATCGGTTTCCCCTGCGCCATCGGCAAAGACGGTTTCAACGCCTGTCGTGTTCGCACCAGCGGATTCAGTAAGAGCTGCGCCAACCGCGCCGCCTGCGGTGCCGCCTTCGCGTGCTGTCGCGGTCAGGACAACACCAGCAACATCGTCAGTCACCTGTGCGCCCGGGATATCACCCACGACAAACACCGCAATCGAGGCATCTTCGGCGAGTTCATCGATAAACGTTGCCGTGTCAGTGCCCGGATCGTACACACCATTACCGTTTGAATCGACAAACACCTGCAGTCCGGTAATGTCAAAATTGTCTGTACCGCCATGCTCGGCCGTGCCACCTGCCAATTGCGAAGCAGAGACATTGAAATCAAGCACTTCGTTCGATGTATTGGTGACGGTAAAGGTTGTAACTGCGCCGGTTTCACCCGGAGCAACATCGGTCGTGATGCCATCGGTTTCGGCGACCGTCAGGTTGATCTTGCGGTCAACCTTGAATGTATCTGATGCCGTTTCATCTGTTTGCGCAACCCCGCCCACGGAATAGGACACGGTCACATCGTTCTGGATATCGGTGCCAGCTGTCGTGCCTTCGGCATATGCGGGATTTGCGCCCAACACGGCCAATGGGATGACAGAAGTGGCAACGAGTAACTTCAGCTTACTGGTCATTGCTGTTCTCCTGAATAAAGAATTGATATTGAATGGGAAGCTCCGCGCCCATTTCTCGCGGTTGATGGCAAGGTCCCCGCAGCCACCATTTACGGTTTTTGAGGCAGTCATCTGACAACCCCGCGAAAAGTTAATTTTCCTTGTGAACCCACTGAAATACCATTTATAATATTCCATCGGATATGTGTGACATCTTCCGGAACTGCGTTCCTGTAACCACCGCCCATCCGGACCCGAAGGTCTTTGAGCCGCCCCCAACTTTCTCCGCCGTCAATGGAAACCAGTTCGGTTCCGTCAATCGTTTCCTGAAACGCGACAGCGCTGGGCATCGGGTTGGTCACCACGAAGTTTTCAGCTGCCTGATCACCGACATTGCGGTATTTGAGGATGAAAACCAGCCGGTCGCCTGGAATTACCTTGAGCGGTTTTTCCAGCACGACCGATTTACGGCCATTGGCATCGTGCGAGATCTTTTCAACATAGACGTCACTGCTGAGTTCGACCCTTTCCGCTGCAATGGCGGTGTAAGGCGCGCATAATAGTGCAGCCAGGGTCAATATAAGGCGTTTCATGAAGCTGCTCCTCAATCTATTGTGACTTGAAATGTGACTGTGCGGGTCTGGCCGCCCGGAATGTCGCCGAGCTCAACCGCAATGGCGGAACCATCAAAGGAACCGGCATCTGCATCGGCATCGCTGTCGGTGAGCGATGCACCTTCCAGAGTGATGCTTTCGGCATTGTAGCTAGTGTCTGCGGGTACCGGATCGGATACAGCCAGTCCGGTCAGTGTGCCGCTACCGGTAACGGTTGCAACTAGTGTATAGGTAATGACAGAACCGGGCACGGCGCTGTCGCCGCCAAACGGATCTACAATTGAAGCCGATTTGGCAAGAGCAACGGATGCATCCTGTATAAGGAAGAAGCCGCTATCATCATCGTCGGCGCCGGTTGTACCGACAACGGCGTCACCGCCGCCATCACCTTGTCCGTTGAAACTGGTGCCGGGTACGCCCGTGCCCGTTTCTGCCTCTGCAGACAGGTTGACTTCCGCGCGGTCGCCATCTCCTGGGGCTGCTGGGATATCTGAAATGACAAAGACCGTAACTGTTTCATCAGGTGCCAATTCGGGGTCGTTTGTCCCCGCGGCATATATTTCATCGACGCCCGGATCATATACGCCGTTGCCATTTGTATCGATAACAACTGATACAAGGGTAGGGTCAAAATCATCACCGCCGCGTGCTACGTCAGGGGTAAGTGTATATTTTTCGGTGCCATTGCCTGTATTCGTGACGGTAAACTTCAAGACCTGGTCTTCAGCGCCCGGCTCTGTTGCGACATCGCCGGGGTCTGCTGAGGTAACGGTTACATCCAGTAATTCGTCAACTACGATTGTAACGGTGTTCGAATCGATCTGCACTTCACCACTCGGGCCGTCATAGCTTGCCGTCGCCGTATTCTCGATATTGGTACCTGCGACCGTTCCTGCCGCAAATGCTGGTGAAGAAACGCCCAGCAACAGCAAAGCTGCAAAAGGTGCCATCAATGATTGCCCGCCAGGGAGGCAGCGGGAGGATCTTATGGCGGGTAAGTTTTTTGATCTCTGGTAGTTCATAGGGATGCTATCCCAGAAAAACCCCAAGAAACGGTTAACGGCCAATGCTCGGGTCAGCTATTGAAGACATACCGCTATCCCTAAGAAAAGCTGGATTTTTTGTTGTATTAGCGGCATGGTAACGAAACTGGTAAACAGGGAAATGTTGTAAACTTGCGTAAAACATACACATTCCTTGGCTTTTTTTCGTTAACAGCGGGCATTTATGACAGAAGACGAAAATCAGGATGATGATGAGCTTCGGCGTGACAGGCTTTTGGCATCGCTTGCGCTGATTGGCGGGGTAGGGCTGATTATTGCATTGCCCTTTGCGCTGATGGCGGGAGCCGAGTTCTTCCTGCCGATGACAATTGCTATCGTTATTTCCATTGCGTTGGTTCCTGCGCTCGAATGGCTTGAGCGGAGGCGGATACCTTCCGCGCTGGCAGCAAGCTTCTGCGTGATATTATTCCTGCTGGTGGCAAATGGAGCCTTAGCGCTCATCATTGTCCCGGCAACGGACTGGTTTGTAAATTTACCTTCTAAAATACCTCAAATTATGAATAATTTAGAACCATTAATTAAGTTTTATTCTGACTTGCAAAAATTTATCGATGACACGGCAAAAATGATCACAGCCGGCCCCGTTGCAGAGATGCAGACTGTTACGGTGGATTCACCCACATCGCTAGTGGATCTGGTGGCGAGTTCCGCGCCTACTGTCGCAGTGCAGATGTTCTTTGTCATATTGGTGATATTCTTTTTCCTGTCAGGCTGGACACGGCTGCGCGAGAACACAATTAACAGCAGGGGCAGTTTTACCGGGGCACTTACGACGGCACGCGTTATCCAGAATGTGGTTTCGGCAACATCGGCCTATCTTGTCACCATCACATTCATCAACATCATGCTGGGCGCAGCTGTAGCGATTGTACTGTGGGCGATAGGCATGGATTCTCCCGCCATGTGGGGCGGCATTGTCGCATTACTCAATTTCGTACCGTATCTGGGACCGATATTGACCGCAATCCTGCTTGCACTCGGGGGACTGATGACATTTGACAGCCTATGGCTGGCCATGTTGCCCGCATTGGTCCAGATTGGTTTCAATGCTGTTGAGGCAAATATCATAACGCCCACTGTGCTTGGCCGGCGGCTTACCGTGAACCCGTTGCTGATACTGATATCGCTCAGTTTCTGGACATGGATATGGGGCACACCGGGCGCATTGCTCGCGGTGCCGCTGCTTATCATTATTCAGACGGTCATTGCCGCGGCCGGAACGCCGGATATTGCTGGCTTCCTGTTTGAAGCAGGAACATTGACAAAGCACGGGCCGGGAGGGGCTGCATCTGAAAAAAATGCAGCTAATGGAGAAAAAAATTCAAACTAATGTTGACAGCAGCGCGGCTCTCACTTAATTGCCGCGCTCCAGCAGTAATGCGGGTGTAGCTCAGTTGGTTAGAGCGCCGGCCTGTCACGCCGGAGGTCGCGAGTTCAAGTCTCGTCACTCGCGCCACTGTTTCAGTGGTGCTCCTCCCTCAAAATATCGTTATTGTTTATCTTCCGGGGCTTTAAAGTACCCGGTTTCCATCCATATCATCAATGGTCTAAGCGGTAATATCCAGATAATGCCTGTCACCAGATAGATCAAAATCTGCAGCAGAACGTGCATACCGCCTATCCATCCGACAACTGTCACCACCAGCACACACCAAATGGTGATTAATAGCAAAATCGCTAATATGCCAACCGGTTTACGCCATGTGGGTTCCATTACCGTTTTTCTCCCCGTGAAGCGTGCTCAGCCTCGATGATGCTGGCCTGTGTGATAATCATATCAAGTGGTTGATCATGTGCTTCCACAGGAATATTGTCATGTTCCTGTGCTGTCCAGGCAAGACCAATAGTCTTGGTGCCAGGATTTTCGGCCAGATAGCGGTCATAATGCCCGCCGCCCTGACCAAGTCGTTGCATCCGCCCATTATAGGCCACAAGGGGCACGATCAGAAGTTCGGGTACGATGATGCGTGCAGAGGGTTTTGGCTGCATGATATGAAATGGCCCTGATTCAAGCGAGTTTTCATAACCGTGGCTGCGGAATTCCATTTTACTGTCATTATCCGCAAAATAGGGCGCCGCCATAGGCAGACCATTTTCGTGCATGAATTCGGTATAATGGTGTGTCGGTGCTTCATATGATCTGGCGATGTAAATGCCTATACAGCGCGCTTGCTGCATCAAGTAATGCACTGGAGGTGGCGGCACTCTGAACACAAGCGCGCGCACGGAATCAGGTAAAGCGTTTACAAAATCCTGTCGCTTTTTCCGCATTTCACGGCGCAAGGCACGTTTCAGGTCGGGCGTTTCTGTCATGAAAGGCTATTTAATGCTCCAGATTGCTGAAATCCATGCAATATGCGCGGGAAAGGGTGGGTGACGGGACCGCCTTGGCCGTTTGCAGGAACAACCTCTGACGCCAAGACGTCAGGTGGGGGCCATGTAATCCGGACCACGGTCCAGTCAGGGACAGCTCCCTAGTTTGATATATCGCCTCAGGGATGTTCTTATCAGCTCGTACGAAGCAGTACCCGTCTGACATGATTTAGGAGACGCCAGCGGTTTCCTCAAGGGATGATGCAAGTTTTTCCATGCGTCGGGCCAGTTTTTCCACCGCTTTGGCGGCAATGCTGTCGTGCGGTGTTTCAGGAGCCGGCGGTGCGCTTACCGCACTGCCTTTCGCATTTTGTAGTTCATCCAGCTGATCAGCAAGCAATAGCGAAGTGAACAGCAGCATGCGGCTTTCAGTCAGAGCCTGGCTGCTATATCCCGCTTTGCGTGCGGTTTCATCCACCACGCGGCCAAGGTTTTCCAGTTGCTGTTCTTCACCTTCACCGCAGGTCAGCTTGAACTGGCGGTCGGCAATGGTAATGGAAACGTCAGGCATGGTCGGCTCACTTTTTCGATAATCCGGGTTAAATAATCTGGTCTACTGAGTAATCTGATCAATCTGGCTGATGGCTTTTTCAGCAGCATCACGTAAAATCTTGTGACGTTTTTTTAAATCGGTCAATTCTTCATCGCTTGCATTGGTGTGCGGTGCAGCATTTGCGTCTTTTCGCAATTTTGCCGTAGCCGACTCAACACGACCCAGTGCGCGTTCAAGTTGCTCCAGTGCCGCATTCATGCGGTCGTTGTCGGTATAACTATCAGTCATAATTAACAAATAGCAGGAAAATCGTGCCTTTCCAAATCCTGAGCTGTGGATAGCCATAAAAACTGTTAACTTTTCTGTTGATGGCGGGAAAGCTAGCCTTGACGGCAGCTACGCGGCCCCGCAAATGATAGGGCCGAACGGGCGAATCGGCCTTGCCCGATGCTGTGCACGGCATGGCACGCAAATTTGGGGATAATCCGCAATGACAGTAGCCTTTCATGACTTGTCCAACGCCATCCGGGCACTGTCCATGGACGCGGTGCAGGCCGCTAATAGTGGACATCCAGGTATGCCCATGGGGATGGCCGATGTCGCGACCGTGCTCTACCGTGATTACCTGAAATTCGACCCGGCTGCGCCCGATTGGGCCGACCGTGATCGTTTTGTGCTTTCTGCTGGTCATGGTTCGATGCTGATCTATTCGCTGTTGCACCTGACGGGATATGCACATCCGACCATGGATGAAATCCGCAATTTCCGCCAGTTATCAAGTCCCTGCGCTGGGCATCCTGAAAATTTCGAGCTTGCCGGGGTGGAATTGACCACTGGCCCGCTGGGGCAGGGGCTTGCCATGGCCGTGGGCATGGCAATGGCCGAACGACACCTGAATAGCGGGTTTGATGATGACCTTGTCGACCATAGGACATGGGTTATTGCTGGTGATGGTTGCCTGATGGAAGGTATCAATCACGAAGCCATTGGTTTGGCTGGGCATCTTGGGCTGGGGCGGCTTAATGTGCTGTGGGATGATAATAAGATCACCATTGATGGTGCGACTGACCTGTCGACCAGCGAAGATATCCGCGCACGTTACGCGGCAACAGGCTGGCATGTCGTAGATTGTGACGGCCATGACGAGGCATCAATCAAGGCTGCGATAGACGAAGCGCTTGCCGATCCGCGTCCGTCACTGATCGCCTGTGCAACGATCATCGGCAAGGGTGCACCCACCAAACAGGGTACATCTGCGACGCACGGTGCACCGCTTGGTGAAGAGGAAATTGCCGGTGCACGCGATCTATTGGATTGGCCGCATGCACCGTTTGAAGTTCCTGCCGACATTGTGGAGAGCTGGAGCACATTTGGCGATTGCGGCCGTGATGCCCATGCTGCATGGAAAGATAAGCTTTCCGGCCATGCACAGGCAGATGAATTTACGCGGCGTATGGCGGGTGAGCTGCCAGATACATTCTCGCTGGAAAGCTATCTGGATGGCCTGATTGCCGAACCTAAAAAAGTGGCGACACGTAAGGCTTCAGAAATGGCGTTGAATGAAATCAACGCAGCCATTCCGGAAACTATTGGCGGTTCAGCTGACTTAACTGGTTCAAATAATACGAAAACGGGTGATCTGGGCGTCATGACGTCAGATGATTATTCCGGGCGTTATGTGTATTATGGCATTCGTGAATTCGGCATGGCAGCGGCTATGAACGGCATGGCGTTGCATGGCGGTGTGATTCCTTATGGCGGAACGTTTCTGGTCTTTACCGATTATTGCCGTTCGGCCATCCGCCTGTCCGCGATCCAGCAGCAGCGCGTTATCTACGTTATGACGCATGACAGCATTGGTTTGGGCGAAGATGGACCAACCCACCAACCGATCGAGCATGTCATGAGCTTGCGTATGGTGCCGAATGTCCATGTCTTCCGGCCTGCAGATGTGATTGAAACAGCCGAATGCTGGGAGTTGGCTCTCAAAGCGCAGGACAGGCCGTCCGTATTGGCGCTGACACGGCAAGGTGTGCCGCAGCTGCGGCTTGAAAAAAGCGACAATCAATGTGCAAAGGGCGCGTACCGGCTGAAAGAAGCTGATGGCACGGCGCAGGTGACTATCATGGCGACCGGGTCTGAAGTGTCATTGGCAATGGAAACCGCAGAAAAGCTGGAAAGTGATGGTGTTACTACCGCAGTCGTGTCAATGCCATGCTGGTCGCTATTCGATGCACAGGATCAGGTTTATCAGGACAGTATATTGCCAGAAGACGGGTCGCTGCGCGTATCTATAGAGGCGGGGACCACTTTGGGCTGGGAACGCTATACAGGCCGCAACGGCCTGCGCTTTGGGCTGGATCGCTTTGGTGCATCCGCACCTATTGATGACCTGTTCGAAAAATTCGGCCTGACGGCGGAGCAGGTCGCGCAGAAAATCAGGGATGTATTGGTTTAAAGTTTACATTATTTATGAAATTTGGAATTTAAGGAGCTGAAATAATGTCAGTAAAAGTAGCAATTAACGGCTTTGGCCGAATCGGACGTCTCGTCGCTCGCGCGATATTGGAACGTGATGACCATGATCTTGAGTTGGTTGCGATCAACGATCTCGCGGACGCCAAAGCCAATGCACTGCTTTTCCAATATGATTCCACCCATGGCCGCTTTCCGGGTGAAGTGACAACCGACGGTAGCAGCATCACGGTCAATGGTAAGAAAATTGCGGTGACATCTGAACGCGAGCCCGGCAAATTGCCGCATGGTGAGATGGGGATTGATCTCGTGCTTGAGTGCACCGGCTTTTTTCAGTCGCATGAGGCCGCCAAGCCACACCTTGATGCGGGCGCCAAGCGTGTTCTTATTTCTGCACCGGCTAAAAACGTTACAAAAACAGTAGTCTATGGCGTAAATCATGACAACCTAACTGCTGAGGACGTCATCGTGTCCAACGCTAGCTGCACCACCAACTGCCTTGCCCCCGTGGCTAAGGTACTAAACGATACCGTGGGTATTGAACGCGGTTTCATGACCACTATCCACAGCTATACCAATGACCAGCGTATGCTCGACCAGATGCATTCTGACATGCGCCGCGCGCGCGGCGGGGCGCAAAACATGATTCCTACCACAACGGGCGCGGCGCGTGCTGTCGGTCTGGTGCTGCCTGAACTGAATGGCAAGCTGGACGGTTCCTCTGTGCGCGTGCCGACACCCAATGTTAGCCTGATTGATCTCGTGTTCACACCAGGCCGCGATACTTCGGCGGAAGAACTGAATGCTGCACTGAAAGCGGCGTCAGAAGGCGCGATGAAGGGCGTTCTCTATTATACTGAACAGCCGCTGGTCAGCTCAGACTTCAACCATTTCCCCGCGAGCTCAACAGTCGACAGTCTGGAAACCACTGTCATGGAAGGCAAACTGGCCCGTGTGGTGAGCTGGTATGACAATGAATGGGGCTTTTCCAACCGCATGATCGACACTGCCGGCGTTATGGCAGGTCTGCTGTAAGGCTGGGGCGGAGAAATGGCGGCACAGCGCTTCAGTACACTGGATGACATGCACGACATTGCGGGCAAGCCGGTGCTTGTCCGTGAAGACCTGAACGTGCCGGTGCATGATGATGGCAGTGTCAGCGATGATACACGGCTGCGCGCTACCATGGCGACACTTACCGAACTGGCGGATGCCCATGCCAAGGTGCTGGTGCTCGCCCATTTCGGACGGCCCAAGGGACATGCTTCAGAAGATCTTTCGCTGCGCCCTGTAGCAGAAGCGCTGGGAAAAGTGCTGGGGCGTCATATCGGTTTTCTGGCATCGCCCGAACGCCACGCCATTGATGCGCTTGCCAATGGCAGCATCACGGTACTGGAAAACAGCCGTTTTTACCCTGGCGAAGAGAAAAATGACCCGGCGCTTGTCTCACAAATGGCGGCGCTGGGTGATTTTTATGTAAATGATGCCTTTTCCACTGCGCATCGGGCGCATGTCACAACAGAAGGCCTGGCGCATGCGTTACCCGCTTTTGCAGGGCGCGCGATGGAAGCCGAACTCAGGGCGCTGGAAGCTGCGCTCGGCGATCCTGAACACCCGGTGGCCGCTGTTGTTGGCGGCGCCAAGGTTTCCACGAAACTGGATGTGTTGACGCATCTGGTTGCCAAGGTCGATCACTTGATTATCGGCGGTGGGATGGCCAATACATTTTTGGCGGCACGCGGCGTGGATGTGGGCAACTCACTGTGTGAGCATGATCTTACCGATACGGCAAACCGCATCATGGATGTCGCCGATGCGGCAAGTTGCACCGTGCACCTTCCCTACGATGTCGTCGTAGCAGGGGAATTTGCGGCAGGAGCCGAAAATCGCACCGTGAATGTCCATGAAGTGGGCAGTGACGAAATGATCCTTGATATTGGTATGGCAGCGGTGGAAGCACTGTCTGATGTACTCAAAACCTGCAAGACACTGGTGTGGAACGGCCCGTTGGGCGCTTTTGAAATTGAACCGTTTGACCGGGCAACAGTGGCGTTGGCGCAAACGGCGGCGGCGCTGACCCGTGAAGGGTCTCTGGTGTCCGTGGCGGGCGGCGGAGATACGGTCGCAGCACTCAATCATGCAGGCGCAGCAGGCGATTTCAGTTTTGTTTCTACCGCGGGTGGAGCTTTCCTGGAATGGATGGAAGGCAAGGAATTGCCAGGCGTAAAGGCGTTAGAGACATAAGATATTTTAGGTGAAGTATAAGATATTCTGGTCGTCACGGCCAATCATTCAAGAGGACATAGTGATGCATAATTCCGAAATGATGGAAAAAATCGAAAAAGGCGCAGGTTTTATTGCCGCGCTCGATCAGAGCGGGGGTTCCACGCCAAAGGCGCTTCGCGGGTACGGCGTTGAAGAAGATGCCTATACTAATGATGATGAGATGTTCGCGCTTATTCACGATATGCGCAGCCGCATTGTCACCGCGCCCTGCTTTAATGGTGAGAAAGTTATCGGCGCAATCCTGTTTGAAAAAACCATGGATGGTGAAGCGGGCGGTCAATCTGTAGCCAAACTGTTGTGGGAACGCGGCGTGGTACCGTTCCTGAAAGTCGACAAGGGTCTGGAAAATGAAGCTGACGGTGTACAGATGATGAAACCGATACCTGGCCTTGATGAGTTGTTGGAGCGTGCCAAGGAAAAGGGTATTTTCGGCACAAAAATGCGTTCGGTGATTAATCTTGCTTCGCATGCCGGCATTGCGGGGATTGTGCAGCAGCAGTTTGAAGTGGCATCGCGTATATTGGATCATGGTTTGATGCCGATTATCGAACCTGAAGTATCGATCAAGAGTGCAGAACGCGGTGCGGCGGACGTCATTTTGTTTGAGGAGCTAAAAAAGGCACTTGATGCATTACCCGAAGACCGCAAGGTTATGCTGAAGCTTTCCATTCCGGAGCAAGCCGGGCTTTATGCGCCGCTTGTAAATCATCCGCGTGTGGCGCGCGTAGTAGCCCTTTCCGGCGGGTTTGAACGTGATGAGGCATGCACTGAGCTTGCCAAAAATCCCGGTATGATTGCGAGCTTCTCCCGTGCATTGCTCCAGGATCTGCGCCACCAAATGGGTGATGGCGACTTTGACGCCTCACTGGGCGGCGCGATTGAGCAGATTTACGAAGCGTCTGCAACCTAGGGGGCGCATATGAGTGCGGATCCTGCCTGTCAGCTTTACATTATATCACCGCTTGAAACGGGCGGTGATTTCCCGGACCGTTTGCGCGAAGCATTGTCGGCGGCACCTGTCGCAGCATTTCAGTTTCGCGTGAAAGGGTTGGACCAGCATACGGCCGCGCGGTTTGCCGCACCATTACAGACTATATGCGCAGAATATGACACCGCATTTATCGTCAATGATGATATTGCGCTGGCAGCACGGCTTAACGCGGATGGTGTGCATCTGGGGCAGGGAGACGGTGAGCTCGCTGAGGCTCGTGAACGTCTGGGCCGCGATGTGCAGATCGGTATCACCTGTCATGATAGCCGTCATCTGGCACTGGAAGCAGGTGAGGCCGGGGCGGACTATGTTGCCTTTGGCGCGTTTTATCCGAGCGAGACGAAAGATACGCAGCATCAGGCGGACCATGAATTACTATCATGGTGGTCGGGGATGGTCGAGATACCTTGTGTTGCCATTGGCGGCATAACGGTCGCCAACGCACGGCCGCTTATAGCGGCGGGGGCCGATTTTCTGGCGGTTTCAGGAGGTGTGTGGAAACATGCGGATGGCCCGGCGATTGCGGTACGGGAATTTAACGAGGTTTTTGCGGGTGCATAAGTGTGCAGGGAGTCAAGCTTTCGCGGTTTTCTTACGCTTGGCCTCTGCTACCAATCGTTTGAGGTAACTGGTATAATCTTCCTCAAATTCATCGCTGTCTGGCAATGAAACTCCCTGTTTATGCGCAGTATTACATAAATTGCTGGGTTTGCCGAAAATGCCTGCCGCTGGATTTGCCTGATATACACTCATCTTTTATCTCTCATATGCCCTTTGGCTGACTGGATATATTCCAGATTTTCTCAAGTTATGGCACTTTATAACATTATTTTACAAGTCGGAATTGGATGAAATGGTCATATCACCTGAATCTATCAAACATATGCTGTCATGAAAATCTTGCAGCTGCCATGGCTGCCCTCTTGCCAACGCGTTGATGCAGCTATAGAGCGCAGGCACAAATCATTGTGCGCATCGCTGCTGCACAGGCTCTTTTCAGGTATGTGAGATATTTTATGAAAATCAGTGGTGTCGATATTCGTCCGGGCAATATCCTGGAGTATGAGAACGGACTTTGGAAAGTTGCGAAAATCCAGCATACCCAGCCGGGCAAGGGCGGAGCCTATATGCAGGTGGAAATGAAAAACCTGATCGATGGCCGTAAGACAAATGTCCGTTTTCGCAGTGCCGATACAGTTGAGAAGGTGCGGCTTGATACCAAGGATTTCCAGTTCCTGTTCGCTGATGGCGACATGCTGACTTTCATGGACAAGGAAAATTACGAACAGATCATGCTGTCTGCCGACCTGTTGGGTGATGCGGTCGAATTTCTTCAGGATGGGATGGACGTGACGCTGGAACTGTATGAGGAAAAACCGATCTCGGTGCAGCTTCCCGACCAGATTGAGGCGGAAATTGTCGAAGCCGATGCCGTGGTCAAAGGCCAGACAGCATCGTCCAGCTATAAGCCCGCCGTACTGGACAACGGTGTGAAAGTCATGGTGCCGCCGCATATTGCCGCTGGAACGCGCGTAATTGTAGATGTTTATGCCCGCGAATATGTGAAGAAGGCGGATTAAGCCTCTCGCACGCAATATATATTTATGCCCTGATATGTTTAATACTTTAACGGGCCCATAGGAAAAATTATGCCATCCCATTCAGGTTTGATCGCGATTATGGAACGCGCCGCGCGCAAGGCGGGGCAGCGCCTACGCCGTGATTTCGGCGAAGTCGAACATTTGCAGGTATCAAAAAAAGGCCCGGCTGATTTCGTGTCCAAGGCCGACCAGCGTTCCGAACGCACCTTGTATGACGAGCTTTTGAAGGCACGGCCCGACTGGGGTTTCGTGTTGGAAGAAGGCGGCAATATCAAAGGTGACCCCGCCAAACCGCGTTGGATTATCGATCCGCTGGATGGCACCACCAATTTCCTGCATGGTATTCCGCATTTTGCGATTTCCGTTGCTGTGCAACAGCCCAATGAAATGCATGATGGCTGGGGTGATGTGACATCTGGTCTGATTTACCAGCCGCTCACGGATGAGAGTTACTGGGCAGAAACCAATCGCGGTGCTTGGTTGGGCGAACGCCGCCTGCGTATTTCGGGCCGTAGTTACCTGGATGAAGCGCTGATCGCTACAGGTGCGCCATTTAACGGACATGGTGATTTTGATGAATGGTCAAAAATATTCAATGCCGTAGGCCCTGAAGTAGCCGGCATTCGCCGCTTTGGTGCTGCTTCGCTGGACCTGGCTTGGCTGGCCGCAGGGCGTTACGATGGTTTCTGGGAAAGCGGTCTGCAGCCATGGGATGTAGCAGCAGGTGTGCTGATGGTGCGTGAGGCGGGCGGTTTCGTCACTGACTATCGCGGCGGGAACCAGCCCATCAACAGGCAAGAAATGATTGCAGCCAGTGACATGCTGCATTCAAAATTGCATAAACTGATAGCAGGGGCTTTGCGGGCAAAGGCCAAGCCGGAATAGGGATTGGGAGCAGGCCATGTTACGCGGCCCCAGCCAACATATTCGGTGTCATGGCCAGAGCCATCCCAGATTTGACGCATGTATTCAGCAATGCACAATGTCCCAAATTAGAAAATACTGGGCAGTGAAGCAGGGGCAGCCGCTCACACCAACACAGATACGTGCGACCAACTTGCAGAATTTGCGACGCAGTTGTGCGTAAAAAAACACGGTGAGACACTTGCTTGCATGCGCCTACATGCTTAGAAGCGGAGCTGATTTACCCGTGGATTCTTTACAAGGTCAGGAAGGAAATGATTTGACCGATCTTTCACAATATCTGCCAATCCTTCTCTTTCTTGGTATCGCCCTTATTCTCTCCGCTGCCTTTGTCTTCCTGCCCATGGGCGTTTCACGGTTGACTGGCACACACAATCCCACAGTGAACAAGCTGACAGAATATGAATGCGGCTTTCCCGCGTTTGAAGATTCACGCAGCCAGTTTGACGTGCGTTTCTATCTGGTGGCGATCCTGTTTATCATATTTGACCTTGAGGCAGCTTTCTTGTTTCCATGGGCGGTGTCGCTGAATGAAATTGGCTGGACAGGATGGGTCACGATGATGATTTTTCTGTTCGAGTTGATTGTGGGCTTTGCCTATGCCTGGAAACTGGGCGCGCTGGATTGGGAGTAGATTATGAACAGCAATAATTCACTTATCCAGCCCGCGACCATGGCCGACATGCCGCCCGAAGGCACGCCGCCTGAACAAGCATTTTTCAACGACCTGAATGCGGAAGTGAATGACAAGGGTTTCCTTGTCACCTCGACCGAAGACCTGTTTGCCTGGGCCCGTACGGGCTCGTTATGGTGGATGACATTTGGTCTTGCCTGCTGCGCAGTGGAAATGATTCATGTGAACATGCCGCGCTATGATATGGAGCGTTTTGGCGTCGCGCCACGCGCTAGCCCACGCCAGTCGGACGTGATGATTGTGGC
Source organism: Sphingorhabdus sp. Alg239-R122 (assembly GCF_900537065.1). Taxonomy (GTDB): domain Bacteria; phylum Pseudomonadota; class Alphaproteobacteria; order Sphingomonadales; family Sphingomonadaceae; genus Alg239-R122. The sequence continues at coordinate 277,456 of NZ_UNRC01000001.1, read as the reverse complement.
AGGTACGCTCTGCAATAAAATGGCACCGGCACTTCGCCGTGTATATGACCAGATGTCCGAACCGAAATATGTGATTTCGATGGGTAGCTGCGCTAATGGCGGCGGCTACTATCATTACAGCTATTCCGTGGTGCGTGGATGTGACCGGATTGTCCCGGTTGATATTTACGTGCCTGGATGTCCACCCACTGCCGAAGCCCTGCTTTATGGTGTGATGCAGCTCCAGCGGAAAATTCGCCGGACAGGAACGATTGAACGGTAATATGGTACATTCGGCTCCGAAAATAGCAAGCAATGACGGTGTTGCAGCGCAACTGGGCGCAGCATTGGGTTCGATGGTGGTTGAGATGGTCGAGGCGCATGGCGAGATCAGTTTCACCGTGCAGCGCGACAGCATTGCTGATGCGCTACAGATTTTGCGTGATACACATGATTACCAGCAGCTTATGGAAATCGCTGGTGTCGATTATCCTGACCGCGCTGAGCGGTTTGAGGTCTGTTATCATTTGCTCAGCCTTACCGAAAACCACCGCGTTCGTGTCAAAGTCAGTACCGATGAAGATACCCCGGTGCCCACTGTCACGCATCTCTGGCCCGTGGCCGGATGGCTGGAGCGTGAAGTATACGATATGTATGGCGTACTTTTTGCAGGCAATCCTGATTTGCGCCGTATCCTTACCGATTATGGTTTTCGAGGCCATCCGTTTCGCAAGGATTTCCCGCTCACCGGCCATGTCGAAATGCGGTACAGCGAAGAGCATAAGCGCGTGATCTATGAGCCGGTAAAGCTGGCGCAGGATTTCCGCAGCTTTGACTTTATGTCGCCTTGGGAGGGCGCGGATTACGTGCTGCCGGGCGATGAAAAAGTGGAAGAGGAAAAGCCGGATGAGGATAAATCATAATGGCTGATTATCTCGAAGAAACACTGGGCGAAACCGATGCTGCCGATCCAACGGTAGGTGACGTCGAAATCCAGAATTACACGATCAATTTCGGCCCGCAGCACCCGGCGGCGCACGGCGTGCTACGCATGGTGATGGAGCTGGACGGTGAGATCATCGAACGGATTGATCCGCATGTTGGCTTGCTCCACCGCGGTACCGAAAAGCTGATCGAGCATAAGACCTATCTGCAGGCTCTACCCTATTTTGACCGGCTCGATTACTGTTCGCCGCTGGCGCAGGAATATAGCTATGTGCTGGCGATTGAGAAACTGCTTGATCTCGAGGTTCCATTGCGCGCGCAATATCTGCGCGTGTTGTTCGCCGAATTGACGCGTATCTGCAATCATATGCTCAATATCGGCGCGCATGTCATGGATGTGGGTGCGATGACACCGAACCTGTGGGTGTTTGAAATCCGTGAGGATTGCCTGAACTTCTTTGAACGCGCATCGGGCGCGCGTATGCACAGTGCCTGGTTCCGCCCCGGCGGTGTGCATCAGGACGTGCCGCTGAAACTGCTGACGGATCTTGCCGATTGGCTCGATACATTCCCGAAACTGTTCGAAGATGCGATGAGCCTGGTCGTGGACAACCGCATTTTCAAACAGCGCAATGTCGATATCGCAACTGTGAGCAAGGAAGACGCGATCAAATGGGGCTTTTCCGGCCCGATGATCCGCGGCAGCGGTATTGCATGGGACTTGCGTAAGTCACAGCCCTATGATGTCTATGGCCGGATGGAATTTGATGTTCCTGTCGGCACCAAGGGCGATTGCTATGACCGCTTCATGGTCCGGGTTGAGGAAGTGCGCCAAAGCGCGCGCATTATGCGTCAGTGCCTGAATGAAATGCCCGAAGGTCCGATTGCCTCCACTGACCGTAAAGTCGTTCCGCCCAAGCGCGGTGAGATGAAGCAGTCGATGGAAGCACTGATCCACCACTTCAAGCTGTATACCGAGGGTTTCCACGTGCCCGCCGGTGAAGTCTATGTCGCCACCGAAAGCCCCAAGGGCGAATTCGGCGTCTATCTGGTTAGTGATGGCAGCAACAAGCCATACCGCTGCAAGATCCGCCCAACCGCGTTTAGCCACCTTCAGGCGATGGATTTCATGTGCAAGGGTCATATGCTACCCGACGCGACCGCCATATTGGGCGCGATCGACGTTGTGTTCGGGGAGTGTGACCGGTGAATCTCCGCTTATTCTTGAGCCGGGTATTCGTACTCTATTGCGTCTTTTTCACTGGCGCTGTTCTGTGGGGGTATTTCCGGGGTGGCGAACTGGATATAGGCCACTGGGCATTAATGAGCACTGCAGTACTTCCTGCTGCGCTCATTCGAGAGTTTTGGATTAGAATGCGTCGGGAATATCCCGAAAAGGCGACGTTGAATGGCTGACACACCCAATATCCCCGACGAAATCGAAGTTCGTGCGAAATGGGGCGGTTTTGCCTTTACGCCAGAGAATGACGAGAAGGCGAAGATGTACGTTGCGCGCTATCCTGAGGGGCGGCAGCGCAGTGCGGTGATGCCGCTGCTTGACCTGGCGCAGCGGCAGGTGGGGGCGGATACCGATACGCAGGGCTGGCTGCCCGTTCCGGTGATCGAATATGTCGCGGCATATCTGGATATGCCTTATATGCGCGCCTACGAAGTCGCGAGTTTCTACACCATGTATAACCTGGCGCCGGTCGGTAAATACCATGTGCAGGTATGCGGCACCACGCCGTGCATGCTGCGCGGGTCGGATGACGTCATGGCGGCGTGCAGGAACAAGGGCATGGTCAAGGGCAAAACCACGCCAGACGGCCTGTTCACGCTGACTGAGGTCGAATGCATGGGCAACTGCTCCAACGCGCCGATGGTGCAGATCAACGACGATAATTTCGAAGATCTGGATTATGACATCACCACTAAGATTCTGGAAGAACTGGCTGCGGGCCGTGAGGTGACACCAGGGTCGCAGACGGGCCGCAAGACCAGTGAGCCCGAAGGCGGGCCAGTGGTGCTTAAGGAAATGCTGGATGCAAATCATGATTACCGGGGGGAATGGTAATGGCTGTCTGGATTGCTCTGGGGTCGGTTGCTATTGCTCTGGCCGTGGTGTTTCTTGCACTTAAGAGCTCGGATGAGGGGAGTGGTGAAGAATGAGTTTCGACTTCCTTCAGGACAAGGACCGTATCTTTACGAATGTCTATGGCTTTCAGTCGCCTAACCTGAAAGCGGCGCAGGCGCGTGGGGACTGGGATAATACCAAGGACCTGGTGGGGCTTGGCCATGACAAGATTATCGAGGAAATCAAGGCATCCGGCCTGCGCGGTCGCGGCGGGGCAGGGTTCCCGACCGGCCTGAAATGGTCCTTCATGCCCAAGGAAGCGCCAAAAGATGCGCAGGGCAATCCGCGACCCAGTTTTCTGGTCATTAACGCTGATGAATCTGAGCCAGGGTCATGCAAGGACCGCGAAATCATGCGCGGCGATCCGCACAAGCTGATCGAAGGCGCACTGGTGGCAGGGTACGCAATGCGCGCGCGTGCCGCCTATATCTATATCCGCGGCGAATATATCGCCGAAGCCATTGCACTCGAAAAAGCGGTGGCGGAAGCCTATGATGCAGGCCTGATTGGCAAGAATGCCGCTGGGTCCGGTTATGATTTCGATGTGTTCGTGCATCGCGGTGCAGGTGCTTATATCTGCGGCGAAGAAACCGCGATGATCGAAAGCCTGGAAGGCAAAAAGGGTCAACCACGCCTGAAACCGCCATTTCCCGCAGGTGCAGGCCTTTATGGCTGCCCAACCACAGTAAATAACGTGGAATCAATTGCTGTTGTTCCCACTATCATGCGGCGCAGTGGGGCATGGTTTGCAAGCTTTGGCCGTGAAAACAATCATGGCACGAAACTGTTCCAGGTATCGGGCCACGTCGAAAAACCGGCTGTTTTCGAAGAGGCCATGTCCATCCCGTTCAAGGACATGATCGAAAAGCATTGCGGCGGTATCACCGGGGGCTGGGACAACCTGCTCGCGGTCATTCCCGGTGGTTCTTCCGTTCCGCTCGTTCCCGCTGAACAGATTATGAACGCACCGATGGACTTTGACGGTCTGAAAGACGTTGGCTCAGGCCTTGGTACGGCAGCGGTTATAGTGATGGACAAGTCTACCGATATTGTACGAGCAATTTCCCGGCTCAGCTATTTCTACAAACATGAAAGCTGCGGTCAGTGCACACCGTGCCGTGAAGGCACAGGCTGGATGTGGCGCGTGATGGAAAAAATGCGTGATGGCAATGCTGAAATCGAAGATATTGATACTTTATATGAAGTAACCAAGCAGGTTGAAGGTCACACGATCTGTGCACTTGGCGATGCAGCAGCCTGGCCGATCCAGGGCCTGATCCGTCACTTCCGGCCCGAAATGGAGCGCCGTATCCGTGAGCAGCAGGGCAGTGGTGCAGAGATTATGGAGGCGGCTGAATAATGCCCAAAGTCACCGTAGATGGCGTAGAACTGGAAGTCCCACAGGGCGCAACTGTGCTGCAGGCGGCGGAGCTTGCAGGCAAGGAAATCCCGCGTTTCTGCTATCATGAACGCCTTTCCATTGCCGGCAACTGCCGCATGTGCTTGGTCGAGGTAAAGCCCGGACCACCAAAGCCGCAGGCGAGTTGCGCGCTGCCAGCTGCAGATGGCCAGGAAATCCGCACCGACACCGAAATGGTGAAAAAGGCGCGCGAAGGCGTGATGGAATTTCTGCTCATCAACCATCCGCTTGACTGCCCGATCTGCGATCAGGGCGGCGAATGCGACTTGCAGGACCAGGCGATTGCCTATGGCCGTGGTGGTTCGCGGTTCGAAGAGAATAAGCGTGCGGTCACCGAAAAATATATGGGGCCGATCGTCAAGACGGTTATGACGCGCTGCATCCATTGTACCCGCTGTGTCCGTTTCTCCGAAGAAGTGGCGGGAGTCGAGGAAATCGGTGCGATTGGTCGCGGTGAAGCTATGCAGATTACCAGCTATCTGGAACAAGCCGTGCATAGTGAGCTTTCGGGTAATGTGATCGATCTATGCCCCGTGGGCGCGCTGACATCCAAACCATATGCGTTTGAAGCGCGTCCGTGGGAACTTAAGAAAACGCTGGGCATCGACGTGTCCGACGCGGTTGGCACCAATATCCGTTTTGACAGCCGGGGCAGGGAAGTGCTGCGCGTGCTGCCGCGTGTCAATGATAACGTGAACGAGGAATGGGCGACTGACAAGACACGCTATATGGTCGATGGTCTGGTGCGTCGCCGCCTCGACAAGCCATTTGTACGCAAGGGCGGCAAGCTGGTCGAAATGAGCTGGGATGAGGCGTTCAAGGCGATTGCCAAGGTGGCCAAGAAAGCGGGCAAGTCCGTGGCAGCCATCGCGGGCGATATGGTGGATTGCGAAACCATGTTCGCCGCGCGTGAATTGCTCGGCGCAATGGGCTCGAAGATGCTCGAAGGTCGTCAGACAGGCTTAGCCTATGACACCAGCAACCTCGCAGCAGTCAATTTCAACAGCACAATAAACGGTATCGAGGAAGCCGATGCGATTCTGCTGATCGGCACGAACCTGCGCTGGGAAGCACCACTAGTAAATACACGCATCCGCAAAGCGATCAAACGCGGCGCGAAAGTGTTTGCCGTGGGCCCTGAAACCGACCTCACTTACAAAGTCGAATGGTTGGGCGAAGATGCCAAAGTGCTTGGCAAGCTGCCGAAAGCTGTGTCTGATGCCTTGAAAGGCGCAGGAAAGCCCGCCATTATCATGGGTGGCGGCGCACTGGCGATGGAGGGTGTGCATGGCGCGGCTCTAAAGCTTGCTGACAAGTTTAAAATGATCCGTGACGATTGGAACGGCTTTAATGTGCTGCATTTCTCTGCCGCACGTATGGGCGGATTGATGCTCGGTTACGCACAAGAAGGCGGTCTTGCGGATATTGTTGCGTCTAAACCTGCGTTGTTGTTTGCATTGGGCGCGGATGAAGTTGATTACAACCAGTTTGAGGGCAGTTTCAAAGTCTATATCGGCCATCATGGCGATGCAGGCGCACATGCGGCGGATGTTATCTTGCCGGCGGCGGCTTATCCTGAAAAGAATGGCACATATGTCAATCTGGAGGGCCGCGTACAATTTTCCAACAAGGCAGTATTTGCCCCGGGCGATGCGCGCGAAGATTGGTCTATTCTACGCGCACTGTCCGATGTGCTTGGCCACACGCTGCCATTTGACAGCTTTGATGCATGCCGCGCGGCGATGGCGAAAGCCGTGCCTGCGCTCGGCTATGAAGGCTTGGCCAACTATGACTGGGCACCGCCCAAACTGGATAGCAAGTGCGAAGGCGTGCTTGGCTATCCGATCAAGGATTTCTACTTGACCAATTCGGTCGCGCGCGCCAGCGCGACGATGCAGCGCTGCTCAGCAGAATTGCTGCATGCGGATGATATGCTGGAGGCGGCGGAATGACCGAATTTTTCCAATCTCTGGGCATGACTTATGAATGGGCGTGGTTTGTCGCGACCATTTCGGGCATTCTCATTATTGTGCTGCCACTGCTGCTGTCAGTGGCCATGATTGTCTATGCCGACCGCAAGATCTGGGCGGCGATAAACCTGCGTCGCGGGCCCAACGTGGTGGGACCGTTCGGGTTGCTGCAAAGCTTTGCTGACGGTTTAAAAGTATTCCTGCAGGAAACGATTATTCCAAGCGCGGCCAATAAAGGGCTTTTCCTGATTGCGCCGATCATCACTTTCACCGTGGCGCTCGCGGCCTGGGCGGTTATTCCGTTCAGTGAAACCGCCGTACTGTCCAATATCAACGTGGGGCTGCTTTATATTTTGGCGATCAGCTCGCTGGGCGTTTACGGCGTGGTGATTTCAGGTTGGGCGTCCAACTCAAAATATCCGTTTTTCTCCTCCATGCGCGCCGCAGCGCAGATGATTTCCTATGAAGTTTCGATTGGCTTTACGCTGATAACTGTCGTCCTGATGGCAGGAACGTTCAACCTGAGCGATATCATTATGGCGCAAAAGGGACATATTGGCGGTATCGTCAATGCCTATGGCCTGAACCCACTACTGTTCCCGATGGCGGTCGTGTTCCTGATTTCCGCAATGGCGGAAACCGCGCGGCACCCGTTTGATCTGACCGAGGCGGAAAGTGAGCTAGTGGCCGGGTATCAGACCGAATATAGCTCGATGAGCTTTGCACTGTTCTGGCTTGGCGAATATGCCAATATCCTACTGATGTGCGCACTCAACGCAATTCTGTTCTGGGGTGGCTGGTTGCCGCCGATCGATTGGGCACCGCTTTACGCTGTGCCGGGTATTATCTGGTTGTTGCTCAAGATATTCGTGTTCTTCTTTATCTTCAGCTGGGTCATGGCAACGGTCCCACGCTACCGCTATGATCAGTTGATGCGTCTGGGCTGGAAAATCTTCCTGCCTCTCTCGCTGGCATGGGTCGTGATTGTGAGCGGATACGTGATGATCAGAGATAATGGGTGGCCGCTATGAGTATTGCACAAACCATTAAAGCCTTTACCCTTTGGGAATTTGTGAAAGCGCATGCACTGACTTTGAAGTATTTCTTCAAACCCAAAGTGACGATCAACTATCCGCATGAAAAAAATCCGCTGAGTCCGCGATTTCGCGGGGAACACGCACTGCGGCGCTATCCCAATGGCGAAGAACGCTGCATAGCGTGCAAGCTGTGCGAGGCGGTGTGCCCTGCGCAGGCGATCACCATTGAGGCGGAGCCGCGCGAAGATGGCTCGCGCCGCACCACGCGTTATGACATTGACATGACCAAGTGCATCTACTGCGGTTTTTGCCAGGAAGCCTGCCCGGTCGATGCCGTGGTTGAAGGGCCGAATTTCGAATATGCCACCGAAACCCGTGAGGAGCTGCTTTATGACAAGCAGAAGCTGCTTGCGAACGGGGATAAGTGGGAACGTGCCATTGCGGCGAACCTTGAAGCGGATGCACCATACCGGTAATGCGCGTGACGAATCCAACGGGGCTTGAAATATAGTGATACAGGTTTTCACATTCTACCTATTCGCGGTACTGCTGATCGCCAGCGGTGCGTTTACGATTTTTTCGCGCAATCCGGTGCACAGCGTGCTGTGGCTGATCCTCGCGTTCTTCAATGCGGCGGGACTGATGGTACTTGTCGGTGCGGAATTTATCGCGATGCTGCTGGTCATTGTCTATGTCGGCGCGGTTGCGGTGCTGTTCCTGTTCGTGGTGATGATGCTGGACATTGACTTTGCCGAACTGCGCGCAGGTTTCATGAAAAATGTACCGCTCGGTATATTGCTTGCCATTGTCTTCGTAATGGAACTGATATTCGGTATTGGCGCTTATCAGGCGGGCAAGATCGAGCTGGCGGATACGCCGGTCAATCCGGCACGTGAAGGCGCGACTAATATCGAAGCAGTGGGTGAGCTTCTCTACACCAAATATATTTTCCTGTTCGAAACGGCAGGTATCATCCTGCTGGTGGCGATGGTGGGCGCGATTGTGCTGACCAACCGGAAACGCGCCGGTGTCCGTCCGCAAAACGTGTCTGAACAAGTCGCGCGGCGGCCCGAGGATGCAACACGCAATATGCAACCCGAAGTGGGCAAGGGGGTCGAACTATGATCGGCATAGAGCATTATATAGTGGTGAGCTCCATCCTGTTTGTGATGGGCGTGCTGGGCATTTTCCTGAACCGCAAGAATGTCATCATCATCCTGATGGCGATCGAGCTGATCCTGCTCGCGGTGAATATCAACCTGGTCGCGTTCAGCGCGTTCCTGGGCGATATGGTGGGACAAGTATTCGCGATGTTCGTGCTGACCGTTGCAGCGGGCGAGGCAGCAATTGGCCTTGCGATACTGGTGATTTATTTTCGCGGTCGCGGCACGATTGCGGTTGATGATATCAACCGGATGAAGGGGTAAACGGGCGTGGCCATTAAACTTATCGTATTCCTGCCCCTGCTGGCGGCGATCATTGCGGGGCTGGGCAACCGGGCGCTGGGCAATATTCCAGCCAAGGTGATAACCACCGGCGCGCTGTTTGTTTCCTGTGCACTCAGCTGGCCTATTTTCCTGAGCTTCCTGGGCGGTGATACGCAGGCATTTGTGGTGCCGGTGCTTGACTGGGTGCGCTCCGGCGACCTGAATTTCAACTGGGCGCTGAGTGTTGACACATTGACCGCCGTGATGCTGGTTGTTGTCACCACCGTGTCCGCGCTAGTGCATCTTTATAGCTGGGGCTATATGGATGAAGACCCTGACCAGCCACGCTTTTTTGCCTATCTCTCGCTTTTCACCTTTGCCATGCTGATGCTGGTAACCGCCGATAACCTGGTGCAGATGTTCTTTGGCTGGGAGGGCGTGGGGCTTGCCTCTTACCTGCTGATCGGCTTCTGGTTCAAGAAACCCAGTGCGAATGCCGCGGCAATCAAGGCATTCGTGGTCAACCGTGTCGGCGACCTTGGTTTCATGCTGGGTATTTTCGGCACGTTCCTGGTGTTTGGCACCGTTTCCATCCCTGAAATCCTGGCCGCTGCGCCTGCCATGGCGGGTTCCACCATCGGGTTCCTTGGTATGCGGTTTGACACCATGACGATCCTCTGCCTGCTGCTGTTTATCGGTGCGATGGGCAAATCGGCGCAGCTAGGCCTGCACACATGGCTGCCCGACGCGATGGAAGGCCCGACACCTGTGTCGGCTCTGATCCATGCCGCGACCATGGTGACCGCGGGCGTATTCATGGTCTGCCGCCTTTCACCCATGTTTGAAACCAGTGAAACGGCGCTGGCGGTCGTGACTTTCGTGGGCGCGGCCACGGCACTGTTTGCGGCAACAGTTGGTCTCGTTCAGACTGACATCAAACGCGTGATTGCCTATTCAACCTGCTCTCAGCTTGGTTACATGTTTTTTGCAACAGGCGTGGGCGCCTATGGCGCAGCAATGTTCCACCTGTTCACACATGCGTTCTTCAAGGCGCTGTTGTTCCTCGGTGCGGGCAGTGTCATCCACGCCATGCACCATGAACAGGACATGCGCTATTATGGCGGCCTTAAAAAAGAAATCCCGCTCACATTCTGGGCGATGCTGGCGGGCACTTTGGCGATTACCGGTGTGGGTATCATCCATATCGGCGCGATCCCTGCACTTGGCTTTGCCGGTTTCTTCTCAAAAGACGCGATTATCGAAGCGGCTTATGCGAGCGGCACTGAAATGGGCAGTATCGCATTCTTCGTTGGTGTCACTGCGGCATTGCTCACCAGTTTCTATAGTTGGCGGCTGATGTTCCTGACATTCTGGGGTAAGCCGCGCTGGATCGAATCCGAACATATTCAGCACAGCGTACACAAGACACCCGAAACAGCCGAAGACAGCACGGGCGGCTATCACCCTCATGAAAGCCCACTCACCATGCTGATACCACTGGGCGTGCTCGCAATGGGCGCAATATTTGCCGGTTTCGTGTTCCACCATGCCTTTATCGATGCGGAGCAGGGCGCGGCGTTCTGGAATGGCAGCATCGCCTTTGACGAACATCTGATGCACGCCATTCATGAAGTGCCTTACTGGGTTAAACTGTCATCGACATTCGCGATGCTGATCGGGCTGGGCACGGCATTTTACATGTATATGCGAGGCGAAGGACGGCCGCAGGCACTCGCGAACCAGTTCCGCGGCCTGTACCAGTTCTTCTTCAACAAATGGTATTTTGATGAGCTGTATGACCTTATCTTTGTCAAGCCGGCTTTCTGGTTCGGACGCCTGTTCTGGAAACGCGGCGACCAACAGACCATCGACCGTTTCGGCCCTGATGGCGCGGCAACTCTGGTCAGCTATGGCAGCAAGGTCGCTGGCAGGCTTCAGACCGGATATCTTTACAGCTATGCGCTGGTCATGCTCCTGGGGCTTGTGGCGGCGATCACATGGGTAATGGTGCGATAAGATGAACGATCTCGGTTTTCCAATCCTGTCGCTGATGCTGGCTATCCCCACTATAGCTGCCATCGTCTGCCTGTTCCTGTCTGCCAATTCGGCACGTTGGATGGCACTGATTGCCACGCTTGCCAATCTTGTGCTCGGCATTGTACTGTGGCTCAATTACGATATTGGCGGCGCGCAATGGCAGTTTACCGAAAGCGCTCCCATATTCGGGCGTTTCTCATGGGCGCTCGGCATTGACGGCATTGCATTGATGTTGATTATGCTCTCGGTGTTCCTGATGCCGATATGCATCGGAGCAAGCTGGGAAACGATCCAGAAACGTGTCGGCGAATATATGGCGGCATTCCTGTTTATGGAAACGTTGATGATTGGCGTGTTCGCGGCGCAGGATATTTTCCTGTTCTATATCTTTTTTGAGGCAGGCCTGATCCCGATGTACCTGATTATAGGTATCTGGGGCGGCGTGGACCGGATTTACGCGTCATATAAGTTCTTCCTTTACACATTGCTTGGATCGGTGCTGATGCTGATTGCAATGCTGTGGATGACCAATCAGGCGGGAACGACTGATATTCCGACGCTAATGAACTATGATTTCGCACCGGAAGCGCAGACATGGCTCTGGCTTGCCTTTTTCGCCAGTTTTGCGGTAAAAATGCCGATGTGGCCAGTGCATACCTGGTTACCCGATGCGCACGTTCAGGCGCCAACAGCGGGTTCGGTCATTCTGGCGGGCGTGCTGCTGAAACTCGGCGGGTACGGCTTTATCCGTTTCTCGTTACCTATGTTCCCTGAAGCATCTGCGCAGTTTGCCTGGCTGATATTTGGCCTGTCGATGGTGGCGGTGGTCTATACCTCGCTCGTCGCGCTGGTGCAGCATGACATGAAAAAGCTGATTGCCTATTCCTCGGTCGCTCATATGGCGATTGTGACGGTGGGTCTGTTCGCTTTCAACAAACAGGGGCTTGAAGGCGCGATGATCGTGATGCTGAGCCATGGCCTGGTATCGGGCGCGCTGTTCCTGTGTGTCGGTGTGATTTACGACCGGCTGCACACGCGGGAAATTGACCGCTATGGCGGACTGTCGAACAACATGCCGAAATATGCGCTCCTATTCCTGCTGTTCACCATGGCCTCAATCGGCCTGCCGGGCACCAGCGGTTTTGTTGGTGAATTCCTGTCACTGCTAGGCATTTACAAGGTTTCCAGCTGGGTAGCGCTGGTGTGCACCACGGGGATCATTCTGGGCGCGGGCTATATGCTCTATCTCTATCGCCGCGTTGCCTATGGCGACCTGGTGCATGAGGATGTGAAGGCGATGTCTGACCTTAGCGGCCGTGAAATGGCACTGCTGGCGCCAATTGCTGCGGTGGTGCTGTGGATGGGCGTCTACCCTGAAAATTTCCTCGCGCCGATGCGGCAGGATATTACGACACTCGAAGCACGTATTGCCCGTGCGCAGCCCGAAGGGGATGCGCAGATCGCAATGGGCGCACCGAAAGAAGAAGAGAAGGGCGAGCATGGCTCCCATGAAGCAAGCGAGGGAGGCCATTAATGTCAGTTGGTAATTCCCTTTATCTGGTCGCACCTGAAATTATCCTGAGTGCAAGTGGTCTGTTATTACTGCTTATCGGCGCATGGGGTGGTTTCAAATCCGCTCGCCTTGTTAGCATACTGGCGGTGACGGCGCTGTTTGCCTCTTCAGCCGTAGCGCTGGAATTCCTGCTTAATCCTGCTTTTGCGGAAGGCGGCGATGCATTTTTCGGACAGTACCGGCTCGACAAGTTCGGGTCACTGACTAAGCTGCTGATCTATATTTCAGCGATTGTCTCAATCATCATTGCGCCGCGTTTCTTTGACAATGTTGCGGGCGGACGCAGCGCTGTCATGCGTCCTGAATATCCGGTGCTGATTGTCTTTGCGGCGATTGGCATGGGCATGATGGTGTCGGCGGTTGACCTGATGACACTCTATATCGGCCTCGAACTGAACAGCCTTGCGGCCTATGTACTGGCAAGCTTCCTGCGCAATGACGAACGCTCTGCTGAGGCGGGTCTCAAATATTTCGTGCTTGGCGGTCTTGCCAGTGGCATATTGCTGTTCGGCATGTCGCTGCTCTACGGCTTTACCGGCACGACGAACTTTAACGCTATTAATCAGGCATTTGAAAGCGGCCTTTCGACAGGTGCGCTATTCGGGTTGATATTTGTGCTCGCCGGCATGGCGTTCAAGATCAGTGCGGTACCGTTCCATATGTGGACGCCGGATGTCTATGAAGGTGCACCGACGCCGGTGACAACCTTCTTTGCCACTGCGCCCAAGGTTGCGGCACTTGCGCTTACCATGCGGCTTGCGATCGAGGCCTTTGGCAGCCAGATAGCTGCGTGGCAGCAGATTATCATCTTTATTGCGCTCGCATCGATTGTTGTCGGTGCGGCGGGCGCGATTGGCCAGACCAATATCAAACGCCTGCTGGCCTATAGCTCGATTAATAATGTCGGCTTTATCCTGATTGGCCTTGCTGCCGCAAACCAGGCGGGTGCGTCGGCAATGCTGGTTTACCTGATGATCTATGTTGCCATGACATTGGGTAGTTTCGTGGCGGTGCTCGACCTGCGCGATGCGGATGGAAATCAGGTGGAGGAAATATCCTCACTCGCCGGGCTATCCAAATCGCGTCCGGGATTGGCTGCGGCGATAGCGATATTCATGTTCTCACTTGCTGGCATTCCGCCGCTTTTTGGTTTCTGGGGCAAGTTTTTGGTGTTTGAAGCGGCGGTGCAGGCGGACCTGATTCTGCTTGCGGCGCTTGGTATCGCCGCATCAGTGATCGGCGCATTTTACTATCTTAAGGTTATCAAGGTAATGTATTTTGATGAATCTGCGGATGTGGTAGTCAAGAGTGACAGCAAAAGCCATGCGGTCATTATCGCACTCTGCGCGCTGTTCGTGTCGCCGCTTGGATATCTCCTGATACCTGTGCTGGGCAATATTGCGGATCAGGCAGCAGCGGCACTGTTTTGGGCCCTTTAGATTCTGAAAACACGTATTGAAACTGTTCAGCTTACGGCCTCCACCAATGCCGATATGCTGGAACACGCCCGTGCTGGCGCGGCGGAGGGGCTATGGATACGCGCAGAGCGGCAGAATGCAGGGCGCGGCAGGCTGGGGCGGACATGGGAAAGCCCTGTAGGCAACCTGTTTGCCAGCACGCTTGTACGGCTTCGCGCAGATGATCCGCCAGCTTCCACATTGGCGTTTGTTACTGCGCTGGCGGTATATGATACAGTCGCGCCCTATCTGACGGGTAACCCACCACAGCTCAAATGGCCCAATGATGTGCTAGTGGGTGGTAAAAAGCTTTGCGGTATGCTGCTCGAACGCTGTGAAGATGCTGTGATTGTCGGGATAGGCATCAACATTGCCGCGGCACCCGATATCCCGGGCCGCGAAGTCACCTGTTTGCATGATGCCGGCGCGCCAAAATCGCTTGATGCAACCATAGTTGTTGGCGAACTGGCTGAAAAATTCCAACATATCTACGCTGAATGGCGTGATAAACCCATATCCTACACGCTTGATAAGTGGCAGGACAAAGCCCATAAAACAGGGACTGAAATCAAAATTTCCCGTGAGGGCGCAAATCATTTGACCGGAACCTTTATCGGGATAGACGTAAACGGTTCGCTCAAAATCCGTACGGAAAGCGGCGCGGTTCAGGTAATTCATGCGGGCGATGTCGAAATCGTCCGGAATATAGAGGAATAGCAGATGCTGCTCGCCATTGATGTCGGCAATACCAATATCGTTTTCGCGCTTATTGAGGAAGAGGACATCCACTTTCGCTGGCGCATTGCCACCAATACCAAGCGAACCAGTGATGAATATGCCGTCTGGCTGAACCAGCTGTTGCAGCTCAATAATTTATCGTTTGCAGATATTGACGATGTTATCATGGCCAGCGTTGTGCCGGGCGTGATGCGGAACCTGGCTTCCTTCACGCGCAAATATTGCCATAAAGAACCACTTATCACCGGACAACCTCCCGTAGAATATGGTATGAAAGTCGATTTGCCAGATCCTGGCGCAGTAGGTGCAGACCGGATTGTCAATGCCATTGCCGCCTATGCCGCATGGGAAAGCGACCTGATTATCATCGATTTTGGCACCGCCACAACGTTCGACATTGTCGATTTTAATGGCAGTTATAAGGGCGGCGTGATTGCGCCTGGCATTAACCTGTCGTTGGAAGCGTTGGTGACTGCAGCGGCAAAGCTACCACGCATTGTGATTACCGAACCCAAGCCAGGCGACAAGGTGATTGGAAAAACCACCGAAGATGCCATGCATAGCGGGGTTTTTTGGGGTTATGTTTCAATGATTGAAGGCATGACGTCACGGCTAACAGAAGAAATCGGCCGCCCGGTTAAGGTGATTGCAACAGGCGGGCTCGCGCCATTATTCGATGGACCTACGGACATATTTGATGAGGTCGTGTCCGACCTGACACTCAAGGGCCTCAACATCCTGTACAAAAGAATTGGAAAATAATCAGATGAAGCCGAAAAACGAGCTTTTGTTCCTGGCCCTTGGCGGGTCGGGTGAAATTGGCATGAATGCCAACCTGTATGGCTGTGACGGCAAATGGGTGATGGTTGATCTGGGCATGACTTTTTCCGATCCCGCTTATCCTGGTATCGACTTGATCTTCCCGGACTTGCAATTCATCGAAGAACACAGCGATGATCTGTTGGGTATTGTGCTGACCCACGGCCATGAAGATCATATTGGCGCTGTACCCTATCTAGCCGCAGACCTAGGCGTACCGCTTTATGCAACGCCGTTTACTGCGGGACTTATCAAACGCAAGCTGGATGAAGCAGGTCTTACGGATGATGTTGAACTCAATATCATCGATAATGAAGGCAGTTTTGAACTTGGTCCCTTTGATTTTCGCTATGTGCCGCTGGCGCATTCAATAGCAGAGGGTAACGCAGTCATTATTGATACGCCCTATGGACGCATTTTCCATACAGGCGACTGGAAACTTGATGATGAACCGATCGTGGGTGTACCATCCACCCCTGAGCAACTCACCGAAATCGGCAATGAAGGTGTGTTGGCGCTCGTGTGTGATTCCACCAATGTGTTCAATCCCAATGCCTCAGGCTCTGAGGGCGATGTGCGGGACAACCTGATTGAGGAAGTCAGGAAACAGAAGAACCGCGTTATTGTTACCACATTTGCATCGAATGTGGCGCGGCTCCACACTCTGGGTGAGGTTGCAAAAAAAACAGGTCGCAAACTCTGTGTCGCAGGCCGTTCGCTGCATCGCATTATCGAAAATGCGCAGCAACATGGGTATCTGAAAGATTTTCCTGCAACGGTAGATTTTAACGAAGCGATGAAGCTGCCGCGTAACAAAGTCATGGTTATTGCAACAGGTGGACAGGGCGAGCCCCGTGCCGCACTTGGCCGGATTGCCAGCGATACACATCAGATAAAGGTAGAGCAGGGCGATGCAGTGCTTTTCTCTTCCAAACAGATTCCGGGTAACGAAATTGCCATCGGTTTCATCCAGAACCAACTTGCCGAAAAAGGTGTCATCATGGTGACCGAGCGGCAAGCACACATCCATGTCTCCGGCCACCCGGGGCGCCCTGAACTAACGGACATGTATGGCTGGATAAAACCGGAAATTCTTGTGCCAGTACATGGTGAAATGCGGCATATGATGGAACAGGCACGTTTCGGCAAGGAATGCGGCATTGCGAAAGCAATCGTACAAAAGAATGGTGATTTGATCCGCCTTGCACCAGGCAAGCCAAGCAAAGTCAGCAGTGAATTTTCAGGCCGACTGATACTGGACGGCGATGTTATATTGCCCGCTGATGGCGGAGCAATCAATGAACGCCGCAAACTGGCACATAATGGCCATGTCAGCGTTGCCGTCGCACTGAACGGCAAAGCTATGCTAGCGGGTGATCCAGTTGTTGCGCCTGCGGGCCTGCCTCTGGACGAAGATTTAATCACTTTTTGCGATGAAGCCAGTGACGATGCAGTCGATGCTATTCGTAAACAAGGCAAGGGGCCTGTTCAAAATATTGAGAAAATGCGTGAGGCCGTACGTATTGCGGTGCGCCGCTGTGCCACACGCTGGACCGGTAAAAAACCTGTTGTGCATGTTTTGATAGTTGAGGGTTAGTTTCGAAATGCAGTGGACATCCATGATCGCCATATATGCACTATTTTGGGTGATTTCGGCATTTGTCGTTCTACCCTTCGGAGTCCGTACACATGATGAACTGGGTATGGAAAAGGTAAGGGGGCAGGCAGACAGCGCACCAGGAAATTTTCGTCCCCTTGCTGTCGTTATACGCACGACAATAGTGGCATCCATCCTGTTCGGATTATTCTATGCCAATTACATCTATGGCTGGGTTACGCCCGAAACGCTTGATTTCTTTAAATCGGTACGGGAATAAAGCAGAGCTGACTTTATTTGCGAAAGCGTTCAATCGCCTGCGCAAGCGCCACGTATAGTTTCCCAATATCCGATGACAGTAAAGTCACACCCACTGCGCCGCCCTCTCTTGTAGCAAGCAGGTTGCGCAGCATAGTTTCAAAGTCCCTGATATAGCGGTTTACATGATCGCGAAATTCCATGTCGTTTTCATAGTGCCGCGCAATTTCGCGTACCTCACCAGAGTCGAGCAGTCGCACGGCGCGGCGGGTAAATATGCCACGATCACCCTTAAGATATGATTCCCAGGCGCTGTCAGTGACCTCATTCGAAAATATCTTGGTGACATCAATTGCCGTAGAATTAAGCGACTCTGTTAGCAATGAAACACGGCGTGCAAAGTCCTGATCGGTATTTTCTTCGGCCTTTTCACGTGCTTCCTGCACGCGGTATTCCAAATTTGCCGTAAGTTCATCAACTTTGAGTAGCTGGTCACGCAAATGCAAGGTCGCTTCATGGGTCGCACCAATGGCCTGTTCGACTGCACCTTCAAGCTTGCCAACTAGCTCCGAAGCCTTGGTCTGCAAGACTTTTTCTAACGCCTCTTCGCTTTTTTGCTCAAGATCGCCGGCTGCATCAATGATGCTGTCCTGCATGGCAATTCGGGATGCCTTGGCGGCTTCATCAGCTGTGGTTTTTACAGAGCTAAGTGCAGCAATAAGTGTATCATTGGCTGAATGTGAAAGCACTTCGCTTTCTTCACGTGCGGACTGGATGGAAGTGATCAGACGATTCACATCTTCATTCTGCTTGTTCCAGACTTCGCCATCGCCCTGTAGCCTAGATATTGTTTCAGCCTGCACAGCAAGGCTTTCTTGAGTCGACTGAATCTTGCCGGCAAAAGCAGAACCAATATCGTTAATTTCTGCAAGCTGGTTACGGGTGTCATGGAAACTGGCAACTGTCTGTGACAAACGCTCATCAAGCTGAGTCAAGGATGATGGCAATGCCTCATCAACATCATTCATATTCGCTTGTATCGCGAGTTTTAGTTTTTCCGCTTCCTGCAGTAACTCCTCGGATGTGTCCTTTGACGTGGCCATTTTGCGCTGCACATCATCAATATTCTCACCTAGCGCGGAGACGGCAAATGCGATTTTTGCCGTACTTTCACCGCCGCTGCTGTCGATTTCGGCAATTCGCTCTTCGCTCTGTTCAAGCAATTTCTGCATGGCCGAAAGCATTTCGGCCAATTTGGCATCTTCTTCTTCACGGCTGCTGGTCAGGCGTAGAAGCGATTGCTCATAGCTTTCCAGTTGCTCCTGCATCAATGTGGCGGCAGCACCCTGTTCATTGCGCATGCTGCTGACACTCTCTTGCAGTTTTGACGTCACCTTCTCGCTATTTTCTTCAAACGTGCTGAGCATGGACAAAGAGCTTTGGGACATAAGATCGACTTTTTCATCGAGTGAACCAGACATTTTGTCCATGGCGCCGGAAAGCTCCGCAATGGTGGTTTCTGCACGTTGCTTAAGTGCAATGATCTGCGTATCACTGGCTTGGCCGAATTCATTCACGCGTTTGAAGCCGTTCGCCATCTCACGGATCTGCAACTGTGCCGTGCGACCCGCATTTGCAATCTGGCTTGTAACATCTTTTGCGGATGTAGAAATGACCGGTAATTGTTCGCGCAGCTTTTCAATATTGCTTATGGCGCTATCCGATACATTACCAATAACACGGACTTTTTCATCGCTGTCACCGATGAGGCCCTGTATCTGCTCAGCATGGTTCAAAAGCTTGTTCGATGAACTACGCCCCAGTGATTCCAGTTCCAAGCTTTGATTAGCCAGAAACTCGCGGGCCAGCGAAAGTTCATTATTCACATGATGCAGCCGAGCTTCAAGTGCCTGGCTTTCGGCACGCAAAGATGCGGCGACATTGTTGAAAAGGCCAGCTTCACGCGTACTGTTGCGTATAAGAAGGAGATAGGCAACACCCAAAAGAAGCATGGGAATGGACCATTGCACGAACCAATCAATGCCTTGCTGGATACTTACGCCTGATGCAGTTTCGGACATTTTGGACCATATATATAATCCGGTCCACGCGAGGGCCGCCGCCACGAAAAACGATGTTGCAACAATGCCGGAACGGGTAGGGGTGTTGTCCGCTGCATCCCAATCCCACTCATTTTCATCGCTGATGGCATAATCATCGGTGGCTTCAGGTGATGTCATATCCACGTCAGGATAAGAGGAGTCTGCACTGGCTTCATCCTGCGACACTCCATCCGTGACGGTTTCATCATCAGTATCAAATGCTTCACCTGGAGCAGAATTCTGCTCCAGTCCTACAATTTTTCTATTCTCGCTCATATTGTATGTTTACCATATTTGGCGGCATAGGGAATAAAAACTTGTAAGCGGATTATCGTGTAATATGCACATATTTGCGAGACTCTTTGCGTTGCGTGCTAATTGGGCTCTTACATAGATTTTACTGGAAGCAATACGCCTTGATAACTACATAAACTGGCAAACAGGTCGGAGATTCTCGTGCGCGTTGCGCTTATTAGTATATGTGAGACGTGCAGTGATGCACCACATCAACCACGCGGCCTTTTGCCGATGGCGGATGGTACGTTGGCACAGTATCAAATGAAACTCGCTATTGATGCCGGCGCATCAAAGATTATTGCGTTTGTTCAGGCTGTTCCGGGGCAAGTTATACTGCTTGAGGAATATGCAATTAATAACGGTCTGGAATTTGTAATTGGCCGCAGTGCATCCGAAATAACGGCGCATGTTGCCGCCGATGATGAAATATTACTGATTGCCGACGGGTTATATATACAACCTTCAGTGGCGTATTCGATCTGGAATGCGAAATTACCCAGAATCGCGACATTGACAGCAGGCACAGATACCCCCCCGTCAGGTTTTGAACGTATTGATATCAACCATTTCTGGGCTGGAATCGCAAAATTGCGTGGCCGCGATCTGTTGTCGCTGGCTGATCTTCCGGGTGACTGGAGTGTCCAGTCCGCTGCGCTGCGTAGCGGTGTGCAGCGTGATTATAAACGTGTCATGATATCCGACCGAGCTCTTGGGAGTGGTGAAATTTCCATCCAGGCTTCGGCAGAGACAATGGAGAGCGCCGAGAAAAATGCTGTTTTCCCATCCAGACAAAGCATGTCCTGGCTAAGCGAGCGCTTTCTTGCCGCGCCCTTCGCGCGTCTCATGGCACCGTACGTCTGGAAGCGCAAATATAGCCGTAATATATTGCGAGGCGTACAGTTGCTGGGTGCTGTTACCGCCCCTGCAGCAGCATATTTTATCAATGTATCGACAGCTCTTTTGCTACTCGCGATTGCAGTTTTTACCGGATATATGCGGCAGAACCTGTTCGGGTTTTTTGAACCTCTGAAAAATAGGAAATATCTGGACTCAGTATATTGGATATCCATTGCTGCGACACTTGTTGCTGGACTACATAAGGCAGATATTTCGCCACTTATGACCGGCTATTTGGCGTTAACTTCGGTTGGTATATATTGGTATTATATAAATAAAACAAATATATCCGATCGAATTTTAAGATTTTTTCACGATCCGTTATGGTTTGCATTACTATTGGCTGCTCTTTCGATTTTGGGTCATTTACCACTGGCCGTAATGGGCGTTGGTATTGTTACCCTGGGCTCTGTCCTCTTTTCAGCTCGAGCGCATAAGCTATTAGAAAGCAGCCCAAAATAGCATTCCCAAGAAAGTTAACGAGAAATTAACCAAAACGCGATACCGCAGCTATATGAAGCCGGGGCTTTCCGATACTCACCGCGATGTTTCGCATGGTGATATATTGGAGCGTGCACACTATGTGTCACGCGAGATGCCGGGCTTTACCCGATCATTATACGCTCAGACTTTCCCTAACCGCAGCTTTATTGCATCTGAAGCGGCAATCAGTCTGACGCGTGCATTAGCAATATCGCTTGGGGAGCAGGCGATACAGGCCGTTGCTGCGAACCTGCGGGATGATGGCACCAGAACCATTGCAGATACCCACTTTCCCGAGAGTCATGTCTATTCACCTGCGCTTTTGTCGTTTCTCTATACACGCATTGTCGAGTGGCACTATTGCGAAACCATTGGCGAGGATAATGCGGCGCATCCGGAAATTTCGGATGATTTGCAAGTGCGTATCGCTTCAGATGATGATGAAAAGTCTGCATACGCCATGGCACAGCTTGTTGCACAAAGCAGATTTATCAGTGCGATTGATGATTTCTCATATCCATTACTGGAGCTGCCTGCAGAACTGGCGCATGCGATTGTCTGGGCTGCAGCGCGGCACATAGAAAAATGCGGGCTGACTAGCAATACTGACATGGCAAAAGCAGCACGCAAAGCACTATCGAACCATGATGAAAGCGAGAGCAGGCTCAAAATGCTGCAGGAGCATGTGAACCGTACGATCAAACCCAACTATTCCTGTAATATGGCGGCCATTGGAAAGTTCGGTGTTTCCCATTTTTTTGCGATGCTTTCGGAAAAAATTGGCCTGCCGACCGATGAAATACTGATTTTATCGAGTGCGCAGGACCGAGCGGCTTTTGCGGTTATCCTTCGTGCTGCAAAATGCCCCACAAAGGATATTGCCAAGATAGTCAATCTTCTAAAGCTGCCGGGTCAGTATCAGGATGTTATTCCTGTCACCGATATCAACATGAGCGCTGCGGCAGCGCAGGACATTGTTGTACAATGGACACCCCATGCACGAGGCACGGCATGGTAAAAACCCAATCTTCCTCACAAAGTATCACAGCCGTTCTGGACAGGGATGGGCGGATATTATCTGCCGATGCGCCGTTATATGATCTGCATTACGCCAATAGAGGCCTGAAAAACGGTATTCTTGCTGTCCCGGAGCTGTTGTCACTGTGTTTTTCGGCGCAGGAACTGGGGATGCGTCTTTCCCGGAAAGTTGAAATTGACAGGAAAGACGCAATTATCACCTTATGGGCAAAGGTGAATCCGAAGCGTAAAAAAATAAAACTGAAAATCACCAATTGGTCTGAACATAGGCTATTATTTGCAAATCCTGTTGCGGAAAATGGTCGGAAGGCTTCGATCGGAAAACTGAACGCAGATGGGCATATCAAGCTAGATACAGAACAGAATATTGTTGCAATGTCATTTAACCGAAATGATCCCGCAATCGCTCCACGTAACTATGTGATGCGGCATTGGCGGGATGTTTTTGAATTCACTCTGCAACGCAAAGCTGCAAAAAGTTGGCAAAGCTATACCGGTCAATGTGTGACTTTACCAGGTCTTGATACAATATGGATGATAGATATCAGGCCGCTGTCGCACAACATGGATAAATCAAAGGGGTTTGATGTTTACCTGACCGAAGTTCAGGAGACTGAAACTTCGGCGCATATGCAATTACTTAGCTCCGAACAGATGAAGAAGTTCTTCGGAGAGGGGTTAGCCTCGGGTCTACAGGCCCCCATTGACCGCATCATAGCAAATGCCGAAATGATGGAAGGGAAGGAAATGGGCCCTCTCCGGGCAGATTATGCGGCTTATGCTGGCGACATTATGCAGGCTGGGCAGCATTTGCACGAGTTGGTTACAGATATATCCGATACTGAAATGGTTGAACGTGATGATTTCATACCTGTACGCAACGCAATTGACCTTGCCAATATAGGGCGCAAAGCTGCTACTTTACTATCCGTTCAGGCGGTTGATCACGATATCCATATTGATGCGCCGGCGGATGATGAAAACCTGTCTGCCATGGGCGACTACAGGCGGGTTTTGCAGATAGTACTTAACCTATTGACCAATGCAGTGCGCTATTCACCTGCGGCTTCCATGGTATGGGTGCGCCTGGAGCAGGACGGAGAGCTCGCTCGGCTTGTCGTGGCCGATCAGGGCGGAGGACTCACCGAAGAAGAACAGGCACGTATTTTTGACAAATTTGAACGTCTGGGGCGCAGCCACGATGGCGGTAGCGGACTTGGCCTCTATATCTCACGCAGATTAGCAAGGGCTATGGGCGGTGACCTGAAAGTAGAAAGCGCGCCCGGGCAAGGAGCGCGCTTTATACTGGAATTGCCGTCAAATTCAGGCGGCAAAGCCTGACATTTTTAGCGTTTGTCCATAGCAATATAGTCGCGCTGGGTTGGGCCGGAATATAACTGGCGCGGCCGGCCGATTTTCTGGCCAGGGTCCGAAATCATTTCGTTCCATTGTGCCACCCAACCAACGGTCCGTGCCAGTGCAAACAGCGCGGTAAACATGGTGGTTGGAAAACCAATGGCAGACAGGATCACACCGGAATAAAAGTCCACGTTCGGGAAGAGCTTCTTCTCTTTGAAATAATCATCGTTCAATGCCATTTCTTCAAGCTGCAATGCTACTTCAAAGACAGGGTCGGACACTTTAAGCGCGTCAAACACTTCGCGGACAGTTTCTTGCATAACTGTCGCGCGCGGGTCATAATTTTTATAGACGCGGTGACCAAAGCCCATCAGGCGGAATGGATCGTTCTTATCCTTTGCACGCTCGATATATTCAGGGATACGATCCGGTGTACCGATTTCACGCAGCATATTCAGCGCAGCCTCGTTCGCACCGCCATGGGCAGGTCCCCACAGGCATGCAATGCCCGCTGCGATACAGGCAAAAGGATTGGCGCCGGAAGAACCTGCCAAACGTACAGTTGAAGTCGAAGCATTTTGTTCATGATCGGCATGCAGAATGAAAATCCGGTCGAGTGCGCGCTCAATGGCGGGATGCACTTCATAAGCTTCGGCAGGAACGCCGAAGGTCATATTCAGGAAATTGCCTGTATAGGACAGTGAATTATCCGGATACATAAAGGGCTGGCCAATCGAATATTTATATGCGGCCGCAGCAATGGTTGGCATTTTTGCGATCAGGCGATGGCTTGAAATCTTGCGATGTTCCGGATCAGAGATATCGGTCGAATCATGATAAAAAGCTGAAAGCGCTCCCACAACGCCGCACATGATAGCCATAGGGTGCGCATCACTGCGAAATCCGCCATAGAATTTCATGAGCTGCTCATGAAGCATGGTATGACGCGAAATCGTATAGTTGAAATCGTTCATTTCATCCTGATCTGGCAGGTCACCGTTCAACAGAAGATAGGCAACTTCCATGAAGCTGGACTTTTCAGCCAACTGACCGATGGGGTAGCCACGGTGCAGCAGCACACCTTCACCGCCATCAATATAAGTGAGACCAGATTCACAACTGGCCGTGGAGGTGAAACCGGGGTCATAGGTGAAGGCACCTGTCTGGCCATAAAACTTACGAATATCCACGACATCCGGGCCTACCGAACCGCTCAGCACCGGCATGTCATACTCATTACCCGAATATTGAATCTTTGCGTTTTTATCTGTCACCTAATTGTCTCCTCAAGTGCACCAGTTGGCCCTCATAAAGGGTTATATTTTGTGATCGACCGTTATCATCCGGCCTTGATTTGATCGTTGATCCTATCCATCGCTTCTTCTTTGCCAAGCAGTACCAGCACGTCAAAAATACCCGGAGAATTTGCCTGCCCGGTCAAGGCCGCCCGCATGGGTTGCGCAATTTTACCCAAGCCCAGTTCCTTTGTTTCGGCAACGGCTTTGATAATTTCTTCCAGTTTTTCAAGCGTCCATTCGGAACAGCCCGCAAGTGGTTCCACGACATCATGAAGGATATCGCGTTTTTCCCCTTCTAGCAGAGATAATGCTTTCTCGTCCATTGCCAGAGGGCGTTTTACAAAAAGAAATTTCGCACTTTCCGCCAGTTCATTCAGGTTTTTGGCGCGCATTTTCAGCACCGGCATGGCCTGTTCGAGCAAAGCCATGTTTTCCGTAGCGTCATATGTGTCGCAAATTTCGGCGAGACGCGGAGACACTAGCTGTGTCAGCTCTGTATCATCACTCTCACGGATGTATATTCCGTTTAGGTTAAGCAGCTTTTTTGGATCAAAGCGGGATGGTGACTTACCGACACCCGATAAAGAAAAAAATTCAATTGCGCGATTCCGCGAAATGATTTCATCGTCACCATGCCCCCAACCTAATCGAAGCAGGTAGTTAAACAGTGCATCAGACAATATGCCCATCTCATCACGATATGCTTCTACACCAAGCGCTCCATGGCGTTTTGACAGTTTTGCGCCGTCATTGCCGTGGATCAACGGAATGTGCGCGTAAACCGGTTCCGGCCATCCCATGGCGTGGATGAGCGATAATTGCCTGAAAGCATTGTTAAGGTGATCATCCCCGCGGATCAGATGAGTAACGCCCATGTCATGGTCATCGACAACCACAGCCAGCATATAGGTTGGCGTACCATCGGAACGCAGCAGCACATAGTCGTCAATTTCTTCATTGCGGACGGACACGCGACCCTGCACTTCATCCATGATTTCCATGCTGCCACGCTGCTTTGTTTTCAGGCGGACTACATATGGAGTGCCTTCAGGTGCCTGTGATGGATCACGATCACGCCAGCGGCCATCATAGCGCATGGGTTTCTTCGCTGCGCGTTGCTCTGCACGCATTTGTTCCAGTTCTTCTGCAGTGGCATAACATCTATAGGCATTGCCATTGTCTAGCAGTGTCTGCGCAACTTCCGCATGACGTCTGGCCCGTGTACTTTGAAAGACAGGTGGCTCATCCCAGTCAAGGCCCATCCAGTCAAGGCCGTCTATAATTGCGTCTATAGCCGCCTGAGTTGAACGTTCCTTGTCCGTATCTTCAATACGCAACAACGCTTTGCCGCCATTTGCACGCGCGAAAAGCCAGTTGAACAATGCTGTGCGCGCGCCACCAATGTGCAGGAAACCCGTGGGCGATGGCGCAAACCGTGTAACCACTTGCTGTGGTTGGGAAACATCCTGATTTATATCTTCGCTTGCACTCAAGCCAGCTTCCTTTCAAAGATATGATATGCCTGAAAGCAACGCCCCTAGCACGGCTTTCCAAGTGGTTCCAAGTGCTGTTTTTACGGCACTGCGGGATGGCCTGAACTATATGCTGGCGAAAACCGAAAAATTCATGGACTCACAACGAGAGCATTTGCCGTTATGGATGCCGGTCATGCTGGGAATTGGCATTGCAACCTGGTTTGCTCTGGACAATCCAGCGCAATGGACGGGTTTGATCCTGGGCCTTGTGGCAATCACGCTGGCCATCTGGGCGTTTCATCACTGGTTGGAAAATTACAGCATCTTGCGCAAAGCGTTGGTAGTGTCGGCATTATTGCTGGCTGGCGGTTGTGCCTTAATCTGGCTCAAGTCTACCATAATCGGGGCGGCGCCTATTGAAAAACCGGTGGTTTCGACTTTTTATGCTGCAATCGGTGAGCGTACCGACCTGCCTGCCCGTGACAAGGTCCGGTTGCTGCTTGTGCCCGGGAAAGAAGCTGCGCTGCCTGCAAAAATACGTGTAAATCTGCCAAGAAAATGGGATGATGCCCGCTTTCGTGAAGGGGCTGTTCTATCTGTACGTGCGCGGCTGATGCCGCCTGCAGGTGCGGCATTGCCAGGCGCATATAATTTTGCGCAAAAGGCATGGTTTGAAGGAATTTCGGCGACAGGCACTGCATTGGAAAAACCTTCCATCATCAAGGTATCACGGCAAAGCAACTGGCTGCCAGAGGCGCAATCGCGTCTGTCGCGTCATATTCAGTCGCGTGTCGAAGGCTCACCAGGTGCCATCGCTGCAACACTGGCAACGGGGGACAGGGGCGCGATTGCAGATGAGGATGCAGAAGCGATGCGCAGAGCAGGGCTGGCACACCTGCTGTCAATAAGCGGCCTGCACGTGAGTGCAGTTGTCGCGGCCATTTATCTTCTCGTCGTGAAATTGCTCGCGCTGTTTCCTGCATTGGCGCTTAAATACCGTTTGCCGTTAATTGCATCAGTCGCTGCGGCACTAGGCGGTTTGGCGTATACGTTGCTGACCGGCGCGCAAGTTCCCACCATACGGGCGTGCATTGCCGCCATACTCGTGCTGACAGCGCTTGCCATGGGTAGGGATCCGTTATCCATGCGCCTTGTTGCGGCAGGCGCAGCTTTTGTCCTCATATTTTGGCCAGAGGCGCTCGCGGGGCCGAGTTTTCAGCTTAGTTTTGCGGCGGTAATTACAATTATCGCTTTGCATCAACTGCCCTGGGTGCAACGCATTTTCCAGCGGCGTGACGAGCCAGTACTATATCGAATTATGCGATTCACAGGTATGTTATTCTTGACGGGGCTAGCTATTGAAATCGCATTGATGCCTATTGCATTATATCATTTCCATAAAGCAGGCATATATGGCGCATTGGCCAATATTTTTGCCATACCGCTCACCACATTCATCATCATGCCGCTAGAAGCACTGGCGTTGTTGTTGGATATTGTGGGGCTGGGGGCACCAATATGGCTATTATGCGGTGAGGCGCTTTCACTGCTTTTGTCACTGGCGCATTTTGTTGAGGCGCAGCCCGGTTCAGTTACACGGCTTCCTTCTATGGACGTGCGCCTGTTCGCAATGTTTGTAATGGGCGGATTATGGTTCGCACTTGTTAAAGGCAGAGCACGCTTGCTGGCGTTAATGCCTTTGGGTTTTGCAGCCATATCACTAACGCAGATGCGCTCGCCCGACATATTGGTACATTCTTCAGGTAAGCACTTGGCCATAACAGGTAAACAGGGAGAAATTATCCTGCTGCGTGATCGGGCAGGAGATTATACTATTGATACATTAACCGAAAATGCAGGCGTCAAAGAAACTGATATCCGGGCGATGAAGGATTGGAGAAATGCGCAGTGCAGCCCTGATTTCTGTACTATCAAGCTGCAAGGGGTTGATCGTATCTGGACAGTGCTCGCCAGCAGGAGCAGCTATATTGTACCAGAGCGCAGCCTTGCCGCGGCCTGTAAGCGCGTCGACATTGTTGTGAGTGACCGCTGGTTGCCACGTAGTTGCCATCCCAGATGGCTCAAGGCTGATCGCGTTATGCTTTCGCAAACAGGTGGTTTGTCAATATGGTTAGATAGCCCGCCAAAGCTCAGGACCGTTGCGGCGCAGGAAGGCGAACATGGTTGGTTCAGACCCTGACTTACTGAGAATCTGACCTTCCTGCTTTAACCAACAAGCCTGTATTAGTGAAAATCAGTGGTAACGGCGGAGCAACCCTGCCAGTTTTCCCTGTACCTCAACTTCATCGGAGCGGTATGTTTGTGGTTCATAGGCCGAATTGGCCGGATCCAGGCGAACCATCTGATCTTCACGGCGCAGATATTTAAGTGTGGCCTCTTCACCGCGTACAAGCGCGACTATGATTTCACCGTCACGCGCGGTGTTTGCACGTTTGATAAGTGCGAAATCACCGTCCAATATGCCCGCTTCGACCATGGAATCACCGGAAACTTCAAGCGCATAATGTTCACCCGAACCCAACAGGGCAGATGGTACAGACAATGCAGATTGACCTTCAATAGCCTCAATCGGAACACCTGCGGCGATGCGGCCATGCAGGGGAATTTCCATCACATCATTATCGGCATTCATATTTGTGGGTGCTTTGGCATCTGCAATATTGGATATGCTCGCAGCAGAGGCCCCAGATGACGGCATTTTCACTGTGTCAGCAGGTTTTACGATCGCATCAGGTAATTTCAAAACTTCCAGCGCCCGCGCACGATTTGGCAGACGACGGATAAACCCGCGCTCTTCCAGCGCACTGACAAGACGGTGCACACCCGATTTGGATTTCAGGTCCAGGGCATCCTTCATTTCTTCAAAAGAAGGGGAAATACCCGTTTCCTCCAACCGATGCTGAATAAAAGAAATAAGCTCATGCTGTTTTTTTGTAAGCATATCAGTGCTCCGTTAGTGAACGAATACGGAACAATTACGAAACAAAACAGGTTATGTCAAGTGTTCTACTTATGTACCGCTTAGTAGCTGCCGCGTCGCCGTTTCAACGTCGTTTTGTCGCATGAGCGATTCGCCTACAAGGAAGGTGCGCACGCCATGTCTAGCCAGGCGCTGGCAATCAGAATGGCTGTTTATTCCGCTTTCTGATACCAGCAGGACATCATCTGGAACCCTATCGGCCAGCGTTTTTGTTACTGACAGGTCGGTGGTGAAACTGCGCAGGTCACGATTATTTACGCCTATAAGACGTGACTGTAATTTGAATGCACGCTCCATTTCCGCGCTGTCATGCACCTCAACCAATGCGTCCATGCCAAGTGAAACCGCGGTTTTTTCAATCTCTGCTGCCATGACGTCATCAAGTGCGGCCATAATAATAAGAATGGCATCTGCGCCCAAACTGCGCGCTTCGACAACCTGCCAAGGGTCGACCATGAAGTCCTTGCGTAGACAGGGCAGGGTGCCCGATGCCCGTGCCTGGACAAGGTAGCTGTCATCCCCCTGGAAATAGGGTGTATCAGTCAGCACAGACAGGCAGGCCGCACCGCCAGCCTCATAGGCTCTGGCATGGGAGGGTGGATCAAAATCAGCACGGATCAAACCTTTGGAAGGGCTTGCGCGCTTAATTTCGGCGATCAGGCCAAAACTGTTCAGCGATTTGCGCCGTAAAGCGGCCTCAAAACCGCGCGGTGCACTCTGTTCCTGCGCGCGCCCTTCCAATGCGGATAGGCTGTCGCGGGCCTTGCGCTTCGCAACTTCATGGCGCTTGGCTTCACAAATTTCCGCGAGTTTGTCGGGGATATCTGTCATGTATAGGCAATCCAGCAGTCGAGCAATGCATTGGCAAGACCTTTATCAAGCGCTTCTGCGGCTTCTTCGACACCGTCGCGTAGATTGTCCACTTCGCCTGCTACCATTAGCGACGCAGCTGAGTTGAACAGCACGGCGTCACGATATGGCCCTTTTTCTCCCTGTAAAAGCCGTCTGAGCGCCGCCGCATTATATTCTGCGTCACCACCGCGAATGGCAGATACCGGATATTCAGCCAGCCCCGCTTCGGCAGGATAGAGGCGCCGCATCAGGACTGCGTCCGCTGTAATATCGGCAACTTCATTGCCGCCAGCCAGCGAAAGTTCATCCAGCCCTTCATCACCCGATACAATCATGGCTCGCTCCGTACCCAGTTCAGCGAGTGCCTTTGCATAGACATGCACATAGCCTGGACGGGCAATGCCTATAAGCTGCCGCTTTACGCCTGCCGGATTGGCAAGCGGTCCCATCAGGTTAAATATCGTACGCCGCCCGATTTCCTTGCGAATGGGCTGGATACGGCGCATCGCTGGATGGTGGTTGGCGGCAAACAGAAAGCAGATACCCAAATCTGCCAATGTCTCTTGCGCCTTGTCTCCCGCCACTTGCATGTCGAGGCCAAGCGCTTCCAGAGTATCAGCGGCACCTGCTTTAGAAGAAGCTGCACGATTTCCATGCTTTGCAACAGGAACTTCACAAGCAGCCACAACAAGTGATACTGCCGTGGATACATTGAGTGTATGATGCCCATCACCGCCCGTACCGCACACATCAATAGCATTGTCCGGCGCTTCGATGGGAATCAGGCGTTCACGCAAAGCGGCGGCCGCGGCAGCAATTTCCGTAGCAGTCTCTCCGCGTTCGGAAAGTGCGACAAGGAAAGCTGCGATGGCGTCATCACTGACTGTACCGTCCAGAATAGCTGCAAAAGCTGTGCCTGCATCTTCTCTTGAAAGGAGCGATTGGGGATCGGGAAGCTGTGTCATAAGGCTGGTGTGAAGCATATAATGCATGGCATGACCACAATTTATGCGATGGGCACGGTATTTTCGGGAATATTCGCGGTTTCCAACCCCGCCATGCGCATGAAATTGGCGAGCAGTGCATGCCCATATTCCGTGGCAATACTCTCAGGATGGAACTGTACGCCGTGTATAGGCAGGCTTTCATGGCGAAAACCCATCACGGAACCATCATCTGAAGTTGCATTGACGATCAGGCAATCGGGTGCGTCCTCAACAATAAGCGAGTGATAGCGCGTGGCGGTATAGGGCGAGGGTAATCCACCGAAAACACCGCTATTATCATGTACTACCGGTGATGTTTTCCCATGCATCAACCCGCCTTGTACGACTTTACCGCCAAAATGCTGGCCAATCGCCTGGTGACCCAGGCAGACACCCAGCAACGGTTTTCTGGCATCTGCGCAGGCTGCTACTAAATCCAGGCTAATGCCCGCTTCATTGGGTGTGCACGGCCCCGGAGAGATCAAAAAAGCAGTCGCACCGCTGTCCATTGCATCTTTGACGCTGATGGCATCATTGCGCTCCACACGGACTTCAGCGCCCAACTCCATAAGGTAGTGGACGAGATTGAAGGTAAAGCTGTCATAATTGTCGATGACGAGTATCATGTGGTAGTGCCTAGTCAAAATCGAGCACAAGGCCAAGTGCCAAGACAGCCCGTACGCATATTTTTAGAAAGGTAGTATATTAGTATGTCAGAACCCGTAGCCATGACGATCCTGCATAAACTGGGCCGTGCAGAAGCAAAAAAACGTATTGCGGGCGGTATTTACAAGCTGGAAGAAGCCTTGCCGGGAGCCAAAATGGCGGAACACCATTGGGATGAAGATGCTCTTGATTTTACGTTGGAGGCAATGGGGCAGCGTGTCAGCTGCAATCTTGATATCAAGGATGATGCAGTGGATGCCGTGTTTCACCTGCCGCCGCTGCTCGCCATGTTTGCCGATAAATTCCGTGAAAAAATGCAAAAAGAAGCGCCCAAGCTACTAGAGTAATGTTTCAAAAAGCTAGTGTTTTGAAACCAGTATCATTGGTCCGAGTTCATGCTTTCTATGGCTATAGCCAATAGCGGGCCGCCAAAGAGCAGATACTGTACCGTCAAGAAACAGGGCATTTTGCACCCCAAGTTTCTGATAAAGCCGTGCCATACGCCCAAAAGAAACTGGGCTATCACTGATTAGCATATGCGCTTTGCCGTGTGGATCAATCCCCACACCATTACGGATTTTGCGGGACTCTCCATTATGGGCAATATCAGGATGCAGAGCGCCATCGATAACCAGCATCGGCCCTGACTGCGTGGCAAAATCAACTTCGCCTGTTTGTAATTCGGCATATACTGCGGAAGTGGCGACATGCCATCCTTTGCTGTCACCGTAAAAAACACCGTTGGGCAGCAAGTGAAAGTTACCAGGTCCCTTGTTTTGATTCAACGACTTGATTTCTGCCCCATCTACTATGAGTAGTCCTATGGCGTTACCATCTGCATCATACATACCGCCATTTACCGCAAAGGCGGCACTTTTTACTTTCTCGCCAAGTTCTTTTTCCAGGGCTTCGAAAGTACGTAGTGGTTCCGCATCCGCATTATGCACGATGGTTTGGATGAAGTGACGTTCAGGGGACGCTACACAATGGGTGAAAGCGTCATTTTCAAACGTAACGGCCTTGCATGCATCGTTTTTTGCCGTTTTGACGGCATCCTCGTCGCTGCCCATGCCATAAGTAAAGCCTACCCCGACAGCAGCTAATAATATGCAAACGAGAAGAGCTTTTCTCACTGCCCGAATTCAGGCATCTGCGCCTGCCTTATGGCTTCGCGCGCTGCTGAACCCAGCGCTCCGGCTTTGGCTTCACATTCACGTTGTTCATAAGCAGGATCGCTATCGGCAACTATCCCGGCACCTGCCTGCACGTGCATGGTGCCATCCTTGACCACAGCGGTGCGCAGGACGATGCAGCTGTCCATATTGCCACCAGGCCCGAAATAACCGACACCGCCGGCATAGGCTCCGCGTGTTTCTCCCTCTAGCTCGGCAATAATCTCACAGGCACGCACTTTGGGCGCGCCACTGACCGTACCTGCCGGGAAACCTGCGAACAGCGCATCAATTGCATCCTTGCCTTTTGCGAGGCGACCTGTGACGTTGGAAACGATATGCATCACATGGCTGTACAGTTCCACCATATAACTGTCTGTCACTTCCACACTGCCGCGCTCGGCAATACGGCCCACATCATTGCGGCCCAGATCCAACAACATCAGATGCTCGGCACGTTCCTTTGCATCGGCGAGCAGGCTAGCTTTATTAGCCTGATCCTCCGTTGCATTCGCCCCGCGCGGACGTGTTCCGGCAATCGGACGTATGGTGACTTCACCATCGCGCGCGCGCACCAGTATTTCCGGACTGGAACCAATCAGTGCAAAGCCCGGCAGGTCAAGGAAATAGAGGAAGGGGGAGGGGTTGATCCTGCGCAGCGCACGGTAAAGTTCAAAGGGCGGCAATGTGAAGGGCAGGGTGAAACGCTGTGCAAGTACGACCTGAAAAATATCGCCCGCCCTGATATAATCCTTGGCTGCCCGGACCATCTGGCTGTAGCGCGAAGCGGGCACGACCGGTTCAAGCACGGGCAGTTCGCTCATAACTTGCACATCACGGGCAGCTTGAGGAGATGCTGCTGTAGCAGACAATTTGCGCTCCGCAGCATCCAGAAGATCTTCCGCACGCTCAATCTTCTGTTCTCCCGTGCCGTGGGAACTCGCCCATATCGGTGCAACCAGGAACATTTCATCTTTTAGCCGGTCGAATATGATGATCACGGTCGGCCGCACAAATACCATGTCAGGCACTTCGAGGGAGGATTGCGGCGCACGCGGCAGTTTTTCGATCAGGCCGATTGTTTCATAGCCAAAATAGCCTACCAGGCAGGCAAGCGCTTCGGGAAGCGCGTCCGGTACAGGCATAAGGCATTCGGTGACGAGGTTACGCAAAGCATCCAGCGGAGGTGCATCCAGTGACGTAAAATCCTGCCGGTCATTCATCCAGCTGCGATTGATTTCGCAATTGTCGCCAGCGGCCCGAAACAGCAAGTCAGGCTCCAACCCGATCAGGCTATGGCGGCCGCGTGTTTCCCCGCCATCAACGGATTCCAACAGGAAATCCCCGCGATCATTCTCCATGAGCTTGAGCGCAGCGGACACGGGTGTTTCCGTGTCAGCGACAAGACGCCTGTAAATGAGCGCGGAACCGCCTTTCTCAAGCGCAGCAAGCGCATCAGGCCGGTTTTCCGTTCGCGCCATCGTGATTAATTGATCCGGTTCCGACCTGTAATCTGGTCATTCACGGCCTTGATAGCGCCTTCATCCTTGTCGATGTCCACAGCATTTTTGACGGCATTAATGAATTGCTGGGTATATTCGCCCGATAACAAACCGCCAAATTGCTGCTTTGTCTGCGCGACGAGTTGTGGCTGCTTGCTGGCATCGCCTTTTTCAATTTCTTCCAGATATACAACGTACCACCCCTGATTGCCCGGCGCTTCAATTGTCTTGACTGTTTTTTCGGCCATGCTGAACATCAATGCCAGTGGTGGCGGTACGTTACTATCGGGCCGGATCAGGTTCGCACGGGTTGTGCCGACACGTTGAGCAGGGGGAATACGCACATCAAGGCCCGATATCGCTGTGTCCAACGCGGTACCAGAGGCAACCTGTTTCTTGATTGTTTCCGATGTTTCCTTGGCTTTTTTAGCGCCTTGTTCAAGCTTGTAGTCGCGTATGACGTTATCTTTGATTTCCGCAAGCGGCGGCGGGGTAGCTTCCTTAATATCGGCGACATCATACATGGCATAACGCTGCCCTGCGATAAGTTCGGCGAGTTGCGGGCTGCTATCCTGTTCCATGGCAAAGGCGTTGCCAATGACACGTTGCACGACATTATCAGGGCTATATCCAGCTTGATCCGGGGTTTGCCCATTTGAACGCAGCGAAGGTGTGCTTTTTATTTCCAGGTCATAGCTGCCGGCAACTTCGGCAAGGCTGGCACCACCGGCAAATTCATCTTCGAACTTTTCGGTCAAATCAGCGAGTGCTTCCAATGTTTTGGTCTCCTTGAGTTCAGCAGTCAGTACTCCGCGTACCTGCTCAAGGCTACGTGCGGCCTGTTTATTTGTGTCAGTGACCCGCGCAACGTGCCAGCCAAGCGGGCTTTGCGCCGGCTTTGTAATTTCCCCGTTCGAAGCTCCAAAAACAGCGTCCGCATATGCATTGGAAAAATCACGTGCGAATTTTTCCTTGCCGACATTGTTTACCTCGCTTGCCGAAAGGCCAACATCTTGCGCAGCTTGTTCCAGGTTCTTGCCGCTGCGGATCTGTGCAGCCAGTGTATTTGCGGCAGCTTCGGTGGTTGTAACAACCTGTGTGATACTGCGCGTTTCACTTGCGGCAAATTCCTGTGCACGGCGGCCATATTCCGCCTGAATTTCCTCTTCGGTAGGGTTGATGGAATCACCCAGTGTCTCAGTGGTAAACACGGCGTAGCGAATAGTTCGCTGCTCTGGCAGTCTGTAACGCTCACTGTTGGCGGAATAGAATGTTGTCAAAGCCTTGTCACCAGGGGTATCTTTGGGCGCATATGCTGCCGAAGGAATAAGGGCAATGCGGCCCTTGCGTCCTTCAAGAATCAATGAGGCATATGGCAGAATCAGATCATCAGGCGCGCGTACCCCATAAGTGACGGGCAAGAGTATTTGCTCACCCACCAATGCCCGTTCCAGGTCACCGCGTACAATACGTTCAGTCAGCCCCTGTGATTGCAGAACCTGGCGAAATACCTGTTCGCTGAACTGGCCATCTGGTCCACGGAAAGCGCCAATGGATGATATTTCGCTATCGATCAGTCTTTTACTTGCGGCCATGCCGTTATCACGGGCGAATACCTGCAGGGCATGGTTATTGATCATCTGGTCCAGAATGCTTTCCAGCCCGCCCTGATCCACAAATGTGGCAAGATCCAATGTTGGGTTCTCTGCACGCGCGCCCTCAAAAGCGGATGTGACAGAGCGTGAAAGATCACCGGCCGCAATATCTTCGCTTCCGACGCTAGCGACATTGCCGCCGCCGACACCGCCAAATGTGCTGCCGGTAATATCACTGCTGGCAAAGGCAATGGCAATCAGGCCGACAAAGGCAAAGGTGAAGAACAGGCCGATTTTCGACTGAAAGATGGAGCGAAAAAAACTGATCATGTGGACGGTTTCCGAAATTTTGCATGTTTACAGATAGGACTGTGCCTTAGGCGGCTTCGAAACAGGCATCAAGCGCCTGTATCGGGTTTTGGTCGAAAATATTGCCTGAGTGGATGAAAAACTAGGGGAAGCAGACCAGAATTGCATGGAAGCGACTATACTGGAAAGCAATGTAAATATCTGTTAGCGCCTGCACCAAATTCAGCAACCGCACAATTTGGAGAAGAAGCATGCGCCGCAAGAAGTATATCATCGGAAACTGGAAGATGAATGGTCTTGCGCAAGACCTGCAACAGATTGGCGAAATCAACACCTTTTGCGGGCGTAATGACAGTGTGGATTCGGCAATATGTCCGCCCGTAACGCTTATTTCCGGGGCAGCGCAGGTGAATACGGATATCACGATCGGTGCGCAGGATGTACACCATAATGAAGCGGGCGCACATACAGGCTGTCTTTCTGCCGCAATGCTAAAGGAAGCGGGAGCACGTTTTTCGATTGTTGGTCATAGCGAACGCCGCGCTGACCAGGGTGAGACAGATGCATTGGTGGCGGCTAAGGCGAAAGCGCTTAAAACCGCCGGCATGAACGCGATATTATGTGTGGGCGAAACACTGGAAACACGTGACGCAGGCAATGCGATTGATTTTGTCACTGCGCAGTTACTGGCCTCATTGCCAGAGGAAGCGTCTTCCAAATGGCTTACAGTTGCCTATGAGCCTGTCTGGGCAATTGGCACAGGTCGCGTGCCGCAAAGCGCGGATATAGCCGATATGCATGCAGCGCTGCGTGCTGCGCTGACAGATCGGATTGGTAGTGATGGTGATAATATGCGCATCCTGTACGGCGGGTCAGTCAATGGCGGCAATGCTTCTGAAATACTGACGCTGGACAATGTAGATGGCGCACTTGTTGGCGGCGCCAGCCTTACGGCGGATAAATTCCTTCCGATATTGGAAGCTGTGGCCTGATGGTTTGGTGCTGATTGCACATATGGCAGGCAACTGCTATTTTTACCATGGTTGTTGAATATGGCGGGGTGACTCGCTATGTGCCAGCAACATTTTGAACAGTTTAATTGGATATACAGGCCCATGTTTCTTTTTCTCACCGTTTTACAGGCGATTATCGCAGCTGCCCTTGTTGGCGTTATCCTGATGCAGCGCAGCGAAGGCGGCGGTCTTGGTGTGGGCGGCAATCCATCCGGCCTTATGTCAGCGCGCGGTGCTGCAGATATCCTGACACGCGCAACAGCGGTTCTCGCGGTTGTTTTTGTCGGGCTCAGCATTGCTCTGGCGATTATTGCTGTGGGTGAAAATTCGGGCGACAGTATCGATCAGACGCTGGACCGTAGCGGCGGCGCTGAAGTGGCTGCACCAGCTAGTGATGATCCGTTGGATGCTGCCGGTTCTAGCGATGGCGCCGCGGTACCTGCACCTGCCGAAAGTGGTGACAGCACTGATCCATTGGACGCGGCTGGCGAATAATATTTCTTGCCAAAACCGGTATTAAAAAATCCGGTTATAAAAAAAATATACGCTTGACCGGATTCGGGTGCTTGTCAGACCCCATAGTTTACGTCTAACGCTTTCCTCCCATGGCGCGATATATATTTATCACAGGCGGCGTGGTCTCCTCGCTCGGCAAAGGTCTTATGGCAGCAAGCCTTGCAGCATTGCTGCAAGCGCGCGGATACCGTGTGCGCATAAGGAAATTCGACCCCTATCTAAATGTTGATCCGGGCACCATGTCCCCATACCAGCATGGCGAAGTCTATGTGACTGATGACGGCGCAGAGACGGATCTGGACCTGGGGCATTATGAACGGTTCACAGGTGTGTCTGCGCGGCAATCCGACAATGTGACATCTGGACGGATCTACCAGACGATTATTCAAAAAGAACGCCGCGGCGATTATTTGGGCGCGACAGTGCAGGTGATTCCGCATGTGACCGATGCAATCAAGGCGTTTGCACAGGCGGATACCGAAGATCTGGATTTTGTGTTGTGTGAAATTGGCGGCACCGTAGGCGATATTGAAAGCCTGCCATTTATGGAAGCCATCCGGCAATTGCGTAATGATATCGGATATGAAAACACCGTATTGGTGCATGTTACACTGGTGCCTTACATTGCTGCTGCCGGTGAGCTCAAAACCAAACCGACACAGCATAGCGTACGTGAATTGACATCGCTCGGTATCCAGCCAGACCTCCTGCTATGCCGCTGTGAACAACCACTGCCGGAAAGCGAGCGCCGCAAGATCGCGCTATTTTGCAATGTCCGCAAGGAAGCGGTTATTCCAGCGCTTGATGCCAAGAGCATTTATGATGTTCCGCGGCAATATCATGAAGAAGGCCTGGATACCGAAGTGCTCCGCGCTTTCGGAATAGATAACAAAGGCAAGCCCGATATGGCGCGCTGGGATGATGTCAGCGAACGCTACACCAACCCGGAAGGTGAGGTAACTATTGGCGTGGTTGGCAAATATGTCGGCCTGCAAGACGCCTATAAATCACTCAGTGAAGCGTTGGTGCATGGCGGCATGGCGAATAGGGTTAAGGTCAATATCGAATGGCTCGACGCAGAAATGTTTGAAAATCCCGAAGACCTTGCCGCACAGCTTGAGCCATTGCATGGCATATTGGTACCGGGTGGTTTCGGTGAACGTGGAAGCGAGGGCAAGATTGCATCGGTCAAATTTGCCCGCGAGCGTAATGTTCCGTTTTTCGGTATTTGCCTCGGCATGCAAATGGCCTGTGTTGAGGCGGCGCGAAATACGTCACATATTGCAGGCGCATCGACCACTGAATTTGGTGATACAGATGAACCGATAGTTGGCCTGATTACTGAATGGATGGGCGCAGAAGGGCTTGAAAAACGGGCAGAAGACGGTGATCTGGGCGGCACAATGCGGCTTGGCGCCTATCCTGCGAAACTTGATGGCAACAGCCATGTTCGCGCAATATATGACAGTGAAGAGATTAGCGAACGCCACCGCCACCGGTATGAGGTAAACACCAAATATGTCGAAACGCTGGAAAATGGTGGCCTGATATTCTCTGGCATGTCGCCCGATGGCGAGCTTCCTGAAATTGTCGAACGGCCTGACCTTAACTGGTTTGTCGGTGTGCAATTCCACCCCGAGCTCAAAAGCCGGCCATTTGACCCGCATCCACTGTTTGCCAGCTTTATCAAGGCAGCGGTCGAGCAGAGCAGGTTGGTTTAAAACCCCGTCAATCCTGCGCCACGCCCTTGTGCACTTTCCAATTGCGGCATAGAACCCTGCATTACCGGTTTATGGGAGGGATATATGCACGCTGAACAACTTGCCGAAATGCTTTCCACACATAGTCTGTTCGCCGATTGCGGGCCGGACGAACTCGCCGAAATCATATTGCGCGGCAATTACATGAAATATGACAAGGGTCATGAAATCATGGGGCAGGGGGAAGAAGGCGACAAGCTGTTCATCATGCTGACTGGCTATGCCCGCACCAGTATGATTGCCAGCAATGGCCGTGAAATCGTTCTGGATTATGCTGAGGCCGGACATGTAGTAGGTGAAATCGCGTTTCTGGATGGCGGTGAACGGACCGCCAGCGTACATGCGCTCGACAATGTGACTGCACTTGTCCTTACCCGGAGCGCATTTGATGAAATTGTCAGCAAGCATCAGGGATTGGCCATGCGGTTGCTGCAATCCATGGCTCGGCGGCTCAGGCAATCCAATTCCATCATCGAGGCGGATCGCGCTTTTACGTCTGGGCCAAGGCTGGCGCGCTATCTGCTGCGCCTGATGCTGTCTGATCCTGAAGAAGAACGGCTTAAGCTGGACCTGAGTCAGAGTGAATTAGGTAATTTTGTCGGATTGTCACGCGAACAGATTAACCGCCAGCTTTCCAGTTGGGTCGAATCGGGCCTAATCAAACTGGATACAGGGCGTATCCATATTTTGAACCGTGATCTTTTGTTGGAAATCGCTGAAACCATATAGGCTTTGCACATAAAAGGCGGATACAGCACTGCATCCGCCTGATATATCTCATGTGATGGAAAGCGGGCTTACGCCGCTTCGTTCTCATCCTGCGAGCCATCGACCACAGCCAGTTTCGGATCGGCATTAATGGCAATTTTCTGCGGCTTCATGGCTTCCGGCACTTCGCGCACCAGGTCAATGATAAGCAAGCCATCGGCAAGGTCAGCTTTTTCCACACGCACAAAA
Source organism: Sphingorhabdus sp. Alg239-R122 (assembly GCF_900537065.1). Taxonomy (GTDB): domain Bacteria; phylum Pseudomonadota; class Alphaproteobacteria; order Sphingomonadales; family Sphingomonadaceae; genus Alg239-R122. The sequence continues at coordinate 236,787 of NZ_UNRC01000001.1, read as the reverse complement.
TCAGCCAACTCAAAGCGGCGCTCAAAATTCCGGTTGGCAATGCCTACATGCAGGAAATCGCGACTTTCGCTGTTTTCCGTGTCTTTTTTGCCTGAAACCGTCAGCAGGTTTTGCTGCGCTGTGATATCAATTTCATCAGCCTTAAAGCCTGCAACCGCAAGTGTAATGCGATATTGGTCTTCGGTGCTGCGTTCAATATTGAATGGTGGGTAATTATCGCCTTGTTGCACACGGCCATTATTTTCGAGCAGGTCAAAAAGACGGTCGAAACCGACGGTGGAGCGACGATAAGGTGTAAAATCAAAACGGTTCATAATAAATCCTCCATTGAGCAATTTAACATTTTCAAAGCCCGATTATCCGGCACTTTGCACTTACTATGTGACGCAACAAGGCCATCACACACATGAAATATGGTTTGCGGAAAATGATTTCAAGAGATTTGGCAGTAAAAAATAAAGCTGCTTTTCAGTTAATTAAGTGATCTTAAACGAAAAACGCCTAAGCCATTTTCAGGCTTAGGCGTTCTCGTGACGATCCGCATCTCGTGTGTCTCAGCGTAAGCAAAGCTCGCGAGACAAATACAGACCTTTACATTCCTGGCGGATTCCCCAAACCACCGGAAATGTCTCCCTGAACATGGCTCTCTCAAAACCATTGCGCCGACTAGAGCCGGACGCACGTTCAATGGAGTCTCCAATGCTTTAATTGCGCCGTTAATGCCAGCGCAAAGTGCAGGGTCTATATTTTTTTGCAACTCTATGTGCTGAATCTGCAACAGGCGATTCTCTGACATGCAATCATTTGTTGTCAGCGAGTCGTTAGCCGCCTAATGCAGTTTTCAAGAGGAACATTCGTTCACAGCTGTTGGAATTGACCTGATTTATGCTTTCTCCATTTGAATGGACCATCGCGAAACGATATTTGCTGCCCGGACGGGGTGAAGCATTTATTGCCATGGTGGCAGGCATCAGTCTTGTTGCCGTAATGCTTGGCGTGGCTGCGTTGATTGTGGTGATGAGCGTCATGAACGGTTTTCGTGCCGAACTGCTCGACAAGATTGTTGGGCTGAACGGCCACGCCGTAGTACAGGGTTATGGCGGGAGGCTCGATAACTGGCGGGATATATTGGAAGAGGCCAAAGCAACCGATGGCGTGGTGTCGGCATCACCGCTGATCGAACAACCTTTGCTGGTCAATTTCAATGGTCGTGTTGAAGCGATACTGGTGCGCGGCATGGTGGATGAAGACCTGCAGGAAATGCGGGATAAAGTAATTGCCGGCAGTATGAATGGCCTGCGTGATGGTGCATCCAAAGTAGCGATAGGTTCACGCCTGGCCCAGAATCTGGGCGCGCAGATCGGCGATGTGATTACAATCATCAATCCGCAAGGACGTTCCACGCCATTTGGTACGGTGCCACGCGAAATTGGCTATGAAGTTGATGCCATTTTTGAAATCGGCATTTATGATTATGACAAGGCTTTTGTCATCATGCCGATGGCCGATGCGCAGACATTACTGCTTATTGGTGATGCTGTTGGCATGATTGAAGTCACGACCCGTGATGCCGAAAAAGTTGGTGAAATATTGAAACCGCTCAGCGACAAGGTAACTGGGCAGGCGATTGTCAATGACTGGCGCACCATCAATGCCAGCCTGTTCGAGGCTCTGGCTGTAGAGCGTGTGGCAATGTTCATTGTGCTGTCGATCATCATATTGGTAGCTGTGTTCAATATCCTATCATCACTGATCATGCTGGTCCGTGCGAAAACGCGCGATATCGCTATTTTGCGCACCATGGGCGCATCGCGGCGCTCACTGATGAAAATATTCATGACCGTTGGCACTGTGATCGGATCATTCGGGATATTGGCTGGCCTTGTCCTGGGCTTCGTCTTCCTGTTCTTCCGCCAGTCTATCGTTAATGCGATACAGTTTTTGACTGGGCAGAATCTATGGGACCCGCAAATCCGTTTTTTGACTGAACTGCCCAGTAAGACTGATCCGATCGAAGTGGCAGGTATTGCGATCATGGCACTGGTGTTCAGCTTTCTTGCAACGCTTTATCCGGCATTGAAAGCGGCAAGCACGGATCCTGTGCAGGTGCTGCGTTATGAATAAAGTGAACGGCGATACTATAGTCCAGCTGACCGATGTACGGCGCAGCTTTACACAGGGCAGTACCACGATCGAAGTGTTGCGCGGTGTCAACTTAACCATTGCTGCGGGCGAGATTGTGGCCCTACTCGGGCCATCAGGATCCGGTAAATCCACCATGCTTCAGGCGGTTGGCCTGCTGGAAGGCGGATTTGAGGGTTCAATAATTATTAATGGTGAAGAGGCTGCTGCATTGTCGAGTGATGGGCGCACAAGGTTGCGCAAAACGACACTGGGGTTTGTGTATCAATTTCACCATCTGTTGCCCGACTTCAATGCTTCAGAAAACGTTATCCTGCCGCAACTGGTAACAGGTACCCCCCGCAATGATGCCGGAGAACGGGCCAAGCATCTTTTGAGCACTCTGGGATTGGGCGAGCGTCTGGAACATCGTCCCAGCCAGCTTTCAGGTGGGGAGCAGCAACGTGTGGCCGTGGGCCGCGCGCTTGCTAACCGGCCCATGCTGGTGCTGGCGGATGAACCGACTGGCAATCTGGACGAACATACGGCAGATATAGTGCTGGCTGAATTTCTGCGCCTTGTTCGCGAAGAGGGCAGCGCAGCTTTAGTCGCCACACATAATGAACGACTTGCAAAGAAAATGGACCGCATCGTGCGCTTGCATGAAGGCCGTCTGGAATAGGAAAACGATATGGATATTTATGATTTCAAAGTGAAATTACCCGGCGGCAAAGAGCGGGATATGTCAAAGCACAAGGGTAAGGTGCTACTTATTGTCAACACGGCCTCAAAGTGTGGATTCACTCCGCAATATGAGGGACTGGAAAGCCTGCATGAAGAATTTTCTGATAAGGATTTTGAGATACTAGCCTTTCCATGCAATCAGTTTGGTGGACAGGAACCTGGCGGTGAAGCGGAAATCGCCGAATTCTGCTCACTTAACTATGATGTTAAATTCCCGCTTATGGCCAAAATCGATGTAAACGGCCCCAATGCAGATCCGCTTTGGGAGCACCTTAAAAAGCAACAGTCCGGCCTGATGGGGAGTCGTAAGATCAAGTGGAACTTCACCAAGTTCCTTGTGAACAAGGATGGAAAAGTCGTTGCGCGCTATGGTTCGATTATCAAACCCGAACAGATTCGCAGCGATATTGCCAAACTGCTTTGAATATCCGCAATAACTGTAACTTTGGCCATATTGTCGCCGAACTTGCGATATAGGTATTTACGAGCGGAGAATAAATATGTGGCAGTCATTGCAGGACTGGTTTTTCAGCCTAGGCGAAAATTATGGTGTTGATCCGATTATTTTCGGCAGCATCTATGTGGGTGCCATTCCATTTTTCATGCTGTCCATTGCCTGGCTGGTGCGCAACCGGCGCGCGGGCAAGTCAATCGCCCTTCCGGTACTGAGTGCGGGTACCTTTTTTGTATCAGCCTATGTCTATCTTGCAATTGTGGGACGCAATATTCCTGTCTGGGTATGGTTTTTCCTGGGCGCACTAATTCTATATGGTATCTGGTCGACAGTCAGGAATGTACGCGCGAAAATCGCCGAATAAACTTATCCACTGACACTGATTTCGGCTTTGGCGAATCGCGTCTGCTGGATTAGGGTTTGGATATGTCTTTCATGCCCTTTGTTCCGCTGCGTGTATTTTCCGCCTATACGATGCTCGATGGTGCAATAGAGCCCAAAAAAATTGGTAAAATTGCAAAGGAACGCAGTTTTCCCGCCATTGCCATGACTGATCGCAATGGGCTGTATGGCGGCATGGCTTTTTCTGATGGGTGTAAGGCCAAAGGGGTGCAACCGATTGTTGGCACCATGCTCGGCATCAAGCGCCCTGATAGCGGCAGCGATACACCCATATTCGATTGGCTTGCGCTTTATGCACAGGATGAGACGGGATATGACAATCTCTGCGCGCTTGTATCCGCAGCGCACCTTGACCGTCCGCTTGAACATCTACCACATGTTTCTCTCGACTATCTTGGGGAACATACAGAGGGCCTGATCTGCCTGACTGCGGGTGGAGAAGGCGCAGTTACCCGGCTTTTGGCCGAAGAGCAGGCAGACACGGCGCTGGCCTATCTGGACCGGCTACAATCTTATTTTCCTGACCGGCTCTATATTGAACTTGTACGCCGCGGACTGGATGCAGAACAGGCGGCAGAGAACGCGTTGCTTGACCTTGCCTATGCCCGTGACCTGCCATTGGTCGCGACAAATCCGTCCTGTTTTGCCGATCCGACATTCCATGATGCGCACGACGCCATGTTGTGCATTGCACATGGGGAATATGTTGAAAGCGAAGACCGGATTAAAGGCGCGCCCGAAAACTGGGTGAAATCGGGCAAGATGATGCAGGAATTGTTTAGCGACATTCCCGAAGCACTCACAAACACACTGGTCATTGCGCAAAGATGTGCGATCGTGCCGCCAAAACGTGCACCCATCCTACCCAGTTTGGCCGGTGATTTGCAGGGCGAGGTTGAGCAGCTGAAACGCGATTCCAAGGCTGGGCTTGATGAACGGCTTAAAGCTTATCCCGACCTGAGCGAAGATGAGCGCAATGCCTATTACGACCGACTTGCTTTCGAGATTGACGTGATTGTTGGCATGGGTTTCCCAGGATATTTCCTGATTGTTGCCGACTTTATCAAATGGGCCAAGGATAATGACATTCCGGTGGGGCCGGGTCGCGGATCAGGTGCGGGTAGCGTCGTGGCATGGGCGCTCACCATCACCGACCTTGATCCGCTCAAACTCGGGTTACTTTTTGAACGGTTTCTCAATCCCGAACGTGTGTCGATGCCCGATTTCGATATCGACTTTTGTGAGACACGACGCGGCGAAGTCATCCGTTATGTGCAGCAGAAATATGGCAACGACCATGTCGCGCAGATCATCACTTTCGGTAAGCTGAAAGCGCGTGCCGTCCTGCGTGACACGGGCCGCGTGCTGCAAATGCCCTATGGACAAGTGGACAGGCTGTGCAAGCTGGTACCCAACCATCCCACCGACCCGTGGACATTGCCAATGGCGCTGGAGGGGATTTCCGACCTGCGCCGTGAATATGAAACTGTGCCTGAAATAAAGCGGCTATTTGATCTTGCCATGCAGCTTGAAGGCCTGCCACGGCACAGTTCGACCCATGCTGCCGGCGTGGTGATTGGCGACCGTCCGCTTGCAGGCCTTGTCCCTCTTTATCGCGACCCGCGCTCCGACATGCCTGTGACGCAGTTTGACATGAAATTTGTCGAGGTCGCGGGGTTGGTGAAATTCGACTTTCTGGGCCTGAAAACACTTTCGGTGCTGCAAAAAGCGGTGCAGATGCTCGCCAGGCGCGGCATTGATATCGATTTGGATGCACTGGCCTGGGATGATCCCAAAGTCTATGAGCTACTCCAGCGCGGTGACACGGTGGGCGTATTCCAGCTCGAATCCGAAGGCATGCGCCGCACGCTGGCGGCAGTGAAGCCAACCAATTTTGGCGATATCATCGCACTTGTTTCGCTTTACCGTCCGGGTCCGATGGACAATATTCCAAGCTTTGGCGCACGCAAGAACGGCAAGGAAGATATCGAATATCCGCACCCTTTGTTGAAAGACATTCTCTCGGAAACCTATGGCATTATCGTCTACCAGGAACAGGTGATGCAGGCGGCACAGGTGCTTGCCGGTTATTCACTTGGAGATGCAGATCTTTTGCGCCGCGCGATGGGTAAAAAGATCCAGGCCGAAATGGACAAGCAGCGTAACCGTTTTGTCGATGGTGCTGCGCAAAATAATATTGACGGCAAAAAAGCGAACCAACTGTTCGACCTGATCGACAAGTTTGCAGGCTATGGCTTCAATAAAAGCCATGCCGCCGCATACGCGTTACTCGCTTATCAGACGGCTTGGCTCAAAACACATTACCCGCACGAATTTTTCGCGGCTTCTATGTGTTTTGACATGCACCAGACTGACAAGCTCAACATTTTTGTCGATGACATGCGCAAGCTGGATATTGCCTGTGAGCCGCCTTGCGTCAACCGCAGTCAGGCTGAATTTTCTGTGGAACACAGCGATGACGGCTATGCCGTGCGTTATGCGCTGGCAGGCCTGAAAAATGTTGGTGAGAAGGCCATGTCGCAGATTACGGCAGAGCGGGAGGAAAATGGCTGGTACACCTCGCTGGATGACATGGCAAACCGGATTGATCCGTCAATGCTCAACAAGCGCGCCCTTGAAAACCTGGCTGCGGCAGGTGCATTTGACAGCCTGAACACAGACCGCGCAGCTATCCACGCTTCTGCCGATGTCATTCTGGCCGTGGCGGCTGACGCGCACAGCTCACGGATAAGCGGGCAGGGTGGTCTGTTTGGTGCGGAAGATGACAATGCCGGACAGACGATGCGGCTGTCATGCGATAAAAACTGGTCGATCGGTGAGAAAATGGCGTATGAGAAAGACGCATTTGGTTTTTACTTCGCCGCGCACCCGGTGGAACAATACAAGGCGATTGCAAGCGCCAACGGCGCACGCACCTATGCCGCGCTGATGGAAAGCAGGGGGCAGCCGGGATCGCGCCGTCCCGCTGTCATGGCGGCTTTGGTGGAATCGGTACAACGGCGCAAGACCAAGCGTGGCAAGGACTTCATCATGGCTGATATGTCGGACCAGTCTGGCCAGTTCTCGGCCAGCTGTTTCGAGGAGCATATGGTCGAACCGATGATGGATTTTGCCAAGGCCTCCGCCTGTGTGCTGCTCAATGTTGAACTCGACACACCGTCGGAGGATCAGCCACCGCGTGTAACCATCCGCTCCGCACAGCCACTGGAAGGCATTAAAGGGTCCGCCAGAATGCGGCTTGATCTTGATGTGCATGATGCCAGCGCCTTCCCACAGCTTGCCATGACTGTGGAAGCACAAGACAAAGGCCGTGGCGTTATATATGCGCGCCTGATGGTGGATGGAGAAGCCGCTGCACATATGAAACTGTGCAACGGACGTAGTCTGGACGCAGAACTTGCCGATGCGCTGGAACCGATAGAGGGACTTGCCAATATCGCGCTGAGCGTGGACAAAGGGCTGCATGCTGTAAAATAATACATACCAAAACATATAATCGGGAGAATGACCATGCTGGGCGGAATGCAGGATTTCAAATTACGTGTCATGCACATGCTGGACCATGCGGCGAAAGAGCATGGAAACCGGGAAATCGTTACTTATTGGGCCGATGGCAGTGAAACACGTACCGATTGGGCCGGAATCTCTCGCGACGCACGGCGCCTTGCCAAGGCGCTCACCGACATGGGCCTGAAAAAAGGCGATCGCGTGGCAACGCTGGGCATGAACCATAGCCGTCATCTGGTAAGCTGGTATGGCGCAATCGGTATGGGCGGTGTCATCCACACCATCAACCCGCGCCTGTTTGAGGATCAACTGGTCTACATCGCCAACCATGCCGAGGATCAGGTGCTGCTCTATGACGCAGCGTTCCAGCCCATTATTGATAAGCTCAAGGCTCAGTGGACCAGCATCAAGCATTATATCTGCTACGATTCGTCAGAGGGTAGCGATGCACAGGGTTTCGAGGACCTGCTGGACCGTTATGACGATGATTTCACGTGGGTTGATGGCGACGAACGCGAACCTTGTATGCTCTGCTACACCAGCGGCACAACCGGCAATCCCAAGGGCGTGCTTTATGAGCATCGTTCCACGACAATCCATGCGATGGCCGAGATACAGCCTGCTATTTTCGACCTTTCGACCACCTCTGTCGCGTTGCCGGTGGTGCCAATGTTCCACGCGGCGGCATGGGGTCTGCCATTTGCAGGCGCACTGGCGGGCCTCAAATTCGTCTATGCCGCCGTTAATGACCCGGCAGTCCTCACTATGTTAATGAACCGGGAAAAAGTGACGCATAGCGCAGGCGTACCGACAGTCTGGCTGGCCATGTTCCAGCATATGGATGCCAGTGGTGAAGCGCCCGAATATCTGAAAGTTGTGACAATTGGCGGGTCGGCTGCGCCGCGCGCGATGATTGAGCGCATTATGAAAATGGGCGCGCGCGTCAATCATGCCTGGGGCATGACCGAAACCTCGCCCATTGGCACCATGGGGTCGCCTTCACCCGACTGGGATGACCTGAGCTTCGATGAGCAGGTTGATGTGGTGGTCAAACAGGGCAGGGTACCTTTTGGTGTTGAACTGCGCGTAGTGAATGATGAAGGCGTGTTGCAGCCTCGCGACGGGGAAAGCAGCGGGCGTCTGCAAATCCGCGGACCATGGGTCATCAAACGCTATTTCAAGGCCGAAGAAGATGCACTCACCAAAGATGGATGGTTCGATACGGGCGATGTCGCCGTTATCCATCCCGACGGTGTGATGCAGATTACGGATCGTGCCAAGGATGTCATTAAGTCGGGCGGTGAATGGATTAGCTCGGTTGATCTGGAGAATGCCGCTGTCGGTATGGAAGGCGTGGTGGAAGCCGCGGCCATTGGTATGCCGCACCCGAAATGGGATGAACGGCCGCTGCTGTTGATTGTCAAAAATGAGGGGGCGGATATCAGCAAGGATGAGGTCATTGCGCATCTTACTGATCACGTCGCCAAATGGTGGTTGCCGGACGAGGTGCTGTTTGTCGATGACCTGCCTCACACAGCAACAGGTAAGCTGCTCAAGACCGAATTACGTAAGCGGTATAAGGATTTCAGTTTCGCCGATACGTGATATTTCCGAGTATTACGGGTTTCTGCTTTCCCTAATTTTCTGGACCGTGGTTCATTAGGCTTACGATCACAATAGTCAGCAGCGAGAGCACGAATCCCGGCACGATTTCATAGAGCCAGCTACTCCAGCCCATATTGATCCAGAGCAGAACCGTGACCGCGCCGACAACCATGCCAGCAAGCGCCCCGCCCCGCGTCATGCCTTTCCATGTCAGCGACAGGATAACAAGTGGGCCAAATGCCGCACCAAAGCCTGCCCAGGCATTGCTAACCAGGCCCAGCACGCTGTTTTCGGGGTTGTAGGCAAGGAATATCGCGAACAGCGCCACGGCAAGCACCGAGAAACGACCCACAGTTACGAGCTCTTTTTGGCTGGCATCACGGTGAACGAATAGTTTGTAGAAATCTTCTGTCAGCGAGCTGGACGATACCAGCAGTTGCGAAGAAATGGTGCTCATGATTGCGGCCAATATGGCGGCCAGCAAGAATCCAGTGATAAGCGGGTGGAAAAGCAAGTCAGCCAGAATCATGAAAATGGTTTCCGGGTCTTCCACGGCAATGTTGTTCTGCGTGGCATAGGCAAGGCCAGTCAGTCCCATGGCGAGCGCACCCAACAGCGTCACAAACATCCAGCCCATGCCGATATTGCGCGCCGCCGGTACATCGGCAACCGAGCGCACTGCCATAAACCGTACGATAATGTGCGGTTGCCCGAAATAACCGAGACCCCAACTCATCGCGCTGATAATACCGATTATGGTCGTGCCGGTGAAAAGAGAGAGCAAGTCAGGGTTGATGGAACGGATAGTGTCCACCGTTCCGGCAAATCCGCCAGATGAGGTGAGAGCGACAACAGGCACGAGGATAAGCGCTACAAACATGATGCAGCCCTGCACAAAATCAGTCAGGCTGACAGCCAGAAAACCGCCAAACATGGTGTAGGCGAGCACTACACCTGCAGTCACCCAGAGACCGGTTTCATAACTTTGCCCGAACGCGCTTTCAAACAACTTGCCGCCGGCAACGAGTCCTGAGGAAGTATATAGCGTAAAGAATATGATAATGACGACGGAAGCGATCACCCGCAGCAAATGGCTGTTATCGGCAAAGCGTTTCTCAAAAAAATCGGGGATGGTGAGGGCATCATCATAATCTTGGGTCTGCTGGCGCAAACGCGGTGCAACGATAATCCAGTTGAGGAATGCGCCGATAAAAAGTCCGATCGCTATCCAGCTGGACGACATACCGCTGGCAAACATGGCCCCGGGTAGCCCCAGCATCAGCCAGCCAGACATATCCGAAGCCCCGGCGGACAGGGCCGCAACAGCGGGCGGAAGATTGCGCCCGCCCAACATATAGCCGCTGACATCATCAGTGGATTTCTTCCATGCATATAGGCCGATGCCTAGCATGGCGATGAAATAAAGGGCGAGGGAGATGTAAATACCTGTCTGCATGGAAAGCGTCTCTAGCAACTCCCGCACAAATGTCACGCCTCGCAGTGGAAAACTGCTTCGCTTACCTCAAACGTTTAACGTAGAGCGTGCCATTTTCGCGCCGCTCTGTCTTGAATTCTGCGGCGGCCTCAAACATGTCGCTCAATCGTGCAAAACCATAGTTGCGGACATCAAAACTTGACCGATTGCCGGCAATCTTGCCGACCTCACTCAGACTGGCAAAACCTTTATCATCGCGCTTGCTGGCCTGATAGGCATCAATGAGCAGCTTTAACAGTTCCTCATCAACATTTTGCCCCTCAGGTGAGGAGCCATTCGCGATTTCGGATTTAATGAGCGCATGTACATCAATAAAGCGCGAACAAGCCTGGCGAAAGCCATCAGGCGTCTTGGCATCACCGAATCCGTATACAGGAAGACCATCCTGGCGGATACGCATGGCAAGCGGCATGAAATCACTGTCCGAAGACATGATACCAAAGCCATCCACACACCCGCCGAATATCAGGTCCATGGCATCAATGGTCATTTTCATGTCTGTTGCGTTCTTGCCGCGGGTAATGTCGAACTTCTGCTGCGGCTCGATACCGTATTTATGGACGATATCCGCCCAACCCTTGAGCGACGCCTTGCGCCAGTTGCCATAGGCGCGGCGGATATTCACCGTACCCAGTTCCGCCAGCACTGTCAGGACCGGATCCAGTCCTGCAGGGGAGGCATTATCGGCGTCGATCAAAAGCGCGATGTTCGGGTTTTTCCGTGAATGATCTGTCATTATGAAGCCGGAGCGAATTTGCCGCTGGCCTGATCCAGAACGTGCAATATGCCAGTTTCTATTGCAAAATGAGAGCCATGCAGTTTCAATGTGCCTGTTTCTTCGGCTTTTGCAACAAAAGGAAATGTGCGTAGGTTCACGAGGCTGACTTGCACTCCTGCCTGCTCCATGGCGATATCGGCATCATGTGCAGTTTCATGCGTTTGGCTTGCCACAGCCTCCCGGGCAGGTTCAAGTAACTCTATCCACTGTTTTATAAAACCGCCTTCGCCAAAATCGCTTTCGTCAAAGCTGCGTTCCAGTGCGGCTTTGCAGCCGCCGCATGCACCATGACCCATCACCACTATCTCTTCAACTTTCAGCTGTGTCACTGCAAATTCAAGGGCCGCAGAAACACCATGGTAACCCCCACCAGTCTCATAAGGCGGCACGAGTGCAGCTACATTGCGTACGACAAATATCTCTCCCGGACTGGTGTCAAAAATCTGGGTAGGGTCAACTCTACTGTCAGAACAGGCGATAATCATGGTTTTCGGGCTCTGGCCCTGACTCAGTTGACACCAACGGTCACGTTGATTGTTCCAGTCGTTTTCACGAAACCGGTGATATCCAGCGATAAGGTCCGAAAAATTTGTCATATATTCTCCGTTTGGTGTGCATTAAGGGCTGGCATGGCAGCCTTTCCATCGTTATCTAGGCTCCATGAACGAGATTTCAAAAATACCTGATATGTCAAAGCGCGAGCCGCGGCAACGCAAACCCGACTGGATCCGGGTAAAAGCACCTACCAGCAAGGGCTTCAATGAAACCCGCCGTTTGATGCGGGAGCTTAATCTCAACACAGTGTGTGAGGAAGCTGCATGCCCCAATATCGGAGAGTGCTGGACCAAAAAACATGCGACCGTCATGATACTTGGCGATGTGTGTACCCGTGCCTGTGCATTCTGTAATGTCAAAACAGGCATGCCGCGTGCAGTGGATAAACTGGAACCACAGCATACAGCCGACGCCGCCGCTGCCATGGGGCTGGAGCATATTGTTATAACGTCAGTGGACCGTGATGATCTTCCCGATGGCGGGGCAGGGCAGTTTGTGAAAGTGATTGAAGCGCTCCGCCGCACTACGCCGTCAACGACTATCGAGATTCTAACACCTGATTTCCGCAACAAATCGCGCGCGGCAATTGAAGCGATCGTTACGGCCCGGCCCGATGTCTATAACCACAACCTGGAAACGGTGCCTAGGCTCTACCCGACCATACGCCCGGGCGCACGTTATTATGCATCACTAAGGTTGCTGGAAGACGTGAAAAGCCATGATCCGTCCATTTTCACAAAATCCGGCATCATGCTTGGCCTGGGTGAGGAACGGCTTGAGGTGCATCAGGTGATGGATGATATGCGCTCAGCCGATATCGATTTCATGACTATGGGGCAATATCTTCAACCTACACCGAAGCACACCAAAGTCATGGATTTTGTGACACCTAAAGCTTTTGATGCCTATGCAGCCATTGCAAGAGCAAAGGGTTTTTTGTTGGTGGCTTCTAGTCCGCTTACGCGTTCAAGCTACCATGCTGGCGATGATTTTGAGCGGCTGCGCACCGCACGGCAGGAAAAACTTGCTAAAGCGGCATCTTCCAAGGCCTAGGGTCGAGATTATGCCATCGCATCACGAAACGCGTAAGCTGCCTTATACAGCGAAGCAGATGTTTGCGTTGGTCGCTGATGTCGGCAGCTATCCTGAATTCCTGCCCTGGGTAATAGCGACCCGCATTAAAAGTGACAGCGAAACCGAGATGGTCGCCGATATGGTTGTGGGTTTTAACCAGCTTAGAGAGCGCTTTACTTCGCGTGTCAGCAAAGTTCCCGGCAAGGAAATACGCGTTGAATATCTTGATGGGCCGCTTAAGAATCTTGAAAATGATTGGCAATTTCGCAGTGTTAGCGATGGCTGTGAAGTCGACTTTTACGTCTCGTTTTCTTTTCACAACCGTTTCTTTGAATCACTTGCCGGGCAATATTTTGACAGGGCATTTTGCAAGATGGTTTCTGCATTTGAAACGCGGGCAGATGCGCTTTACGGCAGAAGTAAGTCAAGCGCGCACAATGCCGCCTGAAGCCTGATTTCCGCGCGGTTCTTATCCGATCCGAATTGCTTGAGTTCTGCAACAACCTGCTCTGGATCCTCGCCTTTTTTGGCACAGGCAAAAACCACGGTGCCCACCGGTTTTTTTTCAGTCCCGCCGCCTGGCCCCGCCACTCCGGTAATGGCAACCGCAACATCTGCACCCGATTGTTCAAGAGCCCCGCGCGCCATTGCCCATGCCACGGCAATGGAAACCGCTCCAAACGTATCGATTATATCGCGGCTTACTTTCAGATCCTCCTGCTTGGCAGCATTGGAATATGTAATATAGCTGCGTTGGAAGACATCGGAACTTCCGGTTATTTCTGTCAACGCTGCGGATACAAGGCCGCCAGTACAACTCTCCGCAACGCAGATTGTACGCTTTAAAGGGCTGTTTTGCTCTATTACATCTCGTGCGGAATCAGTAAGTTCTTCAGGCAGTAAATAATTCATGCCGGTTTCGCTATCGCTATTGTCACTACAGCCTGTGCCGCAATACCTTCCCCGCGACCCGTAGCACCCAGCCTTTCCGTCGTGGTGGCTTTGACACTTACCTGACCTATATCCAAGCCTAGCATATCAGCAAGCCTTTGCCGCATATCATCGCGGTAAGGGCCGATTCTAGGGGTTTCGCATATAATTGTCAGATCAATATTATTGATGCTGCCGCCCTGCGTCCTGACGCGCTCACTCGCAAATTCAACAAAGACATCAGATCTCGCGCCTTTCCACCTTTCATCCGAAGGTGGGAAATGATCACCAATATCTCCATCCGCTATTGATCCAAGCAACGCATCAGTGATGGCGTGAAGCGCAACGTCTGCATCGCTGTGCCCCGCTAGGCCCATGTCATGTGGAATCAGCAGGCCGCACAACCATAATTCCTCACCTTTGACCAATCGGTGAACATCAAACCCCATACCAGTGCGGGTTATATGGCTGGACATAATTTGCTCGCTATCAACTTCATTGAAATCTTCTGGAAATGTTATTTTGCGCAAGGCTTCATCGCCATCTATCAATGCTATATCAATAGCCGCGGCCTGCGCAACACGGGCATCATCCGTGGCCTCTGTTTCAGCTTCATATGCTTTGTGCGCATTATATATTGCATCAAAATGAAAAGCCTGCGGCGTTTGTACACGGCACAGGCCATCCCGGTTAATTGCAGCTGCCAGATGACCATCCTGCCGCCGTGATAAACTGTCCACGACCGGTAAAACTGGCACCACACCCTTATTTTCGCGTAATGCAAATACCAGTTTTTGAATAACGCGAAAGCTTAACCGCGGACGTGCGGCGTCATGGATATACACTTCATCACAGCCGCCTTTTTCGGCAATGCTGGCCAGACCATTGTAAACAGATTTCTGGCGGGTGTCCCCGCCATGCAGAAATTTGATATCTTTCAGACCATTTAAGGCAGCGGCGGCCATATCATTCTGGTCATGCGCAATTACGACCACACAGCGGTCAAAAAGACCGCTATTCTGAAATGCTTCCACGCTATGACGCAACAAAGGTTTGCCGATATATTCACGAAACTGTTTGGGTAAAACACCGCCAGCCCTGACACCCTTACCGGCAGCTACAATCAACGCAACACGATTGATGCTTTGGGAAGGTGCAGGCTCTTTTTCTTCAGGATTATGCATTTTCACAAGCTTTAGAACATGTCTTGCTTGCCCGCCAGCGCGTTTACCGATAATGACTGCCTAAATTTTAGGCATATTTGCGAGTTACCAGACGACATGACGCTAAAACCTGTCAAAATCGGCAATATTGAAATTGCATCTCCTGTTATATTGGCGCCGATGACGGGCGTCACCGATATGCCGTTCCGGCGTATTGTACGTCGCTATGGCTCAGGCCTTAACGTCACCGAAATGATTGCCAGTCAGGCCATGATCCGCGAAACCCGCCAATCGCTGCAAAAAGCAGCCTGGGATTCGGTCGAAGAACCCGTGTCCATGCAGCTGGCAGGATGCGACCCCAACGCCATGGCAGAAGCAGCTAAGCTCAACGAAGACCGGGGCGCCGAAATTATCGATATAAATATGGGGTGCCCTGTCAAAAAAGTGGTAAATGGCGATGCGGGCTCGGCGCTTATGCGCGACCTGCCACTAGCTGCAAGGCTGATCGATGCAACCGTAAAGGCAGTAGGTGTCCCTGTCACGGTCAAGATGCGTATGGGCTGGGACCATGATAGCCTTAATGCCCCTGAACTTGCGCATATTGCCGAAGATCTTGGTGCACAGCTGATAACAGTGCATGGCCGGACGCGCTGCCAAATGTACAAGGGGCAGGCAGACTGGTCATTTATCCGTAATGTGAAAGACGCAGTTTCCGTTCCCGTCATCGCAAATGGAGATATCTGTAATGTCAATGATGCTGAAATGGCTCTTGAGCAAAGCGGCGCGGATGGCATTATGATTGGACGAGGGGCCTATGGTAAACCATGGCTGCTGGGACAGGTCATGCACTGGTTTGCGCATGGCGAACAATGTGCAGATCCTGATATCGCCGAACAGTATGAAGTCATTGTTGAACATTACAAGGCGATGATGGAGCTATATGGCGACAATATCGGAGTACGCGTCGCCCGCAAGCATATTGGTTGGTATACAAAAGGCCTGACTGGTTCAGCAGAATTCCGGAATACGTTTAATAGAATTGAAAATGTGCAGGAAGCACTGGAACTGCTTGAACGGTTCTACGCACCCTGGCTCTGCAAAGCGGCAGCCTGATAGCGGTGAAACAGCCAGAAAAGCAGATAGAGTATGATTTGCAGCCTGATTTAGCGGCCCAAATTTCATGCCTGCCATTTCCCTATCTTCTTGTTTCCCCTGACAATCTGATATCCGTGGCAAACCCGGCTGCAGAAAACTTCCTGCGACAAAGTGCAAAAACGCTTCAGGGCAGGGATATAGGATCAGTTCTGCAATTTAAAGATCAGCGTGTGGAACGTGCATTGCATGATGCAAATGCAGATATGGTAGCGCGCATGACCCCGCTGGAAACGCAATCTGGCGGGGCATATGATGTCGATATTGCAATTGCTTCAGTGACCCAAAGCCATGGGTGGAGAATTGTTACTTTTTCAGAGCCTAGCCCTTCTTTGCTTCTTGGATCGCCGCATAAGGAAACAGGTGCCAGCCTGCGTGTTCAGTCACCGGACATTCTAGCGCATGAAATCAAAAACCCACTGGCGGGGATAAAAGGCGCTGCACAGCTATTGGAGCGTAAACTTCAGGATAAGGATAAACCGCTTACACAGCTTATCCGCACGGAAGTCGAACGTATCGCCAAACTCGTGGACCAGATGCAGTCACTGGGTAGCCAGACTGTACAACCACCTGAACCATGCAATATATATGAAATTTTGGCTCATGCCCGCGCTGTAGCAGAAGCTGCACAGGTATCTAGCGTGACATTTTATGAAGAATATGACCCATCATTGCCGACAGTGGGCGGGGTACGTGATGCACTGGCTCAGATATTCCTAAACTTGTTCAGTAACGCGATCGAAGCGTGCCATGATGCACAGAAACCGCAAATTACCATTACGACCCGTTATTCCAGCGGTGTCAAATTTCGCTTGCCCGGGAGCGATAAAGCCAAGGCATTGCCGATAGAAATCACGATTTCTGATAATGGCCCCGGCGTTTCCGAAGATATTGCCGAACATCTTTTTTCACCTTTTGTAACAAGCAAAACAAACGGGCAGGGGCTAGGATTAGCCCTGGTGCAAAAACTTGTCACTGACATGCAGGGCCGCGTTTATTATGAACGCGACGCAATACGCGGTTTAAGCCACTTTCGACTGCTTTTACCCAGCTACGAAAATTAGAAGGAAGTCGAGTGATGACACGCATATTGCTGGTTGAAGATGACAAGTCCATATCGCACGTGATTACGGCTGCATTGCGAGATGAGGGCTGGTCTATCGATAGCTGTGACTCCATTGCTCAGCGCGACCTTCTACTAGCGCAAAACAGGTATATGCTAATGTTGACTGATGTCATGCTGAGCGATGGTGATGGTATTAAAAGCCTGACAACCGTGAAGCAGGGTTTCCCGGATATGCCGGTCATTATTTTATCCGCACAAAATACACTTGATACAGCGGTAAGGGCTTCCGAAACCGAGGCGTTTGAATACTTTCCAAAACCTTTCGATCTTGATGAACTTGTCGATGCCGCTTCACAGGCCATAAACAGTTCCAAGGCAGACACAATAGGCCTTTCACCCACATCCGATGCTGACAACTTACCGCTTGTAGGCCGAAGTCCCGCAATGCAGGATGTGTACCGTATGATCACACGCGTCCTGCGCAATGACCTGACAGTGTTGCTATTGGGCGAGTCCGGCACCGGTAAGGAACTCGTCGCCGATGCGATTCACAATTTGGGGCATCGCAGGGAAAAACCGTTTGTTGCAGTCAACATGGCTGCCATTCCTGCAGAACTGATCGAGTCAGAACTGTTCGGTCATGAAAAGGGCGCTTTTACAGGTGCTGTGAACCAGTATATCGGCAAATTCGAACAGGCCAATGGTGGGACACTATTCCTGGACGAAATTGGTGATATGCCAATGCAGGCACAAACACGGTTGCTACGAGCATTGCAGTCTGGGCGTATCACACGTGTTGGCGGCAAGCAGGATATTACGCTTGATGTCAGGATAATCTGTGCAACGAACAAGGACTTTCGAACACTCATCGAACAGGGTGATTTTCGCGAAGACCTGTATTACCGCATCAACGTCGTGCCGATTGACTTGCCGCCACTACGCGAGAGACGCGAAGATATTGACGCGCTTGTGAAACATTTTGCCCGTATGGCAGTGTCCGAAGGCCTGCCACTTCGTGAACTGGACAAGGCCGCACGTGACCTGCTCAGGCAGCAATATTGGAGCGGTAATGTCCGGGAGCTTAAAAACCTGATTTACCGTATCGCGGTATTCAGCAGGGATGAAACGGTCACGGCCGATATGATTGCGCCATTTTTGGATGACGTCTCTGACAAAAGCAGCGCAGTTCAGACCGCGGATTTAAGCGAGGCGGTTAAAACTTACCTGTCATCTCATACAATTGATGATGGTCAGGTTTATCTTCGCGCACTTGAGGCATTTGAAGTTCCGCTACTGCGTCATATCATGAAACAATGTGGTGGTAACCAGCTAAAGGCAGCTGAAACGCTTGGAATCAACCGTAACACCCTGCGCAAAAAACTGACCAATTATGATATTGACGCGGATGAATTGCGACATGCGGAGCAAAAAATACGATAATGTTGCGATAAAAAGTAATTTTCTGGTTTTTTTGCAACCCAACTGTTGTAAGAAGGCCACATGGTATCCTCGCCAACAGCATCCCTGAATGAACGCCCTGTATGGCGAAGGAAGCTCGCACTTCTGGCTAGGAATGACCGCTTTTTCTCCCTGCTTGAAATATCTGCCGCAGCCATACTGATTATCATTATGGCAATAAGTTATTCAATTATATCGGATTATCAGGAAAAAGATAAATTGTTACCTGCTGTCATGGCGGCAACTTTACTGGTGGCAAATCTGGTACCCGCTATGGCACTGCTTGTGCTTTTTGGACGACGCATAGCGCGGGGGAGGGCACGCAAATCTGAGAGTGGAAGCGACGGCCAATTGCATATTAGGCTGGTTGGCCTGTTTTCATTACTTGCGGCCATTCCCACGCTATTGGTAGTCGTTTTTGCGTCATTACTATTCCAGTATGGTGTGGAATTCTGGTTTTCGGACCGTTCGCGGAACATATTGGAAAATGCAAATGAACTTGCCAAAGGCTATTATGCGCAAAGCACAACCGATGTCGGCAACCAGACGGAAGCACTAGCCAAAGATTTACGCGAATATCTATCCCAGGCCAGGATTGACAGTCCGGAGTTTTCGGAAGCCTATTCCTATCAGGTGCTGGTCCGATCATTAAGTCAATCGGCGATCTTGCAAATAGGGCAGGACGGGCAGCCGCGTGTTGCGGTTATTGTTGGGCCAGACGAAGTGTCCACCGAGCGCATCAACAAGGAGCTGATCACCAAGCTAAAAAATGGTGAAGAAATGCTTGTATCGGTTTCCGCTAACAGGGTGGAAGCAGTGGCGCCACTCGACAGGCAGGCGGAAATATATCTTTATACAGCCCGCAGGTCTGATCTTCTCGCTTTCAGCCAAGGTGAGCGTGCACAGGAAGTGCTGAATGATTATGACCAATTCAGCGCGCAGACCAGTAATCTGCAGCTGCGGTTCAATCTGGCTCTGTTTTTTGTTTCGCTACTTATTGTAGGTATTGCGTTATGGGCTGCGCTACGGCTCGCTGACCGCATGGTAAGGCCGCTTGATGATTTGGCAGTGGCTGCACGTGAAATCAGCATGGGTAATTTTACACCCCGGGTAACATCGGTTGTCAGGCGTGACGAAGTGGGCATGTTGGGCAGAGCATTTAACCGCATGGCCCAGCGGCTGGAACAGCAAACCCAAGCATTGATGAGCGCCAATGAACAGCTTGATAATCGCCGTGCATTTATCGAAGCCATTGTGGAATCTGCTACCGCAGGCATCATATCTGTCGATACGGATGGTCATATCCGGTTAATGAACAATTCTGCGCAGCAAATATTGCGCAAGGAAGGTAATGAACAACTGCTGGGCGAAAAGCTTACAGATATAGCCCCCCAATTTGCGAAGCTTATTGAAGCTGAAATCACCGAAAATGTCATTCAGTTCGCATCCAGCAGCAGCTTGTTAACACTGGCAGTCAAAATTGTCCGCGAACCTATCGGCCATGTCATTACATTTGAGGATATTACCCAGCAATTACTGGATCAGCGGCAAGCTGCATGGTCAGATGTAGCGCAGCGCATTGCCCATGAAATCAAGAACCCTCTCACGCCGATCCAGCTTGCAACGGAACGGCTGAAACGGCGCTACACAAAAGAAATCGTGTCTGACCCTGAAATATTTGCCAATCTTACCGAAACCATCATTCGGCAGGTAGGTGACTTGCGTAATATGGTCGATGAATTTTCATCATTTGCTAAAATGCCAAAACCTGTTTTCCGGGAGGAAAATTATTTCGACCTCGTCAAGCAGGCTGTCTTCATGCATGATGTTGCGCATGGCGGTGTTGAATTTGAACTACTGTCAGATTCCAATGAAATAATGCTCTATTGTGATCGCCGCCAGATTGGGCAGGCTATTACAAACATTATCAAAAATGCCGTTGAATCGATTGAAAGCAAGAAAAAATCGGCCGATAATGATTATCGCGGCAAGGTTTCCGTGCAATTCATGCAGACAGGCGATGATATCACCTTGTCCATAACTGATAATGGTGTTGGTCTTCCAGACGATAGCGATCGGCTTATCGAACCTTATGTTACCACACGCGAAAAAGGCACCGGACTGGGCCTCGCCATCGTGAAGAAAATTGTTGAAGAGCATTTTGGGGAAATTGCGTTTGACAATGCTGATACAGGCGGCGCTGAAGTTGTTCTTACACTTGATGCTACCATGTTGAAAAGCGTTGCAGATGGCATAGCGGCGCAGCCGGAAGTCAAGGTAAATGCCTGAAATAAAATATGAACATTAAAGAAAACAAAGGGAACTTAACTACCTATGGCGCTTGAAGTCCTTATCGTTGATGATGAAAAAGACATTCGTGATCTTGTTTCCGGAGTTCTCGAGGACGAAGGCTATGAATGCCGTACGGCCGCGGATAGCGATGGCGCACTGGAAGAAATAGATGCACGCCGACCATCTCTCTTGCTTCTGGATGTATGGCTGAAGGGGAGCAAGCTTGACGGGCTTGACTTGCTGGATGTCATCAAGAAACGTGACCCGAACCTGCCAGTGATCATTTTTTCAGGGCATGGCAATATAGATACTGCGGTATCGGCAATTTCGCGCGGTGCGGTCGACTTTATTGAAAAACCGTTTGAGGCTGAACGGTTATTGCTACTCGTTGCACGTGCAACCGAAACAGAGCGGCTTCGTTCCGAAAATAAGCGGCTTAAGGAACAGCTCGGCGTATCCGAAGAACTTACCGGAAATTCAACTGTCATCAACAATGTACGCGCGACATTGAAGCGTGTGGCCAATACCGGGAGCCGAGTTCTTTTCACGGGACCAGCAGGAGTTGGCAAGGAAGTGGCAGCCCGGCTGCTTCATGCATGGAGCCCGCGTGCACAGGCGGCATTTGTTACTGTCAATTCGGCACGGATGACGTCTGACCGTTTTGAAGAAGAGCTTTTTGGAACCGAAACACAAGGACGTTTGGTAAGAGCCGGGCATTTGGAAAATGCGCATGGAGGCACACTCTTCCTTGATGAAGTCGCCGAAATGCCAATGGCCACACAGGCTAAAATTCTACGCGTCCTGACTGACCAGAGCTTCACGCGTGTAGGTGGTTCGCGTCCTATCAAGGTGGATGTGCGTATTGTATCTGCAACCTCCCGCAATCTGGAGGAGGAGATATCATCAGGTAAGTTCCGCGAAGACCTGTTTTACAGATTGAACGTGGTGCCGGTGGAAATCCCTGCCCTTACAGAACGCCGGGAAGATATCCCTGCACTTACAGAACATTATTCCGCACGATTTGCAGCAGAGCAATCGTTGAACTCACCAGAAATAAGCAGTGAGGCCATGGCCGCTATGCAAGGCTATGATTGGCCGGGTAATGTGCGTCAGCTCAGAAATGTCGTGGAAAGAACTATAATCCTGGCTCCGCATGGGCGATTGCAGCGGATTGACCTCGATATGCTGCCCGTGGAGCTTATTGAAGGCGATTCCAGTAGAAGTGTAGGTATAACTTCACTTATGGGGGCTCCGTTACGCGAAGCACGTGAAAGCTTTGAACGTGAGTATCTTAAAATACAGATCCGTCGTTTTTCCGGAAACATATCCAAAACTGCGAATTTCATCGGTATGGAGCGTTCAGCCCTGCATCGCAAATTGAAACTGCTTGGGTTGGCAGGACAGAAAAATACTGATGACAGTTGAGGTGGCTAGATTAGCAATGGATTTTTCTTCACAAACAGAGTAACAGATATTTGAATTCAAACATAATATAGCGGCAATCAAGCCGCCAAGACCGGGGGTCACGATGACCGAAAAGGCACAAAATCTACAGGACATGTTCCTGAATAACTTGCGAAAGTCAAAAACGCCGGTGACCATGTTTTTGGTCAAAGGTGTCAAATTGCAGGGTATTGTCACATGGTTTGACAATTTTTCGATCCTGCTTCGGCGTGATGGCCAATCACAGCTGGTTTACAAGCATGCAATATCGACAGTCATGCCGTCTCAGCCCATGGAAACTGGTATATTTACAGACGCCATGGACGCCGCAACGCACAAGAACAAATCGCTGCAGGAAATTTTCCTGAACAGCGTCCGCGAGTCAGAAACGTCGGTCACAATGTTCCTTGTCAACGGTGTAATGCTGCAAGGACAGGTCGTTGCCTATGACCAGTTCTGCATGATGCTTGAGCGCGAAGGCATGATACAGTTGGCTTACAAGCATGCTGTCTCAACCATCCAGCCTAGTGGACCATTGGACTTATATGGTGACAGCGAAATGGAAGAAGATTGAGCGGGCAGGGGACGGGTAGCTTCCCGACTGATGAACGCCGCGAAATTGCACGAGGCGCATCCGCTGTTATCGTTTATCCTGATCTGGGGAACAAGCAGCATTTGAATGCGGATGCTCGGCTTGATGAAGCAGTCGGCCTTGCCGCCGCGATTGGCATTAATGTCTGTGAAACTATGGACTTGCGTATTCGTACAGCTAAGCCTGGAACATTATTTGGTGGCGGACAGATTGACAGGATAGCAGCCGCTATCCATGCTGAAGAAGCTGAATTGCTGATTGTTGATGGTCCATTATCCGCAATTCAGCAAAGAAACCTTGAAGAAAGACTGAACATCAAGGTTATTGACCGTACTGGCCTTATCCTGGAGATTTTCGGTGAACGTGCCGCAACTGCTGAGGGACGGCTGCAGGTGGAATTGGCACATCTGGATTATCAAGCAGGTCGGCTGGTGAGAAGTTGGACGCACCTTGAGCGGCAACGGGGCGGCTTTGGTTTTCTGGGCGGTCCTGGCGAAACACAAATTGAATCCGACCGCCGCATGATACGCGACCGTATGGCCAAGCTCCGCCGTGAACTGGAGCAGGTCAAAAAAACACGCTCTTTACACAGGCAAAGGCGTCAGAAAGCACCATGGCCAGTCATTGCGCTCGTGGGATATACCAATGCAGGGAAATCGACTTTGTTCAACCGGTTAACCGGGTCTGACGTCATGGCGGAAGACCTGCTTTTTGCCACTCTTGACCCGACCATGCGTTCGGTTGAACTGGGCGGCCTGGAAAAAGCCATTCTTTCCGACACTGTGGGCTTTGTTTCTGATCTACCTACACAGCTTGTTGCCGCATTTCGCGCCACACTGGAAGAAGTCCTGTCCGCCGACCTGATTATACATGTGCGTGATATCTCTCACCCTGACACACAGGCACAGAAAATCGAGGTGGAGAATATCCTGGCCGAGCTCGGCATCAATACGTTTGAGCAGGAGACAGATGAAGATGTTTCAATAGCTGTTGTTGAGGCATGGAATAAATGGGACCAGCTCGATGAAGAAGCACGGAAAGGCGTATTGGAATTCGGACATTCCGAAACACCGCATTGCCCTATATCTGCATTGAAGGGAGAGGGTGTCGACAACCTGGCGCATATGGTGTCGGAAACATTGATAGCCGGTAACAGCTTGCGGTCAGTCACTCTGGATTTATCAGATGGCCAGAAAATGGCATGGTTGCATGCTCATGGAAAGGTTTTGTCAGTTACAGAAGGCGAGGATGCGCAAATTGTTGATGTTCGCCTATCAGAGAAAGACTGGGGACGTTTTTTAGCATTATAAGCGTAACTTAGGATGCACTTTTTACGCGCTGCCACAACTCTTCCTTGGTTTGAAGCGGCAAATCTTCAAAAGCTTCACCTGCAATTTTTTCCATCATACGGAATCGGTTTTCAAACTTATTGTTACCGTCTTTGAGCGCAATTTCTGCATCAACGCTGTAATGGCGTACAACATTGACGGCGGCGAACAGTAAATCTCCTGATTCTTCATGCTTTTCAGCAACACTCTTCGCATTCTTGAGCTCAGCAATTTCTTCTTCCAGTTTTGCTATACACTCATCGACTTCATCCCAGTCAAAACCAGTTCTTTTGGCGCGTTTTTGGAGTTTTTGCGCCCGCATCAAAGCGGGGAGGGTATGTGCTACACCGTCCATCGCGCTTGATTGCCCTGAATCATTGCGCTCCTCTTCTTTCAGCTTTTCCCAATCCCAATTTTCAGCAGCTGTGTCGGCAAAAATATGCGGATGGCGTCGGGTCATCTTGTCGCAAATAGCCGAAGCCACATCATCAATTGTAAAGAAACCAGCTTCTTTGGCCATCTGGCTATGAAAGACGACCTGTAGCAGGAGATCACCAAGCTCGTCCTTCAAATCATCCATATCACCGCGATCAATCGCATCTGATACTTCGTAGGCTTCTTCAACAGTATATGGCGCAATGGACTTGAAATCCTGTTCTATGTCCCAAGGACAGCCATTTTCTGGATCACGCAATTGCGCCATTATCTTTACGAGGGGATCAATCAAAGTAGCAGTAGCCTCTATATATATTTAAGTCCGATAATATATATTATGTTAAATTATATTAAGGTTGATATGGGGATTTATACGGATTGTTCCTGCCACTAATCTTCTGCAGGATACACAACCAGCGGTAATCATTTTGTCATATCGCTTCTTGTTTCACTGGTACCTTTGGGTACCAATATCATTCTGTCGCCTTCGACGCGCCAGCTTTCCAGACGTGATAGGAAATTCATGCCTAGCAGGTTTTCATCCATCATAGTATCAACCACCAACACGGCATGATCGTTCGTGACAAGTGTTTCAAGCTCTAGCTTATCAATTCGTGCCCGCCAGGCTGAACTTTCACCATTGGCCGTGCTGATCGGTATGGCAAACATCGTGTCTATATCGAGGCCGAGCCTCTCAGCTTCAGTGCGCGAAAAGGCCGTCTGTGTCGCGCCACTATCAACCATGAAGAGTGTCTCCTGACCATTTACCTTACCCGTGACATAGAAATGGCCACCCTCAGATTGACGGAGCACCAATGCTTTACCAACTACATCCTGCCGGTCATGACCTATCGTTTCGGTCTTGACCCGGTCCCACACAGTTAGAAATTCACCACGAAAGCTAAATACAAGCAAAGCCAGCGCGAATATACCAATCCACGCAGCAATCATCTTCACTGTATCTTTGGCTGACACACGGAATGTGAAAAACATGGCGATAACGCCCACCAGCAGAATCGCATTAAAGACCAGTGAATAATTGTCACCGCCCATCAGAGCTCCACCTGCATGCCATCAAATGCTGGTTCAGTTCCGTCCGCAAGTTCATTTTGCAAACGTTTATAATCCATACTTTTATCCATATGCGTCAATATTGTTCTGCGGGCATTGCATTGCTTGCCCAATTCCAGCGCCATATCCAGATGCGCATGCGTCGGATGTGGTTCTTTACGCAAGCAATCGGCAATCAATATGTCACAATCCATATAAAGTGCCACCATATCATCGCTGATTTTGCTAAAATCGGTTGCATAGACAATGGAAGAGTTGTCAGATTCAAAGCGATAACCGGTGGAAGACACCGGACCATGTGGCTGATCCACAGTTCTTACACGGATATCACATATTACCTCTTCACGCCGCAGTATATGTGGTTCAATAATCGAGGGATAACCTTTATTACCTTTAAATATATAGGAAAATCGTGATTTCAGGTTGCGCATAGTATAACCACGGCCATATCCCGGCAAGGGAACGCGGCGCCGGTGGAAAATAGCGCGTAGATCATCAATGCCATGGCAGTGATCAGCATGATCATGCGTCCACAACACGGCATCGACGGTATCAACCTGATTGTCGAGCAGCTGCATGCGCAAATCGGGCGATGTATCGACCAATATGCGCTGCCCTGCTCGATTTTCCACCACAATCGACACACGGCTGCGGCGATTGCGCGGTTCTCCCGGATTGCAATCTCCCCAATCATGGCCGACACGCGGCACGCCCGCCGATGTACCACAGCCAAGGATGGTTAGCTTCACGGTGCGGCTTTACTAAATAATGTATAAAAGTTCGAGGATGTTACCTCACAAAACTGCATATATTCCTCACCGCGTAATTTGGCCAGGAATTGCGCTGTATCCGCAACAAATGCAGGCTCACCGGTCTTTCCTCGGTGTGGTACGGGCGCAAGGAAAGGCGCGTCGGTTTCGACCAGTAATCTGTCAACTGGCAAATCTTTCGTCACATCCTGCAACTCGCGGGCATTTTTGAATGTCACAATACCGCTGATCGAGACATAGAGTCCCATATCGAGCACTTTGGCGGCAAAACCTGCGCTGGCAGTAAAACAGTGGATAAGCGCCGGAAAAGCCCCCTTCTCCATTTCATCGGCCAGTATAGCAGCCGTATCTTCCTCCGCATCACGTGTGTGCACGATCAACGGCAGGCCAGTCTCGCGCGCAGCGGCAATATGCGCGCGAAAACTCGTTTGCTGCCGCGTGCGATCGCTATGGTCGTAATAATAGTCAAGGCCAGTCTCGCCAATGCCTATCACACGCGGATGGTCTGCACGTGCCAGCAATTTGGCTGTATCTATATCGGGATGCGCATCGGCCTCATGCGGGTGGATGCCAATAGAAGCCCAGACATCGCTTTCCCGCTCGGCCGTGCTGACAATATCATCCCATTCGCTTTCGCGTGTCGAGATATTAAGCATGGCCGTCACGCCGCGGCTACGCGCGTTTTCCAGCACTTCTGCCTGTCGTTCGGCAAGTCCCTCATAATTAAGATGACAGTGGGAATCGACCAACATCATGCTTTTTCTTCTCCTTCCGGCATTTCAAGGCGTGGGAAGAGAGGCGCGGGTTTTTCAAGTGTAAAGCCATTATCTGCAAGCTGCTGCAACCAGTCACTATCTTGCACATCTGCGAAACTGCGCGCATCAGCGGCCACGCCCATTTGATCGAGCAGTTTGCCGGCGGAATTCGGTATGACCGGCTGCACTGCAATGGCGAGCACACGGATACAGCGGAAAAGGTTGTTCAGCACTGCACGCATCCGTTCAGGATCTTCTTTTTTAAGTTTCCATGGCGCCTGCTCATCCACATATTGATTGCAGGCGAATACTGCCTGCACCCAGCCATCCAGCGCTTTGGAGAAATCAAGATCGGTAAATGCGTGCTGAAACGCTGTGCCACATGCAGATGATACGGTTTCGTAAAGCGCTTTATCCGCATCACCTTCTTTCCAGTCAGCGGAAATAGCACCATCCAGATTCTTGAAAATCATGGATAATGTACGTTGCACCAAATTGCCGAAACTGTTGGCGAGATCGGCATTAGTCTTGGTCACAATCGCTTTGGCGGAATAGCTGCCATCGCTGCCGAAATTCACTTCACGCATCAGGAAATAGCGAATCTGGTCCACACCAAAAGCATAGGCCAGTGCGACCGGGTCAACGACATTGCCGACCGATTTTGACATTTTCTCACCCTTATTGAGCAGGAAGCCATGACCGAACACCTGTTTCGGCAAGTCAATACCGGCACTCATCAGGAATGCGGGCCAGTACACACTGTGGAAACGCACGATATCCTTGCCAATCAGGTGCAGGTCTGCTGGCCAGAACTTGTTATAATTTTTTGTTTTTTCGGGATATCCCAAACCCGTCAGGTAATTGGTCAGCGCATCGACCCACACATACATAACGTGACCGTCACTGCCTGGCACTTTTACGCCCCAGTCAAAGCTGGTGCGTGAAACACTGAGATCATTCAGGCCGCCCTCGACAAAGCGCATAATTTCATTGCGGCGGCTATCAGGGCGCAAAAAATTGGGTTTTTCATTATAGAGTTTCAGGAGCGGTTCCTGATATTTGGACAGGCGGAAAAACCATGTTTCTTCTGCCGTCCATTCTACAGGCGTCCCTTGCGGCGACAGCTTCTCATTGCCCTCGCCCTCAATCAGTTCCTTTTCATCATAATAGGCTTCATCACGCACCGAATACCAACCTTCATAACGATCCAGATACAAATCGCCATTCGCCTCCATAGCCTTCCAGATAGCCTGGCTCGCTTTATGATGTTCATCTTCTACCGTGCGGATAAACCGGTCATGAGAGATGTTCAACTTCTCGCACATCTGCATGAAATAGGACGACATTTCGTCGGAAAGTTCACGCGGGGTCTGGCCCAGTTCCCGCGCTTTTTGCGCCATTTTCAGGCCGTGTTCGTCAGTCCCTGTCTGAAAACGCACATCGCGCCCCATCTGCCGGTGGAAACGCGCGATCACGTCCGCCGCAATGGCTTCATAGGCATGACCGATATGCGGGCGGCCATTGGGGTAACTGATCGCGGTAGTGATGTAATAGGGTTCGGACATATGTTGCCTTATAATTTCATGCTGCCGCTTCTCTAGGCGGTGCGAGCCGTGCCAGCAAGCCGCCAATTTGATAAACCAGCGCATCGGACGTGAAATTATATGTCGGCGCTTTTTCAGCGAGCGAGACCAGTTCTTCCCACGCGACAATGGCCTGCGATAGCGCCCTACCCTGGCGCTGACGGCTGATACGCGCAGCAAAAACGGGAGCATATTCAATAAAGGCCTGTAGCTTTTCCTTCGCAGCCTTGACGCTCAGCAATTTGGCAAGATGCAGGCGTAGTTTCTGGTCACGGTCGCCGGTTTCTGTAATTTTGCGCATCAATGTATGGATTTCCTCCATACCCAGTTCCAGAAATTTGAGCGCATAGCCCGGTGAGCCATGCCCGATCTGTGACAGCGATTCCAGTTGCTGCGATGTCAGGCTTTCATCCTGTGCAAGCAGAACACGGCGCATCGTTTCATCATTCAGACCGTGAAAGGAAAGCGTCATGCAGCGCGAGCGGATAGTGGGCAGCAATTTACCCGGATTATGTGAAATAAGGAAAAAACAGGTGTTTTCCGGTGGCTCTTCCAGGCTTTTGAGCAGCGCATTGGCCGCACCACGCTCCAGATTATCGGCGGAATCGATAATGATGATGCGGCGTATCCCTAGGCTGGGCCGTGTGGTCAATCTCTGCTGCATGGCGCGCACCTGGTCGATCGGGATATTGCGGCGGCGTTCATAAGGCTTGCCATTTTCCTTATTGCGGCGCTCCTTGTCATCTTTTGGCTCACGCGCCAGGTAATGACAATCGGGGTGGTTATGCGCGGCCAGCATTTGTCCCCCCGCCCTTTGCAGATCTGGAACAAAAATATCCGACTGAAATGCAGGTTCACGTGATAGGATATGCTGCGCCGCGGTCCACGCAAAGCTCGCCTTACCGACGCCTTTCGCGCCGGTCAGCAGCCATGCATGGTGCATCTTGCCACTCGAAAAACCGCGCAAGACCGCCTGTTGCTGAGCATCATGTCCGTAAAGTGACGTCATGACAGCAATGCCCCGACAGCCTGCACAATATGCATATGGACTGTTTCAACATCGCCTGCTGCATCGATTATGCGAAAACGGTTGTTGTCCTGCTGCGCATAACCGCGAAAAGCAGCTGCAACATTTTCATGAAACGTGGCGTTCCGCGCTCCGAAACGGTCTGTTGCTGCACCATCGCGCGCGGCGGCCCGGGCACTGGCCTCTGCAAGCGGCAGTTCGAGCACAAGTGTCATATCAGGGAGCAGTCCTTCGCTGCCAATGGCGTGCAATGCCATGATATCCGCATCAGCCAGCCCGCTACCGCCGCTTTGATAAGCGCGGCTGCTGTCAACAAATCGGTCGCATAACACCCATTTTCCCGCAACCAGGGCGGGTTTGATAAGCTTATCAACATGATCTGCACGCGCCGCAGCGAACAGCAATGCTTCAGCGCGGCTGTTCCAGCGATCCGCACTGCCAGACATCAGCAATTCGCGAATAGCCTCGGCACCCGGAGTACCGCCAGGTTCACGCGTTGTGACGGTTTCGATGCCCCGGCTTTCCAGCCATTCAGCGAGTAGGCGAATCTGTGTGGATTTGCCCGCACCCTCACCGCCTTCAATCGAGATAAACTGTCCGCTCACAATGCCTGTTTACAATCCCCTATATCAGCCGCCATATGATTTGTACGGGCGGCAAATCCGCCGTTATCAGCTGAATATTGACATGAACCCAGACCAGATCCGCCCGAAAAACCCGGATTCCTCCACTGTTTCCGCTGCCGCCAGCGGTATCATCTGCGTGTCCATATCAGGCGATGATATCTTCAAGTGCGCGATTTCATCACCTGCCTCGAACGGGGCTTTGATTGGGCCGTTATAGACTACGCTAAAGCTGATTTTTTCATCATCGGCAATACGCGGGAGCGCCAGCGCCATGTCACGCGGCGCGACAAGATCCACATAACGCGAACTGCCCAGTTGCACGGGTGCCTCGGCAACAATAGTGCCTTTCTTGAACAGCGGTTTGCTTTTCCAGTTGGCAAAACCCCAGTTCATGAATTTTACCGATTCCGTAATACGGCCATTATAGCTGTCAAGCCCAGCCACAACCATCACCAAGCGGCGGCCAGACTGCTCGGCCGACCCCGCAAAGCCATAGCCTGCTTCCTCAGTATGCCCGGTTTTAAGCCCATCCGCGCCACGCACCTTGCCAAGCAGGGGATTGCGATTGGATTGCTTGATATTGTTCCATACAAATTCTTCAAGCGCATAAAATTCATCATACAATTTCGGGAAATTATAGATTGTCGCGCGGCTGAGAATGCCAAGATCGCGGGCAGTCACAACGGTCTGCCCTTCATCCGGCCAGCCATTGCTGTTACCAAACCGGCTATTCTTCATGCCAATTTCCTTGGCCTTGCGGTTCATCAACTGCACAAAAGCATCCTCGGTACCTGCAATGCCTTCAGCCAGCACCACGCAGGAATCATTCCCCGACAGCGTTACAATACCGTGCAGTAGGTCGCTGACACTCACCTCATCACCCACAGGCAGGAACATGGAAGAACCCTGGTTATTCCATTTTTTCCACGTGTCAGGTTGGACAGTAAATTTCTGATCCAGTTTGAGCTCGCCCTTTTTGATCATGTCGAACGCGACATAAACCGTCATGATTTTCGCCATCGACGCGGGCGGTATCTGCCGGTCCGCGTCTTTCGCGAACAGCACAGCGCCTGATGACAGGTCCGTCATATAGGCAATCGGTGCATCGGTTTTATAGGTCGGTGCCTGTGCCAATGACGATGTAGAGAGGGAAAATGCAATTAATGATGCAAATACAGTGTGTTTCATTCGTTTCCTGATATTCCTGAAAAGCAGTGGATGTCGTGCGTAATGCCGAGCGCGGCATATGTGCCATCATGTAGCCCGCACGCGATCACAAATGCAATATATTACCGCCGGATTTCGTCCGCGAGCAACCCGACAGACAGCGCATAGAAATTGGAGCAATTATAATCGAGAATGACGCGGTAATTGCTGGTCAGCAGATAGGCCGTCTTGCCGCGGCCATCCGGCTCCAGCAGTGTCGCTAATACATCATCATCTGCGCGGCGGCCAATGGGCACCACGCCGAGCGCGCGCCATTCACGCATTGATTTCCACTCGCTGTGCCGTGCATGCACACGCGGACACCGCGGGCTGACCGTACGGTTGCGTACGGCATTCGCATTGAATGATGCTGGCACTCGCACCGCCACACCCCATGGCACACCGGGACGCCACCCCGCGTTTACGAAATAATTGGCGATCGAGGCTAGCGTGTCAGGATTGCTCGACCAGATATTGGCAACGCCATCGCCATCGCCATCTTTCGCAAGGCGCAGGTACACGGACGGGAGGAATTGCGGATTGCCAAACGCGCCGGCCCAACTGCCTTTAAGCCGCGAGCGTGGAACGCCCCGGTCAATCATCTTCAGCGTGGCGACAAATTCACCCGAGAACAACTCACGGCGTCGACCTTCATAGGCCAGGCTGGCGAGCGAACGCGGCAGGTCAAAATTACCGGTATAGCTGCCATAATTCGTCTCATGCCCCCAGATCGCTGTAATAACTGAGCCTGGCACACCTGTTTCACGGCGTATGCGGCCCAATGTTGACAGGTTCGCCTGATAGGTGCGGCGTCCGCCCCTGATGCGTGCCGCATCGACATGCCGGCGCTTATAGGGCTCAAATGGCGGAATCGGTGAGTTGCGCGAGCCACCGGGCTGTTTGCGGTCCAGCGCGACTACACGCGGGTTATAGGTCAGTGAGGGCATGACGGAATTAATCGCGCGTTCGCTCACACCTTCACGGCGGGCCTGTGCGGCGAGTTCGCGCAGATAGCGCTGAAAACCCTGTTCGGTCAGTTGGGCGGTTGGTGTGTATGTACTGCTTTGCGCAGAAGCGCCCGATCCAGTGAAGGCGGAACCTGTCATCAAAAGGGTTGCAATAAGCGATGCAGCGCGAAGGCGGGGGAATCTTTTCTTTGTCATGCAATATGTTTTGGCACATTTCACCGCAATGGGGAATCCCGGTCAGCGCTAAATCACAACTTTATATCGCAAAATCTGTGCATATTTCGCCGCCTCACGGATTTTAAGCAGCCTCATGTGTATTTTTAGCTTGGCATGCACCTTCACATAACGCTAGAAGCGCATCGCTGAGCGGGACAGGTGGCAGAGTGGTTGAATGCACCGGTCTTGAAAACCGGCGTGCGTGCAAGCGTACCGTGGGTTCGAATCCCACCCTGTCCGCCAGCAAATCTTTTCGTAAATCGACAATGGACTTTGCCGCCTCGGATTATGGCGCAATGCCTTTTGCCTGAAAGGTGGTCAGCCTGACCGGTTTTCCGAAAAGGATATGCGGAAAAAAATACCGGCCAAGCTTACCTATCGTCTTTACCAGACGAAACCGCCAACAGTATCAGCCTTAGCTGCAAGATCGGCACTCAGCCCTTCATTGAGCTTGTTCTTGATCTCGCCCAGGACTGCCAGCTCATCGGCATCAAGCCGAGAGGCCTGATCCCTGAGCTCTTCGCTCAACACCGCAAATTGCGGTATGGCGCTTTTGATGCGCAGCTCCCTTGCCGCGCTCATATCAACCTTCTTGATTGATGCTGATTTTCCCATTTTTCATCTCCTGTATGTTACCGGCATTTGGGTGCCGGATCATGTTGATTGCATACCCTTTTCGAAACTTTCCTGGCTATGCGACCCACATGAGATCGGAGATACCGTTGCCAGCAGTTCGGCAGCACAGCGCATTGTATGCAGTCCGCTCATGGTAATTAGTTTTTCATGGTTATCTGTAAGTTCGAGGTTATCGATAAATTCGAACAATTCCCGTTTATGCGCAATATCCAGTTTTTCATGCCGCTTGATGGCGCGAAAAGCTTCTATCGGCAGACCAGATTTATCACTCAGACCCTGAGCAAAGCCGAGCGGAGGATGATATCCTTCAAGCGCCATCATGTGCCCGAGGATTGAGAAGGGGTGGGCGTGATTGATCCAATAATACTGGGCTCCAACAAGATGTGCCGCTTCCACCGAGGGAATTTTGGATTTCAGGTTCTCAGGGTCACCGCCTGCCACATGGTAATCTTCAAGAATCCAGACATCATGTCCTCTTTCTTCTTCGCGGTGATGCAGTAGATATTCTATAAATAATTCAATTGCATGGTTGGTTTCATAATTTTGCCGAGCCTTATCTATAGCGCAATCCATAAGAGATACTGCGGACCGGACGACAGAATGCATTTTTTCCAGATAGCCTAGATAGACAGCTGTAAAATCCGGATGTTCCCAAATCTTACTGGCCTGCTGAAACATATATGGGGCAACAACATCCAGCTTGCTGCAAATGCGGTTTGTCCTGCTTTGCATCTTCATTGTCCCTCCCCTTTTCCAGGCAAGGCTGCAAGGATGTTGAGCAACGGATCATCACGCGATACCGTTTTCGACATATCTAGGGCCTTCCAGCATAAATCGCAGGTTGACGCTATCCGTCCATCCGTAAGTGCCGAAAAAGCAGGGTGTTGGGTTAGTAGACCAAGACCGATACCACCAACGACATTTAACATCGGATTTGAGTTGAAATCAGCAATGGCTTGATCAAATTGCACGTCTTCATTGCCACTGCACCGCAATTGGTCAGGGCCCAACCCCATGATGACATCTTCGTTACAACAGGCCGAAACACGACCATCATATCTGATCATTGGATTTCGTATCAGGTGACATGGCGCTATATCTTCCGGAGAAAGCCTTTTTGGTACGTGAAAGACATTTGCACCGCGACCATTGTCCAGCGGCCTTGTAATGTTGATTTCAGCAAAGCGCCGGTAATCATTCCCCAAAGCACGCTGCAGCAATGTAACCGCTTTTTGTTCTCCTTCGCCTTGATCCAGTGCCTGAATTATTAACCAGCAATTTGAACTGACCACAGTTTGAGCGGCTTGGGCAAAGGCTGTTTCATCTACTGCATCCTGATGGAATGCGTCAGTACTTAGATAGACTGTATCCACCCGTCCCAACACTGTGTCTATCCAGTCTGGAATACGTTTTGCACTGGCCCATACCCCACTTGTGAATACAACGATTTTCTTGTTCGCGTCACGAAATCTGGCACTGGCATGCAACAAAGCCCTTTTCTCGACAAACGGTTCTCCTCCTGAAATCGCCACAACCTCAAGGCGTTCTTTTTTGGCTATCCAGCTGACAATTCTCTCAAACAGGTCAAAGTCAGTGATTTTGGGGCTGTCAATGCGCGAATCTACTGAACAATGTGCACAGCCGACTGGACACCGGTCGGTAATGAACAGTAACATCGAACGGTCTGCCGTATGACGGATTTCCTCGAGTTCCCTATGGGTGAGAATCGCCCTGCCATGAATATTTTTTTCTATAAGCATTAGCCATCCCTTCCCAATGAAACCAGGTCAGAAAATTTGGCTGTACCCTCTGAACGAGCAAATGCCTCCGCACCTGCCTCTAGACGCAAGACGGCCACAGTGTCCTCCAGAAGACGGATCGAAGGAGATGTCATGTGCTTATTCAGGTTTTTGCCAAAGTCGCGGGTTGGCTGCATGTTGATGCAAGTGTCACAATATCCTGTACAGTCAGGTTTTTGGCTCGAAAACCGGTTCACCGTAAATTCCGGTCCATAAAGCCGGATTGCACGTAATGTGCATGATGAAGCGCTTCTTTCACTAATTGTTTGCCAGCTGTCTGTCATCGCATGACCAAGAACAAGGTGATCAGGAAGTTTTTCTATCACATCATCGTTACCGCAAGCCACGATTGTACCGTCATAAGACATGACAGGCCATGCAGCCATATGGCAGGGGCTTGCCTTAATCTGCTCCTGCTCCTCTGGTACGGCTTTGGAAAACCATTTCCTTGCCCTACCAAAAGGTTCCAGAAGGTTGACTAAAATGGGGACGTCATCCCCAAAACGTTGCTGTATATCGGCAGTAGCGTCCGCAATGAACGGATCATCTTCATTTGCTCCAACCAGATGTACGCTGACATCAGTTCCATAAGACAACACCGTATCAAGTGTTTTCAAAACCAGGTCTCTATGGATTTCCTGCTCATGATAAGCGTCCGTACTTACGGAGAAGTGATCAACACTACGAATGGCACGTTCAATATTAGCGGGTATTGTTGGATGTCTGGCAAAGAACAGTCCAGACAATACAGAGCTGCTTGTTCCTGCCCTGCGCGCCATCTTTGCCAGTTTCATTATCAGTTTTGGCCGAAGAAGGGCTTCTCCGCCTGAAAGGGCCATGATTTCTGGGTGGTGCTGCGGAGAAAATGTACCAACGAAACGGACGAACCTGTCTTCCGGATATTCTTCGCTTTGCAGTGATGAATTTGTAGAGCAATGAGCACAGCTCAGAGGGCATTTTCTGGTCAAACCAATGGAAATACCTGCTCCAGGTTGGGAACGTATTTTCAATATGTCAGATAAATGCATGTTCAAATCGCCCGCAATCCAAATTAACTCTAAATGCGACCGGCGATCCGATGTTGGTTCTTCAATGTATTATTATAATATTTTTAATTGATACCAATCTTCTATTTACAAGTGTATAAATGTAAATTTTATGAAATGATTGTATAAAATAGACGTCATGTTAATTTTTGAAAAAACGAGAACTCTACAATATATTATATAAAAAATCTAAATGTTCAACTGAACTTATTTTATATGAAATCATTTCAGTATGGATATATAAATCCATTTATCAATATTTACATTAAAATATAAAAAATCGATATTGCGTAACAGTTTTTTAGGGTCTTTGTAGCATAGATCAATCTGACCAGATTTCCAGGACGAACCACGTAATGCTGCATATTGACAGACGAAAAGATGATCCATTTACCAGCCGCCGGGCAGCGATCCGTGCGGATGTCGAGATTTCTGCGGAAATCAGGCAGTTCGGATATTCCTATTACAAGACACGTCTGACTGATATTTCACAGCTCGGTTTCCGGGTGGAACATCCGTTCAAGTTCAATCTCGGTACACGAGTTAATCTCAGGATCCCGGGGCTTGAAGCGCTGGAAGCAGAGATCAAATGGATTGAAGGCGACCGTTATGGAGCCATGTTCATAGCCCCACTGCACCCGGCCGTTTTCGATCATATCATTCAATATGTGAATGGAAGGCACCAAAAGGCCGCCTGTTAACCGAAACGCTTAAACTCGCCGAAGGCGGTACTACCTTTCTTTCGTGGGTCGCGTATTCGTGGCTTTATAGTCATTGAACCCATCCACCCAGCCAGCAAGCAAACCTTCGGCTTCTTCGTCCGCATATTCCTCAGCTTCCTTGCGGCTTGCTCCATATTTCAGCTCTTCCGTGATGATCGCCTCGCGATATTTCGCGCGTTGTGCAGTACATTTCGCATTCGCTTCTGTCTGAAACACTTCCTTGGTGCCTTCGCTTTCCAGCTGCGCATGCATGGCGTCAATTATGCAGTTCGAATAGGCTTTGCGTGCCTTATCAAACGTATCACCCTGCACAAACGTCAGTAAAAGAGCCAAAACCAGTGACACGTGCATCATAAGTTCCCCAGACAAACTATATCCTGAGAGATGTTACCACATTATCGGCAATTTCACAATTTGCCAAGACTAACCGATCAAGCTGCCGCTGCCATTTTCAAAAGCGCCATTTTTTCATAGAAAGGTTGGCATTCAGCATTGATCTTCTGCTGCGCGCTATCCAGCACTGGCGGCTTGCTCACGCCAGGGGAAAAGCCAGTTGTCTCGATAACCTGGTTATACCAGTGACTTGCCCAGATACCGTCCGTATCGCGATATCCAGCTTTCCAGTTCAGCATGGCTGAATCCCATGGAATACCCAGTTTCTGGCATAGCAGGCACAGCATTGCTTCGGGCTCTGCAAGTATATCAACTGAATCAAAAATAGCCGGAACTTCGCCATCCCTGTCACAGCAATATTGGACATAATCCCACTGCTTTTCATAGCCTAGATCGGATGCACTGACCTCAATCCGTTTGGCGGCATAGCTGGCAATGACATAGGCTGGATCACGGATCAGGAAAGCGTGCCGATGCTTGGGAAAATCAAGGATCGAGTACGGACCTGTCATTTGAAATGGCATGTGTTTTTGATACCATATAGACTTGCCGCCTTCAGGCAAAGCGCCATTCATGGCGGCATGCACTGTTTGCCAGTTGCAATCCATATCCTCAATAATTTCGCGGAACATGGGTTGTTTGATGCCAGTCTGCTTCAGGTATGCACCATAAAATGGTTCATCGCTGACACAGGTATCCTTACGCGCACCAAAACTGCGCATCATTGCGGTTGAGATATTGCGCGGCCCTGACCACATGGCAATGCGGACTGTTTTTTGTGTCATGCCCTGTTGTGTCATGATGCGATGTCTTTTTCGATCCGCGCCTTGTACAGTTCCTGCAGGCGTTCCACCATCGGCCCCCTGCCCTTAGTCAGCACCCTGCCATCAACTTCAGTTGCGGGTACAACGCCTGCAAACGTGCCGGTGATAAAGGCTTCATCCGCGCCATAGACATCGGTCAGGGAGAAGTTCTTCTCAAACACTGGAATGTCATTTTCACGGCAGATTTCGATGACATTGCGCCGCGTAATCCCGCCAAGGCAATAATCCCCTGTCGAGGTCCA
Organism: Sphingorhabdus sp. Alg239-R122; assembly: GCF_900537065.1. GTDB lineage: Bacteria > Pseudomonadota > Alphaproteobacteria > Sphingomonadales > Sphingomonadaceae > Alg239-R122. The sequence goes on along the minus strand of NZ_UNRC01000001.1, from coordinate 198,288 downwards.
TACTTCGCCCTTACGGACTATAAAGAAATGCGTACTGTTGCAGGTCGCGACAAAACCCTGTGGGTCGAGCATCAACGCCTCGTTCGCGCCTGCCTTTGCCGCCTGAATACAGGCAGTGATACAGTTGAGCTTGGAATGGCTGTTAAGCTTCGGGTCCTGTACTGCGGGGTCACCGCGGCGCACATGCACGGTGAACAACGTCACCCCACTTTCAATCATGACGGGTAGCGGGTCTTTATATTCCGGAATGATGACAATAGTCGCGTCCGATATCACCACACGCGGGTCCTGATAGGGTGTCGAGCGGATGCCGCGCGTCACCATCAAGCGGATGTGCACGCCATCTGTATCGCCATCCATACCATTGGCGGTCAGCGTATCGTATAGCCGCTTCACCATCGTCGCGCACGATATGCCGACATCCATGTCGATGGCTTTGGCGCCTTCCCACAAACGGTCCATATGCGCGTCCAGAAACGCAATGCGGCCCTTATGGACGCGCAGCCCTTCCCACACACCGTCGCCCAGCATGAATCCACTGTCGAACACAGACACCACGGCGTCCGCGCGCGGAACAATATCACCATTTACATTGATTAATACCGACTGGTTACGATCATTCGGCGTAAAATCATGTGTGCCTTTGGCCATATCGCCTCCTTCTTTTTAGATATGTAATGCCTTCCCGTAAGCGCTGAGTACGCTTTCGTGCATCATTTCGCTTAATGTCGGATGCGGGAAGACGGTGTTGCCGAGTTCTTCCTCAGTTGTTTCCAGCGTTTTGCCAACAGTGTAGCCCTGGATCAGTTCGGTGACTTCGGCGCCGATCATATGCGCGCCAAGCAGTTCGCCAGTCTTAGCGTCAAATACGGTCTTGATGAAGCCTTCCGCTTCGCCAAGTGCAATCGCCTTGCCATTGCCAATGAAGGGGAAATTGCCGACTTTCAGCTCATAGCCCGCTTCTTTCGCTTTGGCCTCCGTAAGGCCGACAGAGGCGATTTGCGGGTGGCAATAGGTACAGCCCGGGATATTGAGAGGGTCCATCTCGTGCGGATGGCCGCCGGCGATCGCTTCGACTGCAATCACGCCCTCATGGCTTGCCTTGTGCGCCAGCCATGGTGGCTGCGTCACATCGCCAATCGCATAGATATTCGCGGCACTCGTCTGGCACATGCCATTGGTAACAATATGCCCGCGATCGGTTTTGATGCCGAGTGCTTCCAACCCGATATCTTCGGTATTGGGGACAATGCCGATAGCGACAATGGCATGGGTGAATTCGGTAGATGTGGCCTTGCCATCCTTGCCCTTGATCGCGGCTTTTACGCCTTTACCGGTATTTTCCAGCTTCTCAAGACCTGCAGAAATATGGATGGTCATGCCTTGCTTTTTGAGTGACTTTTCAAGGAAAGCGGACACTTCGGCATCCTCAACGGGCACAATCCGGTCCATCATTTCAACCACGGTTACATCGCAGCCCATGTCATTATAAAAGCTCGCAAACTCGATACCGATCGCGCCGGAGCCAATGACCAGCAGCTTTTTGGGCATTTCCGGCGGTGTCATGGCTGTGCGGTATGTCCAGATACGCTTGCCATCGGCAGGCGCAAACGGCAGGTCACGGGCCCGCGCGCCCGTGGCGATAATGATATCCTTGGCGGTCAGCTCCTCTGTCTTACCGTCCTTTGTGACGGAGAGTTTGCCTTTACCCATAAGCTTGCCATCGCCCATATACACAGCAATCTTGTTCTTTTTCATCAGGTGCGTGACACCCTGGTTGAGCTGTTTCGCCACCCCGCGCGAGCGTTTGACGACAGCTTCCAGATCAGCGCTGATCTTCTCTGCAGCAAGGCCATAATCCCTGGCATGCTGCATAAAATGAAAAATCTCCGCCGAACGCAGCAGCGCTTTGGTCGGAATACAACCCCAGTTGAGGCAAATCCCGCCCAGATTTTCACGCTCTACAATCGCGGTTTTAAGGCCCAATTGCGCCGCGCGTATTGCGGCCACATAGCCGCCAGGGCCGGAGCCAAGAACGATTAGATCGTATGAGTTAGCCATATACGCCTCTTAAGTTATTAAATTATTATATTTAAGCTACCAACCCCAAAGGGTTCTCCACCAGCTCTTTGAGCGTTTTCATGAGCTGGGCACCGTCTGCGCCGTCGATGGCGCGGTGGTCGAAGCTGCCGGTCGCGCTCATGATGGTGGCAATCTGCAGGCTGTCATCAATCACATGCGGACGCTTCTCGCCTGCGCCGACTGCCAGGATCATGCCTTGCGGCGGATTGATGACCGCGTCAAACTGCTTAATGCCGAACATACCCATATTGGAAATGCTCGCCGTGCCGCCCTGATATTCATGCGGTTGCAGCTTGCCTTCCTTGGCGCGGCCCGCAAGCTCCTTCATTTCCACGGCAATGGCAGAAAGTGATTTGCTGTCAGCGCCTTCGATAATCGGCGTAATCAGGCCATTCGGAATGCTGACCGCCACCGAAATATCGGCGCGCTGGTAGCTGATCAACTGATCGCCCGCAAAGGATACATTGCATTTCGGCGTCTGTGTGAGCGCCATGGCCAGTGCTTTGATCAGCATATCATTGACCGACAGTTTGATCTCGCGTGGTGCAAGTGCAGCATTAAGCTCACTGCGCAGCTTTAGCAGTGCATCCAGCTGGATATCGACGGTCAGGTAAATATGCGGAATAGTCTGCTTCGCTTCGGTCAGGCGGCGCGCAATTGTCTTGCGCATATTGCTGAGTTTTTCGATCTCGTGCGGGATTGTGGTTTCAAACGCAGACGTCGCGGCAGGCGCCGATGTATCGGCCGCTGCGCTCGGCGCTGGCGTGCTTGCACTTTTGCCTTCAACATCTGCTTTGATAATCCGTCCGCCGGGGCCAGTGCCAGTGATGCCGGAAAGGTCTACACCATTTTGTCCGGCAATCCGCCGCGCCAATGGGCTGGCCTTGACGCGGCCTCCCGATGCAGCGGGTTGCGCTGGCGTTGGAGCCGGTGTTGGTTCTGGCGCGGCTGCAGGTGCAGCGGGCTCTTCTGCCGTAACAGGCTCAGATGCTGCACCGGCGTCACTATCGACCACATTTGCGGCATCTTCGGCGCTCTCACCTTCTTCGGCTATAACGGCTATAACCTCGCCGACCTTCACATTGTCTGTACCTTCGGCTATCAGGATTTTGGCAATCGTACCTTCATCGACTGCTTCGAACTCCATCGTGGCTTTGTCAGTCTCGATTTCCGCTAGCAAATCCCCCGAAGACACTTCATCGCCCTCCTTGACCAGCCACTTGGCCAGTGTTCCTTCTTCCATGGTGGGGGAAAGCGCGGGCATTTTCAGTGAAATTGGCATGTGAAAACAGTGCTCCTGCAAGGCAATTCGTATTTCATCCCTATTGATACCCTTATCGCCGTAGGGTCAAGGGGCAATGGGCTTGCACAGGTCCAAAAAATAGCGCAGTCTTCATTTTAAGGGCATTTCGCATAGCAATGGGGATATAATATGCGTATTTATCTGGTGATTGTCGACGAAACGGCGGAAGCGCGCAAGGCGCTGCGTTTCGCATCACGGCGCGCACAAAAAACCGGCGGCGCGGTGCATGTGCTGGCACTGATTCCGAAAGAGGACTTCCTTGCCTGGGGCGGTGTACAGGCGACCATAGAAGCCGAATCCAAAGACAGAGCAGAAGCACTGGTGGCCAGCGCGGCAGGCACATTATTCGATGAATCAGGCGTACGCCCCGCCATGTCTATCCGGCAGGGCGACGCTGTTTCCAATGTAAAAGAGTTTCTAGCTGAACATAACGAAGTGTCCGCGCTGGTACTGGGCGCAGCCGCTACGGGTTCGCCAGGGCCATTGGTGGCACATTTTGCCGGAAGCGAGGCAGGCGCTCTCCCCTGCCCCGTCATGGTTATCCCAGGATCACTTGAGAACGAGGATATTGACCGGCTAAGTTAAGTCAGCGCCTTTTTATTGGGCTGCAACTTCACCGCGCGCCGGATAATCATGCTCCAGCGCATAATCTATGCCCATCATCAGTTCTTTCAGCGATGGCCGCGTAAACGGCATGGTCTGAATGCTGCCAAAATAGAGAGTGCCGTCCGGGCGTACAAGAAATAGGCCGGGTTCGGAAAATAGCTCGGGTTCATTGTCATTAATGCCATTTGACAAGAACAGCCCAAAACTACGCGCCTCCACTTCGCTCAGGCTATGTCCAATGGCGAGCCTGTCCACACCCCAGTCCTGCTGCGCCTTTGTGGCTCGTTCTTCGTTATCCATACTGATTGCAACCGCATTTACGCCGCGCTCTGCCAAAGCATCGAGGTTATTCTGTAAATCACGCAATTGACCTTTGCAGACCGGGCAATGTAATCCGCGATAGAACAATAGTAACGTGAAGTTTTCCGGCTTGCTTTGTGACAGATCAAACGCGCCGCCTCCGACAAGCGGGATTTTGAGGTCAGGAACAGGTGTTCCGGGCAGTGTATGGGACATATTGTATCTCCTTGATAAGCTTTCGCCTCCGCATGGTAGAGATATGATACCGTCAGAATTTTCCAAGTCGTTTAAAGACAAACAAATTCTTTACCGGCCCTTATGCTTTATATTAGCAGGGCGGCCACGCTTCCCGGTGCGATGTTTGCCCTTGTTTTTGGTGCTGCGCTTATGTTTGCCGGATGGCGGTCTGCCACCGCGCCCGCGCCGGTCCCTACGGTTACCACCATTATTGCCGCTGCTACCACCTTCGGGAAGTTCAAATTTCAGTGCACCTGATATCGGGTTGGCTTCAACCAGACGCATGTCCAGTTTGCGGCCGACATAATAACTTTCCCGGCTATGCTCCCCGGTCAGCGTCTGTGCACCGGCGTCATATATGAAATATTCATCACCCAGCGAACGGGCCGGCACCAACCCGTCACCCCCAATATCATCCACCGTTACAAAAAAGCCGAAATCTTGCACGCCGGTAATACGTACAGTGTGTATTTCACCAATGCTTTTGGCGAGATAGGCGGCGACATAACGGTCAATGGTCTCCCACTCAGCCTTCATCGCCCGGCGTTCAAAGCCGCTAATACGTTCGGTAATACCGTCAAGGTTACCGCGGTCTGCTTCGCTAAGACCGGATTTAGCCGGAATATCGCTGTTCGTCGGCTTCGGTCCTTCAAGCCTATAAGCATCGACCAGGGCGCGATGCACCAACAGGTCGGCATAACGACGGATCGGGCTGGTGAAATGCGCATAGCTGCCCAAGGCAAGACCAAAATGCCCTTGGTTACGCGGTGTGTAATAGGCCTGTGTCTGACTGCGCAGCACCTGTTGTGTTACCAGCGGTTTTTTCTCTTCATCATCCACTTTGTCCATAATGTGGTTGAAAACGGATGGTCGCACAACCTGCCCCAGCGCAAATTTGATATCAAGGCTGGTCAGAAAATCCTTAAGCGCAATCAACTTTTCACGGCTTGGTACTTCATGGACGCGGTAGACGGTCGGAGCTTTCTTTGCTTCCAGTGCTTTGGCCGCCGCTACATTTGCCGCGATCATATAGTCTTCGACAAGCCGGTGCGCATCGAGCCGCTCACGCGCCGCCACGCTTTCAATATTGCCATCCTCATCAAGAACAACTCGGCGTTCGGCCAAATCCAATTCAAGCGGATCGCGTGCGTGGCGTGCTTTCAACAGTAATTTCCAGCAGTCCCAGAGTGGTTTCAGCACTTCTTTCGCAAATGCGCTGTCCATCGCGTCATATTGCGCCTGTGCATCTTCATAGGCAATATTGGCGGATAACTGTACGATTGCACGGCTGAAACGCCATGACGTCACCTGCCCTTTTGCATTGATGACGATATGGCAGGTCATAGCCGCCCTATCCTGCCCCTGTTTCAGCGAACATACGTCCGCAGAAAGGATTTCAGGCAACATTGGTACCACGCGATCGGGGAAATAGACGCTATTGCCGCGCTTACGCGCCGACCGGTCAATCTCACCGCCCGGGCGGACATAAAAGCTGACATCAGCAATGGCGATAACTGCCCGGAAACCGCCTGGGTTATCGGGACTGTCATCGGGTTGAGCCCAGATTGCATCATCATGATCGCGTGCATCGGCAGGGTCGATGGCGATGATCGGTAGGTCACGCAGATCTTCGCGGTAATCGCCTTCAATCGGTAATTTGGCAGAGATTTCCGCTTCTTTCAGTACAGCACCGGGAAACTCTATCGGGATATCGTATTTGTTAAGCGCAATCAGGCTGAACGAGCGCGGAGCGAGCGGATCGCCCAAAACTTCGCTCACAGAGGCCGTCACACGGTCGCGGCTACCTGATTTTTCAGCCAGCACCAGATCGCCCGGCTGTGCTTCGCCCGGGTCTTTGATCGGTGTGCTGTAGCGGACTTTCTTGTCCACTGGCGCCAGCCACAATTTTCCGCCCTCACGTTCTTCAACCACGCCCATTAAGGCTTCCGATGCACGAGAAAGCTTTTTCATCGGATGCGCAGTCCAGCCATTTCCGGCTTCTTCGGTGCGTGCCAATATGCGATCGCCCACAGCCAGAGCCGCGCCGCGGCCACGTTCAATCACGCGAAGACGCGGCGGTACAGCATTATCTGCCTGCCAATTATCCGGTACTGCAATGGGTTGATTACCGTCAATTTCAATGATCTTCAGCACCGTGACGCGCGGAATGCCGCCCATTTTATGGAACGCCCTGCCTTTGTTACTATCAATCAGGCCCTCATCCGCCATATCCTTCAGCAGCGCTTTGAGCGCTATCTTCTGCTGCCCCTTCAAGCCGAAATGGCGGGCAATTTCACGCTTACCTGCAGGCTCGCTGGACGATGTGATAAACTCCATCACCTGCTTTGCCGTGGGAAGCCCTTTTCCCTTGGCCGCCTTGCGCTTCGGTTTTACAGGGCGCGCCACTTAATATGCACGACCAATAAGAATATATTCGGCTGCCGTATCACCTGTGAAGAAGCATGGTTCATCTGGCTGACCGCCATCTTCAGGTGTATTGCGCATGGTAAGTTTCAGCGATTTGAGCTTATCGATAATCTGCTCAAGCCCGTTGCCTGTAGGTTTCGACCATGCCACTTTCACCCATCCGGCATGTTTATCTTTCTTATAGAATTCAGATAATTCATCAAAACTCTTAATATCCGAATTGATATTCGTCTCGAGCCTTTCCCGTGCTTCACGGTGCAGCCTATCCTGTATTTCCATAAGCAGTTGCGGTGCGGCTTCGGCAAAATCCTGCCAACCTATGGCATTGGCGTCGAGTTTACCATTTTCCTGATAAAGTGCATCGCGCCGGATAACGGTCACCTGTTCACCCGCGGCATCACGTCCGCCAATTTCCAATATGATCGGCGCGCCCTTTTTAATCCATGACCAGCGTTTATTTGATGCCTTACCGGGTTTCTTGTCGAGCTGCACACGCAGTTTTTCACCAAAAGCCGTCTGCTGCTTCAGAGCTTTTGCTATACTCGCGCAATATTCAACCAATGCATCATCTTCGGGCTTGTCACGCAACATCGGCACAATCACAATCTGATAAGGTGCAATTTGCGGCGGTACACGTAGACCATCATCATCACCATGCGTCATGATGACCCCGCCTATCAGGCGCGTTGATACCCCCCAGCTGGTGGTATAGGCATGCTGAAACTCACCTTCGCGGTCCTGATACCGAATATTTTGCGCCTTACTGAAATTCTGCCCCAAATAATGCGATGTACCAGCCTGTAACGCCTTGCCATCCTGCATCATCGCTTCAATCGAATAAGTGGCATCCGCGCCCGGAAAGCGTTCATTTTCAGGCTTTTCACCCGCAACAACCGGCATGCAGAGCACTTCTTCGGAAAAGTCGCGGTACATTTTCAGGATGGTGAGCGTTTCTTCAACCGCTTCTTCCTTCGTCGCATGCGCTGTATGCCCTTCCTGCCACAGGAACTCGCTCGTGCGCAGAAACATACGCGTGCGCATTTCCCAGCGCACCACATTGGCCCACTGGTTGATCATGATCGGCAGGTCGCGCCAGCTTTGCAGCCAGCGTGAAAAAGCAGCGCCTATCACCGTTTCCGATGTCGGACGCACCACAAGTGGTTCTTCCAGCTTTGCGTCGGGATCAACGACCAGATCGCCACCATCAGATTTCAGTCTGTGATGCGTGACAACAGCCATTTCCTTGGCAAAACCGTCCACATGCTCGGCTTCTTTGGCAAAATAACTTAGAGGAATGAAGAGCGGGAAATAGCAGTTTTCATGCCCCGTTTCTTTGATCCGTATATCCAAAAGCTGTTGCACACGTTCCCATATGCCATAGCCCCATGGCCGCATGACCATGCAGCCGCGTACGCCGGATTCTTCGGCAAGGTCAGCTTCGGTGATGACGGATTGATACCAAGCAGCGAAATCCTGTTCGCGCGTGATTGGCAGTGCATTTTTTTTCGACAATATATCGCCAGTCTATTCTGTGTGGGTGTCATTTCGGGCGCAGCGTTCATGCTCTACCTATTTATCCTTGGTAAGCGCGTCCATTTTCTTCTGCATCTCGGCAAGCTGTGCTTTGAGATCTGCAATTTCCTGCTTATCGGCATCCTCTGATTTATCACCGCGCCGTTTGGAAGAGCCTGGGATCAAAACATCTGCCGCACCGCGCATCATCGCCATGTTCTGCTCGGCAAGCTTGGTAAACGGGTTGGCAGCGAGGCTCCCTTTAACTGCTTTTTGAAATTTTTCTTGATTGGCACGGAAGGATTCCATCGACGCCTCCAGATATTGCGGGATCATCGATTGCATCGAATTGCCATACATGGAAATCAGTTCGCGGAGGAAACTGACCGGTAACATCTGCTGCCCGCTGCTTTCTTCTTCCATGATGATCTGGGTCAGGATATTATGAGTGATGTCAGCGCCGGTCTTGGCATCAACAACCTTGAAGTCCGTTCCGTCACGTGTCATTTTCGCAAGATAGTCCAGCGTAATATAGCTGGAAGACTGTGTATTATACAGCCTGCGATTGGCGTATTTTTTGATGATGATGGCATCATCGGAAGCAGATTGGGAATCGGACATGCATAGCTCTCCAGAAGAAATTACACAGACCCTAGCATCCAATCATAGTGCGCCGCAACATGGACCCCGCCCCTTACCGCTTTTTATGAAAATGCTGTGGGAAACTATGGGGCATGAGCCTGAAAAAATGACTCGAGTTTTAGAAGGCGTCGAGCTTTATCAACATGCCCCGCGCAACCATCAACCTTCCCCCGGTACGCTTATCGCCGTGCAGGGCCGCGTGGAGTTAAGGCGCCCTTATCCCTCCCTGGAAGGGCAGGAAATGGTCATATTCGTGCCCTCGCCAATTAATTCAGCCTATATATTGGACATTGATAATGATGCATCGTTAATGCGTTATCTGTCACAGCAAGGTTTTGATCCCGTACTGCTCCATTGGGGCAAGACGCTGCCGGAACATGCACATGAAAACATAGACACATATATAACCGATTATCTCGTACCGTTGTTGCAATCGCAAAACCGCCCCATACATCTCGTAGGTTATTGCCTGGGAGGCTTACTGGCCATGGCCGCAAGCTGTATGACACCGGTCAAAAGCCTCACGCTCCTTGCACCGCCATGGAAGTTCGATGGATATAGCGATCAACGCCGCCGTGATCTTTCCGCGCTTTGGGACGTAAATAAACCATCATGCGATGCTATCGGTCTAGTACCAATGGAAATTATCCAGAGCGGGTTCTGGACACTGTCGGGTGGTAGTCTCTTTAACAAATATGCCCGCCTTGCCGGTAAAGATCCTGAATCCAATAGCCTCCGGAGGTTTGTATCGATTGAGGATTGGGCAAATGGCGGTGAACCTCTGCCGTTTGCCTTTGCCCAGCAATTGTTTGAAGATTTTTACAGTCGCAACATTCCCGGTAAGAACCAATGGCATATTGCAGGGCAGATTATCACCTCTGAAGCTATTCACATGCCAGTGCTCGAATTCGCATCACGCACTGATTCCATTGTGCCTATTGCGAGTTCTCCGAATATGAAAAATCGTATGGTATTAGATGCAGGACATGTTGGGATGGTGGTTGGAAGCACTGCAAGAAACACCCTCAGGAGAGAAATGCAATCCTGGTTGGACAAAAATTCCAACTAGAGTTTCATGCGTATCGTATACTCAGAATATTAGCATTGTTCAAAATAAGTATACATCTAGTGTGTAAATACTTATTATTTTTCAGCGTAATTTTATGTCGCATCACAGTTTCGTATCACAGCGCACATATGTGTGACAAATAAGTTACAACCCGCCCACAAACTGACATTTACAGGCATGATTCAATGTAAAATCATATTTGTGGCCCAATCGGACATTGACTCATCTGAACATTTTATGAATGTCGACTTTGATTTTTAATTATCAAATCTGCTTGGGGAGTTATTTTCAGATGAAGTCTACACGCTTTTTATGCGCAGCGTCCGCTTTCGGGCTCGCGCTTGCTATTTCACAGCCTGCATCCGCACAGGAAGCCGGCGCCAACAATCCGGAAGATTGCGAAGTCTTCACAACCGACGATGATCGCGCTGCATGCATTGCACGGCGTGACGATGTCCAGAGCGACGTGTCAACGCCTGCTGCCTCTGACGATGGCGGAGCGATTGTCATTACCGGTTCACGTATTCGCAGGAGCGAATTCAACAGCTCTGACCCGATCACGATCATTGACCCTGCACTAGCTGCTAAACAGGGCCAGAATGAACTTGCGGAGATCATTCAATCCTCACCTATTGCTGCTGGTTCAACCCAGATCATTTCTTCCATTTCAACGAACTTCGTCACCAATGGCGGCGCTGATGCCCAGACTGTATCGCTCCGTGGCCTTGGCGCAGAACGTACACTTGTTCTCTTGAACGGTCGCCGTGCCGGTCCTGCGGGTGTCCGCGGTGCTGTTACATCTTTCGACTTTAACGTTCTGCCTTCATCAATCGTGCGTTCAGTAGAAATTCTGAAAACGGGCGCTTCATCCATTTACGGGTCAGACGCGATCGCCGGTGTTGTCAACATCATTACGAAAACGAATACAGATGGCGTTGAATTTAATGGCTTTGCATCGGTTCCAACCGAGGGCGCACGTGAAATTTACAACGTTAACGCTACCTACGGTAAAACATTTGATCGCGGTCATATTCTTGCAACAGTTGACTATTTCAAAGCAAATAGCCTGAAACGCAATGATCGTGACTTCCTGTTTTGTGAAGAAGAGTTCCTGACACGGATCGATGGCACTACCCGCGCCGATATCGTCGACTTCCGTACTGGTCAGCCTGCCTGTGGCGGTACGATTGGTAATCTTGTTCTTACAAACAACGACTTTACGGGCCCTGGCTTTTCAAACGGTCTTCTAGGCCCTAATGGCCGTCAGTTGTTTATCGGTCAGTATTCAGAACCCGGCGCAGACCTGAGCCAGGTTGGTGTTGCAATTAATGGCTTCCCGGGTGTTACTGCTCCAGCCAACTTCTTCGGTCTGAACTTTGATGGTCCTTCAACGGGCGCACTGAACCAGTTCGAACCCCTTGAGCAGACATCTGATGTTTTCTCTGAAGTTGAACGTTACAGTGCATATGTTGATGCTGCCTTTAACATCACGGACGATATCGAAGTCTATACCGAGCTGCTTTACAACAAACGTAAAACACATACGGACGGTTTCCAGCAGGGCTCGGTGTTCCAGTTTACTGGCAGCTCGATACTACCAAATTTCTTCTGCGATCCTAGCTCCGACTTCAACTGTAATCCGGGTGACGCAGGCGACCCTCTGAACACAGCTTTCAGCGGTAATTATCTGCTTCGTCCCCTGTTTCTTGTTGAATCTGACAGCGGTACAAACATTGACTATTACCGCGGTGTCGTAGGCTTCCGTGGTGACTTTGGCGGCGCACTGACAGGATGGAACTGGGATATTTACGGTCACTACAGCCGTTCTGATGGTGAATATAACCAGGATGTTATCCTTGATGATGCCATCTTTACCCAGGATTTCCGTACACGCTCTTGCGTAGGGTTGAATACACCTGTCACAAACACACCATGTATTGACATCAACTTCCTGGACCCTCGTGTCCTGCGTGGTGATTTCACACCGCAAGAGAGAGCGTTCCTGTTCAGTAACGAAACGGGTAACACGCGGTATGAACAGACTTCAGGTGAAGCCATCGTATCCGGCAATCTGTTTGATCTGCCTGCAGGCGGTGTCGGCGTTGCATTGGGTACACAAATTCGCCGCGACGAAATCCGCGACGTTCCAGGTGAGGTTACTCTTGCCGGTAACGCGAACCGTCGTACATCTTCCGGTATCACGGCTGGCCGTACGGTATCAAAAGAAGTGTTCGGCGAAATTGAAGTGCCACTCATCTATAACACGCCTTTAATCCAGCAGCTCACACTGTCAGGTGCGGCACGTTACACTTCAGTGGATGCAACACGCCGCGACGGTGTCAAAGACAGCTTCAGTGACTTCACATGGAAGGCTGGCGTTAATTGGGAAGTTACAGACTGGCTGCGTCTTCGTGGTAGCTGGGGTACTTCATTCCGTGCACCCGCACTGTTTGAACTCTTCCTCGAGAACCAGACCGGTTTCCAGGGGCAGCAAGATATTGACATCTGTACCAACCTTCAGACGAAACTGGATAACGGAACCACCAACCAGCGTATTGTTGACAACTGTGCCGCAGACGGCATTGGTCTCAACTTCGCAGGTGCGACCGGCAGTGCGACAATCACTTCCGGTGGCGGTATCGGCACTCTTGCCCCTGAAACATCGACAGCTAAAACGGCAAGTGTCGTTTTCACACCTGATGTTTCCGGTTTCCTTTGGGATGGCCTGTCATTTAGCCTGGCAGTGGATTATTTCGATATCTCCATTGATGACGAAATCACCACACTTGGCGCAGGTAACATCATCATTGGTTGTTACAATTCCGAATTCTTCCCTAATGAACCATTGTGTGACCAGATCACACGTTCTCCTGCAGGGGCGACCGACGAATTCAACATCACGGCTGTTAGCGATACTTTCGTAAACATCAACAGTCAGGATAACCGCGGCATCGACGTTACAGCCCGTATCGTACAGGATCTTGGTAACCTAGGTACCCTGTCACTACTGGGTCAAATGACTTGGCAGATTGAAGACAAAATCGAGCTTTTCGATGGTACTCCGATTGATGATAATGGCGAAAACGGTGAACCTATATGGGTTGGCGACTTCAACATTACCTGGAACAAAGGTGCAGTATCTGCATTCTGGGGCATTGATGTAATCGGCGGCACATCGGATGAGGAAGATCTTCTGGATACACAGGGTTCGCTCTGCCGTACCTCAATCTTCCGCCCGGGTCCTGAATTCTGCCCAGATACACGTCTATCACCGACATTCTATCACTCAGCGTCTCTTTCGCTGCGGGTACAGGATAGCTTTACAATTACGGCAGGTATGTCGAACCTTTTCAACACACGGCCGCCACGGGCGTCCACCGTGTTTGCTGGTGTTCGTTCAATTGGCCAGGCTCCGGTGTTCGCATCGCAGTATGACTATGTAGGTCGCCGTGCATTTGTGAGCGTCAACGCTGCTTTCTAAAAGAAGCGTCTATACATTTAGAAAATGGCGGTGGGGTATAAACCCGCCGCCATTTTTATTTGTGCACGTATCAGGAATCCAGCAACAGGGTCAGTTCCAATTGATCTATACCCCGCACCATAACTTGCACGGGGCCGAATATAAGAAAGTTAGCGCCACACCCTGTCAAAGCGCCCACCCAGATTGGTGAGCAGTTCATATTGTGACAGTCCAGTCGCAGCAGCGCTCTTTTGCAGGTCATAGCTGCACTTGACCATATCGCCTTCCTGCAAAGCTTCTATGTTGCTGATATCAACAGCTATCAGATCCATTGATATACGGCCTAATACGGGCAGTCTCTGCCCATCCAGCAGCATTTCCCCATTACCGGCAAAAGCCCGCAAATATCCATCGGCATAGCCCAGTGCACAGGTTGCGATCCGCATTGTCCTGTCTGCGGTAAATTTAGCGTTATAACCAACTTGATCACCCGCTTTCAGGTCACGAACCTGCAGCACAATGGCCTCCAGCGATACGACAGGTCGAATATCTGTTTTCAGTTCGGCACGCGCAATGCCTCCATAAAGGGCCAGACCGGGTCGTGTCAGATCAAAATGATAATCCTCACCAAGCGCAATGCCCGCGCTATTGGCTAGGCTGTAACGTCGTGCCTTAATGGCCGACCGCGCAATACTGAAATTATCCAGTTGCGCCGTATTTTGCGGTATATCCTCATCCGCAGAGGCCAGATGGCTCATACATACATCAATATCGAGCTGTTCTAACATCACATTGTCAATTTCATTCATGGGCAAGCCAAGGCGGTTCATGCCCGTATCCACCATCACGTCACAGCGGCCGGCCCCTGCCCCGATCCACTTTTCCACCTGTGCCATGCTGTTGAGTACAGGTTTGACACAGGGGTGGTGCAGGTCCGGATTTGTCATATCCTGCGGCATAAGGCCGTTCAAAACCGAAAGTGATGCATCCTGAAGAAAAGGCAGCAAAGGGGCAGCCTCTTGCCAATGAGCCACGTAAAAATCCCGGCATCCAGCATCATATAATATAGAGACAATATCCGCGGCGCCCAGGCCGTATCCGTCTGCTTTGACTGCGGCTCCTGTCGTAGCAGCGCCGCCCATCCGGTCCAACGTCTTCCAGTTGGACACTAATGCGTCCCTGTCCAGTATCAGCCTAGCAGGAGACGGACAGTTATTCTTCATCAGAAAAATCACGCGGCGGGCCATCAGGAAGGCCCCACCATGCCACAATCACACCAAATGCCACTACAATCCATGTATACCACAGACCAGAGTAGATATTTCCTGTGCTTGCAACAATGACGCCTGCAATAAGCGGCAGGAAACCGCCCAGATAACCAGCGCCAATATGATAGGGGATCGACATCGAACTGTAGCGGATTTTGGGCGGAAACATCTCCGAAAGAAGCGCGGCAACCGAACCATATGTCAGTGCGGACAGCATACCCAACCCCAGCAATATGGCGATTATGCCAAGAATATTGGCAATGCCTGGTTGCTGTTTTGAAAAGTCAAAACCATATTCACCCAGTGCAGAATGGATACCTGCTCGCCTTTCTTTGCTGTCCTCTAGCCAGGCCGGGTCAAGAGTGATTTCTCCATCTCCCGCCCGCAAACGCAGGCTATCGCTCTGCTTCACATCATAGGGTACGCCAGATGACGTCAGGGTTTCCAGTACCTTCCCACAGTCCGTCTGTTCACGGCTGAATAGCTCCGCAAATGGGTCTGTACTGCACTGCGTTCCCTCAACGGTTATAGGTGTGTTTTCTGCCGCCTGGGCAAGTCCCGGATTGGCAAGGCTGCCCAAACCCCAAAAAGCTGGAAAAAGGAGCAGTAGCGTCAATATGGCGCCGATAATAATTGGTTTTTTACGGCCAACCCGGTCCGACCATTTGCCGATAATAAGGTAGAAGCCCATGGCAATAAACCCGGCGACGAACAGGATGAGTTCAACAGTCAGAGCCTCAACATGCATCGGACCACGCAGAAAACTCATGCCGGAGAAAAAGGCAGTGTACCAGATTGTGGTGAGAACACCGGTAATCCCGAAAAGTGCTACAAAAATGCGTTTCTTGTTGCCGGGATAAGTGAAACTTTCAACAAACGGGTTATGCGCAGTTTCACCCGCGGCTTTCATAGCGCGAAAAACAGGGCTTTCCGACAGTTTAAGCCGCATCCACAGCGAAATGCCGAGCAGGATGATGGAAAGGAGAAACGGCAAACGCCAACCCCATTCCGCAAAAGCGTCTGCAGGAATTAAGAAGCGGCAAGCAAGCACCACTGCGATGCTAAGCACGAAACCGCCCGCCACACTGGCCTGAATGAAACTGGTGTAAAACCCACGCTTTTCGGGCGGAGCATGTTCGGCGACATATATTGCCGCGCCGCCATATTCACCGCCCAGCGCCAGACCCTGTATTATACGTAGCAGGATCACAATGGCGGGCGCGGCAAGGCCGATAGAGGCATAACTCGGTACCAGCCCTACCCCTGCAGTGGCTATCCCCATAAGGGTCACAGTCACCAGAAACGTATACTTGCGGCCAAGTTTATCACCCAAAAACCCAAACAGGACCGCGCCTACCGGACGGAAGCCGAAACCGATGGCAAATGTCGCCCATACAAGCAAGATTTCGAGCGTTTCATTGCCGCTGGGAAAAAACGTGGGACCGATAATGTAAAACAGCGTGCCGTAAATGAAAAAATCATACCATTCGAAAATTGTCCCCGCGGATGACGCACCAATCACCAGGCGGACTTCTTTTGCAGATGGCTCATGCGCCACTGCGGCCTCGGTTGTTTCGTTCATATGTCCCCTCACCCTGACAGCTTTCTGTCTTTATGTATCACTGCATGAGCTAGCATAGACCATAGTATGTAGAAAAGTGTTTTAGAGGCTGACTGTCAACACCCTGCAATGCTTAAAAAAGCCGTGCACCATTGGGAACAGATTTGTCAGGCGAAAACAACGTCACAGCGCCTGCCTCATCAGCAAATCCGAGCGTAAGTACCTGTGACATGAACGGGCCAATCTGGCGCGACTGAAAGTTGACAACAGCGGCGACCTGCTTACCTACTAAGTTATTTACCGTATATTTTTCAACTATTTGAACGCTAGATTTACGTATTCCGATACCTGTGCCAAAGTCGATCCAGATTTTATAGGCTGGCTTACGTGCTTCGGGAAATTCTTCGGTACGCATTATCGTGCCGATACGAATATCGACTTTTAGGAAATCATCGAACGTAATTTCTTTCGCTGCGGGGGATTGCGGGTCATGCGCAAGATGGCTCATTCCATCTCCAATATAATCGCATCAACCGCGAGGCTTTCCCCTTCGGCTACACTGACAGACTGCACCGTGCCAGCTTTTTCGGCGCGCAGGATATTTTCCATCTTCATTGCCTCGACAATCGCGAGCGGCTGGCCTGCCTCGACCTTATCCCCCTCTCCCACATGCAGTTTTACCAGCAGGCCAGGCATCGGGCAGAGCAGATATTTGGAAAGGTCGGGTGGCTCTTTTTCAATCATATGCACCGCATGGCGGGCTATATGGGCGGGCAGTACCTGTAGATCATGGCTCGCGCCATGCGCGGTCAGGCGGAAACCGGAACGTATCTGTTCAATGCGCACTGCCAATTCATCTTCACCAAATTCCGCCAGGGCCAGGGCGTCACCGGGTGTATAGGCCATCGAAAGCGGCGCTTCCTCGCCATTTACCACAACCGCATCCTCACTGATCGACACTTCAAGCATTGTGTCACCTGATTTAACCCGCCATTCGGACGGCGGACGCAGCCGATCGCCAAGCTGATTATCAATCCGCAAATTACGGTCGGCATGCGCAGTGGCAATAAAGGCGGCAATTGCTGCAAACCGGGTAAGCAATTCGTCTGAAAGCGTCGCACCTCCGAAACCATCTGGATACTCCTCGGCAATAAATGCGGTTGAGATATCACCTGAACGGAACTTGGGATGCTGCATGATTGCGGACAGAAAATCGATATTATGGCCAGGGCCATCAATTTCAAACTGGTCAAGCGCGGCGATCTGCAAGTCAATCGCTTCTTCGCGTGTATCCGCATAGGTGATAAGCTTGGCAATCATCGGGTCGTAATGGATCGACACTTCGCCGCCCTCGGCCACACCATCATCCACGCGAATGCCCTTAGTAATGGCAGGTGGGCGATAACGCACCAAACGGCCCGTGGAGGGCAGGAACCCGCGATACGGGTCCTCGGCATAAACCCGGTTTTCAATCGACCAACCATTAATCTGTACATCGTCTTGCGTGAAATCCAGTTCCTCGCCTGCCGCCACACGGATCATCTGTTCAACCAGATCTAGCCCGGTAATCTGCTCAGTGACCGGATGTTCCACCTGCAATCGTGTGTTCATCTCGAGGAAATAAAAGCTTTTGTCCGCACCGACGATGAGCTCAACCGTCCCCGCGCTTTGATAATCCACGGCAGCAGCCAATGCCACGGCCTGCTCGCCCATGGCCTTGCGCATTTTTGTATCAACGAACGGTGATGGGGCTTCCTCAACGACCTTCTGGTGACGCCTCTGGATCGAACATTCGCGCTCGTTCAGGTAGACGATGTTTCCATGTTTATCGCCCAGCACCTGTATTTCAATATGGCGGGGCTGCTCGATAAATTTCTCGATAAACACGCGGTCATCGCCAAAGCTGCTCAGGCCCTCGCGCTTGGTCGCTTCAAATCCCTCGCGCACGTCTTTCTCGCTATAGGCAAGCCGCATCCCCTTGCCGCCACCACCCGCGCTCGCCTTCATCATCACCGGATAGCCGATTTCGGTGGCGATTTTCACGGCATGATCGGTATCATCAATTTCGCCAATATGCCCCGGAACAACGCTAACACCGGCTTTTTCGGCAAGTTTCTTGGACTCGATCTTGTCGCCCATAGCCGCAATGGCGTTTGGAGGTGGACCGATAAAGGTGATGTTTTCGTCTGCAAGCTGCTTGGCAAAACTTTCGCGCTCTGACAGGAAACCATAACCTGGATGTACTGCATCCGCGCCAGTTTCCTTGCACGCCGCGATAATCTTGTCGGCTACCAGATAGGATTCAGATGCCGCCGCGGGGCCAATATGCACCGCCTCATCCGCCATCTCAACATGCGGAGAGCGCGCATCGGCATCGGAATAGACCGCCACAGTGGCAATGCCCATTTTCTTCGCCGTACGAATAACCCGGCAGGCAATTTCGCCGCGATTCGCGATCAGGATTTTTTTAAGCATTATTCAGCCGCCTCCAACTCACCGGCTTTACACGCCCGTAATGGCTCCTCACCCTGTAACGCCACAAGTCCCAGTTTCTCAAACAGTGCCGCATCGCTGTCATCGCCCGCATTCGGCGCGGTGAGCAGTTTATCGCCAGTGAAGATGCTGTTTGCACCCGCAATAAAGCAGAGCGCCTGTGCGGCCTCTGACATGCTTTCGCGGCCTGCGGATAGCCGTACCATCGACAACGGCATGGTGATGCGCGCCGCAGCAACGGTACGGACAAATTCGATATCGTCAATCTTCGCCATTGGTGTATCCGCCAGCATATCTCCCAGCACCGTACCCTTGACCGGTACGAGTGCGTTCACGGGCACACTTTCGGGATGTTGTGGCAATGTCGCCAGTGTATGGATAAATCCAACGCGGTCCTCCCGCGTTTCACCCATACCGACAATGCCGCCCGAACAGACATTAATGCCGCTATCACGAACATGCGTCAGCGTATCGAGCCGGTCCTGCATCTTGCGGGTAGAGATTGCCTTTTCGTAATATTCGGGGCTGCTGTCGATATTATGGTTATAGTAATCAAGGCCCGCCTCGGCCAGCATATCCGCCTGTTTCGGCGTTAACATGCCGAGCGTCATGCAAGTTTCCAACCCCATATCACGCACGCCTTTCACAATCTCCACGATCGCTGGCATATCGCGGTCTTTGGGATTACGCCATGCCGCCCCCATGCAGAAACGCTGGCTGCCATTATCCTTGGCCTGCGCCGCACCTTGCAAGATTTGCCGCACATCCATCAATTTGGTGGCTTTTACACCGCTGTCTGCTTCAACAGACTGCGAGCAATAGCCGCAATCCTCGGGGCAACCACCGGTTTTGATCGACAGGAGCGTACAAAGCTGGACTTGATCCGGCTTGTGATATTCGCGGTGGACCGTTGCTGCCTGAAACAGCAATTCGGTAAAGGACATATTGAACAGCTCGGCGATTTGATCGCGAGCCCAGTCGGTGCGGATTTCAGTCATGGATTACTTTCTTGCATGTCATTTTGCTGTTTCAGCTTAACCAGCATTATCTTGATATATATGCGGCTACTCTGCCCTTTCTGGCTGGTAAAGAAAAGCCGCCTTTTGCTGTTATCCTCACCGTCTATATCAATAATACTGTTATACTTTCCGCCCTTGCCACTGGAACGCCCGCCGGAAATGCCCAGTTTGCGCCACAGCGCTGATTTCAGCGTCAGATGATCGTTCTTACTCGCAAGCTGCGCGGAAAGCGCGCATTGCGGTGCAGGCAGCTTTGCGGGTAATTTGCCGATACCCACATAGGTAAGCGCCATATTGTCCGCCGTCCATTTGCGGCCAATCCGCACGGCTTGTTTGGTGAAACCAAAACCAGATGCAGTAACAACGGTGCTCACAGCCTCTACATCATCAAGCGCAGTATAACAGCTCTCTTTGAAAAGCTGCGTAAGGTTTTCAAAATCAGGCGTGCGTACCGGGGCAATATTGGGCGCATCTTCCTGCGCGTGCAATACGGGCAAAGGCGCCGTTAGCAAGAGCAATATGCCCCAATATGTGCCGCGTCTGCTCATTCGGCGGCTTCATCCAAAGGCGGCATATTGTGGCCAAGCAGGCGCAGCACATCAGCAGCGCATTCGACAATATTGGAACCCGGACCGTATATTCCTTGCACACCTGCATCGCGCAGGAAATCATAGTCCTGCGGTGGGATAACACCGCCCGCAATTACCTTGATATCGCCCCGTCCGGCTTCTTTCAATTTGGTGATAAGGTCAGGCACGAGCGTTTTGTGTCCGGCGGCGAGCGAAGATGCGCCGACCACATCGACATCAGTATCAATTGCCATAGCTGCCGATTCCTCAGGCGTTTGGAATAAAGGCCCGCTTATGACTTCAAAGCCCATATCGGTAAAAGCCGATGCAATCACATTGGCTCCGCGATCATGGCCGTCCTGCCCCATCTTGGCGACCATCAATTTAGGTTTGCGGCCCAATCGGTTTTCGACAGCATCCACACCGTCCAGCACGTGCTGCCAGCGTGTATCCCCTGCATAAGGCGCACCGTAAACACCTTTCACAGGGGCAGGTACAGTGTTGTAGCGACCAAAAACCTCTTCCATCGCAGCGGATATCTCACCCAGTGTTGCGCGCTCACGCGCCGCATCCACCGCCAGCGCCAGCAGATTACCTTTGCCCTGTGCGCCTTCGGCAAGCGCCCTGAGTGCTGCCTGGCAGGCATCTTCATCACGTGCGGCCCGGATCTGCTTGAGACTGGCAATCTGCCCCTCACGCACTTTTGTATTGTCGACTTCCAGCGTTTCGAGCAGTTCTTCCTCATTCAAACGGTATTTATTGACGCCCACAATGGTCGCATCACCGCGATCAACCCGGGCCTGTGACGCGGCAGCGGCTTCTTCTATCATCGCCTTGGGCCACCCAGCGGCCACCGCATTGGCCATGCCGCCCTCGCTTTCCACGCGCTCGATAATTTCCCACGCCTTATCGGCCAGCTCCTTGGTCAGTGCCTCCACATAATAGGAGCCACCCAGCGGATCGACCACATTGGTCATGCCGGTTTCTTCCTGTAATATTATCTGCGTATTACGTGCGATTCTTGCGGAAAAGTCTGTGGGTAACGCAATCGCTTCGTCAAGCGCATTGGTGTGCAGCGACTGCGTACCGCCCAGCATCGCCGCCATCGCTTCGACTGTGGTGCGGATGACGTTATTATACGGATCCTGCTCGGTCAGCGACACGCCCGATGTCTGGCAATGCGTGCGCAGCATTTTCGAACGTTCCGACTGCGCGCCAAGCTGTGTCATGGCCCGGTGCCATAACAGCCGCGCCGCGCGCAATTTGGCGACTTCCATAAAGAAATTCATGCCAATCGCAAAAAAGAAGCTCAGCCGCCCTGCAAACTTATCGATATCCAGCCCCGACGCGACGCCATATTTCACATATTCCATGCCATCAGCGATAGTAAAAGCAAGTTCCTGCACCTGCGTCGCGCCCGCCTCCTGCATATGATAACCGGAAATGGATATGCTGTTGAATTTGGGCATATTGTCGCTGGTATAGGCAAAAATATCGGAGATAATCCGCATCGATGGTTCGGGTGGATAGATATAGGTGTTGCGCACCATAAATTCTTTGAGGATATCATTCTGGATCGTGCCTGCGAGCTGATCCGGCGACACGCCCTGCTCTTCCGCAGCGATGATATAAAATGCCAGGCACGGAATAACCGCACCGTTCATCGTCATCGACACCGACATTTTATCGAGCGGAATCTGGTCGAACAGAATTTTCATATCCTCGACCGAGTCAATGGCAACACCGGCCTTACCAACATCACCCAAAACGCGCGGATGATCGCTATCATAGCCCCTGTGCGTGGCAAGATCGAACGCCACTGACAGCCCCTTTTGCCCGGCGGCAAGGTTGCGGCGGTAAAAAGCGTTTGATTCCTCAGCAGTTGAAAAACCTGCATATTGCCGGATGGTCCACGGACGGCCTGTATACATGCTGGCATAGGGCCCGCGCGTGTAAGGCGCAAAACCAGGCAAGCCGGGATCGCTTTCCACATCATCCGCCGTGTAAATCGGCTTAACGGTAATACCTTCGGGCGTGTTCCAGTTCAGGTTCTTGCCCTTGGTTTCCTTTTCAGCTTTGACCTGCCAGTCATCAATTGTCGGTTTATCAGTCATATCATAACCCTATAACCGCTAGCCCTGAGCTTGTCGAAGGGCGTTTCCCAATAAGTCGCAACGTGTTTCAAGCAAGAGCTCTGCACTAATGGCAATGCTGAACTACTTACCGATAAATTCGGCCTTTTCCTTTTTCAGGAAAGCAATTGCACCGATCCGTGCATCTGCACTGTCACCTGCTATATGTTGTCCATTTGCTTCCGCATCCAGCGCCTCATCATAGGTCCGGTCAAGATTTTCCATGGCCATACGCCGCATGATGCCCAGCGCCATTGTCGGGCCGGCGGCAAGGCGTTCGGCGAGAACGCGCGCTTCGGTCATCAATTCTTCGTCAGACGCGGCCTTGTGTATCATGCCCCACTCATATGCCTTGCCAGCACGGATTTTTTCACCCAGCATCATCATCTCAAACGCCCGAGCCTTGCCAAGCAGGCGTGGCAGCATCCATGTCGCACCGCCATCGGGAACCAGGCCGATATTGACAAATGCCTGCAGAAAATAGGCCGATGCGCCTGCTACGACAAAATCACCTGACAGCGCAAGCGAACAACCGACACCTGCAGCAGGACCATTGACTGCAGTGATGAAAGGCACCGGGATTTCCGCGACCTTTTTCATCATCGGGTGATAGCTGTTATCCAACGAAGCCTTGGCTGCTGCACCGCCGCTCGCGGCCGCAGCAAGGTCTCCTCCACTGGCCAGATCCGCGCCCGAACAAAAAGCTCGTCCCTCACCCGTCACCAGTATCGCCCGCGCCTTGTGTGCCAGCGCAGCATCAATGGCTTTGACAACCTCATCCGCCATAGATGGCGGCATGGCATTAAGCCGCTCTGGCCGGTTCAGAGTGATGGTCGCGACGTGGGTGCTTTCATCCATGTCCAGTTTCAGCATGTCATATTGCATCTTCTTGTCCTTATAAATCGCGGCCTAATGCCCCGTACCCTCTTTCGGGCTTTCCATAATCTCTACCAGCATCCCCTGCATATCTTTGGGATGCACAAAAAATATCGGAGTTCCATGCGCGCCAATGCGGGGTTCGCCCAGCACACGCTTGCTCATGGCTTCAAATTCAGTTTTTGCCGCATGTATTTCAGGTACTTCAAAACAGATATGATGCTGACCGCCCAGCGGGTTTTTATCCAAAAAGCCCTGAATGGATGTGTTGCCTGGCAATGGCTCGATCAGTTCAATCTGGGTGCCATTATTGGGACCATCGGCAGGCGTATCAACAAAGCATACTTTGACGCCCTGTTCAGGCAGGTCGAAAGGGTCATGGATATGTGTTGCACCCATGACATCACGCCAATAAATGATGCTGTCCGCGATGGAAGGTGTGGCAACGCCAATATGGTTGAGACGGCCCAGTTTCATATCAATGCCCCTCCCCGTGTGGCACTACTTTGTGCACAATAGGTGCAATCACCGCGCCAATGGCTGTGCCTGCCAAGCCTGAAAGCACCGCGAAGATCAGCCAACCGAGAAAACCCTGCATGCCCATAGGTACGGCATGGACAATTGGCTCGGCGATCATTTCAATCAAATGCTCCGGTCCATGCCAACCCAATTCGGCGGCGTTGTGCACCAGCAGGCCACCGCCCACCCAAGCCATGGCAAGCGTCCCGATGATTGATATGGTAGTCAGCAGCCGCGGCATAAAGGAAACAAGGCCCTGCCCGAATCTGGCCATTGCTCCCTCGCGCGTCTGCGCAAGATGCAGGCCTATATCATCCATTTTGACGATGAGCGCTACGGCCCCATAAACGATAATCGTGATAACGATCCCGATAATCGCTAGGATTATGGCCTGCTGCCACCAGCCTGTATCCGCCACTTCTGACAGGGCAATCGCCATGATCTCCGCGGACAGTATCAGGTCGGTGCGAATAGCGCCGGCAACCATTTCATCTTCACGGTTCCCGCCTTCGACTATGGCCGGAGCATCATGTACATTGGTTTCATCGACATGAAATAGCTCAAGCACTTTTTCAGCAGCCTCATAGCAGAGGAAAAGCCCGCCTATAATCAGCACGATCGGGATCAGGAACGGCGCGAACTGTCCCAGCAACACCGCCGCCGGAAGCAGGAACAACAGCTTGTTCTTGATTGACCCCTTGGCGATTCTCCAGATCATAGGTAATTCGCGCGCCGGCGAGAAACCCGTCACATAACGCGGCGTCACCGCAGCATCGTCAATTACAACGGCTGCGGCCTTTGATCCGGCGCGCCCTGCTGCCGCACCAATATCGTCAATCGACGCGGCCGCAACCTTGGCAATTGCAGCCACATCATCGAGTAATGCTAATAATCCTGATGGCATATGTTACTTTCTAAAGAGGAATATTGTCATGTTTCTTCCACGGGTTATCGAGCTGCTTGTTCCGCAGCTTGCGTAACCCCAGTGCAATGCGCCGCCGGGTTGAGTGTGGCATTATGACCTCGTCGATAAAGCCTTTGCTCGCGGCCACGAACGGGTTAGCAAAGCGATCTTCATATTCCTTGGTTTTTTCGGCAATCTTGTCAGCGTCGCCAATATCCTTGCGGAAGATGATCTCGACGGCTCCTTTCGCACCCATGACAGCAATTTCCGCGGTGGGCCAGGCGTAATTGAGATCACCGCGTAAATGCTTTGACGCCATGACATCATAGGCGCCGCCATAGGCTTTTCGCGTGATAACAGTAATTTTTGGTACAGTCGCCTCTGCATAGGCAAACAGCAGTTTTGCACCATGTTTGATAATGCCGTTGTGCTCCTGACTTACGCCGGGCAGAAACCCGGGCACATCGACAAAGGTGACAATCGGGATTTCAAATGCATCACAGAAACGCACAAAACGCCCTGCTTTTTTAGATGCGCCGATATCAAGGCACCCGGCAAGCACCATAGGCTGGTTCGCAACGATACCAACCGTGCGGCCTTCAACGCGCCCAAACCCGCAGATAATGTTGCCTGCATGATCGGGCTGGACTTCAAAAAAATCGCTCTCGTCAACAGTTTTGCGGATCAGCTCGTGCATATCATAGGGCGCATTAGCATTGTCGGGTACAAGCGTATCCAGGCTATCCTCAATCCTGTCCCATGCGTCCGCTGTTGGCCTTTCAGGAACCTCTTTCTGATTGTTAAGCGGCAGGAAATCGACCAGGTCGCGCGCTGCGAGCAGCGCATCGATGTCGTTATCGAACGCAATATCGGCCACGCCAGACTTGGTTGTGTGCGTCACCGCACCGCCCAATTCCTCCTGCGTCACGACTTCGTTCGTTACTGTCTTGACCACATCGGGGCCAGTGACGAACATGTAACTGGAATCCTTTACCATCAGAATAAAGTCGGTCATCGCGGGGGAATAGACGGCGCCGCCGGCGCATGGCCCCATTATAAGCGAGATTTGCGGTACAACACCGCTCGCCAGTACATTGCGCTGAAACACTTCGGCATACCCGCCGAGCGATGCCACGCCTTCCTGAATACGCGCACCGCCACTGTCGTTAATGCCTATAACCGGCGCGCCGACTTTCATGGCGTTGTCCATGACCTTACAGATTTTTTCCGCATGGCGCTCTGACAAAGACCCGCCGAAAACGGTAAAGTCCTGGCTGAACAGGAACACAAGACGGCCGTTGATTGTGCCAGAACCGGTAACAACACCATCACCCGGAACTTTCGTTTCCTCCATCCCAAAGTCAACGCAGTTATGCTCGACATACATATCGATTTCTTCAAAGGAACCCGGATCGAGCAGCACTTCGATCCGTTCGCGCGCGGTCAGCTTACCCTTGGCGTGCTGTGCATCAATGCGCTTCTGCCCGCCGCCCAGCCTAGCCGCCGCACGTTTTTGTTCTACCTGTTCCAGAATTTCCTGCATGTCATCTCCAGCTTCTTGAATGGGCTGTTTACCTTTAGACACAGCCTTTCCACAAACCGGAATATATTGCAATTAATCGAACGATTAAATTCACACTTTCACAATGCCCCGCGCGATCAAATCTCGCGCCGTATCCAATACGCTGTCTTCCTCAGGCCGCATCGTCCAGCCCAATTTTCCCCGGGCATGGCCTGAATCGACAATCCGAACCTTGCCCAGCTCTGAAACAACGCTTGCGGCAACGGGATCAAACTTACCCACAAATTTCATCACCCAGTCAGGCAGATTGCGTTTCGGAACCTTACGCGCATCCTTGCCCAAATTCTCAATCAACAAATCCGCAATCTCGCGCATTTTAAAAAATTTGCCTGCTGCCAAAAAGCGTTCACCATCCATATCGGATGCGGTCAATGCCTTCACATGCAGATCCGCCACGTCGCGCACATCTACCACAGCAAAGCCCAGGTCAGGTGTGCCAGGAAATGCGCCTTCGAGCAGTTTTTTAACAGCTTCGAGCGAAGTTGAAAAATCATCGCTCATCTGGGGACCAAGCACCATGCCGGGATTGATCGAGCAGTATTCCATGCTGCCCCCGTTCTCAGTCATCCATTTTCGCGCCTCGCGCTCGGCAATGGTTTTAGATTTCACATAGGGATAGGCATCAGGATGGTCGATATTGCTCCAGTGACTCTCGTCAAAATGGTGCGTTCCCCGGCCTACGCCGTACGCTACCGCCGCCATGGATGACGTCATCACCACCCGTTCTACGCCCGCATCTTTCGCATAACGCAGCGCCCGCAAAGCGCCATCGCGTGCGGGCACGATCAGATCATCTTCATGCTTCGGCGTTGCAGCGGGTAGCGGCGAAGCGACATGCGCTACATGAGTGCATGTCGCCATGGCATCTGCCCAGCCATCATCGGACATAAGATCAGCGGCAAAGACATGCAGCCGGCCATTGTCCACGTCCAATATTTCGCGCAGCTTTGCTTCTTTGGAAAGCGAACGGACGGTGGTGTTCACTTCCCATCCCTCCACTATCAGCTGCCGGATGATATAGCCTGCAATATAGCCGGTTCCGCCGGTAACTAAAACTTTGCGCGCCATATCGCCTCTCCCTGACATTGCCACGATATACTCAATAGCAAATTGCAACCAATGTCAAAATGACGAAAGCCTATTTCAAAAGCACAAGCTCTTCGGCCATGCTTGGATGGAGCGCTACTGTATCGTCAAATGCCTGCTTGGAAAGGCCTGCTTTCACGGCCACCGCAGCACCTTGAATAATTTCGGATGATTCCGGGCCAATCAGGTGCAATCCAATCACTTTCTCATCACTGCCCGCCGTGATCATCTTATACAATCCACGCTCCTCACGGCCGGACACAACGTTTTTCATGGGCCGAAAATCACTACGGTAAATTTTGATATCATCACCATATTTTGCAGACGCTTCTGCTTCAGTCAAACCAACCGATGCAATAGGCGGGCTCGCAAATACAGCAGACGGAATGGCGTCATAATCAACAATGCGTGGGTTGTTATCAAATACCGTATCAGCAAACGCATGCCCTTCACGGATTGCAACCGGTGTTAGCTGAACCCGGTTTGTCACATCGCCAACGGCGTATATGCTAGGGACAGAGCTTTGGTTATATTCATCAACTATAACCGCGCCTGACTTATCCAGCTTTACACCGACTTCTTCGAGGCCAAGCCCCGCGCTATTCGGTGCGCGTCCCGTGGCAACGAGTATCGTGTCATAATCAGCGTTTGTTCCATCATTAAAACCAACATGCAGACTGCCATCCGCCTGTTTTTCGATTTTTTGCAGAGAAGCTTTGAAATGGAAATTAATTCCCTTTTCTTTGCTCAGTTCTACTAGCCGCGCGACAATTTCCTGATCATAACTGCGCAGCAGCACATCGGAGCGATTCAGGATTGTCACATCGCTGCCAAATGCGTGGAAGATACCCGCAAACTCATTGGCGATATAACCGCCGCCAACAACCAGAAGCCGCCCAGGCACTTGCTCAAGATGGAATATTTCATTCGATGTCAGTGCGTGCTCCGCGCCTTCGCATTGCGCAGGTACAGGCCAGCCACCTGTTGCGATCAATATCTTGCCTGCGGTAACCACCTGCCCGCTCGCCAATTTCACTTCATTTGGCCCCGCGACCGTGGCGCGTTCCTCAAACAGTTTCACGTTATGGCTGGACAGCGTGTTGCCATATAGCCCTTCAAGCCGGTCAATATCGGTTTGGACAATATCACGCAGGCGCTGCCACACAAATTTGGGATCATTCACATCCCAGCCAAAACGCGCGGCTTCATGCAGGTCTTCCGCAAAATGCGCTCCATATACGAGCATCTTTTTTGGTACACAGCCACGGATGACACAGGTGCCGCCAACACGGTATTCTTCCGCCAGAGCGACTTTTGCGCCGTGCGAAGCAGCTATACGTGATGCACGCACACCGCCCGAACCTGCGCCAATGACAAATAGGTCATAATCATATTCACTCATAATATAGCTGCTCCTGTTGCGGCCCGGCGCCTATAGCGCGGACAGTTCAATCAACTTTTGTGTGGATGGGTCAAATTCCATTTCGCCTCCACCATTCATCGCTTTTGCAATTTCCTTGCCTAGCTCCACACCAAACTGGTCAAACGGGTTAATTCCCAAAATCACCGCATTCACAAATGTGCGATGCTCGTAAAAAGCAATCAGTGCGCCCAGGCTGGACGGTGTTATATCATCCAGCAATATGGTCGTGGAAGGCCTGTCACCAGTATAGCTGCGCGCTGGGTCGTCTGCACTACGGCCTGTCATAAGCGCGGCACCCTGAGCAAAACAGTTGGTAAGCAGATTTTGATGATGGGCTGGATCAAGATCGTGGCCAGGTGTTTTCGATACGATAAATTCAACCGGCAGCACATGTGTTCCCTGATGCAAAAGCTGGAACACCGCATGCTGCGCGTCGGTGCCTACCCCGCCCCACGTAATCGGCGCGGTCGGATATCCAAGCGGCACACCGTCGCGCGTCACCGATTTACCGTTACTTTCCATTTCCAGTTGCTGCAAATAGCTGGGGAGCAACCTAAGCCGCTCATCATAGGCAAAAACAGCGCGAGTCTGTGCACTTGCAATCTGTGCATAGTAAAGATCCGCAAACGCCGCCATAACGGGTGCATTGCGAGTAAAGTCCGCTTCCAGGAAATGCTTGTCCATAGCCGCAGCCCCGCGCAGGAAAGCATCAAACTCATTCCATCCCAGCGCAATCGCCACAGGAAAACCGATCGAGGACCATATCGAATAGCGCCCGCCCACTGTATCGGAAAATGGCAGGACACGTGACTGGTCAATGCCCCATTCCACGGCCTTATCGGGTGAAGCGGTCAGCGCCACCACACGGCCATAGGGATCGTCCACACCTTCCTGCTCCAGCCATTGCACCGCACTATTCGCATTCAACATGGTTTCGGTGGTTGTAAAAGTTTTGGACGCAATCGCGATCAGTGTCGTTGCGGGGTCCAGCCTTGCAAAGGCTTCCTCCAGCGCGGCACCGTCAACATTGGATACAACCTCAACATGACATAGCGGTTCTTCGCGGCCCAATGCGTCAATGACTAGATCAGGCCCAAGTGCCGATCCGCCAATTCCAATATGCAGCACATGCTTTATCTCGCCAAATGCGCCGCCGTGGATTGCTTCAACCAGTGCGCGCATACGGTCCTGCAAATGCTGCGCCAGTGAAACACTGTCATCATCACCATTGCCACGCTGCGCGGTATGTTCAGCGGCGCGACCTTCGCTCGTATTTATTTCATCCCCAGCAAATAGCGCCGCACGCATATCGCCTAGAGCGCGGGCATCGGCAAGCTCCAGAAATAAATCCAGTTTCGCATGATCAAGGTGTGTTTTCGACAGGTCAAAATATATCTCGCCGCCCGGCATATCGGCAAGGATGCTGAAATCTTTCAGACGGTCGGCCTGCGTGAACAGCTGTTCAATCCGGACTTCCTCCGGCCCGGCAAAGCGGCCCCAATCTGCTGGCATATTACTCATCTCAATCCCCTGTTCGTAACCCGCGCGGTAAAAGTTACTGCTGCGGGCGATGAAAATACGTGGCAATCGGCGCCCACCCTATTATAGGCTAATTACAAATGATAGCGGCTACGCCATAATCAAGAGGCGCTGGGTTCGCGGAGTGTGAATAAACCGGTTGGATTAAAGCAGATAATATGAGCGAACACGACAAAATGGCGAACGAGACGCAAGGCACCGGCACCAAAAACAAAGCTGATGCTGCGTCAGAATGGGCTGACTTTGGCAAGTTTCTTGTCAAACTGGTAATTTTCATGATCATATTGCGTAGCTTCATTGTGTCGCCATTCAATATTCCATCAGAATCGATGCAGCCGCGCCTCGTCAACGGCGATTACCTATTGGTGGCCAAATGGCCTTATGGCTATTCAAAATACAGCCTGCCGTTCAGCATCCCACTCATACCGGGCCGGATATTCGAGAGTGAACCTGAAGCTGGTGATGTCGTGGTTTTCAAGGCACCGCCTACAAATTCGGATGACTATATCAAGCGTGTCATTGGCCTGCCCGGAGACACGGTGCAGATGCAGGAAGGTCAGCTTATACTGAATGGTACGCCAGTTCCCAAGGAACGGGTTGGGGATTTCATTATCGCCGTATCCCCCAACACGGCATGCCGTGACATTCGTTTTGCAGACAGGAATGAAGAAGGCGAAGCTATCTGTCGCTACCCGCAATATCGCGAAACTTTGCCGAACGGGAAAAGCTATAACGTGCTCGATCTTGGATCAAACCCCGCCGACAATACACCGCCTGTGATTGTTCCCGAAGGTCATATGTTCCTGATGGGTGACAATCGCGACAACAGTCTCGACAGCCGTTTTCCCGCTACCCCGGGCGGCGGCATCGGTATCGTCCCCCAGGCTAATCTGGTCGGACGTGCGCAGGTATCTGTCTTTTCGGTTGATGGCTCGGCTAGCCTGAACCCTATCACATGGTTCACCGCACCGCGCTGGGAACGGATTGGAGAAGGGTTTTGAGCCAACCTGACACAAAAAGCTTTCTGGACTCACTTTTTCCGGCGCCCCGCAGCCAGGAAGAACTGTATATCGAAGCTCTGACCCATGGCAGCACAGCCAAAGCAAAAGATTATCAGCGGCTGGAATTCCTAGGCGACCGTATCCTTGGTCTTGTCGTCGCAGAATGGCTGTACATCCGCTTTGCAGGTGAGCCCGAAGGTCGCCTCTCAAGCCGGCTCAATCAGCTTGTATCGGGAGTCACCTGTGCTGACATCGCCCGCAAACTGGATATTTCTCCGCATATTCGCTTGGGCAAACAGGCACGTGATGATGGTGGTGCAGACAGCAGTAATATTCTGGGTGATGTCATGGAATCACTGATCGGAGCTTATTATCTGGATGCTGGCTTCGAAGCCGCACGCGATTTTATCCATGCAAACTGGGCTGCCAAAATGGACAGCGTGACAGAAGCGCCCAAACACCCCAAATCCGCGCTGCAGGAATGGGCCGCCAAAAACAACCGCAAGACACCCGAATACGAACTGGTGGAACGCAGCGGACCACATCATGCGCTGGAATTTACGGTGCGTGTTTCGGTGCGTAACGTCGGCGAAGTTCAGGCAACGGCAAATAGCAAGCAGGCTGCGGAAAAACTGGCAGCCCGAAAATTCATGGAAGAATATACATGAGCGAAGAGAAAGCCAAAAGCTGCGGCCTGGTCGCCGTTATCGGCGCGCCCAATGCGGGTAAATCGACATTGGTGAACGCATTGGTCGGGCAAAAGGTGGCGATTACCAGCGCCAAGGCACAGACCACGCGCGCGCGCCTTATGGGCATTGCCATTCGTGACGAGGCACAGCTTCTGCTGGTCGACACACCGGGCATATTCTCTCCCGAGCGCAAGCTGGACCGCGCGATGGTCAGTGCCGCCTGGGGCAGCAGCGAAGGTGCGGATATTATTGCACTTGTGGTCGATGCCAAGGCGAAGATGAGCAAAAAAACCGACCAGATTGTAGAAGCGCTCGTAAACCGTGAAGGCCGCAAGATACTCGTGCTCAACAAGGTAGATATTGCCGCCAAAGACAAATTGCTTATCCAGACGCAGAAGCTCACCGAAAAACTGGTGTTTGAGGAAGTGTTTTTTGTGAGTTCCACTACTGGCGACGGTGTGCCTGAACTGAAAGACTGGCTCGCTGACAATATGCCTGAGGGCCCCTGGCATTTCCCTGAAGATGAAGTCAGCGATGCCAGTGAGCGCATGTTGGCTACGGAAATCACACGTGAGCAGCTTTACCGGCAACTCCACAACGAATTGCCCTATGCCAGCGCCGTGGTTCCTGAAAGATATACCGAACGCAAAGACGGTTCAGTTGAAATTCGTCAGCAGATACTGGTCGCCCGCCCCACCCAGCGCGCAATCGTACTGGGTAAAGGTGGTTCGCGAATCAAGGAAATCGGTGCCGCCGCCCGAGAAGAATTATCACAGATCCTGGGTCGCAAAGTGCACCTCTTCCTTCACGTCAAAGTCAGCGAGAAATGGGATGAAGACAAGGAAGTCTACGAGACCATTGGCCTTGACTGGGCGGGGTAACCTTTAAATTCCTTTGCCGTATTAATGCGAAAGCAGGAACACCAAAATATCAGCTCGTTTTTGCGGAAGCCTTCTTTTTGGCAGGCGCCTTTTTCTTGGTGGGCACTTTCTTTTTAGCCGCAGTTTTTTTCTTCGCTGGCGCCTTGCGCTTTTTCTTCTTTGCCGGCCCTTTGGCCGCACGTTCGTCGATTAGGCGAACAGCCTCATCCAGCGTGATCTCATCCTTGTCCATCGTCTTGGGAATAGTCGCATTGACATTGCCATCGGTGACATAGGGGCCATAGCGGCCATCCATGACTTTCACATCGGCTTCATTGCCCGGGTGCTTGCCCAGTACTTTCAGCGGTTCCTGACGCCCGCGTCCTCTGCCCGGTTTTTTCTGCGCCGCTTCAGCCAGCTTCACAACTGCTGCATTCATGCCTGTTTCAAACACTTCCATGGTGTTTTCAAGCTTTGCATATTTGCCATCATGCACAAGATACGGGCCGTAACGGCCGATGGATGCCTTGATTTCATTGCCCGTTTCAGGATGCTCACCAATGGTGCGCGGCAGTGAAAGCAGTTTGAGCGCCCAATCAAGGTCAATATCAGCGGCATTCATGTCTTTTGGAATCGAGCCGCGCTTGGCTTCCTTGCCCTCGCCGCGCTGCACATAAGGACCGAAGCGTCCATTGAGACGATTGATTTTCTCCCCTGTTACTGGATCCTCGCCCAGTTCCACAGGTCCTGTATCGCCATCATCCTTGGCACCGCCTTGCGCGAATTTACGGGTATATTTGCATTCAGGGTAGTTGGAACAGGCAACAAATGCGCCAAAACGGCCGCCGCGCAGCGCAAGCTTGCCCTCATTACAACGCGGACACAGGCGCGGATCGCTGCCATCTTCATTTTCGGGGAACAGATAAGGTTCAAGGAAAATATCCAGTTCCGCCGTGATATCTGATGGTTTCTGTTCCATCACCTCTTCGGTTTTGGGTTTGAAATCCTTCCAGAACGCAGCAAGAAATTCCTGCCATTGTGCACGGCCGCCGGATACATCATCCAGCTCGTCTTCCAGCTCCGCCGTAAAGTCATATTCAACGTAACGGGTAAAGAAACGTTCCAGAAAACCTGTAAGAAGTCGCCCGCTTTCCTCTGCAAAAAATCGATTTTTTTCGACACGGATATAGGCACGATCTTTCAATACCTGCAATGTGGATGCATATGTTGATGGACGTCCGATGCCCAGTTCTTCAAGCTTCTTGACCAGACTAGCCTCGGAATAGCGCGGCGGTGGCTGTGTGAAATGCTGCTCGGCCTCAACCGATTTTTTGGCGGAACTGTCACCTTTGGACATGGGTGGCAGCATGCCATCCTCGTCCTTGTCTTTTTTGCGGTCGTCATTGCCTTCTTTATAAAGTGCCATGAAGCCAGGGAATTTGACGACCTGTCCGGTAGTGCGTAAGCCGGTCTGGCCCGTACCATCCAGAAATTCGACCGTTGTACGCTCAAGCCGCGCCGTCGCCATCTGGCTTGCCAACGCGCGTTTGAAAATCAGGTCATATAGCCGGGCATGGTCGCCCGACCCTGCCTTGTCCCGCGTAAAGCTGGTCGGGCGGATCGCTTCGTGCGCTTCCTGTGCGTTTTTAGCTTTGCTAGCATAATGCCGTGGTTTTTCAGGTAGATAGTCGCCTGAATAGCGGTCTGAAACCGCTTTGCGTGCAGCGGAAATAGCGCTACCGTCCATCTGTACGCCATCTGTACGCATATAGGTAATCGCACCATCTTCGTAGAGCTGCTGCGCAATACGCATGGTATGGCTGGCTGCAAAGCCGAGCTTGCGCGCGGCCTCCTGTTGCAGTGTAGACGTCGTAAATGGCGGTGGCGGGTTGCGCTTGAGCGGTTTGGTTTCAACACTTTCGACAGTGAATTGGCCATTTTCAACAGCGGCCTTGGCGGCTTCTGCCGAACCTGCATTACCCAGCGTCATTTTGCCCAGTTTTTCGCCTTTGAAGCGGACCAGTCGCGCAACAAAATCTTGTCCGGCCTGCTCCATATTGGCAATAACCGACCAATATTCTTCAGGTCTGAACGCCTCAATCTCGCGCTCACGTTCAACCAATATTCGCAGCGCAACGGATTGGACACGCCCGGCTGACTTTGCGCCGGGCAACTTGCGCCACAATACTGGCGACAGGGTAAAACCGACCAGGTAATCAAGCGCACGGCGCGCACGATAGGCATCAATCAGGTCTTCATCCAACCCGCGCGGATTGGCCATCGCTTCTGTGACAGCCGCCTTGGTGATGGCATTGAACGTCACCCGGTCAACTTTTTCGGGTAGCGCCTTGCGCTTCTTGAGCACTTCCAGGACATGCCAGCTAATCGCTTCTCCCTCGCGGTCAGGGTCAGTCGCGAGAATCAAGCGGTCGGCTTTTTTGGCGTTGTCGGTAATAGCTTTCAGCTGCTTGGTCTTGTCACCATAATTCTGCCAGCTCATTTCGAAACCATCGTCCGGTTTGACCGAACCGTCTTTTGGCGGCAAGTCGCGAATATGACCATAAGAGGCCAGAACACGGAAATCCCCGCCCAGGTATTTTTCGATTGTTTTCGCTTTGGCCGGTGATTCGACAATGACTAACTGCATGTTCTTTATGGTTCCGATCTAATTTAA
Source organism: Sphingorhabdus sp. Alg239-R122 (assembly GCF_900537065.1). Lineage (GTDB taxonomy): Bacteria > Pseudomonadota > Alphaproteobacteria > Sphingomonadales > Sphingomonadaceae > Alg239-R122. Next base: position 162,455 of record NZ_UNRC01000001.1, on the reverse strand, counting down.
TGGTCGGTTACTGGCGCGGTTTTTGCCGCATATCATCCTCTATTAGGTGTGGCGACCTATCCTCTTTCGTCAAGAGGGTCCAGTATAAAGGTGCGATTTTACGTGTGGGAATGGCTCAGACGCAGGTACAAATACCAAATCAGGGCTTAAGCGAAACCCTGGCGCCCGCATGCCGGTCCAGTCGCCCGGCAAGCTCCAGCTCGAGCAATATGGTCGCAACCTCGGCGGCTGGCATTCCCGATTGCCTGACAAGTTCATCCGTGCCAATGGCTGTCATATTGAGCAGGTTTTCCACCGTGCGGCGCGATGTATCGCTTAGTTCCATGTCAGTTTGCACAAGCTGTAATTCATATGGCCTTGGGTCTTCACGAACCAGACGTTCATCAATCGAGCCAATCTGCTCCAGCACATTTTCGGCAGACTGTATCAATGTCGCACCATTGCGGATCAACGTGTTGCAGCCGCGCGCACGCGGGTCGAGTGGAGAGCCGGGTATCGCCATAACGTCGCGGCCTGCTTCTCCCGCCAGCCTTGCAGTAATAAGCGACCCTGAACGCGGTGCCGCCTCCACCACCAGGGTCCCGGCTGATAGTCCGGCGATGATACGGTTGCGAAACGGGAAATGCCGTGCCAACGGTTCGGTGCCGGGCGGCTGTTCGGCAATAACAAGCGCACCATTTGCCATGGTTTCCTGAAGTTCCGCATTTTCGGGTGGATAGGCAATATCAATGCCGCTGGCGATGACGCCAATGCTGCCCGGTCCCGCGCCCATATGCGCCGCTGTATCGATGCCGCGCGCCAGACCTGACACAATCACGCAGCCTTGCTGGGCCAGATCATGTGCAATCTTGCGGGCAAATTTGCATGCCGCCGCCGATGCATTGCGCGCACCGACTATAGCCACTGATTGCCGATTTAAAAGCGCAATGTTACCGCGATAGGTGAATATAGGCGGCGCATTTTCCATGTGCCCCAACAGGGTGGGATATTCCGCATCATCATGGAAAAGATAAGCCGCATCTGCACGGTCAGCTGCATCCATTTCCTTTTTCACACTATCCGTATTTGCAAGGCGCGGCGTGCGTCCTCCGCCTCTTTGCGCCAGACCAGGTAGCGCACCAATCGCTTCCACAGCATTGCCAAAACGGGCGAGCAGCTGAAAATATGTGACAGGCCCGATATTACCGGACCTGAGTAACCTTATGCGTGCAAATTTTTCCTGCTCAGAAATAGGCATAAGGATTTAGCTCTTGCCGATTTTGGGTTCTTCGCCCGACGCAAGCCGCGCGATATTGCCGCGGTGCTTTGCAATGACCAAAAGCGCCATGATAACAAACACGGGCACCAATGTCCCGGCACCCAGCAGCCAGGCAGCAAATGGCGTCGATACCGATGCCAATATGCCGCTGAGCGATGAATAGCGAAATGCAAACGCCGCAACGAGCCAGACCAGTGCAAAAACCAGCCCGACCATCCAGTTGAGCGCCAGTGAAATTCCAAGCAACGTTGCCACGCCCTTGCCCCCGCTGAATTTCAGCCAAACCGGGTACAGATGTCCCAGGAACGCAGCCAGTCCCGCATATTTGCCCATACCGGGGAATAACGCCTCTGCTATCAGCACAGCTGCGGCTCCCTTGCCGATGTCCAGCAACAATGTCGCCGCTGCCAACCCCTTGCTACCCGTACGCAGAACATTGGTTGCGCCGATATTGCCTGAACCGATACTGCGCAGGTCCCCTGCTCCGGTCAGGCGGGTCAAAACCAGGCCAAAGGGTATCGAGCCCAGTAGGTAGCCAAGTAGTCCCATTAGTGCCGGATTTGTCCACTCACCCATATTCTAACGTCCTCGGCTTGCCAGTTGGTTCACCCGTCACTGCTAGCGCGTCCAGCGAAGCGCCACAAGGTGACAATGGCCACATGCCCGCTTGATTGATCCGTTTCGGATGCTATGCGTGAACCCCATGGATAGCAAAACCCCGGATATAGATGCGCCGATCCTGTTTTTTGACTCTGGTGTCGGCGGACTATCGGTGCTCGCTGAAGCACAAAAACACCTACCTAAAGCGCCGGTCATATATGTTTCCGACAGCGCAGCCTTTCCCTATGGCACAAAATCTGAAAAAGAAATTGCCACCCGTGTGCCGGTTTTGCTTGGGAAGCTGGCTGAGCGCTTTCATCCGCGCCTTATCACCATTGCCTGTAACACGGCCTCCACCATAGCGCTGGACAGTGTGCGTCAAGTGCTCGACATTCCCATAGTCGGAACAGTTCCCGCGGTTAAACCCGCCGCTGAAATGACCAAAACAGGTGTCATAGGCCTGCTTGGTACAGAAGCCACCGTGCGGCAGCCCTATATTGATGTGCTGGCCCAAAAATTTGCAAAAGACGCGGTGCTGCTCCGCCATGGCTCCGCTGAACTTGCACCCGCTGCTGAAGCCATGATGCGCGGCGAGCAAGTTGATGCACAAATATATGCGCGCGCCATGCATGGATTGCTAGAGCAACCGCGCGGAGATGAAATCGATATCGTCATCCTGGGCTGCACCCATTTCCCACTAATTGAAAAACAGCTTGCGGATCATGCCACCACCTCCGTGCAGTTCGTGCATGGCGGTGCAGGCATTGCGCGGCGCATTGCTTATCTGACACACGGCCAGAAATGGCCGGAAAATGCGCTTGGCGGACACTTTGTAACGACAGGTGATTTAGCCGGAGTAAAGCCTTATGAAAAAGCGCTGGCGCACTATGGACTTGCGCAATTTTCCGCCCTTTGAACCGGTTCGGGCAAAACACGCAACCGGCAAATCGCTTATTGCAAGCCGTTCGCGCTGGAAATCCGTGATATTTTTGCTAAAGGGCTATGTAAGCCCGCGCTAGACGCAACGTTACATAAGTTACCGGGATAGATATTTTGAATTACGACCAGATTTTTGATTCTGCCATAGAGCGGCTGCATGCCGAGGGGCGTTACCGGGTATTTATCGACATCCTGCGCAACAAAGGGTCCTACCCCAATGCCCGTTGTTTTGGCGGACATAATGGACCAAAGCCGATCACTGTATGGTGCTCCAATGACTATCTGGCCATGGGGCAGCACGAAGATGTGATTGACGCGATGGAAGAGGCTCTGCACAATGTGGGCGCCGGTTCAGGCGGTACGCGCAATATTGGCGGCAACACGCATTATCATGTTGAACTGGAAAGCCAGCTCGCCGACTTGCATGGCAAAGACGGCGCATTGCTGTTCACTTCAGGTTATGTATCGAATGATGCGACACTGTCCACACTGGCAAAACTGTTGCCCGGCTGCATAATATTTTCTGATGAGCTCAACCATGCCTCCATGATCGCGGGTATCCGCAATTCGGGCTGCGAAAAACGTGTATTTCGCCACAATGATGTTGCACACTTGGAAGAATTACTTGCCGCAGAAGACATTGATACGCCAAAGCTTATCGCATTTGAAAGCGTCTATTCGATGGATGGCGATGTTGCGCCCTTACACGAGATTTGCGACCTGGCCGACAAATATAATGCGCTCACCTATCTTGACGAAGTACATGCCGTGGGCATGTATGGTCCGCGCGGCGGCGGCATTTCCGAACGTGATGGTGCGGCGGACCGCATCACCATTATCGAAGGCACGCTGGGCAAAGCATTTGGCGTAATGGGCGGATATATTACCGCCGACCGCAAAATCGTGGATGTCATCCGTTCCTATGCCCCCGGCTTTATTTTCACGACCAGCCTGTCACCGGCGCTGGTGGCTGGCGCACTGGCCAGCGTGAAACACCTTAAAAACTGCAACAAGGAACGTGAAGCACAACAGGCCGCGGCAGCGATGCTGAAAAAAATGCTGACCGATGCCGACCTGCCCGTTATGCCGTCCACAACGCATATTGTGCCGCTGATGGTCGGCGATCCGGTCAAAGCCAAAAAAGTCAGCGATATATTGCTGCAGGAATATGGCGTCTATGTGCAACCAATCAATTATCCAACCGTCCCACGCGGCACGGAACGCCTGCGCTTCACACCAGGACCCGCGCATACGGAAGACATGATGCGCGACCTTACCAAAGCACTTTTGGAAATCTGGGGCCGCATGGAACTGCGCCTCGCAGCCTGACCCATGCCTTCAAAACATTTCTGAGACAATATATATCAGGCCGTAAACAATAGTAACATACCACCAGCTTTTATTGACGAACGACCTATAAACGGTAAACCTCACACCATCTTACAATAATGGAGAGGAAGGCCGAAATGGCAGAAAATTGGACAGTAAATGTCAAGAAATATGCACCAGATGCTATTGATAGCGTAATTGATGCAATTGTTAAACATTGCGGGATTGCATTACAGAACCGTGATTCATCACTTGTGTCATTCAGTGACACAAAAGAAACAGACAGGGTTCGCGAGAGTTTTCTCAAAAAGAAACTCGGATTGACCCATCCGGATACCGAACTTGATGCCGCTATCGCGGCAGTCGGTGAACGGATGAGTGATGACACAACCAAAAACCGGGTTACGGTATATTATCTGCTTACCGAGCTATTTGGTAAATTGGATATATTTGGCGGAACTGCGGGTTCTTATTCAGCAGCAGGTTTGGCAGGTGCAACCGCAGCTGGCGCAGCAGCTGCAGGAATGGCAAGTAGCGCTACAGCTGCAGATACAGACAGTTCGGCAACATATGCTGAAGCAGAGCCAGTGCATGCAACTTCCGAATATCATCATGAGGAAGAAGAATCTGGCGGCCTGGGCTGGCTGCTCTGGCTGTTATTGGCCGCTGCCTTGGCTGGCCTGCTTTACTGGCTTTTCACACGTGACAATAATGATGCGGTGCAGGGTGCAGACGACAATGTCCCGGCAGAATCAATGCCGGCTACTGCGCCTGGATCAACAGTCATCCCTGAAGGCGCTGGTGTGGTATCTGAGCTACGTGACGAAAAACCTGCAGTCATCGTCTATTTCGATACCGGAAAAGCTGAGGTTGCGCCTGAATTTGCGGACGAAGTTGCCGCAATGAAAGCGTATGTTGATGCAAACGCGGATGCAGAGCTCGCGGTATCAGGTTATAACGATCCTACAGGCAATGCAGAGTTGAATGCAGAATTGTCCAAGAGCCGGGCACAGGCTGTTCAGGCTGCTCTGGTTACAGCAGGCGTTCCCGAAGGTTCAATTGATCTGGTAAAGCCTGTTGATACAACTGATGAAGACACGGATATGGCTCAGGCCCGCCGTGTTGAAGTGACGGTAAAATAAAACTAGAAACTTTTAGCTTCTAAAGAATGCGGCGGGCTTGAATAAGTCCGTCGTTTTTTTACGTAAAACATGAGTATATTTCAGCGGAAAAATCAGTCATATCTACATATAAAATAGAGATCAGCTTGCGATGATCCGCGCGAACAGGGCCGGATCAACATTTCCGCCAGATAGTGTAACAACAGCATTGCCGGTAATATCCACCTTGCCCGCGAGCACTGCAGCCAACGCCACTGCACCGCCCGGCTCGACAACCAGTTGCAGCTTGCTGAATGCAACACGCATTGCATGTTCGACTTCGGCTTCTGTGACATGGAAACCTCTTGCATTACGCTTGGACAGAATATCAAACGTCAGCGGCGATACGCGCAGGGTTTGCAGTGCATCGCATATTGTGAATGGCGGATTCGGTGCAACGGGTACAATTTCACCGGCCATAAGCGAATGCGCCATATCGTCCCAGCCTTCCGGTTCAACCACGACAATATCCGCCTGTGGATTGGCAAGCGCGCAACCGCTGGCCAATCCGCCGCCGCCACAACAGGCAATAATCTGGTCAGGCTCCTCCCCCGTCAGTGCCAGCATTTGTGCGCGCAGTTCCATACCCGCACTGCCCTGTCCTTCAATAATCCAGGGGTCATCAAAGCTGGACACGATGGTTGCACCTGTATCGGCGGCAATATCTGCCGCGATCTGTTCGCGCGACCCGTTCAGCCGGTCATAGGTGATAATCTTCGCGTCCATATCTGCCGTTGCCTGCATTTTGGCGGCCGGTGCATCCTCGGGCATAATAATGACCGCAGCGATGCCAAGACGCCGCGCAGCCCAGGCCACACCCTGTGCATGATTGCCACTGGAAAATGCCACTACACCTTTGGCACGCTGCTGCTCATCCATATCCGTGAGTCGGTGCCACCCGCCGCGTATCTTGAATGCTCCAATGGGCTGCAGACATTCCGCCTTGCACCAGATGGCATGCCCATCTACCTCAAGCGGCAATAAAGGCGTAGCGGGTAATATAGCCGCGATCTTCTCTGCCGCGCGCGCCGCACCTTCGACGCTTGGCTTGCGCGCGGGATTCAAAAGGGATTGTTCTGTCATAGGCACTGGCTATATGGCAGATAGAACAAAACGTCACCTGTCAGGAGAAAGTGATGAGCAGAATTTTGGTAATTGGCGCAGGCGGCGTTGGGTCGGTTGCGGTGCACAAGATGGCGATGAACAATGATATTTTCTCACATATTACGCTTGCAAGCCGGACCAAGTCCAAATGCGATACTATTGCCGTCTCTGTGAAAGAACGCACTGGCGTGGATATTGATACATTTGCGATTGATGCAGATGATATAGATGCCACAGTCGCGCTTATCGAACAGGTCAAACCCGCGCTCGTGTGCAATCTGGCGCTCCCCTACCAGGACCTCAACATCATGGAGGCCTGCCTCAAAACCGGCGTGCACTATATGGACACCGCCAATTACGAACCGCGCGATGAGGCGAAGTTCGAATATCACTGGCAATGGGCATATCAGGATAAGTTCGAAGAAGCGGGCCTAATGGCGCTACTCGGCTCCGGTTTTGATCCAGGCGTCACGTCCGTTTTCGCCAGTTACCTGAAAAAACATTATCTGGACCGGATCGACACACTCGATATTCTCGACTGTAATGGCGGCGACCATGGCCAGCATTTTGCCACCAATTTCAACCCTGAAATCAATATCCGCGAAGTGACTGCACCCGCACGCCGCTGGGAAAATGGCGCATGGGTGGAAACGCCCGCGCTGACCGAAAAACAGACATTTGATTTTGAGCAGGTCGGTGAGAAGAATATGTACCTCATGTATCATGAGGAAATTGAATCACTTAAGACCCATTATCCCGAAATCCAGCGTATCCGTTTCTGGATGACCTTCGGCGACGCGTATCTCACCCACCTCGAAGTGCTGCAGAATGTCGGCATGACGCGGATTGATCCGGTGATGTACGAAGGCAGGGAAATCATCCCGCTACAATTCCTGAAGGCCGTATTGCCTGAGCCCGCGAGCCTGGGAGAAACCACCAAGGGCAAAACCAACATCGGTGACATCGCCACCGGCCTTGCGAAGGATGGCAGTACAAAGACATTCTATATCAATAATATCTGCGATCATGAAGAAGCGTACGCGGAGACTGGCAATCAGGCAGTGAGTTACACTACCGGCGTTCCCGCCATGATAGGTGCCGCAATGATCCTGACCGGCACATGGGAAGGCAACGGCGTGTTCAATATGGAACAGTTCGATCCCGACCCGTTTATGGACATGCTCAACGAGCACGGATTGCCGTGGCAAGTGAAGGAACTGGGCGGGCCGTTGGCTTTCTGATCCATCATTGCGAGGTAACTATATTATGCAAACACAGGCAGGCGATCCGGGGGCATTTTCAGGCTTTGACCTGAATCGTGTCCCGACGCCTGCATTTGTCGTTGACGAGGTCGCAATCCGGCGCAATCTGGAAATACTGACGGATATCAAGGCCCGCAGCGGGGTAAAGATACTTGCCGCACTCAAGGCATTTTCGATGTGGTCACTGGCGCCTTTGGTCAGCGAGCATCTGGATGGGTGCTGCACATCAGGCCTGTGGGAATCGCGGCTCGCAGCAGAGAAATATAGCGGCGAGGTCGAAACCTATTCTCCTGCATATAAAGCGGAGGATATGGACGAGATATTTGCGCTGTCTGACCATGTGGTTTTCAACAGCCCGAGCCAGATTGCCCGGTTTTCGGACGTGGCGGAGAAAGCGCGTACTGCCGGTCATAACTTCGATATCGGTCTGCGTATCAATCCCGAAGTTCCATTGGGTGAGGTTGAGAAATATGATCCGTGCCAGGCGCATAGCCGGCTCGGCTTTCCGGTAAGCCAGCTAAAACCCGAACATCTGCAAGGCGTATCAGGTCTCCACTTCCACACATTGTGCGAACAGGATTTTGTGCCTCTCAAGAAAACATGGGACCGGCTCTATCCGCAGATCAAAGATATGCTCCCCGACCTCAAATGGATTAACCTCGGCGGCGGACATCATATCACCCGTGATGACTACCAGCGCGACGAACTGGTCAATTTTCTAGCGCAGATTCACGAAGATACAGGACTCGAAATCTATCTTGAGCCCGGCGAAGCAATTGCTTTGGATGCGGGGATATTGGTGGGCGAGATACTTGACGTGATGGATAATGGCATGAAAGTCGGTATTACCGATATTTCCGCCACCTGCCATATGCCTGATGTAATCGAAGCACCCTACCGCCCCACTATGCTGGGCGAAAAAGATCAAGGCGCGCAGATCCGGCTTGGCGGACCATCATGCCTCGCGGGTGATATTATCGGTGATTACGTACTTCCCGTGCCCATGAAAGCGGGGCAGCGCATCGCATTTCTGGATCAGGCGCATTATTCGATGGTGAAAACCAATACGTTTAATGGCGTCCCCCTGCCCTCAATATGGTTGTGGAACAGCGAAACCGATGCACTACGCAGTATCCTGCAGTTTGACTGGAGCGAGTTCAGGGACAGGTTAAGCTAGCCAGCCACTGGAAAAAAGCAGTTTCATCACTATATTATAGATGAAAACAACAAAGCTTCGCGTCACGATACAAATTTATGCTTTACAGCGCGAACGCCCGAAATTATATCCGCGCTTCGCTGCCCCAAGGGGACTTCCAACCGCAAGGCAGCATTTTGCTATAGACGAACGTTTAGGGGGTCCCTTGAGTTGCACATATATCCTGACGCACAGGCCGTAGTCGGGGCGCATCGCCCCACCGAACCGGTAATTCTCAACAGACCCCATGCCGCAGCCCGTGCGGCCCGCTATTTCGTGGATAATTTCCCCGGAAAATCACTCTATGCTGTCAAGGCCAACCCTTCACCTGAATTGCTTCAAATCCTGTGGGATTCGAGCATCACACATTATGACGTAGCTTCAATTGCCGAAGTGCGGCTGGTAGCACGCACTTTGCCAAATGCCGTGCTGTGCTTCATGCACCCCGTCAAAACTGCAGAAGCAATTCATGAAGCCTATTTTACCCATGGCGTACGCATATTCTCACTCGACAGCCTGGATGAACTGCTCAAGATCCGTGAAGCCACGCATGATGCAGATGATTTAACGCTGTGTGTACGCTTGCGCGTATCGTCTGAATTTGCCGAACTGAGCCTTGCCGCAAAATTTGGCGCTGACCTGAACGAGATGCAGGAGTTACTCATGCAGTCACGGCAGGTGGCCGATACGATGGGCATCTGTTTCCATGTTGGCAGCCAGGCCATGTCGCCACATGCCTATGTGCAGGCACTGGAAAAAGTTCGCGCTGCAATTGTCGATGCGTCGGTTACTGTTGATATCGTCGATATTGGGGGCGGTTTTCCGTCGGTTTACCCAGGCATGAAACCTCCTGCCCTGACTGATTATTTCGAGATTATCGACCGTACCTATGAAAGCTTGCCGATCAGCTATTCAGCCGAGCTGTGGTGCGAACCGGGGCGCGCGCTGTGCGCCGAATATAGCTCGCTTATCGTGCGCGTGGAACGCCGCCGCGGCAATGAGCTTTATATCAATGATGGCGCCTATGGCGCATTATTTGATGCCGCGCATATTGGCTGGCGCTTCCCCGTGCAAAGCATGAACGACCTGCGCCAAGGCGACGTTGAACCATTCAGCTTTTACGGCCCTACATGCGATGACATGGACTATATGGCTGGTCCCTTTGAATTGCCTGCCGATATAGCCGCAGGTGACTATATCGAGATCGGCATGATCGGCGCCTATGGCGCGGCAATGAAGACTGCTTTCAACGGTTTTGGCGACGCAACGAGTTTTGATGTTGCCGATGAACCGATGGCCAGCCTGTATACTGGAGTCGTGCACCGCGACAGATCACAGGGCAATGTGATCTCGATCGGCAGCTAGATTCCTGATACTGTAAATAAGTTGCATTTGACAATCGGTTTTACATGACGCAGTCTCCTGTCCATAACCATATGGGAGGAATCGCTATGAATACCGCGTTATTACTACCCGCAGCTGTTCTCGTACTCTGGTCGCTACTGATGTTATTCTGGATGGCTGGAACACGCCTGCCAGCGCTTAAGAAGATGGGTGTTGACCTTGGTTCCGCCCCTCCAGGTGGGCGCGGACAGGAAATTGACCCGACATTGCCCCCGCAGGTGGCATGGAAGTCGCACAATTACACGCACCTGATGGAACAGCCGACCATATTTTATGCAACAGTCATCATACTTACTATCGCCGGAGCAACCTCGGTGCTGATGGAAGGGCTGGCATGGGGCTATGTCATATTGCGCATTATCCACAGCGTATGGCAGGCGACAGTGAACAAGATAAATATTCGGTTCCTGCTATTCGTCGCCGCTACCTTGTGCCTTCTGGTGCTCGCATTCAGCGCGGTGATAGCGACAATGGACAAGGCGACGTGATATGAATAGCCCTATTTTTCAACCGGTAGCCGTTCTTTTTCTTTGGACCATGATAATGTGGGTGTGGATGTACGCTACCCGTATTCCGGCTATGCAAAAATCAAAAGACCTTGACCTTGGTAATATGCGTGGCGGCGTTGGCGCTGACCTCGACAAGATACTTGAGCCTAAAGTTCAATGGATAGCGCATAATTACAATCACCTGCTCGAACTGCCCACATTATTCTATCCGGCCTGCATACTGCTGGGCATCATGGGTATGGGCGACGGCTGGAACCTGTATCTGGCATGGGCATTTGTCATCCTGCGTATCATTCATAGCTTGGTTCAAGCCACAACAAATATCATCAAGATACGGTTTGCATTGTTTGTGTTGTCAAGTTTATGCCTATGGGCATTGGTGATCCATATATTCATGCACGTATTTTTCCATCACTAGAAACGACAGATATGAAAACTGCTATTGTCCAGGCCGCTCCTGTACCTTTGGATATCACGGAGGGGCTGAAACGCCTGCTCCTTTTGTTGCAGGATGCCATTGATACGGGTGCAGAGCTTATCGCCTTTGGTGAGACATTTCTGGGCGGTTATCCGTTGTGGCTGGACGAAGCGTCCGATGCGGCCAAATGGGATCACCCAGGTACAAAAGCATTGCATGCGATACTGCTGGAACAGGCCGTTCGGGAGAGAGATTCCAGATTTGAACCACTACAGGCGCTAGTCGACAAAGCAGGCGTTATGGTGTCCGTGGGTGCACATGAACGACGACGCAACAGCCTGTATAATAACCAGATACTATTCCGGTCCGGTTTGCCACCCCTGCCGCACCGCAAACTTGTCCCAACGCATGGTGAACGGCTCATCTGGAACCGGGGCGACGGCTCTACGCTGGATATTCATGACGGTCCACAAGGTAAAATCGGTAACCTGGTCTGCTGGGAACACTGGATGCCGCTTGCGCGCGCGGCCATGCATAATCAGGGAGAAATGATACATGTTGCCGCATGGCCAACTGTGCGCGAAAGCTATTCAATCGCCTCACGCCATTATGCTTTTGAAGGGCGTTGTTTTGTGCTGGCAGCGGGGACAGTGCAACACCGTGATGATTTGCTGGAAAGTATTGATCGATTGGGTAATAATGCACAGGCCCGCACGCTTGTTCAGCAAATGGATAATGCACAGCTACAATTCGGTGGTAGTCAGATCATCGCGCCCGATGCCGAAATACTGGCACAGGCGGGGGATGGCACAGAAATCATCACCGCTGAACTGGATATGTCGATGATAGGCCAAGGCCTAGCCTCATTGGATACAGACGGGCATTATTCACGCGCCGATGTGTTTGAACTCCGCGTTGATCGCAGCGCAAAAGACGGTGTTGTCTGGAAGAATTAACTTTCCACCTTCTCAAATAGACTGACCAACTCCACATGTGTAGACCAGCGGAATTGTCCGACTGGCCATATCTTGCGGATACGGTAGCCGGCCTGACATAGCTTTTTGGCATCACGCGCCCAGCTCACCGGATTGCAGCTGATATAACAGATTTTGGGAACAGTGGATAAAGCCAGCTCTCCCACCTGCTCCTTTGCACCTGAACGCGGCGGGTCAAGCAATACGGCTTCAAACCGGTTCAATTCCTCTGCCATCAGCGGTTTGCGATACAGATCACGGTGATCGGCAAATATCGGTAATTGCCGCATATTGGCAGCCATTTTTAGCGCCATCAGCGCATCACGTGACGCTTCGCCCGCATATATTTTACGGCCACCAGTCAAATGCAGTGCAAAAGTACCAATACCACAAAACAGGTCGGCAATAACCTTGCTTCCGTGCAACGCCTCTTTTGCTGCAGCAACAAGCGCATCCTCGCCTTCGCGGGTTGGTTGCAGGAACGCACCCGCTGGAAAACCTACCGCATGACCGCTAAAGCTCATGGTCGCAGGTTCCGGCTCCCAGATGGCTTCCGGTCCATAGCCCTGATCCATACTCAACCTTGCAAGGCCATTTTCTCTGGCAAAGTCCAAAAGTGCCTGTGTCTGCTCCAGTCCGTCAAAGTTAAGGTTTTTGATATGAATGTCCGCGCCCTGATCAACCAGCGTCATATCCACCACACAGCTCAGTGATTTACCGGGCCACCCGTCCAGCAGCTGCCTGAGAGGTGCAACGAGCGCGAACAGTTCTGGTCGCATGACTTCGCATTGCTGCATGTCGATCACACGGTGACTGCCACCTGTATGAAAACCGATATGCAGTTTCCGTCCCATACGGATGGCGCGCAGCCCCACGCGGCGGCGGCTTTGCGGCGGGCTGAGCACCGCTGCCGCAATTTCATCCGCCTGCAATCCCTGGGAATCAATCGAATTGGCCACACGGTCACGGACAAATTCGGCGTAGCTCACATCATCAAGCTGTTGCAGGTTACACCCACCGCACAGTTCAAAATGCTGACAAGGTGGCATCACATGATGCGCGCCCCAGGCAAGACCACCATCCTCCTGCAGCACATCCCCCGGGGCAGACATAGGCACGTGCTTTCCGCTTTCGGTGATGCCGTCACCCCGCGCAGCTATACGGACAATTTCCTCACCCATATAAAGATTCCGAGTTAGATATCTGCATAAACATGCTTTTCTGCTTTAGCACCGGGGTGCGTAACGGCGCCTTCATGTGCTGCCCCCACATTCTGCGCATAACGCCACAGCGCACCGGAAGCATAATCATTCTCTTGTGGTTTCCATGTTTCACGGCGCTTTTCCAGCTCGTCTTCACTAACCTGCAAATCAATGGTGCCAGCCTCAGCATCAATCGTAATTACATCGCCATCATGCACCAGGGCGATAGGTCCACCAGCGGCCGCTTCCGGTCCGACATGTCCGATGCAAAAACCGCGTGTCGCCCCTGAAAAACGCCCATCGGTAATAAGCGCGACTTTCTCGCCCATGCCCTGCCCGTATAGCGCGGCTGTTGTCGACAGCATTTCGCGCATACCGGGCCCGCCTTTGGGGCCTTCATTGCGGATTACAATCACACTGCCTTCATTGATTTCACGTTTTTCTACGGCGGCAAAAGCATCTTCTTCGCATTCAAAAACCTGTGCAGGGCCTGTAAATTGCAACCGGTCCATTCCTGCTACTTTCACTATTGCCCCATCCGGCGCCAATGTGCCGCGAAGCCCCACAACACCACCAGTTGGCGTGATTGGCGTCTTGACGTCATAGATAACTTTCTGATCTGGATTCCATGTGATTTCGTCGATATTCTCACCCAGCGTCTTGCCAGTGACAGTCATGCAATCTCTATGCAGCAAACCACCATCCATCATCGTTTTCATCAGCATATAGACACCGCCCGCCTCATGCATGTCCTTCGCCACATACTTGCCGCCGGGTTTCAGGTCGGCAATATAGGGCGTGGTCTTGAAAATCTCGGCGACATCAAACAGGTCAAAGTCGATACCCGCTTCGCCCGCCATGGCGGGAAGGTGCAGCGCTGCATTGGTGGAACCGCCCGTGGCTGCCACGACCCGCGCAGCATTTTCAAACGCTTCGCGCGTACATATGTCACGCGGACGCAAGTTTGTCTCAAGCAAAGCCATAACCTGCTCGCCCGCCGCTTTCGCAATTTCTTCACGTGATCTATACGGTGCGGGTGCCATATTACTGTTTGGTAATGATAATCCGATTGCTTCACCTACACAGGCCATGGTGTTAGCGGTGAATTGCCCGCCGCATGCACCGTGACCGGGACACGCCACTTTTTCGAGCGCAATCAACTCCTGAAGCGGGCAATTACCCGCTGCATGCTGCCCCACTTTTTCAAACACATCAACCACAGTGACATCCTCACCCTGATAGGTGCCAGGAAGGATTGAACCACCGTAAACAAAGATCGAAGGCACATTGAGCCGGAGCATCGCCATCATCATGCCCGGCAGGCTTTTGTCACACCCCGCGAAACCCACCAGTGCATCATAACAATGGCCGCGCACACTCAGTTCTACCGAATCTGCAATGACTTCACGGCTAACCAGCGAGCTTTTCATTCCCTGATGCCCCATGGCGATACCATCGGTCACCGTAATAGTGTTGAAACGGCGCGGCATACCGCCGCCCGTCTCGACACCCTGTCGGCAGATATCAGCCTGCGCATTGAGCGTAGTATTACATGGCGCACTGTCATTGCCCGCAGACGCCACCGCCACAAATGGCCGCGCAATATCGTCTTCATCCAGACCCATGGCATAATAATAGCTACGGTGCGGTGCACGTTCCGGGCCGACAGAAACATGGCGGCTTGGCAATTTGGACTTATCAAATTTACGGTTCATTGCGTTTTCTCTTGTTGAAAGCCTAGTCGCGCCTTTAATGGCATGTCGTTATGCAGATGCAAGCTTTTGTGTAATTTCCTGACATATTGGCCCAATAATTTGAGCGAAACTGTCCCGCCCTGAAATATCCATGATCAGATCCTGCCTCATTTCAAGACCAATATAGGGAATATGATTGATATCCCCGTGCCGTTCCAGCGAACTGTTATATATCTTGCCCGAATAAGGAAGTTGGTCACCGGTCTTGTGCCCTGTGGCAGAAAATAACGGCACAGCCAGCTTTCCGGCACGTTCATCCTCGTTATACATGACACCGAAGTGCCATGGACGCGGCTTTGCCCCATCACTTTCCAACACGGGTGTAAAGCTGTGCAAAAATAACAAAAACGTGGGCTTGGTGCGCGCGATGTACTCGCTCAGCGCATCATGATAGCTATCATGAAAGCGTCTCAATCGCCGTTCGCGCGCTTCGTTGTCCAAGGCATTACCCGGAATATCTATCCCGTCGCTTTGCAGAGGAATAGCGGCCATGTCATTGCGGTGACGGTTGAGGTCGACCACGAGCCGTGATGTTGTCGCCAGAAACAGTGAAAAACCAAATATTTCATGCAGGTACTGCGCAACTTCTGCGCTGCCAAGGTCGACGGCGACATGTGTCTTCAGCAACGCAGGCGATACATCCAATTCCGCATCACTTGGCACATGATTTGAGGCATGGTCACCAATGACAAGAATTTTTGCATTGTCACCATGGCCTGCAACGTGTCTCCATGTAGAACTTACATCACCCATGTGCAGCATCCCGCAACCTGCCGGTCATGGTCCAGTAACCGGGGCTTTGCTTGCGGATATCCTGTGCCGCATCATGCATATTATCGGCGCTGTCAAACAGGGCAAAACAGGTCGCGCCAGAACCGGACATCCGCGCCAGCAACGGCGACCACGATTCAAGCATTTGCAGGATACCAGCTATTTCTGGTACGATTTTAAGTGCCGAAACCTGCATGTCATTACGTCCGGCCAGCGCTGCAGTAAGAATATCTGCGTCCTGTAGCCCTCCAAGATCAATACCGTCCCACCCCTGGAAAACCGGACCTGTTGCAACAGCAATACCTGGATTGACGAGCAGACAATGAAGGTCCGCCAGGCCCGCATCCTGCGTGAAAACAATCTGTTCACCTATGCCGCTGCCAATACATGTACGGCTATAAATGCATGCAGCAATATCAGCTCCCAAAGGTGCGCCGATATCCACCAATTCATTTTCCGTCAGGTCCAAGGCCCATAACCGGTTCAACAGACGCAGCGCCGCAGCCGCATCGGCAGACCCGCCGCCTATTCCCGAAGCAATGGGTAGTTTTTTGTCCAGTACAAACTTCGCGCCTGCATCAACGCCCGTATGATCACGAAGGGCCGTGGCCGCCTGTAATACAAGATTTCCGTCTATTTCCAGATTGCCCGAAAAAGGTCCGGTGATATCAAGCATCAGTGTATTTGCTGCCTCTGCCGTCAATACATCACCATCGTCCAAAAATGCAAAAATGGTCTCAAGCTCGTGATAGCCATCATCTCGTCGTGCACGGACATGCAATGCGAGATTGATTTTCGCATAGGCGGTTTCGGATAGGCGTTTAGCCATTTCTGCCTGACAATCTACATGTTCGGATAGTTTGGACCGCCGCCGCCTTCGGGCACGACCCAGTTGATATTTTGCGCCGGATCCTTGATATCGCAGGTCTTGCAATGCACGCAGTTTTGCGCATTGATCTGGAACTTTGGATTGCCGCCTTCATCCTCGACAAACTCATATACGCCCGCGGGGCAATAACGCTGCGATGGGCCGTCAAATACCGGCAGATTTTGTTCCACCGGAATATTCGGGTCCTTCAGCTGCAAATGCACCGGTTGATCTTCGGCATGGTTCGTATTCGACAGGAACACAGACGACAGGCGATCAAATGAAATGATACCATCGGGCTTCGGATATTCGATTTTCACGCATTGATCTTCACGCCACAGCTTGGTGTGATCCGCCTTATGCCCCATGGTATAAGGCAAGCCGATACGAAGTTGCCGCATCCACATGTCTGCGCCTGCAAAGACCGTACCCCATGTGCCGCCAAACTTGTCGACCAGCGGTTCGGCATTTTTGACCTTCTTAAGCTCAGTCGCAATCCAGCTGTCATTCAGGCTTTCCTGATAATCATTGAGTTCATCACTGCCCCGCTCCGCCTGAACGGCTGTATAGGCACTTTCGGCCGCCAGCATGCCTGATTTCATGGCGGTATGCGTACCTTTGATGCGCGGCACATTCACAAAACCGGCACTACAACCGATCAATGCACCGCCGGGGAATGCGAGTTTCGGTACGGACTGCCACCCGCCCTCGTTAATCACGCGTGCGCCATAGGCTACACGCTTGCCGCCTTCGAGTATTGCGCGAATATCCGGGTGCGTTTTCCAACGCTGAAATTCCTGGAACGGCGACATGTGCGGATTTTTATATGACAGCGCCACCACAAAACCGAGCGATACCTGTCCGTTTGCCTGATGATAAAGGAACCCCCCGCCCCATGCGTCATCAAGCGGCCAGCCCTGTGTATGAATGACACGGCCCGGCTCATGCTGGTCCACCGGAATATCCCACAGCTCTTTCATGCCAAGGCCATATGTCTGTGGTTCACAATCTGCCTCCAGATCAAACTGGCCTTTCAGGATTTTGGTAAGGTGGCCGCGCGCGCCTTCGGCAAAAAATGTGTATTTGGCGTGGAGCTCAAGGCCGGGTTCATACTCACCCTTTTTGCTGCCATCCTCGGCAATACCCATATCGCCGGTAGCTACACCCTTGACCGAACCATCATCATTATAAAGGATTTCAGCGGCGGCAAAACCAGGGAAAATTTCCACACCGAGCTCTTCGGCCTGCTCACCCAGCCAGCGGCACATATTGCCCAGCGAACCTGTATATGTGCCTTTATTGTGCATATAGGGCGGCGTCATGATGTGCGGCATGCCAAACTTCCGCCCCTCAGTCAGCATCCAGTGATGGTTTTCGGTAACCGGTGTTTCAGCCATCGGACAGCCCTTGTCGCGCCAATCCGGCATTAGTTCATCAAGTGCAATCGGATCAACCACGGCACCTGACAGGATGTGCGCACCGATTTCCGAGCCTTTTTCAAGAATGCAAACATCAATCTCCCGGTCCTCAGCCGCTGCCAGCTGCTTCAGCCGGATTGCTGCCGAAAGGCCTGCTGGCCCGCCGCCCACAATCACCACGTCATATGGCATTGATTCACGTTCACTCATAATACCGCCCTTATCTTCTCTTTGGCCCTTATCAGTCTTTGCCAATTCGCAAAAACATCCCTATTCATTACGGTTTGATAGCCAATTGAAAGCGGATGACCAACCCTCTATGTGCAATTTAATAGGCAATGCAGCATGAGTGAAATGTCGAGCGGTACGGTCCGCGAAGAACTCGATAGCCTGCTCGGATGGTGGGAACTCGCGGGTGTTGATCTCGATTACTCTACGGAAGCCGAGGGTTGGCTCGACAAAGAAGACGTCAAGGAGGCAGTGCGGACTGCGGCTGCCGGGCATGATAATATGCAAAGCGCAGCGGTTACAAAAACCGCCACCGTACAGCAGAAACAAGGCAAAATTGAATCCCAAAAGGTCAATTTGCCTGTGCCGCCTGATGCCTATCCTGAATTTACGCGTTTCTGGATGGAGAATCCGCAGCTATCCCTGCCCAGCGGCACTGGCACACGTATCGCGCCGCATGGGCCGCTAAAACCCAGGTTGATGATTATATCGGACATGCCCGACAGAGACGATCTACAAACCTTGTTTTCGGGAGTATCCGGAAAGCTGTTGGGCAGGATATTGACCACAGCGGGAATCGCGCAGACAGATGTTTATCACGCATCACTGTTGCCGGAACATTCACTCGAGAACCGGCTAGATGCCTCTATATTACAGGCTTATCGAAGCATATTGAACAAGCATATCGCCCTGGTCGCGCCGCAAGCTGTCATATTACTCGGCAATATGCCCAATTCGGCGCTCACCGGCAACGACTTGCCGAAAAATCGACTCAATTTACAATTTATCAATCATGAAACGGGGAATATCCCTGCGGCAAGCAGTTTTCACCCGCGCACATTGATGCAGCGGCCCGGTTTAAAGGCAAAGGCATGGCAGGACTGGCAATGGCTAATCGAAAGCGTAAAGCAGTGAACCGTTTCAGATGGCCGGTAGTGGCAGCATGTATAACCCTGCTCCCTGTTATATCTGCCCCGTCCGCTCATGCCGGTAAAAGCACCGATTATTTTAAAGCTCGGGCAAGTGCCAAAAATGTTCCGGAACACTTGAACCGCAACGATGAAAACTATTACAGGCAGATATTCTCTGCGATCAAAAGCAAGCAATGGAATGTGGTCACGTCATTGCTGGCCCAGCGTCAGTCAGGTCCGCTGCATGACATCGTCAAAGCCGAGTTCTACCTTGCTGCCAATTCGCCCAAAGTTGAACTCGGACCGCTACTGGCGCTGCTCAATGATGCTCCGCATATCCCGCAGGCCGCGCAGCTGGGACGCCTTGCTACACGGCGCGGCGCAACCACCCTGCCCCGCTCTCCGCAATATCGCCGCCTCTCGAGCTTTAGCGGTGTTTCACGGCGCGGCAAACCTCGTGCAGTTGCCGACAATTCCATGCCAACTGATACGGCAGCGGCAATATATGATCGCATCAAGAATGACGATCCGCGCGGTGCTCAATCGCTGCTAAACGGTGTCGAGGGAAGGCTGAGCGCAGAAGCGCGAACCGAATGGCAACAGCGTGTCGCCTGGTCCTATTATATCGAAAATAACGACAATATGGCGCTGCAGATGGCCATGCGTGCCATACAAGGCCGCGGTGCATGGGTGTCCGAAGCGCACTGGGTGGCGGGGCTTGCCGCATGGCGGCTGAATGACTGTGTTCGCGCCGCACAATCTTTCCAGCAGACAGCATCAACCGCTAGCAACCCAGAAATGCGTGCTGCGGGGTATTACTGGGCCGCACGCGCGAATATGAAATGCCGCGCACCAGAAAATGTCCAGCAGAATATGCGTCACGCCGCCAGTTATGGCGAAACACTCTATGGTTTGCTTGCGCGTGAACGCCTTGGCCTGAAAGCTGATACCAGACGCAAGCCTGCGGATTTCAGCAAGGATGACTGGCGGGCGCTTCGCAATAACGCAAATGTCAAGCTAGCCATTGGTCTGGCCGAAATTGGCGAAACGACATTGGCCGATGAAGTGTTGCGACATCAGGCACGTATCGGCAATGCCAGTGAGCATGAATCGCTGCTACGGCTCGCCCGTGACCTCAGTCTCCCTACTGCACAGATATTCATGGCGCATAATGGGCCATCGGGCGCACGGCCAGACAGCTTTGCACGTTTCCCCAGTCCGAAATGGGCACCTGTTAAAGGATGGCGTGTTGATCCTGCGCTGGTTTATGCGCACACGCTGCAGGAGTCGGGCTTTCGCGCCAATGCGCGCAGCAGCGCCGATGCCCGCGGGTTGATGCAGGTCCGCCCGGGCACAGCAAGCGATGTTGCGCGTTCACGCGGAGAACGTTTCAACGTATCCGATCTTTACCGTCCGGAAATAAACCTGGAATATGGGCAGACTTATCTGGAGCAGCTTAAAAGGATGCCGCAGACACAGGGCCTGCTGCCCAAGATTATTGCAGCCTATAATGCGGGACCAACACCCGTAGCGCGCTGGAACAGAGAAGTGCGCGACAATGGTGATCCCTTGCTGTTCATCGAATCCATTCCCTATTCCGAAACGCGCGCTTATGTTGGCATCATTCTGCGCAATTACTGGATGTATGAGGATCAGGCCGGCGTTACCTCATCCAGTGCGCACGGATTGACACAGGGATTATGGCCAAGTTTTCCGGACCGCAATGGAAGCCGTAATATTCGGCTCACCCATGATGACCGAGTAACGGGAGTGCAAAATAGTGGCGATTGATGAAACCCGTACCTTTATACCCATTCATATCGCGGTTCTGACCATTTCAGATACACGCACACGAGCAGACGACACATCTGGAGACATATTGACCAAGCGGGTACAAGACGCCGGGCATGAACTGGCCGCGCGCGCGATTGAGCGTGACGACCGGGACCGCATCATTGCCCGCCTGCATAACTGGATTGATGATCCTGACATTGATGTCGTGATAACAACAGGCGGTACCGGCCTCACGGGCCGTGATATTACCCCTGAGGCGCTGGATCAGGTTAAGGATAAGGATATCCCTGGCTTTGGTGAATTGTTCCGACTACTCAGCTATGAAAAAATCGGTACATCGACCATCCAGTCGCGCGCCTGTGCAGTGCTCGCACGCGGAACGTATATCTTCGCCCTGCCTGGCTCCAACGGTGCGGTTAAGGACGGTTGGGACGATATCTTGCACTCACAGCTTGATAGCCGTCACGGCCCCTGTAATTTCGTCGAGTTGATACCGCGACTACAGGAAAAATAGCTTCTACCTGCATTGTCATTTGTTCTTATTTTGTTCTATATTGCTCCACCTAAGAAAGGTGGAAAGTGTAAATGGCGGCAAAAGACAAAGAAGAGCATGTATTAAAAGGCCGCGGTGCCACACGAAATGCCACGCCGCAGCGCTTCAATCTGCATGACCGCGAAACCGATGGTGACTGGCGCGACATGGCCGAAAGCATTGACGGTCCGCCCGCAAAATTGCGCACCAGCGTAACAGAAGAATCTCCCAAAAAAATAATTACATTCAATAGGTCACCCGACATTCCTTTTGACCGTTCGATCAATGCCTATCGCGGATGTGAACATGGCTGTGTCTACTGCTTTGCGCGCCCTACCCATGCCTATCATGACCTATCGCCTGGACTGGATTTCGAGACAAAGCTGTTTGCCAAGCCGGATGCGGCAAAGCTTTTGCGCTTGGAACTCGCCAAGACCAATTACAAGGTACAGCCGATTGCGATTGGCACCAACACCGATCCATACCAGCCAATCGAGCGCAGATACCGGATCACGCGCGGAATATTGGAAGTCATGCTGGAAACACGCCATCCGATCGGCATCACCACCAAGTCAGACAGGGTATGTGACGATATTGATTTGCTCAAAGCGCTTGCTGACATGAAGTTAACGGCGGTCGCCATTTCTGTCACATCGCTCGACTCGCACATGGCCCGGATACTCGAACCACGAGCCCCTGCCCCATATAAACGACTTGCTGCTGTCAGGATGCTGAGTAATGCAGGCGTTCCGGTGCATGTGAACATCGCACCTGTCATTCCGGCTATTACCGATCATGAGATCGAAGCTATCACCCAGACCGCCGCCGAACATGGTGCGCTCAGCATTTCCACCATTCCCGTACGCCTGCCACATGAAGTCGCGCCGCTGTTTATCGCCTGGCTGGAAGCGCATTTTCCGGACCGCAAGGGCAAGGTGATGCATATCATTCAGTCAATCCGTGGTGGACACAACAACGACCCCAATTTCTTTGACCGGTTCAGAGGAAAAGGGCCATGGGCTGAATTGCTGCGCACACGCACCGTAATAGCCCGTAAGCGCTATGGACTGACAGGTCCTAAATTTGGACTCAGACGCGACCTGTTCATTCCGCCTGAACGTGACGGGCAAATGCGGTTCATGCTATAAAAGGCTGAGCGGTTACCGCGTCAGCTTCTTATAGCTCACCCGTGTCGGCCGGTCCGCTGCATCGCCCAGACGGCGGCGTTTGTCCTCTTCATAACTCTCAAAGTTACCCTCAAACCATTCGACGTGGCTATCTCCTTCAAAGGCCAGGATGTGCGTTGCCAGGCGGTCAAGGAAGAAGCGGTCATGCGAAATCACCACGGCACAACCGGCAAAGCTTTCAAGCGCATCTTCAAGCGCACGGAGCGTTTCAACGTCAAGATCGTTGGTTGGTTCGTCGAGCAGCAGCACATTGCCGCCTTCTTTCAGCATTTTCGCCAGATGCACACGGTTACGTTCACCACCTGATAGCTGACCGACTTTCTTCTGTTGATCCACGCCTTTGAAATTGAAAGCACCAACATAAGCGCGGGTCTGTACTTCATTCTTGCCGAGCGTGAACACATCCAAACCGTCTGAAATCTCTTCCCAGACGTTCTTTTTGGCGTCCAGATCATCACGGCTTTGGTCAACATAGCCAAGCTTAACTGTATCGCCGAGTTCAAGCTTCCCGGAATCGGGTTCTTCCTGTCCGGTAATCATCCGGAAAAGCGTAGTTTTACCCGCGCCGTTCGGACCGATTACGCCGACAATACCGCCCGGAGGCAATGTGAATGACAAGTCTTCAAACAACAATTTGTCGCCATAAGCTTTACTGACATTACTAACTTCAAGCACTTTGGAGCCCAAGCGCGCGGGTGTCTGAATAAGGATTTGCGCTTTACCGACAACACGGTTTTCCTGCGACTCAACCAACTGGTCAAACGATTTGATACGCGCTTTGGACTTGGTCTGGCGGCCCTTGGGCGACTGCCGCATCCATTTAAGCTCCTGCTCAATGGCTTTCTGGCGGCCTTTATCCTCACGCTCTTCCTGCGCCATCCGCTTTGCCTTGGCATCTAGCCAGTGCGAGTAATTACCTTCAAACGGAATGCCTTTGCCCCTATCGATTTCCAGAACCCAACTCACGACATTATCAAGGAAGTAGCGATCGTGGGTCACCAGAATGACATTGCCGGGATATTCGATCAGGTGGTTTTCCAGCCATGCGACCGATTCGGCGTCCAAGTGGTTGGTCGGTTCGTCGAGCAGCAAAATTTCAGGTTTATCGAGCAACAGACGGCAAAGCGCCACGCGGCGTTTTTCACCGCCCGACAAGTCTTTAACCGATGAATTGCCCGGCGGGCAGCGCAGTGCTTCCATCGCTATTTCCAGCTGATTATCGAGTGTCCAGCCATCTACCGCGTCAATTTTCTCCTGAAGCGTGCCCATTTCTTCCATCAATGCGTCAAAATCGGCATCTTCAGGCGGATCGGCCATCAGTGTGCTGATTTCATTGAAGCGGTCGACAAGATCAGCAATCGGACGGATGCCGTCCATCACGTTTTCCTTGACGGTCTTGCTTTCATCCAGATCCGGCTCCTGCGCCAGATAGCCGACACGAATGCCCTCACCTGCCCAAGCCTCGCCCTGAAATTCGGTATCCATACCGGCCATGATTTTCATCAGAGTTGATTTACCCGCACCATTCTTACCGATAATGGCGATTTTCGTGCCGGGCAGAAACTGTAGGTGGATATTGTCGAGCACGGGTTTTTGCGCGCCCGGGAAAGTCTTGGTCAGACCTTTCATTACAAAGCTATACTGTACGGCCATTATGTCGTCCTGTTCTCTACGTCTGCATCATATGTGATGCGCGGTATTGTCATTGAATTTGTCACGTCTCTAGCCATGCTGGCGCGCGCTCGCAAGACAGGATTGCAAATCTGTTATCTGCGGCTAGAGTGAGCGCCATGAAACATATCATCCTTCCCCTGCTCGCCCTTTCCATTTCCATCCCGGCCATGGCGCAGAGCGCACATGACCCAGCCACCCTTCGTGACAAGGCGTTGAATGACAAAGTCGCCTGGGACATTACCGAGGGACTCACCACCGAAATCGGTCCCCGACAAGCAGGAACCGAAGCAGAAGCCCGTGCACGAACCTGGTCTTTAGCCAAACTGAATGCGCTTGGTTTCAAAAATGCCCGTATTGAGGAATATCAGATGCCGACATGGGTGCGCGGCGAAGAAACTGCAGAAATTGTCAGCCCTTATCCGCAAAAGGTTATTTTGACAGCGCTCGGCAACAGCGCCAGCACAGGTCCGGACGGAATGGAAGCTAAAGTTGTCTATTTCCCTACACTCGCCGACTTACAAGCTGCACCAACGGGGAGCCTTGACGGCAAAATCGCCTTTGTCAGCCACGCCATGCACCGCACACAGGATGGTTCAAGCTATGGCGCTTTTGGTCCAACCCGCTGGGTTGGACCGAATGTCGCATCGGTAAAGGGCGCAGCCGCCATAGTCATTCGGTCGGTGGGAACTGATTCTCACCGCAATCCGCACACCGGCAATATGCGTTTTCAGGAAGGCGTCAGGCCAATTCCGGCGGCTGCACTTTCCATTCCGGATGCCGAAAATATGGTGCGTATGTTTGAACGCGGCCAAAAAGTACGCATGAAACTGAAACTCACGCCGCGCAATATTGGTCAGCAAACATCGGGCAATGTTATTGCCGAAGTGCCGGGCCGCAACCCGGATTTGCCCATGATTCTGGTCTCCTGCCATCTGGACAGCTGGGACCTCGGCACTGGTGCATTTGACGATGCAGCCGGGTGCGGGATCGTAACTGCGGCAGCCAAGCATGTTATGGATGCCGGACAGCCGAAACGCACCATCCGCATCTTCTGGGCTGGCGCAGAAGAAGTCGGCCTATGGGGTGGCAGGGATTACGCCGCAAAGCACAAGGATGAAAAGCATGCCATCGCAATGGAATCGGATTTTGGCGCAGACAGGGTCTGGCGTGTCGAATATAACCTGCCCGAAAGCGCAGGCGATGAGACTGGCAAGATAACAGCGGCGCTGGCCCCGTTGGGAATTGGCTTAGGCCGCGCGCCCGCCACAGGTGGTGCGGATATTGGTCCACTCATAGCCGCTGGAGGCGTTTCCGTGATTGACCTGCAGCAAGACGGCACCCGTTATTTCGATCTGCACCACACACCTGACGATACACTCGACAAAGTGGACAAAGAGCAGTTGAAACAAAATGTAGCCGCATGGACAACCGTACTATCAATCATTGCGAATAGCGAAACGGACTTTACACCAGATGCCAAATAACCGCTTTGCCAAGGACTTATTCGCCAGCGTTGTTTTCTGCGCCACCCTTGCGGCTTGCAGTAGTGATGAGTTTTCCGCTGATCCAGATGTGGCGGCGCAGCAAGTCGACGAAAAGGTCGATGCAGAAGCAAAAACACTCGAAGAAGCCGCTGATGAAGCCATGAAAATCAAACAGGCTGAGATCGATAATGACACCGACACGATAATAACCGATATGAATGGCGGCACCGAGCAGTAATAGTCTAAATATCTGGATAAAGGGAAAATGGTCGGGGAGACAGGATTTGAACCTGCGACCCCCTGTACCCAAAACAGGTGCGCTACCAGGCTGCGCCACTCCCCGACGCCCGCCTCCCCTAATGGCACTTGGCCGAGAAGGCAAAACAAATTTGCACTTTTTTTCATATGCCGGTGCAAACCGGCTGAAATGGGTACATTGGTGGGCCCGGAGGGACTCGAACCCCCGACCTAGCCGTTATGAGCGGCCAGCTCTAACCAACTGAGCTACAGGCCCCGCCAAAGTGCAAATGCCCTTGCAAAAGAACATCAGACGCGCCGATAGCCGAATCTTGCATGTCTTGGCAAGACATGCCGTGCGCATCGCCTTATTTATTTTATTGTCCTGGCCACTTGCTAGAAATTGCAGATCGAACACCGCATGCTTAGCGTCTATTTCAATACCGCGTTATCGGCCTTAGCCTGATTGTGTTGAAGTGATGGAAGCGTCACAAAGATACGGCCATTTTTCAATACCAGCTTGCCCTCGACCTGTTCCGCCAGCCTCCGCACGAGGCGCAGTGAAAAACCTATTCCCAAGAGCGAAATCGGTACTTCCGTCACGTCGATATCGTCACTGAACAATTCTGTTTCGGAAAGCTCCGCCAAAGCAGCTGGCAGTTTGATCCGCATCCTTGACATATGCCCGTCATCCGAAGGTGTGAATTTGGCGCTCAACCCTTCACCATCCTGCGTAAATCCGCATAATGTAGTTATGAGCCGCAATATTATACGGTCGGCCATAACCGGGGCCACTGCAAAGCCTTCAAAGTCTCGGGCAAAATTCATTTTCAGCGACTCTGCGTTATCTTGCTGCTCCAAACGCTCATTAATTCGCGCTGTCAGCCAGGCCACCGAACAATAACCACTTTCTATTTCCAACGCTTGCCTGTCGAGTTTGAGAGCAACGTCAAGATCATCAAAACCCGAAAGCATAAACTGGGCATCTTTTTTGATTTCGCTCGCCAGCGACCGGTATTCATATGCCGCGGGACCAAATAGCTGCTGCTCGATAATTTCGGAAAACCCCATTATCGCATTAAGCGGTGTGCGCAGTTCATGGATAAGCTGCCGCATGGAATCTCCGCGCTGCTGTGCCTGCTCTGGTCCCGCCTGTTCGTGGACGCAGGGGCGGCGAATCTCTCCGCGAAACCCACGAAAGCGGCCAGTTTTCTTGTCGAAATGAGGCTTTGCATCCATCCGCCAGCTACCGTTCAATGCTGGAATATCGCAAATCTGCAATCTGCCGGATTCTATGGGCATGCGTTGACGAAATGCCGCTGCGGCATAGCCATCTGGACCAGAAACCCCTTGCCGCGCAGGATAGGCAATATTTGTTCCGCAAAATGCATTGCCCTGACCGCTGTTGGCCCATACCACTTTACCGCTGTCATCCGTTTCAAAACCGACTTTATCAAGCACCTCTGCGGTTTTGAGCTTACTCTTTGAATCAGCTGCAAAGCTTTCAGATTCTTTTACATTTTCACCACGCGCTTTGCGCAATGCCTCAATGCGCGCAACGATTTTTCCAATTTCACGCTCTGCAACAGCCTTTTTTGATGCGTGAGCGGTATCTTTATTTTCAGAAGAGATACCATCCATGCCTGCTATTTCCTTAGCAGATGAACCACTTTGCTCGTCAGTTAAAGGCTCCTTATCAATCAGCAAGGCTTCTTCGTTGGAAACGGGTGACGGTAAAACCATATCGCCTGCACTATAGCTCGCCAAAGCAGCTACAGCCTTGGAACCAAGATCCTGCCGGGTGCGCAAGAAACCACGCGCACGAACCGAAAGGTTGGGAATAAGAGCCACCCATGTCTCATCACTAAGCCGCGCTGCAGCAATAGCTGCGCTTGCAACCGAAGGTGAGTCAGCAGCAAGATATTGAACAAGGGATAGATTTTTCAATCTTCCTTGAAGGCTGTTAACAACCTCTACGCGTTCGGCTTCGGGAACCGCTTGGCGCAAAGCATGAACGCGTTCCAGTCCTGTTATTATCTGCTCCGGCGATATACCTTTTGATTGTTGTGACAACAGGTCGACCAGTTGGATGTACTGCACTCGTGCGGCATCATCCTCCGGGATGGAGCCTTCCAGAACAGTATCTAGTCGGTCATCAAAAAACATGATTCTTCACGCCTGCGCCATTAATAATACGTATCTTCAGTTAGATATAAAACTGTAATCGCCGTAACAGTTTAGCGATCAATGCTGCACTAATCACGGCATAACACGATACCGTGAATCTCAAAGTGTTGATTTTGCAACGTTGCATTGTGGGACAATTGCGTTACAAGATAATATAATTATAGTGCGTTACCAACTGGCCTCAGGAAATTACGACTTATCCGTATATATGGACATTTGGACAGACTTAAACTTGGAAAATTAGTATGACAGTTACCAATCTCGACGAAATAGACCGTAAGCTTCTGGCCGAACTACAGGCAGAAGGGCGAATTACAAATGTCGAGCTTGCGGATCGTGTTGGCTTGACTGCTCCTCCATGTTTGCGCCGCGTAAGGGCGCTGGAAGACGCGGGTATTATCAAGTCTTACCATGCCAATGTCGAACCCAATATGCTGGGCTATGCGATAACAGTTTTTGCCATGGTAAGCCTGAAAAGCCAGGCAGAAGATGACTTGAAGCTGTTTGAAGACCATATCAAGGAACTGCCTGAAGTACGCGAATGTCACATGCTGAACGGGGAAATAGATTTTATCCTGAAAATTGTGTCACGCGACCTGCAAACGTTTCAGGAGTTTTTAACTTCCAAACTGACGCCTGCCCCCAACGTGGCCAGTGTGAAAACATCTCTCACCATCAGAACGGCCAAGCATCAACCCGGTGTACCTATAGATACATGAAAAGGGCGCCACATTCGCGGCGCCCCTCATCTAGCTCAAAATCAAGTTGCTGATTAACCGGCAGGTGCAGGCTGCGCCTGCGCCGTTGCAGCAGTATCATTCTGGTTGACCCAGAGCAGCCACAAGTCAGCAAGAGGTTTGCGCACGCCCGATACCATGCTGAATTTCTCACGCGCAGCAGCGTAGTCGCCTTTATCGGACAAAGCGATACCAAGACGCGTCAAGGCACGGTCACGATCAATATCGCCTTTTGTCATAGCAAGCTCATACATTGCGACGGCTTTGTCGAGTTGGCCATAGCCCAGATATGCATCACCTGTAGCAAGCGCGATACGGCCATGCGACGCTGACCGAGCTGCCCGTTCTGATGACCCCAGGCTTGCACGGTCCTGACTTACAGCACCGCGTGAAGTTGAAAGGACCGACGAAAAGTACTGATCGGACGAGTTAACCAGACCGGCAGACGTACCTTCTGCCAAAACGGTTGATACTTCACCTGGCAGGCGCTGCGCACCAGCGTTATCCGTATATTCCGCATAATCCGCGCTAGTGCGCATGGACTTGGTACGGCGCATCAGGCGCATCAGGTCCAGATTATCCTGATTTTCATACCTTGCCTGCCGCCTTAGCTGAGACAGGGCCAGATACCAGCTTTCGACACCTTGTTCCGCCTTTACGTAGTTTTTGAGCCAGGAAGCAGCATCTGGTGAATTGGTTACAATAGCGATATTTGCGCCGCGCTTGTATAACGCTTTTCTATTAAATCCTTGCTTGCCTTCGGCCAGTCGCAGTGCACGTTCAAGGTATTTAAGCCCCTCTTGTGCTTCAGGAACATTTGCGGCGTTGATTGATGAACCACCCGATTTCTCGATAGCCGATCCGAATTTTGCTTCAGCATAATGATAGTACATGCCATAATTTTCGTAGCCCGCCGCCGCAGCAGCAGCAAGATACTGTTTGGCAGCTTCATAATCCTTGTCATTGGTCAAGGTAAGCCTACCCAATGTGGCATTGTAAAGCCCAATATCTTCTTGCGGTGTACGCCCGCTATCCAAAGAAAGCTTCAACGCCCTCTTTTGATATTCCTCATTATTCGTCTTAACCGCCAGGTTCAAATATAGCTGCCCCGTCAAATATTTCTCATCCGGTTTTGTTGCAGCAGATTCAAGTGCTTGAAGTGCGCTGACTGCAGCCGCATTGTCCTCACCTTCCAACGCAGCCTGTGCCGCGCCAAAGGCCGTGCGATAGGCGTCAGTCAGGTCATATTTAGGGGTTTCTGCGCCTTTCTTTTTCTTCTTTTTCTTTTGGACTGCATGCGCAGCGTCCGTAGGCAAGGCAAATGACATCGTAGTGGCGACACCCGCCATCAATGCCAAAGCCAGCGAAAAATGTGAGTTGCGACGCATAATATAATCTCCCGAAAAAATAATCGCTTTGCGCGACTTAATAATATTGAATATGTATCTTAAACCCTGTTGTTTCAAGGCTGAAATGATCAGCTTACATATGTGCTTACCTGCGCTATATATACGAAATCGACTGAATGATGCTTGAACGGTTTGATACTCCACTGAAGCCCCGGCAACATAGATAGTATCGTGGCCATATAGGGTTGGCAACGCACAGCGCTTTCGTTTATCACCCTTTCGCATGATAACACTTATTTCTCCGGCAAAGTCACTCGATTATAACACAGCCGTGCCGATAGCGCAGAGCACACAGCCGCGCTTTCCCGATAAAACTGGTAAGCTTGTGTCGGCCGCGTCCAACCTGAGCAAGAAACGGTTAAAAGATATAATGCCCGTTTCCGACAATCTCATCGAACTCAATTATGGGCGTTACAAAGATTTTCACAACCAACCTGAACGACAGGCAATTTATGCTTTTTCAGGCGATGTCTACACTGGTTTTGAAGCGCGCACACTTGATGAGGCTGCGATAGATTATGCTCAGGATCATCTTCGGATTTTGTCCGGACTATACGGTTTGCTGCGACCACTTGACAATATCCGGCCCTACCGTCTGGAAATGGGCACCCGCTGGGCGCCGCGCTATAAATCGCTTGTTGATTTCTGGGGTGACGCCATTGCCCAGCAGCTTTCCCATGACCTGGCTGAACAGAATAGCAATATCATATTGAATCTCGCCTCACAGGAATATTTTGCCAGCGTCACCAAGGGAGTAAAGAAGCTGGATGCGGAAATTGTCAATGTCGATTTTCGCCAGGATGGCCCCGATGGACCGCGTTTCATTAGTTTTGCTGCCAAAAAAGCCCGCGGCATGATGGCCCGCTTTGTGTGCGAACACAGGCTGGATGATATCGAATCCGTGAAATCATTTGATAGTGACGGATATGCATATGATGCCTCCGGCAGCGACCAGAACACCCTTCGCTTTATCCGCGCATAACAGACGCCGCCGATATCGCACCCGGCAAATCTTTCCAGAATAATACCAAATTCCTCCCCTGGCAGTTCACACAAAGCCCGCCCGTTCCAGTGGCTGGACGTAACAGACGACCTGAAACCGGTTGATAGTGGCAAGATTTTTGCCTGGGATGGCGAAGAAATACAGCCCTGAAAAAACTCTCCGCCACTCCTTGCCAAAAACCTGTTGAAAAAAGCGCATTATACCCTTGTGAAGCTGGCATTCGTTACGCCGCTACCCTAAGGTTATCCTTCATTATTCAATAGCTGAAGAGACCTTTTTGTGAGCGAAGAAAACACCGTCACGCCGCCATCCGACATTGAACGGATTGATATCGTCGACGAGATGAAAACCAGCTATCTCGACTATGCCATGTCGGTCATAGTCAGCCGTGCGTTGCCCGATGTCCGTGATGGTCTGAAACCCGTGCACCGCCGCATCCTTTACGCTTCACAAGAAGGCGGCTTTGTCGCGGGCCGCCCTTATCGTAAATCCGCGAAAATTGTCGGTGATGTGATGGGCAACTATCACCCGCACGGTGACAGTGCGATTTATGATGCCCTGGCACGCATGACGCAGGACTGGTCAATGCGTGTGCCGCTGATTGACGGTCAGGGTAATTTCGGTTCGATGGACCCGGATCCGCCTGCTTCCATGCGGTATACCGAGGCGCGGCTTGCCAAGGTTGCGAACAGCATATTGAACGACCTGGACAAGGACACGGTCAATTTTACGCCAAATTATGACGGATCACGTGAAGAACCCCAGGTTCTGCCTGCACGCTTCCCTAATCTGCTGGTCAACGGCGCCGGCGGCATTGCGGTCGGCATGGCCACCAATATCCCTCCACATAACCTGGGTGAAGTCATTAACGGTTGCCTCGCCTTTATCGATAATGGCGCCATTACCATTGACGAACTGATGGAAATCATCCCCGGACCGGACTTTCCGACTGCACCGTTGATATTGGGGCAAGCAGGTGCGAAATCGGCTTATCATGAGGGCAAAGGCTCCATCATGATGCGCGCGCGGCATGAAATAGAGGAAGGGCGCAGCGATAAACAGGCTATTGTCCTCACCTCCATCCCGTTCCAGGTCGGCAAAAACGGACTGGTCGAAAAAATTGCCGAAGCCGCAAAAGACAAGCGGATCGAAGGTGTTGCGGATATTCGCGATGAATCGAGCCGGCTGGGTGTACGCGTTGTCATTGACCTGAAACGCGATGCCACACCCGAGGTCGTGCTGAATCAGCTCTGGCGCCATACCCCCGCGCAGTCGAGCTTTCCTGCCAATATGCTTGCCATTCGTGGCGGGCGCCCGGAAGTGCTCAACCTGCGTGACATTATCGAGGCATTTG
The DNA here is from genome assembly GCF_900537065.1 of Sphingorhabdus sp. Alg239-R122. Lineage (GTDB taxonomy): Bacteria > Pseudomonadota > Alphaproteobacteria > Sphingomonadales > Sphingomonadaceae > Alg239-R122. The sequence continues at coordinate 129,553 of NZ_UNRC01000001.1, read as the reverse complement.
TCAAATTCCGCGAAGAAGTCATCACGCGGCGGACCAAGTTTGAGCTTAACAAAGCGCGTGATCGCGCGCACATTTTACTCGGCCTTGTCATTGCGGTCACCAATATGGACGAAGTCGTCCGTATCATCCGCGGTTCATCCAGTCCGGCGGATGCCAAGGAGGCATTGCTCGCGCGCGAATGGCCGGTCAAGGAAATTGCCGGTTATATCAAGCTTGTTGAAGCTATAGAGACTGAAGTCGAAGGCGACACTTACAAATTGTCCGAAGCACAGGTCAAAGCCATTCTGGACCTGCGCCTACACCGGTTGACCGCACTTGGCCGCGATGAAATTGGTGATGAATTAAAAGAACTTGCGAGCCGTATCGAAGGATATCTCGAGATATTGGCAGATCGTGTTAAGCTATATGAAGTGATACGCGAAGAGCTGATCGCGGTGCGCGATGAATTCGCAACACCGCGCCTGTCGGAAATTGCCCCGGCATGGGACGGTCTTGAAGATGAAGACCTGATGGAACGTGAGGATATGGTCGTCACGGTCACGCATAGCGGTTACATCAAACGTACCGCGCTTGATACATTTCGTGCCCAAAATCGCGGCGGAAAAGGCCGCGCAGGCATGGCGACAAAAGAGGAAGATGTTGTCATCGAAATGTTTGTCACATCGACACATACACCGGTGCTTTTCTTTTCCAATACCGGACGTGTTTACCGGCTCAAAGTATGGAAACTTCCCGAAGGCGCGCCTCAGACTCGTGGCCGCCCGATGATCAATTTGCTGCCTCTGACAGAAGATGAAGCTATTACAAACGTGCTGCCCCTTCCCGAAGATGAAGCGGAGTGGGCAGATCTGAATATTATTTTTGCAACAGCCCAGGGCATGGTGCGCCGCAACAGCATGGATGCGTTCACCAATGTGCCAAGCAATGGCAAGATAGCGATGGGTTTCGTTGAAAATAGCGGCGACCGCCTGATTGGCGTTAAACTGCTGACTGAAGATGATGATGTACTCCTCGCCAGTCGCAACGGAAAAGCCATTCGTTTTGCCGCCAGCGACGCCCGCGAAACCAAAAGCCGGAGCGGTATCGGTGTACGCGGCATGAAACTGAAAGGTGATGACGAGGTTATTTCGCTGTCTGTTCTTGGCAGCACTGGCACAAGCGTCGAAGAGCGCGAAAATTACTTGCGCTTTGCACCGTGGAAAGCCGATAAGGAAGGTAGCCCTGAACTCACCGCAGAGCGCTTTGCCGAATTGGAAGAACGCGAACAGTATATCCTGACAATCTGTGCCAATGGTTACGGCAAAATGTCTTCCGCTTACGAATATCGCCGTATCGGCCGCGGCGGACAGGGTGTGACCAATATTGACAATATAAAACGCAATGGGCCGGTCGTGGCCAGTTTCCCGGCAACAAAAGCGGACCAGCTCATGCTGGTTACCGATCAAGCCAAAATGATCCGTACGCCGCTTGACAGCCTGCGCGTTATAGGCCGTGGTTCAGCCGGTGTACGCATTTTCGATGTTGCAAAGGGCGAACATGTTGTCGGCGCCGCGAAAATTGACGAGAGCGAAGACGAGGATGAAATCCTTGATGCCGATAGCCCTGATACTGCCAACCCCGGTGCCGGTGAAGAGGAGGAGTAGGGGTATCACCCGCCTAACGGTGCGGAATATCTTTACGTAAAGTCTGGATAACCCCTGTGCAGATCAGGAACTGGCCGAAATAATATAACGGCCAGATCAGCAGCCATGGAATGATGGACTCCGCCAAAGCCCCTTCCCGTGCGAAGATTAGTAAATCTGATACCACAAACATCAGTGCTCCCGCGCCCACACGGTAACGTGAAAAGCTGCTTGTCCACGCCATCGCCGCCATTGCGGCCAGAAAGAAGGCATAAATTGCTATTCCCACCGCCAGACTGCGGTCACCGGGCAACAACCATGCAATAAAAACGGTGAAAGGGATTAACAGCATCGCAAATGTTTTCTGACTAAGCGACAGGCTTTCACGCCGGTTTCGCAGATAGAGCCAGATCGCGACAATATGCCCGCCTATAAAAGCGATCGCGCCCCAGATCAGGTCTATTTCAATCAGCATGTCCCCCAGTGATCCAAATGCCATGACAGCAGCAAGCAGTTTGGCGTCAAAAGACGGGTGACGGCGCAGCGCATATAACGCCAGAAAGGCAACACCTGCCCCTTTCCAGAGCATCTGATACAGCCCTGGCACAGTGCTATCGCGAATGAAAAAGTAACTGATACCGAATATCAGGCTGAGCAACAGATAAGGCCGTGACTCTACAAATGCGCGTTTGACCATGTTCCTGTCTCCCCTGCTCGCACAGTTCATAGCATTGGCGACATCGCAAATGCATTATATTATTTTATCTGGCCCGTGGTTTCTGTATGAGCCGGAACCTGATGATTGAACGGAGCCAGACATGACCCATGACGTGCATATAATCGGCGGCGGCCTTGCCGGATCAGAGGCTGCATGGCAGCTGGCTGAAGCTGGCGTCAAAGTGCACCTATCGGAAATGCGTGGATCGGGTGAAATGACACCTGCACACCAGACCGATGGACTGGCAGAGCTCGTATGTTCGAATAGTTTCCGCAGCGACGATGCGGATCGCAATGCCGTAGGGCTCCTGCATGCCGAAATGCGTGCACTCGGCTCCATCATCATGGACAAAGCCGAAACCGCAAAAGTACCTGCAGGATCTGCGCTGGCCGTGGACCGGGATATCTTTTCAGGCAATGTTACGCGCCAACTGGAACAACATCCTAATATAGAGATTGTCCGCGAACGCGTTGACACTCTGCCGGATAGCGGGCTTACCATCGTGGCAACCGGTCCGCTTACCGCGATGGCGCTTGCCGAAAGCATTGGCGCTGCAACCGGCGATGAAGCACTTGCCTTTTTCGACGCCATTGCACCGATTGTTCATCATGACAGCATTGATATGGACATATGCTGGAAAGCAAGCCGCTGGGATAAAGGCAGCGCCGATGGTGACGGCAAGGATTATATCAACTGCCCTATGAACGAAGAGCAGTATAAAGCATTTCATCAAGGATTACTCGACAGCGAAAAGACCGAGTTCAAGGATTGGGAAAAGGACACGCCCTATTTTGAGGGGTGCATGCCAATTGAAGTAATGGCGTCACGCGGCCTTGATACACTGCGTTATGGCCCAATGAAACCGGTTGGCCTTGATAATCCGCGTACGGGTCGTTGGCCGCACGCCGTCGTCCAGCTGCGTCAGGACAATAAAATCGGTACGCTCTGGAACATGGTCGGTTTCCAGACCAAGATGAAGCATGGCGCGCAAGTTGAACTGCTTCGCACCATTCCCGGCCTGGAAAAAGCGGAATTTGCGCGGCTTGGTGGATTGCATCGCAACACGTTTATCAACTCACCAGAACTTCTTGACCGCCAGTTGCGTCTTAAAAAAGCGCCGCATATCCACTTTGCCGGACAGATTACGGGCTGTGAAGGCTATGTGGAAAGTGCTGCCGTCGGGCTTATGGCAGGTCGTATGGTTGCCGCGGAACTGCGCGGTGAAACCTTACCTCTGCCGCCGCAAACAACCGCTTTGGGCGCGCTGCTGGCTCATATCACCGGCGATGCGGACGCCAGCCACTATCAGCCCATGAATATCAATTTCGGCCTGTTCGCCCCCCTGCAGGAAAAAGTGCATAAGAAACAGCGCAAAGAAGCAATGACGTCACGCGCCCGTACGGATTTGCAGCAGTGGATTGAAAGCCATAAGGCCGCGTAGCACTACACAGCTACGAACCCACGCTAACACTTGCAAGCCGGTTTCTTCCGCCGTTTCTGTTTGGTGGTTGCAAATTCCGCCGCATTCAGTTCGCCATTGCCGTTGCGGTCCGCTTTTTCAAACCGTCTTGATGTTGATACAGCCCATTCTTCAAATGTCAGCAGGTTATTGCCATCCACATCCAGCTTTTTGAAATCCTTGGTCCGGCTGCTCAGCATTTCCGTCCGGGTAATGCGCTTGTCGAAATTGCGGTCATAGCGCGCAAAACGGCGTTGCTCGCGGGTCAGTTCCGTGGCTTTCGGCGGTGTAGGACCCTTCAGGCCGGATACATCAGCCTCGGGTAATTCAGGCTCCGCGGGCGGCGCATCAATCGGTTCCGGCGGAGGCGCGGGAATCTCGACCTGCGTATCGGCCTGTCCGATCCAGAAAAACCAGCCCGCCGTGATTAGCATGATAGCCCCAAGGCCGCCCGCCAATATCCGTGTCATAACCATTCCCCTTCAGGAATATGGTTATATCACAAGCCAGTGACACCGTGCCAGATTATTTGTGCGGCCGTTGCTGGCCGCATGATTGGTTCATCCACACTGCCTTTCCGGAGATCCCTGTCAGCCAGTTTTTTCAGTATCGACAAAGGCCGCAAGCTGCGTGGTAATTTCAGTCCAGCATTCGCGGCCTGTTCGGTTTGCAGTCTGTCCATCAATCCTCTGCGCATACCGTCATCAATCGAATGACGAGCCAGGTCCCATAATGCCCAAAAGCTCCCGACCTGGCTGATTTGCTCAACGCAAGCTTCATTCACAATATGCCTGTTCAGAACACTGAATATCGTCCCGCCGCGCTGCGCAGCGTAATCGCCAAGTTGCTCGTGCGTAAGTTCTTCATTTACGAGCAATAGTTCCCATGCATTGATGACTGGAACGAGCGCATCAAGGTCAAGCCCCTGTTTCTCCATGCCGGACAAAGCTCCAAGCACAGGGTCACCTTGTGGTCTGTCAGTCGCTGGTTTGCCTATGGCGTCACGCCACCATGCAAGACGCATTTGTCCCAGCATTACCTCATTCGTGCCACGCAGAATCGCGGCACAGCGATTATCCAATGCGAAAATGGCACCATAGACAGCGCGGTGTTTTGCCGGCGCATATGCGAACAACAACCTCTGCAGCGGTGTTAACTCTGTTTCGGGCACGTGCATGCCATAGCCTTCGGGGAAATTCCGGGCGCTATCAAGGTAAAGATCACATTAACCATCAAGTTTCGAAATCCGTTTACCAATTTTCCCTAGAACCGCCCCCTATGCATGTGAAAACTGCAATTTAACAGGGACCAGCCAAGCGATGACACATTCAAAAACGGAAGATGAAATCCGCTATAGGGGTGCGCTGACGACATTGCTGCACGACAGGCGCGGTAATGTGCTGCCCATGGTGGCGGCTGGCCTGCTTCCATTGGCTGCCATGATAGGCGGCGGTGTCGACACGAGCCGCGGTTATATGACCAAGACAAAGCTACAACAGGCCTGTGATGCCGGTGCACTGGCGGGGCGTAAAACCCTGGACGATCCCGACCGCGCAAGCCAGGCCGATGCAGTGGCAGGTAACTTTTTTCGTGCCAACTTTCCATCCGATTATATGAGCACGACAGATAGCCAGATCACGCGCATCGCCGAGGATGACGGCAGTTTCAGTGACACCGAGTATAAAGCGCGGGCAACCGTAACTTTACCAACCGCCATCATGCATATGTTCGGAGTTGATGAACTACAGCTCAGTGCGACCTGCGGCGCAATTTATGAGGTATCGAACAGTGACATCACCATGGTGCTCGATGTCACGGGGTCGATGGCATGGAATTCCGACGGTAGCCAGAAATCCGGAGTATCTACGGCGGACCAGCGGATCACATCACTGAAAAATGCCATGAAAAATTTCTATGATACTGTCGATATTGCGGCGCAAAACAGCAATGCCCGCATCCGTTATGCATTTGTGCCCTATGTCCAGACTGTGAATGTGGGCCGACTGCTTGACCAGAGCTGGATTGCTGATTCACATAACTACCAATCAGCCCTGCGTGAAACCATTACCATTCCCGAAGAGACTGTAGAACATTACAGGAGCGATTATTACGTTTATACGAATGACTGCAGCGCATATTCTGGCGTGTGGCACGGAAAACGTATCTATGGCCGTTACGAAGCGAGTTCCGGTGATTGTGTATGGGACGATATTCACGCAGAGTATGACACAACACAGACAACATATTCCCAGCGATCACTTGATACCTCCGTGTACAAGACATTCGCAGGTGTCGCAGATCCTACAAACCGTACATCGAGTACATATACATGGGCAGGGTGTATTGAAGAACGGGAAACTTCTCCCGGCGCCTCATGGTCGTATAATGCTATCAACAACCGCATAACATCCGATTCCGGAGCCACGCCCTGGGATCTCAACATCGACGACCTTCCGAACGGAACTGATGCGAGTAAATGGAAGCCTTATTGGCCTGACATCACATTCTATCGCAATTTGAACACAACCAGTTCAACATCAGCTTCATATCCGCAGGACAACTGCCCCGCAGCGGCACAGAAGCTGGCTGTCATGACCGAGACACAGTTTGATAATTATGCCGATGGCCTTTCTACCGGCGGCGGCACATATCATGACGTAGGTTTGCTCTGGGGGGCTCGGCTGAGTTCGCCTGATGGAATCTTTTCCAGCAATGTGCGCGCAACGCCACCAAATAACGGATATGTGTCCCGTCACTTTATATTTATGACGGACGGCCTGAACGATAACGGCAACAGCTTGTATGGAATGTATGGTATTGAACGCCACGACGGACGTGTGACCGGTATGTCAACTTCAACAAGTTCATCAGGAATTGAAACTGCTCAGGAAGCTCGATCAGAATCACGCTTTCTCGCCATATGCGAAGCTGTGAAGGCAAAAGGCATACGACTTTGGGTGATTGCTTTTGGCGTCGGCACCGCTGGTGACGCAAATGGCAATGGCATTCCAGATACACTGGATACATGTGCCAGCGCAGATAGTGCATTTGCATCATCCAGTGCAGCAGAACTTAACCAGAACTTTGATGATATTGCCGAAAATGTTGCGGCATTGAGGCTTGCAAGATGATCAGTTTACATAAAAAGAAAGCACTGCACAGCGACAAAAGAGGTGCAACAGTAGTCGAATTCGGAATTGTGGCCCCCACATTTCTAATGCTGCTCATCGGTTCGTTCGACCTGGGACATACTGTGTATATGCAAAGCGTGCTGAAAGGCGCAGTACTTGAATCCGCCAGGCTTTCAACACTGGAAAGCGCGACATCAACCCTGACATCAATTGACAGGCTGGTGGAAAACCGTGTCGCGACAATCACGCCAAGTGCCACTGTTAGCTTTGAGCGTAAAAGTTATTTCGAATTTACCGATATTGATCGCCCTGAAGCATTTGAAGACGAAGCAGATATCAATGGTGTCAAAAATGGCGTGTATGATCCGGGCGAATGCTTTTCTGATGAAAATGGGAATGGCCAATGGGACAGCGATGTCGGCAAGGAGGGCATTGGCGGCCCCAATGACATTGTTCTGTACACCGTAACCGCAGAATATCAGAGCCTCTTTCCGCTTTACAGCATGATCGGAATTGACGGCAAAAAGACCGTCGTGGCTGAAACAGTTTTACGCAACCAGCCATATGGTGAGGAAGGTTCTGCAACTGTAACAAGGCTTTGCACATGATACAGAAGGGCACAATTCATATCATGAAAAATAAGGTGACCATGAAACTCAAGTCGATATGGCAGGATAAATCCGGCCTGGCCCTTATCGAATTTGCCTATTCGCTGCCAATATTTCTTGGCCTGGGCATGTATGGCTCTGAAGTCGCATATCTGACTTTGCAGAAAACAGCGCTTGCGCAAACAACAGTTTCAGTTGCCGACAACGCTTCGCGTATGGGCGCAACGCTGAACGACGATGTCAGCAAGACGATTTTCGAAACAGATGTCGCACAGCTTATCGCCGGTGCGGAGATTCAGGCCGGTTCACTAGGCCTTCTGGAAAATGGACGCATTATCATTTCCAGTCTGGAGCAGGATGCAGACGGTAACCAGCAAATTGCCTGGCAACGCTGCAAAGGTGCGAAAAATGTTGCGTCCAAATATGGGGCTGAAGGCAAGAACGGAACCGCAGACTCTTCTTTTATCGGGATGGGAAATACGGGCAATGAAATACAGGCGACTTCCCGCGATGCCGTGATGTTCGTCGAAGTGACTTATACGCACAAACCTATTTTTGGCGATATGTTCCTTGAAGATTTCACAATTTACGAAGAAGCCGCTTTTAACGTGCGCGATTCCCGCGACCTTGACGCCGGTCTGGTTGCCGATGGTACACCAAAGTCCGATTGCAACGTTTTCAGCGCGGTATAGCTCCTATTTATAGCAGACTTTCTTCGCTGCTTCGATGATTTGCGGTGTGCTTAGCAAAGCGTCTTTTTCCAGATTGGCTGCATAAGGCAGAGGTACATCTTCATCTGTCACACGCAGTACCGGCGCATCCAGATCATCAAAGCCCTGCTCCATCGCTATTGCAATAATTTCCGAGGCAATTGAACAGGTTGGCCAACCTTCTTCCGCCACAACCATCCGGTTTGTTTTTTTGAGGCTGGCAAGCACTGTTTCCGTATCCAGCGGCCGCAGGGTGCGCAAATCAATTACCTCAGCGTCAATCCCCTCACCCGCCAATGCGTCAGCGGCTTCCAGTGCCAGACCCACGCCTATAGAATAGCTGACAATCGTCACATCACTACCTTCACGCATGATACGTGCCTTGCCGATCGGCAGCACATAATCATCCAGGTCAGGAATATCGAAGCTGCGGCCATAAAGTAGCTCGTTTTCAAGGAAAACTACAGGATCTTCGGTACGGATCGCTGCTTTCATAAGCCCTTTGGCGTCCGCTGCGTCATAAGGCGCAATAACGATCAAGCCCGGTACGGAAGCATACCATGGTCCATAATTCTGGCTATGCTGTGCCCCCACACGGGACGCCGCCCCATTGGGGCCGCGAAACACAATCGGGCAACGCATCTGGCCGCCGGACATATAGTTGGTTTTCGCAGCGCTGTTGATAATGTGATCAATCGCCTGCATCGCAAAGTTGAATGTCATGAACTCTATAATGGGCCTGAGGCCGCCCATTGCGGCACCTGCGCCAACGCCAGCGAAACCATATTCTGTAATCGGCGTGTCAATAACGCGCTTGGGGCCGAATTCATCGAGTAGCCCTTGCGTAACTTTATATGCGCCCTGATATTCGGCGACCTCTTCACCCATCACAAACACGCGCTCATCACGGCGCATTTCTTCGGCCATGCCATCACGCAATGCCTCACGCACGGTAATACCCACCATTTCGGTACCTTCCGGTACTGCGGGATCGCTTGCGCGAGAGACAGGCGGCGGCGGTGAAGCAACCGACACGGGTTCGGTTGGTGCCTGTTCAATCTCGGAAGGTGCTGGACTTGGAGCCGGCGCAGTTGCACTTTCCGTATCTCCGTCGCCTTCATCCTCACCGGCCAACATGGCGATGACCGTGCCCACTTTGACTTCATCTGTACCTTCTGGAACCAGGATTTGGGTAATCTCACCTTCATCCACAGCTTCAAATTCCATCGTCGCCTTGTCAGTTTCGATTTCGGCAAGAATGTCACCCGACGATACAGTATCGCCTTGCTTGACCAGCCATTTGGCCAATGTGCCCTCTTCCATGGTGGGCGAAAGGGCAGGCATTTTCAGTTCAATCGCCATCAGTAAGTCTCCACCAGTACATCAGTATACAGCTCTGGTGCATCAGGCTCCGGTGAACTTTCCGCAAAATCAGCAGCTTCAGAAACGATCTTGCGAATTTTCTTATCTGCCGCTTTCAACTCATCCTCACCCATACCCATTTTGATAAGTTCATTTTTCGCTTGCTCAATCGCGTCGGATTTTTCGCGCATGGACTGCACTTCTTCACGGCTGCGATATTTTGCGGGGTCCGACATGGAGTGCCCGCGATAACGATATGTCTTGAGTTCCATCAAAATAGGCCCTTTACCCGAACGTACCCACTTCAATGCCATTTCAGCGGCGCCGCGCACTTCAAGCAAGTCCATCCCGTTCACCTGAATGCCAGGGATGCGGAAACTTTCGCCGCGGCGGTATAGCTGATCCTCGGCAGAAGACCGGTTCACACTGGTCCCCATTGCATATTGATTATTCTCGATGACAAAAACCATCGGCAGCTTCCACAGCTCTGCCATGTTAAAGCTTTCGTAGACCTGCCCCTGATTGGCCGCGCCATCGCCGAAATAGGCCATGCAAACACCGCCATCCTCCCGGTATTTATGCGCGAAACCAAGGCCTGTACCTAACGAGACCTGCGCGCCCACAATGCCGTGCCCGCCATAAAATTTATGCTCGACGGAAAACATATGCATCGAGCCACCCTTGCCTTTGGAAATACCGGCAGCACGCCCAGTAAGCTCAGCCATAATTGCTTTAGGGTCAATACCGTATGCAAGCATATGTCCATGGTCACGGTAACCGGTAATCACGCTGTCTTTGTCTTCATCCAGCGCAGATTGCAGACCAACCGCAACCGCTTCCTGCCCGATATAAAGATGGCAAAAACCGCCAATCAAACCTAATCCGTAAAGCTGCCCCGCCTTTTCTTCGAACCTGCGGATAAGCAGCATCTGCTCATAAAGTTCCAGCAGCTCTGCCTTATTTGCCTTGTACCGCTTAAAGGCAGGTAATTTGGGCACACGTGAAGATGATGTCGCCACTGCTTTCTTGCGAGGCGCACTCGTCTTTTTACGTGTTGATGTGGATTTTTTGGAGCTGGATTTGGGGGCTGATGCTTTGGCCAATGGGCGTCCCTTTCATGCCATCTTGATGAATGTCACTTATGCAGCAAAGCATAAGATACCGCAACGTCAATTCGCAATATTATATATACTGGAATTTCCCGTTTCACGGGGGGCGGGCTATTTCAATGGAACGACAATTTCATCCGGATGAACTACGTTCAGTTCCTTGCGCAACAATTCACCGGCAAGGTCGGGATCAACGCCTTCAGGGCTGAGCAGATCAACACGGTTTCGCAGCGCATCCCGTTGCTCTTCCAATACAGCAAGCTCCGCGTTCCGTTGCTCCAGGCGCTGTTGATAATCACTCCAGGCAAGAACGCCTGTCGGGCCCATAACAGCATAAGCGCCAATCGCAAGCAGCACCAAAAGCGCAAGGCCAGCGCCTGCCGACCCCTTCAATGCTTCCAAACGTTTTCGCTTACCTGCCATAATTTGCTGTTGAATCAGAATTTTCTTCACTTGGCAAGAGGTAGTATTGCATTTTTATGTAACTGTACGTCCAAGTGATTCTTTTATCGGTCAGATTTATCTGGAACTATCTGACAACACCTGTCTGGCAGGCCGCGCAAACCACTTATTTCGCGAATATATTTCGTCCCGCGTACTGGGCACTATTGCCCAACTCTTCCTCAATACGGATCAGCTGGTTATATTTTGCGAGCCGGTCCGAACGTGCCAGACTACCTGTCTTGATCTGACCGCAATTCGTGGCCACAGCAAGGTCGGCAATAGTGGCATCTTCGGTCTCACCGGATCTGTGCGACATAACGGCGGTATAGTTTTTCCGGTGTGCCATGCTCACAGCCTCCAGCGTTTCCGTCAGCGTACCGATCTGGTTCACTTTGACCAACAGGCTATTGGCAAGGTTCTTCTCAAAACCCATGGCAAGCCGTTTCGGGTTAGTGACAAACAGGTCGTCGCCGACAAGCTGCACTTTGTCTCCCACTGCCGTTGTAATCGCGGCCCAGCCTTCAAAATCATCTTCCGACATACCGTCTTCGATTGAACGAATGGGATATTGGCATGTCAGGTCCGCAAGATAGTCAGACATCTGTACGGGTGTGAGCGATTTGCCCTCCCCGACCATCTCATATTTGCCATCCTTGAAAAATTCCGTCGCGGCGCAGTCAAGTGCCAGCACGACTTCATCGCCAACCTTGAACCCTGCTTTTTCAATCGATTCCATGATGAAATCGAGCGCTGCCGTGGTCGACGACAGATCGGGTGCAAAACCGCCTTCATCGCCAACAGCTGTCGCAAGCCCCTTGTCCGACAGGCCTTTTTTAAGAGTGTGAAATATTTCCGACCCCCAGCGAACGGCCTCTGCTATGCTGTCCGCTCCAACGGGCATGACCATAAATTCCTGAAAATCAATCGGATTATCAGCATGCTCACCGCCATTTATGATATTCATCATCGGCACAGGCAGCAAATGTGCGCCCACACCGCCGATATAACTGTATAGCGGCATGCCCCGCGCATCGGCCGCTGCCTTGGCCAGTGCCATGGAAACACCCAATATGGCATTCGCGCCAAGCCGTTCTTTATTCTCCGTACCATCCAGCTCAATCATAACCTCGTCAATATCGCGCTGATCTTCGGCATCGAGGCCCACAATGGCTTCGAATATTTCATCATTTACGGCGGCAACCGCCTTTTGAACGCCTTTGCCTTTATAACGTTTTTTATCTCCATCACGCAGTTCAACGGCTTCATACGCACCGGTCGATGCTCCGGAAGGTACGGCTGCACGGCCAAAGCTGCCATCTTCAAGCAGGACATCCACTTCAACGGTCGGGTTTCCCCGACTGTCGAGAATTTCACGGGCGAGCAGGTCCATAATGGCAGTCATTTGGCTATATCCTTATACTTGAACGAGGCAGGAATTTGGGGAAGATTTTCATGTCACGCCCGCTCTATAAGGACGCGCCATTATTGGCAATATGGGAATATAAACTTTCCCCTATGCGTTTTAGTGAACCAAATCACTTGAAATGCCCTGTAAAAACGCCAAATTAGGGGCAAGGCATAGGGAATAACCGGGCCGGACTATCTTATCCGGCTTTTCAGGAGGAAGATTCATGGCAGACACCAAGAAAACAACAACAAGCAAGAAGGCAGCAAAAAAACCTGCCGCAAAAAAGAAAGCTTCAACAGCGAAAAAGACCACCGCAAAGAAAACATCTGCAAAAGCTGTTGCGAAAACGAGTACGGCAAAGCCGCAGAATGAATTTGCAACGCAGGCACGTGAAAAAGCGGATTTCGCAAAAGAAAAAGCGGGCGATTATGCAAATGACGCCAAAGCGCGCACCGGCGAAGCGGTCCGTAACCTTGGACAGGTCATTGCTGACACTGCGGATGTAATTGATGAAAACCTGGGCAGCAAATATGGTGATTATGCGCGTTCAGCTGGACAGAAGTTCAACGAATTCGGTGACAAGATCGAAGAGAAGGACTTAAGCGAACTGGGTGATGAAACCCGCGAGTTTGTACGCAAAAGCCCTGCCGTGGCAATCGGTATTGCCGCTGTGGCCGGCTTTGTGCTGACCCGCATGTTCAAATCCGGTTCAAACAAGAGCTAAAGCACCTTTTGATGAGCGAAAGCGAAGATAGGCCGGACCTGCCAATCGTCAGCGATAGTGCTGACGCAGATATTCCGGTTGCCGATAGTGATACAGCCGAAAGCACTGGTTCACACCAGAGCCTTTCGGCTGAATTGCGCGGCCTGATTGATGATTTGCAGACAACAGTGGAAAGCGAGCTCGAATTTCACCGCACGCGCATTTCCTATACCATCAACCAGAGCAAACATATCTCCGCGCTTATGGTCGGTGTTGGTATATTTGGCAGCGTAGCTGTCATGGCATTGGTGCTTGGCCTGCTGCTTGCGCTTATTCCTCTGGTCGGTAATTGGATAGCTATCGCTATTGTCACACTGACCTGTATCCTGCTCGCGCTTTTGTGTTTTGGTTTTGCAGCCTGGAAGGCACGGCGGCTGCAAAACCTGTATCGCGGGGAAGATGAGGATAAACAGTCATGAAGCCCGGCATCAAAGACATTCATGAAAAACAGGCAAGAAAGAAGCTTGCCCATGTCCAGTTAAAAGCATCCGCCGCGCATGCAAAACAACGCTTTGCGCCCGGTAATCTGGTCATGGAAGGCAAGGAAAAAGCCGAACAGGTCACTGATGTGATTGTTGATGAAAGCATCGATCTTGCAAAAAAACATAAATGGCCGCTGGCTGGTGTTGCAGCTGCAATAGGTCTGTTGCTGGCGCGTAAGCCGATACAGGATGCCGTCAGCAAGATCCGCAAGGCCGAATAGTCTGTAACAAAATGCTATAACGGGGACGTGTGAGTGAGCAGCAGATTGGAACAAGCGGGTAAAGCGTATCGTACCGCATTAAGCGAAACCAGGGCGCAGTCTCTGCAACTGGCCGGCACCGCCAAAAAACACTCGACAAAAGCTTTGCAGCATGCAGCTGACAGCGTGGATGATAGTCCAATACGCTATGTGGCGCTGGGCGCGTTTATCGGTGCTATGGCAGGCGCATTGCTTCCCAAATCAAGGAGCGAAGAAGTTCTTGCCGAGGAAACTGGCCGCTTTTTCAGTGATGCCGTGCAAAAAATTGCCGACGGGGCCATAGACGCGCTCGCTCCGAAAGACTAAGGGAGCGGCAAGCCGTAGCAGCGGCATTATTCAAGAATTGATGATGGGGTATTTATCATGAGCAAATTACACCTGGTCCTTGGCGGCCGCGTTTCCGATCCGCGCGGGCTGGATTTCACCGAATTCGATAAAATGGATCTTGTCGGTGTTTACCCAAGTTACGAAGAAGCGGAAAATGCCTGGCGCGGCAATGCCCAGCGCACCGTTGATGATGCGGAAATGAAATATGTGATTGTCCATCTCCACAAACTGCTTGAGCCGAAGCTGGAAGATACAGCAGAAGAAGGCGATAGCGCGTAATTCAAACGCAAAGATTACTAAAATGAAAAAAGGCGTCGCTTCGGTCGAAACGGCGCCTTTTTCATATGTAATCGAAATGGAATTTAGATAAATTCGATTTTTTCGACAAGATAATATTTGTCGCCCGACGGTACTGTCAGTTCAACTTCATCATCTGCTTTTTTACCAATCAGCGCACGGCCCAGCGGGCTGTTATAGCTAATCATGCCTTGCTTGGCATCTGCTTCGGCCTGGCCAACCAGCTGATATTTTACCGGTTTGTCATCATCATCAAGCAGGGTCACCGTCGCGCCAAACACGATTTTATCGCCTGACAGTTCGGACGGATCAATTATCTGCGCGCGGCTCAGTTTGTCCTCAAGATCACTGATCGTTGCTTCAACCTGCCCCTGCCGCTCTTTGGCCGCATGATATTCTGCATTTTCTGACAGATCGCCATGTGCGCGGGCTTCTTCGATCGCGTCCACGATTTTCGGGCGCTCGGCTTTCAGTTCGCGCAGTTCTTCACTTAGCTTTTCATAGCCCACTTGTAGCATGGGCATTTTTTCAACACTTGCCATTATGGCTTTCCTTTTCAAAACTCATAGCCTGAACCGGCAAAAAGCTGGCTTACGGGCCGTTTTGAACGGTCCGCCAGTAAGCACAGATTGTCGGGATCAGGCGTTGGAAGAACTATAATAGTCCTGAAGCGGCTTAACTTCAAGACTTTGCTTTGTCAGGGCCTCAATCGCCTTGCCAACCGCCACACTGGCGGGAGCCGTGGTGAAATACGGCACCTTGCCATGCAACGCCGAAGCGCGGATGGATTGCGAGTCCTTGTGACTCTGCCAGCCTTCAGTCGTGTTGAAAATCAGCGCGATATCACCATCCTTGATTTTATCGACGATATGCGGGCGCCCCTGCGCAACCTTATTGACATAAGTGACGTCAACACCTGCATCACTGAGATATTCAGCTGTGCCGCCTGTTGCCACGATGTCAAAACCCAGTCCGATAAGCTGTTTCACCGCGGGCAGGATAACCGGCTTGTCGCTGTCTTTTACCGAAACAAAAACCGTTCCTGATGTCGGAAGAACCATATTGCTCGCAATCTGCGCTTTGGCAAAAGCGATCGGGAAACTTACATCAATCCCCATGACTTCCCCGGTCGATTTCATCTCTGGGGAAAGAACTGGATCGATCCCGGGGAAACGATTGAATGGAAAAACTGCTTCTTTTACAGCTATATAGTCTATATCTCTATCAATTGATGGCAGGTTGGAAAGTTTTTCACCTGCCATAACCCGTGCGGCTATCTTTGCAATCGGACTGCCAATGGCTTTTGCCACAAATGGCACAGTGCGGCTGGCGCGCGGATTGACTTCGATAAGATAGACTTGCGCCTCCTTCACCGCGAACTGAATGTTCATCAGGCCACACACGTTCAGGCCAAAAGCCAGCGCCGCCGCCTGCCGCTCCATTTCCGCGACAAGTTCATCGGGCAGGCTGTGCGGCGGAATGGTGCAGGCGCTATCACCGCTGTGCACACCTGCTTCCTCGATATGCTGCAATACGCCCGCGACAACAACGTCATCACCGTCACAGATCGCATCCACATCCACCTCGATCGCGTCACGCAAATACTGGTCGATCAACACAGGACTGTCACCTGACACATGCACGGCTGTGGCGATATAATCATCAAGTTGCGCCGGACTGTCGACAATTTCCATCGCCCGCCCGCCCAGCACATAGGATGGCCTGATCAGCACAGGATAGCCGATACGTTCAGCCACTGCGATCGCTTCCTCACGGCTGCGCGCAATGCCATTCTCCGGCTGTTTCAGGCCCAGTTTATCAACCAGCTTGGCAAAACGCTCCCGATCTTCGGCGAGATCAATGGCATCAGGCGATGTGCCCAGGATCGGGATACCCGCATCCTCCAGCGCCTGCGCGAGCTTAAGCGGTGTCTGCCCGCCAAACTGTACGATCACACCCGCCAGTTCGCCCGTCGAACGTTCAACGTCCAGGATTTCAAGCACATCCTCCGCTGTCAATGGCTCAAAATACAGCCGATCTGACGTGTCATAGTCCGTCGATACTGTTTCCGGGTTACAGTTGACCATGATCGTCTCATAGCCCTGCTCTTCCAGTGCAAAACAGGCGTGGCAACAGCAATAGTCAAACTCTATCCCCTGCCCGATCCGGTTCGGACCGCCGCCCAGAATCACAACTTTTTTGCGTTCACTGGGCACAGCCTCGCATTCGGGCGCACCGAATATCGGCGCTTCATAGGTCGAATACATATAAGGTGTTTTGGCCTCAAACTCCGCCGCGCAGGTATCGATCCGCTTGAAAACGGGCCGCACACCGAGTTTATGACGAAGTTCACGTACTTCCTCTTCACTGGTCGCGCCGGCCATAGCCTGCATTGCATCATGCAGCAGTCCGTGGGACTTTGCCTGCACCTGCCCCATGCCGCCCGCGACATGCACCGACCGCACCGCTAATGTGGCAAGCCGCTTGTCCGAAAAGCCCATGGACTTGAGCTTGCGCAAGCCCTCTGCCTCAATTGGCAGGCCATTTTCGGTAATATCAGTCTCGGCGGCAATAATCTCGGCTATGCGTTCCAGGAACCAAGGATCATATTTGGTGATGCCGTGAATTTCCTCCACGCTCAGCCCCTCACGCATCGCCTGCGCGGTGTTAAGCAGTCGGTCCGGCGTTGGCCGTGCGAGCGCGGCGGTAATCACATCACGCGACACGCCTTCCAGCTCCGGCACGCGGTTAAATCCGTCCAGTCCGGTTTCAAGCCCACGCAGCGCCTTTTGCAGGCTTTCATGGATATTGCGGCCAATGGCCATCACTTCACCCACTGATTTCATTGCGGTGTTGAGCAATGGCTCCGCGCCCTTGAATTTCTCGAAAGCAAAGCGCGGTATTTTGGTGACGACATAGTCAATCGTCGGTTCAAACGATGCGGGCGTTGCGCCGGTAATATCATTATCAATCTCATCAAGCGTGTAGCCCACGGCCAGTTTCGCCGCGACTTTCGCAATAGGAAAGCCCGTGGCCTTTGATGCCAGCGCCGACGAACGCGACACGCGCGGGTTCATCTCGATCACAATCAAACGGCCATCCCTGGGATTGACCGCGAACTGCACATTTGATCCGCCGGTTTCGACGCCAATTTCGCGCAGCACCGCAATGCTGGCGTTGCGCATGATCTGATATTCCTTGTCGGTCAGTGTCAGCGCGGGCGCGACGGTGATGCTGTCACCGGTATGCACGCCCATCGGATCGATATTCTCGATCGAACAGATGATGATGCAGTTGTCTGCTTTATCGCGGACAACCTCCATCTCATATTCCTTCCAGCCCAGCACGGACTCCTCGATCAGCACTTCGGTGGTGGGCGAAGCATCAAGCCCGCCGGTGACGATGCTCACAAATTCATCGCGGTTATAGGCAATGCCGCCGCCCGTACCGCCCATGGTGAAGCTGGGCCGTATAATCGTGGGCAGGCCGACATGCTCGAGCCCCTCAAGTGCCTGTTCCAGGCTATGCGCAATGGCGCTTTTCGGGCTTTCCAGACCGATTTTGTCCATTGCTTCGCGGAATTTCTGTCGGTCCTCGGCCTTGTCAATCGCCTCGGCATCCGCACCGATCAACTCAACACCATATTTGTCCAGCACGCCGTCACGGTTGAGCGAGAGCGCACAGTTAAGCGCCGTCTGCCCGCCCATGGTCGGCAGGACCGCATCGGGGCGTTCCTTTTCGATAATCTTGGCCATTATCTCAGGCGTGATCGGCTCGACATAGGTCGCATCCGCCATTTCGGGGTCGGTCATGATCGTCGCGGGGTTGGAGTTGACCAGGATGATCCGGTACCCCTCTTCCTTCAGCGCCTTGCACGCCTGCGTTCCCGAATAATCAAACTCGCACGCCTGCCCGATAATAATGGGACCAGCGCCGATGATAAGGATGGATTTTATGTCAGTTCTTTTGGGCATTATATATCAAGAACTTTCTTAAAAATATCATTGTTAAATAATGACTTTGCTCGAATATATTTCTCTGGAACATCAAACATAGAGTTGCAGTAGAAACAGTACAGCGTAAATAAACTTCGAAAACTATCTGACCTTGCTTTTTCTAGATCAATCAGATTTCCTTGTTCTGACAAGCCATTGGTTAAGTTGATTATTAAAGCTGCAGCGGCATCATCACCGTTGATTTTAGTTCTTCGCATGTCATTTGCAGCCATATCCACATACGGGCCTGCCATTTCTACGATCAGCCGCATATCAACTGGATCGCCACCTTCTATACACTTGATAGAAACCTTGCGCATTGCTCTAAAGATCTTGAACGTCTCAAACATAGCAATCTCGGTTCACCCCAATCTCCCCACAAACTTCTCAAACAGATAAAAACTGTCCTGCGGGCCGGGGCTTGCTTCGGGGTGGTATTGCACGCCGAATGCGTTTTTGTCGGTAAAGGCGATACCGCAATTGCTGCCATCGAACAGGCTGCGGTGGGTTTCGGTGACGTGATCGGGAAGCGTTGCACCATCGACCGCAAAGCCGTGGTTCATGCTGGTGATTTCGACCAGCCCGCTTTGATCGCCGGTGAGCCGCTGTACGGGGTGGTTTGCGCCTCGATGCCCCTGATGCATTTTCATCGTTTTCGCACCAGCGGCCAGAGCCAGCATCTGATGGCCGAGGCAGATGCCGAACAGCGGAATATCGCGCTCCAGCAGGCCCTGTATCACCGGCACTGCATATGCGCCTGTCGCTGCCGGATCACCGGGGCCGTTGGACAGGAATACACCTGCAGGCTGTAGCGCCAGTATATCCTCCAGTGATGTTTGCGCAGGCACTACTGTGACTTTCGCGCCTGCCTTTACAAGATTGCGGAATATATTGCGTTTTGCGCCATAGTCGATGGCGACAACGTGTGGGCGATCAACCTCGCTCGCGCCTTCATAACCAAAGCCAAGCCGCCATGGACCGCCTGTCCATGTGCCGGTGTCATCGCGCGTTACATCCTTGGCAAGATCGAGCCCTTCCAGCCCGCTCCATGCCCGCGCTTTCGCCAGCAGGTCGTCCATATCAAACTGGCCATCTTCGCTATGCGCGATCACCACATTGGGCGCACCCGCTTCGCGAATACGGCGGGTGAGCGCACGGGTATCGACGCCCGACAGTCCGATCCGCCCATTGGTCGCCATCCATTCGGTAAAATTCGCATTGCTGCGGAAATTGCTGGGCGCGGTCACATCTTCACGCACGACGCAGCCCAGCGCATGCGCTGTATCCGCCTCGACATCTTCATCATTGCTGCCGACATTGCCGATATGCGGGAAAGTAAAGGTAATCACCTGCCCTGCATAGCTGGGGTCAGTCATCACTTCCTGATAGCCCGTCATCGCCGTGTTAAAGCAAAGCTCGCCCACTGCTTCACCGGTCGCGCCGAAACCGCGGCCCCACACCACGCTGCCATCAGCCAGAACCAATATCCCGGTGGCGCCTTCTGGTCGTTCGGGAATATTGGCTTTTGCCATGATCGGGTATCCTTGCGTGATGGATTTGTGTCGCCGCCTGGCACGCGCAAAATTGCGATCCAAACGACCGGTGTATTAAGTTATCCACGGACGCGGAACAATCTATGAAATTGTGAAAATTCCGGCTATGTCTTTCCTTTATTCTTAAATTCATGAGCAATGGAGTTCGCCCGTGATTCGCGACAATATCAAGGCTGCACAGGTTGCGGCGATGAAAGCCAAGGACAAGGACAGAACGGCGGCAACCCGCATGATCCTTGCCAAAATCAAGGACCGTGACATTGAACTGCGCACCAAAGAAGTGGGCGGCGATGATGACGCTCTGGTAACCGACGTGTTGCAGAAAATGGCCAAGCAGCGCCGCGAATCGATCAAGATGTATGAAGATGGCGGCCGCGCCGAGCTGGCGGAAATCGAAAAAGCAGAGCTCGCCGTGATAGAGGAATTCCTGCCCGCACAGATGGGTGAGGATGAAACCCGCGCGGCGATTGATGCGATCAAGGCGGAACTAGGTGCAGATTCGATGAAGGATATGGGCCGGGTGATGGCGGAGCTAAAATCCCGCCACGGCACCACGCTCGACATGAGCAAGGCGAGCGGCCTCGTCAAAGCGGCTCTGTCCTGAATGAATCTGGTCCTGAACGGAAGGCCGCATAGGAAGTATAGAATGAGAAATTTGGCTTTTATATCTATCGTGACGGTGCTCGCACTTACAGCCTGTAGCGAGAGCGGCACGGGCGGCCAGTATGGCTCTGACACACCGGAAACACAGCAAATTACGCCCACAGATGCGCAGAATGATGGCGTTGAAGCGCTGGATTTCGATATGCTTGCGCTGGGCGCGAAAATTGTCAGGCCGCTGGGTCCTGAAGTCGATTCTTCGTTCAACACGGACCTCGCCTCTATCAGCGACCTTATCGGCTATGTCGCATGCACAGAAGGCACAGAAACATGCGATCCAAAAGCAGCGGGTGACGATATGGTCTATACTTATGTCTATACCGTAACGCCAGGCGTTGACCCGCATAATGATGACAAGTTCCCAAAATCCGAAGCGGTTGACCCTGTTGCCAAGGCCACTGCGTTCAAAATGATGCTGCCCGCAGTCGGCTTCACTGGTGAAGCTGGTTACTCCAAGGGACAGGCTATAGAAGCTTTGGGTGAAGATGGCGCATTCGACATACGCTGTACTGCAGATGGCCTGACTTATGAAATTGCCAGCGGGACGGAATGGTCGACCGGCGAAACCATGACCTTCTTCTGGAAATCCACCAAGCCGCCCAAAGGCCCGATGGATGCGTTTATCCTGGAGGCGGATGGCAAAACGGCTATTGGCGCGGGCCCTTCCCCCACGACCCGCAATGATCATGCCAAAGGCACCTGTCCCTGACCGATGGCACTTTCCCCGCAATGGCTGGATGAATTAAGAGCACGCACGACGTTGTCCACGTTGATCGGGCGTACGGTAAAAATACAAAAAGCAGGGCGCGAGTATAAGGCGTGCTGCCCATTCCATAACGAAAAAACACCCAGCTTCACGATCAATGATGAAAAGGGTTTTTACCATTGTTTCGGGTGCAGCGCGCATGGTGATGTAATTAGCTGGATGGTCGATCAGCGCGGGTTGGGCTTTATGGACGCGGTGAAGGAACTGGCGGCAGAGGCCGGGATGCAGGTCCCCACCCCTGATCCGCGCGCCGCGCAAAAGGCGGAGCAGCAGGCGGGTCTGCATGACGTCATGGCGGCAGCGCAGGACTGGTTTGCCGAGCGGCTGCACGATATCGAAGGCAGCGGCGCACGGGCCTATCTGGAACAGCGCGGGCTTTCACAGCGGATTATCCGTGAATTTGGCTTTGGCTATGCCCCCGATGCGCGCGGACGGGTTAAACAAGCGCTTTCCGGGTTCAATCAGGATATGTTGGTCGAGGCGGGCATGATGATATCGGTCGATGGCAAGGCGCCCTATGACCGCTTCCGTGGCCGCCTGATGATCCCGATACGCGATCCGCGCGGGCGGGTCATTGCTTTTGGCGGGCGGATATTGGGACAAGGTGAACCCAAATATCTCAACTCCCCCGACACGCCGTTATTCGACAAGGGGCGCACACTTTACAATCTCGACAAGGCTTCACCTGCTTCTCGCCAAACCGGGCGTATATTGGTGGTCGAAGGTTATATGGACGCAATCGCACTGTCACAGGCTGGTTTTGAGGACGTGGTGGCGCCGCTTGGCACTGCACTCACCGAATTTCAGATCGAGAAACTGTGGAAGATGGCGGAGACACCGATCCTGTGTTTTGATGGTGATGCAGCGGGACAAAAAGCTGCCATGCGCGCAGCAAGACGGGCCCTACCTATGCTGCGGGCTGGCCATAGCCTGAAAATCGTATCGTTACCTGATGGCATGGACCCCGATGATCTTGTTAAAAAATCCGGACCTTCCGCTTTTCAGGAACTGCTCGATTCGGCGCGCGGCTTACTCGATCATATCTGGCAATATGAATATGCGCGGGAGCCGCTCGACACGCCCGAAGCCAAGGCGAGCCTGAAAAGCCGTTTAATGGAACATGTGTCGCAAATTGGTGACAGTGACGTGCGTGGCCTGTACCGGCAGGAATTCCAGAGCCGCTTTGATGAAGCTTTTTATGCGCGCGCGCAGTCTTACCAACCCCGCTATAACTCCGGCACTAGGTCACGCAAAATTACCCAAAAACGGCCTGTTACCGACGATGCGCGTGCATTTAGCAGACGCGGAAAAAGCGATGCATTATGCGCGGCCATCCTTGCGGGCCTGATCCATTATCCTGATGCTGCAGCGCCGCATATCGACACGCTTTCGGCCTATCAGCCCGGCACGCAGGAACTGGCAAAACTGCTTAATGCAATTTTAGATGCCCTGATGGACACGGAAACACTTGATACACCCACACTACTTACCATATTAGCCGAACGGGGGTTAAGCGAGACGGCGAGCCATATCATGCGGGCGGACCAACTTACTTTCTCCTTTAATCGCCCCGCAAGGGATTTATCGCCTGCACAGCCAGATGCGGCCAGGCGTGATCTGTCGGAAGCGATTGCAGTTATGACGGCGCGGCCCGCGCTTGAGGAAGCACTGGCCGAAGCGACGAGAAGGTTTGAAAACGAACTGGACGAGAAATATTTTGCCGAGCAGCAACGGCTCAGGACACGAAAGACGGAATTTGACCGCCGTCTGGCAGAACTGGCAGATCACGGCTCGGTAGATTGAGACAAGGTTGGGACCGAAATTTTGGCGAAAAAGCTGGCAAGCGACAATAAGGCAGTAAAAGGCGATGAGCCACTGATTGACCTTAAAGAAGCATCTTTCAAAAAACTGATTACCAAGGCAAAAAAGCGCGGCTATGTCACCTATGACGAGCTGAATGAAGCGCTGCCCCAGGACCAGATGTCATCGGAGCAGATTGAGGACGCGATGTCCGCAATCTCTGAAATGGGCATCAATGTCGTTGAAAATGACGAAGAAGCACAAGAAGAAGCGATAAAAGAAGGCCCCGCCGCTGTTGATGGCAAGGAAGGCAGCAAGGACAAGACGAATGTCGCCGCGCCGAAAAAGGCTACGGTGGATCGCACCGATGATCCCGTACGCATGTATCTGCGCGAAATGGGCGCAGTCGAGCTGCTCAGCCGCGAAGGCGAGATCGCGATCGCCAAACGTATTGAGGCGGGCCGCGACACCATGATCCTGGGCCTTTGCGAGAGCCCGATCACATTTCACGCCATTATCGAATGGTCGACCGCGCTGAATGAAGGCGAAATGCAGTTGCGCGAGATACTGGATCTGGATGCCATGCTGTCCAAAGAACCGGCGCCAGAAAACCTGGAAGACGATGCCGAGGATGACGGTGAAATCAGCGAAGAAACCGCTGGTCCATCATTCAAGGAAGATGATGACGATGTAGATGATGATGACAGCAACGGTGATGAGGATGATGAAGCCGCCGCACGCCGCAAGAAACGTGAGGAAGAGGAAGAAGAAGACAACACTCTCTCACTTGCACAGATGGAAGAGGCGCTGAAGCCCGAAGCGCTGGAAAAATTCGCGCATATCACATCGCTGTTCAAGAAATTCTCCAAAATTCAGAGCGATCGGCTTGATGTGCTGGGCGTGGGTAATGATTTTCCCGCTGCCAAGGAAAAGAAATATCAGGACTTACGCGAAGAGCTGACCGCCGAAGTTGAATCCGTGCAGTTCCACGCCACCAAGATCGAATATCTGGTAGATCAGCTTTATGCTTTCAACCGCCGTCTGACGGCCTTGGGCGGCCAGATGCTCCGCCTTGCCGAACGTCATAAAGTCCCGCGCAAGTCATTTCTTGACGCATATATCGACCATGAGCTTGATGAAAACTGGCTTGATGACGTCACCAAGATCGACAAAAAATGGAAAGCATTTGCCACTGGTGAAACCGCCGCTGTCGACCGTATCCGCACCGAGATCAGCGACATTGCATCTGCCACCGGCATGTCACTCCGTGAATTCCGCCGGATCGTGAACATGGTGCAAAAAGGCGAGCGTGAAGCGCGTATCGCCAAAAAGGAAATGGTCGAAGCCAATCTGCGCCTCGTGATTTCCATTGCCAAAAAATACACCAACCGCGGCCTGCAGTTCTTGGACCTCATTCAGGAAGGCAATATTGGCCTGATGAAGGCGGTTGATAAATTTGAATATCGCCGCGGTTATAAATTTTCGACCTATGCAACATGGTGGATCCGTCAGGCGATAACGCGTTCGATTGCCGATCAGGCCCGTACGATCCGTATTCCGGTGCACATGATCGAAACGATCAACAAACTGGTGCGCACTTCCCGCCAGTTCCTGCATGAACAGGGCCGCGAACCGACACCGGAGGAAATGGCAGAACGCCTTTCCATGCCACTCGAAAAAGTGCGCAAGGTAATGAAGATCGCCAAGGAACCGATCAGCCTTGAAACACCGATTGGTGATGAGGAAGATTCGCATCTGGGCGACTTTATCGAGGACAAAAATGCCATCATCCCCGTGGATGCGGCGATTCAGTCGAACCTCAAGGAAACGGTCACACGCGTCCTTGCCAGCCTGACACCGCGCGAAGAGCGCGTGCTGCGCATGCGTTTCGGCATCGGTATGAACACCGACCACACACTGGAAGAGGTTGGCCAGCAATTCTCCGTGACACGCGAGCGTATCCGACAGATCGAAGCAAAAGCGCTGCGCAAGCTCAAACACCCAAGCCGCAGTCGCAAGATGCGCAGCTTCCTTGATCAGTAACCTGACATCATGGATATCTGCATTCGCCCGGAAATCCCTGACGATTACGCGGCAATCCATGATGTAACCAAACGCGCTTTTGCACCGACGCCCTATTCCGATGGGGATGAGTCTGACCTGATCGACAGGCTCAGGAAAGCAGAGGCGCTGGCAATTTCACTGGTGGCTGAAAAGGATGCTCGCATAGCCGGGCATATAGCCTTTTCACCTGCCTATGCAGATGATAGATCACAAGGTTGGTATGCGCTTGGCCCCGTTGCGGTTGCCCCCGAATTGCAGCGGCAGAATATCGGCAGCGCATTGATAAACAAAGGGATAGATTTGCTGCGTGAACGCAATGCGGCAGGTTGCATATTGGTCGGCAATCCCGATTATTATACACGCTTCGGGTTCCTGCCCTTCCCCAGCCTTGCACCCCGGGAACAACCGGCGGAATATTTCATGATTCTGCCGCTCGAGACAAAGCAGCCTCAGGCCACCGTTCAGTTCCACGCACTTTTTCAGGGTGTCTAAGATTCCTGATTTTACGTGACTTTACGGAGTGCGTAAAGATTCTGTTTAGGAAATGAAGCTATAATTCCGCTCTGCACACGGTGATTGTGCTGCATTGGCAAGAGGTATCTGAGTGCGTGATCCAAACCAGAAAATAGCGATGTCCAAATCGGGTGGCACAGCGAAACTGGAAAGCTGTATCCGTTCCGACGGCAGTGCAGCGCATCCATATGCCGATAGTCTGCTTGCTGCTCCGCATATCGCAAATGCAGCGGACTCTGCTGATGTCTCACATTTTTTCTGCCTTCTGCATGGCCATTTGCCAAGCGTTTTCGATCATGCCTTGGGGCATAGTGCGGATCCGGATATGCGCACATGGCTTATAAAGGCTGCAGATGATTTTGCCCAGGAACGTGCATTTCTCACCAAATTAACCGTTGCTGCGGGCCCGATTGCAAGCACTGCAGGACAGGACCAATGCAACGCTCTTGTGCTTGAGGCGAGCAACGCGCTTGCCATGCTTGCCCAGTCAGAGCGTGAAGGATGCGCTTTTGGTGCAGCTATCGCACTTGCCAGTGATTGGCACATCATCCGCCGAATAATGGACAATATCGCCCTCAAAGTCTCTACCGAAAGTCCCCCCCTGCAGTTATCGGAGCAAGGTACGAACTTCGCACTGCTGTCAAAACTTGCAGGCGACAAGGCCATATACCGGGCCATCCATTTTGGCATGACACAGATGCTGGCCCAGCACCGCGCGATATGGGACCTGATGGGGTCACGGCGCGACTGCCGCAATTCGGCGGATAGCTGAACGCATTTTCCATCCCCTCTCAAGCATATTCCCATATTTAACCGGTACAGCGGCTTGCCTTATTTCGCCCGCTTCCCTATCTGTTTAACCAAGTGATTAAACGGGTAAGGATATACATATGAAGCGGTTCGAAGGCACACAGGACTATGTCGCAACAGACGATCTGAAAGTGGCTGTAAATGCGGCAGTTGCATTACGCAGACCCCTGCTGGTCAAAGGCGAACCTGGCACCGGCAAAACAGTCCTGGCCCATGAAATTGCGAAAGCTGTGGGCGCACCGCTGATCGAATGGAACATCAAATCCACCACCAAGGCGCAGCAGGGTCTGTATGAATATGACGCGGTCGCCCGCCTGCGCGACGGGCAGTTGGGTGACGAGCGGGTACATGACATCGGCAACTATATCAAGCAAGGCAAGCTATGGGAGGCGTTTGAAAGCCCCGAGCTACCCGTGCTACTTATCGACGAAATTGACAAAGCGGACATCGAATTTCCAAACGACCTGCTGCAAGAACTCGACCGCATGGAATTCCACGTTTACGAAACAAAAGAAACGGTTAAGGCGGCTGAACGTCCGATCGTGGTCATAACATCGAATAATGAAAAAGAACTGCCCGACGCGTTCCTGCGCCGCTGTTTTTTCCATTACATCAAATTCCCGGACCGTGACACGATGCATGAAATCGTCAATGTCCATTTCCCCGATATCCAGAAAACACTGGTCGCCAAGGCAATGGACATATTTTACGAAGTGCGCGAAGTGCCTGGTCTCAAAAAGAAACCCTCAACCAGTGAACTGCTCGACTGGCTAAAGTTGCTGCTGCACGAAGACATGCCGTTAGAGGTTTTACAGGACCGGGATCCGACCAAGGCGATTCCTCCACTCCACGGTGCATTGCTTAAGAATGAGCAGGATGTAATGCTGTTTGAAAAACTGGCCTTTATGGCGCGCCGCAAACCCGTTTAGTAACGTAGTTCGTAAACAGTTTCAGCCAGTATAGGCAATTTCGAAATTGCCCCAGTATTTTCCGTCAAAATAAAGCGGAACGAATATGTTTTTCACAACCTGAAATTCCGTTGCCTCTGATGCCATGAAGCGGTAGGCCGCTGCCATATATTCGCGATCTTTCTGTTCCACAGCCTTACCTGTAATCGCGTCCATCAGGATACGGCGATTGCGGCAAAATTCGGAGTCATGTTTCACATTACCGTTGGGCATTCGTGCACGCTCGGAAATATGCGTGGGCAGATAACCATCCTGATTGGAACAAACCACACTGATAATCCTGTCATCACTGCGATGAATATCATCCAGCACGGGTTGCAAGTGCTGATCTGCAAAGTCGTTAAATCTGTTATTGAAACGCGGCGGATTTGACCCGGCAATCTCCTGGTAATCTCGATCAAAAACCTGTTCTTCGCTTAGCAGACCGTCGCGCATTGTGTTTTCAATCAGTTGCTGCACCTGTGTCATGCCGGCTTTGGCCATGTCAACATACACATTATCAACAACCGAAAGGCCGCTATGCACGACGCTATCAAACATATCGTTCGTAATCATTTCCAGGTTATTAACCTTGTCGAGCGCGCCGGAAAGTTGGTCCACATTCGCGTCGACATCGCCCATGAATGCAAACAGGTTTTCACATACCTTACCTGTATTGAGCTGTACCGAACTGGTACTTTGTGCAATGTCATCCGCCTGCCGGTCCACCATTGATACAATTTCAGAGACCTCTGAAATTGTATTGTCGATTTTTTGGAACGCCTGTTTTGCAGTTTCGCTCTTGGCAATGCCCTCTTCCACCTGTTCGACAAACTGGCTGGCTTCACTGCCCAGAGACTGCATCGTCCGGGTGATTTCATCAGTTGCAACACGTGTGTCCTGCGCCAGGTTTTTTACTTCGGCGGCAACAACAGCAAAAGTCGCACCCGCCGCCCCTGCCCGCTCTGCCTCAATCGCGGCATTTAGCGCCAGCATGTTGGTTGATCTTGCGATGGTATCAATCGACTGGCTGGTTCGCATAACCTGATCCATTGCCGCTGCAAAACCGTTAATCTTGTTCCCCATGTCCACGATAAGGTCGATCAGGTCGTTAAACTCGTCAATGCTGTCAGTGATGGTTGCCGCACCTGCCTTTAACTGCTTATGTGCCTGTTCCGAAAGTAGCCGTGCCTCGTCAGTCGCATTGCCTACCTGCGCCTGTTCACTTTCAAGCATGCGTGCAATATCTTCCAGATACGTACGTTTTTCCTGAAGTTGACGCGATTTACGCATCACATCGCTGACTATACCGGCAACATTGCTGCATTCGGTAACCGTAGCTCCGCAATTTCGGGAGATACTGTCAAAAATTTCCGTATCAGGAACTGATATCGCATCGTGTTGCATATGCATTTTTCCAATCTGTATCAATTACATTCCTCATAAAACAGTATGGTTAATATCGCGTAAACTGCAGAAGCAGATTTCTCAGCTTTGCATTGCACGGCATCCTCTATTGCGGCATGATAAACCCGCAAACAGGCAACAAAGGTCACATATGTTTTTCTCATTTATGGATGAACTGCGCGCAGCGGGCATTCCCGCATCTCTCAAAGAGCACTTGATGCTGCTCGAAGCGCTCGACAAGGATGTGATCACCTATTCACCTGAGGAATTTTATTTCCTCACCCGCGCAACATTTGTGAAAGATGAAGGCCTGCTCGATCGGTTTGACCAAGTGTTTGCCAAGGTTTTCAAGGGCATTGCCACGACTTATGGCACGGAAGAGGCGCCCGTACCCGAAGATTGGCTAAAAGCCATAGCCGAAAAATATCTCTCCGAAGAGGAGATGAAAAAAATCAAGGCACTGGGCGACTGGGACGAGATCATGGAGACGCTGAAAAAACGTCTCGAGGAACAGCAGAAGCGCCATCAGGGCGGCAATAAATGGGTCGGTACAGGTGGCACTTCGCCTTATGGTAATAGCGGTTACAACCCCGAGGGCGTGCGTATCGGTGGCGAAAGCAAACATGGCAAAGCGCTCAAAGTCTGGGAAAAACGCGAGTTTCAGAATCTGGATCATACCCGTCAATTGGGTACGCGCAATATCAAGGTCGCGTTGCGCCGCCTGCGTCGTTTTGCACGTGAAGGCAATGCCGACGAACTGGATATAGACGGCACAATTGATGGCACGGCGCGGCAGGGTTGGCTGGATATCAAAATGCGGCCCGAGCGGCATAATGCCGTCAAGCTGCTGCTATTCCTGGATGTCGGCGGGTCAATGGACCCATTTGTCAAGCTGTGCGAGGAGCTGTTTTCCGCCGCCACATCCGAATTCAAGAATATGGAATTTTTCTATTTCCATAACTGCGTTTATGAAGGCGTATGGAAAGACAATAGCCGCCGCTTCAGCGAACGCACCCCGACATGGGACGTGCTGCACAAATATGGACATGATTACAAAGTGATATTTGTCGGTGATGCCTCCATGAGCCCTTATGAAATCAGCCATCCGGGCGGAAGTGTCGAGCATTTCAACGATGAACCTGGTGCAGCATGGATGCAGCGGCTTACCAATACATATCCTGCCGCGGCATGGCTTAATCCCGTACCTGAACAGCAATGGGGTTATTCACAGAGCGTACGCATCATCAAGGAACTGATGAATGACCGCATGTACTCGCTGACGCTCGAAGGGCTAGACGATGCCATGCGCGAATTGACCCGCAAAGCGAGCTGAGCCTGTTTAATACAGCAGATATTTCGCCCGCTCGGCTTTCCATGCTTTTTCATCGGGTATTGTGATCGCATCCAGATCATGCGGCGTTGAATCGGGGTTATCGACCCACTCGCGCAGCAGCGGCGAACCGTTAATCACATCTATCGCCAGCACATCATTGGTATATTCATATTTGAAATCCTTGCCGCGCCATAGATCGTAATCCGGGTAGAGATTGCGGATTGCCTTGAACCCCAGCGCTTGTATTCGCCATGGCCTGAATATCGCATGGTCATAGCCCGGACCTTCGGCATGGATGTGCACGCCATTGCATTGCCGTCCCACATGCTTGTGAAATGTCGGTTCAAACCAGCAATCACGCAAGATACAGCCACGTAACCATTCGGGTGCGAGGCACCGCATTTCAGTAATGATCGCCCGTGCACCAATGTCAGGTGCACCGAACAGCTCCAGCGGGCGCGTCGTGCCGCGGCCTTCGGACAAGGTTACACCTTCCAGCATGACTGTGCCTGCATAGGCCCGCGCCATAGGCAGGTTTGGCGCATTCGGGCTGGGGTTGATCCAGACGCGGTCTTCGGGCCAACCATGGCCGGGCGCAGCATCTGGCGCCCATCCCTGCATTTCGATGACCTTATAATCGACATCCAGCCCCAGCATATCAATAAACCAGTGCCCCAGTTCGCCCAGTGTCATCCCGTGCCGCATCGGCATGGGCCCTGCCCCGACAAAGCTTTCCCAACCTTCGCGCAGCGTCAGACCCTCGACAGGCCGCCCGGCGGGATTGGGACGGTCCAGCACCCAGACAGACTTTCCATGCTCAGCCGCGGCTTCCAGCATATAACGTAGCGTCGTGATAAAGGTATAAATGCGGCAACCCAAATCCTGCATGTCAATCAGGATAGTGTCGAACGTCTGCATCGACTGGCTGGTTGGGCGGCGGACTTCACCGTACAGGCTGAACACAGGGATATCATGGACAGGATCGGTAAAATCCTCGGTCTCCATCATATTGTCCTGCTTGTCGCCCCGCATGCCATGTTGCGGACCGAAGGCGGCAGTGAGCGTGATATCATCCAGCGCCGCAAGCGCGTCAATCGAATGGGTCAAATCCGCAGTCACCGATGCCGGGTGCGCCAGCAGCGCCACGCGCTTACCCATTAATTCAGTGCGCAGCTGCGGCTCGGTCAATAATCTGTCTATGCCATTTTTCATGGAGTATCTGCTGCCTTGAGTTGGTATGTAAAGCAATCCCTATTGTGGAAATCCGGCTTTTCACCTGCATGTGCCAACGCCCAATAGGATTTATGTCCGCTCGCTTCTTCCAGCACCGCCGACAGTCCGATATTTACCTGCTGCGCTTCGGTAATGCCGGAAAGCTCTTTCAGATCAATATCGGCCAGCAGCGTATAAATATCGCTTTCGTGATGGGTGCGTATTCGCGGCAAGCTCGCAATTTCAGGTAAAACGCGCTCCCCGCGATATGCATCAAATGCGTAAAGCGCCCAAGCGGAGGAAGGTGACAAATTCCACTCATAATAAACATCACTGCCATCTGCCTGCAAAAAAAGCTCAAGACAGGTCTGCTCCCACAGCTCATCCTCACGCTGCGGCGCGGTATGATCCGCCAAGATAAGACCATCAACATCGCCGCGTAACATATATTTTACGGTGAGTATTTTATCCGGCGAGATCGAGATCATAGCCGTAACCCTGTCTATCGCAGCGCAATAGTCACGGGGGTGGCAGGTCAGCTTCAGGGACATTTTATCGCTCCATTATGCCGAATCAATTGCGAGTCTCTCCATCTGTCTGTAACGAGTTTCATCATGACACACTATCAATCCGATCTTTTGCAGCTGCTGAACGAACGCGGCTATATCCACCAGATTACTGATGCGGAAGCGCTCGACGCCGCTGCTGTAAAAGGCATTGTGCCGGGCTATATCGGTTTTGATGCCACTGCGCCATCATTGCACATTGGTTCGCTGGTTCAGATCATGATGCTCCGCCGTCTTCAGCAGGCGGGACACAAACCGATTGTCGTTATGGGCGGTGGTACCACAAAAATCGGAGACCCATCTGGCCGGGATGAAAGCCGTCAGCTTTTGACAGCGGAAAAAATTGACGAACATATTGCCAGTATCAAGGCCTGCTTTGCCAATTTCCTGACTTTTGGCGATGGCCCGACTGATGCCATCATGGTGAATAATGCGGACTGGCTTGATAGTCTTGAATATATGCCGTTCCTACGTGATGTTGGCCCGCATTTTACCATCAACCGGATGCTGACATTTGACAGCGTCAAACTCCGGCTTGATCGTGAACAACCGCTCACCTTCCTCGAATTCAACTATATGATATTCCAGGCGTACGACTTTCTGGAGCTG
The DNA here is from genome assembly GCF_900537065.1 of Sphingorhabdus sp. Alg239-R122. Classification (GTDB taxonomy): domain Bacteria; phylum Pseudomonadota; class Alphaproteobacteria; order Sphingomonadales; family Sphingomonadaceae; genus Alg239-R122. The sequence continues at coordinate 96,618 of NZ_UNRC01000001.1, read as the reverse complement.
CAGCGCCGCAATGACTGTACGCTGCAATTGGGCGGGTCGGATCAATGGGGTAATATTGTCAACGGTGTGGAGCTTAATCGCCGGATTGATGGCAAACAGGTTTACGGTCTGACCACCCCGCTGATCACCACAGCAGATGGCAAGAAAATGGGTAAGACGGCGGCAGGTGCCGTCTGGCTCAATGCCGATCAGCTGTCGCCCTATGATTACTGGCAATTCTGGCGCAATACGCAAGATGCCGATGTCGGCCGTTTCCTGCGGCTGTTCACTGACATTGATCTGGATGAAATCCGGCGCCTTGAATCACTTGAAGGTTCGGAAATAAACGAAGCCAAAAAATTACTTGCTGATGCTGCAACTACGCTGGCGCACGGGGATGATTCGGCCAGACAGGCGGCGGATACGGCGCAGAAAACATTTGAACAGGGCAGTAGCGGTGATGACTTACCCCGCATGCAGGTGGAAGGCGGCAGCATATCGATCCTGGATGCGATGATGTCTCTTGGTCTATGTGCCAGCAAAGGCGAAGCCAAACGCATGGTCAAAGGTGGTGGCGCACGAATCAATGGCGAACAGGTTGCAAATGAACAGCATCAAATCACAGCTGTATCGGGCGAAATACGCATCTCCGCAGGTAAAAAGAAGCACGGAATCTTAGTCTTTTGACAGCCCCTCGTCATCAATTCTGGTTAATTTACAATTTATTGATTTTTTGCTCCCATAGTGCTCAGGTAACAAATACGGGGGCAAAAATGAAACAGGGCGCAAACCTCTCTGTTGTGGATCAACGCCGCGCCGCACGGCACGCAATCAATCACTCGGCAATCGCCGAACACAGGTTGCTCGGCGATATCAAGACGCATATCGTCAACATCTCCGATAACGGCTTTATGACCGAAGGCGACATGCCCATTGGCAAGGGTGAGCGTATCACGGTACGCCTGCCCATATTGGGCCAGATTGAGGCTCATATGATCTGGACTGTCGGTGGTCGCTGTGGTTTTCAGTTTGAACGAGTCATCCGTCTCAACGAATTTCTTGATATGGTCGAAGTACTGAACCCCGTAACGCGTGTCAGGCTTGCACGCTAACCCGTACGTGCTGCCAATCGGCAGCAAGCAAACCATAAATGTAGCTGTCACGCACTCCGATATGTGTTTCCCACTCCGCCCGTAACAGACCTTCACGCACAAATCCCAATTTCTCAAGCAGAACTATCGAAGCAGCATTATCCGGATCTACATCCGCAAATATCCTGCGCAGACCAAGTTCCCGAAATCCATAATCGATAATACGTGTTACGGCTTCACTGGCATATCCCTTGCCCCACGCATCACGGCGAAGGATATAACCAATCTCCCGCACACCATCACGGTGCGGGATTAATACCACCCAACCAATGGCCGGCCCTTCGCCTATCGCAATTGCCCATGTCGGGTACTTGGCTGTCATATTGCCGGTAATATAACGCTCTGTTTCTACGAGATCTTTATGCGGCTCACTCGACCAGTAAGCCATTAGCTTCTCGTCAGAAAATGCATCATGTAAGCTTTCCGCATCTGATGCACGCAAAGGCCGTAGTTCCAATCTTTTCGTATGCAGTATGGGCAGCATCATTGTCCGCTAAGGGCAGCAACCAGCGCCTTTACCTTTTTTTGACGCCATTGCGGAGTGGGCGCGACCAGCCAGTACCTTCGTGTCGAAGCACGCGGTTCGTCAATCGCCACCAAGCGGCCTTTATCAATATCATTCTGTGCCAGAAGCAACGGGACGGAACATTGTCCGAAACCCGCTATAGCCGCCTGTAGCGCCAAGCCGGCATCCGCCACCTGCATGACTGCCTCTTCCACTTCATCCTCACTCTTGCGGTAGCTGCAGCCAGGCCAGCTGATCCAATCCTTTGGGCCATCGGGAGCCGCTACAGTGATAAATTCTGCTGACCCGATCGGTACGCCCTCAAGATCACCAGGTCCATCGGCAAGCCGGAATGCGATATCCAGGTTGGCCTCGGTAAAATCGATATCGTGATCGCCTGAAACCAATGAAAAACGTACATCAGGATTATCGCGTGCAAAATCGGCAAGGCGGTGATGCAGCCATTTTTCGGCAAAATCACGCGGTACAGCAATAGTAAAATTATGCGAAGACTGACTGGCCTGCATCGCTTCCACCGCATCTTCAAACTGCAAAAACCCACTGCGAAGTGAATCAAGGCCTGCGCTTGCTTCGTCAGTGAGTTCAAGCCCTTTGGGGGTGCGGCGAAACAGTACCACGCCCAGCATGTCCTCCAGTGCCCGGATCTGCTGCCCGACAGCCGCAGGTGTTACCGCAAGCTCATCTGCCGCTCGTGTAAAGCTTAAATGCCGCGCCGCTGCATCCAGCACGCGCAGGCCATTTAGGGGAAGGTGTGTCCGCTTCATGGATCAGTCCTCAACGCGCTGTAGCAGGCGCTACAAGCGGAAAATGCGGAATATCAACATCAATCATGCTGTCATCTGCGCACAGCATCCGAAAGTGCCCCTTCATACTGCCCGTCGGTGTGTTCAGGGGGCATCCAGACACATAATCATGCGTCTGTCCAGGTTCCAGCACAGGCTGCTCCCCCACAACCCCTTCGCCGTCGACGATATGCACGCCGCCGCGTCCATCGGTAATATGCCAGTGTCTTGTGAGCAGCTGCATGGTCTTATCACCATGGTTTTCGATACGGATGTGATAGCTCCAGAACCAGCGTGCTTTATCAGCTTCTGACTGGTCATGAAGGTAGGTCACGGATGCCCGGACCGTTATATCCTGAGTGGTTGCGTTATGATCGAAAAAACTGTGCATACCGGCAATATGGACTCACAGGCCGACAGATGAAAGGGCCTGATGCAAATCTTCCATCACATCTTTTGAATCTTCCAGTCCAACATTGAGCCGGAGCATATCTTCGGTAATTCCCACTTCCAGGCGTGCTTCTTCTTCCAAACCGTAGTGGGTAGTGCTGCTGGGATGCGTCATCAATGAACGGCTGTCACCAATATTATTCGATATATCAATTAATTGCAGTGCATTTAGAAGGCCATGTGCACGCTCACGCCCACCGTCCAGATAAAGCGACATGATGGGCCCCGCCGCATCCATTTGTGACATAGCGAGCGCATGCTGCGGGTGCGAGGCAAGCCCCGGATAATTGACCCGCGCTACCCGGCTTTCCAGAAATTCCGCAATTTTGAGTGCATTCGCACTCTGCCTATGGATTCGTAGATCAAGTGTCTCCAGCCCCTTGAGCACTACCCAGGCATTAAATGCGCTGAGTGTCGGGCCGGTATTGCGGGTAAAGGGTAGCAGCACCTCATTGATAAATTCTTCGTTACCGCAGACCGCACCTGCCAGCACGCGGCCTTGTCCGTCCATCATCTTGGTGGCGCTATAGGCCACGACATCTGCGCCAAATTCCATCGGGCGTTGCAGCACATTGGTTGCGAAGGCATTATCAACAACACTTACGATAGCACGTGATTTCGCAAGACCGCATACAGTTTTCAGGTCAATAATATCCATGGTCGGATTGGCAGGTGTTTCAAAGAAAAACACTTTTGTCTCAGGCCGTATGGCTGCTTCCCAATTGGCAAACTCACGCCCGTCAATAATCGTCGTTTTGATCCCGAATTTGGGCAGCAATGTATCGGTCAGCCAGCGACACGAGCCGAACAGTGCCCTGCTCGCCACGACATGATCGCCAATTTCAAGCTGACACAGCAAGGCCGCCGTCATCGCCGCCATACCCGTTGCCATCGACCGGCACGCCTCGGCCCCTTCCATCAGGGCGATACGCTGTTCCAGCATCTCCACCGTGGGATTCTGCAAGCGGCTATAGGTCATACCCTGCTGGTCACCGGAAAAACGCGCTGCTGCATCTTCGGCGCAGTCATAAGCGTAGCCCGAGGTCAGAAACAGCGCCTCTGACGTTTCGCCATATTCGCTGCGCGCACTGCCGCCGCGAATCGCCTGGGTCGCGGGGCGCCATTTGCGTGTGATATCGCGGTCCTGGCCGGTTTTTCTTTTCATAGTCTCACTCCGCGCAAATTGCCGCTCATGTCATAGTCTGGCGATAACGGCATCGCCAATTTCCCGCGTCGATGCTGAACCGCACATATCACTCCCGAAAATACCATCATTCAGTGTTTTGGCGACTGCCGCTTCAATCCGGTTAGCTTGCTGTGCCATATCAAAGCTGTAGCGCAGCATCATTGCCACCGACAAGAGCATCGCAACGGGATTGGCAATCTCCTGCCCAGCAATATCGGGCGCACTACCGTGAATGGGCTCATATAGACCTTTGCGCCCTTCGCCCAGCGAAGCCGAAGCGAGCAAGCCGATAGAACCCACGCACATACTCGCCTGGTCAGACAGGATATCGCCAAACAGGTTGCCGGTGACAATCGTGTCAAACTGTCCGGGATTGCGCACAAGCTGCATCGCGGCATTATCCACATACATATGTGCCAGCTCGACATCAGGATATTCAGGGGCGATTTCTGCCATCACTTCGCGCCAGAGCACGGATGTTTCCAGTACATTGGCCTTGTCAACCGAACATAGCTTCCCGCGCCGCGCACGGGCTGTACGAAAGGCCACATGGGCGATGCGCGCCACTTCATCCTCATCATAGAGCATGGTGTCAAATCCCTCGCGGCGGCCTCCACCTGTCTCCCGCCGTCCGCGGGGCTCGCCAAAATAGACATCGCCGGTCAGCTCACGCACAATCATCACATCAATTTCACGGGCAATTTCGGGTTTCAGCGTGGAAGCACTTTCCAGCCCCGGAAAGACTGCAGCAGGCCGCAGATTGGCAAACAGGCCAAGTTCCTTGCGCAACCCCAAAATCGCCTGTTCTGGCCGCAGATTCCGCTCCAGACTGTCACAGGTGGGATCGCCTACAGCGCCAAATAGTATCGCATCACATTCCTTGGCCAGTTGCAGCGTATCGGGCGGTAATGGATGCCCTTCTGCATGATAGGCCGTCCCGCCAATATTCGCATGGCTGAGCTTCAGGGCAGGCAGATGAAGCGCCGCGAGCAGTTTTTCCGCTTCCGCCATAATTTCCGGTCCAATGCCGTCGCCCGCCAATATCGCAATATGCATGGAGATATCCTGTCACCCTGTCTTTACTGGAACACCCTCCTGCCCGTTTGCTGCGATTCAGGCAACCGCCCTTTTCAGCCGGTCGAGCAGCATCTGCCGCGCCATATAGCTGTCGGCACGATATCCATCGAAGAAATGGCGTTCGATAAAATGTCCTGTGAGTTTCAGGCCATCGAAAATCTGATCCCAGCCTGGCGTGTCCCCGGATAACAGGAAATCCGGCAGCGGAAGCAACAAATGTTCCCGCCCCTGCGCACTGTAGCGACTTACTGCACCTCCGCTTTTCGGGCTGACATAGATAAGCTCTTCCTCCGCGCCGCTTGCCACGCATTGATGTAGGTCGAGACCAAACCCCATTTCCGCCAGTAAGAGCAGTTCATAACGCACCAGCGCAGCCGACCAGCCCCGCGCTGAGGGTGCAGAGGCAATCGCGTCAAGCAGCGCACTAAACGCGCTATATAGCCGCGCATAGGCCTGTTCCTCTGGCAAAACCGTAGCTGTCAGCAAGGTCGCCCATCCGAAAGCAGCTGCGGCAAGCGGTTCCTCATAATAGGGCGCGCGGCTTTCCCTGAGTTCCATCTCGACACTCGCCAGTTGATCAGCTGTCCGGCTGCGAAATTCGGCGGACACCAGATTGGCAGGCATTAGCACGGGACGTTTGGTACGCGACTTTGCACCGCGCGCATACCCCGCCATCAAGCCGTTGTCGGGTGTGAACAGCCGCACTACACAGCCATGTTCGCCATGGTCGCGCGTGGTGCAGATAATACCATCGGTGCGGATCACGGTCATATATGCTCACCCATGGAAATAATCGTAAATATTCTGCGCCATCGCCTTTGACACGCCGGGCGCGCGTTGCAAATCATCCAATGATGCAGCTTTTACTGCCTTGGCCGTACCAAAATGCATGAGCAGTGCCCGCTTGCGCGCCGGGCCAATACCTGGGACTTCGTCCAGCGGGCTGCTGCCCATCGCTTTTTTGCGCTTCGTGCGATGCGCGCCAATGGCAAAACGGTGCGCCTCATCACGCAGGCGTTGCAGGTAATAAAGAACCGGTGAATTTATCGGCAGCGTAAATTCACGCCCATCTGGCATGTAAAATGTCTCACGGCCCGCATTGCGATCTGGCCCCTTTGCCACACCGACCAGATTGACATCCTCAATCCCCAGCTCGCCCAACGCATCCTGCGCGGCGCTCAACTGTCCCTTGCCACCGTCAATCAGGACAAGATCAGGCCAGTCCCCCTTGTCACGGTCAGGATCCTCACTCTGCGCGCGCGCAAATCGTCGTTCGAGCACCTCTCGCATCATGCCGAAATCATCCCCCGGCACAGTATCGGGATTCTTGATGTTAAACTTGCGATAGGCATTTTTACGAAACCCCTCCGGCCCCGCAACAATCATTGCACCGACCGAATTTGTGCCCTGAATATGGCTATTGTCATAGGTTTCGATGCGGTCCGGAATGCCATCCAGATCAAACAGATTGGTGAGCTCGCGCAATATTTTCGTCTGGCTGGCGGTCTCAGCCTTGCGGCGCGCCAATGCTTCAGTGGCGTTGCGCTCAGCCTGTTTGATAAGGCCCCGACGCTCACCGCGCTGCGGAACAGCGATTTCCAGCTTATGCGAGAGACGCGCTGACAATGCTTCATGCACTAGTTTTTTCTCGGCCAGTTCACGGTCCACCAGTATCAGCCGTGGCGGCGGCATATCTTGATAGAATTGCATGATAAAGCTCGATAAAATTTCAGGACCTTCGATATCCTCAACATGCGCCGGAAAAAAGCTGCGATGCCCCCAATTCTGACCAGCACGGATAAAAAAGGCTTGGATACAGGCCGTCCCGCCGGTTTGTGCCAACGCGAAAATATCCGCATCGCTCACGCCCTTGGCACGTACCGCCTGGCTACCCTGGATAAAGGTTAGTGCTTTCAGCCGGTCGCGCAGGCTGGCCGCCAGTTCGAAATCCAGATTGTCCGCAGCAGACTGCATCTGCTCACCAAGCCGGACCTGCACATCGGTAGACTTGCCTGTCAGAAAATTGCGCGCATCTTCGACCAACCCTGCATAATTCTTCTTGCTGATCCGGTCGACACAGGGCGCAGAACAACGTTTGATTTGATACAGCAAACAAGGCCGTGAACGGTTGTTGAAGAAACTGTCGCTGCATGAACGCAGCAGAAAAAGCTTCTGCATCGAATTGAGCGTGCTCGTAACTGAACCGGCGCTGGCAAAAGGGCCAAAATACTGCCCCTTATACTTCTGCGCCCCGCGATGCTTGTACATGCGCGGAAAATCATGGTCGTCACGCAGCAAGATATAAGGAAAGCTCTTATCATCGCGCAGCAATACATTGTAAGGCGGCCTGAATTTCTTGATGAACTGCGCTTCGAGCAGCAACGCCTCAGCCTCGCTGCTGGTGGTGACAATCGTCATCGACCGTGTCTGGGCGACCATGCGTTGCAACCTGCGCGACAGGCGATTTACCTGCACATAATTGGACACCCGGTTTTTAAGCGCCTTGGCCTTGCCTACATAAAGCACATCCCCACGCGCGTCCTGCATCCGGTATACCCCCGGTTGCGCAACCAGCGTGGCCAGTGTGGCGCGAATAGCCTCCACCCCCGCTTCAAAGTCAGGCTTGTCCGCGCCCTTCACCGTATAGGTGGCTTTTTCCTCGCGGAAACGGTCGGGAGAATTGGGATCAGACATGCATCCCCAATATGAGGACAGCGACTATCCGGTCAATCTTTAATGGGTTACCGCCGGGGCAATAGCTCAGTTAAGCTTACTGCCCAGGTCAGAAATCGTGTTGTTCACAAGCGCCTTGTCAGCCGCCGCGTCGTGCACATCGCCAATCAGGTCAGCAGCAGCATTGCTCGCAGCACCGGCAACTTTACGGCGGATATCCGCAATGGCCGTACGTTCGGCGGAAGCGATCTTGTCTTCAGCCATTTTCTTGCGGCGTTCCACCAGGTTGGTGGCATCGGTCTTGGCCTGTTCAAGGATCAACTCCGCTTCCTGTTCGGCGCGGTGTTTCATGTCTTCCGCCTCGGTCAAGGCAGATGCCATTTTCGCTTCATATTCGGCACGCAGTTTTTCTGCCTCGCCGCGCAGCGACTTGGCTTCGTCCAGCTGTGTACGGATATCTTCGATCTGCTTGTCCAGATTGCTGGTAATCAGCGCGGGTACTTTTTTCCAGACCAGGATACCAATAAAGACCAGCATCGCCAACGAAACCCACGCAGTGGCAGTCAGACCAAGAGCAGATGGTTCTGCGTGTTCAGCGCCTTCAGCGAGAAAGAAAATCAGCTCAAACATTGGCAAGAGCTCCTTTTACTGCTTTCACGGCCTTGGCTTTAGTCACCTTGGCACTGGTCAGCTTCGACACGATATTCTGCGTCGCTTCCGCCGTGACGCTTTCAATTTCGCTCAGCGCTGCTTCGGTCTGCGCGGCGATATCGGCTTCCGCCTTGGTAATTTTGGTGGCGATGCGCTTGTCCGCATCACGTACCTTCTTTTCCGATGCCTTGGTGGCTTGCACCTTGGCTTCAGCAGTTACTTTCTGCGCTTCGTCACGGTCAGCAGCCTGGCGCGCTTTATACTGATCTTCGATTTCGTCCGCCTGTTTGTGCGCTATGCGCGCTGCATCCAGATCATCGGCGATACGCTTGTTGCGCGCATCGACAGTGGATTGGATTTTCGGCAGCATGGAGCGGCCGATCAGGAGGTAGACAAGGCCAAAGGTAATCGCCAGCCAGAAGAACTGGGAGCCGAAGGTCGAGACCAATTGGGAAATCTGAGGCATATCGCGTGTCCGCTAGTAACCGTTAAAATCACATGCCGTATAGAGCGTATTATGCCCGAAGGCAAAATACGCGTCCATACGGAAAATCATGGCCGGACAACAAAACGCCCAGCCAGAATCATTTAGGCAACGAAAATCAGGATCATTGCGACAACAAATGCCAGCAGACCCAGAAGTTCGGCTGCGGCAAAACCGATGAACAGGCGGCCCTGCTGGCCGTCGGCTGCTGCCGGATTGCGCAGTGCGCTTTCGAGGAAAGAACCGAATACGTTACCCACACCAATGGCGGCCATACCGGCACCAATTGCTGCAAGACCTGCACCGATCAGTTTTGCTGCTTCTGCGTCCATTTTACTACTCCTTGGATTAAACTTAAAAATTGAAGTTATTGATAAATTCGGGTGAAACTTAGTGCAAATTCTCTGCATCGTTAATGTAAAGCGATGTGAGAAGCGCGAAAACATATGCCTGAATAACCGCCACCAGCAGCTCAAGCGCGCTGATACCGACCATCAGCATGAAACTTGGAATACCGACCAGCGCGCCATAACCGGCGCCCGCGTTGGTCGAGTTGATCACAAAGCCGCCCAGCACTTTCAACAGGACGTGTCCTGCGGTCATAGCCACGAACAGACGCAGACCAAGGCTGAATGGACGGATCATGAAGGAAATAAATTCAATGACCGCAATAAACGGCACCATTGGCAGCGGTGTACCATGCGGTACGAATAGTGAGAAAAAGTGGAGACCATGCTTCCAGAAACCGACAATCAACACAATAGAGAAGCTGAGCACCGCCAATATGCCGGTAATTGCAATATGGCTCGTCACCGTAAATGGGTGCAGCCCGATAACACCGATAGGCAGCATGCCAAGGATATTGGCAAACAGGATAAACATGAACAATGAGAAAACATAAGGCACATATTTGCGGCCTGCTTCACCCACATTGCTGGTCAGCATATTAGTGACGAAGTTGCTCATGCTTTCAACCATCACCTGCCAGCGGCCGGGAATGATTTCACGCTTCATGCCACCCAACATGAAAATCCACAGCGTGATGAATGTTAGTATCATCCACAGCGCGCTGTTCGTGAAATTAATCGTCTGGCCCGCAATTTCAAATCCGCCATCAAAAATGGGCTGGATCTCAAACTGATGCATCGGGTCAATTTTGCCTTCTTCACCTGCCACGATAAATCCTCACGACTTTCTTCATTCGGGCGAACGGGCCGCCCATAAACTCAATCCTGACCAGTTTCGTTTGTCGCTTCGTGCGCCATAGCCTTTTCACGGGCTTTACGAGACTGCTCGTTCGATAACCTGATAATGTTCCTGAACACCACCACAATCCCCAAAAAGAGAAAGGTGAGCAGGAGCCAGGGAGACGTGCCAAATATCCGGTCAAACAACCATCCAAATAGCATGCCACCAGCAATCCCACCGATAAGTTCGGCCAATATGCGGTTACCAAGCCGATAATCTTCATCGGCTTCGCTTGGCGCATCCTGGCCTGAACGCATCTGCTCAGCGGCATCGGCCCTACGGATTCGTTCTTCCAGAGAATCTATCCGCGGATCTTCACCGCTTTGGGTCTGCCCGGGTTTTTCTTCAGCCATGTAAAGCTCCCTTTTCCGCCGTTTTGACGAAGTTCGGGCGCGTGACATGACAGCAGTCAAACCCGCCAAGGCGCGGCCCGTTTAGAAAGTGCACGGCAATTAGTCAATGGTCATGCTGCACCAGCACACAGCTTATTTTCACACTATATAAAAAGAGCACCGGAACCCGCAGTTCCAGTGCTCTTGAATCTTATGATTTCGCCGCTGATCAGGGACAGCGCGGATCACGAACCGGAGGCTCGCTAGTACGTGTGCGCCAGACGCCATCGGGGGATTGGTATTTTTCACCCGCAGCAGTGCGGGCAATGGCATCGCAGCCTGTGGTGAAGGCAAAATCCTGCGGTGTTACATTATTTTCGCTCGCCTTTCTGATATAAAAGGCCTTACGCTTGATATTGATATCCTCAACCATCGCCTTGATCGCAGCAGAAGGCGAAGTGACAAAGCCCAGATAACCATCCGGCTTTTCACCGATAAGCCCCTGTGAACGTGCAGCCTGATAAGCCGGGTCACGTTGTGCCGACGCCGTTGTTGCAAGTGTTGCAACACCCAAGCTGGCAATTATCGCTGTCATCATAATTTTACGCATCAAAAAATCTCCGGATTTTCATCTATCAACGCTTTTGCATCATCTGCCAGCCGATAGACAACTTCCTGTTTTATATTGATGTTCAGTTCAATCACGATCGGTTTGTCTGGTGCAGCTACATTTACGCAGCCTTGCAGTGCCAAACCGGCAGTCATGAACAGCATCAATGCTGTTTTTCGCCCTGTAATATATGCTGAAACCATGTTTATTGGAATGCCAGCATATATTGCAGAGGTCAATTTATCGTGATTCATCGCATATTCTCGCTTTCCAGAGGCTGAACAACCCCTTCATTTTCTGTATCTTCCTGTGGAAATGTTTCAGGTTGCGGCGGTCGATCCGTGTCGGGCATAAGCGGCGGCAAGCGGCGCAATAGACCCGCAGCGACCGGATCCGGAATATATTCCGCATCATAGAGCGAGCGCCCGGTATTGATAAGCTGCATAAAGGGCGCCTTGATCCTGATTTTGAAAACGATGGGCAATTTTGCAAGTTGGCGCGTGATAAAGTTTTTCTGTGCCTGTACACCCTGCCGAACGCCTTCCATATTCACATCGGTAATGATTTCACCGTCAAGCGGTCCGTTCATCCGGATGGTGAGCTCATCATATTCCATCGCCCTGAGCGCATTAAAAGCGAAATTGGCCATTGGGCTGAGATCCTCATAAGTGAGTTGTCCGATATAGGCGAGTGTCCCGCCTTCGCTGCGCACATCCAGCCGCCCACCATCAATACGTCCGCCATTTTGATCGAACACCATCGGCAAGCGGCCATCAAATATGCCCGTTGCCGCCAGATTGTCAAAATCGAAACGGAGCAAAAACTTGGCCGCGTCCAATCCTTCTATCCGGAAAACCAAGTTACGCACTTTTTCTTCGGAAAAGTCGAGTATGGTTGGCTCCAAAAACAGCTTACCACCTGCAAATGGCCACTCTCCGCCTTCAATTTTCATCCTTTGCCCCGAAATCAGCTGATAGCGGATCACCCCATCCAATGCCGCAATACCGGGATTGACCTCATCCATACGCGCAAGCTGTCCAGGAGCAGTCTCCAGCGCCAGTAGGTCGGTAAATTCTATTTCGCCCGAAAGTCCGGCCACAGGACCAAAAGCTGCTGCCAAGTCCATATCATCGGTACGAAACCGACCCGCACTACTAACACCAACGCTGCTCCAGTCGATTCGTCCCTGCCCGCGCACTTGCCCGTCCACATTGGCGACCACGCCCAGCGCAAGCCCGGTCAGCATTTCGGGTTGAAGGCGGTCATTAAAGCTTATGTCAGCCACAGTCAGATCCGCGCCACCACGCGAGTTGCCAAGATCGTGCCGGATATCCACATTAACAATGGCGGCATCAGTTTCAGGTTCGTGCAATAGAGCATTTGCAGTGATAATGCCGTCCTGCAGCCGAATTTGCGCATCATGCGTTACAAGAGGTTCAAACCGACTACGTTCGGCCTGATCCGAAACTCGCCAGTTATCGACCTGTATATCCAGCACCGAATTTGCAAATTCCAGCCGTCCTCTTCCTTCAGTCAGGTCGAGCGGTACATTGGCAATATTCGCATTGGCATTGTCAAAACTGCCACTGACCCTATCGCCAAGCGTGCCATTAAACTGTCCCGCAACAATGCGGGTTGCCGTGTCACCCTCGCCAATCAGGATGGTCAGGTTTTTCGCACGCACCTGCCCGGGCAAAGCAAATGCAAAGTTGCCCGCTTGTATATCAATCGGCGTATCACCCAAATAGCCGCCAAACTGACCATCAGGCAGGCTGGCGGACACGATGTAATCATTACCACGCTGAGCGATAATTGGCCTCCCTTCATCGGGGCAAATACGGATGAAGCGCCCATTGGTGCGAATACTGGCATATTTCAGCGCGGCAAACTCAAAATCCTGACATTCATTATACATGCGCAGGCCCGTCTGGCGTGTCCATCCGCCCTTAAGCGGTACACGCAGTCCCCATACATATCCGTCAGGCAGTGGGCCAGAAACCATCGCACGGCCCGAAAAACCATAAGCGCCTGATCCATTTTTCTGCACTACAAACATCGGCAGGGCCAGCGAAGACGAACCGCTTGCGTAGCTCAACATTTGGGCACGCACACGGAAACTATTGATACTCAACGCATCAAATTCGGCTGAAAGCTGCGGCAAGCCCTGCCCAGTGACTGCAAATTCACCTGTCGCATTTTTCAGGCCGTTACCGCTCGTTTTGACACGCACATCACGCGCTGTGAATATAGCTTCTCCACCAGAATTCAGCAGGTCAGCATCCTTAAGCAGTATATCCGCCACACCGTCGCGATAATTTATGACAAGCGGTGTGGTGAGTGACATATTATCCGTTTGAGGTCGCGCGGCACGGATGAATTTGGTCAGCAGGGGGCCGATAGGTGTATCCCCGTTACCTCGCGCTACTTCGGACAGTCCCTGCCAGACATTGCCAGGGATTGCCATTTGGCGCACCTGTACATCACCATCCACTTTGGCAGCGGTAAAATTATCCGATGCCGAAAAATCACCTGTAAAACTGAATTGCCGGCTTCGTACATCACCATAAGCCGAATTGATCGCTGTCAGGTCAGCCTGGCCAGTCAGATTTCCTGCATTCCAACTAAAATCCGTACTTGCCGTAACGTGGTCTGACACCATTCCGAAAAGGCGGGCTTTTTCGATATCGGCGACAGTTTCGCCGTGCAACGTCTCAAAATCATTGGACAGATTCAGTGCCAACTGGATATCAGACTGCCCTACCCGCACGTTTTTTGCAGGACATATCAACGAATCAAACCGGGCAGGCCCATTAAACTTCGGACGTCCCGACCGGATGGATATCTCGCCATATAGTGTCGGACGCTCAATACGGCAGCCATTATAATCAAGCTGGCGCGATATAGCGGCGATATTGCCGCGAAACCCGTTCTGCAAATAGCCGGAACCATCTGCCGACAACCCAATCACGCCATAATCGGTATCAATGTGTCCGCGCGCATCCTTTAATGTCAATTGCCACTCGGGAAGTTCGGGCGGACCATCCGAATCTGACTGCAGGTACGGGTCAAGCGTACCGAATGACAGATACCCATCCTTATAGCTGCCATATATACGCAACCCCTCGACAATGATGCCGTCTATCGCGACTGCACCCCATTCAGGGCGCAGCTCAATGATCATGCGCTCAATAGTGGCATCGGGCGCATCAGGATCCCCGATTTTGATATTGCGCACGATCTGTTTTTCGAGACCTACCTCTTCGATTTCATACGTCGCATCTATTCCCTGTTCCTCAAGCTCATCCGAAAGCAGCTCGCGGGCAATTTCCTGCCGCTGGGAAATGACGGCTATTAATGCACCGGCAAATAATATTGCCAGGAACAGCAGAATCCGGAGCTTAAACGATAGCGAACCGAAGACTCCGCGGGTCTGTCTATCTGTTTCGGCTTCGGACATTCGGCGAATATGCTCCCGCATTCCGGCAAGTGCAATCATGCATTGTTATATGTCAAAAAATAACGTGTAATTTACGCCTGTTGCGCTGATATGGTTCCGCTCTATGATAAGGACATGAACAGTTTGCCGCCCAAGCCAAAAGACAAGGTGCATACAGGTACGGGCCACCGGGCACGGCTGCGTGAACGGCTGCTACACGGCGCAAATGATGCATTGCTAGATCATGAGCTTATCGAATATCTGCTCATGCTTGCCATTCCGCGGCGTGACACCAAGCCATTGGCGAAACGGCTGATTGATGAATTTGGCGGTCTGGCAGGCGTGCTGTCTGCGCCATCTGACAGTCTTCTTGCAGTCAAGGGTATGGGCAAAACCAGTGCGGCTGCACTCAAAATAGCACAACTATCCGCGCTGCGCCTTATACAAGAACCTGTCAAAGAGCAGCCCATTCTAAGCGGCTGGGCTGCACTGCTGGACTATCTGCGCGCCGACATGGCACATCTCACGATCGAACGCGTGCGGGTGCTGTTCCTTAACAGCAAGAATATGCTGATCCGCGATGAACATATAGGTGATGGCTCGGTTGACCAGGCCGCCATCTACACACGCCAGGTTATCAAGCGCGCGCTTGACTTAGGCGCGGTGTCGTTGATCCTGGTTCATAACCATCCTAGTGGCAATCCATCCCCCAGTAAGCAGGACATTGCCATTACGCGTGAAATTGCAGAGGCCGGACGGCGGTTGGGCATATCAGTGCATGATCATGTGATTATCGGCAAGGAAGGACATGTCAGCCTACGCAGCAAAGGGCTGATATAGCTTTCAAGACGCTTTAATTTTAGCGCCTGCCCTGCTAGCCGCTAGCCAGACAAAACGAATCCAGCCCTTACCCTGACAGGAGTTCCCATGGTCCCTCGCTATGCCCGCCCGGAAATGACAGCTATCTGGGAACCGGAATCGAAATTCCGCATCTGGTTTGAAATTGAAGCACATGCCACCGACGCACTGGCTGAATTGGGTGTCGTCCCCAAAAGCGCGGCAGAGGCGATATGGGAAAAGGGCGCGTTTGAGGTTGACCGGATCGATGCAATCGAAGCCGAAGTCAAACATGATGTTATCGCTTTCCTGACCAATGTCGCCGAACATGTAGGCGAAGAAGCGCGTTTCATGCATCAGGGCATGACCAGCAGCGATGTGCTCGACACATGTCTTTCGGTACAGCTTGTCCGGGCAACGGATATATTGCTGGAAAAAATGGATGTGTTGCTCTCCGCGCTCAAAACGCGCGCTGAAGAACATAAATATACCGCCACGATCGGCCGCAGCCATGGCATCCATGCCGAACCTACCACTTTTGGACTTAAACTTGCACAGGCCTATGCTGAATTTGCGCGCGGACGTGAACGGCTCATCGAAGCACGCCGTGAAATCGCCACATGCGCCGTTAGCGGCGCTGTCGGCACCTTTGCCAATATCGACCCACGCGTCGAAGCGCATGTAGCGGAAAAAATGGGACTGGAAATTGAGCCCGTTTCCACACAGGTTATTCCGCGCGACCGCCATGCCGCCTATTTCGCCGCACTTGCGGTCATCGCGTCAAGCATTGAACGTCTTGCGACCGAAGTGCGCCACCTACAGCGCACCGAAGTCCTTGAAGCCGAGGAATATTTTTCACCGGGGCAAAAAGGCTCTTCCGCTATGCCGCACAAGCGCAACCCTGTGCTCACCGAAAACCTGACCGGTCTCGCCCGCATGGTGCGCAGCTATGCCCTGCCTGCTATGGAAAATGTCGCACTATGGCACGAGCGCGATATCTCACACAGCTCGGTTGAGCGCTATATCGGTCCCGATGCCACCATTACGCTTGATTTTGCCCTGCATCGCCTCACCGGTGTGGTTGAAAAGCTAGTCGTCTATCCTGAACGGATGCAGAAAAACCTCGATCGCATGGGCGGACTCGTACATTCACAGCGTGTACTACTGGCTCTCACACAGGCTGGTATCAGCCGTGAAGATGCCTATCGCATCGTTCAGCGCAACGCGATGAAAGTATGGGAATCGGATGGGGAATTGTCACTGCTGGAACTGCTTAAAAGCGATAGCGACGTTTCCGCAAATATGAGTGAAGCCGAGCTTGAGGATAAATTCAATCTTGATTATCATTTCAAGCATGTTGACACGATTTTCGACCGCGTTTTCAAAAGTTAAAATGTTTTGCGTGTCGCTGCGCTATCTGTATGGTGTCCCTATCGACAGCAAAGGAACTCACTGAACAACAGGGTGGCCGTAACATGATTTTCTTGAAGACATTGCTGACATTCCTCCTATTTGTGGCACTTTTTCTGTTTTGGTGGAGCAACGAACAGAGAATTGACCTGGATCTTGGCTTTATTATTCTGAACGCACGCGTAGCTACATATATTATTGCTGCTTTCCTGCTCGGTTTCATACCATTATGGTTATATTACAGGACACTGCGGTGGCGGCTAAAACGCCGCATCGCGAGTCTTGAAGCACAGACTGCCATTCCGCCTGCAAAACCTCTTGATTCCAAGCCTGAAGAAATTGCAAATACGGACAACAGCCCGCTCTCATCCGTCTGAACCTTATAGAAAGGCCCTGTGTGTCCAATCCGATCTATCTCGCCGTTGATACCCCCTCGCTTGATCGGGCAGTGGCACTTGTCAAATCTGCGCATGACCATATTGGCGGAGTCAAGCTGGGCCTCGAATTCTTTTGCGCCCATGGTCATCATGGCGTTCATGAAATCAGCCATCTGGGTCTACCTGTTTTCCTTGACCTGAAACTGCACGATATTCCGAACACTGTAGCGGCAGCAATGCAGGCCATTCATGTGCTGGAACCTGCTATCGTTACCGTACATGCCGCAGGCGGCCGGGCCATGATGGAAGATGCCAAAGCCGCCGCGGGCAGTCATACCAAAGTCGTTGGTGTCACCTTGCTAACCAGCCTGGATGAAGACGACATGGCAAGCGTCGGCTATGGTGGCAGCGCACATGACCAGGTGGCACGGCTCGCTGATCTGGCGCAGGAAGCAGGCCTTGACGGTATTGTATGTTCTGGCCATGAAGTAAAAGCGGCTAAGAAAAACTGGAAAAACGGGTTTTTTGTTGTTCCCGGCCTGCGCCCCGGCGGCGGCAGGGCCAGTGATCAAAAACGGACGGTCACGCCCAGGCAGGCCCGCGATAATGGCGCATCGATACTGGTCATAGGCCGTCCTATTTCCAAAGCCGATAGCCCTGTTAATGCCGCCCGGGCTATTGAAGCCACACTGTAAATATCATTATGACCCAGATAAAGATTTGCGGGCTGTCGAGCCCTGAGACCATAGAAGCCGCCATCGATGCAGGGGCAACCCATATCGGCATGGTGCATTTTCCTGACAGCGCGCGTCATGTGCCTTTTCAAAAAGCCGCCGAATTGTGTGAAATAGCGCGCGGCAGAGCAAAAGTCGTGCAGTTGCTCGTCAATGCCGATACCAAAACGACTGGGCAGGCCATCGATATAGTCAGGCCGGATATTATCCAGTTCCATGGCCGCGAAACGCCCGAATGGATTGATTTGGTTAAAAAGAAGACTGGCTTGGAAGTCTGGAAGGCCGTGGGTTTGCGCGATGCAGGCACACTTGAGCGCAACGAACGATTTCAAGGGATTGCCGATTGCATCCTGTTCGATGCACCTGCCAAAAAACTGCCTGGCGGTAATGGTGAAGCGGCAGACTGGTCGCTGCTACATGATTTCCAGCCCGGCTATGCATGGGGTCTGGCGGGCGGTCTATCACCGGATAACATCGCCGATGCGATCCGCCAGACAGGCACGCCGCTTGTGGATGTATCTTCTGGCGTCGAATCTGCACCCGGCGTGAAAGATGTGGACAAAATCCATGCCTTTTGCCAAGCCGTGCAGCAGCTATGACAGAAACACAAAATTCCCCAAACTCCTATCGCAGCCAACCCGATGATCGCGGGCATTTTGGTGATTTTGGCGGACGTTATGTCGCCGAAACACTCATGCCGCTCGTGCTCGATCTGGAAAAACATTACAAAGCGGCCAAGATTGATCCGGAATTCAAAGCTGAATTTGACGACCTGCTCGAACATTATGTCGGTCGCCCCAGCCCACTTTATTATGCCGAACGGCTAACCGAAGATGTGCGCAACAATGCACCTGAAGGCAAGGGTGCTGAAATCTGGTTCAAACGTGACGAGCTTAATCATACTGGCGCGCACAAGATCAACAATTGCATCGGCCAGATACTGCTCGCCAAACGCATGGGCAAGACACGGATCATTGCCGAAACCGGTGCAGGCCAGCATGGCGTGGCCACCGCAACGGTCTGCGCGCGCTTTGGCCTGCCCTGCGTCATTTATATGGGTGCACGCGATATGGAACGGCAACAGCCCAATGTATTTCGTATGAAGCTGCTCGGCGCGGAAGTTATTGGCGTGGAAAGCGGTGCACGCACACTTAAGGACGCGATGAACGAGGCGTTGCGCGACTGGGTCGCCAATGTGCATGATACATTTTATATTATCGGTACGGCGGCGGGACCCCATCCCTATCCTGAACTGGTCCGCGATTTTCAAAGTGTAATTGGCCGTGAGGCACGCGCACAGATGATGGGACGCACAGGCCGCCTGCCCGACCTGCTGGTGGCGGCTATTGGCGGTGGATCGAATGCCATTGGGTTATTTCATCCGTTTTTGGATGATGCTGACGTGGCTATGCTGGGCATTGAAGCCGCGGGCGAAGGCCTGAAAAAAAAGCATGCAGCTTCGCTTGCGGGCGGAGAGCCCGGTATACTGCACGGCAATAAAACCTATCTGTTACAGGATGAAGACGGACAGATTGACGAAGCACATTCGATCAGCGCTGGTCTTGATTATCCTGGCATCGGCCCCGAACATAGCTGGCTCAGCGATATTGGCCGCGTCGAATATGACAGCTGCACCGATGAGGATGCACTGGCCGCGTTCCAGCAATTGTGCCGTACTGAAGGTATTATTCCCGCACTTGAGCCCAGTCATGCCATATCCGCCGTCGTAAAACGTGCCGCACAAATGGATAGAGGTCAGATCATTCTGGCCAACCTGTGCGGCCGCGGCGACAAAGATATTTTCACCGTGGCAGATGCTTTGGGAGTGGAAATGTGACCCGTCTTTCCAACTCATTCCCGCCTGACCGCGCGAGCCTCGTCGCTTTTATCACCGCTGGCGATGGAGATACCGCGGCCAATCTCGACGCACTGGTCGAAGGCGGCGCGGATATTATCGAACTCGGCATGCCTTTTACCGATCCCATGGCGGATGGCCCGGTGATTCAGCTTGCCAATTTGCGCAGCCTGAGTGCGGGAACAACAACCGCCGATATATTTGCCATTGCCAAGGATTTTCGCGCGCGCCACCCAAATGTCCCGCTGATCCTGATGGGCTATGCCAATCCGATGGTTCGGCGCGGGGCACAGTGGTTTACAGGTGCTTGCACCGATGCAGGTGTGGACGGCATTATCTGCGTCGATATACCTGCCGAAGAAGATGATGTACTCGGACCGGCATTGCGTGAGGCCGATATAGCCAATGTCCGTCTCGCCACACCTACCACGGACGCAGAGCGGCTTCCCGCGGTCCTACAAGGCGCGACAGGCTTTCTCTATTACGTCTCAGTTGCGGGCGTCACGGGCAAGCAGCAGGCGGCACAGGCCAGCATTGAAGGCGCTGTCGCTGCGCTCAAGTCGCAAACCGACCTGCCCATCGCAGTGGGTTTTGGCATTCGCACGCCGGATCAGGCCGCAGCAGTTGCAAAAACGGCAGATGGCGTGGTTGTTGGCTCTGCTATTGTCGAAATTATCGCCGAGCATGGCGGCAATGCTGCACCGCATGTTCGTGATTATGTAAAAAGCCTGTCATCAGCTATACATGATGCCAGAAAATAATTTGCAAGGATAAACCCCATGAGCTGGTTCAGCAAAGTCCGCAATGCCATTCCCTTTATCGCCAAGCGTGAAACAGAAGATAATCTTTGGCACAAGTGCAAAAATTGCCAGGAAATGGTGTTTCTGAAAGAGTTTGAAGAAAACCAGTCTATTTGTCCTATGTGTGACCATCATGGCCGTATCGGTGCGACGGTGCGGTTTGTTCAGATGCTTGATGAAGGCAGCTGGGAAGTGCTGGAGGCGCCGGAAGTACAAAGCGACCCGCTCAAATTCAAGGACAGCAAAAAATATGCCGACCGTATGAAAACGGCGATGGCGGATAATGATTATCCCGACGCGCTGACCAACGCCAGCGGCACTATTCAAGACCACCCGGTCGTTATGGGCGTGCAGGAATTCGGCTTTATGGGCGGTTCCATGGGCCTTGCCGTGGGCGCAGCCTTTGTCAATGGCGTGAACCATGCCATTGACAAAAAATGCCCCTATATCATCTTCACCGCTGCGGGCGGTGCACGGATGCAAGAGGGCATTTTGTCGCTGATGCAGATGCCCAAGGCGACGGTCGCCATTAATCAGATGCGCGCGGCGGGCCTGCCCTATATTGTTGTCCTGACTGACCCGACCACCGGCGGGGTCACGGCCAGTTACGCTATGCTGGGTGATATCCAGATTGCCGAACCCGGTGCATTGATCGGTTTTGCAGGACAGCGCGTGATCCAGGACACTATCCGCGAGAAACTGCCCGAAGGGTTCCAGCGCGCAGAATATCTGCTCGATCACGGGATGATAGACATGGTGGTTCACCGCAAGGATTTGCGTGATAAGCTGGCAAGTGTAATTGATTACACAATGAGCGGCATCAAGGCCGCCTGATACACATAACCGGAATTTCAGATGGCCGACGGTGCAATATCCGATAATGCCGCCGTACAGGCGCAGCTTGACCGGTTGAGCAACCTGTCGCCCGGACGTGATGTGCTGGGTCTGGAACGGATTACTGCATTGCTTGACGCGCTTGGCAATCCACAGGATAAGCTGCCTCCTGTTTTTCATGTTGCCGGAACCAATGGCAAGGGCTCCACCTGCGCGTTCCTGCGCGCTGCGATCGAAGCAGCGGGGTATACCGCACATGTTTTTACCAGTCCGCATCTGGTCCGTTTCAACGAACGTATCCGTGTCGCGGGACAATTGATTGATGACGATAGGCTGGCACAGGCACTGTCGCGCGTTCTTGATAATGCAAGCAATATCAACCCCAGCTTTTTTGAAGTCACGGCAACCGCGGCACTGCTTGTTTTTACCGAAAACCCTGCTGATGCCGTAATACTCGAAGTAGGGCTTGGCGGGCGTCTTGACGCCACCAATGTCGTGGAAAAACCCGCAGTCTGCGGCATCGCCAGCCTGGGGATCGACCATGAAGCTTTTCTCCTCAGCGAAGAAGACGGCGTACCTTCTGCACCAATGGACCGGATCGCCTTTGAAAAAACCGGTATCGCCAAAAAAGATGTGCCGCTTGTAACGCAGAGATATACACCGTCCATGACCGAAACAATTGCCACACAGGCCAGTAAAGTCGCCGCACCTATACACGCACGCGGCGAAACCTGGGATGCCATCGCTTACGAAAATGCCCTGCATTACCGTGATATACGCGGCAAAATGTCACTTCCCCTGCCCCGTATGGCAGGCGCGCATCAGGCTGATAACGCCGCGCTGGCCATTGCCATGCTGCGGCATCAACACAAGATACACATTCCCGAAAGCGCATTCGCCGCGATGATGGAATGGACCGACTGGCCTGCACGGTTGCAGCGCCTTGTAGATGGACCTGTGACGCAAAAGCTAGGCAGCAAAAATCCAATATGGTTGGATGGCGGACACAATGCCGACGCTGGAGCAGTTTTAGGTGTGCATTTTGATGAACTGGATGCGCCTGTGCACCTAGTCCTCGGTATGTTGTCCAACAAGGATCCCGCAGCGATGATCGCCCCGCTTTTACCACGCCTGAAATCCATCCACCATGTGCCCGTGCCAAATCACGACTATCATTCCCCTGAAGCCTTTATGGCGAGCACCGCCAAGGCAGGGCTTGAAGTTCAAGCGGATGAGGATGTTGCAGTAGCACTGGCAGCGATTACCCCGGCGCATGGCGACCATATCCTGATCGCAGGTTCGCTCTATCTCGCAGGTGCCGTGCTGAAGGCCAACAGGCAGCTGCCTGTTTAAACCATGCCTGCCGCTGGCACACCCGCTCCGGACTTACCCTGCCGCTTCACGCGGATCCATTCGGCAATGCACAGCGCCACAGCCAGCAGGCCGAGCGAGGCAGTAAACAGAAAGATATTGTAATAGCCTTCGCGTTCGATCATCTCGCCCAGCGCCCCACGGCCCAATGTGCCCACAAGGAATGTCAGCGATGACAGCAAGGCATATTGCACCGCGCTATATGTCTTGCTCGTAATCGATGAGAGATAAGCCACAAAGGCCGCACCAGCGAGACCACCTGCCAGGTTTTCACCCGTAATTGCGAGCATCAGCCGCGACATGCGCTCGTCCTGCCCGAACAGACCGACCAGCCATGTAAAACCGGAATAATAGCCGACAATGTCCATCGCCCGGCCACCGGAAGCGAGATCGGCATAGAGCAGGTTACTGGCAGCCGCAGTTACAGCGCCCAATGTCAAGGTCGCCATGCGACCGATAAAAGTGAATAATATACCGCCAAGCGCAATGCCGAGCATAGTCATGCCGACACCAAAGAATTTGGACGCCACCGCAACCTCGCTTTTCGTATATTCAAGCTCATTGAGATAGAACGGATAGGCAAAGGAGCCCCAGATCGTATCGGTAATCCGATAAGACAAAATCAACGCAAGTACCAATATCGCGGCCCAGCCAAGACGCCCGATAATATCAGTGAGCGGCAACAACAATGCGCGATAGCCATGATCAACAACACGGTCCGCCGCACTTTGCACTTCAACCGCTTCATGGATGACGTATTTGCCAGTCCGCCGCCAATATTCCAGTACAGCAGAGATAATGGCCGGTAAAATAACCGTCGCAACAACAATGATCGGCCCCTGATACTTGATGAACTCCACTGAATCCGGTCTGAGGTCAGGGTCAGAGCCAAGCGATGCAATCATGAAACGGATTACGGTCACCAACGCCCAGCCCCATAGCAGGCCAACCATCATTAGCGCCGTCGAGCGGATTTTCGGGTCCAGCGATCCGGGTTGACGCAATTCGTCATTTTCCGCTTTGACAATTGCAGCTTCCGTATCCGGTGCAAAAAATGAAACGCAACCAACAGCCAGCATTGCCAGTCCCATCAGGAAATAGACAAAAGGCCAGTCATAGGCATCGGCCAGAAACAGCGCGAGCGCGCCGCCGACAAGAGCCGCAATCCGGTATCCGAGCTGATAAACTGTCGAAAGCATGTCGACCGTCGCAACCTCATCAGCCACATCAACACGCCATGCATCAATCACCACATCCTGCGTTGCCGATGCAAAAGCGCCGAAGCCAGCCAGCAGCGAGAACCAGCCCAGCGACGTTTCCGGATTAAGCGTGGACAGCACGATAAAAATCGCGCCAAGCAGGAACTGTGCAGGAATAAGCCAACTTTTACGCCGCCCGAGCTTGTTTAGCAGCGGCAGTTTCAACCGGTCCACAATCGGCGACCACAGGAATTTGAATGCATAAGCGAGGCCGATGAGCGAGAATACCCCCATGGTCTCCAGGTCGACCTTTGCGTCAGACAGCCATGCGTAGAGTGTTCCTAGTAGCAGCGCATAAGGCAATCCGGCAGAAAACCCGAATACGAACATGATACCCGTTTTGCGCTGCCCTAATGAGGCAATCAACTTGCGGAAACCCGGTTTTTGAGGCGCCTTTGCGGCGGTCGTGCTTGTCACTCAACATCCTCCACTATCATGTGGTGTAACTGGGATGAGACACTAACCACGAAAACATGCAAATAACAGCTGTGCCGCAGTGCAGGCTGTGGATATATATCCCAGGTTAATCTTCTACCGGATGATAGAGCGTCAGAGCGCGCGGCATGGATTTCAGCTTTTCGCCGCGAATGAGTAGGTCCACAGCCTGCACGGCGCGCACCAGCTCTTTCGCCGAATAAGGTTTGGTCAGGCATCCTGCCGCCAGTTCGCGCGCTTCTTTCGGGCAAGCGCCAGTGGCAAAAAGAACGGCAATGCCTCTGTCATGCGCCGCTTTCGCGACATCCACACCGCTATCACCACCACGCAGCCTGATATCAGCAAGCACGAGCTGCACCTGCTCCTTTTCCATCCAGCTCATCGCTTCGGCGGCATTGTCCAGTGTCGCCACAACTTTGTATCCCGCTTCTTCCAGATGCAGCTCATTATCGAACGCCACCAGAGGTTCATCCTCAACAATAAGGATGTTCCGGATCGTTTTTTTGAATCTTCGAAAAAACATGCTGATTTCCAATGGTTTGAAACTGTCTCGATATTTGTGCAGATATTGCCAGTTTGGCCATGCAATTTCAATCAGGTCCCGCTATAGAATTACTTCTATGAACACAAAAAAAACAAATAGCACCCCTTCTGAAAATACCCGGCAAAATGCCGGATGGTCGCCAACAGACGAACCCATGCGCTGGGTGGACGAAGATGAGGACACAGCACCCACCTCCCCCAAAAAAGATGGCAGTGGTCAGAAAGGCCAGCGAATTGCCAAACTGCTGGCACGTGCCGGGGTAGCATCGCGGCGTGAAGTCGAACGAATGATCACCGCCGGGCGCATTGCGATTGACGGCAAGGTGCTGGACACCCCCGCCACCATATTGGAAAGCCTGCACGGTGTGACCGTAGATGGTAAAACTGTCGGCACGCCCCTGCCCACCAAATTGTTCGGTTTTCACAAACCCCCTGGCATGCTCACCACCGAACATGATCCAAAGGGACGCAAAACCATATATGATCATCTGGAAGCGCACACAAAGGAACCGTTGCCGCGCCTAATGCCGGTGGGCCGGCTCGACTATAATACCGAAGGCCTGCTGCTGATGACCAATGATGGTGAATTCAAGCGCCAGCTCGAACTGCCCAGCACAGGCGTAGAGCGCAGTTACCGCGCCCGCGCCTTTGGTGAAGTGTCGCAGCAACAGTTGGAAGACCTTTTTGACGGGATAGAAATTGAAGGTATCCGCTATGGCCCGATACAGGCCAATCTGGAACGTCGCACCGGGCATAATCAGTGGATTGAAATGACGCTGACCGAGGGCAAAAACCGCGAAATCCGTCGCGTTCTGGAACATCTGGGGCTGAAAGTAAACCGCCTGATCCGTACCCGTTACGGACCATTCAAGCTCGACGAATTGCCCAAAGGCGATATTGTTGAAATCCGTGCCTATGACGTAGTGCAATTCCGCAAAACACTTGGCAAAAAGAAATAGGATAACTCCATGCGTATCATAGCCGGTGAATGGCGGGGTCGTAAAATTAAAGCTCCTGCAGGCGACACCACGCGGCCAACCGCCGACCGCACACGCGAGACACTGTTTTCTATGCTCAATAGCCGGCTCGGCGGTTTTGAAGATCTGTCTGTGATGGATCTTTTTGCCGGCAGTGGTGCACTGGGACTGGAAGCGCTCTCACGCGGTGCCGCTCGCTGCATATTTGTAGAACAGGACCGCAACGCGGTAGATGCACTGCAGGGCAATATTGCCGCACTTGGAGCAAAAAGCGCAGATATACGCGCGCAGTCAGTGCTCTCACTGGGAACAGCGGTAAAACCTTATGACCTGGTGATGATGGACCCGCCCTATAATACCGGCGCAGGTGGCGTGGCACTCGACAAGCTGGCACGACAGGGCTGGATCGGTTCTGGTAGCTGGATCAGCGTGGAAACTGCGCGAGGTGAAGACTTGCTCGCCAAGGGGTTTGAAGTCGACACTGTCCGTAATGTCGGTAAGGCAAAACTACATATTTTGCGTCTCCACGCTTGAATCAGTGCCAAGCCTCTTCCATTCTGTTCCCCAATCGTTCACATAAGCCTGATGTCCGAAACCCCTGCCCCGACAGCTGAAAACGAACCTCGCTATCTGCGCGATCTCAACCCGCCGCAGCGTGAGGCTGTGCTCACCACTGAAGGACCCGTGCTGGTGCTAGCAGGTGCTGGCACTGGCAAGACAGCCGCGCTCACCGCGCGGCTCGCTCACCTGATTTACACCCGCAAAGCATGGCCTTCAGAAGTCCTGGCAGTGACGTTCACCAACAAGGCTGCACGTGAAATGCGTGAGCGTGTCGGCGCGCATATTGGTCCGGCAGTCGAAGGTATGCCATGGCTCGGCACGTTTCATTCCATCGGTGCAAAGATGCTACGCCGACATGCCGAACTGGTCGGTCTTAAATCCAACTTCACCATTATCGACACCGACGACCAGCTCCGCCTGATCAAACAGATCATTCAGGCAGCAGAGATTGACGATAAACGTTATCCGGCGAAACAGCTCGCGGGTCTGATCGACCGCTGGAAGAACCGGGGCCTGAACCCTGATGATCTGGATGCAGGCGATAGTGAAGCCTACGCGCAGGGCCGCGGACAAGACTTGTACCGCATGTATCAGGAACGGTTGAAAACCCTCAACGCTTGCGATTTTGGCGACCTGTTGCTGCATATATTAAACCTGCTCAAAAATGACCGGCAAGTACTGGAGGAGTATCAAAAACGCTTCAAATATATCCTGGTTGACGAATATCAGGATACCAACAGCAGTCAGTATCTCTGGCTCCGTCTGCTTGCGCAGGAGCGCAAGAATATCTGCTGTGTCGGTGATGATGACCAGTCGATTTACAGCTGGCGCGGCGCGGAAGTCGCCAACATCCTGCGCTTTGAGAAAGATTTTCCTGGCGCGAAAGTCATCAAGCTGGAGCAAAATTACCGTTCCACTCCGCAGATACTGGCCGCCGCATCGGGTCTGATTGATGCCAATAGCGACCGGCTTGGCAAGACACTGTGGACGGACCTGGACGAAGGTGATGCTGTGCAAGTGCTGGGCGTTTGGGACGGCCCTGAAGAAGCACGGCGCGTTGGTGAGGAGATTGAATCGCTCCAGCATAAGGGTGTATCGCTTAATGATGCTGCAATCCTTGTGCGCGCGCAGTTCCAGACACGCGAGTTTGAGGATCGGTTCATTTCCATAGGCATGCCTTACCGCATTATCGGCGGATTCCGTTTCTATGAACGCGCGGAAATCCGCGATGCACTGGCCTATCTGCGGATCATCAATCAGCCGGCAGACGACCTCGCATTTGAACGGATCGTCAACACACCGAAGCGCGGACTTGGTGATAAGTCGATTGAGAAAATCCACCGCCTTGCCCGCACCACGCAAACTCCGCTTAGTACGGCGGCTAACGAAATCGTGCAGACCGATGAGCTTGCGGCCCGTGCGCGAGGCTCCCTTGCCGAACTGATGCAGAATATCAGGCGCTGGCGCGACATGATCGGCGAAACCAACCCTGCGGAACTCGCACGTATCTTGCTCGATGAAAGTGGTTATACCACCGCGCTACAGGCCGAACGCAGCGTCGAAGCATCAGGTCGGCTCGAAAACCTCTCCGAACTGGCGCGCGCGATAGAGGAATATGAGACACTCGGCGATTTTCTGGAGCATGTCAGCCTTGTGATGGACAATGATGCCGCCACCGAGGAAGCAAAAGTCACAATCATGACCATCCATGCTGCCAAAGGACTGGAATTTCCGCATATCTTCCTGGTCGGCTGGGAGGAAGGCGTTTTTCCATCACAGCGCGCGCTGGATGAAGGCGGCATGGCAAGCCTGGAGGAGGAACGTCGCCTCGCCTATGTCGCAATTACCCGCGCACGGCAGAGGTGTACGATCCTCCACGCCGCCAACCGGCGCATCTATGGACAATGGACCAGCTCTATCCCATCACGCTTTATCGAGGAGCTTCCCAAAGAGCATATTGAGGAAGATTCAACCATGAGCGGCGGCGCATCTATGTGGCGCGCGAACTTTTCCGAGCGCGATGATCCGTTCGCATATGTTGCCGCCAGCGCGCCCGAACGCGCCCAGCACCGCGGCCCGGGCTGGAAACGCGCCACTAGCCTTACCGGTGGCTATGACCCCGCACCACAACGTATCAGCGAGAACCGCCGCAGTGCCGTCAGCCTGGGCAATAAAGGCCGCACGGACATCACCGTGGGCGACCGTGTCTTCCACCAGAAATTTGGCTATGGTATCGTCGCCGAACAGGAAGGCAATAAATTGGAAATAGATTTCGAAACGAGTGGACGAAAGCGTGTGCTCGACAGTTTTGTCGAATCCACTTAAAGTAACAACCTAAATTTATTTAATATAAGATTCTAATGCATACATTTTCAAATTAATGCCAATCTGCTATCTCTTGATTTACTAATTCAATTTAAGGGGTATCAGAATGACAAAACTATTCGCATGGGTTACCCCAGCTTTTATTCAGGGGTCACCTGCTGATCATACTTGGGTAACAACATATGACAGCAGAGAAAAAGCATATTCATCCCTTAAGAAGGTTGAAAACGACGGTGAGGACTATTGGATGTGCTGGGGCAGCTTTCATAAAGTAGGGGAGCCAACTGAACCCATAGCCATGGGACAGGCGAACCTGGCTGTCGCTCGCTGTCTTGTAAAGTCCAATGCGGACTCCCGTGATATCCCCGCCGCAAGGGGCACGATATTCAAATATGGCGTCGACGGGGTCTGTCATCAATTGGCAAACCAAGTGTTGTTTTCTACAGGCACCGCCAAAACCAAGCCCCTAACTGTCAAAAAAGCCCGCTGGTACCGTGTAAGTTCATTCCTATATGGTATGTATGGACGGCGACAGAAAGTTGCCTGGCAACAAAAAATTGAACATTGCGCCCAACAAATAATATCAGGTGCACCACATGAATTTTCTGATGCCGCTAGAAGTAAGATCATTGCGACTGGAAAAAATATGGAATTTGATGATTTTGAAGAACATGCTCAGGACGTACTGTCAGATGAGCCCATATTGCTCGCGAAACTGCTGGAATTGCGCAGCGAAGTACAGGCATATATCGCGCGGGATATACCCGGCTTTGAATCACCCAGCGCAGAAATGCTGAACGCTCAAAACCAGCATATGATGGATCAGGCAGCACTTTTGCTTGGTGATGAAAAATTTGAACAGGTTTTTGGCATTAAGGTTGGAGAGCGGATTGCACTGGTCGACCCAGACATTTTAAATAAACGCGCACAATCCGTACAAAACTAAGTAAGTAAACCTCACTCAAGCCTTTTTCTGCACTTCAGTTGTCAGAAAAAGTTTTGATGACTCCCCTTTGCCAGCCTCTGATCAATGTCAATCAAAGTCGCGATCAATCTGGTCAAAGAACTCCTCTGTCTATCCGGGTGTAACAGAAGGTTTAGCGTATCAGTGGACAAAGTGGGTACAGACTTTGCGGTGAAACCGTGTGTCAACAACAGTAAGGCTTTCTTCAACTCCGGCAACGAGGAAATAAGCTATACAGCGCTGCTTCAGAAGAACACTCGTTACTGGAAAGAAGTAACATCAGTTGAAAGTTGCGCCTGCAGTCAGTTTGTCAATCAAAATGCATAATTCGGTAAGTTGATATGCCCGCGCATATTGCTATAGCGGCTGCATGACCATGCACCCGAACACCGTACAGCAGTTGACACAGGAAAGCACGGAAGCGCTTCGTAGAGGTGATGGCGCATCTGCGCGTGCAAAACTTCAGGAAATTATCAAAAACGGACCGGGCATGCCGAAACCATGGTTCCTGATGGCACAGGCATGCCACCTTGCCGATGACGCAGAAGGCGAAGACAATGCACTGGAACAACTTTTAACAGACGAGCCCAGACATCTGGTAGGCTTGCTGATGAAAGGCGTGCTCAAAGCCAAACAGGGTGACAGCCGTGCTGCTGCTTCTTTTTACCGTACAGCGCTCAATGTCGCTGCACAGCTACCGCAAATTCCGCAAACCATTGTGCCAATGTTGCAAAAGGCCGAAGCTCATATCGAATCTTCTAGCGCCGATTACGAAGACTTCCTGCTGGCGCAACTTGAAGCAAAAGGAGTTTCACGATCTGTATCGCCGCGATTTGACCAGTCGCTTGATCTATTGCTGGGCAAAAATGAGCTGTATCTGCAGCAACCATCGGTATTCTATTTTCCCGGCTTGCCACAGCGTGCATTTTATGAGCGCGAGGAATTTTCATGGATCGCCGATATGGAAGCACAAATCCCTGCCCTGCAGCACGAGCTGCAGGGCGTTTTGCAACAGAAAGATGAATTTGCACCTTATGTGAAAATAAATCCCGAGCGGCCGTTACCCAATAATGCCCTGCTGAACGATCCCAGTTGGGGTGCATATTATTTCTGGGAAAACGGAGTACAGGTGGAAGAACATGCGGAGCAGTGCCCGGTTACAATGGAAGCACTGACGCAGCCGCCACTGCCGATCATTAAGGAACGCTCACCCATTGCGCTCTACTCACTGCTGAAACCCGGTACACATATTAAACCCCATCATGGCGTATTGAATACGCGGCTAATCTGCCATATTCCGCTGATCACTCATGATAAATGTGCGCTGCGCGTGGGCAGCGAGACACGGCGCTGGGAAGATGGCAAAGCGCTCATATTTGATGACAGTTTCGAGCATGAAGCCTGGAATCGCGGTGATAGCACACGCATTATATTGCTGTTCGAAGTCTGGCGCCCTGAAATCACGGAGGAAGAGCGCGTTGCCCTTACCGCTATATTTGAGGCGATCAGCTATTATGATGCCGGGTAGGGTAGGGTAGTGTGTCAGAAAACAGCTTTTGCCTCATCTTCTTCCATCATGGCCTGACGCACCATCGGGATCGGAGGCCCGCCATAACCTAGGAACGTGTCGTGAAATTCTTTCCAGCCTTCACGGCCACCTTTGTCCTTGGTCCAATCATCGCGCAGTTTGCGGATCATCAGCTTACCAAGTGTATAGTTGAGATAAGCAGGGTCGTAAGTACCCCGCGCCGATTGCTGTATGGCGGTTCCTTCTGCCTGAAAACACTCATCTATAAACAGCTGCTTTGATTCCTCCTGGCTCATCCCGCGTGCATGTAGGCCGATAGCAGAAAGATAGCGGCAGTCGCGCAGCAACGCATTGCTGATCTGACCGATCCGCACTTCATCAGGTTCCAACCCCGGCATATCATCGGGAAGGCCCGCCTCGATCATCAGTTCTTCGCTATAATGGGCCCAGCCCTCGGCAAAGGCATAACCGATGAACAGCCGTCCAAACAGCGAATCTGCACGGTTGGCATGCAGGAAGTTGAGAAAGTGTCCGGGCCAGATTTCATGTACACTTGTGCCTAGCAAATCGGCTTTTCCGGATACGAACTCGTTGCGGGTCTGCTCATCCCAACTCGGATCCGGCGGACTGATATAATAGGCCGAGGGCAGTCCTTCCTCAAACGGTCCGGGTATATCGATATAAGCCGAGTTTTGACGGTTGTAAGGTGGTGATTCCTCTACCTGCGCGGTTTCGGTCCCCGGAATGGACATGAGGTCTTTCTTTTCAAGGAATGCCTTGAGCGGCGGCAACTGACGGCGCGCTTCGGCAACCGGACCATCGCTTGCTTTGTTCGCGCTCATTTTGTCCATGCACGCCTGCATGGTAGCGCCTGGTGCATAGCTGGCACAGGCTGCTTTCAGCGCATCCTGATTGCGTTTCAGGTCCACGCGGCCAATCGCCTCAAGCTCATCAAGCGGTACGTCAACCATCTCGGTCTGCGCCAGCATGCGTGAGAACCGGTCTGCACTCAATGCGAAATCCTGCGTTGCACTCGTTTCTTTGGCCTTCAGGAAATCAGCTACATCCTGCACAGCAAGCGAAGCTTTACCCGCGGCATTGCGGAATTCGTCCTGCAAGCTGCTATCATCAACACCGGCAAAAGCCGCTTTCGCATCGCTCAGAAAGAAATCGGCAAATCCTGTAAATCCGGCGACACCATATTTGATATAGCTTGCCGGTAGATCCCCTTTCAGGTTTGCTTTGATCTGCTCTGCTGCCTCAGGAATATTTTTCGCATATTTGATAAAAGCCTGCATGCGTGTCTTATCATCTGCATAAGGCCGCGCGATGTACACATTGGGATCGAGCGAACCCACGTAAAATGCGGGGTTCTTATGTGGCCATTCAGCGTCTTCAAGCCAGAAAAGCTGGCCTTCAGCAACTGAGACAAGATAATTACGCTCAAATGCCTGTTCTTTTGTCAATTGCTTCGGGTCGATGGAGCGCGCGTCGGCTATGGCCTGCTTCAGGAAATCTATCTGAGCCTTGAGGCCCTCTTCACTCCAGTCAGGCAACTGCCCATCAAACTCATGCTTGCCCTGATATACTGCAAAGTCAGGATTGAGCGGCATATACCCGTCAACAAACTTGGTTACAAAACCATCCCAGTCCGCTTTTTCAATTTCTGATATGTCAGTTCCAGCTGGTGCTTCAACATTTTCAGCTTGTTTACAGGCGGAAGGCAATATGGCGACACCCAGCATTAATGCGGTCAGTATAGCTTTTCTCATGACGTCGACTCCATTTATAATATTTCTTCGCGATAGACTTGCACGTCCCAAGCGCTCTGGCAAAGCGTTTCAGCAAAACTTTAATGGGCAAAACAATTGCCGCCTTTCCTACTGCGTTCAACTCGTCTAGCGAAACAGATGTGAACGAGACCCAAACAGACAATAGCCCGCACGGACCGCACCCGTTTACGATAGCGAATTTCCGCTATCTGTGGTTTTCACGGTTGTCCGCCATGTTCGCGCTATACGCAATGATGCTTATTCTTGGCTGGCAGGCCTATAATATCGCACGTGAAGATATGGGCATCGGCGCTTCGGCAGGAATATTGGGGCTGCTTGGTTTGCTGCAGTTTGTCCCGCTTTTTATCCTGACCCCGCTGGTGGGCTGGGCTGCCGATCGGATGGACCGACGCTGGATCGTGCGGATTGTGATGGGTGCGCAGGCCGCCATTGCCAGCTTGTTGGCATTTCTTACTTATAGCGACCTGATATCACTCTGGGCGATTTACATAATCTCGGGTGCGCTGGGTATCTGCCGTGCTTTCCTGGGCCCTGCAATCGCTTCGCTTGCGCCCAATGTCGTGCCTAAAGAATCGATTCCACGCGCCATCGCGCTTGCGACAATCGCATGGCAGGTGGGCGTGATAGCCGGCCCTGGTATGGCGGGACCGTTGTACAAGATCGCCCCTTTCTTGCCCTATGCCGTATGCGCTGCACTCTACCTACTTGCCATGCTAGCTGTGTTCCTGATTACACCTGTATCACGCAGTGAAATTGACCGCAGCAAGGGACCGCTTCGGCAGGTTCTTGACGGGCTTTCCTATGTCGGCACAAATAAACTGGTTCTGGGGGCCATCACGCTTGACCTCCTGGTCATGTTCCTTGCGGGGGCAACGGCTATGATACCCGTATTCGCACGCGACATACTGAACGCAGGCGAGATCGGTCTGTCGCTGCTTGCCGCCTCTCCTGCCATTGGCGCCGTCATCGTCGCTTCCGTTTTCTCGTTCGCACCGCTGTCGCGCAATGTCGGAAACGTGATGCTCGTGTCGATGGCCATATTCGGGCTGGCCACTATCGGCTTCGGCTTCAGCCGGTCCTTGCCGCTGTCAATGCTGTGCCTGGGCATATGCGGCGCAGCAGACATGTTTGGTGTTTATGTGCGTAGTTCATTGATTCAACTGCATACGCCCGATGACAAGCGCGGCCGCGTCAATGCGGTCAGCCAGATGACGATCAGCGCCTCCAACGAACTGGGCGATGCCTTTTCCGGTGGGCTCGCATTGTTGTTTGGTCCAGTCGCGGCCATTGTAGCAGGCGGCACAGGCGCTATATTGGTTACAGGATTATGGTCACGCCTGTTTCCTCAACTGGGTGCGGCCAAGACATTTGATCCGCCACAGGAAGTCCTGGATGCGGAAGAAAAAATGCGCAGAAACGTAACCAAGGACGATGAGGCCACGAAACAGGGTTTATGAAGGAGAGAAATTCCATGAAAGCAGCAAATATACTCGAAACCATCGGTAACACGCCGCATATCCGTATAAACCGCTTGTTCGGCGACCACGAAGTCTGGATCAAATCGGAACGCTCCAACCCGGGTGGTTCCATCAAGGACAGAATTGCCCTTGCCATGATTGAAGACGCTGAAAAATCTGGAGCGCTTAAACCAGGCGGCACCATTATCGAACCTACATCGGGTAACACTGGTGTTGGCCTTGCCATGGTGGCCGCCGTCAAAGGGTATAAACTGGTACTCGTCATGCCTGAATCCATGTCGATCGAACGCCGACGACTGATGCTCACCTATGGTGCTACATTCGACCTGACGCCGAAGGAAAAGGGCATGAAAGGCGCAATTGAACGTGCACAGGAACTAATCGATCAAACGCCCGGCGCATGGATGCCGCAGCAATTTGAAAATCCGGCCAATGTCGATGTACATGTACGCACAACGGCGGAAGAAATTTTGGCTGATTTCAAGGATTCTCCCATTGATGCCATTATTACTGGCGTTGGCACGGGCGGGCATATCACTGGTGTTGCGGAAGTGCTGAAAAAGCACTGGCCTGACCTGAAAGTCTATGCCGTGGAACCGGCTGGCTCACCTGTTATCAGTGGCGGTCAGCCAGGCCCGCACCCGATACAGGGCATTGGTGCAGGCTTCATTCCCGGCAACCTGCATACACAGGCTATTGACGGAGCAATCCAGGTCGATCCTGCCGATGCCAAGGAAATGGCACGCCGTTCAGCTTCGGATGAAGGCTTGCTGGTAGGCATCAGTTCAGGCGCAACGCTTGCCGCCATCGCGCAGAAGCTTCCGGAGCTTGGCAATGATGCACGGGTACTGGGCTTTAATTATGATACAGGCGAACGTTATCTGTCAGTACCCGACTTCCTACCTGAGCAGAATGGCTGATACGATGTAAATCAATACCGTAACCCGTTGCGGTATAAAATGAAATTTATTCCGCTATAATGTCAACTGATGCCAGGCGGCGCGTTGATTTTACAAAACAGCCTACGCAGCTTACAATACGCAAGATGTAAAATAATCTTGCGTATTGTAAATGTGCGTGCGGGTTTTGATATGGAAAACGCTGAACAAGGGGAACATATAAACGGGCGGGCAAAACGTCCATTGACTATCCGTGTCGGCAAAAAGTTGCGCAATTCCATAAACAGCATATGCACATCACAATCACGCATACCCGTGGCGTCAATACTTTCAGAAAAACTGCTTCCCTGGACCAGTATGTTGGGGGATCAATGGCATGAAATCGCGCATGAAGCGGAGCAAATCCTGAAGTTCAGGGAGGCCATTCCCCCCTTGAAGGATATTTCCCCCGACCATGCCCGCATTGCCGGCGATGGTAACTGGCGATCCTTTTTCCTTATTGGATATGGCTATGAAGTTGCGGAAAACTGCGCACGCGCACCTTTAACTGCGGCTCTGGTCAAGCAGATACCTGATCTTAATTCAGCTTTTTTCTCCATATTGGCACCCGGAGCAAAAATACCCTTGCATCGCGGCGTAACCCGCGGGCTTGTTACTTGCCATCTGGGGCTAAAAGTCCCTGAAGACGCGGAAAACTGCTGGATGAATGTGGAGGATGAGAAAGTTTACTGGGAAAATGGCAAATGGATCGTTTTCGACGATTCCTACCGCCATGAAGTGGAAAATAACACGGAAGAAACCCGTATCATCCTGCTGATACAGGTAAAACGCCCAATGCGCGCATTGGGAACCGTGCTAAACAATGCAACCCTCTGGGGCATCCGCCGGTCATCCTTTGTACAGGATGCCCGGCAGAACCTTAGTGATTGGGAAACAGTGTTCCAAAAGATGGAAAAAAACGAAACAGTATGAACTGTACAGTATCCCAGCAGGTCATGTATGTACTTATTCTTCGCTCGCTTCTGTTTCAGGATTTGGCATATCGGTTGAATCAGGCTTCCCATCACCATCCGTATCAAAAGCATCTGGTTTGCCATCACCGTCACGATCCCAAGCATCTGGTTTACCGTCGCCATTCATATCCCATATGTCGGTTTTGCCATCGCCGTTCACATCCCAGGCATCATTTGTACCGTCACTATCAGTATCCACATTGGGTGGAGGGATATCACTTGGCGGTGCTTTAGCAGTTTTTTCGGGAGGTGCTTCAGTATCCTGGGCATGAAGCACGCCAATAGCAAAGGGTGAAAGCAAAAATGCCATACCAGCTATGCGGATCTTGATTGGGGTTTTCATCACTTTATTTCCTTATGATTGTTCCCCTGTCGATTGCAGATTCGCTTTTACAGCTTCCAAAAACCAGCATTTGTCGTTCACATGAGCGGAAAGAAGGATAAGCAGAAAAGCCCATAGAACCGGTCGTTCCTGAGCGTCGAATCAACTTGTTTGCCACATTTGTGATGCTGATTTACCGCACAAAAAAGGCCGCAAAGATGCGGCCTTTCTCAGTTTTCTGTTCGGGAATCGCTTAGGCGACTTCAAACATTTCCGGCTCCAGCGCCATGGTCGCTTCACTACCTGCCTCAATCTTGCGGCGCAATGCACCTGCTTCAGGCATAATGCGTTCCGCAAAATAGCGCGCTGTCACCAGCTTGGTTTCATAGAATGCGGCATTGCCTGTGCCAGCGTCCAGCGCATCTGCAGCAACCTTGGCCATACGCAGCCACATCAGACCAAGCGCTACAATGCCCATGATATGCATGTAAGCATGGGCACCAGCACCAACATTATTGGGGTTTTGCATACCGTTTTGCATAAACCACATAGTCGCGGCCTTGAGCTGTCCACTTGCCTTTTCCAGATGCTCGGCAAATGCCGCCAGTTTCTCGTTACCTTTGGCATCGGCGCATTCTTCATCGATAATCTTGAAGAAAAGCTGCACCGCGCGGCCACCATTTTGTGCCAGCTTGCGGCCAACAAGGTCCATGGCCTGAACACCGTTCGTACCTTCATAGATCATGGCGATACGGGCGTCGCGCACATATTGCTCCATGCCCCATTCGGAAATATAGCCATGGCCGCCATAAACCTGCTGCATGTTCGTGGCGATGTCATAGCCTTTGTCTGTGCCATAACCTTTGATAACAGGTGTAAGCAGACTGATCAGGTCATCAGCTGTCTGACGTTCTTCTTCAGTCTGTGCCTTGTGCGTCAGGTCCACCTGCAATCCGCCCCATAGGCATAGCGCACGCAACCCTTCAGTCAATGACTTGGCTTCCATCAACATGCGGCGTACATCGGGGTGCACGAACAGCGTATCCGCTTTTTCGTCTGTATCTTCAGGGCCGGTCAACGCCCTGCCCTGACGGCGATCTTTCGCATATTGCACACCGTTCTGGTAGGCGACTTCACCAACGCCCAACCCCTGAATACCAACGCCAAGACGCGCGGCATTCATCATGATGAACATGGCGGCAAGGCCTTTATTTTCTTCGCCCACCATATAACCCACTGCACCATCATAATTCATAACGCAGGTCGAGTTGCCATGGATACCCATCTTGTGCTCGATCGACCCACAGGTCACAGGATTACGCTCGCCAAGTTCTTCATCATCACCAACCATAAACTTGGGTACGATAAAGAGCGATATGCCTTTAACGCTATCAGGTGCATCAGGCGTTTTTGCGAGTACCAGGTGGATAATATTCTCCGCCATGTCATGCTCACCGGAAGATATGAAAATTTTGGTACCGCTAATCTTGTAGCTACCATCGCCTACAGGCTCTGCCTTGGTACGGATCAGGCCCAGGTCAGTACCGCAATGCGGCTCAGTTAGGTTCATGGTACCGCCCCACTTGCCAGAAACCATGTTCGGCACATATTTGGCCTTCTGCTCTTCGCTGCCTTTGGCAAGAATTGCCGAAATCGCACCGTTGGTAAGGCCAGGATACATGGCAAAGGCCATATTGCCTGACATCATGTATTCTTCAAAAGCAAAGCCGATAGCATGCGGCAGCCCCTGCCCGCCAAATTCCTCCGGTGCGGCCAATGTGCCCCAGCCTGCCTCACGGTACTGGTCAAATGCCTCCTTGAAGCCTTTGGGTGTTGTCACACTGCCGTCATCATGACGTGTACAGCCTTCCTCATCACCGGACTGATTCAGTGGGAACAGCACTTCTGCCACAAACTTGCCACCCTCGCTCAATACGGCGTCGGTCATGTCAGCTGATGCATTCTCAAAACCGGGCAGGTTTGTCAGTTTTTCAAGACCAAGAACTTCGTTCAGGACAAACTGTGTATCGCGTACTGGCGGGTTATATTGTGGCATGTCAGTTCCTTTTGGGTTTGTACATTTCAATCATGGCGGCAGACCGCTGCCAGAGTGTTTAAATTCGTTGCTCAGTCAGCTGATGTTTCCGCTTCAACCTGCTCAACTGTCTCGATAAAATCGGAGAGTTCCTTGATAGCACTATCCAGATCTGCCTTCTGTTTACGCATAATGCCAACTCTTTCGCGGCACTTTTTAATCGTAAAGCGGCGCTGTTCACTGCGATCATCGCCCATATCATATAAATCAATCATTTCGCGAATTTCATTCAGCGAAAAGCCAACATTCTTGGCCCGCATAATCCATGCCAGCCGCGCCCTGTCTCGCTTGGAATATACCCGGGTCAGGCCATTGCGCTCAGGCGAGATCAGCCCCTCATCCTCGTAAAAACGCAGCGCACGTGCCGTGACACCAAATTCACTCGAAAGATCGGATATGGAAAACTTTTCCCGGTTATGGATATCGGGCGTTTCCAATGTGGCATGGTTTGAATGACTGCTCATACGTTATCTATAGCTAACGCTAACGTAAACGTCAAGGTGATTCCGTTACGGCTAAAGCCTATATGTGCTCCAGTCCGTCTTTCTTCACACGCCTATAAAAACAGGAACTGGCGCCTGTATGGCATGTCGGTCCTGCGGGCTTTGCGACAATCCACAAAGCGTCCTGATCGCAGTCAACACGCATATCCACGACGTGCAGTAAATTGCCCGACGTTTCCCCTTTCATCCAAAGCTTCTGGCGCGAACGTGAAAAGAAATGGACGATGTCACTCGTGACCGTCTTTCGTAATGCCTCAGCATTCATGTGCCCGATCATAAGCACATCCTTGCTGTGACTGTCAGTCACAGCAACAGTCACTAGCCCGCTGGCATCATATTTCGGATCGAGCATAAGCCCCGTCTCGCGTTCCTTGTCCATGCGGTTACGCATAACAAGCCTGCACACAAACTCAAATCAAACCCGGTAAAATATTTTACTCTTGATGATTTTTTCCCTTTTTTATGACAGGGGGAAGACAAATGCTTTCGAGCGGCCTATAGGTCGGCACTCGTCTGGCAAGGGATTCTTTCGGCTATGATTACGACCCACCCTTTTGATGATGACAAGCTTCATGAAGAATGCGGTGTGTTCGGTGTTTCGGGCACAGCAGATGCGGCCGCAATGGTTGCACTGGGCCTGCATGCGCTGCAACACCGCGGACAGGAAGCCGCCGGGATTACCAGCTTTGACGGCAAAGAATTCCATACCCACCGCGCACTTGGCCATGTAGCAGGTAATTTCGACAGCGGTGATGTTGTGGGCGCACTGAAAGGTGAGACAGCATGCGGCCATGTCCGCTATTCAACGACGGGCGAAACAGCGCTGCGCAATGTGCAGCCACTTTATGCCGAATTGGCATCGGGCGGCTTTGCCGTAGCGCATAACGGCAATATATCCAATGCCGTAAAACTTCGCCGCGAACTGGTCCGTCATGGTTCAATCTTTCAATCCACTTCGGACACTGAAACTATTATTCACTTGGTCGCGACCTCGCGATATCGCACGCTGCTCGACCGGTTTATTGATGCACTGAAGCAAGTCGAAGGCGCCTATTCCCTTATTTGCATGACAAATGAAGGCATGATTGCCTGCCGTGATCCATTGGGTATCCGGCCCCTGGTCATGGGCCGTCTGGGGGATACGGTGATATTCGCTTCAGAAACTGTGGCGCTGGATATTGTTGGCGCGAAATATGAACGCAGCGTTGAGCCTGGTGAACTTATCGTCGTCACCAACGGTGAAGTGCGTTCGCATCATCCTTTTGGCAAACAACCCGCTCGCCCCTGCATATTTGAACATGTCTATTTCTCACGTCCTGATTCAATTGTAGACGGCTCTTCGGTTTACACTGTGCGTAAAGAAATTGGCGCACAGCTTGCTGCGGAAAACCCGGTGGATGCCGACCTTGTGATACCGGTGCCCGATAGCGGCACACCTGCAGCCATCGGTTACGCGCAGGAATCGGGCATCCCTTTCGAGCTCGGCATTATCCGTTCACACTATGTCGGACGCACGTTCATTCAGCCAGGCGATGGTGTCCGGCATCTGGGTGTCAAGCTCAAGCATAATGCCAACAAACCGCTGGTGGCGGGCAAGAAAATCGTGCTGATTGACGATTCCATCGTACGCGGCACAACATCGCTTAAAATCGTGCAGATGATGCGCGATGCGGGCGCAGCAGAAGTGCATATGCGTATTGCCAGCCCGCCCACCCAGCATAGCTGTTTCTACGGTGTGGACACACCGGAACGTAAGAAACTGCTGGCCGCCCGCAAGTCCATTGAAGAAATGCGGGAATATATACAGGCGGACAGCCTATCCTTCCTATCTATCGAAGGATTATACCGGGCACTTGGCGAGACATCACGTGATGCGGCCATGCCCAGCTTTTGCGATGCCTGCTTTACCGGGGCCTATCCCACCACCCTTACCGATCTGGATGAGCGGGAACAGCCCGATCAGCTTACATTATTGGCAGAAAGGCTCGGATAATGATCGGCATGTTTGATGGACAGTTGGCGCTGGTTACCGGTGCGAGCCGCGGGATTGGTGCGGAAATAGCCAAAACACTCGCTGCACAGGGCGCACACGTCATACTGACAGCACGCACCAGTAGTGATCTTGAACAGGTAGAAGAAACCATTCATACGGCGGGCGGCAAAGCAACCATTGCGCCACTCGACCTGACCGATCCGGAGAGTATTTCACGCCTTGCCCAAGCTGTATCAGGTCGCTGGGGTGCGCTCGACATCCTGGTACTAAATGCAGCAATGCTTGGTACTTTGACTGGCGTCTCGACAATAGATGGGCAGGAATTCAACCGCGTTATAACACTCAACTTGATGGCACAGCAGGCAATGATTGCGAATTTTGATGTCATGCTGCGCAACAGCAAAGATGCCCGTGTTGTTGCACTAACCAGCTCTGTCGCAAAATCTCCACGCGCATATTGGGGAGGCTATGCTGCCTCCAAGGCCGCGCTGGAAACTCTGGTCATGTCTTACGGTGAGGAAGTTCGTAACATGGCAAAAATCCGCACGGCAATCGTTGACCCAGGCCGCACCCGCACCAAAATGCGCGCGCAGGCCTATCCTGGTGAAGATCCGCAGGCACTCAAAACTGCGGATATCGTGGCCAAGGAAATTGCAAACCTGCTTTCCAGTGATTTTGAGACCAATGTCCGCCTGGAAATCGAGAACAAAGCTTAATTCTTATTCGGACGTAATCGCATTTTCGGCATCAATGACCGACTGGACATGGCGGTAGAATATATCGCGTTCTTCTTTTAGACGGTCATTGGTGGCTTCAGGCCAATTGCCATTGGTCGCTATCACCAGCCTGCGTGCTGGATCCACGAAAATGCCCTGCCCAAAAATGCCTTGTGCAGCAAAACTGCCGTCATCATATGTCCACCATTGATAGCCATAGCCTTTACCGGGCAGGCCGATATCGGCCTGTTTCGTACCAGCATTCGCAAACCAATCTTCAGGAACTACCTGCTGACCATTCGCCTTGCCGCCTTCAACCACAAATTGCCCGAACAAAGCATAATCGCGCAGAGCCGCGGAAATACAGCAACCGCCGATTTCGAAACCACCATCATTCAATATCCATTCGGCGTCCATCTGCATGCCGAATGGCTGCCAGACTTTCTCCGACAGATAATCCGATAACGTTTTGCCGGTTGCTTTGGCCACCAACACTCCGATCAGATTGGTTTCGCCAGTATTATACTGCCAGCGAGTGCCAGGTTCTGCTTCGCGTTCCAGCGTCGCCATGTAAGTCAGGATCGGGTTATCACCGTTTTTTGATTTTGTTGTGTTGAATTTGGCCACGTCGGAATTTTCATCCGCGTAATCCTCATTCCATTTCACACCCGATGTCATGGTGAGAAGCTGACGAACCGTAACGCCATCATACCCACTGCCACTCAGTTCTGGAATATAGTCCGTAAGCAGATCATCAAGCGATTTGATATACCCATCCTGCACCGCCGCACCAACCAGCGTTGACACCAATGATTTTGCCACGGAAAAACTGGTCCAACGGCCATCCGCTGCATAATCCAGTTCATAGGCTTCCGAACGGATTTTCCCGTCATACAGGATAATCAAACCGGCATTGCGTTGATCCGCCATAT
This sequence comes from Sphingorhabdus sp. Alg239-R122, assembly GCF_900537065.1. Lineage (GTDB taxonomy): Bacteria > Pseudomonadota > Alphaproteobacteria > Sphingomonadales > Sphingomonadaceae > Alg239-R122. The sequence goes on along the minus strand of NZ_UNRC01000001.1, from coordinate 53,479 downwards.
ACTTGCCAAGCGTCCATTCATGTCCTTCACTGCTCCAGGTACCCAGATCAAGCGGCGCGCCCTGCGCGAGGTCATACGTGTTCTCGCCAGCAGAAATCGTGCGTGTGGTGGTCAGACTGTCCATCTGCCGAAATGCGTTGTCACGCTGATCCTGAGTCCAAAACAGCACGTTCTCATCCGTGGGGAGGCCAGCAGCATCTGCCGCCACCCGCTTGACCGCATCGCATGCCGGCAAGGCAAGCAGCATTGCTGCCCCCGCCAAAAGACCTAAAATCCGCATAGTGCTCTCTCCATCCAATCATTGTTTTATAAGTGTCACCTGGCTTACATTTATCCCGCCACCACGGAAGCCACCTTCACAGTACATCAGGTAAAAACGCCATAATCGCACGAAATAGGAATCAAAACCCTGTGGCAACCCGCCGTCTTCAACAGCCTTGTCAAAACTCGCACGCCAGCGCCTTAGCGTTTCCGCATAGTGCAGCCCAAAGTCATGCTGGTCCTGCCACTTTAACCCGCGCTCTTCAGCCAGCTTTCGAAAACGGCTCTCCGAAAGCAGCATGCCACCTGGGAAAATATAGGTCTGGATGAAATCTGCGCTGTTGGCATAACTTTCAAATACATCATCGGCGATGCTGATATATTGTAATGCCGCGCGTCCGCCGGACTTCAGTCTGGCCACAATCGCGTCCAGATAGGCGGGCCAGTATTGCCGCCCGACAGCCTCAACCATCTCGACACTGGCAATGGCGTCAAACTGCCCCTCGACATCGCGGTAATCTATCAGGCGGTAGTCAATGGGTAAATTACCACGCAGCTGTTCGGTATGTTTCTTTTGCTCTTCAGACAGCGTAATCGCTGTCACCTGCGCGCCTTTTTCCTGTGCAAGGTGACGCGACATTGCGCCCCACCCACAGCCGATCTCAAGAACACTTGCCCCTTCACAGAGTTGCAAACGGTCGGCGATATGTTCCATTTTACGCTGCTGCGCATCACAGAGATGCTCTCTCGTAGATAAGGGTTCCGCAAACAGCGCACTTGAATAAGTCATGGTTTCATCCAGCCAGGCAGAATAGAAATCATTACCTAGATCATAGTGAAAACCGATATTCCTACGCGCGCCACTGCGGCTGTTGCGACGCAGGAAATGCAGCGCCGCATTGACAAGCCGTGATATTCCGCTTGCGCGTGCGGTAGAACCCAACCCCTTGCGATTACGTACAAACAGGTCAAACAGGGGCACTGGATCCGGGCTTTCCCATTCACCCTGTTCCCATGCCTTATACCAGCCAACCGACCCTGAACGTGCAAGGCGGACCAATGCATGCCAGCTGTTCAGCTTCACAATTGCTGTTGGCCCCGGTCCACGCCCGCCAAGCATGCGGCGCGTACCATCGGGCAGCGTCCCGTCTATCGCTCCACGCTCCAGTCCCGTATCAATGCGGCGCAATATCCTTTCGAAACCAGCACCCATGGCACGCGCAAACAGACCATTGCCGGTCAAAAACCTCCTGTCCGCCTGGACCAAGTGCTTGCCACGATGTGAAGTCGGTGCATCCATGTCCGCAATTATGGCGAACACCGGGCAACATCGCAATTCATTTTAACTACATGTTCAGCCTGGACTGACACGCTCCCGGCAAGCAGGCCACGGCAAATGCACGTTTCAGCCTTTTACCTTCTGATAAGCCTGCAGCGCGCGTTGACGGGCTGCCTTATGGCCAATCAGTTTGGCGGGGTAGCTATCGGGCCTGCAACCATGCGCTTCAGGGTCATGGACATAAGGATCATCCAGGTCCGCCAGCTCAGGCACCCATGTACGGATATAGTCGCCTGCATCAAATTTCTCCGACTGGCTGAGCGGGGCCATGATACGTACAAACATATTGCTGTCTATGCCTGTTCCCGCCACCCATTGCCAGTTGGTGGCGTTGGACGCATAGTCAGCATCAACCAGCGTATCCCAAAACCATTTCTCCCCCTCTCGCCAGTCAATCAACAGGTGTTTGACAAGAAAACTTGCGGCGATCATCCGCACCCGGTTGTGCATCCATCCCGTGCTCCATAGTTCACGCATTCCCGCATCGACAATCGGATAGCCAGTCTGTCCCCTGCACCATGCGTCAAATTCATCGCGAACGGTGGAGGAACGAAAATCACGCCAGGGCATATTGCCAAACCGGTCGCGTGCATTTTTTGCGCCATATTCAGGATATTGCACAATTACGTTCTGCGCATAATCGCGCCAGACCAGTTCTTTGTGGTATGTCGTTACATCCTGCCCGTGTCCTGATACACGGTGCCACACACACGCCGGTGAAACCTCACCAAAATGCAGATGCGGCGAAAGACGCGATGTACGTTCCTGAGACGGCAGGTTACGGCCATCATCATAGCCTGTAGCCTTGTCAATAAAACTTTCGATATTGTCCCGTGCACCATCTTCGCCTGGTGCCCAGGCTTTGGCGAAACCCCCGGCCCAGTCAGGATTTTTCGGCAGCAGTTTCCAGTCATCCAGCACATCACTTATCGGCCAGTCGGCTGGAGACTCTATTGAAACCGGAGCACGCACGGCTTCTGCGGGCGGCATATACTCACGCAATGTTTTCCAGAATGGTGTATATATCTTGTACGGATCACCGCTGCCCGTCGTAACACTTCCCGGCGGCATAAGATAATTGCCATCATGCAGAACAAGTTCACAACCGTCGCCCAGTTGCTGTTTTAACGTACGCTCACTATTGCGCCACCACGGCTCATAATGGCGCAGCGCATGTATTTCACTGGCATCTGTCTCATGCGCGATATCTGCCAGAATATCCGACGCAACCCCGCGCCTCAGGATCAGGCGGGATCCTATCTGTCGCAGGCTTTCATCAAGCGATGCCAGCGAGTGGTGCAGCCACCACAGTGACGCGGCGCCCATTTTACGATGCCGGGGCGTTTTCTCATCCAGCACATAAACGGGAATGACCGAAGCATTTTCAGCCGCCGCACGTACCGCCGCCTGGTCAGAAAGCCGTAAATCGCGCCTAAACCACAAAATCACAGGTTTCGTCATGTTGCAGATCCGCCTTAGTTACCCGTCTCAGTCGTGACCGCGAATCTGTCTGCCGTCAAGGCACTGGAAAAACGGGCATCACCTATGGTGACGCTGCGTTTGCCATCATGTTCCTTTACAACGGCAAAAGGCGTGCGGGCCCAGAAAAGAAGAGGCGCTACATCGGGGTTTTTGGCCTTAAGCAACTCGTAATCAACATTTGGCACATGCGTATTTATCTGCCGGACATTATTCCAATCAAGGCCTCGACCAAACTGAAACGGCGCTTCACTGTAAAACCCCTGTGCGTCACCTATCAGCACATCGCGGTACCAGAACCTGACAGGTACTGCATTGGCAATAACGATTGTCGGCACTTCGCCCTTTTGCCTTTGATATTCAGTGTTTCCAGCATTTTCAGCGCGGTTGCTGATCACCCCATTGGTACCAATATAGACGAGGACAGCAGCCAGCGAGATAATGGCAGGATTACGCCAATTGTCCTGCTCTGCCTTTTCACGCCTGCGTGACAGCCAGATACCCAGCGCAAGCGCACTCCATACCCAGACGTCGATTATGAAAAGCGTATCCCCATAAAACCACTGACTCGAAAAAGGTTCGAGCAGGCGGATACCGTAATTGTTGAGATAATCGAGTGCCGGATGCGATAATGTACCAATATAGGCCAATCCCAACAGCCAGCCTTTATGGATAGGCAGGCGGGCCGCAGGTCTTTTATCCCGCTGTGCTTGCCAGCCATCAAATACTATCATGGCCCATGTCAGCAGCAGCGGCAGCATGAGTATGGCTATCGGGCCATGTGTGATTCCGCGCCGGATCGCCAAATGCTGATGCCCGCCCAGCAATGTCGCAAAGGCATCAATGTCCGGAAGATTGGCCGCAATGACCAACGTTGCGGTGGCGAGACCGGTTTTCTTTGCTAGCCCTGCCCGGGATAATGCCCATCCAGCAAGGCTATGCGTAAAATTATCCACTTATTTGGTCCTAAGCTCTTTCAGTCCTAAAGCTCTGCCCTGCCTTCTTTCACGGTCCAGGTCTGGCCTTTGCTGACCAGCGCCTGCAAGTCCGGCTTTTTGCCTTCCGACGCCAGCCTGTTCTGTTCTACCACGGCGCTTTCAAATGTCGGTTTCGGGTCATCATAAAGCACGCCCAGCGCCATTGGAAATTCACCAAAGGGAAGTTCCACCAGCATGTGTGCGATGCTGCGATTGGTCACGTCATGGACGATCACACCTGCAGCTTCCCAATCGCCATCTACGACATTAACGACTTTCAGAGTCAGGTTTTCATTATCAAGCGCGATGCCCTTTTCACCTTTTTCAAATAGCATAGGCTCGCCATCCGTCAGCCAGAGCTGTGTCGAGGCCGCCGTTTTCTTCGCCGCGAATTCCTCGAAAACATCCTTATTATAGACAATACAGTTCTGAAATATCTCGATAAATGCCGCACCCTTATGTGCATGTGCGGCTTTCAGTACATCGGGCAGGCCTTTATGCACATCAATGCCCCGGGCCACAAAACGTGCTCCTGAACCCAATGCAAAAGCGCATGGTGAGGCCGGGTGATCCACCGATCCATAGGGCGTTGACGGACTGGTCGTGCCTTCTCGTGAAGTCGGCGAATATTGCCCTTTTGTGAGGCCGTAAATCTCATTGTTGAACAACATGATCTGGCAGTCAAGATTGCGGCGCAGCACATGCATGGTGTGATTGCCGCCAATAGAAAGTGCATCGCCATCGCCGGTGATAATCCATACATCCAGCTCAGGATTGGCCAATTTAACGCCTGTCGCAACCGCAGGTGCACGGCCATGGATGGTGTGAAAACCATAGGATTCCATATAATAAGGAAAACGGCTCGAACAGCCAATGCCGCTGACAAACACCGTGTTGGCAGGGTCAGCGCCTAGCTGCGGCATAGTACGCTGCACAGCTTTCAGGATCGCATAGTCACCACAACCCGGGCACCAGCGTACTTCTTGATCGGTTTCCCAGTCTTTCAGCGTCGTTACTTTGGTCATCTCGTTCATATCCGGCTCCTAACCGAGCAAAAAGTAAATTACAGCCAGAACTGCGATGAGCATCGCGATCAATATGGCGGGGTGCAGAGGCTTGTTCATGCGAGATTCTCCTCAATGGCAGCGAGTATTTCGGCAATCAGGAAGGGCTGGCCCGATGTTTTGTTGAGCGGCTGAGCATCAACAAGGAACTGATCACGCAACAATGTCTTAAGCTGTCCAGTGTTCATTTCCGGAACCAGTACTTTCTCATAAGACTTCAGCAACTCACCCAGATTTTTCGGCATCGGCCAGATATTGCGGATATGGATATGGCTGACGTTATGGTCCGCTTCACGTGCACGGCGCACGGCCTGATGGATTGGACCATAGGTCGAGCCCCAGCCGACAATGGCCAGCTTGCCACCAGCATCACCCAGATCAACTTGCTGATCATCAATGCTCTCTGCCACACCCATCACTTTGTCACGCCGAATTTCAGTCATTTCCTGATGATTTTCAGGTGCGTAGTCAATATGCCCTGTATCCACCGCTTTTTCGATACCGCCAATGCGGTGCATCAGATCGGGTGTGCCTGGTTTTACCCAGGGGCGTGCCAGCTTTTCATCACGGCCATATGGTTTGAAACCGCCATCCTGCGCTTCTGTTAAATGCTGCACCGGAAACGCTTTATAATCCGACATATCGGGCACGGCCCATGGTTCGGCAGCATTGGCGATATATCCGTCGGTGAGTAGCATGACAGGTGTCATATACTGCACCGCGATACGAACCGCTTCAATCGCGCAATCAAATGCATCCGCGGGTGAGCGCGCTGCGATAACCGGCATTGGTGCATCGCCATTACGGCCATAGACCGCCTGATACAGATCAGACTGTTCAGTCTTGGTTGGCAGGCCGGTAGAAGGTCCGCCGCGCTGGGAATTGACAACCACCAGTGGTAATTCAGTCATAATCGCGAGCCCCATGGCCTCACCTTTCAACGCGATGCCGGGTCCCGAACTGCTGGTCACGCCCAGGCTGCCGGAATAACTGGCGCCGATGGCCGATGCGATCGCGGCAATTTCATCCTCTGCTTGAAATGTTGTAACGCCATATTCCTTATAGCGCGCCAGATGGTGCAAAATTGCCGATGCAGGCGTGATTGGATATCCACCAAAAAACATGGGTAAGTCAGCAAGATGCGTACCCGCAACAAGACCCAGCGAAATCGCTTCCGCGCCCGTTATGGTCCGGTAAAGACCGGGTTCGGATGGCGCGGCGGGAATATGTACTTTCTGCATGGGGCCAGAAAGCTCCGCCGTTTCACCATAGGCATGGCCTGCATTCAACGCCGCAATATTGGCTTCGGCAATTTCCGGTTTTTTCGCAAACTTCTGGTTCAGCCAATCGACAATCGGCTGCCGTTCACGGTCAAACATCCAGAGCGCCAATCCCAGCGTCCACATGTTCTTGCACCGAAGTGCTTCTTTGTTGCCAAGACCAAAGGGCTTTACAGCATCCAGCGTCAACTGCGATATATCAAATGACAGCAACTGCCATTTCGCTAGCGAACCGTCTTCCAGCGGATTATTTTCATATTTGGCTTTGTCGAGGTTGCGTTTCCCGAATTCACCGCTGTCAGCAATGATAAGACCGCCTGGCTTGAGCGCTTCAACATTGGTCTTAAGCGCTGCCGGATTCATTGCCACCAGAACGTCTGGTTGATCACCGGCAGTATTGATTTCACGGCTGCCGAAATTAATCTGAAATGCTGACACACCAAAAAGCGTACCTTGCGGCGCACGGATTTCCGCCGGAAAATCGGGGAATGTGGCAAGGTCATTGCCTGATAGTGCCGTCGACAGCGTAAACTGCCCGCCGGTCAGCTGCATACCATCACCACTGTCACCCGCAAAGCGGACAACAACCGCTTCTGGAACTGCATCTATCTTACCGGTATTTACTTCAGCGGCGCTGGCCATAATTCGTCCACTTCTTCACTTTTGCAGGCTTACTTGGTGCATCACTTAGCATTGAACAGCAAGGGTGCAATTTAGAAATTATATCCACCGCCCCTGTTCTGGCTTTCTCACAATGTGCAATTCACCATTTTTCAGGGATAGACCTCAGCCTTATTTCTCACTAGCGTTGAAGCGCAACAGAAAAGAAATAGTGACTATATGACTGATCCGGAAAACCTGCCTTACCGTCCCTGTGCAGGCATCATGCTCGCCAACAAAAATGGTAAAGTGTTTGCAGCCCAGCGCCTTGACAACCCAGGCGTTGATGCATGGCAAATGCCACAAGGTGGAATTGACCCCGGCGAAGACCCCAGACAGGCGGCCTTGCGCGAATTGTTCGAGGAAACAGGCATAGCTGCTGAAAAAGTAACAGTGCTCGCGCAAAGCAGTGAAGAGTTATTCTATGATCTGCCGCCTGAACTTGTCGGTAAAATCTGGAAGGGCAAATGGCGCGGTCAGCGGCAATGGTGGTTCCTGATGCGTTTTTTGGGCAAGGACAGCGATATCAATATTGATACCGATCATCCTGAATTCAGTGAATGGAAATGGGCGGATGCTGAAAGCCTGCCCGAGGTGATAGTGCCGTTCAAAAAAGAATTGTATCGTGCAGTCCTGAAAGAATTTCGCGATCTGATATAAGCCGTTTGTTCGGGCAGACGATTAGGGGGTTTCGCTCGCTTCACCAATAACAGGTTCAGGCGTCACCGCTTCGGCCGAAAGCACCTTGGAAGGTGGCCCCTGGTCAATAGTCGCGCTCAGCTGTGCCACTTCAGCGCAATCTGTGCGACAGATACTTTCCAGTCTGGCAAGATTCTCACGCGCTTTTTCAACCGCCCCGCGCTGCACCATCGCTTGCCCCTGTCCGGCAAGCGCAACCCTGTCATTCGGGTTGATTTCCAGCGCTTCACGGTAGAGCCGGATGGCTTTTCCGGGTAATTTCTGTTCCTGCGCAATTTTGGCCAGCGCGATAAACGCATTGCGGTTTCCCGGATCAATGGCCAGCGCCGATTCATAAAGATCTGCGGCAGCCATCAAATCCCCTGCATTCTGCGCTGCTTCACCTGCTTCAACTAATGTCACTGACTTCGGATCAACTTCACGTTCGCTTTGCTGGCTATATGTCGCGCTGGACGTGACTGCGAACGCCAGTGACAAAGCTAAAGCTGCTGGTGAATAACGCATAATAAACTCCCGAAAACCACTGATATCTTCTGTATGAGAGGCGGACATATCACCGGCCATCTGACTGTCAGATGAAGACAAAGTCATGATTTGACAAGCCGCGTCATGAAAAAACCATCCGTCCCATCATGGTTCGGGGAAAGCAACCTGCCAACCGGAGCGCCATCCGCCTCTATTGTTCGACCAATCTGCATATCAATTGCATCTATACGCCAGCCTTTGTGCCCTGACAAGAAAGCTGCGATCTGCCCTGCACCTTCGGCCTGTACAAGCGAACAGACCGCATAGACCAGCGCGCCACCCGGCTTGACGAGCTTTGCAGCCATATCCAGAATTGCGGACTGCTGCGCAACTACGCTATCAAGGCGCTTCGGCGTCAATCGCCACCGTGTTTCAGGGTTGCGCCGCCATGTCCCAGTCCCGCTGCATGGTGCATCGACAAGGACAATGTCAGCTTGCTCAGCATATGGTTCAAGCTTCTCCCACTCGCGCCCAGCATCCAACAACAGCGTTTCAATATTTTCAGCATCCGCACGTTGCCTGCGTGGTTCAAGACGCGAAAGGCGGTTGCGGTTGGTATCAGAGGCTATGATGCGTCCGTCATTCTGCATATCCGAAGCCAGTGCCAGTGTCTTGCCTCCTGCCCCGGCACATAAGTCAACGACCAGCGCCGCACCGGACGCCTTACATGCCGCAACAATCGCCTGACTGCCCCAGTCCTGTATATCAATCGCACCCCTGCTCCAGAGCGGGTCTTGCTGGATCTGTGTGCCGGCGGGCAGGCGCGCCGCATGTGGCCATTCATCGCTATAACTTGTTTCTGGCCATGTATCCGACAGTTCAGCACGGCTTGTTTTGCGTGGATCAAAGCGGATATCGAGCGGTGCACGATCCAACAACACAGGATGTTCATCCTCACCAATTAACGGCGACAAATGCAGTTTTATCCAGTCTGGGATCGCTTCTCCTTTGGCCGCGACTTCTTTTGCGTCGATAGCTGCGGGACCATAGTTCGAACCATCAAACAAAAGTGCAAGCTGCGGATCTTGCTCCGCCAGCCCCAGCATCGCCGCACGTCCGCTGGTAGGCATCTCGCCAAAACGGCGGATCGCATCATAGGTCAGGTCACGTACCGCGCGCCGATCCTTTGATCCCATATAACGGCGTGTCTTGAAGTAATTTGCCGCAATTTTGTCCGCGCTCGGTCCATTGTCACGTGCAGCAACGATAATCTCATCCAACAGGTCTATGGCAGCCTGAACACGCGCCGGGGGAGTCATTCGGCTACACGATCATCTAGTGAAAGACACTGGAACGCAACTTTTGTGCCCGCACCATATTTCTCTCTTACAATCCTGGTTTGTTCGGCTGCCGCCGCCTGACACGCTTCGACTGTCAGGAACGCATCGCTTGTCCATTTAGGTGCTTCTTCAGGCGTGCCAGCAGGCCAGAATGTAAGTATCAGGAATATTTTCATCAGTTCCATATGTCTGGCCTACCTTGTTTTAGCGTGATGGATAATTTGGCGCCTCACGGGTGATTGAAACATCATGCACATGGCTCTCACGCAATCCTGCATTGGTGATGCGCACAAACTCTGCTTTGGTCCGCAGGTCGTTAATCGTCGGTGATCCGGTATAACCCATAGCAGCCTTTACACCGCCGACAAGCTGGTGAATGACTTCATTGGCCGCGCCCTTGAACGGCACCTGGCCTTCGATGCCTTCAGGCACCAGTTTCAGTTGATCCTTGATATCCTGCTGAAAATAACGGTCAGCCGATCCGCGTGCCATGGCTCCCACCGAACCCATGCCGCGATAGCTTTTATATGCGCGTCCCTGATACAGGAATGTTTCTCCCGGCGCTTCTTCCGTACCTGCCAGCATCGAACCGATCATCACAGTCGATGCACCAGCTGCAATCGCCTTTGCCGCATCACCCGATGTGCGCAGGCCCCCATCGGCAATGACAGGGATATCTGATTTGTCAGCTTCCTTTGCAGCATCCATGATAGCGGTCAGCTGCGGAACACCGACACCCGCCACCACACGTGTTGTACAGATAGACCCGGGACCGATCCCGACCTTGATGCCATCCGCGCCTGCATCTATCAGCGCGCGTGCGGCTTCTGCCGTGGCCACATTGCCAGCAATAATCTGTGCTTCTGGATGCCGCTTTTTCACTTCGGCAACCGAATCTATCACCATGCGGCTATGGCCATGCGCCGTGTCCACGACAACAACGTCACATTCCGCTTCGATAAGCGCGCTTGTCCGGGCCATGCCATTTTCACCGACCGTCGATGCGGCGGCAACGCGCAGGCGGCCTGTTGCATCCTTGGTTGCATCGGGGAATGTCACGGCCTTTTCGATATCCTTGACGGTGATCAGGCCGATACAGTGAAAATCATCATCCACGACGAGCAGCTTTTCGATCCGGCGTTGGTGCAACAGGCGCTTTGCTTCCTCATGGCTGACACCATCAGGCACGGTTGCCAGATTCTCGCGGGTCATCAGTTCGCTGACCTTCTGCGCAGGGTTTTCCGCAAAACGCACATCACGGTGAGTCAAAATACCAGCCAGCTTGCCACTATTTTCAACAACAGGGATACCGGAAATATGGTTCTGCTCCATAAGCACCTGTGCTTCGGACAGGTTCGCATCGGGCGATATGGTTATGGGATTGACCACCATACCGCTTTCAAAGCGCTTCACCTGCCGTACGGCAGCGACCTGCTCTTCTACCGAAAGATTGCGGTGCAACACCCCGATACCACCCATTTGCGCCATGACAATCGCCATATCGGCTTCCGTTACTGTATCCATGGCAGAAGAAAGCACGGGAATATTGAGCGTGATATCACGGGTCAATTTTGTCCGTGTATCGGCCTGCCCTGGCACAATGTCAGAGGCTGCAGGGCGCAGCAAAACGTCATCAAAAGTTAAACCGAGGGAAATTTCCATGCCGCGCCGCCTTTATGCGTTTATTGATTCGTGGCGGTATCGTGTAAACGCGATAGCAGCAAATCGCCAGTTTTATTCGACTGATTCCTTATCTGGCTCCGGTCCTGTCTGCCTGGCCCAGTCTTCTGCTGAATATGTCTCAAAATTCGCGAAGTGGCGCGCCAACGCAATGTGCAGGTCGGTGTCCTGTGCCGCACCGCCCAATTCCATACCCGCCACAGCCTCATCTTCTGGACCATGGTAGACACTGCCCAGAAATTTTTGCAGCAATTCCATGTCGGCGAAAGAGCCCCCTACCATCAATGAAGGCACACCCTTGGCTGCAAGGGCCCATCCATCCTGGCGGCGGATAAAGGCATTGGCGTCCTTGCTGGACTCTATATCACGGCCCAGTTTGCGGGCCACGTATTCAATGGCGGGATCCAGTGATGTTTCCCCACGCCCTATAATTGCAACTTTTGCATCCCGCGGGGCAATGGCAATTGTATCTATATTGAGCGCAATGACGATGTCTTTCAGCGGAATGTTCGAATTTTCGGCATAGGCATAAGCGCCCAACAAACCCTGCTCTTCAGCAGTCGTTCCCATAAAATAGATATCACGGTCATGCTGCGGCTCTTTGGCAAGCCGCTTGGCCGCTTCGATAAGCACGGCAATGCCGCTCGCATTATCCACCGCACCATTGCAAATCCGATCTTCCGCACCTTCATCACGGCAGATACCGATATGGTCCCAGTGGCCAAGCATCAAAATTGCCCCTGCATCGGGGTTTTTACCGGGCAGTTTGGCAATTACATTATAACTTGGGAAACGATAAACCTGTGTAGAGGCAAGCAAACTAGCGTTAAGCGGTAGATTCCGTCCGGTAAAGTCAGCCTTACCGGCATCCCCTTTTGTCTCACTCCAGTTCATTTTTGCCGAATTGAAAAGCCGTTTAACAAACGCGCCGCTTACAGCACCATCAAGTGGCAAAGCTGTGTCTTTGCTCTGGAGATTGATACTGCGGCCTGTATAGCCGGACAGAACTCTGGACCATGGGAAGCTACCGTCAAAAATAGTCAATACAGCGGCCGCGCCTGCGTCACTCAACTGCTTGCGGCGTTCAACAAAGCTCTTCCCATCTTCGCCAGCAAATGGGGGGGCAGAAAAATGCAGCAGTGCAATCTTGCCCGAAACATCTGTGTTAACCTTACCCTGCGCATCCACACCATAGCCTGTATAAACGACCGGTGCATTGCGAACGGCTGCACTGCTATCATGGCTACGCAAGATAATTTCATCAGAAATAGATAAAGAACGATTGCCCTTCGCAAAGCGCACCGTCTGCCCAAAATGTTTGCGTTGGACCATTTGCACCGGCGCATACCATGGATGTGCTGGATCGTTCGTGCCAGAAACAAGGCCAGCCTTGTTCCATTGATTGGCAATATATTCCAGCGTTTTGGTTTCGCCTTCGGTTCCAGGCATCCGCCCGGAAAAATCATCATTGGCCAATATTTCGATATGCCCGCGAATGTCATCTTCGCTTACATCCTGCGCAAGGACTGCACCCGGTGAACCTGTAACAGAGACAATGAATAAAAATGCGACGAAACCCGCAAAATACGAACACTTGTCTGGCATATATATAAACTCTCTATCCTAGCTGGGTGGTATGACTACCACCCAGCTGGACATTAATGCATCATATTAGCGGTTAAACTTTGAAGCCATTCCTATGATATCGTCGAGTGGATTTCCGTCACCATCCAGGTCAAGCATGGAACCAAGTCCGCCAAGGACACCACCTTGCGATTTATTGCCGCCCAGAACACCGCCCAGGACATTACCCAATATACCGCCAAGTGCACCGCCACCAGCTGTCTGACCCGCGCCGCGATTGCCTCCTGCCTGATTGGCCATATAACCAGCCACCAGCATGGACAGTATCGGCAGCATTTTCTTCAGTATAGACGTATCAAGACCGGTTTGTTGAGCAGCGCTGCCTGCGACAGTCCGGCTAACATCCTTTGACCCAAAAATCTGACCCAGGATTTCATTGCCCTTAGACACATTGGTGGGCTGTTTACCAAGAACGTTTTCAAGCAGCCCTGTACCGCCCAGGCCCCCAATCATGCCGACAAGGTCTTCAATACCTCCAGGCTGAGCTTGTGTCTGCTTTTTGAAACCGCCCAATATAGCCGGCAGCAGCGCCGCGGCGCCCGTTTGTGCCATGTTCTTGTCGATCCCCAGATCATTGGCCAGCGATTCAAGGCCGCCTGTCTGTTGCAAAACTTCCATTATATTCATTAGAGCATCTCCCTCAATTATATACTTACCAGGGCAACGTACCCTAAGCTTGCCGATATGGTTAGCCGAATTTACATGAGCAAACCAGCCCAAGCTGTTTTAGATAAGACATTTTACACTGTTTTAGAATCACCTGCATTGTGCAACAAGGGAACAATCCTTATGTGCAAGGAGTAGCTTGATAACATCAATTCTTTTTAGGGAAGGACAAATAATGGGAATTTTCAGCACAATTAAGAACGCAATTTTCGGAACGAAGGACGAGCCGGAAGCAGTCGACGCAACAGCAACAAGCACCGAGAGTGCCGCGCCAATCAGCGCAGTAGATGTTGAGCAGGTTCTGTCGGCCAAAGCGGCCTCAACAGGCGGAGACTTGAACTGGCGCACATCAATCGTTGATCTGATGAAACTGCTGGGCATTGATTCCAGCCTGTCCAACCGCAAAGAGCTGGCTCAGGAGCTGGGTTATACCGGCGCACTGGACGGCAGCGCAGAAATGAACATCTGGCTGCACAAAGCAGTGATGCGCGAACTTGCGAAAAATGGTGGTCAGGTTCCTGCCGACCTTACCGACTGATCTACTTTATCAGTAATAATCAGGCGTCCGGATTCCGGGCGCCTTTTTATTTGCCCTACATCTTATCTGCACGGATAGAAAAAGGACCTCCCCGTTTCCAGGAAAGCCCCTTTTATCTTATGAATTTGTACGTTTATGCAGCGCTGGGGGCTGCTTCACGGACATTCTCGTCCACATGTTCAGCAAACTGCGCAAAGTTATCAACGAACAGCTGCACAAGCTTATGTGCAGTCGCATCATATTCCGCGCCATCACTCCATGTCGAGCGCGGATCAAGGATAGCGCTATCCACACCCGGCACAGCCACGGGCACTTCAAAACCAAAATTCTCATCGATACGGAATTCAGCATCGTTGAGGCTGCCATCAAGAGCTGCATTTAATAGCGCCCGTGTTGCCTTGATCGGCATACGGTGTCCCACACCATATTTACCACCAGTCCAGCCGGTATTGACCAACCAACATGTTACGCCGCCTTTGGCAATTCGCTCTTTCAGAAGATTTCCGTAAACTGACGGGTGACGTGGCATGAAAGGCGCGCCAAAGCATGTCGAAAATGTAGCTTCTGGTTCCGTTACACCGATTTCAGTGCCGGCAACTTTGGCCGTATAACCTGACAAGAAGTGATACATGGCCTGTTCGGGCGTCAGCCGTGAAATTGGCGGCAGAACGCCAAAGGCATCAGCTGTCAGCATGATGATATTCTTCGGTACCGGCCCCATATTTTTTTCCGATGTGTTCGGAATAAAATCGATCGGGTAAGCACCTCGGGTATTTTCCGCCAGGCTATTGTCATCCAGATTCAGCGTACGGGTTTCAGCATCCATCACCACATTTTCAAGCACCGTGCCGAAACGCTGTGTCGTGGCGTAGATTTCCGGTTCCGCTTCGGGGTCCAGGCGAATCATTTTCGCGTAGCACCCGCCTTCAAAATTGAAGACAGCCGTATCCGACCATCCATGCTCGTCATCGCCGATAAGTGTACGGCTAGCATCTGCGGATAATGTTGTTTTGCCCGTACCAGACAGGCCAAAAAATACTGCGGTGTCACCATTCTTGCCCATGTTGGCGGAACAGTGCATCGGCATCACACCCTCAAGTGGCAACAAATAATTGAGAAGACCGAAAACCGACTTCTTCATCTCGCCGGCATAAGCTGTTCCGCCAATAAGGATCAGTTTTTCGGTTAGGTTTACCGCAATAACTGCCGGTCCATTTGTACCGTGGCGTTCTGGATCAGCCTGAAAGCTTGGCAGGTCAATAATCGTATATTCCGCTTCAAAGCCGTCCAACTCCTGAACTGTTGGGCGCACCAGCATCGTACGGATAAAAAGATTGTGCCACGCTAATTCATTGATCACACGCACATTAACGCGGTGTTCCGGCTGTGAACCGCCGAAAAGCTCCTGTACGTATAGCTGATCTTTTTGGCCAACAGCCTTGAAGAAATCTTCTTTCAGAATGGCAAAATGTTCAGGTGACATGGCTTTGTTCGTTTTGCCCCACCACACTGTATCTTCCGTCTCGGCATCACGCACCATGAACTTGTCATTTGCTGAACGTCCTGTGTGCTGGCCTGTCGCCACTACAAGCGGACCCGATGCTGCCAAATGTCCTTCACCATTGCGAATCGCTTGTTCCACGAGTGCGGCACGCTGAAGATTGGAATCGATATCGGCATTGGTCTCAATACCCATTGCTCTTAGGGCTGCGTGGCTGGAATCTGTCATTTAATCCTCACTGTCAAAGCGAATTATGGGGTGGCATCGCATGACATATCCTCATACGTATGCACTTTGGTCGCGGTTCGCTTAAAACATGCAGCATCACGCGTCAAATTGACATTTTCTTGACAAGGTTGTCACTAACAGACTTTACTCGCAACCACGCAGATGCGAATAAAAACAGCAACATTCATGCGTGATTATTCGAAACCAGTGAGGTAAAGGCAGTGGCATGACAGCAACAATCGCACTGGTTGACGATGACCGGAATATCCTGACCTCTGTATCCATAGCTCTTCAGTCGGAGGGTTATATAACACGCCTGTATTCAGACGGTGAAACAGCGCTGAAGGCCATCACCGAAAACCCGCCTGACCTGGCCGTTTTCGATATTAAAATGCCGCGCATGGACGGGTTGGAGTTATTACGCAGGGTAAGGGAAAAAAGTGCCTTACCCGTTATATTCCTCACCTCAAAAGATGATGAGCTTGATGAGGCACTTGGTCTTGCAATGGGCGCGGATGACTATATCTCCAAACCGTTTTCGCAGCGTCTTTTGCTGGCCCGGATAAAAGCCATACTGCGTCGCACAGAATTTATCAAAAACGATGACCGGCAGGATGAAACGGCTATCAGTGAACCTATAATACGCGGTAGCCTGCATATGGACCCGGCACGCCATATGGTGAAATGGCAAGATGAACCACTTACCCTGACAGTGACTGAGTTCATGATACTTGAAGCACTGGCCACGCGGCCAGGTGTGGTCAAAACACGCAACCAGTTAATGGACGCAGCCTATCAGGATGATGTCTATGTCGATGACCGCACCATTGATAGCCATATCAAGCGCCTACGCCGGAAGTTTCGGGAAATTGACGAGCAGTTTTCAGCAATAGATACATTATATGGAGCCGGTTATCGCTTCTCGGAAGAATGAAGATGGCGGTTCTGACCTATCGCTATTCTGGACACGGCGGCTGTCGCTGACCACACGGATATTGGCCGTGAATATACTCGCGCTCGCTATATTGGCTGGCAGCTTTTTTTATCTCGACAATTACCGCGCGCAGCTCGTCAACGAGCGTATCGAACAGGCCAGGGAAAAGGCCGCCATTATCGCAAATGCGCTATCGCAAGACATCGATCGGGATGCAAAGCGCGCATTTATTGCAGACGTTGGATCCAAGACAGAAAGCCGTGTGCGTATATATGGAGCCAGCGGCCGGAAAGTAATGGACAGTTTTGATGTCATGCCGCCTTCCTACACTCTGCGCGACCCTGCAGAAGAACCATGGCGGAAAGACGCAGCCAGGTTTCTTGACAAGATCATCGAGGCCATTGTCCTGTCACCTGAAGTGGAGAGGTTTGCGCCGCCGAAAGCAGATACAGCCAGCGCATGGCCGGAATTATCCGAATCCTCAAAGACAATAACACCTGTTGTCAGATATAGGCATGCGCCAGATCGCACGCCGTACATCAGCGCCGCGACACAAACCGCAAAACTAGGCAAATTTGTACTGGTCACCGAAAATGCACGCGATATTACCCGCATAGTGCGTGATCAAAGAGCCCTGCTGGCAATTATCATCCTGATCGTCACAGCGTTTTCCATACTTTTATCACTGTTTCTTGCACGGACAATTGTGCGTCCCCTCAGACGGCTTTCTCGCGCTGCAGTGCGTGTTAGGCTTGGCCGGGCACGAGAGGTTGTAGTTCCACGGCTACCCGAACGCCGCGATGAAATAGGCATGCTGGCACGGGCCTTGTCCGATATGAGTCTGGCCATACGCGACCGGATTGATGCAACGGAAAATTTCGCCGCTGATGTCAGCCATGAGATTAAAAACCCACTGGCTTCACTGCGAAGCGCACTGGAAGGGTTAAGTGCAATCAAAGATCCAAAATTGCAGCAACAATTACTTGATATTGCAGAAAATGATGTCCGGCGGCTTGATCGGTTGATTACCGATATATCCGAAGTATCGCGTGTGGATGCTCAATTGTCCCGCACAAAATTCGAACAGATCGATCTGGGCGAAATGGTGGAAAATGTGCTTGCGGCGCGTGAAGAAAGAGAATTGAACCATGGACGGCAGATTGCCTTTGCGCGGCCCAGGCGCGGCGTTGCTACAGTGCTTGGGGAAGCCATCAGGCTGGAGCGCGTAATTACCAACCTGCTGGACAATGCTGTATCTTTCTCACCGGAAGGGAGCCTTATCGAAGTTGTTGCGACCCGCGCAAGTAATGTCGTCCACATCCGTATTACAGATAGTGGTCCTGGCGTCCCCGAAAGTGAGCGCGAGGCAATTTTCCGTCGCTTTCACAGCATACGCCCTGGCGATGAGGATTTCGGTAAACATAGCGGGCTAGGCCTAGCCATCGCCCGCACCATCATTGAGGCCCATAACGGCAAGCTCAGCGTCTGCGAACGTGAAGATGGCAGGTCAGGTGCCTGCTTTCGCATAACTTTGCCTGCGGGTGTATCCAGCCAGGTCCAGTAACGCTATGACTGATAGGGAAATCATATATCCAGCCTGCTCTGTTTGTGTTGAGGGAAGCGCAATCTTAGTCGCAGGTATATCTGGCTCTGGAAAATCAGAATTGTGCCTGCACCTTGTTGATCGCGGCGCAATACTCATCAGCGACGACCAGACACTGCTAAAAAATGATGCCGGTAAACTATATGCATATCCCGCGCCAAATATCGCTGGACGAATCGAAGTTCGCAACCTGGGTATCATGAAAACGCCTTATGCCAGCAAAGTTCCAGTTGGCCTCATTATCGTATTGGAAAAAGAAGCTCCGCGTTTTATCAATGCGCCAGGGCAGGAAATTATTGGCGATATAAAGATCCCTCGCATTAAAATGGATGCGCATGGGAGCGCGCTTTCGATAAAGGCCGAATGGGCATTGCGTGCTTACGGGCTATCATTGTAAGCAAAGCTGGTTTTCCGTCTATTTTCTGTGAGTAATAATAACGGCCATGCCAAAAACTTCGGACACACAGCGTACTTCGCAAAACATCATGCTTGTGACCGGCCTTTCGGGGGCGGGCAAATCAACAGCTCTGCGTACATTGGAAGATCTGGGTTGGGAGGCAGTCGATAACTTCCCGATACGCCTTTTGGGAAGATTGCTTGAAACCCCCCTGCCCGCCGCTACTGGCATCAGACACGCTCCCCTTGCCATCGGTTTTGACAGCCGTACGCGCGGTTTTGACCCCGAAGCGATTATCCGAAAGGTCGAATCGCTTAACAGCAAAACCCATTTGAGCATCTCGACACTATATCTGGATTGTTCCGGCGCTGAACTGGAGCGCCGGTATAACGAGACACGGCGGCCGCATCCGCTCGCCAAAGATCGCCTGGCCAGCAATGGAATAGCGTTGGAGCGTGAAATGATGCAGCCTTTGCGAGATTGGGCAGAACACATTATGGACACAACCGCTTTTGCCGCTAATGAGTTGCAACAGGCTATACGCGAACAGTTCATGCTGGAAGAAGACCGGCAACCCACCCTTACAATCACGAGCTTTGGCTTTGCGCGAGGTATGCCGCCTGTCGCTGATCTGGTGTTTGATATGCGCTTCCTGCGCAATCCGCACTGGGATAGCCAGCTGCGACCGCTTACCGGACAAGATAAAGCAGTAGGGGAATATGTTCGCCAGGATAAGGCTTTCGAGGAGGCCTATTGCCGCATACTGGATCTGATAAGTTTTCTTCTCCCGCGTTACGCAGCGCAGGGTAAAGCCTATGTCAATATCGCCTTTGGATGCACGGGCGGACGGCACAGGTCCGTATTTACTGCGGAGCAAATGGCGAAGGACTTGCGTGACGCTGGCTTTTCGCCCACTATTTCCCACCGCAATCTTGCGTCACCACCTGCCGATAAACTGGAAGGCAAACCAAACACATGATATGGGCGGCAACTTATGAATTTGAAAAAGCAGGACAGGCTATTTTGAACCGGAGTTTTCTCGCCCAATGATAGGCATGGTTTTGGTCACTCACGGCAGGCTGGCAGAAGAATTTCTGGTGGCGATGGAGCACGTTGTCGGCAAACAGAAGAACATTGCCACCATCTGCATCGGCCCGCATGATGATATGGAGCAAAGGCGGCAGGATATTGCCGCTGCCATTACCAAAGTCGATGGCGGTGATGGTGTCATCATACTTACAGACCTTTTTGGTGGTACGCCTTCCAACCTGGCCATTTCGCTGCTTGAGGCAAACCGTGTCGAGGTCATTGCCGGGGTTAACCTGCCCATGCTGATCCGTCTGGAAGGCGCACGAAAATCCATGACCGTCGCTGACGCCGTTACTGCTGCGCGAGAGGCAGGGCAGAAATATATCAGTGTTGCATCAGAGCTTCTCGGGCTGGAACAGTAAATGCCGTCTCAAGAAATTTTGATCACCAATCAGCGTGGCCTGCACGCACGGGCCAGCGCAAAATTTGTCACCATGGCGTCCAAACTACCGGAAGAACTAAAAATCACCGTAGCAAAGGATGGGTCACAGGTGAACGGCGACAGCATAATGGGGCTCATGATGCTTGGCGCAGCAAGGGGCGATCATGTGACGGTCAATGTTGAAGGAGAAGACGCAGAGATATATCTGAAAAAACTTGTCGGCCTTATCAAAGACGGTTTTGGCGAGGATTGATGTGAATACAGATTTTTCGGCCCATGGTGAAGTCGATGCAGACGGCAACCGTATCATTACCGGATTTTCCAACCCGCTTGTCAAACAGGTGCGCAGCCTGCGTGAAAAAAAGCACCGTAAACGCAGCGGTCATTTTCTCGCCGAGGGACTGCGTCTACTCACCGAAGCGCGCGAAGAAGGCTATGTACCGGTCATGCTCTTTATGTCTGATTCACGCGACGAACATCCGCTTGTCAGTGCGCTTGAAAACGCGGTGCGGGAAAATGACGGGCAGATAATTAAAACCACCCGTGAGATATTGTCGAAAATGTCGGGCAAGGATAATCCGCAGACAGTGCTGGGTGTATACCGTGACCATGCCATTAACTTGAATGACATTGACCGTCATCGCGCCAATATCTGGCTAGTGGCGCAGTCGCTGCGGGATCCGGGCAATCTGGGTACGATATTACGCACCGGCGATGCGGTTGGTGCAGGTGGGTTGATACTGGTGGATGATTGTGTTGATGCGTTTTCAGTCGAAGCCGTACGTTCCAGCATGGGGGCCATTTTTACACAGAAAATTGTACAGGCACCCTGGCCGGAATTTCTGAAATGGTTACGCGGAGGTGAAGGTCAACTTGTCGGCACCAGCCTGAATACAGACAATGACTATCAGGGTGTAAAATATGAAGCGCCCACGTTTCTGCTGATTGGCAATGAAGCGCAGGGACTGCCCTCGGATTATGAGACAGAGTGCGACACGCTCGTCAAAATGCCGATGATGGGCAAAGCTGACAGTCTGAATGCAGCGGTTGCAACGGCTGTCATGGCTTATGAAGTGTTAAACCAGCAACGGAAGTGATCAAATTGGTTATTCGGCCTTTTTTTTAGCCGAATCAGGGTTTTCAATAAGCTCTTTTTCCGCCTCACTGCCATAACGCGGCAGCGCCTCTACCGGTGGTACTTCTTCCAGCTCACGCTTACCGGTTTCGATATTAAGTTCGGCAAAACGTTTGCCGGTAGACATTACGTTGCGTTCGAAGCTTCCGACAAATTTGTTATAGTTATTGACCGCGCCGGTCAGGCCGGTTCCGACACGTTTCAGATGCTCTGCTGCCGTGGCGAGCCGATCATACATTTCCTTGCCCAGCGCACCAATCTGCTTGGCTTCGCGTGCCAACCCTTCCTGCCGCCAGACAGATGCCACGGTGCGGGCAATAGCGACAAGATTAGTCGGCGTTGCCAAAAGCACTTTCTTTTCAAAGGCATGATCCCAGAGTGTGTTGTCATGCTCCAATGCGGCCGATAGAAAATGCTCACCCGGCACAAACATGATGACATAGTCCGGCGCATCCTCAAACTGATCCCAATAGGCTTTGCGCGACAAGCCATCGACATGCGTTTTCATAGATTGGCAGTGCGCTGCCAGTGCAAGATCACGGGTTTCATCGTCTTCTGCCTCAAACGCATCCTGATAGGCATTGAGCGACACTTTGGCATCGATCACCAGTGAACGCCCGCCCGGTACGCGAACAATCGCATCGGGGCGCGCCCTGCCCTCATCGGTGTCAACACTCACTTCCATCTGAAAATCGGTATGCTCGGCAAGCCCGCAGGTTTCGAGCACATTGCGCAGCTGCTGCTCACCCCACCGGCCCCGCGCTTTAGGCGCATTGCGCAAACTATTGACGAGCCGTGCTGCCTCGCTCCGAATTGCCTCCTGCCCCAGCTTCATGTCACCCATCAGGCCTTTTAGGTCCCCATAGGCTTCATTGCGTTCTTTCTCGATCTTCTGGACGCTTTCCTCATAGGCTTTGAGCCGCTCACCTACTGGATTCATCAGTGATTTGATTTTCGCCTCATGCTTTTCTTCGGCCTGATTAAACCGTGCATCGGCGCGCTCCAAAAATGCCTTCTGCGCCTCGCCAAGCAGCTTACCGCCCACTTCGCTGAACTGCGCAGACAGGGCTTCTTTCGCCTCAACAAGCTGCTGCAACTGCTTTTCATGGTTTGCCGCATCCGCCTTCATCGCGGCCAGATCAGCTTTCAGGATTTCGCGTTCAGTCCGGTAAGTCTCCAACCGCTCGCCAAGCGTATCCGCGCGGTTTGCGCGCTCTTCCGCTCCAGCTAAATCACGAATAGATGCACGAAATTTTTCCCTTAGTTCCCTGAGCTCTGATTCAGACTCTTCACGCTCTTTACGAATATCAGTAAGCGGACGGCTTCCCAAAAACCAACCCAGCCCAACTCCAATGAGCAACGCCAATACCGTCAGCAAGACCGACAAAAATTCACCCAACGCCCTATATCTCCTAACTGGAACGAAATAGGAACTTAGGCGCAAAAAGCGCTGCATTCAATTGTTAATTTGCGGAACTTTCGAGGCTTAAGCGGCCTTGCGCATTTTGTTGAGTTTTTTGAGCACCATCTGCCGCTTGAGCCGCGACAGGTGGTCAATAAACAATATGCCTTCCAGATGATCCATCTCATGCTGCAGGCATGTCGCCATTAGCCCGTCCATATCTTCCTCATGCACCTTGCCATCCAGGTCGTGCCAGCGGGCGCGGATCTGCGCGGGGCGCTCCACTTCCGCATATTGGTCAGGTACCGATAAACAGCCTTCGTTATACAGCGACTGTTCGTCCGAAGGATCAAGAATTTCCGGATTGATGAAAATGCGCGGGTCATTGATGACCGGGCGGTGGTCATGACCGCACCCTTCATCACCGCAATCCTCTGCCTTCGCCTCTGGATCGGGTTCCTGCAAGTCGATCACCAGCACCCGCTTGGGCACGCCAACCTGTATCGCCGCAAGGCCGATGCCGGGCGCGGCATACATGGTTTCAAACATGTCCTCGACCAACTGTTTCAGCTCATCGTCGAATTTCTCAACCCGGGTTGAAACGGTTTTCAGCCGCGGATCGGGCACTTCTATGATCGGTAATATAGCCATAAGCGTAAAATAGCTGCGCTTGCCACAGTCTTCAAGGGGTTTGGTGTATCTAAAATCAGGCGATGGGTTTGCGTGCCCGAAGCGCCTGTGCCAGTGTGCCTTCATCAAGATAATCGAGCTCACCGCCCATCGGCAGGCCATGTGCCAGTTGGGTGAGCCGCACAGGGTATTTCTCCAGTCGCTCAGCGATATAATGCGCGGTAGTCTGCCCTTCCAGGGTAGCATTCATCGCCAGCACGACCTCATCAATATCGCCCGCATCCACACGTTCGATCAGCCGTGAAATGGTAAGATCTTCCGGCCGCACACCGTCAAGCGCGGAAAGTCGGCCACCCAGCACATGGTAACGCCCCAGGAACAGCCGTGATTTATCCAGCGCCCACAGGTCGGACACCTCTTCAACGACGCAAATGGCCCGCGTGTCGCGCCGCACGTCGGTGCATATGCCGCAAGGATTGATGGTATCAACATTCCCGCAATTGTCACAGGTCACCAGTTTTTCACGCACCTGTTCCATGGCCGAAACCAGCGGATCCAATGCCGTTTCACGCTTTTTAATGAGGTACAGCACCGCGCGGCGCGCAGAACGCGGCCCCAGTCCCGGCAGCCGTGCCAGCGCATTTGTCAGATCGTCTATCTCTTGCGATGCCATGCATAGGGCATTAGGGGGAAGGCACGCCTCCTGCCAAGCAAAATTTCATGAAGGAACCTGACATGCGCATCGCTTTTATGGGAACACCCGATTTTGCGGTCCCTACGCTGCGCGCTTTGCATGACGCAGGGCATAACATCGCGGCGGTTTATAGTCAGCCGCCCCGCCCCGCCGGACGTGGTAAGAAACTGCGCGCTTCACCCGTGCAAACGCTGGCAGAAGAATTGGGGATGGAGGTGCGCACACCGGTTTCGCTGAAAGGCAATGAAGCGAAAGCAGGGTTTGCAGCGCTTGAGCTGGATGTGGCGGTTGTTGCGGCATATGGGCTAATTCTACCACGCGCTGTGCTGGATGCGCCCAAATACGGCTGCCTCAATGTACATGGCTCCCTGCTCCCGCGCTGGCGTGGTGCGGCGCCAGTCCAACGCGCGATACTGGCTGGAGACAGCGAAACCGGCGTCACCATAATGCAGATGGAGGCGGGACTGGATACTGGCCCGATGCTGGCCAAGGCGAAAACACCTGTGGCGCACAAGACTGCCAGGGAGCTGACCGACGAAATCGCCGCAATTGGCGCGGAACTGATGGCGCAGGTAATTTCTGATCTGGGCAGCTACCCAGGCGAAATGCAGCCAGAAGAAGGCGTGACCTATGCGCACAAGATCGACAAAGCCGAAGCAAGGCTCGATTTTATGGCAAATGCCGTGCAGGTCGAACGCCAGGTACGCGCTTTCAATCCAATGCCAGGTGCGTTTTTTGAGCATGACGGCCAACGCTACCGTATCCATGCGGCAGAGATAGCTGATGCCTCCGGTGAGGCAGGCACAGTGCTTGACGATCGCCTGACGATCGCCTGTGCCAGCGGAGCCATCCGTCCGGCGGTTATCCAGCGCGCGGGCAAACCAGCCATGGAACTTGATAATTTCCTGCGCGGTAATGCCATAGCTGCTGGAACAGACCTTACATGACACGCTTTGCACTCACCCTCGAATTTGATGGCTCGCCCTATATGGGCCTGCAGCGCCAGGCACATGGCCCAAGCATACAGCAGAGCGTTGAGGAAGCCGCTGAAGCGATTACCGGCGAACAAGTGACCATGCACGCCGCAGGCCGCACCGATGCAGGGGTGCATGCCCATGCAATGCGCGCGCATATTGATATTACTAAAGAAATCAATGCTTTCCGTCTGATGGAAGGCATGAATGCCAAACTGCGCAACGAACCTATCGCGGTGCTGGCCTGTGAAGAAGTGCACGACGACTGGCACGCGCGTTTTTCCTGTATCGGACGCAGTTATATCTATCATATCACCAACCGCCGCGCCCCGCTCACGCTGGATAGGGCGCGCAGCTGGCAAGTGGCACCCCCATTGGACGCAGATGCCATGCATGACGCCGCACAGGTGCTTATTGGCAAGCATGATTTCACGACTTTCCGTTCCGCACACTGCCAGGCGCAAAGTCCAGTAAAGACATTGGACAGTATATCAGTGGAACGCCACGGCGACGTTATTGAGACGCATGTTGCCGCGCGCTCTTTCCTGCACCATCAAGTGCGTTCGATGGTCGGGTGCCTTGTGCTGGTGGGCAAAGGCAAATGGTCGGGTAAGGATTTACAGGACGCGCTGGATGCGGCGGACCGCCATGCTCTTGGCTTTAACGCCCCACCAGACGGGCTGTATTTTGCGCGGGCCAGCTATCCCGAATAGAGCCTAGACCAGCATTTCTATCGCCTTGCCCTGGCCCAGGAATTCTGCCGGACTAGCGCTGGCTCCATAGGCGCCAGCACAAAATATCGCCACCAGGTCACCCACATCCGCACGTGGGAGATGTGCCTTGTCAGCCAGCCGGTCAAGCGGTGTGCACAAACAGCCTACAATGTTCGCTTCTTCAGCGGGCTCTGCATCAAATTTCGTGGCAATCGCGGCCGGGTAATTGCGGCGTACCACTGTCCCGAAATTGCCGCTCGCGGCAAGCTGGTGATGCAGACCGCCATCGGTGACCAGATAGGTCTGGCCATGACTTTCCTTACGGTCAACAATCCGGGTCAGGTACACACCCGCCTCGCCCACCAGCCAGCGGCCCAGCTCTATCGCGAACTCGGTTTGCTGAAGCGCAGCTGGCAACTGATTAAATTCGGCCGATAGCGCATCGCCGATGCGCTTGATATCAACGGGTGTGTCCTTTGGAAAATACGGAATGCCAAAACCCCCGCCCAGATTAATATGTGCAGGGCTTTCGCCAATCATGTCGGAAAGATGTGCGGCAAGCCCCAGTGTCTGTTTTTGCGTGTCCACAATCGCGTCTGCATCCAGCGCCTGTGAACCCGCATAAATATGAAAACCACGCCAGTCCGCACCACCCGCGATAATCTCACGCGCCAGAGCAGGCACACGGTCCTGATCGACACCAAAAGGCTTTGCCCCCCCGCCCATGCGCATGCCCGAACCGCGTAGGTCAAATTCGGGATTGACCCGTATCGCCATTTTTGCCGTCGCTCCGGTTTTTTCAGCAATCGCCATTGCGCGCCGCGCTTCATTTTCGGATTCGATATTGAGCGTCACCCCCGCATCGATAGCCCTGGCCAGTTCGCGGTCCCGCTTGCCGGGACCTGCAAAGCTGATCTGCGCAGGATCGGCGCCCGCCCCCAGCACATGCAGAAATTCGCCTTCTGAAGCGATATCAATGCCATCTACAAGGGACACCATCAGTTCAAGCAGTGGTGCAAATGGATTGGCTTTCATTGCGTAATGGATGGAAAGCCGCTCCGGCATGGCCGTACGTAGCTCAGCGACACGCGCACGCAGCCGTTCTGCCGAATAGACAAATAAAGGCGTGTCGCCTGCCTTTTCGGCAAGTTCGCTGGCGGTGTAACCTGCGATTTCCAATTCGCCATCGCGCGTATCAAATCCCGCCGGTATAGGTCCTAACGGTTTCATGCTATCTGTTCCTCCGCAATTTTCTTGAGCACCGTGCGATCAAGTTTGCCGTTCGGGTTTTTGGGAAAACTCTCAAGCGCTATGATGTGATGCGGCACCATGAAATTGGGCAGCTCCTTTTTTAAAATCCGCCTCAGTTGTTCCGTGTCCAAACCCTGACCCATTTGCGGGCGTACGAACAGCACAATTTCGTGTCCCAACCGCGCATGGGCTATGCCCAGAGCAACAGTTTCAGCAACCAGTCCTGTATCCAGCGCTGTGTTTTCCACTTCTGCGGGGCTTATACGGTTGCCTGATGACTTTATCATAGCGTCACGGCGTCCCACAAAATAGATCAGGCCGTCCCTGTCGCGGCGCACACGATCACCGGACCATACGGCCATGCCACCAAATTCGGAAAAACCAGGTGCAGGCCTGAACCGCTCTGCAGTGCGGCTGGAATCCTGCCAATAGCCTTGCGCCACAAGCGGTCCCGCATGCACAAGCTCGCCCTCTTCTTCAGGCCCGGCTTTTTCCCCAGCATCATTCACCACCATGATTTCCGCAAAAGGTATCGCCTTGCCGATCGACAGCGGATTGTCATCAATCAGTGCGGGGTCAAGATAAGTGGAGCGAAATGCCTCTGTCAGGCCATACATCGCGTAAATGTCAGCATCGCAGAATATAGCGCGCAGCTGCCTGACTAACCGCTCTGTCAGCGCGCCGCCGGTATTGGTCAATCGCCGCAGCGGCGCAGAAGCCGCTGCCGGCCATTCCTGCTCGACCAATTGCACCCAGAGCGGCGGGATCGCGCCCAGTGTCGTGATTTCATGTTTCGCGCAGGCCTTTATCACATCGCGCGGCGTCAGGTAATCCAGCGGGACACAGCAGCCTCCCGCATACCAGGTCGAAAGCAACTGATTCTGGCCATAGTCGAAACTGAGCGGCATCACGCACAATGTCCGGTCGTCGGCCGTCACGTTCAGATATCCGGCCACACTGACTGCGCCCAGCCACAGATTGGCATGGCTGAGCATCACGCCCTTGGGTTGCCCTGTTGAGCCGCTGGTATATAATATTGCAACCAGGTCATCAGGAGCAGCATCTGATGGTCCGAGCGGGCTCTTGACCGCCTTCCACACCTCCATAGCCGGTTTTTCATCGTGCAATGCGCAACTGTCTGGTACATCACCGCCGCCAAGTGACTTCAACCGTGATGTATTGGAAATAAGGCATTTTGCACCACTATCCGCGAGGATATGCGCCACCTGCGCATGTTTGAGCAGCGGATTGATCGGGACATGCACCAATCCGGCCCGCGCTGTTGCCAGCGGCATGATACATGCCGTTTCCGTCTTGGGCAGCCATGTCGCGACACGGTCACCAGCAGCAAACCCCTGTTCCAGCAGCCAATGCGCCAGCTGCCCCACACGGCAGTCCAGTGCGCCGTAATCCAACGTTTCATCGCGCAATTTCAACGCTGAATCCTTGGTTTTCCGGCTCAACACAAGATGATCGAGTGGTTTGGCCTGTGGGACTGTGGGTGTGTATTTTTTGGACTGATGCAAGGAAGGTCCTTTGTTCGTAAAAACCATATGGTACTAGACATGACGTAATCGCTTTAGCCGCGAGTATCACCTTAAAGAGATCATCCTTCAAGAGCGATGGGAAGGATTTCGGTCTTGTGACAACGTACGGAAATGCGTAAACGCGGTTATTCGAATTTGAAGGGCTGGAAATCAGGGGGTTTGGGTCACTTGACTGAGCATAACACTATCGATGAAACCGTACGCGCAGTATTATGTGACGTACTGGGGCTCAAAGCGGAAGATGTTGCCGCATTTGATGCCGACACCGAGCTGTTCGGTGCGCTGCCCGAGCTTGATTCCATGGCAGTGGCCGGCCTCCTTACCGAAATGGAAGATAGACTTGGCATCATTATCGAAGATGACGAAGTCGATGGCGAGCTGTTTGAAAACTATGGCAACTTGCTGAAATTTGCGGAAGAGAAAACCGCAAATGCCGCCACCTGCGCATCTGACGAGGAAGAGTAATCCCCCTCCTCCAGTTGCAGTTTTACTCCGCAGCCTCCGCCGCAAAGTCTGCTTCAGCCAGGAAACGCTCTGCATCAAGCGCCGCCATGCAACCAGTCCCGGCGGCCGTCACCGCCTGACGGTAAACATGGTCCATCACATCACCGCATGCAAATACGCCCGGAATACTGGTCTTCGGCGTGCCAGGTTCCACCAGTACATATCCGCCATCGTCCATGGGCAGGTGCCCTTTGAACAACGCAGTCGCCGGCGCATGGCCGATGGCCACAAAACCGCCATCGGCAGCTTCGTGTGATTTCTCGCCTGTCTGTGTATCGACCAGGTCGACACCGACCAGGCCTTCCGGATCACCGCCCGCCACAAATTTCTCGACTGTCTTGTTCCACAGCACTGTAATTTTCGGATTGGCAAACAGCCGGTCCTGCAGGATTTTTTCTGCCCGCAGGCTGTCCCGGCGGTGGATCAGCGTCACGTCGTCGCTATGATTTGTGAGGTATAGCGCTTCTTCCACGGCAGTATTGCCGCCGCCAATCACCACAACTTTCTTGCCGCGGTAGAAAAAGCCGTCACAGGTAGCACAGGCAGATACGCCCTTGCCGCCCAGTTCCTGCTCACCTGCTACGCCCAGCCATTTCGCCTGCGCGCCCGTGGCGATCACCAGCGTGTCGCCTTCGTAAACTATGCCGCCATCGCCGGTCGCACGAAATGGCCGCTGCGACACGTCAATATCGACAATTGTGTCATACATCATGCGGGTGCCAACATGTTCGGCCTGCGCCTGCATTTCCTCCATCAGCCAAGGGCCCTGGACCACGTCACGGAAACCAGGATAGTTCTCCACATCGGTCGTAATGGTAAGCTGCCCACCCGGTTGCAGCCCTTGCACCACTATCGGTTCCATGCCGGCGCGTGCGCCATAAATGGCCGCAGAAAGCCCGGCCGGGCCGGAACCAATTATAAGCATACGGGTTTTGTGGGTCTCGCTCATGGATATTCTCTCATCTGGATGCCGCAAAAATGCGGTACGTGATTCGTATGCACGTTAGATAAGGATGGTTGGCATGACTGCGCAAGTGCGGGACGGGCAAGCAAATCTTGGCCAGGGCGCAGTCAATGTTTCATATTGCAGGGTTTCATATTGCAGGCTTGTGTTTATCACTAAAAGCTGCGCAGAATGTGGCCATGGCCGCAATCCTGAACGCAATAGCCACTGCGGTTCCCGAATTCAGCATCACGCAATCCGATGTATGGGCACGCATGGCATCACTGGTGCCGGGTGGAATTCCCGCACGGTTATCCACAGTTTATGAAAATGCAGGCATCGAAAAACGCCACATCGTGCAGGCAGCCGACGCCTATATGGATGGGCAGGACTGGACCACGCGCAACCAGATATACTTGCAGGAAAGCGAGAAACTGCTCGCCAAAGTTACCGCTGATGCGCTTGACAAGGCAGATATGGAAGCTGGCGACATTGGCACCATTATCTGCGTCTCTACCACCGGCATCGCGACACCGTCGGTGCCCTCACAGATGATCGCATCCAGCGGATTTCGCGAAGACGTGATGATTGTCCCGCTATTCGGCTATGGCTGTGCAGGCGGCGTTATGGGCCTTCAGGTCGCGCGCGATATGGTTCTTGCCGATCCGTCACGCAAAATCCTGCTGCTTACTGTCGAACTGTGTTCACTTGCCTTTCGCATTGGCGACCTGACCAAGAAAGGCATTGTTTCCACCGCACTGTTTGCCGATGGCGCCAGCGGCTGTGTGCTCTCTGGCAGCGGCAATGGCCTTGCGCTCGGCGCATTTACGCAGGTCACATGGCCGGGTACGCGCGACATGATGGGCTGGGACATTGACGAGCAGGGGCTGGGCCTGGTGCTGGCCCGCGATATACCCAGCTTTGTGCGTAAGGAATTCTCACCGGTTATCGATGCATTTTTATCGGACAATGGTATTATCAAAAACACTCTCAGCGAACCTGCCTGCCATCCGGGCGGACGCAAGGTGATCGAGGCTCTGGAAACCTATTTCAACCATTTGCCCGGTGGCCTGCCCGCAACGCGTGAGGTACTGGCGAAATATGGCAATATGTCCGCACCCACCGTGCATTTCGTGATGCAGGAACTTTTGCAACAAGAAGCCAGTGGCCCGCTTCTGCTGACCGCTCTTGGTCCGGGCTTCACCGGCGCACTTGGCCTGTTGGAGCGTTGACATGATGCAAAATGGCGCATGGTGGGTATGGGATGGCAGCGGCTGGCCGATTGCATATGCCATATTGATATTCCTCACCCTGCAACGCGCACTGGAACTAGTCTACGCCAATCGCAACACAAAGGCATTACTGGCGCGCGGGGCACGTGAGCACGGCCGCAGCCATTATCCAGCCATGGTTGCAATCCACGCCGCTTTCCTGGTTAGCCTGTTCGCCTTTACGCGCCCCTATGACTCCATAATCTGGCCGTTGGCGATCCTTTTCCTGCTGTTACAGGCGGCACGGATATGGGTACTGGCAACGCTTGGCCCTTATTGGACTACCCGAATTATCTCCGCCCCTGACTTCCCGCGCGTGCTCGCCGGACCATTCCAGTATGTGACACATCCCAATTATCTGGTGGTGACGCTGGAGATACTGACCATCCCGCTGATTTTTGGGCATATCTGGATCGCGGTCATCTTCACCGCGCTCAATGCAGCAATATTATATGTGCGGATCGCTGCCGAAGACCGGGTGCTAAAAGAGCGGCAAAACTGATATTTCCTAGGAGAGTTTGGTAGCGGAGGAGGGACTCGAACCCCCGACACATGGATTATGATTCCACTGCTCTAACCACCTGAGCTACTCCGCCATACACACGAAATGTGGCTGTGCCATGTCAAATGGCTCTCGCATCGTGCCTGCAAGGCGCGGGCTATAATTTGCCTCTGCATCATGGTCAACAAAAACCGGCATCAAAATGCAAAATAGCATGAGGCGGCTTGTAATGCGCGGCGCAAAGCGCCAGATTGCAGCCAGTTTATAAAGGGGACACAGATGCAGGATCACTATGATGTGGTGATTGTAGGCACCGGACACGCTGGCGCACAGGCGGCGATTTCACTGCGCCAAAAAGGCTATGAAGGGTCGGTTGCGCTCTTGGGTGACGAACGCGTACCACCCTATGAGCGCCCTCCTTTGTCCAAGGAATATCTTGCAGGCGAGAAGCCATTTGAGCGGATATTGCTTCGTCCCGAAAATTTCTGGGGTGAGCGAGATATCGAACTACTCACCGGCAAACGGGTCGTGGCCGTGGATGCAATGGATAAAAGCGTTACACTCTCAAGCGATGAAGCCATCGGCTATGACAAGCTCATTTGGGCCGCCGGTGGCAGCCCGCGCATGATTGATTGCCCCGGCTCCAATGCCCGCAACCTTTTTGCCGTGCGACGGCGCAGCGATGTCGACCGTATTACAGAACGACTTGATAAAGTTGAAAACATCACTGTCATTGGCGGCGGTTACATCGGATTGGAAGCAGCCGCTATATTCACAAAACTGGGTAAAAGCGTGACTGTTGTGGAATCACGCAGGCGCGTGCTGGCGCGTGTAGCCGGGCGCGGACTCTCCGCATTTTATGAAGCGGAGCATCGTCGTCAGGGTGTAAAGATCATAACTGAAGCTATGGTAAATGAAATTGTGACGGATGATGCCGGTGAAGCCAAGGCAGTGGCGCTCGACAATGGCGACACTATCCAGACTGACATGATTATCTGCGGTATCGGTATCATCGCCGAAACGGGACCACTTATTGCTGCGGGTGCTATCGGTGGTGACGGGGTGGATGTCGATGGCCGTTGCCGGACAAGCCTGCCAGATATCTACGCGATTGGCGATTGTGCGGCCCATGCAAACAAATATGCCGACGGCGCACATATCCGCCTTGAATCCGTGCAAAATGCGAATGATCAAGCCAAGACTGCCGCAGCCGATATTATGAACGAAGGCATTGTCTATGATGAGATTCCCTGGTTCTGGTCCAACCAATATGACCTGAAATTGCAAACTGTGGGATTATCACTCGGTTATGATACGGAAATCATCCGCGGCGATCCCGAAACACGTGAATTTTCGGTGGCATATTTGCGCGGTGGAAAACTGGTGGCGCTGGATTGTGTCAACAGAGTGAAAGATTATGTGCAGGGCCGCAAAGCGATATTGGAAGGGGATGAGCTTGATCAGCAGGAACTGGCTGACCCGTCCATCCCGATTAAGGAAGTCAGTATAGCCTGAACTTTCCCTGAGTTATTATATACCTAGTTAACCTGCATCTTGTGTGCCGCGAAAGGAATAGCGGCCAATTTCTTCCCAGGGACCGCCGCGGTAATAATAAAGCCCTATTCCCTTGATGGCAAAGGGACGCGGCTCGAATTCAGCGACAAGCTGTTCATGCAGCGCTTTGCTTTCAGCCGGTGTAACCTTGTTCTGCACCGTAATATGCAAGCGCGGCCTTGCCTGATCCTGCGGGGTGAGCATGCCGGCAAAGTTTTCCGCCAGTTCATCGCGGATATTCATAAGCCCTTCGCAATCAAGACGATAGGCAACTCCCTTGCCCTGAAGCATGACGTCATGCAGCCATGCTTCAGGCTGTGCAAATACAGCCACCATATCTTTCACGCGCTGACGGATTTCAGGCAGCATCTGCGGCGGTAAATGGTGGAACAGCGTAATATGTGCATCCAGAAAATTGCGCTCGGGCGGGAAATGTTGCTGCCTGAGACGGTTCGCCCATGCAAAATCCGCATCGCCCATAAGCGCGGTCATGATGATGGGAGCATTTTTGTCCATAAACCCGCCCATAACAAAAGGCGCCGGGACTTGCATCCCCGCGCCTTCTTTATTTATCCTGTCAGCCGGTTCAGGCGGCTTTGCGAACTTTAAGCGTATCCAGGATGTTTTCCGGTGATGTTTCACCATAGGGATCATTATCCTGTCCATCATCATTGATGCCCGGCTCTTCAAACCATTCGCTGATAACGCCGTCATCAACAATCATCGCATAACGCCAACTGCGGTTACCAAAGCCAAGATGGTCTTTTTTGATAAGCATGCCCATGCGGCGAGTGAAATCAGCTGATCCATCCGGAAGCAGCTTCACTTTTTCAACGCCCAGCTGCTTGCCCCACTGGTACATGACAAAGGCATCATTCACTGAAACGCAGTAAATTTCATCAATACCGGCCGCCTTGAATTCGTCGTAAAGCCGTTCAAATGCAGGACATTGTTCGTTTGAGCATGTGGGCGTGAAAGCGCCAGGCAGCGAGAATATGGCCACCCTCTTTCCAGCAAGTAATTCTCCGGTGTTTACGTCTTGCCAGCGAAAAGGGTTGGGGCCATCTACGCTTTCATCGCGCACACGGGTTTTCAGGGTTACGTTAGGGACATCGCGTCCAATCATTTATTCCTCCATAATTGATAAGCTCGAAAATCGAACGCCAGATGGAGACTAAAGTTTCATAATAGAAACAAATTAATTTGATTGGACTGATTGGATGACTCAATCACAAAAAGAAAGTCACATTTCGCCACGTTCACGGCGCAGGGCACGCCATTTTTCAGCGTTGCGATTATGTTCTTCCAGTGTCTCGGAAAAGACGTGACCACCACTGCCATCCGCAACATAATAGAGCGCTTTTGTCTCCGCCGGGCTCAATACAGCAGCAATGCTTTCACGCCCGGGATTGGTGATTGGGCCAGCTGGGAGACCAGCTATAGCACGTGTGTTATAAGGATTGGGGTCGCGTAATTCCGATACACGGATACGCCGGCCAAGCGGCTTGCCCTTCGTAATCGGGTAAATCGTTGTCGCATCCGCGCCAAGCCGCATGCCGATCCGCACCCGGTTCGAAAGCACCCCCGCGACCATGCGCCGTTCCTTTGGCAAAGCCGTCTCCTTCTCGACAATAGAGGCCAGATTAATGGCTTCTCCGGGCGATTTGACGACCGTGTCCGGGGAACGTTTTTCCCAAAGTTCCGCCAATACATTCTTCATATCCGACTGCATCCGGTCAAGCACGGCCTGACGCGTCTCACCGCGTTCAAAACTGTAGGTTTCGGGCAGGATTGAGCCTTCAGCAGGTACTTCAACGCTGCCCGCCAGCAAAGGCTCTGCCATCAACGCTTCATAGACAAGTATGCTGGGCATGCCTTCAGGCACCGTGACCATGCGTTGCACAACTTCGTTGCTCTGCAGCAGTGCCAGTATATCCGCATTGCTTGCACCAGCGGGCAGCATGAACTCGCCCGTCTTTATGGAATCACCGCTGCCCAGTATCTTTGCGCGGGTCAGAAAACTGCTTGCGGAATCAATCGCATTTGCTTTTTCCAGCTGCTCAGCGACTGCGGAAAGGCTGCTGCCTTCTTCAATAATGAAAGCAGTCTCGGTCTCCAAAGGCCCGCTGGCATTCCAGCCATAGACAAAATTGGCAGTGACAACGCCAATCAGCAGAAACGCAGCAAGAAAACCGAAACAGCCTATCTTACGCAGCATGGCGGATTATACCGCCTTCATCACAAGGCTGGCATTGGTGCCACCAAAGCCGAAACTATTGTTGAGTACCGCGCGCACTTCGCGCTTTTTCGCTGTGTGCGGGACCAGATCAACACCGTCCGTACCTTCATCCGGATTATCCAGATTGAGCGTGGGCGGCACCACCTGATCGCGCAGGGCCAGCAGGCAGAAAATTGCTTCAACAGCGCCCGCGCCGCCCAGCAAGTGACCGATTGCGGACTTGGTGGAGCTCATCGATGCGCCGCCCAAATCATTGCCCAAGACGCGTTTGACGGCGGCCAGTTCAAGCGTGTCCGCCATAGTCGATGTTCCGTGCGCATTCACATAATCAATCGCATCCGGTGTGATACCCGCTTTTTTAAGCGCCATCTGCATCGCGAGTTCCGCGCCCAACCCTTCGGGATGCGGCGCGGTGACATGATAGGCATCACCCGACAGGCCATATCCAACCACTTCACCATATATCTTGGCACCGCGTGCTTTGGCCCGCTCATATTCCTCCAAGACCATTACGCCAGCGCCCTCACCCATCACAAAGCCTTCACGATCCCTGTCATAGGGGCGGCTCGCTTCAGTGGGGCGGTCATTATAGCTGGTATTCAACGCCCGAGCTTGTGCGAAACCGGCGATACCTATCGGGCAAATAGTGGCTTCCGCCCCGCCCGCAAGCATAACGTCGGCATCATCATCGCGGATCATGCGCGCAGCATCACCTATCGAATGCGCGCCTGTCGAACAGGCGGTGACGACTGAATGATTCGGTCCCATAAACCCATGCTGGATCTGCACCTGCCCAGTGATAAGATTGATCAAGCGGCCATGCACAAAATGGGGGCTGACCCGCCCTGGCCCTCGTTCATTGAGAACCAGCGATTCCTTTTCAATGCCCGGAAGACCGCCTATACCCGAACCAATCGAGCAACCGGTGCGGCGTTTATCCGCTTCGCTCATGTCGGTAAGACCAGCATCTTCCAGTGCTTGCCCAGCGGCATCAATGCCATAGACAATGAAAGGATCAACCTGCCGCTGGATCTTGTGATCCACACGTTTTGACGGGTCAAAACCATATTCATGGTCCGCCGGTTTTACCTCACATGCAATGTGGCATTTCTGGTCAGAAGCATCGAACTTTGTAATCGGACCTGCGCCCGATTTA
Source organism: Sphingorhabdus sp. Alg239-R122 (assembly GCF_900537065.1). GTDB lineage: Bacteria > Pseudomonadota > Alphaproteobacteria > Sphingomonadales > Sphingomonadaceae > Alg239-R122. The sequence goes on along the minus strand of NZ_UNRC01000001.1, from coordinate 16,738 downwards.
CCGGCCAGGATATTTTTCCAGCTCGTTTCAACATCTCCGCCCAGCGGCGTGACCAAACCCAAACCCGTGACAACTACTCTGCGCATTTCGCAAACCCTTAAAAAAATCCAAAGAAAAAGGCTCCCCGATCGGGCTTATAGCGACCGAATGGGGAGCCTGTATCCGATATATGTGCCCGGCAAATGATGCGGGGCCGGACGTTCAAGCCATCCGGCGATCACTTAACCTTTGTTATTTTCGATATAATCAATCGCGTCTTTGACTGTGCTGATTTTCTCGGCAGCATCGTCAGGAATTTCAACGCTGAATTCTTCTTCGAATGCCATGACAAGCTCGACAATGTCGAGGCTGTCCGCACCAAGATCGTCGATAAAGCTGGCTTCTTCCGTAACTTTGTCGGCTTCTACGCCCAGATGCTCAATAACGATTTTCTTTACGCGGTCGGCTGTCTCACTCATTTAGAGATCCCTTTAGTCTTGTTGTTGATTTCACCTATTGCCCTAAAGCGATGTGCGCCCCGTGGCAAGTGTTCGTTCATATTATAGTCATGCTATATAGGTCGTCATACACCCTGAACAAGTGCAAAACTGCCATTTATACGGCTTTATAGCATTGCCATGCCGCCATTGACGTGCACGGTTTGCCCCGTGACATAGTCAGCTTCCCTGCTGGCCAGATAGACCGCAGCTGCGGCAATATCATCACCTGCACCCAGTTTTCCTGCCGGGATACGGCCCGTCAGCGCCTCTTTCTGTGCATCCGGCAAGGCATCTGTCATTGCTGACTGGATAAAACCGGGCGCGATGCAGTTTACCGTGATGCCACGCGAAGCAAGCTCCTGCGCCAGCGCTTTTGACATGCCAACCAAACCCGCCTTCGATGCCGCATAATTGGCCTGCCCGGGATTACCCGTTGCACCCACCACCGATGTAATGGAGATGATACGCCCAAACCGCGCCTTCATCATGGGCCGGGCAGCAGCACGCGCAAGCCGGAAAGCCGCTTCCAGATTGACTTGCAGCACATCAGTCCATTCATCATCCTTCATCCGCATGGCCAGGTTGTCGCGCGTAATTCCCGCATTATTGACCAATATGTCAAGCTGCCCCATTTTCTCGATCGCGGCCGGCACGAGACCATCCACAGCGTCGCGATCTGACAGGTTGCAGGCAATAATTTCATGACCCTTGCCCGGCATTTTCGCCTTGGCTTCTGACAGGCTGAGCTTACGCGTGCCCGTAAGGCAGACCTTCGCACCCTGCTCTGCTAAACCCTTTGCAATGGCTGAACCTATTCCGCCACTTGCACCTGTTACCAATGCAGTCATTCCTGTCAGATCAAACATTGAAAGCTCCTTAAAAAATTATCAATAATTCAAATAGTATAGAACTATTTCTTCAGACTGCGCACCATGAGATTCGTATAGCGCTTTTGCCGGTATATTATCCTTTTCCGTACCCAACCAGCATTCCTCACAGCCATATTCATCGGCCAGTTCCAACATCCTGGCAATAAGCATTTTACCAATACCCTGTTTACGAAGCGTCGGCGTCACATCTACTTCATCGATATAGAGTTCATCCGGCTTGTCGGGGCGATGATGTACTATTGCCGTGCATTTCCCGACAGTCAGGCCGTTTTGCACGGCCACAATCATCATATGCCCCTTATCGGCAAGAAATCGGGACAGATATTCGTCCTTTACCGGTGCATCAAAGACATCTTCACCGGCATTGTCCAGAATTACGGCATTGTCCGCCGTCACTCTTTCAATTTTAATTGCCGTCGTCATGAATCAAAGTGAACCGGTCCAGCCTGTGATATCATCCATTGTCACAATGCTAGTAGTCGTCACACCCTCTGTTGAACGTCCCACCATCGGGCTCAGCACTTTGCCGCCAAATTCAACCGTTTCTACAACACCTGCGGCGGCCATATTAGTGGCAGTTTCACGCCAGCGCACACGGCCTGTCACCTGCTCGACCAGAAGCGCACGAATCTCGTCAGAATCTGATACGGACGCGGCGCGCACATTGGCAAATACCGGAACAGATGGCGCTGCAATTTCGACTTCATCCAATGCTTCTGCCATGGCGTCTGCAGCAGGCTGCATGAGCGGACAATGAAATGGTGCAGATACAGGCAGCGGGATACCGCGCTTGATGCCGTGGTCCTTGACCATGGCAATCGCGCGCTCGATTGCGCCTTTATGACCGGAAATAACGACCTGCCCTGGGTCATTGTCATTCGCCACAGTGCAGATTTCACCCTCAGCCGCTGCCTTGGCCAATGCCTCAGCCTTTTCGATATCCGCGCCCAGCAATGCCGCCATCGAGCCTTCGCCAACAGGAACCGCTGCCTGCATCGCCATGCCGCGCAATTTCAGCAATTTTGCGGTTGTCGGTAAATCCAGCGCGCCCACCGCGCACAACGCGGTATATTCACCCAGGCTATGCCCCGCCACAAACGACGTTCTATCCGCCAGCGCAAAGCCGCCTTCTGCCTCTGCCACGCGCAATGTCGCAATGGCATTGGCCATAATTGCTGGTTGCGCATTTTCCGTGAGCGTCAATTCCTCTTCCGGGCCATCGCACATCAACGCAAACAGACTTTGCCCTAATGCTTCGTCAACTTCTGCAAAAACGGCACGCGCTATATCGCTTTGGTCAGCCAGCTCCTGCCCCATACCGACTTTTTGACTGCCCTGCCCCGGAAAAATAAATGCACGCATGTGTGATATCCTTATACTCGTGAGACTATCTAGTATATGCATATGCGCGTTAAAAGCGAAAGTCCGGCTGTGCAAGTCCCATGCGCGGGGGATGAACATGAAAGACAAAACGCACAGCAGACCTCAAGACATGGAAACATAGAATTTGGAGATTGCCTGAGATGAAAATACTTACCGGTGCACTTGCCCTGTCGCTTTGCATGCTTCCAGCCCATGTTCTGGCACAGGAAACAGAAGCAGAGACAGAAGCAGAGACCTTAGACCTGAATCATATTGGTCTTGCTGTAACCAAACTGGATGAAACAGCTGACTTTTTCATTGATGCCCTGGGCTGGAAACCTGCTGGCGGCCAACCGGAATATCCCGCCAGATTTGTGACAAATGGGAAAATGTTCGTAACTTTATGGCAGGTGGAAGACCCCGCTACAGCAATCCAGTTCGACCGCCGTAAGAATGTAGGGCTGCATCATATGGCGATTACCGTCCGGGACCTGGACACACTGCACGCCTTGCATGAGAAGTTTAAAGCGCTGGAGAATGTCAAAATAGAATTCGCCCCGGAATTTCTGGGCGATGGCCCAACCACACATATGATCATACGCGAACCATCCGGTCTAAGGCTGGAATTCATCGTTCCGGCAAGCCGTATCCAGGTGAAGTAATAAGCATAGAGAATACTTGCTTTTCACTAAAAAACCGGTATGTGAACCCACTTCCGGCCTTTTTTAATGTCGGGAAAAAAGAAAGCCGGAGGGGTGTCGTCATGAGGACGCCATCAGCGATCGGCAGAAAACAAGGAAATACAATCCCATGCCAATGTATGAGCATGTCTTCCTCGCGCGTCAGGACCTGTCACAGTCACAGGTTGATTCGCTGGCACAGGAAGCCACCAAAATCATCGAAGACAATGAAGGCAAAGTCGTAAAGACCGAAACCTGGGGTCTTCGCACCCTCGCTTACAAGATCCAGAAAAACCGTAAAGCACACTTTGTGATGCTGAACATTGACGGCCCGACATCTGTTGTTGCCGAACTGGAACGCCAGACCGCCATTAACGAGGATGTCATCCGTTACATGACAATCCGTGTTGAAGAGCATGAGTCCGGTCCATCTGTCATGATGCGCAAAAACGAACGTGATCGCGGCGACCGCCGTTCACGTCGTGACCGCGACGACAATAATTAAGCGCGAAGGAGTTATTAAATATGGCACGTCCATTTTTCCGCCGCCGCAAAACTTGCCCATTCTCTGGCAAAAATGCGCCCGTAATCGATTATAAAGATGTCAAACTGCTGCAGGGCTTTATGTCCGAACGTGGCAAGATCGTCCCCTCACGCATCACCGCCGTTTCTGCGAAGAAACAGCGTGAGCTGAGCAAAGCCATCAAGCGCGCACGCCATATCGGCCTGCTGCCTTACATCGTCAAATAGGAGCAAAGAACATGGATATTATTTTGCTCGAACGCGTCGAGAAACTCGGCTCTATCGGTGATGTTGTCACAGTGAAGGACGGCTATGCCCGTAACTTCCTGCTGCCCAACAAGAAAGCCTTGCGCGCCAATGCAGCCAACAAAAAGGTGTTTGAAGCCAACCGTGCGAAGATCGAGGAAGAAAATGCCTCGAAGCGTGCAGAAGCCGAAAACCACAGCTCAAATGTGGATGGCAAGAAAGTCGTCCTCATCCGTGCATCTTCAAACAGTGGTCAGCTTTATGGTTCTGTTTCGGTTCGCGATATTGTCGAGGCACTGAACGAAGCAGGCGCTGACGTTAACAAGTCGATGATCATCCTGGAGCGTCCAATCAAGACACTGGGTATTTTCGACGTACGCGTCGTGCTGCACCCTGAAGTATCAGTGACTGTTCAGGTTAACGTTGCACGTTCACCTGAAGAAGCTGACCTTCAGAATGAAGGCGTTGATGTCATGGCTGAAATGTTTGACAGCGCACCTGAAGCTGGTTTTATCGAAGAATTCGACCCCAATGCAGAACCTGGCGAAATCGCCGCTGTTGATGCAGATGGTGACGAAACACCCGCCGCTGAACAGGCCGAAGCCGGTACTGCGGGCGAAGAAGAGTAAGCATTGCTTTAAAAAGATCAGAAGGGGCCGTGGGAGAAATTCTACGGCCCTTTTTTTATCTGATGCATACTGACACTTGTAATATTCCTGCGGCTGCGTGATGAAAGGTTTCATGAAACCTCAATTCTTAAGCCGGTTTGCAGCCTCGCCTGATCTATTGCCCTTTGTGCTTGATAGCATAACGGACAATGTCATGGTCGTGCAGCTTTCAAAGGAGCTTTATCGAAGCTCAAGTTTTCTGGATCAACGCATCATTAATCCGCAAATACCTCGCGGAAATGCACAATGGGACGATCTTGCGGAAACAATGTCACAGGCACATCAGAAGCCTGATTTCATATTTCATATCGGCCATGTCGGTTCGACCCTGATATCCAGACTATTGGGGGAACTTGAATGTACTCATGCGTTGCGTGAACCATTATTGTTGCGCGGCCTCGCAGAGATTGGTGAAACAAACGGGAAGGCTCATTGCCAATGGTCTCCGCAAAAATATACACGCCGCGTAGAAGAGGCCATTACATGGCTGTCACGCACATATGCGCCATCACAAACGGCACTTATCAAGGCATCGAGTTTCGTAAGCGCAATTGCAGCTGATATCTTGCCACATTCTGGCCAAGTCATAGCACTATATGTACCTCCAGAGCGCTATATTGCTACAATCATGGCAGGTGATGCGTCACGTCAGGAATTAGCTCGGCTTTGTGCGCAAAGACTGGTCAGGCTGCATAACAATTTTGATGCTGACGCTTTCAGACTATGGGATATGGATGAAGCCATGCGCGCTGCCATGAGCTGGGTTTCTGAAATGACCAGCCTCATTCTAGCTCTGGGTGACAAGGACGACGACAGGGTAAAATGGGTGAATTTTGACACATTTTTGAACGCGCCGGAAACCGAGCTCTCGGCAATAGCTGCCTTTTTCGGATATAAGCATGATAGTGCGGAAATTGCGGGTCTGGTCAATGGCCCTATAATGCGGCAATACTCCAAGGCGCCTGAACATGAATATAGTGCAGACTTGCGCACACAATTGTTACAGCAGGCAAAGACGCAACATGCAGACAGTATCCGGGCTGCTATGGACTGGCTCAGGGCAACGGGTTCGAACTATCAACTGGCTGGTAAAGCTCTGGAAATTGGAGGCACGGCATGATCAAGCAAATCCCACATTTATTAAGCGCCGACCAGGTTCGTGAAATCAAATCTTTCTGTGAAAAAGCCGATTTCGTCGATGGACGCATAAGCAACCCACATTCCAAGGTTAAAAATAACCTGCACCTTGGGGATATGGATATCTATGAAAAGACATCACAGCTAATGATGGATGCTCTTGCAGCCAGCGAGGATTTCCAGAATTTTGCGCTACCGCACAATATTGCACCGCCACTAATCACCAGATACGAAATCGGGATGCATTACGGCCTGCATCCCGATTCGGCAGTCATCCCCCTGCCGCAAGGGCCTTTGCGTTCTGACCTGAGCTGTACAATATTTCTTAATGATCCAAATAGTTACGAAGGAGGGGCCCTTCGTATCACTCTAGGTGACAGTGCCATGCGGTTCAAAGGAGCTGCAGGATCAGCCATTGTCTATCCTTCCAATACACTTCATGAGGTCGAAGCGGTTGTATCCGGCCAGCGCCTCGTTGCAATTTCATTTATTCAAAGTCGAATCGCGGATAATGCCCGACGCCATTTGCTGTATGAACTAAGCGAAGTCGCGGCTCTGGAAGGGCTTGGCATGAGTGATGAAAACCACAACCGCCTGCAATCGGTAAAATATAACCTGTCACGCATGTGGATGGATGTTTAAACAGCCTTACCACCTAATCTGTAATGACAATGACGCAAGAAAGCGCTAACTAGCCGTTCATGACAAATATAAGTAGAATAATAGACGACCTTCAATCCCATTATGACACAGCGGTCCAGAATTTACAGGACGCAATTCAGGATTATATCAGGAACGGCACTCTCCCGCCCAAGCGGATGCGCAGCGATGGCAGCTTTGCCTATCCCGAACTGCGTATCAAATATGCGGGCGATGAACATAGCGGCAAATCCGGCCTTTCCTTTGGGCGCCTAAACGATATTGGCGTTTATGCCACCACCGTCACCCGCCCACGGATGTTTGCGCCGTATCTGGTTGAGCAGATCAGGATCCTGGACGAACAATATACCATCGAAGTAGAAGTAGGCCCGAGTGATCAGGAAATCCCTTTTCCTTACGTACTTGAAGGAATAGCAGATTTTGACCTGGGCGATGTAACGCCGGTGGAACTTGCCCGCTTTTTCCCGACAACGGAACTGGCCGATATTGGGGATGAGTTGGCCGATGGCAGCCGTGATTGTATAGGTGACGAAGATACACATCCATTGTCGCTTTTTGACGGGCTGCGCACTGATTTCTCGTTGGCGCGGCTGCGTCACTATACTGGCACGCCGGCAGAACATGTGCAGCGTTTTGTCCTGTTCACCAACTATCACCGCTATGTTGACGAATTTGTGAGCTGGGCCTGCAGCCAGATCGGCAATGGTCAATATACCGCGCTTTCTGGGGCTGGTGGACTGTACACCGAACAATCAGGCAGTGACCCCAGTAAGCTGGTGGCTGACAGTGCATGGCGGCGACATCAAATGCCCGCCTATCACCTGATCGCGCCCGATGGCGACGGCATTACGCTCGTCAATATTGGTGTGGGACCTTCCAATGCAAAAACCATTACCGACCATCTCGCCGTGCTTAGACCTGAGGCATGGATGATGATTGGTCACTGCGGCGGCTTGCGTCCGACGCAGCGTATTGGCGACTATGTGCTTGCGCACGCCTATTTACGTGACGACCATATTATGGACGAAGTACTGCCACCCGAAATACCCATTCCAGCCATTGCCGAAGTGCAGCAGGCGCTTGCAGGCGCGGCGGAGCATGTCTCAGGCACCAGCGGCGCTGACCTGAAACGCCGTATGCGCACAGGCACTGTCGTGACAACTGATGACCGCAACTGGGAACTACGTTACACAGACAGCGCGCTGCGTTTCTCACAATCGCGCGCGGTTGGTATTGATATGGAATCAGCTACAATTGCTGCACAGGGCTATCGTTTCCGTGTTCCCTACGGAACACTTCTCTGCGTTTCCGATAAGCCGCTTCATGGTGAATTAAAACTGCCTGGGCAGGCGAACAGCTTTTATGATGAGGCCATCGCCGGGCACATGCAGATCGGCATCAAAACATGTGAATTGCTGCGCGAAGAAGGACCGCGCCTGCACAGCCGAAAACTGCGTGCGTTTAACGAACCTCCATTCAGATAGCAGCTACCACTTCACCTTATATACAGGTTTGTAAAGGAGTGTAACTGCATCCGTTTTTATGGAACAATATCGCTGCCATTCGTTGATAGTTGTGAAGCTATTCTAACGAAATGAGGGAAAACATGACCAAGCAAACAAAATTTGACACCGTAGCTGCCAAGGAAAAAGCACTGGAAACCGCGAAACAGGCGTCTGAAACCGTTGCGGAAAACGCGAAAGTCGCCGGCGACCTGATTTCAGAAAAGGCACAGGAAGCCGCCGAGGTCATTTCCAAAAATGCAAGTGTTGCGGCAGAAGCCATTGCAGAAAACGCGCGCATTGCAGCGGAAAAGATTTCCGAAAACGCAGGCCCAGCCAAAGATGCGATTGTGGAAAAGGCGCAGATTGCTTCTGAAAAGGTGCAGGAAGGCGCAAAATATACCGCTGAAAAAGTCAGCGAAGGCAGCCAAGTCGCCGCTGATTATGCCAAGACAAACCCCGGCAAAACGGCAGGTATATTAGGCGTAACGGCGCTTGTCACGGCATTGGGTGCATTACTGCTGCGCCGCAAGAAAACCACTGATGACGTTGTCGGCACAGAAAATATCGACGCTTAAGCAAGCCAACGGCTTACCCAAAAGAAAACGCCCGCATCACTGCGGGCGTTTTTCGTTTCAGCTTTGCAAACCAGTAATTTACCAGCCGCAGCTTTTGCCTTTATTCTGCTCTTTCAGCCAGCCTTGCAACGGCGCAAAATATTCGGTCAGCGCCTTACCGCTCATCTGCCGTGTGCCAGTAAAGGCTTCCAGCGCATCAGGCCATGGCTTGCTGGCACCCATTTCAAGCATCGCATTAAGCCGCTTACCGACTTCTTCATCGCCATAGAAAGAACAGCGGTGCAGCGGGCCTTCCCAACCAGCGGCATCACAGGCTGCCTTGTAGAACTGGAATTGCAATATCCGCGCGAGGAAGTAGCGGGTGTACGGCGTGTTGCCGGGGATATGATATTTTGCACCCGGGTCGAATGCGTCCGCAGGACGATCCACTGGCGGCGTAATACCCTGATACTGCCGCCGTAAGTCCGTCCAGGCCTGATTATACGTGTCTGGTGTGATAGAGCCGTCAAACACACCCCAGCGCCAGCGATCGACCAATAGACCAAACGGGAGGAATGCGACCTTGTCCATCGCCTGACGAAGCAGCAGGCCGATGTCTTTATCCGCACTTGGCACTTTGGATTCGTCAAGCAAGCCTATCTGCACAAGATAGTTGGGTGTCATGGAGAGCGCCACCGCATCACCAATTGCTTCGTGGAAACCATCATTTGCACCGTTCAGGTGCAGATAACTCTTTTTATTATAGGCGCGCTGATAATAGTTATGGCCAAGCTCATGGTGAATAGTCGTGAAATCATCACCGTTCACTTTGATACACATTTTGATGCGGATATCATCGACATTGTCGATATCCCAGGCCGAAGCATGGCAAACAACATCACGGTCGCGCGGCTTCACAAACTGGGACCGCTCGTAAAACGTTTCCGGCAGCGGTTCAAAACCCAATGAAGAGAAGAAACCTTCGCCCGCCTTCACCATTTTGATGGGATCATAGTCCTTTTCGGCCAGCAATTCAGTGACATCGAAACCGATATCACCTGCACCTTCCGGCGCTACGACCTCATAGATATTGCCCCATTCCTGCGCCCACATATTGCCGAGCAGGTCGGCACGGATCGGGCCCGTTTCAGGTTGAACCTCATCACCATATTTCTCATTCAGCTTGTCACGCGTGTAGCAATGCAGTTCATCATATAGTGGTTTGACTTCCTGCCACAATGTTTCGGTCAGCGCAGCAAAGTCATCGGCGGGCATGTCATAGCCTGAGCGCCACATCGCGCCCACATCCTTGAAGCCCAGCTCTTTTGCGCCTTCATTAGCTATACCAACCATGCGGGCATAATCATCTTTCATCGGCGCACCAACCTGATTATTCCAGCTTTCCCACATTTCCTTAAGCTGGTCAGGATTGCGGTTCGTACCCATTGCGGCTTCGATATCGGAGCCGTTAATGGGCTTGCCATCAAGTGTTCCCATGCCTTTGCCATACGCACTGTTCAGCTTGGTCGCGATTTCATTAAGTTCGGTCGCCGCACCTTCTGTCGTAGGGGCAGGCAAAACAATGCCGCCGCGCAGCATATTCAATTTCCGTGTTGTTTCTGCTGACAAGCCATCGACACCCGCATATTTTGCGGCTTCAAGCGCAAGGTTAACGGACATTTCCGTTCCCTCTGCACCTGCAGCAGCAGCAAGCGCGTCTGTATCCTGTGTAATGTAAGTGGAGTTGATCCAGTAAACTTTGGAAGCCTCGACTGAATAATCGAACAGTTTCTTTTCCGCCTTGGCCACAAATGCTTCAGCATCTTCAGCCGTAGGCGCGGCCTCTTCCATTTCCTTGCCATCATTTTCATGATGCTTGGCCATGGCAGGTGCAGCTATCGCAACACTCGCCAGTGCCAGTATGGATGCGGCTGTTTTTCCAAATTTTTTCATAAAGCAATCCTCTCAAATCCTGTATTTTCGTTGGCGCAGAGATTGGAACCTTGCTGCCCAAACGTCAATATCTATCCGACAAACTGCATCCCGTCATGCCTGCAAAAATTTGATCATTTCCTGTGCCATTGTTGGCTCAGTCACACTCGACATATGCGTTCCGGGAATTTCGGCATAAGTGGCATCGGTAAGCTGCCTGGCTAGTTCAGGCGCAGAGCCGTTATCATGGTCATCCGCGCCGCACAGCACCAGTGTCGGCACATCAACCGCGGCAATGGCCTCTACGTCCAGATTACCAAAGCTATGCAATAATAGCCGCGCTGCAACAGGATCAATCTTCATGCTCTTCATGAACTGCACTGCCATCCAGTGCGCATCGCCGCGTCTCACCTCTTCGCGCCTATCGATTGCATCGACAAAAAAGTCGCGGCGGCGGCCCCAGCCCTGCAAACCTTCCCAACCCATGCCGATCAGCATCGCACAGCGCGGCCGTGTTCCGGTTGAAAGGAGTTTTGCAGTGGTGCGCGCGCCCAACGAAAACCCGCCAAGGTCAAAGTCATCGAGCGCCAGATGGTCGATCAGCGTTTCGATATCACTGACCAGCACATCGGTAGGATAGGCGGTGGGATCATGAGGGTTTTCACTTTCTCCGTGTGCGCGCAGATCCGGCATGATGACGCGGAAACCGGCATCCGCCAATTTTTCCGCATGGCCGAATTTGATCCAGTTCATCTGTGCGCTGGAGAACAAGCCGTGGAGAAGCAATAGCGGGCGCGCACCACTGTCCCCTGTCCCATGGATGGCGAGCTTTGTGCCATCAAAAGAGGTGACGCTTTGTGTTTCCACGTTCACGCGCGTTTCTCCAGACCGTTTTGCTGCATCCGCCACAGCGCGATTTCGATCCGGTCCTGCCCGAAAAACGGCTCATCATTATAAACCAACGTCGGCACACCCCAATGGCCGCCCGCTTCCAACCTTGCCTGATTTTCCGCTATTTCTGCGTCCAGCGCTTCGGCATCATCCGCCGCTTCTTTGTCGAGCGCGACAATGTCTAGCCCTGCGCGCTTCGCAGCCTCTGCCAAATGGTCACCCTCATGCCAACCAGCCACACCGCCCCAGATCAGCTGTGATACTTCATGTGCGAAGGCGAGACTACGCCCTGCCCGCTTTGCCGCCTGCCCCAACCGTGTGAGGCGGAAGATATAAGGCTGCTCTTCCGCAATCTCCCGCGTCATCATGTTTTGCACAATCGGGTCAGGGTTGGGCACGGCAAACGGAATGCCATAAAACTGCGCCACCCGCACCATATCGCGCATGGTATAACCCAGCCAGTTCGGATGGTTTTTTTCAAAAAAGTCAGGCTGACGGATCGCAAGTGGATAGACCGGGCTCAGCGTGATATCGAGGTCGTATTTTTCGGTCAGTTCCACATAGCGCCGCGTAGCAAGGTAACTGTATGGGGAACGGAAGGACCAGAAGAGTTCGGCTGTGTGTGTCATCCAACTTTATTGGACCGGTATCACCGCAAAACGCAAGCCGAATGTCTATGCTTGGCGCAGAAGGGGACATTGGTTAGCCCCTTATCTGGATGCTTCTTCCAACACATCATAATCAAGAACACTGGAAAGCAGCGGTTTCTCGTCCAGGAAATTCTCGATATTGTTTTGCGCCAACTGTGCTTGTGCAAACAGAGTTTCATAGGTCGTCCCGCCCTGATGTGGAGACAGAATGATGTTGGGCACATCTACCCATTTGGCACTATTTGTTGGTTCAGGGTCAAACACATCAAGTCCGGCACCGCCTATTCGCTTCGAGTTTAGCGCAAAAATCAGCGCCCGTTCATCAACAACGGTTCCTCTCGACACATTCACGATCACACCGTCACTGCCGAGTTGATCCAGCATTTCCCTATTTATCAGATGATGTGTGGATTGATCGGGACGGCAACATACAATTAGGCCCCGGCTTTGTTTCACTAGTTCACTTAGCGAAGAAACGTATGGAATTGAAATTTCAGATTTTCTCCTCGGACCCCACCATTTGATGTCCATGCCGAACGGCTCAAGGCGTTTGAAAACCTCCTTGCCAATCGAGCCCAAACCGACAATCCCAATGGGCATGCCGCGCATTGAATGCCGAATAGGACCGTTCTTGGTCACCCATTGATCCGACATGATATAGTAATGGTTTTGAGGAATTCTCAACAGTAGCGAGGTTAACATGGTGACGGCAACATCGGCAACATCGCCCGAGTTAAGGCCGGGAGCATTGGTGACGGCAATTTCCCGCGCCTTGCATTCTTCCAGATCGACATTGTTGAATCCGGCAGAAATCGATGCGATCATTTTCAGATTTGGAAAACAATCTAGCATCGCCTTGTCGAGCTTTTCGACGCTCGCCGAGAGTAGAATTTCGACGTCTCCGCCCATCTCCGCAATTGTTTTTTCCACATCGCCGTTTGTATCAACAAACTCCCAGTGATCGGGCTTGTTTGGAAACAGGCCTTGCATCCCCGGATGCATCGCCAGAACTTTGGTTGGATTTGTCACGGAGATGTTCCTTCAAATACGTGCAAGATGGACCGAAAAATGCTGCTGTTCAGATGCTCAGGTCGAGCAGGTTATAGTCTTTAAGACTGGCCTTCGCCTCGGGATTCCAGGCATAATTTTCGCCGGTTGCCTCAAAGGGCTTATAGCTATAGGGTTTTTCATTCGGATATTTCTGTTGCCGCGCATCAATCGCATAACCAATCACTTTCGAACGCTCCTTGATGACATCTTTGTCGTACGTGGCAACAGGGCTGTGAATACCTGCGCCTTCGACGTCGAGGACCGATGAGCGTTTGTGGAAACCGAAATTGATCGTCAGGCGCGGTTCGAAGCCGGTATTGGCAAAGGAGCCGTGAACCAGCTGACGGTTGCACATAATGACATCGCCCGGCGCGCAGACAATCGGCACTGCATCTTTCAGCCGCTCGCTGCCCGAATCCTCGACCATCTGAGTGATGTCCATTTTGCCCAACTTATGTGTGCCGGGAACAACCCAGACGCCATTTACAGGAGAACTTCCATAGGCCTGCGCCATAAAGTTAAAGCCATGGATATTCTCGTCAAAGTCGGGATTGTCCCAATGAGTGTCACCATCCTGATGCCAGGAAACAGCAGCACCAAGGCCCGGATCCTTGATAAAAAGCACCTCGTTAAAAGGTGCAAAATCCTCACCATTGACGGCAGCAGCTACCCTTAAAAGGTCGGGGTGACCATAGGTACGCATGGCAGCGTCGGAAAATTGGAGAGACCCCAAAAGAATGAACGGCGCTGCTTCCGGCGCGCCTTCGGCCGCATCCAGTTCCTTCAATTTCACCTGATGACGGCCATTGGCAATCTGTGTTCCGCCAAGCGGATCGCTGAGAGGCTTGCTCCAGGTAAGACCAGGGGCCTTGCAGCCCACGCCAATGGCCTGACGCCCCTGCGAATCCACGTCTGAACCTGGATGGGTCGGGAAGCGGCTGCGCAAATCAACCAAATCTGCTTCAATGTCGGCAAGTTCCTGTTCGCCGATTACCCTTTCAAAGACATAAAAGCCATTTTTGAAATAGGCGTCGAGAATATCCTGATGCAGCGAGCCATCTTCATTGAAACGGATGAGCCCGCGATTGCCAAGCGATAACGCCCTGTCCAGACCGCCATACATATAGTCTTTTACCTCATCAGCCTCATCACCATAGTGCGCAGCACAAACTTCAATTGATCGCGTGAAGTCAAACTTGGCCATGAATCTTCTCCTACAAACTTTTAACGTTGTTTAACTTTTTAACGACGTTAAAATCTTGAGTCAACCCCGTTATCAATCTATAGAGTATCGTATGCGACAGATGACATTGCCCCAAAGCGGCTCGGCCCGTGAAATAAACAAGGAAAAACGCAAGCAGCGCATCCTGTCGCATGCGCGCGCTGTTATCGCGGGTCACGGTTTTGAAGCGCTGAAGCTGCGCGACTTGGCTACACGTGCAAACCTGACCGTTCCTACCATCTACAATCTTATAGGCGGGAAGGAAGAAATCCTCTCCGTGATTATAGAGGAGTTGGTAGAAAAACTGCTGGAAGTGCAAAACCGCAATAGTCTGGATGATGTGGAAGCGGCATTTGAGCAGCAGATCCAGGATCTGGCGGAGCTATTTGCCAAGGATGAGGATTATTACCGGGCCGCCTTTATTGCCGGTGACAGGAGCGGGCTTTTTGAACAGAGTTCCGGGTCCGGAATATTTGCGCGGTCGGTTCAGTTACCCATCGATGCGTGCAGTGCCGCGCAGTCCGCCGGCCTGCTTTTAGGCAACATATCTGCCGAACAATTGGGACGGCAGATTTATGGAAGCTACCGGCTCGCTCGTCAGGATTGGGTCCATGGATATTTCGACCTCGAAGGATTTCGTGTGCAGGCCCTGACAGGCATTTTTCTCTGCCTCGCGGCAGATGCAAATCCGGAATTCCATGATCGATTGATCAACCGGCTGTCCTCGCTATAGGCACAATGAGTTAGATCAAAAGCCGTGACATTATAGGCTATCAATACTCGCTATGACTTCACATTTCTAATATTCGCTGTCAAAATAAAGCCGACATCGCCCCACCCTACCCCTTCTGCAGATGCTTGCGTCCCAACAGCTCCGCAATCTGCACCGCATTGAGCGCCGCGCCTTTGCGCAGGTTGTCGCTGACGCACCAGATATTGAGGCCGTTTTCCACGGTCGGATCCTCGCGCACGCGGCTGATATAGGTCGCGCTGTCGCCGACACATTCAACCGGGGTCACATAGCCGCCGTCTTCGCGCTTATCGACCAGCATGATCCCAGGGGCCTCACGCAGGATCTTGCTCGCGTCTTTTGCGGACAGTTCTTCCTCGAACTCGATATTGATCGATTCCGAGTGTCCCACAAATACCGGCACACGCACGCATGTCGCGGTGAGTTTGATCTGCGCACCCATGATCTTCTTGGTTTCGACCACCATTTTCCATTCTTCCTTGGTCGAACCATCGTCCAGGAAAACGTCAATATGCGGTATCACATTGAACGCAATTTGCTTGGTAAACTGTTTCGGCGTTGCCTGGTCGCCCACAAAAATGTCGCGGGACTGTTCAAACAGCTCATCCATGCCGCCTTTACCCGAACCGGAAACAGACTGGTAAGTCGATACCACCACACGCTTGATTTTCGCCGCATCATGCAACGGTTTAAGCGCCACGACCATCTGCGCGGTCGAACAGTTCGGGTTAGCGATGATATTGCGTTTTTTATAGCCATCAATCGCTTCAGGGTTCACCTCTGGCACGATCAGCGGCACATCGGGATCCATGCGGTAAAGCGAGCTGTTGTCGATTACCACACAGCCAGCAGCAGCGGCTTTGGGCGCATATTCTTTCGTTGGGCCTGAACCTGCCGCGAACAGGGCTATATCCCAGCCGGAAAAGTCAAAATGCTCGATGTTCTTGACCTTGAGCATCTTACCCGTTTCGCCGAATTCAACGTCCATACCGGTCGAACGCGACGATGCTACAGCGGCGATCTCGTCCGCTGGAAATTCGCGTTCAGCCAGAATGTTCAGCATTTCGCGTCCGACATTGCCGGTCGCGCCCACAACTGCGACTTTATAACCCATGTACTACTCCAGCTTATTTGCAGATTTCAGGTAAAAAAAAGGCGAACCGTGCGGCCCGCCTTTCTTGTTCATGTACGAACAGATGTACGGGACTTAAGCCTCTGCGGCTTCCGTTTCTGTAATCTTCTTCTGTGTGGTTTTTTCTGCCACGGTGCGGGTATCACGGCGTTCGGCGATACGGGCACGCTTACCGGTGCGACCACGCAGATAGTAAAGTTTCGCACGGCGGACAACACCGCGGCGAACAACTGTAATCGTGTCCACATTTGGTGAATAAAGCGGAAATACACGTTCTACGCCTTCGCCGAACGAAATTTTACGAACGGTAAAGTTGGAACCCATGCCGCGATTGGTACGTGCGATGCACACGCCTTCAAAATTCTGAATACGGGTCCGGTTACCCTCGACCACGCGGACGCCAACAC